>JAVVDY010000001.1:0-583523 GCA_032251255.1 Desulfuromonadales bacterium
TGACTTTAAGAAGCATCATGCGTCACTTTTTGCACTTGGTGATTGAAACCGCCCCCCCTTAACTACCATGACTAGCTGCTTTTTTCAGTCATTTGTACAAGCTTTCCTGGAGATGAGGCGAATTGTTACATCGAGCGATAGGAGTGTTCGATTCCGGTGTCGGCGGTTTGACGGTACTGCGCGAGATTATGCGCCGGTTGCCGGAGGAGGACCTGTTCTATCTTGGCGATACTGCCCGGGTTCCTTACGGCACCAAGAGTGCCGAGACCGTACGTCAGTACGCGCTGGAAGCTGGTGAGTTCCTGGTCGAACGCGGGGTCAAGATGCTGGTGGTGGCGTGTAATACCGCTTCCGCGGTGGCGCTCCCGGCGCTGCGCGAGCGCTTCAAGCTGCCGGTGGTGGGAGTCATCGAGCCGGGAGCCAGGCGCGCAGCCCGCAGTCGCAAGGGCCGGATCGGGGTCATTGGAACGGAGGGGACCATCGGCAGCGGACGCTATGTTGAGGCGATTCATGCCCTGTTGCCCGGTGCCCAGGTTTTTTCCGCCGCCTGCCCGCTGCTGGTGCCGCTGGCCGAAGAGGGCTGGGCGGAACACCAGGTGGCCCGGCTGGCCGTAGAGGAGTATCTGGCACCTTTAAAAAAGAACGATGTCGACACCCTCGTGCTGGGCTGTACGCACTATCCGCTGTTGCGCAATGTGCTGCAGGCAGAGATGGGGGACGGAGTGACCCTGGTTGATTCCGCAGAAGAGACGGCCGCGACCGTCGCAGACCTGTTTCGTGAGCAGGGGCTGCAAAGGCCCCAGAGCGGTGGCCAGCGGGTTTTCTTTGTGACCGATGTGCCGACCCGTTTTGTCAGGGTCGGGCAGGCCTTTCTCGAGCAGGAGCTGAACCGGGTGCAACAGGTCAGAATCGGGTTTTAACCAGCGCCTGACCACACAGAGGATAGAATTGATTCAATGAAACGAAGTCTGTTACTGCTTGTCCCGCTGCTTGTTGTTGTCCTGCTTGTCATCTGGCGGCAGCCGGCAAAACAGGTGAAAGAACCTGCTCCCGAGCCGATCAAGGTTGAGTTGCTTCCGCGTGAGGCGCTGCTCTACTTTGCCGACCCGGCCGGTCGCTACCTGGTCTCTGAGATCCAGCAAATTGGCGGTTGCGACGAAGACCGGGACTGTGTTGGCAACCTTATCGCCTCCCTGATAAGTGGACCGCAGGGGGAGCTTCTGCCGATACTCCCCCCCCAGGCTGAAGTGCTCAATGTTGAGCTGCGTGACGACCTGGTGATCGTCGACTTCAACGGCGCTTTCGTCCACGCACATCCGGGTGGCAGCCTCTCCGAGTTGCTGACGGTCTATGGCCTGGTCAACAGCCTGGCGGTTAATTTCCCTTACTTGAAACAGATGCAGATTCTGGTGGAGGGGCAGCCAGTCGGGACTCTGAAAGGACATCTCAGCCTTGACCGGCCGGTAATGGCCGATTTCAGCTACAGTCGTCAGCCGCAGACTGATGCCAGGAAGGATGTGCCCAATGAGTGATTTTCGTCAGGCTCTGCGCGAACGGATTCTGATTCTGGATGGTGCCATGGGGACGATGCTGCAGGAGCGTGGTCTGCAGCCGGGAGCTTCTCCCGAGGCGATGAACCTGGAGGCTCCGGAGGTTGTCGAGGCGGTGCACCGGGAGTATGTCGACGCGGGTGCGGATATCATCGTCACCAACAGCTTCGGCGGCAGCCGCACCAAGCTCGCCCATTACCGACTGCAGGACCGGGTCGCCGAGGTCAATCGGTCCGCCGTCGAGATCGCCCGCCGCGCCGCGGGGGAAAAGGCTTTTGTTGCCGGGTCCATCGGTCCGACAGGGCGCTTCCTCGAGCCGGTCGGGGATGCCGGGTTCGATGAAATGGTCGCGATTTTCGGCGAGCAGATTCAGGCGCTGGTGGATGGCGGCGCCGACCTGCTGAGTTTCGAGACGTTTCTTGATATCCGCGAGCTGCGCGCCGCGGTGATCGCTGCCAGGAACTGCTGCGCGCTGCCGCTGATCGCAATGATGACATTTGATGACGCCGGCCGGACAGTACTGGGAACCCCCCCGGAAGCCGCGGCGGTGACACTGGACGGCCTCGGCGTGGATCTGGTCGGTTCCAACTGTGGGCTTGGTATCGACGGGATCTACACGATTCTGAAAAAGATGCGCGCGGTGACAGCGCTGCCGCTGATCGCCCAGGCCAATGCCGGGTTGCCGGAACTGATCAATGGAGAAACGGTCTTTCCCGGAACCCCCGCGGAGATGGTTGCCTATCATCGGCAGTTGGCCGATCTCGGCGTTCGCGTGATCGGCGGCTGCTGCGGGACAACTCCGGCCCATATCAGGGCGATGAAGCAGGCTCTTTCAGGACAGGAGTCGGGCTGGCTCCCCGGACCCGCCAAGTCTTTTCTTTCCAGTCGCAGTGCGGTGATCCCCGTGGGGCTAGATGATCCCTGCGTGATTATCGGCGAGCGGATCAACCCGACCGGTAAAAAAGGCTACAGCGAAGAGTTACGCCTGGGAAAAATTGCTTACGTGCGCCGGGAGGCGCAGGAGCAGACGGCCGCGGGAGCAGCGTTGCTCGATCTCAACTGTGGCGCACCCGGTGTGGACGAACCATTGGCGTTGGAGCGTGCGGTCTACGCGGCCAGCAGTGTCAGCAGCGCGCCTCTGGTGCTGGATTCTTCTGATCCGGCTACGCTGGAAAGGGGGCTCAAGGCGGCTGACGGCAGAGTGCTGATCAATTCGGTCTCCGGAGAGGAGAAGAGCCTGCGGGCGGTCTTGCCGTTGGCCCGCAAATATGGCGCCGCAGTTATCGGGTTGGCGCTCGACGGGCAGGGGATTCCGGAGACTGCCGAGGGACGGCTGCAGGTGGCGGAGAATATTCTCGTCGCCGCTGAGCAGCAGGGTCTGAACAAGAGGGATCTGCTGGTGGACTGTCTGACCCTGACCGTTTCTGCCGAGCAGGAGCGGGCCCGGGAATCGCTCCGGGCGTTGCGTCTGGTCCGTGAAAAGCTTGGCCTGAATACGGTTCTCGGGGTCAGTAATATCTCGTTCGGCCTGCCGAACCGACCGGTTCTTTCGTCGGTTTTTTTCTCGATGGCCCTGGAGGCAGGCCTGGGAGCCGCGATCATCAACCCCAAGGATGAACGGATGATGGATGCCTACCGGGCTGGGCTGGTGCTGCTCAATCAGGATCCGCGGGCCGAGGAATATATCACCCACTACGGTCAGCAGGCGCCCCCCGTCAAGGCGCCAGAGGCGCAGGACGGACCGATGGATATCCGCCAGAGGCTGACCGCGGCGATTATTGAAGGGGACAAGGATGGTATCGTTCCGCTGATCGAGCTGGCTCTCGATCAGGGTCTGGAGACCATGGAAATCAGCAATCAGGGTCTGCTGCCGGGGTTGGAAGAGGTCGGTCGGCGCTTCGGTGCGCAGCAGGTGTTCCTGCCCCAGGTCATGCTTTCCGCAGAGACCATGCAGGCCGGATTCGCTCGCCTCAAGCTGGAGTCGCAGGGGGGGCAGGCAGAGAGCCTGGGGAGAATTCTGATGGCCACTGTCGAGGGGGATATCCATGATATCGGCAAGAATATTGTCGCCACCCTGCTGGAGAATCATGGTTTTGAGATCATCGACCTGGGGAAAAACGTTGCCGCACAGACGATTGTCGAGCGGGCACTCAGCGAAGCAGTCGATGCCGTTGGCCTCTCTGCCCTGATGACCACCACGCTGAAACAGATGGGCGATACGGTTGAACGACTGCGAGCAGCGGGAGTCAAGGTGTTCACCATGGTCGGTGGAGCGGTGGTGACCCAGGCCTATGCCGATGAGATCGGAGCGGATCTTTACGCCCGCGATGCGCTTGAGGCGGTTGCCAAGATCAAACAGCTGCTGGCCCGCTGAGAACGTCTCCCGGTCTTTTCGCGGCACATAAAAGCTTAATTTCAGAGAGATAGACCCTCTATTGCGCCATATCGCGGAGTGTGTTAATTTCAGCCAACGCACTTATTTTTAAGGGGAATCGGCAATGATCGTTGGTTTCAATCACAATGTCACCTACCAGGGGGTCTGCTTTCATGTCCAGACCGAAGACAGTGGCATCAGGTCTCCGCACCTGATCACCCTGCTCTATCACGGGGGTACGATTATCTGCTCGCAGAAAACCTCCTACGCCGACATCCTCAATGTTGACGAACTGGACAAGGTTGTTGAGGATCTGGCCAAGGAACAGCACAAAAGCATGCTGCGGAGGCTTAAAAAAGGCGAGTTCAACGAGCGGATTGGAGCTCTTGGCATTGAACTCAAGCCAGTGCCCCAGCAGGATTCTGCTGCGCCAGCGGAACAGCCCGAGATCGATCAAGGAGATGCAGCCAGCTTGAGAGCTCGACCGGATGTCGTTTCGCCCGGGAAGACTGACGTTGCGGCCTTTGACCAGACAGCTGTCCCGCAAACAGCAACCACCGACCTGGATGATCTGATCTTCGCCTATCTGTCCGGAGCCGATGGAAAGTAATCGATGACAGCAGATCAGCCTGTTCGTGACCTTTACTCAATCCCGCGGTCCCTGAGCCGGATCGGGACCGATCAGCGAGGAGCCGTGCTCCTGCTTGTGCTGGTTGCCGTCACCGTTCTCGGGCTTTCTGCCGGGATTGCCGGTTCGACCTGGACCTCCATCATGCAGCGCGCAAAAGAGCAGGATCTGCTCTGGAAGGGGGGGCAGATCCGCCAGGCGATCGGCAGTTATTATGAATCGCAGGGTGCTCCAGGGACGCCATTGGCGTATCCGCAGAGTGTCAATGATCTGCTGCAGGACAATCGCAGCCTCAAGGCCAGGCGGCATCTGCGCCAGCCTTATGCTGATCCGATGACCGGTGAGGACTGGGAATGGATCAAAGCCCCCCAGGGGGGGATTCGGGGGGTGCGATCGACCTCGCAAAAGCAGCCATTCAAGGTGGACGGCTTCAGCGAAGAAAACAAAAAGTTTGCCGGCATGTGGCAGTATCGCGACTGGGAATTTGTCTACGAGCCGAAGAAAAAAGCGGCTCCGGCGACACCTCAGCAACCGGGGGCACAGCAACTTGGAACACAGCAATTGGGGACTCCACCCTCGTCGGTCAGTGCCGCGGAAGCTGAGGCTGAGGCTGAGGCCAAGGCGAAACAACAGCAGTAGCTCTTCACCCGATGGGCCACGGTGCAGATTGGGTGAACTCAACGCGGTTACCCCTGTCTGCGGTTTACAGGAGATAGATCTTGTTTAAAAGCGTCATCAGCCGAGTGATCCTGCTGAATATCATGTTGCTGGCTCTCGGCATCGGAACCCTGTCTCTCTTTCACCTCCATCGCGAGCAGAGCCACCATATCGCTGCCACCCAGAAGAGTGCCCGGCTGCTGCTGGCGACGATCGAAAAATCAATCTTCAATTCAATGCGGCTTGGCAACTCGGCCGAAGTGCAGGCGATCCTGGAGCTGGTCGGACACAGCCACGCCCTGGAAGGTGTTCGGATCTTCAGTCCGTCCGGCCAGATTCTCAAGTCTGCTGACGCAACCGAAATCGGGCAGTGGGCCAGTCCGCAGGACTTCAACCTGTTTCAGCAGAACGCCAAGGAAGGGGTCTTTCAGTCCAAGAGCGGCCCCCGGGTGCTGTCGATGATCCGACCGATTGTCTCCGATGAGCGCTGCTTCAATTGTCATGGGCAAGGGCGCAAGGTCATCGGTGTCCTCAATATGAATTTTTCCCTCAGCGAGATGTATACCCAGCTGCGGGAAATCAGCCAGATGTTCGTTGTCTCGACTCTGGCGATTATTGTTCTGCTGGCGGCCGGTATCTCCTACATTATGATCCGTCTGCTGCAGCGCCCTCTCGACCAGATCACCAGAAGTATGTGGGAGGTCGAAGAGGGCAACCTCACAGTGAGGCTCGCGCCGAAGAATAACGATGAAGTCGGCCGGCTGATGCTCGGGTTCAATGCCATGGTCGGCAATCTGGAGGTCGCCCAGAAGGAACTGCAGTCCCTGCACTATCAGCAGATGGAGCGGGCCGATCGCCTGGCATCGATCGGCGAGATGGCTGCCGGACTGGCTCACGAAATCAAGAATCCGCTGGCCGGAATCAGCGGCGCGATCAGTGTTCTGGGGGATGATCACAGTGAAGACGATCCGCGCAAGGAGATTTTCGGCCAGATCCAGGATCAGATTGGCCGCCTCGATAAGACGGTGAATGATCTGCTCTATTTCGGCCGGCCGGGCGAACCCGAGTTCTCCTACGCCGATATCAATAACCTGCTCAAGCAGACTTTGCTGTTTGTCGCCCAGCATCCGGAAGCGCGCAACATCGGCCGGGTTGAAGAGCTGACCAGCCAGCTGCCGCCGGTGTGGGTCGATCAGAAACAGATCCAGCAGGTTCTGCTCAATATCTGTATCAACGCATTGCAGGCGATGGACGGGAGCGGTATGCTTTCAGTCAAGACGCAGACCGTCCAGCATGATGATAAAACCTGGGTGCGCGCAGAAATCCGCGATAACGGCCCTGGTATGGCGCCGGCCGTTCAGGAGCAGATTTTCACTCCCTTCTATACGACGAAAACCCAGGGGACCGGACTCGGCCTGCCAATCTGCCGGCAGTTGATGGAGAACAATGGCGGGACTCTGCAGGTTGAAAGCCAGTTAGGCCGGGGCAGCTGTTTTATCCTCGAATTACCGGTTCTGGAGAAGGTGGAAATTCTTGACGATGGCCGGATCGGGGTCTTGTAGATGATCGGCTTCTCGATGTTGGCATGACAAGGAGAACGGGGGCGTGCGAAAATACAAGATATTGGTCGTCGATGACGAGCACCTGATCCGCTGGTCGCTGGAGCAGAACCTGAAAAAGCAGGGGTACGAGGTCCTTGCCTGCGGCTCGGGAGAAGAGGCCCTGCGGATTCTGCAGGAGGACTCCCCGGACCTGATTCTGCTTGATATTCAACTACCCGGTATTAACGGAGTCGAAGTCCTCGAGCGAGCCAGGGAGATTGACGAGGACGTGATCATTATCATGGTCACGGCTCTCGGCGTCCTTGAAACGGCGGTCAAGGCGATGCGTCTCGGCGCCTATGATTATATCAACAAGCCCTTCAACCTTGATGAGCTGGCCCTGGTTATTAAAAAAGCCCTGGAAACGCAGGAGCTTAAACGGGAAGTTGCGCAGTTGCGCACGACCCAGCCGAAAAAGTTCAGCAGCGACTCCATCATCTGCGAAAGTGATGACCTCAAGCGTATTCTCAATATGGTCCACAAAATCGCCCAGAGCGATGCCGGGACCGTGCTGATTCAGGGCGAAAGTGGCACCGGCAAGGAACTGATCGCCAAGGCGATCCATTACCAGAGTGGTCGTTCGGAACAGCCGTTTGTCGCCATCAACTGTGCCGCGGTCCCGGAAACCCTTCTGGAAAGCGAGTTGATGGGGCATGAGAAGGGGGCTTTTACTGACGCCCGGACCATGAAGAAAGGTCTTTTCGAGATCGCTGACGGAGGGACGGTTTTTCTCGACGAGATCGGTGATATGCCCCTGTCGATTCAGGCCAAGCTGCTGAGGGTTCTCGAGGACCGGGTTTTCCGCCGGGTGGGGGGCACCAAGGACATTCATGTCGACGTGAGGATCGTCTCGGCGACCAACAAGGATCTGCTAGAGGCCATCCAGGAGAAAACCTTCCGCAACGATCTTTACTATCGTTTGCAGGTGATTCCGATCATGTTGCCACCCCTGCGGGAGCGGCGTGACGATATACTGCCGCTGACCAGGACCTTTCTCGAAGATTTCAATAAGGAGTTCGGCAAGGCGGTCAAGGGGATATCTCCGCAGGCGGAAGCGTTCCTGCTCGATTATGACTGGCCGGGGAATGTTCGGGAATTGCGCAATGTCATCGAGCGGGCAGTGATTCTCGAAAATGACGAGATCGTGCAACTGGAGCACCTGCCCCGCGAGATGACTGCCAGGCCGTCCCCTCAAGCTGCCGGCAGTCAGTTGACATTCAATCTGCCCCCCGAGGGGATTGATATCGAGGATGTCGAGCGCGAGTTGATCCATCAGGCCCTGCTGGCGACCGACGGCAACCAGTCGAAGGCGGCTAAAAAGTTGAATCTGGGGATTGACGCGTTTCGCTACCGGATGAAAAAGTTCAAACTGCTTTAGCGCGCGGGGGGCAAGCTCCCGAAGACGTTCGATACGGCCGCTGTCTGCCCCGTTCGGGGCAGACAGCGGTTTTTTTGTGCCGCAGCCATGGTGCTGCGGCAACGAGGGCGCAATCCAACTGTGCCGCGCAGCAGCAGCGGCGAAGGTGCTCCGCAGAGAGCGGCACCGCTGACCCGACGTGGCACCAGCGTTTTAGCTCTTTACCCGGGCGACCTAGAAGTGGTAACCGACGCTGGCCGCCAGCAGATGGATATCAGCCTGGTATTCGCCGTTTGCCGTCAGACCGGTCGACTCCCCGATCTGATTGTTCTTGCTGCGGTCCTTATGGTGCTCGAAACCGTAGGCCAGATCGAGAGTCCAGTCGCCCAGGCTCAGGCCGGTTCCGAGGGTGAACAGGTGGGCGTCAGAATCAGGTACGGTTGGATCGAATGTGCTGTCCGGAACCGGATTGTCGCTGTAGAGGTAGCCGGCCATCAGGGTGATCCGGTTGTCGAGCCGGTACTCTCCGCCGATATTGACAGCCCAGGTAGCGTCCCAGTTACGGGGAATGAGGTCTGCCGATTACCCCAGCAGGGGCTGGTCGAAGTCGGTGCGCAGTTCCTCGGTCGAACTCCAGTCTTCCCAGCGCGCACCGCATTCGATGAGCATGTTGTCGGAAGCCTGCCAGGCCAGTCCGAAACTCGCCTGGCGCGGCAGCCGCACGTCAGCGCTGCCCCCCGTATCGGGCAGCAGGGCAGCCAGCGGTGCTGCACCGACCGGAACCTGGAAGCTGAGGTCGCCATCCACCTCGACATCGATGTGACTGCGGAAGGTGGCACCGAAGCTCAGATCCTCATTTATTCTGTAGCGCATTCCCAGGTTGTAACCGAAACCCCAACCGTTGCCACTGAATTCCTGCCCGACATCAGGGAGCATGCCGAGGCCATCAGGAGGATTGATCAGAAAGCCGATCAGGGTACTGTTCATCTGACGTTCCAGTTGCGCATCCAGATAGAGAACGTCGAGCCCGGCGGCGATGGAGAAACGATCATTGACCCGATAGGCCAAGACCGGGTTGATATTGGTGGTCGCGACATCCGAAGTGGTGGCGATATAGCGTCCCTCCCACTCTTTATCCCATTCGGTTGACAAGCCGAACGGGAAATAGATCCCCAGACCTGCGCTCATCTGGTCATTGAGCTGGCGGGTGAAATAGAAACTGCTGGGGGTCCTCGGCGAATCGTCGCTATCTTCAGCGAGGCCGGTCGCATCGCTCCTGAAGGTTCGGTCTGCGATGACCAGGGTTGTCCCGGCTTCAAACCAGGTTCCTTGGAGATCGGTCAGCAGGGCCGGGTTGAAGTAGAGGCTGGAGGGTCCGCTGACGTGGGCCGTGACCGCATTGCTCTGCGCCATTCCTTTTGCGCCCTGGGTGAAGACTCCGAAGCCGGAAGCGTGCAGCGGGCTCGTTGCACAGAGTAACAGAAGGATTGCCAGATAGATTTTGTTCATTGCGCCTGCCTTGGGATAAATGAATAGACACTGGTCAGAAAGGGTTGGCTTTCATCCCGGCGGTTTGCTTGCAGGAAAATGCCTGCCGGCCTCCCCCTGTCCAAGATGAAGCGATTATTATGAGTGAATACTATCTTCCCGAGCGGTGTTTTTCAATGAAGTTGTTCAGAAAGTGCATGTACTCTTCAATATGGAGCATGTTCTGAATCATCATCTCGTAGTTCTTGTCACTCTTGAACTGATGTTTTCCGGGGTAGCTGGCGGGGAAGATCATCAGCGGAGGCTGTTCCAGGGTGAATTTACCGACCAGACTCTGCAGCTGAAGGCAGAGCAGTTCTGGGGGCAGCTCATCGTTGAGAACATAGCTGATTACGACGTGATCCATTCGCGAGAGTGACAGCCCCGTATCCGACTCGTGCAGTTCGATAATGGCCATCAGTTCGTGGCCGCGCTTGACGGAATAGAGGTGACGTCGCCGGGTCAGTCCCAGTTTTTCGAATTCCTCTTCGATAACCGTCCGGTCGAGCATTTCCGGTTTCAGCGAGAGTGCGTCAGCCATACACCCACCTGAAATCTGCTCGTAAAAACCGTTGAACTCAACCAGGTCTCCCCGGGTTGTCTGCTGCAGTCGCCATGCCGGGCCCCCTTCACTTCCACTCCACTGCTTATGGCAGTCGGGAATTCGTGAGAAGTAGGCGAACAGGTCAAGGCTGGCTGCCTTTTTATTATTCAGCTGTTTGACAGCACTTCTGAAATATCGTGAGGGAAAACGGTTTTCCGGTCGGTAAAAGCCTGCGACATAGCCGATCTTGTCATTGTTCAGGTGACAGGCGTTGTAGAAATACTCTGTCAGCTGGTGAAGAACCTCAAGCCCGACCGCATGTTTCCCGGCACGTCGTGCGGCATGGTGCTGTTGAAACCAGGTCTGCTCATACAGGCGAATCGCAGACAGGTGCGCCATGATCTGACCTTCCGATTGGAAGGTGAAGTGGCGCGCTATTGGCGTCTGGTCCAGATAGGTTTTACGGAATGAGTTGAGGAAACCATCCTTCTGCTGAGCCAGTTGCTGATACTTTGACGGGTAGATGAAGCCGGTTTCAAAGAAAAATTCCCACAGGGCTTCAATATCGACTTCGCTGGAAAGATGAGCGTTACGATTCTGGGCCCGTTGCAGCAGCGAAAGCAGCCTGAGATGGTCCTGAATGTCGATATCGAGAATGGCAATGCCGCACTGGGTTCCGTTGGCATGGTCATCGACTTCGTTGCGGTAGACGACCTGGCCGCTGCAGGGGATGAAAAAACCTGTCACCAGTTTGATGTGCATCATCGGCAGAATCATACCCGGCAGCAGCATTGCCTGTTCGGGGTATTCTTTAATGCCCATGCCGAGACCGGAGAGGTTGGTGATGTTCAATTCCAGGTGTCGCCCGGTGAGTGGGTGTTTGAATGCGAGGGTCGGTTCCGGAAAAAGGAATTCGCGGCTGGGACGGTAGCGCCTGGTGGTAAAGCGTGGCGTATTCATTTCCAGCGGAGCGAGGACAAAGGATTGACTGTCGAGTCCGGTCTGTTTGCGGAGGACCTCTGTTTCACCCGAAAAAATGATCCCCTGGGTGTTTTCGAGAGTCAGGTGGACCTGGCGTTCGGCAACGATCCAGTAGCGGCTGTGAGGTTTTTCGATTCTGATTTCTACACAGAGAGACTGGGCAGAGAAATCGATCAGGCGGCCCTCAAAGCGGGCACTGTGCTGTGAAAGAGTCGCCTTGATCCCCTCCAGGGAGCGGTGCCTGGTGGCCTGCCGGGCGGGCAGCGCAGTGCCCGCTTGCGGCAAGGGGCAGGACATCCCCTTGGCGGTTATTTCATGCGGTTCAATGGCGATCGTAAAGGCCCTGGGGTCACCCGGCAGGACAATGCCGCTGATATGGTACTGGCTGGCGTTGTCCGGCAGGGGGTCCCGCCAGTGAACCTCGAGAGTTTCCCCGTCACACGGTTGGGGGTCAGCTTTGATTGAGAGGGTAAATTCATACCTCGGGTGAGACAAGAGGACCCTGACGGGTTCTCCAAGGAAATTCAGACGGTTAATCCGATCAGCCACGCGCCTTCTGGTTGTTTTTGTCTCTCCCTCCTGGGTGGGGATGTTATCGGTTACGACTGCAACTGTCATAATCCTTCAATCCATCGGCGTGGTCGGGCATGGAATCATGCAAAAGGTTTTCTGCCGCGAACGATGATCAGCGGGGTATAGATAAACCGGCGCGGGTCATTGAAATAGGTGTTGAATTCCTCATGCATCGCTGAGAAATCACCATCATATTCTCTGAAACTGCAGCCGGAGTTCTTGACTGCGACCTGTATTTTGCTCTGCCAGTTGGCCGCATCGATGGGGTTCAGCTTGCCATAGATGAGATGATGTGCCTCAACATTCACATGGATATCGGTGAACTTGAGTTCAGACATGTGTGCATAAAGTTTGCGCCCGGAGTAGGGATCGAAGTTGTGGCTCTCCTCCAGGCACTGGACGATTTCGCTGATGGTTTTCTCCAGTCGTTCCGGGATGCCATAGTGAATCAGGCTGTTGTTGTCGAGGTCCGCCAGAACAAGGATGCCGCCCGGTTTGAGGCTGCGGATGGCGTTTTTGACAATGGTCACGGGGTCGTCGCGAAAGTATTCAAGGAGGAAGCGGATCCAGACCGCATCGTAGCTGTCTGGTGAATCGAACGGTTCACGAAGATTGTGCTCGGTGAAGGTAATCCCCTGGTTCCCGTAGGTCGCTCTGGCTTCGGTCAGGCGCGCTGCCGAGACGTCGAGGCCGGTGGCCCGGCCGTTTTCACCGACCACCTGTTTAAGGATGGATGTCGTTGTTCCGCTGCCGCACCCGGCGTCCAGGACATGCATTCCCGGTTTGATTCCTGCCCACTCGGCCTGCCTGATGACCTGCTCCGCCCTGGTTTTTTGCGCAAGCCGGGCAAACTCCTCCGGATGTTCCATCAGGTATGACATCTTCAAACCTTTTTCTCTGGGAAAGGACGTTAATCAGTGCGTCATCCGGCTGCCATGCGCCAGATAGTTGTTTCGGTACCGTTCAACGGTCTGTTCCAGTTCCGGCGGTGTTTCGCTGAACTGAATACCGAAGCCTTGCGGAAGGTGGCGGGCGACTTTGTTTTCACCGTTGATCCAGACCACTTTAGCCGGTACCTGAATCAGGGTGTGTTTCTCCGGGATCGTGAAGGTGATCTGAATTCCTGCAGCCGGTTTCAACTTGGTTGCTTCATCGCTGCTGACAAAAAGCCCCCCCTGGCTGATATTGAAGCTTGTGCCGGTGATCACTTTCTGTTCCGCCCTGATCGAGACCTCGGTTCGGTATGGCACCCGGAATTGGCGCGGTTCTGTTCTCCAACGATTGTTTATCACAGTATTAACCGGTTTATGAGAAGTCCTCAAGGAAAAAATATGGTTGTCCAGGTAGCGGACAAAGGCGTCGGCGATTTCTGGCTGAAAGGATTTGCCCGATTCTGAAAGGAAGGTTTCCAGGGCGACGCTGGTTTCCATCGGCGCCCGGTAATGCCGCTTGGCGGTGATCGCTTCGAAAAAATCTGCGACGGCGATGATTCGCGAGGCCAGGGGGATCTCTTCCCCCTTCAGCGCATTCGGGTAGCCCTCTCCATCCCAGCGTTCATGGTGTGACTGGCAGATCGCCGGGATCATCCTGTACGGGCCTTCAAAGGCGACCTTTTCCAGAATCTGCCGGGTTTTGGTCGGATGGGTCCGGATCACCTCACGTTCTTCGGGTGTCAGCGGGCCGGCTTTTTTTAGGATCGAGTCGGGGATGGCAATCTTGCCGTAGTCATGCAGCAGGGCCGCCATCCGGATCACTCGGCATTCCTGCTCGTTCAGCCCCAGCTCTTCGGCGACGCCGACCGCATATTCCGCGACCTTTTCCGAATGTCCGGCGGTGAGAAAGTCGCGGGCATCGATCGAATCAGCCAGCACCTGCAGGGTTGATTCGAACTGGGCGGTGCGCGCTTCCAGCAGCCGCGCATTCTGGATGCTGACCGCGATCGCCGGGGAAATTCCCATTAGCAGATTGACGTCCGATTTCAGCAGCGGTTTCTTGGTCTTGAGGTTGTCGACGGCGAGGATGCCGATCGATTTGCCCTCCAGGCTGATCGGGACGCAGATGAAACTCTGGGTTCCGAGGGCCTGGGCAAAATCAAGGGATTTTTGCGAAAGACTGTCTTTGATCTTTTCAATGTCGTTGACCAGGATGGGCCTCTGCTCCCTGAAAGATGAGACAAACATTCCCCGGCTGTCAGGTTTGTCGAGACTGAAGGACAGGTTGGTGAGGATGTCCAGATGTTGTTCCTGGTAGCCATAAGCGCCCCGGATCTCCAGCCGGGTTCGTTCCTGATTGGCCAGCAGGATCAGGCCACGGTCGAAATCGAGGGTGTTTTGCAGAATATGCACCACCGATTCGCACACCTCTTCGATGCTGGTCCGGTTGGCAATCACATCACCGACATCTGCGGCCAACTTGGTGTTGCGGTAGTTGAGGTCGATCTGCTCTGCCAGTTGCTCTGAACTGTCCCAGAGCTGTTCGATGTCTCGACTCAGTGTCTTGGTGTGAAGGTGGGCCGACATCCAGCCGATTCCAAGATAGCTGATAGCGCTGAAAGGAAGGATCGTGCTGAGGGCTAGAGCTGGATCGAACAGCAGTCCGAACAGGGTAGCCATTGAACCGCAGGCCAGGGTGAGGTTGCGGACCCTGGTGATCTGCAGCGACAGGTTATGCGGCCAGGAAATAATATAGCGACATCTGGTGCCGCCCCTGAACATGCACTCGGGGTGATCTATCTGCGGAGTTCCAAGGTTGAAGATGTTCACAATGGCTTCAAAAAAGCCGATCCTGTTTTCGCATTGAAACGGTTTTTCCTCGAATTCAGGGTACGGAGTGGCGGTAACTTCTACCTTGTTGCTGCTGATTTTATGGAATGAGTATCTGCTTGAGCGGGTGAATTTTTTTGTTGTTGCGCTGATCAGCGAGAACGATTTCAGGGGCCCGGCCAACCCCAGCATGTACTGTCGCATGGCACCCAGCGTTCCAGGTTTGGCCGCAAATCGGCCAGCTTCACGGGCGATATTCTTATCACCGGTCAGTTCAACGCATTTATTGTAAAACAGATCAACCTGTTCCTGGCTGAACCAGTGCCCCTGGTCGGCAACTTCGTAAACGGCCATCCCGGCATGATCCAGCAGGCTTTCCGTATCGAGGGGGTAGCGTTCATGCAGAAACTTCAGATAGGTGTCGATAATGCGACTGTTGTAAGGGCGATGTGTATCCACTTCAGCTCCTGACGCGTCCAACCGGGGAGACGGAATATTCCCGGCAGCGTGACCTTTTACCGTTCTGTCCAGGCGCGCATCAAGTCCACCCTGCTTCAGTTCAGCCCGCGATGGAGGGCGGCGGATGGCCTTCAAGGGTTGAGATTAGAAAAACTTTATAGAAAAGGATGAGAATTGTCAAATGGAAAGACTTGGTGCTGGCTTTTAATTGGAGCGCCACTGGTCGCTGCCCTCGCTCTGGGTAGAGCAGGGCTGATTCTGTGGAATGAGCCCTGCTGCTATGGTCAGTCGAGGTGGGTGTCGTATTCATGCGGGTATTTCAGTGTTTCAGCGTATCGTACTTTGTAGCCGTGGGTCATTTCGGTGCAGACGTCACTCTCCCAGATTTCGCGGCGGCCTTTCACATCGACTTCAATCATGTTTTCGCGGCAACCGGTGACGCGGCCTTGCAGATGACTGCTCTGATTTTCTACCCAGATCATTTCGCCATCACCGAACAACTCGCACATCCCTTTGTATTCGGTCGTATTCATGACTGTTCTCCTTTTCACGGAGGGATGCTCAGACCTGCAGATGACAGGGACAGGAGTGGGGCAGGGGATGAACATCCTTGTTTCCCCCTCGCGTCATGCTTTCATTATATACCGGAAGGGCTGATCGAGAACAGGGGGTGGGCCCGGGTCGATCCGGGAATGTAGCTATTGGGCCTCGTTGATCAGATCATAGACGGCTTTGGCGAGTATGCGATAGCCGCGGGCATTGGGGTGGATGGCGTCGCTTTTCAAGCTGTTCTCGCCAAGCAGGTCAACAAGGATGTCCTCAGCGTATGGAATGTCGTTGCTTTCCGCAATCTCTTCATAAAAGGGTGGGACATGAAGCCCCCAACCCAGCTTCGGCACCCCGATCAGCACAACGTCGGCGCCACTGGCCCGGATCATTTCGACCATCGCCACGATGTTGTCCCTGGTCGTTTTCTGGTCAAGGCGCCGCAAGAAATCGTTCCCGCCGTGGCAGAGAATAACCAGGTCCGGGTTATGTTCCTTTAGCTCTTTGGCGAGCCGTGTGCGACCGGCTGCGGAGACTTCGCCGGGAACCCCGGCATTGATTACGGTGCGGCCGAGCAGACTGCCGAGGACCTCCGGGTAGGATTGCCCCCTGGCGGCTCCGGTGCCATGAGTCAGGCTGTCACCGAAAGAGAGGATCTGGGCGTCCGGTCCGAGCGGGTCGATTCGCGGCCCGGAATCGCAGCCGGAACACAACCCGCCAAGGACAAGGATGAAACAGGTGACGAAAAAGCTTCGGCGCATCATGCTTCCACCTTGGCACGGCTCAAGTTGCTCGGTTTATGGCCGGTTCCTCTTCAAGATGTTTTTCCAGATAAATCGTCCGACTGGGGAAGGCGATCTCCAGGCCCATCCCTTCGAGAATGCCCATGATCTTCAGGCAGATGTCCTGCCGGGCGTCCAGGTACTCCTGCCAGACTGTGCTGCGGGTAAAGCAGTAGACCATGATGTCAAGTGAGGAGGCACCGAACTCGGTAAAGTTGACCAGGAAGAATTCCTGGTCTATCTCAGGGTGTTCGCGCAGCATCTGGCGTATGGCGGCAACGGCCTCGCGCATCTGCCCGGTGCTGGTGGCGTAGGTTACCCCGATGTTCATTTTGATACGTCGTTTCGGCATGCGGCTGTAGTTGTTGATCGGCAGGTTCATCAGCACGCTGTTGGGGACGGTGATCAGGGTTTTGGCAAAGGTGCGGATTTTGGTGGAGCGGAAGCCGACCTCCTCAATGGTTCCCTCCATGTCGCCGGTTTCTATCCAGTCGCCGATGGCAAAAGGGCGATCAAGCAGAATCATGATCGAACCGAAAATGTTGGAGAGGGCATCTTTTGCCGCCAGGGCAATCGCCAGCCCGCCGATGCCGAGGGATGCAAGCAGCCCGGAAATGGAGTAGCCGAGGTTCTGAACCACCATGACGACGGCCATGACGACGATAAAGATGCGCAGCGATTTGCGAATAAACGGCAGCAGGTGATCGTCAAGATCGGTGTCCGTTTTTCGGGCCCACTTGAGCAGCAGTGCGTCGAGCACATCAATCAGGTTATAGAGTGCCCAGGCGATATCAAATGCGACCAGAAATTTGACCAGCGCGCCGGCGAGGGCCTGCAGGTCAACCGGCTCAGCCGGGAGTTGCAGCAGCAGGCCGGCGAGGTAGAGGCCGGCGATGATCGCGAGAAATTCAGCCGGTTTGCGCAGTGCCTGAAAAGCCCGGTCGTCAAACTCACTGCTGGTCCGGTTGGCGATCGGCTGGAGGATGCGTACAAAAAACTGGCCGATCAGTTTCTTGACCAGAAAGGCGCAGATAAGCGCGGCAAACGCCGCCGCAAAGCGCCCCAGGCTGATGCCGAAGAACGTCTGATCCATCTGGGTGAAAAACTCTTTAAACACTTCCATGATCCTCTCCTTGTCGTTCGGATGGGATGCCAATTATCTGGTTTTTTTCTGGGTTTGGCAAGGGGAGGGCACGGCCGGGAGGCTATTGCGCCCAGAGACCGATCGCCGCTTCGCGGGCCTGTTGTTCAATGTCCAGAAATTCCTGCTTCAGACGAAAATCGTAACGACGATAGGTGCTGGCGAGACCTTCCTGAATAAGCTGCCGATTGAGCAGGGACCCATCGGGAAGATAGAGATAGGCGAGAGTTCTCCCGAACCTGTCCTGCTTCTGCCGATCAAATTCAAGGCGGACCCGTTCCCCTTTGACCCTCTGGATGTTGCGGGTCAGGGCGTCCGCCGCGATCTGGCGCAATCTGCCGGCAGGAATCCGATATTCCTCCCAATAGAAGTGGTCCCGCGGCGACTCTTTACTTTCCGGGGTGTCGATACCGAGCAGGCGGACTTTGCCAACGCCGGAGACCTCGAGGGTGTCGCCATCGTAGACCCAGCTGACCCGGCCGGTGACGGCCGCGCAGCAGAGCGCCGGAATCCAGAAAAGGAGCAGCCAGAGGGCAAGCAGTGAGCCTCTGCGCGGGGTCAGCGTCCCCATAGCAGGCGGGTGAAAAAGCCGGTGGTAAAACCCCAGGTGAGGTTGATGAAGAAAACAAAGAGCGGTGTCAGCAGGCCGAGTTGCAGCCCCGCCTGGCCAAGTCGTAGCTGGTAGGGAAAGACGAAGAACAGCATTGCCAGGGTCGGCAGCAGACTGCACCAGAGGGCTTTGCGAATCCAGTGACGGCGGGTCCGTGGCAGGCTGACGAAGAAAAAATAAGGGATACCCCAGAGTCCGCCCCAGATCAACCGGGGATAGAGCCACGCCTCGTTGAGGACCGGGGTCATTTTGACACCGGCCATCGCTGTCAAACCCCACCCCCCGAGCAACCAGAGCAACAGGCTGCTGATCAGCCCGCCGATCAGGCCTGCGGAGAAGCAGACGGCAAGCAGGGCTCCGCTTTTGGGCATAACACCTCCCTTACAGGTTCAGGCTGACTGTTGCGTTGACCGGTCAGGATGCCGGCAGTGTTTCATTCATGCTGCCGGTTCGGTACCCCTGGAGGTCGAGGGTAACATAGCTGAAACCGTTTTGCTTGCATCTTTCCACCAGTTCCCGGCGCAGGTTGCCATCGAGCAGGCGGGGGATGTCCTGCGGAGCGACTTCGATCCGGGCGATTTCCTGATGGTAGCGCACCCGGTAGTTGGTAAACCCCTGCTCGCGGAGGAGTTGCTCACACTGGTCGATCTGGTTCAGCCTTGCGGCGGTGATCTGCGTTCCGTAGGGAAAACGGGACGCCAGGCAGGCGAAAGGCTGCTTGTTCCAGGTCGGCAGGCCCAGCTCTTTACTCAGCTGGCGGATTTCAGCTTTGGTCAGCCCGACCTCCTGCAGAGGTGAACGCACCTCGAGTTCCTTGGTCGCATCGCGGCCCGGGCGGTAGTCCCCGAGGTCGTCCAGATTGGAGCCGTCCAGAACGGTTGAAATGTTCATTTCGGCGGCCCTCTTGACAAATTGCGAAAAAAGTTCGCGTTTGCAATGATAACAGCGGCGCGGGCTGTTCTCAGTGAACCCGGGGAGTTCCAGCTCATGGCTCTGGATCACCTGCTGTTCCACTCCCATGGCTGCTGCCAGTTGGCAGCTTTCTGCGAATTCGAATTCAGGGTAGCTGGGCGACTGTGCGGTCAGAGCCAGAACCTTTTCCGGGCCGAGCACGTCTCGCGCAACACGGAGCAGCAAGGTCGAGTCGACCCCACCGGAAAAGGCAACCACAACTGAGCCCATCTCCTGCAGCACGTGCTGCAGGAGATGGTATTTTTCGGACAGGGGTGAGGCAGTATCTTTAATCATAGATGCCGGTCGACAGGTAGCGTTCTCCGGTATCGCAGAGGATGGTGACGACTGTTTTTCCTGGACCGAGCTGTTTCGCCACCTGGCGGGCGATAAAGACGTTGGCCCCGGCAGAAATGCCGGTAAAGATCCCTTGCTGCCGAGCCAGCTGGCGGGTGGTGGCGATGGCGTTGTCATTGCTGACGGTCATGACTTGATCATAAATCGAAGTGTCGAGGGTGTCAGGAATAAATCCGGCGCCGATTCCCTGGATTTTATGGGGTCCCGCATCCCCACCAGAGAGGACCGGTGATTCGCTTGGCTCCACCGCGATGATTCTGACCGCCGGGTTGAGCTTGCGCAGAAACCGGCCGACACCGGTGATCGTGCCGCCGGTCCCGACGCCGGCAACGAACGCATCGATCTTGCCGTCGAGGGCTGCAACGATCTCCGGGCCGGTGGTCTTTTCATGGACTTGCGGGTTGGCCTGGTTGCGGAACTGCTGGGGGAGAAAACCGCCACGCTGCTGAGCCAGTTCTTCAGCTTTTTCGATCGCTCCGCGCATCCCGAGGCTGCCGGGCGTCAGAACCAGTTCCGCACCATAGACATTGAACAGGCGCCGGCGCTCAAGGCTCATTGTGTCCGGCATGGTCAGAATCAGCGGGTAGCCTTTCACCGCAGCTACCAGCGCCAGGCCGATGCCGGTGTTGCCACTTGTCGGTTCGACAATCGTCATCCCGGGTTTGAGCCTGCCGGACTGTTCGGCGTCTTCAATCATGGCCAGAGCGATACGATCCTTGACGCTGCCACCGGGGTTGGTCCCTTCCATTTTTCCCCAGATCACAGCTTCGTCCCGGTCTGCTTCGCTGTTGATACGAACCAGCGGCGTGTTGCCGATCTGCCCCAAGGGGGTTTCACTCGTCACTTGCGGCATCCTTTTCCTCCTGATTTATTGCAGTCGGGACCCGGTGAGATCCCGAGCGAATCCACTGGACACAATCCCGGTTCACTAGATGAAGTACATGAACCGATGATCCAGTTCTTTTTCCAGTCCCATCTCTTTGGCTCTGTCACAGAGTGTTTTCAGCGTGATTCCCCTGAAATACTCGCCGAGAATCCGGCTCCCCTCTGCCCAGAGTGGTTGGGTTATGCAGTGCGCGCCATGTTCGCACGATTCGTATTCGGAAATTGACGCATCGTTGTTTTTGCGCAGTCCTTTGACGCAGTTGACCAGCAGTAGTTCCCCTTCCGCTGCCAGGACGATATCCTCGACAGTGATTTCGTCGGCCGGCTTGGCGAGGCTGTATCCTCCTTGAGGACCGCGTCGGCTTTTCAGCAGGCCGGCCTTTTTCAGATCCTGAAAGATCTGTTCAAGGTAGCGGGGGGAGATCTCCTGGCGACGGGAGATGTCCTTGATTTGCGCAGGCAGGGTTCCTGCGTGGTAGGCCATGTCGAACATGGCGCGGACTCCATAGCGGCTTTTCGTCGAAAGTTTCATCGGCTTTTCCTCCGTTAGGTTTGCTTGTTTGCACTATATGGAAATCCTACTTTGAGTGTCAAGAATAATTTACACTACTTTGTGGGATTAACTGATTTTATTTAGTTTTTTTGGCGTTTTTTTTGTCGTTGAATAAAGACCGGATCGCCTTGAAAAAAGCATAACAAGGACAAAATATATATTTCTCTGGTCGGAGTGAATCAATCTTCAATGACGATCTGTTTCTGTAGGCGCTTGTAGTAGAAATTCTGGCCATAAAGAACGGCGATCGGATTGTGGCCGGTGACCCGGTCTTTGACGATCAGTGTAGAAACGGGCGCCTTTGAGTGCTTGGCAAACAACATGTCGTGGCCGACGCAGAGCCCGACGATCAGGTTCATGTCGGTTTCGGCCTGATTCAGCAGACGGGCCTGGGCAATCGGATTACATGCCGGTTCAAAGGTTCCGGGACGAACTTTTTCTTCTTCTTGAAGGCCGAGTTCCAGCTTGTCAATGCTTCCTGCCTTGCAACAGACCGATTGGGGCTGCAGACCCTGAGCCGACAGGATGTCGCTGAGGCGCTGAGTTTCCTCCAGCAGGCCGATGCAGGTGGCGATCCCGATTTTCCGGTAACCCATCAGCTTGGCCAGGGCGACGGTATCTTCAACACGGGTCCAGCGGGCATTGACCGCGTCACTGCCGGGAACTGGCTGGTAGCAGAGCCCTTCCACGCGGGCTGCGACCTTGGCCAGCCGGGCATCCTCGTCATCCGCCAGGTATCGCTGAAAAGAATCATCGATCACATTCGCATCACGGGTGCTCGGGCAGTAAGCGGGTTCTCTGTCCCGATCATTCGGGTCGCTCCAGCAGCTTGTGGTCCCCTGATTTTGAAACTGGTTGCTGCAATAGGCGCAGGAGAGGTCAGGATGTTTTTCAGTACTCATGGTCGGGCTCCAGTGGAAAATGAACGGGTTCAGACTTCGTTGGGTTGCCGGGTGGCAGAAGCGTTCGCGTCGTCATCAGGCGGACCCAGGACGACAAGGGCTCGTGACCCTGTGATGGCATCCACCAGTTTTTTTCTGCCGCTGACGACCAGTCGTTGGATCGTCCCCCGCGAGATTCCCATCCTCTCCCCGGCCTGTTGCTGGGTCAGGCCGAGGCTGTCGCAGAGATGCAGGGCTTCCAGTTCGTCGTGCTCCAGTTCTATCCTGGGCAGGTCCTTCATGGGAGTGCCTGCCGGTTTGAACACAGATTCGTGATTACCGCGGAAGGGGCAACTGCAATTTCTTGGTTTTTTCGGTCGTGGCGACATGACGTCAACCTTTGCCAGGTTAGTTTGCCGTGCCTGTTTCTCCTACCGGAGTCACGTGTTCTTTTCCGTGTCCGAAGATCCAGGGAACAAGCTTAATGTACCATGCCGCAGATTGAATCTGAAAGATATATGCCATGGCGATTAGCAGGGCAATCGTGGAGCCTTCTTTGCCGAAGGCGGTCATAGCTATAGCGAGGGCGATCGACAGGTCGCGCATGACAACGCCGAAGACCATCGCGATCGCATCCTCACGACTGAAAAACAGTTTTCCGATCAGCGACAGCAGGAGATAGGAGACGAGGTAGAAGATCACCAGTGGAATCACGATGGTCAGCAGGTCTCCGGGATTGGCAAGAATGTTCTTGGCTTTCAGGGACATGGCAACAAACGCGATCATGACGACCCCGAGCGCCGAAAAGGGGGGGAACTTGGGTTTGTAAACGGTCATCCAGGCCTGCTTGCCATGCTTTCTGATCAGATACGTTTGTGTGAGTATCCCAGCTCCCAGCGGGACAAAAACAAAAATGCAGATCTGCTTGAACATGTGCAACATGTCGACATCGACAGTTGCGCCCATGAAGACTTTGGTATAGACCGGCGCCGCGGCGGAGCCGATGACCAGTCCGAAAACCAGCATCTTGGTCGCGGCTTCCTTGTTGCCGTTGGCAAAACCCGTCCAGGAAATCGTCATCCCGGAGGCGGGGAGCACCCCGATGAGGAAGAGGCCGACAGCCCAGAGACCGAACCTAGCCTCATCACCGCCGAGAAAGAGCTTGCCGAGACCGAATACGATGATCGGAATCAGGATAAAGTTGATCAACTGGGTGGTCACCTGCAGTTTCGTGTCTTTGCCGGAAAAGACCGAGCGCACGTTCAGGGTCGTCATCATCGGATAGATCATCACAAAAGTGATGGGAATGATAAGTGATTTCAGAGGCTTGGCATCAAAGACAAAGCCTCCTCCGAACAGCCCGAGAACCATCGCAAGTGGAATTGCATAGACCAGGTTTTTCTGCAATTTGCTGAGGACTGTTGACATTGTTCTCTCCTGTAACATCGAAATAGCTCCTCGGGAAACAGCGGCTTTGCTTTGCCAGGGACTAAATCGCTGCATCGATGAGCGTGGTCAGGGTTGCGAAGCTCTCCTCCAGGGAACCGGGAAACTCCTCGTCATCGACGAGTTCGGCGATCAGTTCATTCCCATACTTGAGCATGCGCACCTGTGTTTTCCCGTCCCTGCTGAAGGCGATGACAAACTTCGGCATCAGAACGGCACGTTCCGGGTTCTTTTCCAGGCTGCGGGCTGCTTTGACCGGCTTGCAGACCTGCACCATGTGCAGATCAAACGATTCCGCGACTTCAGCACCATGGGCACCAAAGATGTGGGCCATTTCCATTTTGTCTTCGTTGTGGATGGTAAATCCACGTGTTGCCGCTATCTGGCCGAATGCGGCAACAAACTGGGCTACGCTCTTCTCCGATTCCGTCCGATAAATGCGGGTTGACATCGGCTTCCCCCTTTTGGGTTATATCTCTTGTGGTCTCTGGGCGTCGGCCAGTCTGCTGTTGGCCGCAACCGGGTCCTGCCCCGAATGATGGATGCCCTGCCTGTGAAGAGCTTTTGTGTATATGCACAATATTAGGGGCGGGCGAGGTTGTCAATATAGTTTTTTATGAATATGCGGAAAATAGCATTATTGTGTCGCTGCAATCAATCGCTTGTTTGTGTTTCGCTTCGCTTCAGCGTAAGCTGATGGGGATGATACGGTCTATTGGAAGAGGCGCGTGATGAAACAGCACTGCTATGCCCTTGAGCTTCTGGTGCGTGACTATGAATGTGACCTGCAGGGGATTGTCAACAATGCCGTCTACCAGAACTATCTGGAACATGCCCGGCATGAATATCTTAAATCCCAGGGGATCGATTTCGCCGAACTGGCCAGAGCGCAGATCAACCTGGTGGTGTTGAGGGCGGAGCTGGATTACAGGCAGTCGCTGCGGAGTGGCGACCGGTTGCTCGTCACGGTGCAGCTGGCGCGGGCATCAAGATTAAGGTTTACCTTCTGCCAGGAGATTTATCGGCTGCCGGACAAGGCAATCGTTCTTCAGGGGAAAATAACCGGCACCGCGCTTGGAGCAAACGGACGGCCATGTCTGCCGGAAAGGGTCTCCGCACTGCTTGAACAGGTGAAATCCAGGTCGCTGTAAAGAGCAAGATGACTTATGGGTTAAGTGATGGAATCTCTGACAAAAAAACAGTTGAGAATCCCGCTGAGGGACAATTATCCGAGTTGTTCACAGCTCCTGTTGATAAGCTGTCCCCTCAGCGTTCCTGTACTGATAAAGTCATCACAAATACAATCGGTTTAACGGTTTGCCTATTATTTGTGCATCAATTTAAGTTCAATAAAAACAGAATCTTGCAGACCTTGGTCCGCTCCTGAGGGGGAAGCTCAGAGTTTTCGGGATTTTTTGAAAATAGTCTTTATACTGATGGGTGAAATGCCCCTGTTCGTGTTGACAACTTCAATTGTCAATGCGCAATTGCGGGGGAATGGTACGACTTATGGGTGATTGTGTCATTTGCCCCGCCACGTGAAAAGGCGGAGACGGTTGGTCGGCAGGGGCAACCTACTATTGCGCTATCTTTAGCTATGGGAGATGCAGGTGTTTGAAATCGGGCGGATAAACAGGCTTGTCATAAAAAAAATTGATGCTCAGGGGGCGTGGCTTGCTTCGGAACTGGGGCCGATTCTGCTCCCTGAAGTTGAGTGTCCGCCGGGAATCCGGCCCGGCGAGCGGATAGAGGTGTTCGTCTACCGGGGCAAAGACAATTCTCTGACCGCAACGCTACAGCGCCCGCGCGCCCAGGTCGGGGAATTCGCCCTGTTGCAGGTCAGGCAGGTAAGCAAACATGGTGCTTTCCTTGATTGGGGGCTGGAAAAAGACCTCTTGGTTCCCCACGCCGAGCAGACTGAACAGATGCTTGAAGGGCGCAGTTACCTGGTCAAGGTCTGCCGCGACAGCGCCAACCGGGTGGTCGGGACGGCAAAAATCGAACGTTGCCTGGAACCGGAGAAGGTTGATCTCAAACCGGGACAGGAAGTCGATCTGATCATCTGGAAGTTTACCGATCTGGGAGCGAAGGTGATTGTTGACAATCTCTACGAGGCGCTGATCTACCGGGACCAGCTCGGCAGTGGCCTGAAGCGTGGGGATCACCTCAAGGGCTATGTCGACCGAATCCGCCCGGACAAAAAGGTTGATGTTTCACTCCACAAGGGGGGCGCCGAAGGGATCGATGCCGCCAAGCAGGTGATCATGACGGCTCTGGCTGAGGCCAGGTTTCTGCCCCTGCATGACAAGAGCTCTCCGGCCACCATTCAGCAGGCACTGGGATTGAGTAAGAAGCTGTTCAAAAAAGCGGTGGGGGGTCTCTACAGGGAGGGGCTTGTCGATTTGACGCCGACCGGGATCAGGCTGAGAAGCGAACACTCTGCTAGTGACGCTCAATGAAGTCATCCAGCTCGCGGTGCCATTCCTCCGGTTCAAAGGTTCCAGGGCACGTCTGTTCCCCGAAAAGCAGATCGACCAGGTAGCGCGGGCGTTTGCCGCCAATATGCATCGCCTTGATGCACGACACGCAGTAGACAACCACATCATCGGCGGGCATCTCCGCCGCACGTCTGATCATCTGCTGTTTGACCTCAGCAACCGGCACCCTGCCGAAGAAGCTGTCACCGCAGCAGGTGCTTCCGGGTCCTGTCTGCTTCGGTTCGAGCAGTTCAATATTCATTTTGCCAAGCAGGGTGCGGATCGCCCGGTGGACCCGCTCCTGATCCCGGGTCGGGCAGGCGTCCAGAATTGACATCTGCTTTCTCCGGTAATCGGGAAAAGGGAACTGCTCATCCGCAGCCAGAACCTCCCAGAAGGAGATGGTCGAAGTCGCTTGGTGGAGTTCCCGGTAGCGCTTATCGCATCCCGCACAGACGTTGATGACCTGGGTCCCGTTTGCCAGGCCAGGTTCGTGCCTGCAACAGATCGTGTGCTCTTCGATCGCAGGAGCATGTTCGGCAAGAAGTTTGGCCATCCGTTCAGCCAGTCCCGGTTTGTAGATCAGCAGGGCGCAGCCCGGGGCGAATACCTGTTTCATAAACTGTTCCATCTATTAGATGCCTGCAGAAAGGGGGCAGATGTCATCTGCAGCGTAGGGAACCTCCGCAGGTTGTTATTTCAAGAGCTTTTTCGCACCCCCGACCAGTTATTCGGTCAACAGCTTCAGTGGGCGTGAATCAAGATTACAGCAATGCCAGTAAAGATCGACAAAAATCGGTCTGCCCACGACCAGTTCCATCAGGACTCATGGCTTCCACCCTACAGCTCTTTGAGTTTGGCCAGCGTCTCTTCCGGTTCCGGACGGGTTGTGTGGTCGGGATGAAAATCGCTGTCGCGTAAAATCCCGTGTCGGTCGATGAGGGCCCGGCCGGGCAGGGCCAGCTGCCAGCTGCTGTCGTTGTTGAAGCGTTCCAGATCGATACCGAACCCGAGATAGACGTCACGCAGCTGCGGGTCGAGGGTGAAGACCAGGCCGAACTTTTTCGCCACCTGGTTGCCGGGGTCGCAGAGCAGCGGAAACTCCAGGCCGAGCTTTTTGACCAGCTGCTGGGAATACTTCTGCTGCATCGGTGAGATGGCCAGTATTTCTGCTCCGGTGTCCCTGATTTGCGGGAGGATCTTTTGCAGAGCTTCCAGCTCCGCATTGCAGTAGGGTCACCAGATGCCGCGGTAGAACGTCAGCAGCAAAGGGCCCTGCTTGAGCAGCTTGCGCGAGTCGACTGTCTCGCCGGTCGCATCCTGCAGGGAAAATTGAGGGGCTCTGGTCCCCGGAGAGAGAATTTTTTCAAGAATCCCCGATGCTGCGAGCCGTGCAGTGGCCTGCTGCATTATCTCCAGTGTTGCGGCAGGTGCGCGGGCAACGAAGTCCTGTTTCATCCGGTCAAGTGTCTGCTGAAGTCCCATAACCCTGTCCTTTCGTCAGAATGTCCCGCCATTCTTAACCGCTTTACCGTGAAGCCGCAATGATTTTCCGCCCAATTGTTTACTTGACAGGTCATCTATGGGTGGTATCGTAGAGAACAACTCAGGCAGGCAACCCTCGCGTGGCAATCCTGCAGGTCATAGAGGGCGGCCTGCCGAAAACCTCCTGTCGAAAGGAACAGCATGGCTCGCTTGCTCTCCATGTCGCTTCTGGCCATATTCCTGAGCCTGACGCTGGCTCCCCTCTGTGCTGTTGCAGATCCGCACACGCCACCCCGGATGACTGTTTTCATGGCCCCTGGCTGAGGTTGCTGTGGCGGCTGGATCGATCATTTGGAAAAGCTCGGTTTTATCGTCGAGACAAATAAGGTCAAAAACATTTCGACGATCAAGGACCGGCACGGAGTTCCTGTTGATCTTCGATCCTGCCATACAGCCATCGTTGATGGCTATGTGATTGAAGGACATGTTCCCGGTGCCGAAATTATCCGTCTGCTGAAACAGAAGCCGGATCTTGTCGGATTGAGTGTACCGGGAATGCCCGCCGGTTCTCCGGGAATGGAAATGGAGAATGGAGCAGTATCGCCTTACCAGGTGATTGCTTTCGATCGCTCGGGAAGGATGTGGGTCGTCGCCCGATACCCGCAGTAAGAGTAACTGTGCGGTTTGCTGTTTGGAACCGGAGAATCGGGCATCCCCAGCCAAACAGAGGCAAAAGGCCCCTTCGCCCGGTACCGGGTGAGGGGGCCTTTCAGCGTACCGGGCGCAAAGAATGTGCTACTGATAGAGCCGGTCGTCCATCATCATCGCCTCAAAAACCTCTGCCGGTGATTTTTGGCTCTCTGCAGTCAGCTCCTTGAGGGTGCTGTCAGCGGTGCTCGTGGTGAAACCCGTTTCCCGCAGGTGTTCAAGAGCTCCTTCGAGATTGAAATCTATCCGCTTGGCAAGCTGTTTCAGGGGCATCAGTTCCGCATGGGGGAAGGGTGGATGGACGTCCTGCCCGGCGTACCAGGTTTTCTTGAAGGTTGCGCCCAGGTCCATCACCGAGCTGAACGGGGCATAGCCGCTGATACTGCCGTGCAGGCAGACGGCCCCCACCAAGAGGGTTGCGAGAAGCTCTCTACGCAGGGCAAAGCTGCGCCTGACGCGGTCTCTCAGGTAGCTGAGCAGCGCGTTCCAGTTGTAGTAGAGATGAAAGCCGGCGGCAAAGAAGAAGATCAGGCTGAGACAGGTGTGGATCGTGCCCCACTGCTCTTTGTCGAGACCGATCAGGCGCCAGTCGGTCCAGTAGGCCACCCGTCCCTCGGGCATGACATATAATACCAGTCCGGAAACCAGCATCACCAGTCCGCTGAAAGTGATCAGCAGCGAGAAAAAGCTGCGCAGGTTGAAGCTCTGTCGGTTCTGCGGCACAAACTGCTCCTGTGTCGATAAATAGGTTCGGCTGATGGCGTTTTTCTGAACAGGCAGGTAATATAACTATTTGAATATTTGAATGTCAAGTGGCTGCTCGCTCGACGGCAGGGCTTAACGATATGCCTTGTAGTGGTTGATCAGTCCGTTGGTGGAACCGTCATGGCTGCCGACAGCGTGATCGTCTGCCAGCTCCGGAAGAATGTTCCCTGCCAGCTTTTTCCCCAACTCCACGCCCCACTGGTCATAGGGGTTGACGTTCCAGACTGCTCCCTGGACGAAAATCTTGTGTTCATAAAAAGCGATCAGCATTCCCAGCGTGCGGGGTGTCAGTTTGCGGAACAGAAAGGCGTTGCTCGGCCGGTTGCCGGGAAAGACCCGGTGTGGCAGCAGGCGCAAGATCTCGGCTGGATCGAGACCGGCTGCTGTCATCTCGCTGTGGGCTTCTTCTGCTGTTTTTCCGCGCATCAGCGCTTCGGGCTGGGCGAAAAAATTGGACAGCAATATTTTGTGGTGCTCCCCCAGCGGATTGTGGCTGACTGCCGGAGCCAAAAAGTCGGCAGGAATCAGGCGGGTCCCCTGGTGGAGCAGCTGGTAGAACGCATGCTGACCGTTGGTGCCCGGCTCACCCCAGATGACCGGTCCGGTGTCATAGTCCACCGTTTCTCCCTCGAGCGTGGTCCTTTTTCCGTTGCTCTCCATGTCTCCCTGCTGGAAATAGGCAGGGAAGCGGTGCAGGGACTGATCGTAGGGGAGGATGACATGACTGCCGGCCGCGAAAAAGTTGATATACCAGATTCCGAGCAGGCCCATGATCACCGGGATGTTCCGCTCGAGGGGGGTGCTGCGGAAATGTTCATCGGCCAGATGCGCCCCCAGCAGCAGTTCTTCAAACCCCTCCATCCCTACTGAAAGGGCGATCGACAGGCCGACCGCAGACCAGAGCGAGTAGCGTCCACCGACCCAGTCCCAGAACTCGAACATGTTCTCGGGATCGATCCCGAATGCAGAGACCTTCTGCCGGTTCGTGGAGACGGCGACAAAGTGACGGGCGACCGCGGCCTGCCCGGCGCCGGCTGCGAGCAGCCAGCGCCGGGCGGATTCCGCATTGCAGAGGGTTTCCTGGGTGGAGAAGGTCTTGGAGACGATCAGGAACAGGGTGGTTTCAGGGTTGAGCGGTTTGAGGGTTTCGGCGATCTGGGTTCCGTCAACGTTGGAAACGAAATGAACCTGCAGATCCTCCCGTGAATAAGGTTTCAGCGCCTCGCAGACCATCAACGGTCCGAGGTCAGAACCGCCGATGCCGATATTGACGATATCGCGGATCGGCTTGCCCGTGTGGCCAGTCCAGCGTCCGTCGCGAACGCGGTCCGAGAAATTGCGTATCTGCTCCAGGACCCGGTTTATCCCGGGCATGACATCCTGCCCATCGATCTCGATCGGTCGGTTGGAACGGTTCCGCAGGGCGACATGCAACACTGCCCGCTGCTCGGTGAGGTTGATCTTCTCGCCGGAAAACATCCGTTCACGTTTCTCCTCCATTCCTGCGTGACGGGCCAGGCTGAAGAGCAGGGGGAGGGTGTCGGCGGTGATCCGGTTCTTGGAATAATCGAAGAGGAGATCGTCCAGTCGCAGGGAGTATTTTTTAAAGCGGTCCGGGTCGGCGCTGAACAGCTCGCGCATGTGCAGTGTGGAAACCGAGTCAGCGTGGGCCGCCAGCGCCTGCCAGACGTTCGATTCGGTGAGCATGGACATGAGATTTCCCCTCGGACAGATAAAGTGGTCGCCGCGTGCGACAACAGCAACAGGTCAGGTCGATGGGTGTACCAGTTTGTAGTCTTCGCTGATCAGTTCCAGATGGCGATGGGTCATCCGGGCATTGCTCAGGTAGACCTCGCGTACGTCCGGATCTTCAATCTGATCGGCGATGGCACGCAATTCCTGCTCCAGCGCCTGTTCCCGTTTCATTGCCAGGGACAACGCCTTCTCTTCGTCGAAGTCACCCAGCATGGTTGCCTGCAGCTCCGACCACCAGGAAGACCCTGTGTCCGGTGTGGCGTTCATCAGTTCGTCAAAGGAGGGCAGGTCTTGCCAACGGTAGGCCTCGTAAAAGGACCGGGCATGCTCCCGTTCTTCCCGGGCCAGCAGCTTGAAGGTCAGGCGCGGGCGTTCGTTATACATCTTCTTTGCGGCATACTGGTAGAAGTCCATGGCGTCCTTTTCCGCCAGGATCGACTCCCTGATCGCTCTTTTGAGCCCTTCCTCGTTGAGCCTGGTGGCTTTGCGTCTCCACATAACATTTCCCCGGGCGAGGTGCGGTTCTGTCGAGTCAGCTTCCGGTCCGCGATCTCATGACCGCTTCATAGGAGGCGTTGATCTCTGCCAGTTTGTCGTTGGCGAACTTGATGAATTCAGGTGGCAGGCCCTTCCCTTCGATTTTATCAGGATGAAATTCTGCCGCTTTCCGGCGGTAGGCCTTCTTGATCTCCCCGGTGCTGGCAGTATCGCTGATGCCGAGAATTTCAAAATGCTTCAGCAGGGAGGTTGAGGTTGTGGCCGGGGTGCCGACAAAACGGCTGTACAGCGATTGATAGACCGAATCGTGCAGGTGGAAGGCCTGCTTGGCGCTCTGCAGCATCTGCTCTTCGCTATGGTGCAAGGTGCCGTCCGCCATGGCCACCTGGAACAGAAAGCTCATCATGAAGCTGCACATCTGTTGATCCTGCCAGAACAGGTCGCCGAATTCACGGGCATAGTGATCGAACGATGCCGGGCTGTCCTTGGCCTGTCTGAACACGTTGATGGCAAACTGCCGGGTCTGCGCATCCAGCCCCAGGGACTCGCGGCTGACCCGCTGTATCGCTTCTATCTCATTGCTGCAGACGCGACCGTCCGCTTTGGCGAGCTTGCCGACCATGGAAAATGCTGCCGTGAAAAAGATCGCCTGTTTGCGTTCTGTGTCGGTATAGCCGATATGGCTGCCGGATGCGGCCTGTTGTCCGCCCATGCTCGAACCGATAGCAGCTCCGATGATGGCACCAAATGGTCCGGCGATCATCGCTCCGATGCCACCGCCGATGATGCCTGAAAGCCAGCTCATTGTTTTCCCTTTGTCCTGGTTTGTTGTTTATTCGCCGGTAGGCAGCGGAAGAGCGCCCCGCTCAACTCCTATCTCCGGGACTGTTCACTCCGCCAATTCAACTCATCCATCCGCCTCAAGGAGTTCATAATCAGTCGGCCGGTGGCAATCCTGATTGTCCCCCTGCTGAGAACTTCCGGCAGCACCTCGGTGAAACGGAAGCGACTGGTCGGGTTTGAAACGGCTTCCATGAGGATGATTTCAGCAAGTTGCACAAGGTTTTCAGTCAGAATCTCTTTGGGGACGTTGCTCTCTTCGATCAGGTACTGGGTAAAGCAGAGGCCGGCTTTCTGGCTCTTGACCAGTGCGAGTTCCACTTCTGTCTCGTCAAGCTTGCCCCCCCGGGCCAGGACTTCACCAAACCGCTGCCCCGGCTTGCTGGAGGAGACAAAAATGATCGAACCCTCCTCGAAATAGAACGACTGGCTGAAGCCCTTTCCGGCGAGGGTCAGCTCTCCTGATTTATGACTCGATTCGAGCCATTGCAGCAGATCAGGGAGAGGCATGAAACTGATGCTGCCGCTGAGCAGTGTATCCATGATCAGCTATCCTGGGTAAAGTTGGATCCGGGCCGGTCGGGCCGCAGCTGTTCTTTGTCTTTCTTGCTGTTTTTCCCCGGTCGCGCGGAGTTGATAATTGCCCACTGCAAAGATAGGGTGAGTTACGTAAGGTTGTCAAATTTTTAAGTGAAAAGCCCCTCATAGGAGAAGTTTGATTTGACGAAAGGAGCGGCAGTGGTATAACTGCGCATATCACTTTCTAGCCTTGGAGATTGCGGTTGAAAACATCCCTGTTGCGACGTGTCTGGGTGCTGCTGGTTGCATCTGTCATCGGTTTTTACGGCTCAGTGTGGAACCGGTTGCGGGTGAACGGCGCCGAACATATCCCGGCGTCCGGCGGCGTCCTGCTGGCAGCCAATCATATTTCCGGATACGACACGGTGCTGCTGCCCGCGGCGGTGCTCCGCTCATGTCCCCTGCAGATGGTCTGGGCTCCGGCTAAGGAAGAACTGTTCCGGAATCGGTTTCTCGCGTGGATTTTCAGCTCCTGGGGGGCGTTTCCGGTCCGTCGAGGGCGAGATCTGCGGGCCGGCAAACATCTTGGTGAATTGTTACAGAGTGAAAAGGTGATGCTCTTTCCGGAGGGGACCCGCAACAGGGACGGAAGGCTGGGCAAGGGCAACCGGGGGGTCGGCAAACTGATTTATGATCATCGGCCAACGGTGATTCCGATCGGTTTGCAGGGACTCAATCACTGGAAATTTCCGGGACTGGGACAGCCTGGGCGGATCAGCTTCGGAGCGCCGATCGATTTTTCCGATCTCTTTCTTTTGGAGGACTGCAAGGAGACCCACCTGCTGATCGTCGAGCGATTGATGACTGCGATTGCCGGCCAGCTGGATCAGGACTGATTCCGATTGTCTCAAACGTGGAAGAGTGTGCGCTGAGGTGCGGACCACGTTTCCCGCCGGGCAATGAATCCGTTTCGAGCTTTCACAGGCCTCGCATCTGTGGTACTGATACGGTTATCTTCAAGAAAACAGATCTCAGTATGGAAGGAATAGTGAGATGGCAACAGCAAAAATGGGTGACGAGGTGCGGATCGATTTTACCGGAAAACTGGAAGACGGGACGGTGATCGATACGACCCTGGCGACGGGAAAAGACGGACACGAGGGTGACTGCGCCGATGAGGGGTGCGGGTGCGGGGAGGTCGGGCCGATGACGCTGGTCATCGGTGACGATGACTTTTTTGTGCCGATCGAAGAGGCCCTGGTCGGGATGGCGGTGGGAGATCGGAAAACGGTGGTTATCCCCGCCGAGGATGCCTTCGGCGAATACGATCAGGAGCGGGTCTTTGTCGTGGAACGTTCGATGTTCCCAGAGGGGGTGGAGCCTGAAGTTGGTGCCCAGTTTGAGATAGTCGCTGATGACGATGAGGGCATGCTGGTGACCGTGGTTGAGGTCGATGACGCTAACGTCAGCCTTGATTCCAATCACCCCCTGGCCGGAGAAGAATTGATCTACGATTTTGAGTTGGTGGAAATTCTTTCGTAGGGCATAGCAGATTGTGGCTTCCGACAGGGTGCCCGCAAAGGCACCCTGTTTGCGTTTTCGATCAGGTCGATCCGCCTGCCAGGTTTGCCGGTATCTTTTCGCCGGAGAAAGCAGTACACTCAGATGATGGGTGCCTGCCTCATGTCCTTTGCCATGTCCTGCCGCTCTGCCCAACCTGTCCGGAGATGAGGTTGCGGATTGGTGAATCCCGCGTGATGTGACGGCCATATTCAAAAATCAATTGGTCAAATCTGACCTGTAGATCCCAGGTGTCTCCCTGGTGTTTATCGGACATAGCTTGACTGGTTCCACTAAGGGAGAAGAAAATGCAAAAGACGTTGTCAGCTGGAGATCCTGTAGAGGCCCGTTGCACCAAGTGTCGTAAAATCACCAATCATATCGTTATCGCCATGACTGAAACCGTACCGGCCAAGGTTGAATGCAATGTCTGCAGTGGCCAGCACAAGTACCGCCCACCAGTGGCAGAGAAAAAACCTGCCGTAAGACGGAGCACAGGCCAGAAGTCCTCAGCTAAGCAGCAGTGGGAAACTCTGCGTCCGGAGATGGACCGTGGCAACGCGAAAGCCTATTCCATGGATGCGTCTTACCAGGTCAATTCATTGGTCAGCCACCCGCTTTTCGGCCTCGGGGTGGTTCAGCGGATTATCGGTTCGCAAAAAATGGAGGTGCTTTTCGAGGTCGGGATGAAAACGATGCGCTGCAAGTAATGGCATCACGGACCACTGTCGGGCCTGCCTTGAGCTGAGCGGCAAGCATGGAAGGCGGTGCCCGGATGGGGAGAATTAATGGCGATTTGTAAACTCTGTGAAGCACAGGCAAAAAGAAAAAACGGGGGGAAACCCCATGACGACCTGACAGAAATGGGGAGTCCGCGTGTTTTCAGTGGTGTCCCCCCGCGGGGGTTTACCGAGCAGGATTACCAGTGCCTTGTCTGCCAGGCAAGGTTCACCCAGAGCACGAATCGGAACGATCTGGCCTGGACATTGTGGGAGGCCAGCTGATTCTTTCCGGCCGCGATAGGGGAAAAAGGAGGGACGGCTTCATCGCTGGAATGCGCCCGGGAGGATTCTTATTTTTTTATAGGGGGTTAGCCCTTGCTTTTACAAGTGATCCCGTGTATGGTTGTGAGACTTAAGAAAGTTTGTGTACGTTTCAGCCACCATTCATGCTGACAAGGTGTCAACATGAATTAAACACGCAGACCTAGAGAAGGCTGCGTGTTTTTTGTTTTAGGTGACAGAACATGACACAACAAAACGTTTCCTCAGGGGAACATGGAGAAGAAAATGGTAGAAGGTACAGTAAAATGGTTTAACGACTCAAAAGGATTTGGTTTTATCGAGCAGGACAATGGACCGGATGTGTTTGTTCATTTCTCCGCAATTGAAGGCGATGGATTCAAGTCCCTTGCTGAGGGTGACCGGGTCAGCTTTCAGGTGACCGAGGGCCAAAAAGGGCCTCAATCAGCCAATGTGCGCAGAATTTAACTAAGGTTTTGCATATATTTGCAAAAAGAGCCCCACGGAGTTCCGTGGGGCTCTTTTTGCTGAAACAACTCACAAAGGCAGAACATGCCGGGCCTGAGTCCTGCCGGAAAGGATTTCCCCGATGGCCAAAAAACCGAACTACGGCTTTGAAAAGCGACAGAAGGAACTCGCCAAGAAGGCCAAAAAGGATGAAAAGAACAGACGCAAACAGCAGGAGAAGGAACAGGGTGCTGCCGAAGAGGAGTAACGCCCCTGTTTTGTCTGCCCTGCCTTGCTCCGCTACTCTCGTTTATTCGACGTTCAGAAGCTTGATTTCAAAATAGAGGGTCTGCCCGGCCAGCGGATGGTTGAAATCAACCTTGACCGTATCCCCTTCAATGCTGATAACCTTGCCACGCAGCTGGCGACCGTCCTGTCCCTGGGTCTGAACCATGGCACCGACCTTTTGCAGCTCAGCAGGAAACTGGCTGATGTTGGCAGTGGTGACTGCTTCCTGGAAAACCGGGCCATAGGCCTCTTCCGGCGCGATCTCGACCTTTTTCTGGTCCCCGACCTTCATCCCGCTAACCGCCTTTTCCAGTCCGGGGATGATCTGTTGCGACCCGTAGACAAAGGTGAGGGCTTCACCGCCAACATTGCTGTCGACAACCCCCTGATCTTTCAGGGTGAGACTGTACTCCAGTGAAACCTTGCTCCCGTCAGTAATCGTGGCTGCCGTCTCGGTTTGGGCAAAGACGTAAGAGACTGTCGAAAGCAGCAGCAGCGAGCTGAGGAGGAGGGTTGCCAGTTTTTTAACAGAATTCTTCATTGGTGCGTTGTCCTTTCAGAACATAGATGGTCCCCGGAGAGGGATCTGTCGCCGGCTGGCCGGTTGCAAAGGGCAAGCCGGCGTGAAGCTATCACCGGGGGGGGGGAGGCCAAGACCGTCTCTCAGATGCCATACGGGGTTTAGAACAGGGAGCGGATCGAAGGTATGGTGACCAAAAAGCCAACTTAGCGCGGATTACGTTCAGCCTGCTGCCGAACTGCGCTCATGCTAACAGGTCTCCGAGCTGAATTCAAAGTAAATCAATAGGAACTTCCGGGTGCGCTATGGGGGTTGTCAGGGGGCCTGAAGGTTCTGTTCCAACTTCCGCAGGGCCGCAATCCCCTCATACAGGTGCCGGCAGATTTCCCCTTCGGTGACCTTGAGCCGGGCACTGGGGGAGATGTCCACCAGCCCTCCTGCCCCTGCATCGGTATGCTCTCCTCCGGCCCCGCGAACCGAGAGTCCCAGCGTCCCGGCCAGCTGTTTCAAGGGCCCCAAAGTCGTTCCGTTTTCCGTCAGTTTGGGTAGCTGCAGATGCAGGCTGGCTCGCATGCCTGTGCCGAGATTGGTCGGGCAACTGGTGACATAACCATAGCTGGGCGAGCGGGCGAAACACAAACCCTGCCGCTCAAGCACATCGAGGCTGACCCGCAATCGATCAAAGATATCGCTGAGCAGGGAACAGCGTTTCATCACCATGATGCGCAGATGGTCCTCCTCGCCAACCCAGACGATGAGCTGACCATCCGCGGATTCGTACATGCCTCTTCCGTAGGGCCAGTCGGAGCTGATGCCGGCCGCCGACAGGTACGGGTCGATGCCCATGTTCTTGAACATCTTGTGTTCGGCGACCAGTCGCTGATACTGCTCTTCTCCAATCTGGTAGGGAGACCCGGGGGTCAGGGAGAGGTAACGGCCACCGAAACCAGGGGCGTCGGCCAGGCCGAGAAACACTGTGATCATGCGTTGCTCAAATAGCAGCCGATCCCCTTTGTTCATGCCCCCTGGGAGGGGTAAGTCGGCGAGATTCCGTCCGACCCGAACCCGCATCGAGCTGTCGGCCAGGCCCGCATCAATCTTGCGGAGATCGAACTGCCCGGCAGAACCCCAATCCGAAACCTGCTTCAATTCACCCTCGACGTTGTGGTAGTCGCGGATCATCTTGTCCAGGTAGGGCTGGAACAGGTCGTAATCCTCCGGGTGCATGGCGTATGCGCCCATGATGCTTTCAGGGTTTTCGATCCCGGTTAGAATGAGCCGCTGAAGACGTTTCTGGTGGGCAGGGCAGAGCGAGGCAAAATAGGCCGGATCGAAATGTCTGGCCATGAGATTGTCGGGATGGGACTGGCGAATCCTGCGGATTTGCTCGGTGAGCATTCAAGCTCCTCCTGGACGCAACGGGATCTAGGTCAGAGTAATTCTATCCTTGTCTCCCGTAGGATTCCACGAATTAATCACAGGAGGGTGACCACTCAACCGGATCCTTTCCCGGGACGCACGCGTGAAAAGGAGATGACTCGGCCCTCTGCATGCGCTCTCGTCCGCTGGAGATCCGTTCACCACATTCTTCCAGCCATTGTCTGATCTCGGCAATATGGAATGGTTTCCTGATAAAGTGACAGCCCAGTTCGGCGACCGCAGTCTGTTGTAGCGGAGAAACAGAGGCGCTCATCAGGGCCTTGTTGGCGTCCGGGGCTTTGCACCCTCGCTGTCGCTGGTTCTTGAAGAACTCGATGCCATCCATCTTGGGCATCATGATGTCCGAGATGATGACATCGGCGCAGGGCAAGTCACTTGGACAGTCGCAGTGGGGATTTGTATAGACGGGGCAGGCCGTCGGATTCTGAAAGGAGCTTACCTGATGGCCCATGCTGGACAGGAGTCTGACCAGCAGCAGGGAAATGGCCGGATCATCGTCAATGATGTGGATGCGAAGTGTTGGCGATGGTTTCATAAGGAACCCCCTCCCGCTACGCGGAAAATATGCCCTGAACGGATAATTTTATCACAAAAGGGAGGAGGTGCAACTGATGTTACTCCTCAAGGGCCCAACAGAAGCGGATATGGATTGTGCCTGGGAGTTATTTACGCCCCCTTTTTCTTTTGTCTCGCCTTGTTAAACAGATCAGCAAATGTTCCCATCCCGGCTTCGGCCGGCTGCTCGCTGTAGCTGGTCTCACCCGCTTCGAGATCAGACCCTGCCGGGGCCAGCGAGATCCGGCGCTGCTCAAGGTCGATCTTTTCAATGATCACCGGCAGTTCCTGCCCTACCTTGACCATGTCCTGCGGATGACGAATCTGCTTGCCTTCGCCCAGCCTGGAAATATGCACCAGCCCGTCGACCCCTTCCTCCAGGGTGACGAAAGCGCCGAACTGGGCCAGCCGCGAGACCTTTCCGCTCAGCTGCATCCCTTCCCTGTAGATCGAGCCGACCTTGCTCCAGGGGTCGGCCTGGGTGTCGCGCAGGCTGAAAGAGAACTTGTTGTTCTCCCAGTCAAGTTTCTTGACCGCCACTTCAAGTTCCTGGTCGACGGAGAGCACCTCGTTGATATCCTCGACCCGGCCGTAACCGACCTCGGAGATCGGCAGCAGGCCCTCCAGTCCGCCGATGTCCAGGAATGCTCCGAAGTCGCGGATCGAAGTCACGACGCCTTTGACCACCTGCCCTTCTTGCAGTGTGTCCCTCAGGGTTTCGCGCTGCTGACGGCGTTCTTCCTCGAGAATTTCCCGATGCGAGACGACGATGTTGCGACCCCGCTCACCGAACTGACTGATCCTGAAGGAGTAGGTCTTGCCGATCTCCTCCTCCGGGTTGCTCTGGCGCCGCAGGCCGAGCTGGGAGAAGGGGCAGAAGGCACGTACCGAACCAGGCAGCCTGATCTCGTAGCCGCCCTTGATCTCCTTCTCGATCCGGCCCTCGACCGGGATGCCGCTGCGCCAGGCGTCTTCCAGCTGTTCGGTGCCGGTGGAGCCGCCGCCAAGCTTGGTGGTGAAGCGCAGTTCTCCACCGGCGCGGGAGAGGAAATAGGCTCCGACCTTATCACCGACGGCGACGCTCAGATTGCCATCAGCTTCAAGCAGTTCACTGGCCGCCAGAACGCCTTCCCCCTTCTGACCGACATCGAGGAAAACCCACTCGTCACCAATCTGCAGGATTGTGGCCTCGATCTTCTTGCCCGGTTCCAGCTCAACGGCACCCAGCAGGCTCTCTTCGAGCATGGCGGCAAAGCTTTCTTCCCCGTTTTCCTCTTCCCGGTCGAAATTCTCGTCAGTCATGGATCGTTCCTTTTCTGATTGAAAAGCTTTATTTGCCCCCTGAGAACCGGAGAACACAGAAAAAAACCTGAAATGAGACAAGAACGGATTTCAAATGAGGTCATCAGTGTTCTCTGTGGCTCAGGGGTGGACGTGTCCTCTTTGTTTATTCATTACACCGGTTCGCGCATGGTGACCAGTTCTTCGGCGGAGGTCGGATGCACGCCGATCGTGCTGTCGAAGACCGCCTTGGTGGCCCCGGCTTTGAGTGCAACCGCAAAGCCCTGGATGATTTCGGCAGCCGCACTGCCGACGGCATGGACGCCAAGCACCCGGTCGGTCTGCCTGTCAACCACCAGTTTCATCAGGGCCCGCTCGGCGCTTCCGCTCAGCGCATGTTTCAGTTCGCGGAACTCAGTGCGGAAAATGTCCACATCGTAGCCCTTCCCCCTCGCGGCCTCTTCTGTGAGACCGACTGTCCCGATGTCGGGTTGACTGAAGACTGCGGTGGGGATGTTGTCGTAATCCATCGGCTGATCACTGTTCCGGTAGAGTCGGTTCACCAGGTTCATCGCTTCGGCCAGAGCAACCGGGGTCAGCTGGATCCGGTCGATCACATCACCCAGGGCGAAGATCGAAGGAACACTGGTGCGGAACTCGTTGTCGACGATGACCGCGCCTGACGGATCGGTTATTACCCCGGCTTTTTCCAGACCCAGCGCGGCGGTGTTCGGTCTGCGTCCGGTGGCAAAAAAAATCTGCTCCGCCGTCATTTTACGGCCATCCGTCAGCCAGGCCTCAAGGCGACCGTCGGGTTGTTTTACCACCCGCTCAACGGTGCTTTCGAAGTGCAGGGTGATGCCCTTCTTGCTCATTTCGTCGCGGACAAAAGAGCGCAGGTCCTGATCGAACCCGCGCAGGAACAGTTCTCCCCGGTAGAGCAGCTCGGTGCTGATGCCGAAACCGTTGAATATGCCGGCAAATTCAACCGCAATATAGCCGCCGCCGATCACCAGTATGTCACGGGGCAGGCGCTCGAGAAAAAACGCATCGTCTGAAACCAGCACATGCTCGGAACCCGGAAACTCGGGCACGTGAGGCCGCCCTCCGGGTGTCAGCAGGATCCTTTCCGCGCTGTACGTTCGGCCCTTGACCGCCACCCGGTGAGCATCGATGAGGGTCGCTCGGCCGCGCAGCAATTCCACTCCGGCCCCGGAGAGCATTTTGTCAAAGGCCTTGTTGATCCGCTCGATGTCTGCCGTTTTGCGATCACGCAGGGTCGGCCAGTCAAACGTCGGAAATGCGGGGATCTGCCAGCCAAAACCGGTCGCATGGTGAAAATCATCCCGGTAATGGGCTGCGTGGACGAACAGTTTCTTCGGTACGCAGCCCAGGTTGACGCATGTGCCGCCCAGCTGTTTCTCTTCCGCCAGCGCGACCCTGACTCCCTGTGCCGCCGCCATGCGCGCGGCCCGGACGCCTCCTGACCCGCCGCCGATGACCAGCAGATCGAAATTGAATTGACTCAATGTCGCACCCTCCTCTGCAGAATGACCCTGCATTTATATGCTTTTTCTCCATCTGAGTAAACCTTCTGTTGGGGGCCGTTCCCGATCGCCCTGCTGATGCGCGTGGTTTTTTGCAGAATATTTCCCTCATCGAATGGTTGTCGGCCGCGGATTTTGATAGGATGAAGAAAATCAATTCTCAGGAGGCTCTTGGATGTCCGGAAAAACACTCTATGACAAGCTCTGGGAACGGCACCTGGTTCATTGCCGTGAGGATGGGACCTGCCTGCTCTATATCGACCGTCAGCTGGTCCATGAAGTCACCTCGCCGCAGGCTTTTGAAGGGCTGCGCCTGGCCGGGCTGAAGCCCTGGCGGGTGGCTGCAAACCTGGCGGTGCCGGACCACAACGTACCGACCACCGACCGCAGCCAGGGGATTGCTGATCCGGTCTCGCGGCTCCAGGTGGAGACCCTGGATCGCAACTGCGCAGAGTTCGGCATTACCCAGTTCAGCATGAACGATATCCGCCAGGGGATCGTTCATGTCATTGGCCCGGAGCAGGGGGCGACCCTGCCGGGGATGACCGTGGTCTGTGGTGATTCTCATACCGCGACCCACGGGGCCTTCGGTGCGCTGGCATTCGGCATCGGGACCTCCGAAGTGGAGCATGTACTCGCCACCCAGTGCCTGATCCAGAAAAAATCGAAAACAATGCTGATCCGGGTCAACGGGCAGGCCGGGACCGGGATCACCGCCAAGGACATCATCCTCGGAATCATCGGCCGGATCGGTACCGCCGGGGGGACCGGCTACGTTGTTGAGTTCGGAGGGGATGCGATCATGGACCTGTCGATGGAAGGGAGAATGACGGTCTGCAACATGGCTATCGAAGGCGGGGCCCGGGCCGGCATGATCGCCGTCGATGAGAAGACCATCGACTATGTCAAGGGTCGCCCCTTTGCGCCCTCCGGGGAGATGTGGGACCAGGCGACTGCGGACTGGCGGAGCCTGCGTTCGGACCCGGACGCGGTATTTGACCGGGTGGTCGACATCGATGCCGCGGATCTCAAGCCTCAGGTCAGCTGGGGGACGTCCCCGGAGATGATGGCTGACATCGAGGGCAAGGTGCCCGATCCTGCCGAAGAAGCCGATCCGGTGAAAAAAGAAGGAATGCTGGCCGCTCTGGATTATATGGGGCTGGAAGCGAACACGCCAATCTGCGAGATTCGCCCGGACAAGGTGTTTATCGGGTCCTGCACCAACGGGCGGATTGAAGACCTGCGCGCCGCCGCCGCGGTTCTCAAGGGGCGCAAGATCGCCGACAGCATTAAACTGGCGATGGTCGTTCCCGGCTCAGGCCTGGTCAAGCAGCAGGCGGAAGCTGAAGGGATCGACAGGATCTTTATCGACGCCGGGTTCGAATGGCGGGAGCCGGGCTGCTCGATGTGCCTGGCGATGAACAATGATCGCCTGCTGCCCGGCGAGCGCTGTGCTTCAACCTCGAACCGCAATTTCGAAGGACGGCAGGGGCAGGGGGGGCGGACCCACCTGGTCAGCCCGGCGATGGCGGCGGCCGCCGCCGTGGCCGGGCATTTTGCCGATGTCCGTGATCTGGAGGTGATCTGATGCAACCCTTTAGCGAGCTGAACGGGCTGGTGGCGCCCCTGGACCGAGCCAATATCGATACCGACGCGATTATTCCCAAGCAGTTTCTCAAGTCGATCAAGCGGACCGGGTTCGGCCCCAACCTGTTCGACGAATGGCGCTATCTCGATCATGGCGAGCCGGGGCAGGACTGCGGTAATCGGCCCATCAATCCGGACTTTGTACTAAACCAGCCGCGTTACCTCGGTGCCGAGATCCTCTTGACCCGGGAGAACTTCGGCTGCGGATCGTCCCGTGAACATGCCCCCTGGGCACTGCTTGGTGCGGGGTTCAGGGCAATTATCGCACCGAGCTTTGCCGATATTTTCTACAATAACTGCTTCAAGAACGGTATCCTGCCGATCGTGCTGGGCGCGCAGCAGGTGGCGGAGCTGTTTGCCGAGGTCAATGCCAGCCCCGGATACCGGTTGCAGGTCAGTTTACCCGAGCAGCACGTGACGACTCCGAGCGGAAGACGGATTGCTTTTGAGATCGATCCGTTCCGCAAGGATTGTCTGCTCCATGGGCTGGATGATGTCGGCCTGACCCTGCAGCAGGTTGAACAGATCCGCAACTACGAAGAACGTGCCCGGGTGGCAACTCCGTGGCTCTTCCCCGACATGCAGAAAGGCTGAGAGGAACGGAGACGGATGAACGAACTGGAAACTTCTTTGCCGCTCGGCAAGCCGACCGATTACCGGTCGGAATATGACCCGCGCCTGCTCTGCCCCTTCCCCCGGAAGGTCAAAAGGGATGAAATCGGCATCGGGCTGGAACTGCCATTCGACGGGTTCGATATCTGGAATGCTTACGAGCTCTCCTGGCTTGACGGCAAAGGGAAACCGGTGGTCGCCATGGGCGAATTCCGGATCCCCTGCCGTTCCGTCCATCTGATCGAATCGAAATCGTTGAAACTCTATCTCAACTCCTTCAACCAGACCCGCTTCGATACCTTCGATCAGGTTCGGCAGACCATGACGGACGATCTCGGTCGGGCTGCCGGTGAGCCGGTTTCGGTCCGGTTGTTGAGCCCTGCAGAGTTTTCATCCAGCCGGATTGACCCCCTGCCGGGAGTCTGCATCGATGACCTCGATATCACCGTCGACAACTACCGGCTGGATCCCTCCCTGCTCGAGGGTGCGGCCGACCCGCAGCGGCCGCTGAACGAATCCCTGCACAGCCACCTGCTGAAGAGCAACTGCCTGGTCACCAACCAGCCCGATTGGGGGAGCGTGCTGATCCGCTATCAGGGTCCGAAGATCGACCGGGAAGCGCTGCTGCGCTACCTGATCTCTTTTCGCCAGCACAACGAATTTCACGAACAGTGTGTCGAGCGGATCTTTGTCGACCTGCTGCGTTTCTGCCGGCCGGAAAAGTTGAGCGTCTATGCACGCTACACCCGCCGTGGCGGTCTGGATATCAACCCCTTCCGCAGTAATTTTGAAAGTGATGTCGGAAATCTTCGCCTGGCCCGGCAATAATCTTTGTCGTGGCTGAAAGGACTATTTTTTCTTTTCCATCAGGAAAAGCTGATAGCCGAAACTGTCACCGCAGCGGCGGTTCATGGCTATCTCCCGCTCTATCTCCTCACTCACGGGGAGTGCCTCCGGCTGATCCGGATATTTCCCGCGTATTTTCTGCAGCTGGGCAAATAGCGGTTGATAATATTCCTCCAGCCAGTCTGCTGCCGGCCGCGGGAAATCATCGAGCAGCTGGCGCCGCAAGACCATCCATGCTTTTCTGCGGGCGATCGGAATTTCTAAGCAAGAGGCGCTGTTCCTGCCGCTCTGATCTTCAGAATGCCGGCCAGAACTTTCTGCAGATTCTGCAGCGCCCGGATGTCCCCGCCGGGCTGGTGCAGCCACTGCAAAAAACTCTGGTGACTTTCGGGATATCGCGCCTCGAACAGATGATGCCGGTTTTCCATCATTGTTTCGTCGAGACCTGTTTCGTGAAGCAGCTCAACCCACTGCTTTTTTGCCGAAATCCTCTGTCATAGGGTTCTTCTTGTGAACAGTCGGGGTGGTGGTTCTGGGTCATGACAGGAGCGACTCTAAACTGTGAAGTTAACGACGGGTCAAGAAGAAATGTGACAAATTTTACAGCCAGTTGCTGACGATGATTCCCAGGCCGATGCGGTTATTCACATGGTCGTAATCGATCAGGCTTTCGCCGTAACCGTTGAAGTATTGCAGGTAGCCGTGCAGCCGCTGGCCCGGCAGGGGAAAGCTCCAGTCGAACTGGGCCGCGCCGCGGTTATCGGATGAGCGCAGGTTGTTGCGCCAGACGACGCCGAAGCGGTGCTCCTTGTAGAGGTAGAGAGCGTAGAATTCGCCATAGCCGAGGTAGGCGTCGATATCCGGATTGTCGTCATCGCTGGTTTCGGGAATCCGGTACCATGGCCTGATGGCGCAGTAAAAATTACCCCGTTCAAATGCGGCGAGGGCATAGATCCGGTTCCAGCTGCGCGACAGTTCCTCGCTGCGGCCGTTTGACTGATGGGAAACGCCGATCGAGACGAAGCGGCTGCGCAGGCCGAGCAGGGAGTAATTGGTAGCAAAATCGATATACAGTTCGGGTTCATAATTGGTTTCGCGGAACGGGGCGGACTGCTGATCGTTGTAGGCCTGCCAGAAAGACTGCTGGGTGTAGCCGGCGAACAGGTTGCCATGACCGGCGATCACACCCTTGGCCAGGGGAATTTTGAAACTGAGCTGGAATTTCAGTTCCAGCCGGTCAAGGTCTTCCCCGACGTCGGCGTAGGGGCGCTTGTTGGGGTGGGTATTGTAGGCGATTGGGAGGATATAGTTCTGTTTGTAGGGGAGCAGGGAAAAACGACTGGACTCAACCCGCTCTTCCGCTTTCTGGCGCTGCACAATCGCCGATCCGGTCGGGCTGATCGGGACCGGTTCCATCGCCGGCACGGCGGACGCAGAGAAGCCGAGCAACAGGCAAGCGATGACAGTCAGTCTCTGTGCGGTTTTGTTCATCTGCTCCCCGGGAAAGCGAAGTCGTTGTGGTTCTTCTCTACTATTATTTAATCAGAGCGCGAGGGCTGAGCAAGTTTTTCAGCAAAAACGGCTGCACTCCGGGAAGGAGAGCAGCCGTTTTCTGCCTGGTTGCTTGGCCTGGTGGGCTAGCCCCGCTCTGCCAGGATGCGCATCATCCGGCGCAGCGGTTCGGCAGCGCCCCAGAGAAGCTGGTCGCCAACGGTGAAGGCGGACAGGTAGTGCGGTCCCATCTTCATCTTGCGCAGGCGCCCCACCGGGGTTTTGAGTGTGCCTGAAACAGCGGCCGGGGTCAGCCGGGACAAGGTCTCCTGCTTGACGTTGGGGACAACCTCAACCCAGTCGTTGGCGTTCTGCAGAATACCTTCAATCTCGTCGATCGGCAGATCCCTCTTCAACTTGATGGTCAGCGCCTGGCTGTGGCACCGCATGGCACCGATACGGACGCAGATGCCATCGATCGGGATCAGTGTTTCGTTGCCGAGAATCTTGTTGGTTTCCACCAGCCCTTTCCACTCCTCACGGGACTGGCCGTCCTCGACTTCCCGGTCGATCCAGGGGAGCAGACTGCCGGCCAGCGGGAACCCGAAATTTTCAGTCGCCATACCCGCCCCGGTCAGTTGTGCCGAAACCTGCCTGTCGATCTCCAGAATCGCCGAACCCGGATCCTGCAGCATGGGGGCGACAGCCTGGTTGAGCTGGCCCATCTGCACCAGCAGCTCGCGCATGTTCTGGGCTCCAGCACCGGAAGCGGCCTGGTAGGTCATGGAGGTCGCCCACTCGACCAGATCATGTTCGAACAGCCCGCCCAGGGCCATCAGCATCAGGCTGACGGTACAGTTGCCACCGATAAAGTCCTTGATGCCGGATTGCAGACCTTTGTCGATAACGGAACGGTTGACCGGATCGAGGATGATGATCGCGTTCTTCTCCATTCGCAGGCTGGAGGCCGCATCGATCCAGTACCCCTGCCAGCCGGCCTTGCGCAGCTCGGGGTGGATCGCCTTGGTGTAGTCACCACCCTGACAGGTGATCACCGCATCCAGCTGTTTCAATGCCTCAATGTCATCGGCTTTTTTGAGGATTCCGCCGCCCATTGGCGCGGGTTGGCCCGCTTGAGAGGTGGTGAAAAAAACCGGTTCAATTCCGGCAAAATCGTTCTCTTCCTGCATCCTCTGCATCAGGACAGAACCGACCATGCCCCGCCAACCGACAAATCCGACTCTCATACTCTGTTCTCCTGCTTCTGCTGTTGACTGTAACACTGAATTCTCCACCCGCCCCGCTTCACGGCGCCGGTATGCTGAGGGGGGTGATCATATCAGGACGCAGGAAGATAGGGGAATAGTTTTTTTGCCTTGAACCCTGATTCTTCACCGGGAGGTTGTGGTTCTGCCGTGCTGCCGCTAGAATGATCAGATGCGTCTTGAACCGAAACAAAACCCGATCCTGGTGGCCGGCGCGACCGGTTATATCGGTGCGCGTTTGATTCCGCGGCTGCTCCATGCGGGGTACCGGGTGCGCGCGCTGGCGCGGAGCCCTGAGAAATTGGCGAGCCGGCCCTGGGCGGGGCATCCGCAGCTTGAGATTGCCCGGGCGGACCTGCTGGATCAGAATTCCCTCGCCACCGCCTGCAGGGGCTGCCAGGCGGTCTATTATCTGGTTCACTCCATGGATCCGGGCGCTGCCGATTTCGCCCAGACGGACCGCACCGCCGCTCGCAACATGGTCGCCTGTGCCGAGCAGGCCGGGCTTGAGCGGATCATCTACCTTGGAGGGCTCGGAGAAGAAGAAGCTGGACTGAGCGAACACCTGAAGTCCCGCGCCGAGGTCGCGGAGATCCTCTGCTCCGGCCAGGTGCCGGTGACAGTTTTTCGCGCGGCGATGATCATCGGCTCGGGCAGCGCTTCGTTCGAGATTCTACGTTATCTGGTGGAACGCCTGCCGGTGATGATCACCCCCCGCTGGGTGAATACGCCCTGCCAGCCGATCGGGGTGCGCAATGTCCTTCACTATCTGGTGGCGTGTCTTGAGTGCCCCGCGACAATCGGAGGCTCCTTTGATATCGGCCAGCAGGATATTCTGACCTATCGGGAGTTGATGGTCCTGTTTGCCGAGGAAGCCGGCCTGAGGCGGCGCCTGATCATTCCGGTCCCGGTGCTGACCCCGCGACTCAGCTCCTACTGGATTCACCTGGTGACACCTGTGCCGGCGGTGCTTGCCCGACCGCTGGCCGAAGGGCTGAGCAACCGGGTGGTCTGTCGCGACCGGCGGATCCAAGAGTTGATCCCGCAGCCGCTGCTCGATTGTCGTCATGCGATCCGCTATGCCCTCGAGCGGGTCCGTGATCAGCAGGTGGAAAGCTCGTGGACCGATGCCGGAGCGATCCCGCCAGCGGAATGGGCGATCCCCGGGGACCCTGCCTGGGCGGGTGGAACCCACTATACCGATGCCCGTATGATCGTCTTCGAGGCCGATGCCGCACAGGTCTGGCAGGCGGTCACCTGCATCGGTGGCGGCACGGGTTGGTACTATGCCGATTGGCTCTGGTGGCTGCGCGGGCTGGTCGATCGTCTGGTCGGCGGCATTGGCCTGCAGCGGGGTCGCCGCTGCCCGGTTGAGGTGACGGTCGGCGATGCAATCGATTTCTGGCGGGTCAGCAGGGTTGAACGGGAACAGCTGCTGCTGCTCGTCGCCGAGATGAAACTGCCGGGCAGGGCGACGCTGGAGTTCAGGCTCGACGCAGAGGGGGAGCAGCTTACCCGGCTGATCTTAACCGCCCGGTTTCTGCCTCACGGGGTCGCCGGGATACTCTACTGGTATGCCGTCATGCCCTTGCACAACCTGGTTTTCAGCGGCCTGCTGCAGGGGATCGGTCGGCGCCTCGAGGCACGGGTCCTGAGGGGGCCGGAGAAACTCGACGATTCAGCGTGACTCTTTGCAGCGGTATCGCTCAGGCGCAGACGCGCAGGACTTGCTGCAGGTCGGTCTGTCCCTGGAGGACCTTTCTGATCCCGTCCATCTTCAGGGTGCACATCCCGTCATCTATCGCCAGGTCGCGAATATCTTCCAGGGCCAGATTGTCCTTGATGGCGCGGCGGATCACTTCGGATGTCGCCATCAGTTCGTGGATGGCGATCCGGCCGCGATAGCCGGTCTGACCACACATTTCGCAGCCCTGCTTGCGATAGAGAGTCATCCCTTCAGGATTCCGCGGCAGCTCATGCTTCTGGTAATGGTCCTTGCCGTACGCCCGGGCCAGTTCTTCCAGCTCGGCAAGGCTCGGCTGGTAGGGCTCGCGACAGTCGGGGCAGAGCCTGCGGGCCAGCCGCTGAGCCAGGATGCCGACCATCGCGTTGGCGAAATTGAACGGGTCCATACCCATCTCGATCAGTCGGACGACGGTCTCGGCGGCACTGTTGGTGTGCAGAGTGGTAAAGACCATGTGGCCGGTCAGTGACGCCTCGATAGCAATTTTCGCGGTTTCCGCATCGCGCATCTCACCAATCATGATGACGTCCGGGTCGGCCCGCAGAAAAGAGCGCAGCGCTTCGGGGAAGTTGAAACCGATTTTCGGCTGGACCTGAACCTGGCGCAGCCCGGACTGGGTGATCTCCACCGGGTCTTCGGCTGTCCAGATTTTTCGGTCGGGGGTGTTTATGTGGCCGAGGGCCGAGTGAAGGGTTGTGGTTTTGCCCGAGCCGGTCGGCCCGACGCAGAGCACGATCCCGTAGGGGGTACTCAGCATTCTTCTGAAGTTTTCCAGATTTGCATCGGAAAAACCCATCTGTTCAAGCTTTAACGGTTTCGAGGAGGAGAGAATCCGCAGCACCGCATCTTCCAGCCCGCCGGTTGTCGGGGTGATTTCAACCCGGAATTCGATCTTCTTATTGCCGGAACGCATCAGGATCTTGCCGCTTTGTGGCCTGCGCCGCTCCGCAATGTCGAGCTGGGAAATGATCTTCAGCCGAGAAACAATGGCTTTTTTGAACTTGTGCGAAACCTGGTGGGCGACATCGCAGACCCCGTCGATCCGGTAACGGATCTGCAGCGGTTTTTGCCCGGGGCCCGGTTCGAAGTGGATATCCGACACTCCTTTATTGTAGGCATCAAGCAGGACCCGGTTGACCAGGGTGATGATCTGCGAGTCTTTCTCGGTGATTTTGTAGTCGGAGATGTCTTCCGAGTCCTGAATGTCGATATCCTCCTCATCCATATCGCCGATCAGGTCGGAAATCGAATCGTCCAGCTGAGAGGGTTCTTCAGCGTAATATTTGTCGATCGCCTCCTGGATCTTGGTCGCCGGTGCGGTGACAAATTCGACAACATAGCTGGTGGAAAACCGGAGCGTGTCGCCGATTGTGTGGTTGGTCGGGTCTGACGTCGCAACCGTCAGGACGTTCCGTTCCAGGGAAACGGGAAAGGCCTTCAGCTGGTTGACCATGGTCTTGTTGAGGGCTTCCAGCGCCCGCTTGGTCGGCTCAAGTGAATCCAGGTCGATCTGGCGCATGCGAAACTTTGCCGACAGGGCCGCCAGCAGCTGTTCCTCGGTGATCAGGCCGTTTTCGATCAGCAGTTCGCCAATCCTCTTTTTCTTCCCCTTGGTCTGGGACTCCAGCGCTGTCTCCACCTGCTCCCGGGTGACCAGGCCGGCTTCGATGAGCAGATCGCCGACCCTGAATTTGGCATTGGGGGTGAGTTTTTTCGCAGCATCCTGGATGGTTTTTTCGAGCTTTTCCGGTGCGACCCCCTGCTCTTCGGTCAGAATCTCGCCGACCTTGCGGGTCCGCAGCTTCTCCTGCTCTGCCAGCACCTTTTTGACATCATTCTCTTCGATCACGCCACCTTCTTCAAGGATTTCGGTGAGATGGCGGTCTTCGTTGCGTTGCCTGATGCCATTGACGGTAAAGAAGATATTGCGATACTCGGTGTCCTTGCGTACCGGGAAGGCGAGAACCCCGGAGGGGTATTCCTGTTTCGGGGACACCCTCATCTTGAACGTTTCTCCGGTCACGGTTTCAATGTGCTCGACCTTTTCATCCGGCGAGGAGGGGATCTGCCATTCTCCCTGGGCCATGATCATCACGTAGCAGAGGACCTCCAGCGGAATGTGGGCAATCTTGCCCGAGGAGGTCAGTTCGGCCTGAATACTTTTCTGGCGGGGATGAAATGCGCTGAGCAGGGTGGCTTCCACGCTGCGGCCGTCAAGATATTTCAGAATCAGGGGATGCTTCATGGTCAGGTGCCCCTCCAGCGAGCGACTTTAGAGCAGGTTGATAATGTCAAAACATTAAGATTGTCTTAATTTATATAGTGGGTTATTTTTTTTGTCAATTAAAAAACATGGAAAATCAGATGGATAGCTATTTGTATAAGATATGGCCTGTTACTCTTTGTTGCAATTTGCAGTGAAAATGGGGGGATAGCCCTGCGATTTGACGGAAATGAAAAATAATGTTGCAAGATTAGTCCAGATTAATATAATATCTCATTTCGATCTCCCCCGTTGCCGGGGCCTTCTCCTGATTTATTGCGAGCTGCTCTTACGTTGAAGTGATAGACATGAACCAACTGGAACTCATCTCTGTTGTCCAGGTTGCGATTGGCGCTGTGCTGATGCTCTTCCCGATCGTTGCCAGCATGCGTATCAGGGCCCAGGTCCCGGAAAAATTCCGCAGGAAATGGCTGGATCTGATCTGGCTGATGGTTTTCTTCTTTGTCGGCTACCTCTGCTATATCGCCAACCTGTTCAGTTCAATCGCCCTTCCGCTGGAACTGGTCACCGGCACGATCTTCATGGGTGGTGCTTTTTTCGTCTACCGCGTCATCAGTATTTCCAGCACCACGATCAGCGCATTTCGCCAGAGCAACAGGGCACTGAGAACGGAAATCAGGCAGCGGCAACAGCGTGAGGCTGATCGGCGTCGCTACGAGAATGGCCTCGAGGTTCTTGATACCCAGGTCCGCAAGCTGATCCTGGCGGCCAGCGATGTGGATCGGTTCAACCGGACCCTCTGTGAGTCGGTACGGGATCTCGTCAGTGCCGATATGACGCTGGTGCTATCACTGAACGACGACGGAAAAGCCTTTCGCTACCTGGAGGGCATCGGCGAGAAGGCGGAACTGATCCTGGGGCAGACGGTGACCCTGGAGGATGGGGGAATCTGCGGCCTGATGTTCAATCAGGAGGATACCGTCTATATCCCCGCGCTCAGTGAGAGTCCCCATACCAATCGGGAGCTTGCCGCAAAGCTTGACGTGTCGACCGGGATGGTGGCGCCGCTCTGGCACCTGGACAGGATTGTTGGCGGGCTCACCGCATTCCGCCGGAAAGAGCCTTTTGACGAGACCGACAGCCAGTTATTGAACCTGTTCAGTCTGCGCGCATCGATCGCCCTGCAGAACATGAAACTGCTGGCGGATCTGGAGCAGCGGGTCAAGGAGCGGACCGCAGAGCTTGACTCGCAGAATAAATTGCTGGAGAAGATCATCACCAATATCCCCAGCTACGTGTTCTGGAAAGATCAGCATGCGCACTACCTGGGCTGCAATCCTAAATTTGCCAGCCTAGTTGGCTTGGATAACCCCCTGAAGATTAGAGGCAAGTCGGACTTTGACCTACCCTGGTCTGCGGAGGCGGCGGAGAGAAGTCGACGTGAGTCGATCAAGGTGATCTCTTCAGGCCTCAGTATCCTCCACGACGAGGTGGTGGAACCGTTTTCTGACCAGGTCTTCAAGTATTACCAGCACAGCCGCATTGCACTGAAGGACAGTCAGGGGCAGGTGACCGGGATGCTCGGGATTATCGACGATGTGACCGAACGGAAAAGGGCGGAGCAGGTGATTGCCAGCGAACGGAGTTTCCTGCAGACGGTTATCGACGGGGTTGTCGATCCCACCTTTGTCATCGGTCTCGATTATGGGGTCCGCTTGATGAACAAGGCCGCCAAGGGGTATCTCACCGATGAGATGAATGAAGAAGGTCCACTTTTCTGCTACCAGGTCTCACATCACCGGGACTCCCCCTGCAACAGCCGCGAACACCCCTGCCCGCTGCAGGAGGTCCAGCGGACCGGCCGGGCGGTCAACGTTGTCCACGAACACAGGCTGCCCAATGGTGAAGCGCGCAGCTTCGAACTGCTGGCATCTCCGCTGTGGGATGAAGACGGCGAGTTGAGCGGCATCATCGAATCGGCCCGCGATATTACCGACCGCCTGAAGGTCGAGGATGATCTGCGTGAGCACCAGCGGCACCTTGACTTTCTCGCGCACCACGATTCGCTGACCGGCTTGCCGAACCGGCTGCTGCTGAACGATCGGTTGCGCCATGCCATGGCCAATGCTGCGAGGAACAAGCAGACCCTGGGCCTTCTGTTTATCGATCTCGACCGGTTCAAGAATATCAACGATTCGCTGGGGCACGAACTGGGGGACGACCTGCTGCGCGAGGTCGCCAAGCGACTGAGCGGATGTCTGCGCGACCTCGACACCCTGGCGCGGATGGGTGGCGATGAGTTTGTCGTGGTCCTGGAGCGGGTCAGGACTCCTCAGGAGGTTTCACTGGTTGCGAGCAAGATTCTCGACTGCTTCTCCCGCTCATTCATGCTTTCCGGGCATGAGATTTTTACCACGGCGAGCATCGGCATCAGTCTCTATCCCGATGATGCCCTGGATGTGATGGGTCTGATGAAGAGCGCCGATTCCGCCATGTACCGGGCCAAGGGGAGCGGCAGGAACAACTACCAGTTCTATCGGCCGGAGATGAATGCGCGGACCCATGACCGCCTGCTGTTGGAGAACAGTCTGCGCAAGGCGCTGGAAGAAGACCAGTTGCTGCTCCATTTCCAGCCGCAGGTCGATATGGTGAGCGGTGAGCTGACCGGGATCGAGGCCCTGGTCCGCTGGCAGCCGCCAGGAGGGGAGATTGTCTCGCCGGGCGATTTTATTCCGCTGGCGGAGGAGACCGGCCTGATCCTGCCGCTGGGCGAGTGGGTCCTGCGGGCTGTCTGCCTGCAGATCAGTTATTGGCAGAAGGCGGGACTCAAGCCGACTCAGATCTCACTGAATATTTCTGCCCTGCAGTTCAACCAGCACAATTTTATCGAAGTGGTCGACCGGATTCTGACGGAAACAGAAATAGATCCGCAATGGCTTGAATTTGAACTGACCGAAAGTGCGGCGATGGCCAATGTGGAATCGACGATCGAGATTCTCGATCAGCTGAAAAATCGCGGGATACAACTCTCGATCGACGACTTCGGCACCGGCTATTCCTCGCTCAGTTATCTCAAGCGTTTGCCGATCTCCAAGTTGAAGATCGATCGTTCCTTTGTCCGCGATATTACCGTTGACTCCCACAATGCATCTATCACCACGTCGATTGTCGCCCTGGCCCGCAGCATGCAGTTGAAGGTCCTGGCGGAGGGGGTCGAGACGCTTGAGCAGAGCCGCTTATTGCTGGAACAGGGGTGTCAGCTGGGGCAGGGGTTCCTCTATTCCCGGCCGATTTCGGCGGAGGAGATGGAGAAAATTCTCGAGCAGCAGAGGATTGCCGTATAGCGCGGTTCTCCTGCAGTCATCTTTAAGCAACGGGGCCCCCGGCAATGAAATGCCGGGGGCCCCGTTGCTTAGGTCGCTGTAGAGGATCAGGGGACGGGAATCAGGGCCAGATCAAAAACTGAACTGGTAGCGCCTTGGTGCAGGTAGTGCTGGGTCACCAGTGTCCGGAACCCGGGTGCAGAGACCCGGATATGGATGTGAGCCGGTCGGGTCAGGTACTCCCCCGGGACATCTGTTTCCAGCCGGTAATATCCACTTTCGCCGGTGATTACAGCTGCCCGGTGAGCATCGTCGTAGCGCCCGTCATGATCGGCCTGCCAGAATTCGATCAGGCTGGCGGAGATTCCTGTGCAGTCGACTGCGGATTTGACGGTTCCGGTCAGCAGGTACCCCTCTCCAATCTGCGAGCGTAACGGGGCCCCGGGACGGTAAAAGGGGCCCATTTCGTCTTCCGGGGTCGGCTGGCACAGGTATCCGGTCTCTTGTTTTTGAGCGGTTGCTCCCGCTTTCCCGGGCAGAACGGCGATTGCGCTGGCGAGAATCAGCAAAAGAAGAAGCTGTGTTTTCCACATGCCATCAGTATAGCATCTCAGGCCGTCGCGTTTGGAGAGCGTTCGGTGAAAAAAAGGGCGGCCATGCGGCCGCCCGATTTCATTGGAAAGAGAATCTCAGTTCAGTGGCTCAGTTACAGACATCGCTGTGGTCATAGAGCACGGTGTCGACAAACTCGCTGACGCAAGCCGGATCGCAAGGCGAACAGAGGCCGCGCTCGGGGCGCTCGAAGCTGTGACAGAAACCACAACCGATACCGGAGCCCTTCTGCAGGTGGCCGTGCATCCGGCCCTGGTCGCGGGGCAGCTTCTTGTCGCTGTGACACTGGTTACAGACCTGCGCTTTCGGGCCCTTCAGTTTGTAGCCGAGCAGATCGAGTTCGCTGTCGCTGTCGGTGTCGAAGCTGTAGTGACACTGGGCACAGTCGATGGTTGCTGCCACGGGAGCGCCGTGATTGAGCAGCCCGTAGGTTTCGGTGGTGATCAACTCCCAGGGCTCATTGGACGGATAGCCCATGTTGGCCAGACCAGACGCAACAGACGTGTTAAGATCACCGGAGACCTTGAGGAACTCAAAGGTGTCCACGGAAATAATCACATCGTCAGCGATGGTCTTCGGCTGGTAAGCGGTCTTGTACTTGAACGGATAGATCTTACCGTCGTTGATGTCGCCGTTCGGGCGCGAGGTCGGATAGATGCCGGTGACCGGATCAGCGACAGCGGTCTCGCCGAGAAGGCCGTTGTGGCTGGTGCGGTTCCAGAACTTGAGCACCGGTTTCAGATCGGAGGCCAGCTCGGAATAGGGATGGCCTGGGCCGGAGACGCCGTCAGCCGGTTCGCCGTCGTGATGGAATTCCCAGTCACGATGGACTTCGGTGGGCCATTTGCCGTACCGGTCGATGTGGCAGGCCTGGCAGGAAACACGATTGACGTGCCGGTCCGCGTCGGTGCGGTTCAGGCCGGCATCGGTGTGGCCGGTGCCGCTGTCCATGGTGGTGTGGCACATGGTGCAGCGAACCTCGGAGGCATAGTCGGTAGCGCGCAGGTCGGAGCCTTTGCCGGTGACCTTGTGGTTGACGAAGGTGTGACACTCAAAGCAGCTAACGTTGGCTCCGGCGTTGTTCATGTGCACGTCGAAGTTGGGGTCGGTGTTGGTGATGTCGGCCATCGACAGATCGCCACGCTTGACGCCATCGCCGCCGCCGGCATTGGCGTGGCACTTCAGGCAGTTTTTCCGCGCGGGCTTGCCGATCGTCCGGACATATGTCTCAAGGGTTGCCTGGTCGGTGCCGACCGGCGCGCCCATCGAGCCGTCCGCGAGGCGGGTCCTGACCAGCGGGTAGTCAGTGATGCTGTGGCACATCAGGCAGTCGATGTTGCTGTTGTCGGCCTGGGAGTCATCCGGACGGAGGCCGCGGCCCACGTGACAGGTGCCGCAGACGGGCCAGTCACCAAGAATGTTGATGCAGTAGCTGTTGAGCGCGTTGGTCAGCTTGCCCTGCTGGGTGCCGGGCTGATTTGTCATGTCGGGAGCACCACCAACCCAAGTGTAATGGAGGGCACTGGCCATCTCGTTGAACTGGGTGTTGTGACAGCCCATGCAGTTTGCCGGATACTCATCGTAGAGCAGCCCGCTGTGCGGATTGCTGCAGGCCGGGTCGCTGGCGCAGTCGCTGTCGGAGCAGTCGCTGGCGCCGTCGCAGTCGTCGTCATTGCCGTCAGCGCAATTGATTTCGGTGGACGCGGTCGGGGTGCAGGTGCTGCAGCCTTCGTCAATCTGGCCGTCGCAGTTGTCATCGATACCGTTGTCACAGATTTCCGCGACCCCGGGGTTGACGCCGGAGAGGGTGTCGTCGCAGTCCTCCTGGGCAAAGGTACAGGAGGCGTCAGCGGGGAACCCATAGCCGTCACCGTCATTGTCGACGCAGGTGACGGGCTCACACCCTTCGTCAATGACGCCGTCGCAGTTGTTGTCGACCCCGTCACAGACTTCGGTCGCACCTGGATTGATGGTGGCATCACTGTCGTTGCAGTCGACATTGGACTTGTAGGTATCATTGTCACTGTCGACCGGTTTGCCGGCAAAGGCCGTTGTACTGCTGATTGTCAGCACCAGAAACAGGATGCTGATGACTGCCAGAAACTTCTTCATTGCGTGCTTCCTCCTTGGCATTGGTTTGGGACCTCCATGTCCCGTTAATAAAATGTCTGCGGTGTGCTTAAGAAATGCTGACCGGGTCTCCTCAAGTGGGAACATTTTGTTTCGCCCGCCTGTTCTTGAGCAATTAGCTTGCCAAGATCATCGATTTTCAGAAATGCCCAGTAATAACAGTGGTTATGCGAAATTTAATATGCGTTTATCGTGGGGAGGTTTGATGGTGACTCGTGGGGCTTATCCCGCAGTTGTGTGGGGCAAAATACCCATTCTTGACCCACTCACTATGTTGAATATATTTATATGCGCATGATTGAGTATCGGTTTATTTGCGGGAAATCGAAGGGATGATATTGGGAAAAATGTCGAATGCATCTGGCAGGGCAGACGTAAAAAGGGGCGGCCAATCGGCCGCCCCTTTTTACGTCACTTACGTTGTTACCGGCTGAGCTTAGTTACACTCAGGATGGTTGAACGGGATGTTGTCGACAAAGTCGCTGGCGTTCGGGTCGCAGGGACCGATTCCGCCTTTTTCTGCCTGACGGGTGAAGCTGTGGCAGAACAGGCAGTCCATGCCGGCACCTTTGCTCACATGGTTGTGCATCTGGAAGTGATCCCGCTTCAGGTTCTTCTCGCTGTGGCACTGCGAGCAGACCTGCGACTTTGCACCCTTGAGGGCGTAGCCCTGGGCGTCGAGCATGCTGGTGGTTTCGATGCCCCACTCGCTGTTGTTGTGGCACTTCTGGCAGTCGACGCGACCAGCCGGAGCAACACCGTGGTTGAGAAGCTGGTAGGTGTCGGTGGTGACCCACTCATAAGGCTCGTTGCTCGGGTAGCCCATGTTGGCGAGGCCGGACTCGATCGCTTGAACCACGTCGCCGGTCTGGCCGATGTAGACCAGGGTGTCGAGCATCAGCAGTTCGCCGGTGCTGGAGACCATCGGCTGGTCGGCGGTCTTGTACTTGAAGGGGTACAGCTTGCCGTCGTTCAGGTTGCCCAGGGGGCGGGAGGTCGGGTAGAAGCCGGTGGCCGGATCGATGACCGCGGTATCGCCCATCAGGTAGTTGTTGCTGGTGCGGTTCCAGAACTTGAACTCAGGCTGCAGGTTGGCGGCTTTTTCGACATGCGGATGGCCGGGGCCGGAAACGCCGTCAGCCGGGCTGCCGTCATGATGGAACCGCCAGTCGCGATGCATCTCGGTTGCAACTTTGGCGAACTCATCAACGTGGCAGGACTGGCAGGCGACGCGGAACACGTGACGGTCGCCTTCGCTGCGGTTGGCACCGGCATTCGCGTGACCAGTGCCAGCTTCGAAGCCGGTATGGCAGGTGTAGCACTTGACTTCGCTGCCGCGGGCAACGTCGTCGGTCGGGCGCAGGTCGGAACCGCGGCCGATGGTCTTGTGGTTCTGGAAGACGTGGCACTCCTGGCACTGGACGTCGGAGGTCGTGGTGTTCATGTGCACGTCGAAGTCGGCGTTGGTGTTGGTGATGGTGGCCATCGACAGGTCGCCGCGCTTGACGGCGTCACCGCCGCCGGCGTTGGCATGGCACTTCAGGCAGGCGCCGGTCTTCGGTGCCGCGAGGTTCTGGGTGTAGCCGTCGAGGATTGCCAGGTTGGCCGGGCTGATCGGCGCTTCGGCAATAGCCGGAGCCATGACGCCGGTGGAGATGCGGGTCCGGGTCAGAGCGTAGTCTTCGTTGTGGCAGGCCAGGCAGTCGATGTTGGAGAGGCCAGCGGCCTGATCGTCAGGACGCAGACCGCGACCGGCGTGGCACTTGCCGCAGATCTTCCAGTCACCCAGAATGTTGATGCAGTAGCTGTTGACGGCGTTGGTCAGCTTGCCCTGCAGGGTGCCGTTCTGGTTGGTCATTTCGGTGGTCTCGCCGACCCACTTGTAGTGAGTGGAGTTGGCCATTTCGCTGAACTGGGTGTTGTGGCAGCCCATGCAGTCGGCCGGGTAGTTGTTCCAGCTGTTGCCGGCGTGTGGGTTGGTTCCGCAGGCCGGATCGGCGGCATCAATCAGGCCGTTGCAGTCGTCATCGATCCCGTTGGAGCAGTTTTCGGATGCCCCGGGGTTGACCGCTGCAAGGACATCGTCACAGTCGAGGTCAGGATAGGTGCAGTCAGCGCTGGCAGGATCACCGTAGCCGTCAGCATCGTTGTCGGTGCAGGTGCCGGGTGTGCAGCCTTCATCGATGACGCCATCGCAGTTGTTGTCGACACCGTCAAAGCAGACTTCCGCTGCCCCGGGGTTGATGCTGGCATCGCCGTCGTTGCAGTCGACGTTGTTCTTGTAGCCGTCGTTGTCGCCATCGACGGGTTTTCCTGCGAAAGCAGGTGCTGTGCACAGGGCACAGAGCAGAAAGAGGACTCCAAAGATCGCCAAAAACTTTTTCATGCTTTCCATCTCCTATTCCAGGGTTCTAGAGATCACGCTGATCTCTCATGTAAAACGAATACGGAGCCCCCAGCCTTCTCCGCAATGATCGGTGTGAGCAATGGCATTGGCTTACTGCAAAGTGTTTGCCTAGTCGGAAAGTAAACAATAAAAAAAGAAATTAAAATCATAAGTATCTGAAAATAAGAAGAAAATTCAGAGATTATCTGAAAAATAAAATATACGAAATTCTTAATGGGTGTATTTTTTGACTGGGGCAAAACCCCCAAAGTTAAGTTTGTGGCTAGGGTATTTGACCCTATGCCTTAGCGGACTGGTCAGGTAACCGGGTCAGAACTTGATACTGCTTACCGTTATCGTCTGGATTTTAATGAGAGGAAAATGGTGTCATGTCCAAAGGGGAGGGGGATTCAGGGGAGCGGCAGGGAGAATGTTACGGTGGTTCCCGATCCGGGGTGACTTTTGAGGCTGACCTCACCGCCATGGGCTTCAGTCAGCGTTTTGACGACGCTCAGCCCCAGGCCAATCCCTTCGCGGGCGGTATTCGAGGCATCGACTTTGTAAAACTTATCAAAAACCCTTGCACAATCTTCAGCGGAGAGGCCGATACCCTGGTCCTCAATTTCAAACAGGTAGCTGCTCATCTCCTTCCGGCCCCGGACGGTGATCCGGCTGGCCGGTTCTGAAAACTTTGTGGCATTGCTGATCAGGTGACAGAAGATCCGTTTGATTCTTTTTAGATCGACTTCCAGTTGACATTGGTGATCCTCGATAGCGAGGGTCAGCTGGTGCGTGTCTCTGGCCTGGTCGAGGCATTCTTTGATCTGGTCGATGATGTTCCCGACCGTGGAACACTCTTTATCAAGAAGAATCTGGCTGGGCAGGCCGACACTGTCGACGTTCAACAGGTTGTCGAGAATATTGCTGACCTGCCAGGCGTTGCGGCTGATGGTTTCGATAAAGGCCCTCTGCTGTTCGGGCGGAAAGTCTCCGTTGAGGAGCAGTTCCGTATATCCCGCCATGGCTGAAATCGGTGTGTTCAGCTCATGGGTCGCCGTGGAGATGAATTCCGCCTTGAGGTGTTCGATTTTTTTCTCATGGGACATGTCCTGCAGGACCATGACCAGACCAGTCTCCTTTGCTTCATTGTTCATCAACGGATTGACGGCTCCCCGCAGAATTTTACCGTTCTGGCGGGCCTGAACCAGGAAGGGGCGTTTATCCGGCGGAATCGTCAAGGTCTCTTCCTCGTAGGGGACTGTCAGGTTTTTCAGGACAGACCAGAGGTCCTGTCGCTGAAGGTTCTCTGAGCCCGTGCCCAGCATCTTCGCTACGGCCGGATTGGCAAGTTCGATGTTGCTTTGGTCATCGGTGACGAGGATGCCGTCATGGATTGTTTCGATAATGTTTGACAGATGCTTTTTCTGGCTGGAGAGGGTGTGCAGAGCCTCGGCCTGGAAGGCCTGAAACTGCTTCAACCGGTTCAGATAGAGACCGAACAGAAATCCGCCAATGGCGCCGATCGGTACCGGAATAATAAAGCCCTTGGGGCCAATCGGAAAACCGATGATAAGTTTCTGAATGATCGACAGAATCGACAGGAACAGACTCAGCCCCACGGTTGTGGTCACAATCAGCAGTGTGGCAGATGTCTTTTTACGCGCCGGCAGGGAGAGCTCTGTATGCAGGACTGAGGAACTGAGGCTGGACAGTTCAGCGGAAAGCTCCTTGACGCGCAATCGCAAAAAGTAAAACGAGACGCCGACAATCCCTCCGACAAGCACCGGAACCAGAAAGGCCTTCAGCGAATGGTGACCGGACACAAAGCGATGCTGCAGATGTGCGAACAGGGTCAGGATGGCTGATCCGGCCAGAAAGGCCAGAGAGGGTTTGACTAGATCTTGGAGAAATTTCACATCAGATCTCGGATGGAAGTGGACGGCGAAAAGCAATCAAGAAAAAAAATATTACCAGAAATATTTGACAATAGCGCCAAATCGTTCCTTGTCGTCGATCTTTTTGCTGATAGTCGTCCCGTTTAAGTACACCTGATGGGCCTCGGGAGAAATTCTCTCGTAGAGAATATTCCATTCGAAGGATTTGCTGGAACGATAGCAGCCATACACCTTCCAGCCCGGGGAGTCGTACTTCTCCACGATGGCCGGTGACCCGTTATTCTCTGTCACCGCGCGACTGGTGTCGACGTAGCGAAAGGTACTCAGGTCGAAACCAAATCCATGCCAGAAGCGGGACTTGAAACCGGCAGCAAGGTACAGGTCATCGGCGGGGTCGATCCGCACGCCATTTGCTCTGGTGCTTCCGGTGTCGGTATAGATTGCCATCCCGTAGGGATAGCCCCATACCGTTTTGTAACTGAGAACCGAACGCAGGCTGGTCTCCCAGGTGTCGCTGCCCAGGCCGTCATTCCTGTCGCCGGTCGGGGCTTGCAGCTCAACCCCGGTGAGAACGCCCAGTCCCCCTTTTCTCGAATCGCGCCATTGCCAGGTCAGTTGAATGTCGGCATCACCAAGGCCCTGCGAATCGAATTTACTGGTCGTGATGCCTGCGGCATTGGTCCGTGATTGCTTGCGCTGGAGCAGATAGGGGACCCCGATGGCCAGTTCCAGGTTATCAAGGAGCGAAAAGCGGGCGATGGCCTTGGTCATGAGGTTGTCGTTTTTGACTTTGCCCATAAGCTGGCTATTGGACCGGTATTGGCTGGTTTCTGTTTCTGTTGAGATGAGCAACAGGTGAAGCGCGCCGGTTCCGGGTGGAACGATCTGGATGAAGGTTCTTTGTGTCCATGGCGCTGGCAGACGTTGCCAGGATGCAGGTCGACAGCAGCAGGCAGACAAGGGTGTTGCGCGAGAATGAAAGAATGGCAGCAGGGGGGATGCGCATCGGTCTGGCCTTGTGTTCCTTTTGTTCTCCCCTCCTGGAAATATTAACCAATGCCCATATTTTAGAAAGTATTAATCATCTTTGCAAGCAGTTTTTTCCAGTCTGCTGAGATCCATCATTCAGCAAAGGAATAAAAACATGGCTGCCTTCTGCTCGACCCGTATCGCCCGGTACTACACGACCGGGCGATACGGCGAGTGGCTTGCAGATGTGTCAATCAGAACCCGCAGCCGCCGGGTTCGGTCTCTTCGTAGCGGATTGCGCCCGAGGGGCAGGCGGGGATGCAGATGCCGTCAAAATCACAGCGTGATTCGTCCAGAACGGCGATGCCATCGACCAGGCTGATTGCTTTCTCAGGGCAGATCTTGACACATTCTCCGCTGCCGCAACATGTCTTCTCGTCGATGATGATCGTGATCATTTATCTGCCCCACTTCTGCTGAATCCGGTCTACGGCGGTTACAACATTTTCCCGGTCCCCGAAAGCGCTGAGGCGGAAGTAGCCTTCACCGCTGGGGCCGAAGCCGCTGCCGGGAGTGCCGACCACGTGGCATTCCCCCAGCAGCTTGTCGAAGAAGTCCCAGCTGCTCATCCCTTCGGGGGTCTTCAGCCAGATATAGGGGGAGTCGATCCCGCCGAAGCAGGTGATGCCAGCTGCGGTCAGCCCCTCGCGGATGATGCGCGCGTTTTCCATGTAGTAGTCGACGGTCGCCTTGACTTGCGCCCAGCCGGCGTCGGAGTAGACCGCGGCGGCAGCCTTCTGCACCGGGTAGGAGGCGCCGTTAAACTTGGTGGTGGTGCGGCGGTTCCACAGTTTGTTGAGGCTGTACTGCTCGCCTGTGGCAGTTGTGCCGGTCAGCTCTTCGGGAACGATCACCAGTCCGCAGCGAACGCCAGTGAAACCGGCGGTCTTGGAGAAGGAGCGGAATTCGATGGCGCACTTCCGGGCCCCGTCGATCTCGTAAATCGAGTGCGGTATGCCGGGGGTGGTGATGAAGGCCTCGTAGGCGGCGTCGAAGAGAATGATCGCGTCGTTGGCCAGAGCGTAGTCGACCCAGGTTTTCAGCTGTTCTCTGGTTGCGATGGTGCCGGTCGGGTTATTCGGCGAGCAGAGGTAGATGATGTCAACCTTCTCGCTCGGCAGCGAGGGGAAGAAGCCGTTCTCCTCGGTACAGGGCATGTAGACGATCCCCTGATAGTAGCCCTTTTCGTCGGCCGCACCGGTGCGGCCGACCATGACGTTGGTGTCGTTGTAGACCGGATAGACCGGGTCACCGATTGCCACCTTGTTGTCGAGAGCGAAGATGTCGAGGATGTTGGCGCAGTCGCACTTTGAGCCGTCTGAGATGAACATCTCAGATGGCTTCAGCTCAACGCCGAGGGGCTTGTAGCTCTTGTCGATGATCGCCTGGGAGAGCCACTCGTAGCCCTGCTCCGGGCCGTAGCCGGCGAAATTCTCGGTGCCGCCCAGATCGTCGATCGCTTGATGGAAGGCGTCGAGCACCGCCGGTGCGAGCGGCTGGGTGACGTCGCCAATACCGAGGCGGATCACTTTGGCTTCGGGATTGGCGGCGGTAAACTCCCGCACCCGGCGGCCGATCTCGGGGAAGAGGTAGCCGGCCTGTAGCTTCAGATAGTTGTCATTGATGCGTGCCATGGGGTTCTCCTTACAATGAAGCGCGCTTATCATCCTGTTGTGGAATTATACGGTCAGAAACCTAAAGAACGTAGAAAGTCTTATTTCAGATTGAGAACGTCCTGCATGTCATACAGGCCGGGACCCTTATCGGCAATCCACTGGCAGGCGCGGGCGGCGCCCCGGGCGAACATGTCACGGCTCATGGCGCGGTGGGTAATTTCGATCCGTTCGCCCATGCCGATAAAGTAGACGGTATGTTCCCCGACGATATCTCCGCCGCGCACCGTCTGCATGCCGATCTCCTGTCTGGTCCGCTCGCCGCACATTCCTTCGCGATGGAAGTTGGCGACCTTGTTGTAGTCACGACCGAGGGTCTCGGCAACCACTTCCCCCATGCGCACCGCGGTGCCGGAAGGGGAATCCTTCTTTTTGTTGTGGTGCAGTTCGACCACCTCAACATCGAAATCGTCACCGAGAATCCTCGCCGCTTCCTTGAGCAATTTGAAGCAGGCATTAACCCCGACGCTCATGTTGGGGGCCAGCACCACTGGAATTCTCCGGGCAAAGGACTCTGCTTCGAGCCGTTGCTCGGGGGTGAAGCCGGTCGAGCCGCTGACGACCATCTTGCCCAGTTCGGCACAGACCGCCAGGTTGTTCAGCGTCACATCGGGAAAGGTAAAGTCGATCAACACATCAGCGCCGGCCATGGTTGCAGCGAGATCGTCGGAGATTTTCACGCCAAGTTCACCAACTCCGGCGAGCAGCCCGACATCCGTGCCGAGCTGTTCGTGCCCGGGCCGTTCGATTGCGCCGGCCAGTTCCAGCCCGTCAGCTTCAAGAACGGCGTGGATCAGGCGGATACCCATCCGGCCGGCAGCCCCTACGACAGCAACTTTGATCATTGTTTATCCTCTGCTTCTGATACAAGGAGGCACAGGGAAGAGCTGCAGTGCAGCCGACTCCCTGTGCCTCGGTTCTCCGGGTGGTGTTGTCCTGCCAGTTCAGATCAGCTGGTACTGCTTGAGAATCGTCTCGAGCTTATCCAGCGTGGCGGCCTGCATTTCGACCAGAGGCAGCCGGACATCGGCGCGGCATTTCCCCATCAGTGCCAGGGTTTTCTTCACCGGTACCGGGTTGCTCTCGATGAACATGGCGGTATGGAATGCCAGCAGCTTGAGATGCAGTTCGCGGGCGGTGGCATAATCTTCGGCCTGGGCGGCCTGCACCATCGCTTTGACCTGCGCTGGAATTGCGTTGGCGGAGACCGATATCACCCCTTTGGCGCCACAGGCCATCATCGGAAAGGTCAGGAAGTCGTCACCCGAGACGACGTCGATCTTGTCGCCGACCCGGGCAATGATTTCACTGACCTGGGTCAGTGAACCGGCCGCTTCCTTGATGGCGACAATGTTGTCAATTTCCGCCAGGCGACAGGTGGTATCGGCGGTCACGTTCGTGCCGGTGCGCCCCGGGACATTATAGAGAACCTGGGGCAGGGCGACCGATTCCGCCAGTGTTTTGTAGTGCTGATAAATCCCCTCCTGGGATGGTTTGTTGTAGTAGGGGCAGACCAGCAACAGCCCGTCAGCACCCATGTCCTTGGCCCGCTGGGACAGATGTAAGGCTTCCGCGGTGGAGTTGGCGCCGGTCCCGGCAACCACCGGCACCCGTTTATTGACCTGCTCGATACAGGTTTTGATGACGTAGCCGTGCTCGTCAAAATCGAGGGTGGCCGATTCGCCTGTGGTTCCGCAGGGAACGATCACATCGGTGCCGTTTTCGATCTGAAATTCGATCAGTTGGCGGTAGCTCTCCTCATCAAAACGCCCCTGTTCATCGAACGGGGTGATGATGGCAACCATGGATCCCTGGATCATGCTGTCCTCCATTAAAGGTCGTCACCGGCCTGGAGCCGGCCATTTACTTGCCAGGCTTTACGCGTAAATGATAAACCGATTTAACACCGAATGCTTCCGATTTAAACCGTAATAGCTATCATACCGGCAGTGGATTGTAAAGATCCGCCAGCGGCTATAAACCCTTTTGTGGAATCACCCCGACCGCGGCAGACGCAAGGCTTTCCAGAATCCGCTCTCCCTGCTTTAACACTGCACTGACCTGGTATCGATATTCGGTGTTGTTGCCCAGATTGATGTCGGTATATTCCGTAACCGTAAGCAGCCGTTGATTGAGCAGTTCTGCGGGTGACGCCACCCCGGCGTCACGGCGATAAATGCGGTAGCCGAGCAGTTCCATCCCCGCTGGCGGAGTCAGCGGGGACCAGGTCAGGGCTGCCCCCTGATCGAGCCCTTTTACCTGGAGCCCCTGTGGTTCAGCGGGTGGGGTGACGACAACGATCCGCACGCTCAGAGATCGTCCCTCACGGTTGAGTTCGTTTTTTGGAACCAGGCGGTACCGGTATCCCTGCCCGACAGTCACCTGCCGATCATGCAAGGTGTAGCGGTTGGCACTGAGCTGCGCCGGGGCGGGCAGCTCGGGATTGATGGAAAAGAGCAGGGTTGCGCGGTCTTTGCATTCCGGGCAGTAATCGGCCGGGTCGTACGGCATCCGGTAAATATCGACAACCGGAGCGGTCTCCAGCGGCGAGCCGTTCTGGTTACGGATCGGTAACTGCCAGCTGAGCAACAGCTCGTCGCCACGCTGAACAAGTTCGGCGGCAATCACCGCATCCGGCAGGTTTGCCTGAAGGGGGCGAACCGGCCCCTTCTTGCCGCAGGAGGCGATGACAGGCAGCAGGGCGATGAGCACAAGCGCACAAAATAACTTCATTGGGCAGCCACGAGTAGCGCAGCATGGACAGCAACCCCAGAGACTCTTCTCTGCGATATCCGCACATGTTGCGGCGAAAAATTCCTTTACTTTTTCAGTCTCGCCAGTTCACGTTCGACCGATTCACGGGCAGTTCCTCCGGTGGCTTTACGGGCATTGACCGAGGCCTCCAGGGTGACAAAGTCATAGATATCCTGCTCGATCAGCGGGGAAAACTGGCGAAATTCATCAAGAGTTAATTCCGGAATGTCTTTCCCCGTTTCGACACAGTAACGAACCGTTTTGCCGACGACTTCGTGAGCCTGGCGGAAGGGCAGGCCTTTGCGGACACAGTAATCGGCAACGTCGGTGGCGGTGGAAAACCCGCGTGCCGCAGCGATCCGCATGTTGTCGCCCTTGACCCGCATTTCGGCAATCATGGCGGCGAAAACCTTCAAGGACCCTTTGACCGTGTCGATGGTATCGAAGAGCGGCTCCTTGTCCTCCTGCATGTCCTTGTTGTAGGCCAGCGGCAGGGATTTCATCAGGGTCAGCAGGCTGATCAGGTTGCCGTAGACCCGGCCGGTTTTACCACGGACCAGTTCCGGGACATCCGGATTCTTTTTCTGCGGCATGATCGAGCTGCCGGTGCAGAAGGCATCGCTCAGCTCAATAAAATTGAAGTCGGCGCTCGACCAGAGGATCAGTTCTTCCGACAACCGCGAAAGATGCATCATCAGAATACCGGCAAAACTGCAGAACTCAATGGCGAAGTCACGGTCGGAGACCGAATCCAGGCTGTTGCGGGTCACTCCGTCGAAGCCGAGCTGTTCCGCGACCCACTCGCGGTCGATGTTAAAGGTGGTCCCGGCCAGCGCCCCGGCGCCGAGTGGCATCAGGTTGAAGCGCGCGCGCAGGTCCCGCAGGCGGGATTGATCCCGGGCGATCATCTCACGATAAGCGAGCATGTGGTGGCTGTAGAGCACCGGCTGGGCGGTCTGCAGATGGGTATAGCCCGGCATGATGACAGCGAGGTTCGCTTCGGCCTGTTTGATCAGGGAGGCTTCCAGCTGCTGCAGGTAGCCGAGGATGGTGTCGATCTCGTCGCGCAGGTAGAGACGGATATCCACCGCCACCTGGTCGTTGCGGCTGCGGCCGGTGTGCAGTTTGCCGCCGACCGCCCCGATCCGTTCGATCAGGCGGGCCTCGACGTTCATGTGAATATCTTCCAGCTCAACGGAAAACTCCACCTTGCCCGCTTCGATATCCGCGAGGATGGAATTCAGGCCGCTCATAATCTGTTCCGCTTCTGCGCTGCTGATAATCCCCTGGCGGCCGAGCATCTCAGCGTGGGCGATGGATCCCCGGATGTCGTAGCGGTAGAGGCGCTGATCGAACTCGATCGATGCGGTGAATTCTTCGACGAATTTGTCGGTCGGCTGGGTGAAGCGTCCGCCCCAGAGTTTGCCCTGTGTCATGTTTGCTCCGTCTTTAAATTGAAAAATATCGGGCACCGGGCCCTGTTTGACCGCCTGCTATTGTGCCATCGACAGCTGAGGAATTAAAGCGTTTTCCCCTATCCTCGTCAGCGGGACAGGGTCAGCCAAGCTCTTCGCCGGACATCCGAATCCAGCCGCCATTCTGGTCGGGTCGGTAGATATTGTGAATTTTCAGCGGCATCCGGGTCGTACGAGGATCGAGTTCGTGGAAAAGAGGCAGGTTGAAGTAGAAGAGCCGGGTGTCCGAGCCGAACCGCAGGCGACAGACCGGCAGACCGGAAAAATCGTCGGTGGTGAATTCGGTGCCCTGTTGCTGTTCGATCTTGTGGCTCGAGTGCAGGATGACCGATGAGTGACCGAATTCGGTACCGGGGGCAATCCCTTCACAGGTCGTACTGCCGGCAACGTTGCAGAAGACCGTGCTGGCATCGCGGACGCCGGGAGTGTAGCCGAGATATTCGCCGTAGAAGCCGTTGATGACATCTCGGAACGCACTGTGTTCCGGTTTCGGGTTGCATTCGATCACGGCCAGCAGGTCCAGGCGCTGCCGGGTTTCAAAAAACAGCTGGTTGGCCTTTTCTATGATGACACTGATGTTCGATTGATAGAGGTCACGATAGATGTAATCCAGGCAGATCAGGGTCATGAAATTGAAACAGGTCGGATGACAGCGGAACAGGGTGAAAATCTTGCCCCGGTAGAGGTTGTGCTGTCGATCGAGGTTTTCCTCGCCGACAAAGGGGTGGCTTTTCGCTTCGAAAAAGACCCGCAGCCTGCCGTCATTTTCCTTGACGGCGACGACGCACCAGTTGACCGGGACCTGGTCCACGTCACCGGCGTCAAGATCCTCCTCCACCGAAGCTAGGGTTTCGGCATTGTTCTGCTGATAGCGCTGCAGAATGTGCCGGTATTCAAGGAGGCGAACATGCTCGACACCGAAAACGGTGACGGTGTTCGGCCTGAAGCTGTCCCGGATCAGATCAAGGGCCTGTTCCACCGCGGCCGCCGGCATGATCGACTCAGGCAGAAACAGAAAGTGCAGTTTTTTCAGGTTCCCTTTGCCTTCGGCGACCAGTTCGAGAATAGACCGGATGCGTTGCCACTGCAGGTCGGGGTCGGCGATCTTGAAAAGGCCTTCGCGGCGCAGCAGGGCATTGGGCACCTGGCAGACGAGGCAGTGCTGGTGATGACCGGGAGAGTAGGCGACGTTGATCTCTTTTTCGATGATCTGAATCATGGGTTTCAGGAGTGTCCCATCCGGAGCTGGTCAGGGATCTCACCGGCGGCATCTTCCGGCAGCGGGGTTTGTCCCCAGCACAGCTCGGGGAACACCTGGGCCAGGATATAGCGACAGCCGGGAGGCAGCTGCATCTCCGGCAGTTTTTTGCTGGGAGCCCAGAGTGCCTCGGTGCATTCCTTGCCGTTGGGCTGAAGGTCGAAGCTTTTCGGGCTGCAGCGATAATAGAGGATCACGTAGTGGTCATTGCGTGAGCCGATGCCGAGATGCTCATAAACGTCAATCAGCCCCTCGGCGTGGATGTCAAGCCCGACTTCCTCACGCACTTCGCGATGCAGGGCGGCCAGGATTGCCTCGCCGTGGTCTATTTTGCCTCCCGGCATGACCCACTGGCTGTGAAATGGCTCAATGCAGCGCCGGGTCAGCAGGACCCGCTGCTGGTCATCGATGATGCAGGCAACCACCGACGTTTTGATTTGCTGCTTGGTGAATTCCATCCGCTGCCCATAGCACGGCGGGGAGACGGGTATGTCCGTCTCCCCGCCGGGGTTGGATAGTCTGGCTAGCGCTTCCGCATCATGCTGCGGATGCGCAGGCGCAGGGCATTGAGCTTGATGAAGCCTTCGGCGTCGGCCTGATTGTAGACCTCGTCGGCTTCGAAGGTGGCAAAATCAACGTTGAACAGGCTGTCGCTTGCCGACTGCCGACCGACCACCCGGCAAAGGCCCTTGTAGAGTTTCACCCGGGCGACACCGTTGACGGTCTTCTGGGTGTCGTCGATCAGCGCCTGCAGCGCTTCCCGTTCGGGGGCGAACCAGTACCCGTTGTAGATCATTTCGGCATAGCGCGGGATCAGCGAGTCACGCAGGTGCATCACTTCGCGGTCCATGGTGATCGATTCGACCCCGCGGTGCGCCTCTTCGAGGATCGTGCCGCCGGGGGTCTCGTAGACGCCGCGGCTTTTCATGCCGACGTAGCGGTTCTCCATCAGGTCGATGCGGCCGATGCCATGCTTGCCGCCCAGTTCGTTCAGTTTCCCGAGCAACTCCGCAGGAGACAGCTGTTCGCCGTTCACCGCAATCGGGTCACCGTTCTTGAACTCGATCTCGACATACTCAGGGGTGTCCGGCGCGTCTTCCGGGGCGACGCTGAGCACGTACATGTGCTCCGGCGCTTCGGCCCAGGGGTTTTCAAGGATATCCCCCTCGAAAGAGATGTGCAGCAGGTTACGGTCGGAACTCCAGGGGTTCTTCTTGCTGGTCGGCACCGGGATGCCGTGCTTCTTGGCGTATTCCTCGAGGGCGGTGCGGCTGTTCAGGTCCCACTCGCGCCAGGGGGCGATGACCTTAACCGCAGGGTCGAAATGATAGTAGCTGAGTTCGAAGCGGACCTGGTCGTTGCCTTTACCGGTCGCGCCGTGAGAGACGGCATCGGCGCCTTCGGCGGCGGCAATCTCCATCTGTTTCTTGGCGATCAGGGGGCGGGCGATGGAGGTCCCGAGGAAGTAGCGTCCCTCGTAGATCGCATTGGCCCGGAACATGGGGAAGACGAAATCGCGGACGAACTCCTCCCGCAGATCCTCGATGTAGCAGGCGCTTGCGCCGGTATTCCTGGCCTTCTCGGGAATGTGGTCCAGTTCTTCGCCCTGCCCGAGGTCGGCCGAGAAGGCGACCACTTCACAGCCGTATTCCTCGACCAGCCACTTGAGGATGATCGAGGTGTCCAGCCCGCCCGAATAGGCGAGCACCGCTTTTTTGACTTGTCCTTTTCTGCTCATTTTCAATTCTCCTGAGGAATCAGGGACGAGCTGCCGGGGGCCTGCCCACGGGAGTCACCTCGAACCCGGTTTTTATAGTTTTATCACATATGTGTCTGCCATGCGGTCATGCAGACCCTGTTTCTGTTCGTCGAAGGCCACCATCAGGTAGCCGATCCCGAGAATGATCCCGGCGATGAACTTGGCCGGAATCTCCCGGAAGGCGGCCCGACCATAGGACAGAGATGATCCGTCGCAGCGAATGACCTTGATGCGCAGGGCCATCTTTCCCGGGGTCTGCCCGCAGTAGCCGGTGAAAAGGATGTAATAGACGCAGCTCAGCAGATAGGTGAATATCTGCACCAGTAATGTCAGCCCCTGGTTGGCCGAGCCGTTGAGCGCTCCGGCGAGATAAAGCAGGCCGCCCAGCCCCCCCTGGAGAAAGCCGACCAGGATTGCGTCTAGAATTGCCGCGGTCACCCGGATCCAGAAACCCGCTTTCGGCATCGTCTGGGGATCCGTAGCCCGCTGTTCGCTGGACACCTGGAGCCGTGGCAGCGGGAAGCTTTGCCGGCAACGTGGGCAGGTGACCCTGTTGGTCCTGGGCGGCAAGCTGATCAGGTCGACCTGTTTGCTGAAGCCGCAGTAGGGGCAGCTGAGTTCCGTCATCGCTGCTTAGCGGGCCATCAGGGTGGCCATGATCGCTTTCTGCACATGCAGCCGGTTTTCCGCTTCATCAAAAATGATCGAATGAGGCCCTTCGATCACTTCGTCGGTGATCTCTTCGTCACGGTGGGCAGGCAGGCAATGCATGACCACGCATTCCGGATCGGCCAGTTTGACCAGCTCAGCGTTAATCTGGAAACCGGCAAAGGCAGCTTCCCGTGCTTTCTGCTCTTCCTCCTGCCCCATGCTGGCCCAGACGTCGGTATTGAGAACGTCTGCACCAGCGGCGGCCTGCTTCGGGTCGTTGGTCAGTAAAAGTTTTGCCCCGGCTTTTTCTGCACGGGCGATGACCTCGGAGTTTGGCGCATATCCCGCAGGTGTGGCGACCCGCAGCTCGAATCCGAAGATTGCCGCCGCGTTGATCCAGCTGTTGGCCATGTTATTGCCGTCGCCAATCCAGCAGTATCTGAGGTTGCGGTAGTCCTGCTTGTGCTCGGTGACGGTGAACAGGTCGGCCATCAGCTGGCAGGGATGATACATGTCGGTCAGTCCGTTGATCACCGGCACATAGCACTGCTCGGCAAATTCCTCGACGGCGGCCTGGGAGTAGGTCCGGATCATGATTCCGTCGCAGTAGCGGGCCATGACCCGGGCAGTATCCTTGATCGGTTCGCCGCGGCCCATCTGGGTGGTGCCGGAGTGGAGGAACAGGGCATGACCACCGAGCTGAAACATCCCGACCTCGAAAGAGACCCGGGTGCGGGTTGAACTCTTTTCAAAGATCATTCCCAGGGTCTGCCCCTCGAGCAGGCGGTGCGGAGTGCCGTCTTTCTGCTCCTTCTTTAATTTCCCGGTCAGCGTGAAGATCGCTTCAAGGTCTTCAAGCGTCCAGTCGGAAAGGCAGAGAAAGTCTTTAGTCATTGGTTCTTCTCCCGGTATTCGGAAAAAAGGTTATCAAGGATATCTGTCATCTGGTCAATTTCTTTTTTGCCTACGATCAGCGGTGGAACGAAGCGCAGCACCCTGCCCATCGTACAGTTGATCAGCAGGCCGTGCTCGAGCGCGGCCTTGACCATCTCACCCCCGTCGATGGCGAGTTCCAGGCCAAGAATCAGGCCGCGGCCGCGAACGTCAACGATGAATTGGTATTTTTTCTGAAGCTCCTCCAGCCGCTGTCGCAGATAGTGTCCCATGGCAATGCAGTTGTCCAGCACGCCATCGTCCAGGATGGTCTGCAGCGTTGCCAGTGCCGCGCTGGCCATCAGCGGATTTCCGCCGAACGTCGATCCATGACTGCCGGGGCCCAGGGCTGCGGCATGGTGCTCCCTGGCAATCATGGCGCCGATTGGCGGGCCGCCGGCCAGGGCTTTGGCCAGAGTCATGACATCCGGTTCAACGCCTTCGCCCTGGTACGCAAACAGGGTCCCGGTCCGTCCGCAGCCGACCTGGACCTCGTCGAAGATCAGCAGCAGCTGCCGTTCGTCACAAAGCTCGCGCACTGCCTGCAGATAGCCTGCCGGCGGAACGTTGACGCCGCCCTCTCCCTGCACCGGCTCCAGCATGATGGCGCAGGTCTCGGGGCTGATTGCCGCCCGCATGGCCTCTATCTCGCCGAAGGGGACATACGTGAACCCCGGGACCACCGGGCCGAAGCCGAGACGGACCTTGTCCTGCCCGGTGGCGCTGATGCCGGCGATGGTGCGGCCATGAAAGGATGCCAGCGCGGTGATCACCCGGGTCCGCTCGGCTCCAAATTTCTCGACACTGTGTTTGCGCGCCAGCTTCAGGGCGGCTTCGTTGGCTTCGGCCCCCGAATTACAGAAAAAGACCCGGTCGCCGAATGAATGTTTGCAGAGCAGTTCCGCCAGTTCGATCTGCTGGGGGATATGATAGAAATTCGAACAGTGCAGCAGCCGACCGGCTTGATCCTGAAGTGCCGCAACCACTTTCGGATGGCAGTGACCCAGGTTGTTGACCGCGACTCCGGCGAGAAAATCGAGATATCTCCTGCCGTCGACATCGGTCAGCCAGCAGCCTTCGCCGCTCTCCGCGACAAGCGGATAGCGGCCGTACGTTCCGGCGACATGGGCCAGCCCCCGGTCAATCCAGTTCTGTGATCTGCTCATCTGTCGTACCTCGCCACTGCGGTGCCGATCCCCTTGTCGGTGAAGATTTCCAGCAGACAGGCATGCTCCATCCGGCCGTCGATAATGTGGGTTTTTTCAACCCCCTCCTCGACAGCCTCAACGCAGCAGTTGACCTTGGGGATCATCCCGCCGGAGATTGTTCCATCGTTGATCAGGTCGGGAACCCGGCGGATGTCGATGGTCGAGATGAGCTTCCCCTGCTTGTCTTTGACCCCTTCGATGTCGGTGAGCAGGATCAGTTTTTCCGCCTTGAGGGCGCCGGCGATCCGGCCCGCCACCAGGTCGGCGTTGATGTTGTAGGTTTCTCCGTTCAGCCCCGCCCCGATCGGTGCTATGACGGGGATGAAATTGCTCTCTTCGAGGGCATTGATCACGGTCGGATTGACGGATTCAACCTCGCCGACCATGCCGACATCGATAATTTCCGGAGTCAGGGTGCCGGGGTTGAGCGCGGTCATTTCCAGCTTGCGGGCCTGGATCAGGCCACCGTCCTTACCGGTCAGTCCGACCGCTTTGCCGCCATGCCGGTGGATATTGGCGACGATCTCCTTGTTGACCTTGCCGCCAAGGACCATTTCCACCACGTCCATGGTGGCGCTGTCAGTGACCCGCATCCCCTGCACAAAGCGACTTTCGATCTTCATCGCTTCGAGGACCTTGCCGATCTGCGGGCCGCCGCCGTGAACCACCACCGGGTTGAGGCCGATATATTTCATCAGAATAATGTCGCGGGCAAAGCTCTCCTTGAGCCGCTCTTCGACCATGGCGTTGCCGCCATATTTGATGACGATGGTTTTGCCGTAGAAGTTTCTGATCCACGGCAGTGCTTCAATCAGGACGTTTGCTTTACTGATTAACTCTTTCATACAGGCGCCTTACGGGTGAGTTCGAAATGCGGGCGTTGCCCGGTGCCGTCGAACGGTCATTAAAGGATGTAACGCGAGAGATCCTCGTCCTTGGCGATATCTTCAAGTCGTCGGCGAACCTCGGCCGCATCAATATGGACTTGCACCTCCTGCAGTTCAGGGGCATCGAAGGAGAGGGTTTCGAGCAGTTTCTCCATGATCGTGTGCAGGCGGCGGGCGCCGATATTCTCGGTTGCGTCGTTGACCCTTTTCGCGGTTGCGGCGATCTCCCTGATCGAATCGTCATCGAAGGTCAGGGTGACCCCCTCGGTTTCCAGCAGCGCTTTGTATTGACGGATCAGTGCATTTTTCGGCTCGGTCAGGATGCGGACGAATTCTTCCGCACCAAGACTGTTCAGCTCGACGCGGATCGGGAAGCGGCCCTGCAGTTCAGGGATCAGGTCCGATGGCTTGGAGACATGAAAAGCCCCGGCGGCAATGAACAGAATATGGTCTGTCTTGACCGGCCCGTACTTGGTATTGACCGTGCTCCCTTCGACGATCGGCAGAATGTCGCGCTGTACACCTTCGCGCGAAACCTCCGGCCCATGTGCTCCTTCACGGCTGGCGACCTTGTCGATCTCGTCAATAAAGACGATGCCGGTCTGCTCGGTACGTTCCCGGGCCAGCGTCTGGACATTTTCCATATCGACCAGGCGTTCCGCTTCGGTTTCGATTAATTGCTCACGCGCTTCGCGGACCTTGAGCTTTTTCCGCTTGGTCTTCTTGGGAAAGACGTTGCCGAACATCTCCTTGATATTGATCCCCATCTCCTCGTTGCCGGGGGGTGAGAATATTTCCATGGCCGGGATATTGCTGACTTCGCTCTCGATCTCAACGTAGCGCTCATCCAGTTCACCGAGCCGCAGCAGCTTCCGCATCTTTTCGCGGGTCTGCTGATGCTGTTCCTGCTTGTCGGGCGAGCGGTCGACCTCTCCCGGCAGCAGCAGGTCGAGCAGTTTCTCCTCGGCGAGGGTTTCGGCCTTGACCCGCATTTTTCTTGCTTCCTCATCCTTGACCATGATGATGGCCAGTTCCATCAGGTCGCGGATCATGCTTTCGACATCCCGTCCGACATAGCCGACTTCGGTGAATTTGCTCGCCTCGACCTTGATGAAGGGAGCCTGTGCCAGCTTGGCCAGGCGTCGGGCGATCTCGGTCTTGCCGACCCCGGTGGGGCCGATCATGATGATATTCTTCGGCACGATTTCATCGCGCAGGTCGGCGCTGATCTGCTGGCGTCGCCAGCGGTTGCGCAGAGCCACGGCGACGGCCCGTTTGGCCTCGTTCTGGCCGACGATATAGCGATCCAGCTCGGAGACGATTTCCCGCGGGGTGAAATTTGTCACGACAGAACCTCCACAGAAATCTGGTCATTGGTATAGATGCAGATTCCGGCGGCGATCAACAGCGATTTCCGCGCGATCTCCTCCGCATTCAGCGGTGAATGTTCGATCAGGGCCCGCCCGGCCGCCAGGGCGAAACTGCCGCCGGAGCCGATCGAGGCAATGCCGTCATCCGGTTCAATGATATCCCCCGAGCCGGAGAGAATCAGGGTGTTCTCCCGGTCGGCGACGATCAGCAGGGCTTCCAGGCGGCGCAGGATCCGGTCGGTTCGCCAATCCTTGCCGAGGGCGACAGCCGCCCGCGGCAAGTGTCCGCGAAATTCCTGCAGCTTTGCTTCAAACTTTTCGAACAGGGTAAAGGCGTCTGCGGTACTGCCGGCAAACCCGGCGAGGACCTGGTCCTGGTACAGCCGGCGGATTTTCCGGGCGCCATGCTTCATGACCGTGTTGCCCAGGCTGACCTGGCCATCTCCGGCCAGCGCAACCTGCCCCTTGTGACGTACGCAGGTGATGGTTGTCCCCTTGAACATCGTCTGTGTTCTCCTCGAGAGCGAAAAAGATCAAATATATCACAAGCAAGAAGTGGAAAAAAGAACCTTTGGCAGTGAAAAGGGTGTCTTTTCTCCTGATTTTTCCACGGACGGGCGCAGAACTGTTTTGTCCGGGAGAAAAGGGAGGGTCAGGTGGTGAGCGGGAGCCTGATAGAGGCGACCGTGCCGAACTCCGGCTGGCTTTCGAGGCTCAGTTCGCCATTCATGCTCTCGATGAATTGACGGGCATAAAAGAGACCGAGGCCGAAGCCGCGGATCTGGCCGCTGCTTGAGGGGTCGACCTGGTAGAATTTGGTGAAGATTTTTGTCAGTTCCGCGGATGGTATGCCCGGACCGTTGTCGCGCACCGATAGTTCGGCGGTTCCGTTTTCGAGGACGCCTTTCAGCTGGATCACTCCCTCTGCCGGGGTGAATTTGATGGCATTGTCGAGCAGCGCCCGCAGGACAAAGCTGATGCGGGTCCGGTCGAGCTGCAGCGGTTGCGGCGGGAAGGGGCAGGTGATTTCCAGGTTAAGCTGCACTCTCTTTTTTTCGGCGACCGGGGCGAGGTGCTGGGCGATCTGCCGGGCGGTCTTGCCCAGATCGACGGCCTCAAGCCGCAGTTCGTCCTGGTGCAGGATGACGGTGCTGAAGTAGAGCAGATCCTGAATCAGGTGTTCCAGATGACGGGTTTCCGCCTGCACCATGCTCAGCATCTGGCGGAATGCCGGGTCGCTAAGATCGCTATCGTCGGCGGCAATATGCTGGATGAAGAGAGAGATCGCGGTGGCCGGGGTCTTCAACTTGTGGGAAACCAGCCCGAGAAATTCGCTTTTCAACTGGTCAAGATGCTTGAGGCTGGAAATCTCTCGGCGCAAGGCCTGCTTTTCAACCGCCTTGTCTATGGCTGTGCGCAGTTGCAGCAGATTGACCGGTTTACTGATGAAATCGTCGGCGCCGGCTTTAAGGGCCTGGAGGATGAACTCCTTCTCCGAATAGCCGGTCATCAGCAGGACCATTTGCTCCGGATTGGTCTCCTTGACCGACCGCAACAGATCCAGCCCGCTGAGGTTTGGCATCATGATGTCGGAAAGGATGATGTCGAAAGAGCTCTGCCTGAGCAGTGACAGTGCTTCCCTGCCATCAGTCGCCTGGGTGACGTCAAAGCGGTCCAGGGCTCTGGCACACAGGTGAAGGATCCCGGGATCGTCGTCGACAACCAGCAGTCTCTTTCCGCGTTGCTCAAGAGCCAGATTCTGTGATTCCGTCAGGCCTAGCTGCACAAGACACTCCTGTTCAAAGAGAGGGCTGAACGATCCAGCGCGTTCACCATGGCCCTGCACTGTCGCCCGGAACAGGAAGTGCTGTCGTTGGGATCAGCCCTGCAGCAGCATGGCCAACTGTTCCGGAGCCGCCTGCAGCAGCGCATCGATCCGGCTGGTGTCGGGGCCGCCGGCCTGGGCCAGTTCCGGGCGACCACCCCCGCGACCACCGGCCATCTCGGCCAGTGGCTTGATCAGCTCGCCGGCCTTGACCTTGCCCGTCAGGTCCTTGGTCACTGCCACCAGCAGGGCGACCTTGCCGTCATGCGCACCGGCCAGGACCAGAACTCCAGAGCCGAGCTTGTCGCGCAACTGGTCTGACAGCTCTCTCAGCTTCTTGCCGTCTGTCTTGTCGATCCGTGCGGCCAGCAGCTTGATTCCCTCTACGTCCAGGGTCTGGTCGAGCAGCGAACCGCCGAGATCGGCATTGGCTTTGGCCTGTAATTGCTCGAGAGCTTTTTCCTGTTCCTTCTGTTGTTCAAGAAGTCTTTGCAACCGCTGTTCCACATTGTGCGGTTCGGTCTTGATCAGGTGTGCCAGACGCAGCAGAGAGTCCTGCTGTTCGTGGACCAGTTCCAGTGCGGTTGCGCCGGTGACCGCCTCGATCCGGCGGACCCCGGCGGCAATCCCGCCCTCACTGACAATGCGGAACAGGCCGATATCGCCGGCGGCGCTGGCGTGGGTGCCGCCGCAGAGTTCCATGCTGTAATCCCCAACAGAAATAACCCGTACGATATCGCCATATTTTTCGCCGAACAGGGCTGTGGCACCCGCTTCGGTGGCCTGGTCTGCCGTCATTTCACGGCTTTCGACCGCGTTATTGAGACGAATCTGGCAGTTGACCTCATTTTCGATCCGCCTCAATTCGTCATGACTGACCGGGCTGAAGTGGGTGAAGTCAAAACGGAGTCGCTCCGGGGTCACCAGCGAGCCGGCCTGTTTAACATGATCGCCGAGAATGTTCTGCAGGCTGGCTTGCAGTAGGTGGGTGGCGGTGTGGTTGAGGACGATCTGCTGACGGCGTCCGGCGGCTACTTTGATGGACGCTGTTGCCCCGGTTCTTATTGCCCCGGTGACGACTTCACAGACATGGACCATGAGGTTGTCCAGCGGCTTTCTGGTGTCGACAATCCTCAGGCTGGCCTCGGGGGTGACCATCTCTCCGGTGTCGCCGACCTGGCCACCCGATTCCCCGTAACAGGGAGTGGCCGAGCAGACAACTTCAACGGTTTCACCGCAGGCGGCGTCTTCGACCAGTTGCCCATGGCGGATCAGGGCCAGCACTGTGCCCTGATCTTCCAGTTGCCGGTAGCCGCTGAAAGTGCTCTTCATCCCCTGCTCGGCCAACTGCTTGTAGATGGCTGAAACAGCCTCTTCTCCTGAGCCTTTCCAATGTTCGCGGGCCTTGGCGCGCTGTTCTTCCATGCAGGCTTCAAAGCCCTCTTCATCGAGGCTGTAACCCTCTTTTTCAACGATATCGGCGGTCAGGTCGACGGGAAAGCCATAGGTGTCATAGAGTTTGAAGACCGTCGGTCCGGGGATGACCTGACTATCGGATTTGTTGAGGCGGGCAATCTCGTCCTGCAGAATCCGCAGACCGTTGCCGAGAGTCTGGATAAAACGCTCTTCCTCATTGATCACGACCTTGGCGACGAAGTCCTTGCGCGCTGCTTCCTCAGGGTAAGCGACAGCCATAAACTCCAGAACAAAAGCGGCTGTCTTGTGCAGGACCGGGTCCTCAAAGCCGAGCATCTTGGCGTGCCGCATCGCCCGGCGCATGATCCGCCTCAGCACATAGCCGCGCCCCTCGTTGGAGGGGAGTACGCCGTCGGCGATCAGGTAAGCGGTGGCGCGGCTGTGATCTGCCATGACCCGCATCGAGACATCGTTCTCCTCATTGTCGCCGTAGGTCTTTCCGCAGAGATCTTCGATGTAGGCGATGATGTCGCGGAGCAGGTCCGTGTCGTAGTTCGACAGGGTCTGCTGCATCACCGTGGCCAGTCGCTCGAGGCCCATGCCGGTATCCACCGCCGGTTTCGGCAGCGGGACCAGTTCTCCGTCCGTCTGGCGGTCGAACTGCATGAAGACGTTGTTCCAGACCTCCATATAGCGGTCACAGTCGCAGCCGACCGTGCAGTCGGGAGAACCGCAGCCGACCTCGGGGCCGTTGTCATAGAATATTTCCGAGCAGGGGCCACAGGGGCCGGTATCACCCATCGACCAGAAATTGTCCTCCACAAAGCGGAAAATGCGCTCGCGGGGGATTCCTTCCTGACGGTGCCAGATCTCCGCGGCTTCGTCGTCGTCGGTGTAGACCGAAACATAGAGCCGGTCTTTGTCCAGCCCCATGTCGATCGTCAGGAACTCCCAGGCATAGGCGATCGCCTCCTTCTTGAAATAATCACCAAAGGAGAAGTTGCCGAGCATCTCGAAAAAGGTGTGGTGCCGAGCGGTGCGGCCGACGTTCTCCAGGTCGTTATGCTTGCCCCCGGCGCGGACACATTTCTGCGAGGTTGTGGCCCGGACATAGGCCCGTTTCTCTTCTCCGAGGAAACAGTCCTTGAACTGGTTCATGCCGGCGTTGGTGAAGAGCAGGGTCGGGTCGTTGTGCGGGACCAGTGAGGAAGAAGAGACCACGGTGTGGCCACGGTCTTCGAAAAATTTGAGGAAACGGGCGCGGATTTCATTGCCGGTCATGGGGCTGCCTTTCGTTCTACAGTGATTTTTATATATAAATTGAGGGAATTCAGTCGAATTGCTGGATGATAAACAAACTTGCAGTGGTTGAAAAGCCCCTATCGATAATTATTTGCGGGCTGCGGGGGTCTTTGCCGTCTGTCGCTAAACGGGATCCGGAACAATTCGGCTCAGGGGCAGGGTAAAATGGAAGGAGCAACCCTGGTCTTTGTTGCCGGTGACCCAGATTCTGCCGTTATGGGCTTCGATGATTTTTTTGACCAGATGCAGACCGAGGCCCATCCCTCTTGCCGCGGTATCGCTGCTGTCGACCCGGTAGAAAAGATCAAAGACCCTGTCCCGGTGCTCGTTGCGGATGCCGACCCCCTGGTCGCTGATGGTGAAATGATACTGGTCGGCAGTTGCGACGCCGATGACCTTGATTTCCCCCCCTCGCGGTGAAAACTTCACCGCGTTACCGATCAGATTCTCCAGCACCTGGACCAGTTTCCCCTGGTCGGCGTACAGTTCGATCTGTTCGTCTTCGAATTGACAGGTAAAATGATGCTGTGACGACTCTCTCCGCATCTGCACCAGAATCTTCCGCACCTCTGCCGCCACCCTGACCTGGCAGCAGTCGAGACAGATGGTGCGCCCGGATTCGATCCGGTTGACGTCGAGCAGCTCATCGACAATCCGTTCTAGGGTATGCATCTTGTCAAGGATGCAGGTCAGGTACTCCCGTCGCTCTGCGAGGTTGAATCCGTTGTTCTGCAGCAGCAGTTCGGCATAGCCGGCCGCCACCGAGAGGGGGGTACGTAACTCATGCGAGGCCGTGGCGATGAATTCTGTTTTCAGCCGCGCACTGTCACGCAGATCCTCCTCCATCTTTTTCCGGGAGGTAATGTCAAGCCAGGAACCGACAATCTCAAGCGGGTCGCCGGAGACGTCCCGGATCAGCCTGACTTCATCGAGAATCCAGAGGTAGTCACCCCCCTTGGTCCTGAAGCGGTACTCATGGAGATGGTGCCCCCGCTGGTAAATTTCCGGGTAAATCGAGAACACGCGTTCTTGGTCGTCGGGATGGATATTCTCCCGCCAGAAATTCGGATTCTCCAGACACTCCTCCCGGGTAAAGCCCAGCAGCGTCGTGATATTGCTGGTGACAAAGGTCGCGCCGAAGTCCCCATGCGCCTTGCAGGCATAGAGAATTGCCGGGGATGACGCCAGAATATGTTCGGTGCTTGTCTGTTCGGTGCTTGTCTGTGCTGTGGTTTTCAATATGGTATCCCTTTTCATTTTTTTCATTGTATTGATTTATGAATATGAGGGAAAGATTGAAAAAAAATAAAACGCTTTCTGATCTGTTGCGATATGCTAAGCGGCAGTTGTTTTGCTCAAGATATCAGTCTCCCGGAAATTCCTGATTATTGAGAGTCCCGCGACATGATGACCCGAACGCTCTACAGATGGTTTCTCATCGGCTTTGCCCTCCTGCTGGCTCTGCCCTGCTCCCTTTCTGCAGAGGTTGTCGCCAATGCCTCTGAGTGGGTGAGAATCGGGGTTCTCGCCAAGCGGGGAGAAGAAAAGACCCATGCCCGGTGGGATGCGACGGCCGACTACCTCGGAGAGAAACTCCCCCGCTACCGTTTTGAAATCCTGCCACTCGATTTTGATGAAATTCATACCGCAGTTGAAAACGGCAGCGTTGAGTTCGTGTTGGCGAATTCCGCATTTTACGTTGATCTGGAGGTTCGCTATGGTGTCTCACGCCTGGCGACGCTGAAAAATCGTTATGGCAACGAAAGCTTTACGGTGTTCGCCGGGGCCATTATCGTCCGCGCCGATCGGAACGACATCCACACCTTCGGGGATTTGCGCGGTAAGCATTTTACCGCAGTCGACGAACGCTCTTTCGGCGGGTTTCACATGGCCTGGCGTGAGCTCCGCGAGGCAGGGATCGATCCCTATCGGGATTTTTCCCGTCTGGATATGGCCGGAACCCATGATGCCGTTGTCTACCGGGTGCTTGAGGGGTTGACGGATGCCGGGACCGTGCGCTCCGACACCCTGGAGCGGATGGTGCAGGAGGAGAAGATCGATCTGGCTCAACTGCGCGTTCTCGCCCCCCGATCAAACCCGCACTTTCCTTTTCTGCACAGCACGCGTCTCTATCCTGAATGGCCTTTCGCCAAGGTCCGCGGGGTTTCAGATGCGCTGGCCCAGCAGGTTGCCATTGCCCTGCTTGAGATGCCGGAAGAGAGCGAGGTGGCTCGTATCTCAGATACGCGCGGCTGGACCATTCCGCATGAATACCAGCCGGTTCACGACTGTTTGAAGGCGTTGCGGATCTCTCCCTACCAGGATTACGGCCAGGTTTCAACCTGGGGGGCAGTCCGGCGGCTCTGGCGCTGGGCTCTGTTAGGTGCATTGCTGCTGACCTTCGGCTCGCTGACGACGCTCTACCTGGTGCGCCTGAACCGCAAACTGACAGATTCGCGTGCCGCTCTGGCTGCCGCCCACCAGGGGCTGGAAGATCAGGTTGCTCGCCGCACCCGCGAACTGGAGATGTCCAACTGGCAGCTGACCCAGGAGATCATCGAACATCAGCGTGCCGAAGCCGCCCTGTCCGAAGAACGGACCAAGCTGGAACTGATTACCAGTAATCTGGGGGCGGGGTTCGCCGTCATTTCCCGCGACTACCGAACGATTATGGCCAACAAGGTGATCAAGGATCTTTTCGGCGAGGTAGAGGGGCAGGTCTGTTATCAGTGCTACAACCAGCGGGACACTGTCTGTCCGGAATGCGGTGTGCGCAGGATCTTCGAAGAGGGGCTGGAGATCTCGATCCATGAGCAGTGTGGTTACGATGCACAGGGAGAGGAAATCTGGTCGCAGATCATTGCCACTCCGTTGCGTGATGGCTCCGGAGAGGTGCGGGCTGCCATTGAGGTGGTGGTTCCGATCACTGAACGAAAAAGGGCTGAGCAGGAGCTACGCAAGGCTCTGCAGGAGGCGGAAGAGGCGCGGGACAGGGTCGACAATATCGTCAAATCGGTGATAAACGGCCTGATTGTGACCGATGTCTCCGGGACTGTTGTTTCGATCAATCGGGTGGCCAGTGAAATGCTCAATGTGAGCGGCGAACAGGTGATCGGCTGTAAGGCCGATGACCTGTTCGCCGTCCACGGACTGGACCTTGAGTTCTCGGCCTTTCTTAAGACCGCTGAGACGGACTCGATCTCCTGGGAGTTTGAGTTGCCCGGGGTGGAAGCGGGCAGTGTCAAGGTGTATCAGGCCTGGGCTTCGGCGATGTGCAACCAGCAGGGAGGCGTGACCGGGCGTGTGGTTGTCATGCTCGATGTGACCAGGGACCGGGAGTTGACCCGACTGAAGGACAGTTTTATCTCGATGGCCGCGCATGAGCTGCACACCCCCCTGACGGCGATCATCGGTTATTCCGAACTGCTGCTGGAGGCGGAACAGGGTAAGTCACAGATCGGCGAGCACCGCAGTGATTTCCTGCAGGAGATCCTTGATAAGGGGGTCTTCCTGTCGCGCATGGTCGATGAACTGCTTGATGTCAGCCGGATTGAATCGGGACAGACCACCCCTCTGCAGGTGCGGGCGACCGACCTGTTCGAGTTGTTGGAAAAAACCGTCAACCGGTATCGGCAGTTTTCTCCCGGGCATCGGTTCGTGCTGAAGCGTTCTGGGGACGAGCAGGTCTGCCCGCAGGTTGATGCGGAACGAATTGTTCAGGTTCTGGAAAACCTGTTCAGCAACGCGATCAAATATTCACCCGGCGGGGGGGATATTGAGGTGTCGTTGAGTCACGATGACGGCAATTGCCTGGTTTCAGTCGAGGACGCCGGGATCGGGATGTCGGAAGAGGAAGTTGCCAGAGTTTTCGATCGGTTTTACCGTTCCGAAAAGGTTGACCCGACAGTTCGCGGGCTGGGCCTGGGGATGTGCATCGCCCGCCAGATCATTACCAGCCATGGCGGCGAGATCTGGGTGGAAAGCCGGCCGGGGGAGGGGACAAGGGTTTCCTTTACCCTGCCGATGGTTCAGCCCCGACAGCCCGGATAGCCATTTCTACTGCAGCGGCGGATCCTCTTGAGTCTCGGCAGGCCGCCCGTCGCGGCACTGCTAAGGGGAGTCTCCGTCGTCGTGCAGGAGCGAGAATATCTGCTCAAGCCGATACCCGCGCCGCTGAAAGTAGCTGACTACGCGGCGTTTCAATCTGTCGTCAGCGCGTCGATAGTCAAATCCGGGGAAGCGGCGCTCGAGCTGCTCCTGCAGCAGGTCGAGGGGCTCGAATTCTTCCCCGGCCTGCGCCAGGGCTGCCTGTGCCGTACTTTCTTCAATGCCCCGCCGGCGCAGGTCGAGGAGAACTTTTGCGCCGACGCCGCGCCCGCTGCGGATCAGCATGCGGGCCCGGTCCAGCGCATAGCGCCGGTCATCAAGGTAGCCGTATTCACGGCAGTAGAGACGGGCCTCTTCCGCCTGCTCTGCGGAAAAGCCGAGCTGCAGTAATTTTTTCTGCAACTCGGCTTCACTTCTATCCCGTCCGGTCAGCAGCCGTAGCGCGGCAGCGCGCGGATCAGATCCGGTCGATCTTGAATTCCTCATTCTCCGCTTCCTCGGCAGAGCCTTCGTCCAGGGCCAGGCTCTGCCAGCCCTGGTCGCCGGTGGATGAGATGCCGGAGTACTTGAGCTTGAAATCGTCGGGGTTGGAGCTCTGGCGCAGGGCCTCCTCGAAGGTTATCACGCCCCGCTGGACCAGGTCCATCAGGGACTGGTCAAAGGTCTGCATCCCATAGGTGGTGTACCCCTGGGCGATCGCATCCTTGAGCAACACCGTCTTCTCCCGGTCATCGATCAGGTCCCGGGTGCGTGCCGTCGAGACCATGACCTCGATAGCGGCAACCCGTCCCTTGCCGGAGGCCCGGGGGATCAGGCGTTGCGAGATAACCCCTTTGAGCACCCCGGAAAGTTGCAGCCTGATCTGCCGCTGCTGGTGCGGGGGGAACATGGCCACGATCCGGGTGATGGTTTCCGGGGCGTCTATGGTGTGCATGGTCGAGAGGACCAGGTGCCCCGTTTCTGCAGCGGCCAGGGCCGTTTCCGTTGTTTCCAGGTCACGCATCTCGCCGACCAGGATGACGTCCGGATCCTGGCGCAGAGAGCCCTTGAGGGCGGTCCCGAAAGCGTCGGTGTCGAAGCCGACTTCGCGTTGATTGATGATGCACTTGCGATCCCGGTGCAGGTACTCGATGGGATCTTCGATGGTCACGATATGGGCCGTGCGCTCACCGTTGATATAGTCGAGCATTGCTGCCAGGGTGGTCGATTTCCCCGATCCGGTCGCCCCGGTCACCAGGACCAGGCCGCGATGCTCCATGGCAATTTTTTTTAGCACCGCAGGCAGTTCCAGATCGTCGAGGGTCTGGATTTTGTAGGGGATGGCCCGGAAAACCGCGGACATGGAGTTGCGCTGCGAGAAGACATTGACCCGGAAGCGGCCAAGGCCCGGCACCCCGTAGGCCAGGTCGACCTCATGAATCTCATCGAAGCGGGCACGCTGTCGGTCGTTCATGATCGCATCGCACATCTCGTGAATCATATCTGCGGTCAGTCGCGGGGCCTTGGGGAGGGGGCGCAGGTTTCCGTCGATACGGAACACCGGAGGCAGCCCTGCTTTGAGATGCACGTCAGAAGTATTGACCTTGAGGGCCATGCTGAGAATGTCGTTTAGCTTCATTGTCCCACCCTGATCAGAGAGTTCGAAGGAGACGGATTATTCGGCAGCAACCGTCACGTGGGTTGCCCCCTGCAGACCGAAATGTTCACGAAGTTTACTGTCGATCTCGTCAGCGATCTCGGGATGCTCCTGGAGAAAAATTTTGGCGTTCTCTCGTCCCTGACCGACCCGTTCGCCGTTGTAGGAGAACCAGGCTCCGCTTTTTTCAACAAGGTCGTTTTCAACCCCGAGATCGAGCAGATCCCCTTCTCGGGAGATGCCTGTTCCGTACATGATATCGAACTCGGCCTGCTTGAAGGGCGGCGCCACCTTGTTTTTGACCACCTTGACCCGGGTCCGGCCACCGATCACATCCTGCCCCTGTTTGAGGGCAGCGATCCGGCGGATATCGAGCCGGACCGACGAGTAGAACTTGAGTGCGTTGCCGCCGGTCGTGGTCTCCGGGTTGCCGAACATGACACCGATTTTCATCCGGATCTGGTTGATAAAGATGATGCAGCTGTTCGATTTGCTGACGGTGGCGGTCAGTTTGCGCAATGCCTGCGACATCAGCCGGGCCTGGAGCCCCATGTGGGAATCGCCCATCTCCCCTTCAATCTCGGCCCGCGGCGTCAGCGCGGCAACCGAGTCGATGACCAGCACGTCAATGGCGCCGCTGCGGACCAGAACTTCGGTGATCTCCAGCGCCTGTTCGCCGGTATCCGGCTGCGAGACCAGCAGATCATCGGCTTTGACGCCAAGGCGACCCGCGTAGTTGATGTCGAGGGCATGCTCGGCGTCGATAAAAGCGGCAATGCCGCCCTTTTTCTGGATCTCGGCGACGATGTGCAGGGCCAGAGTGGTCTTGCCGGACGATTCCGGTCCGAAAATCTCAATAATCCTGCCTTTCGGAACTCCGCCGATCCCGAGGGCCAGGTCGAGGCTCAGCGCGCCGGTGGAGATCGCCTCAACTCCCGGCATCTTGTGATCTTCGCCAAGACGCATGATGCTGCCCTTGCCGAACTGTTTCTCTATCTGGCCCATGGCCAGGTCAATGGCGCGGTTACGATTGTCGTCCGACATGGAAAACTCCCTTTTTGAATTGAATAATAGATTCCGTTATCTAGTGATCGGATTTTATCCTGTCTTCGTGACAGAATATGTCGCAAAAGGTCAGGGCCTGTGCAACTTCGCGACTGTGAGCGGCTGGTGAACCGCCCCCTGCGGTGTCAGCCGGCTGCTGTAGAGAACAATGGACTTGACCTGCAGCGGATCAAACCCGGGGGCCTGCCAGTCGTGCAATGCCCCGATGTCGGCCGGCGGCCGACGGAACCGTCCCAGGGTCAGGTGCGCTCGATAGGGAGTCTTCTCTTCAGAGCAGCCGAGCTTGACAAGCCCTTCGGCCAGTTGTTTCTGCATATCCAGCAGCGGCTCAGGTGGTTGGACCCCCAGCCAGACCACCCGCGGGCGCCTGCCTTCGGGAAACGTTCCCAGCCCCTGGAGAATCAGTGAAAAAGGTGCATGAGAATCGGCTATCGATAGCATGAAATGGCGGATTTTAGCAAGTTGCTCGTCACTCTGTTCGCCGAGAAAATTGAGAGTCAGGTGCAGATTTTCGGCCGCGCCGGTACGTAACCCAGGCATCTTCCGCCGGAGCAACTGCTGCAGTTGCGCCAGCTGTTCGCGGAGAGTGGCAGGTAACGGGATGGCGATAAAGGCGCGGGTCTCTTTCATGGCGTGACCCCGGGGGCGTGGGACAGGTGGTACAACGGGAGCAGGACATGGAAAATGCTGCCCGGTTCTCCGTCGGCGGCGCTATCGACCCAGATCATTCCGCCATGCCCTTCAACGATCCCCCGTGCCAGCGGCAGGCCGAGTCCGATCCCTGAGACGGTCCCGGTTTTCGGGTTATTCCCATGATGCTTGAGCATGGCGGCGCTGTGGAAGGTGTCAAATATGCTCAGCCGCTGGTCCGGGGGGATGCCGGATCCGCTATCACGAATCTGCAGCAGCAGATACTCATCCGCAAGGGGGGTTGCGAAAAAATCGGGGCAGAATTTTTCCAGCGCCAGCCGCTTGTGGTGGAGTTCAGATTTGTCGCAGGAGCAGGTTTTCAGGTGGATGCGCCCCTTTGGCGGGGTGAACTTGACCGCATTGTCGAGCAGACGCTGCAGGGCGCGGAGCAGGTGGTGGCGATCACCCAGCAGCACACTGCCTGCGGAGAGCTGGGTCAGCGTCAGGTCGATTTCCCTGTCGTTCTGTTGTGTGTTGAATTCGAACTGCAACGCGGTGAGGAGCTGCTCAAGGTCGAGAGGCTCTTTCGCCAGGTAGAGATCACGTGACTCGATACGGGCCATCTCCAGCAGGTCATCAATCAGGGACTGCAGCCGCAGGGCGTTCTGTTCAACGGTCGCAATCAGTTGCAGGATCTCCTCTTCTGCTTCGGGCAGTTTGAGCTGCAGAATTTCTGCCGCCGAAAGGATGCAGGTCAGGGGGGTGCGCAGCTCGTGCGAAGCAACTCCGAGGAACCTTGTTCTGCTGCGATTGGTCTGTTCCAGGGCGCGATAGCTGTCCTCCAGGCGCAGCAGATGCGCGCGCAATTGGGCGCGGGACCGTTCAAGCTCATGCTGCGCTGCATTGGCCTGCTTTTGCTGCCACTCCAGTTTTTCGAGCAGTTCCGTCATTGCTGTCGCATTGGCGAGAATCCGGCAGATTCGTTCGAGCAATTCTATCTCCGGATGGCTGAACTGTCTTCGTATCCGCTGGAAAAGGAACAGGGTGCCGACCGTCTGTCGAGGGGTTTTCAGCGGCAGGGCAAGCAGGCTGCGCCAGCCGGCGTCAAGAACGGCCTGGCAGTAGAGATTGCTGGCGCCGCTCAGGTCTGTCCAGTGGCAAGGGCGGTTGCTTTGCAGGACCTGTTCAGTCAGCCCCTGGCCGACAGGTATTTTCTGCAGTTCGCGGGCCAGTTGGGGCTCGATTCCCAGATGTGCAGTCAGAACGCGGGGTGAGTCGATCGTCCGGAACTGATAGATGCCGCAGCCATCCACGGAGAAAAAGCGCTGCAGCTCGGCGAGCGTCAGGTTGAAGAGTTCTGCCTGGGCAAGGTTGTCGGACGCATACAGGGCCACCCGCTGCAGGAGCAACAGCCGTTGATTGTCCTGCTCCAGCTCAACGTAGGTCAATTGGCCCATCTCCTTCCCGTGAGGTGCCGACAGACACGTGCCTGGCGGCGTGGGGGTAAAAGCTATGTTGTCCCCTCTAATGCTCCAGGCTGTAGCGCCGCAGCCACTCAAGCCCCATGTGGGCGGTCATCAGCTGGACCTGATTGCGATCACCGCTGAACTGATACCTCTGTACCTGTTCGGTATCCTCGGCGGCGAGGGCGAGAAAAACGGTGCCGACGGGTTTTTCCGTGGAGCCCCCATCCGGTCCGGCGATGCCGGTCACCGCCAGGGCAAGGTCGGTGTCCGCTGCCAGGCGGATGCCCCGGACCATGGCCAGGGCACAGGCTTCACTGACCGCGCCCTGGCTCTGCAGCAGCTCGGGAGATATGTTCAGCCAGTCCAGCTTGGCGGAGTCGGCGTAGGTGACGGCAGCCCGTTCGAGAAAAGCGGACGCTCCCGGCTCCCTGGTCAGCATCCGGGCGATCAGACCACCGGTACAGGATTCGGCGAGTGACAGGGTGAGCCCTTTGCCGGTCAGCAGCCTGCCCACCTGGCCGGCGTGGGTTTCCCCCTCGCGCGCCACGATATGGTCACCCAGCGCTTTGAACAGGAGCATCTCTGCCTGGTCGAGACGTTGCTCTGCTGCATCGCCGCGTGCGCACAGCTTGAGCAGGACGAGCGGATAGCTGAGTCCGAAAGCCACGTCGACCCCCTGCGGCAGCCTGCCGTAGGGAACGCGCTGTTCTATTTTGGGCTCCGCCAGCCCGAACAGGCTGTATTGCCGCTGCTGAACTGCCAGTCCGGCCGGGAACGTACGGATGATCGCCGGAATCACCGCACTTTCAAGCATGGCGCTCATTTCGTGGGGGACACCGGGAATAAAGAAAAGATGGCAGCCCTGCTGCTGAAGCCAGAAGCCCGGAGCGGTCCCCCGGGAGTTCGGCAGCGGAACCGCTTTTTGCGGCAGCATGGCCTGCCTTTCCGTGGCCGTCTCTGCGGGGCGATTGCGACGGGAGAAATGGTCCCGGATCATTCTCAGTGCCTCATCGTTGATCACCAGCGGCCGGCCGATCAGCTTTGCCGCTGCGCGAGCGGTCAGGTCGTCACCGGTGGAACCGAGTCCCCCGGTGACGATAACGATTTTGGCCCGCTGCAGCAGGTAGCTGAGAGCCTGGCAGATATCCTCTTCGCTGTCAGCGACCGAGATGGAATAGCGTACCCGGTATCCGTGGCTGTTCAGGGACCGGCCGATGGTCCCGGTGTTGGTGTCGGTCAGGTCGCCGTTGAGCAATTCGCTGCCGGTGGTCAGTACGGCAATGTCGGGAGATGTCATCGTCGTTCCCTGCAGAAGGTTTATCGGCTCGCCAGCGTGTTCAGCCGATCAGGTAAAGGCTGAGGCGCAGCGCGACCGCAGCGTAAATTCCTGCCATGATATCATCAAGGACAACTCCGGCCCCATTCTTCATTTTTCTGTCAAACCAGCTGGCCGGTGGGGGCTTGGTGATATCGAACAGGCGGAACCAGAAGAAACCGAGCAGTGCCGCCTGCCAGGAAAAGGGGAGGGCAAAGACTGTTACCAGATAGCCGACCAGTTCATCAATGACAATCCGGCGATCATCGACGACCCCGTAGATGCGGCCGGCGAGATCAGCCGCCCAGAACGAGAGCATCAGCAGCGCGGCAAGGGTCAGCAGCGCCAGCGGCCAGGGGACAAGGCTGAGCAGATAAAAGCAGGGGATTCCGGCCAGCGTTCCGACGGTCCCGGGGGCGAACGGCGCATAACCGAGACCGCCGTTGCTGGCGAGGGCCAGAACCAGGGTCCGTAGAGGCCCTCCCGCTGGCTCATGCTTCCGGGTCATGACCCGGACCCGTTCTTTTCAGTCCGGTCAAGCTGCTCCCGGGCGGCTTGTTCCACCAGCCGATAGACTTCCGGCAGCGGGGTTCCGGTGGCCCTGCTCAGTGTTCGGCAGTCGCTGAACTCAGGGGTGATGCGCAGCAGTTCCTCGCCGTCATAGAGCAGCTTGACCGCTGCCCCGCCCAGCGGTGTCGTGACCTGGCCCGGCTGTCGGTGGAGCTTGAAGCGACCGGTGCGGTAGCTGCGGATGCCGATAGCGCTGCTTTCACGCAACACCATGCGCGCCAGCTTGGCTTCCAGATCCGGTTCGCAGACCAGGGTGAGACGAACGCCGGGCCGGTTTTTTTTCATCTGCAGCGGGGTAAAGCCGACATCCAGGGCTCCGGCATCCAGTAATCGCTCGAGGAGTTCCCCCATCAGCTCGGGAGACGTGTCGTCAATGTGGGTCTCAAGGACCTGAACCTGGTCCCGCTCCAGGCTGGCGAGTTCCGTCGAACCGAGGATGCCGCGCAGCAGGTTCGGTCGATCCTCCAGTTGCCAGCCGCCGACGCCGTAGCCGATCTGTTCGACGCGCAGCGAAGCCAGCGGACTGCAGGTTGCGATCTCGGCCGCGATCGCAGCACCGGTGGGCGTGACCAGCTCCCTGTCGATACCGCTGTCGCAGATCGGAAACCCGCGCAGCAGTTCAAGGGTCGCCGGAGCGGGCAGCGGCAATGCGCCATGGGCCGCCTGGCTGATGCCACGGGAGAGCGGCAGCGGCGAGCAGAGCACCTGGTCGGGAGCGAGCAGGTGCAGGCCGATGGCCGCGCCGACCAGATCGACAATGGCATCGAGAGCCCCGACTTCGTGGAAATGGACGTCATCCAGCGGGATACCGTGGACCTTGCTCTCCGCTTCACCGAGGCGGTGAAACAGCCGTCGGGCCAGTGCTTTGGGAGCGGAGTGCAGAGCGGACTGCTCCAGCATCCGGTCAATCTCTCTCCAGCGGCGATGGTGGCTTTGCTCCAGGCAATGGACCAGAACCCGGCACCCTTCGATGCCATGTCGTTGCTCTCGGGTGACCTCCAGGCTGTACCCCGAGAGGTTCAGCCCGGCCAGTTCGGTTTCCAGCTGCTGCTGTTCGACGCCGAGATCGAGCAGCAGGCCGAGAAACATGTCGCCGGAGATGCCGGAAAAACAGTCAAGGTAGAGGGTTTTCATCCTGTTTATGAAGCTCCTGTCAGGTTGATCCGGTTCGCCGCGAAGGCGGCACCGAAGCCGTTGTCGATGTTTACCACCGTGACGCCGCTGGCGCAGGAATTGAGCATGCCGAGCAGGGCGGCGATGCCGCCGAAAGCTGCACCATAGCCCACCGAAGTGGGGACTGCGATGACCGGAACCGGGACCAGCCCGCCGATCACCGAAGGGAGCGCTCCCTCCATCCCGGCGACAACGATAATGACCTTGGCGTCGCGGAGCTTGTCCCCCTGGGCCAGCAGGCGATGAATCCCGGCAACCCCGACATCGACCAGTTCCTCGACCCGGTTGCCGAGCATTCGCGCGGTGATGACCGCCTCCCGGGCGACCGGAATGTCGGACGTCCCGGCACAGACGACCAGCACCGTCCCTTTGCCGTTTTCTTCAATCTGACGCTGGATCAGGGTCAGGGTGCGGGCGTCCCTGTCATAGTCCGCCTGGGGGAACTCTTCGCGGAGCGGGGCTGCTTTTTCCGAGCTGAGGCGAGTGACGAGAATATTGCCACCTTTGGCCGCCATGGCCCTGAGGATGGTTTGCAACTGATCAAGGCTTTTGCTCTCCCCCAGCACTATTTCCGGCACGCCCTGGCGCAGGGCGCGGTGATGGTCGATGAGGGCCACACCGACATCCTCAAAGGGGAGTTGTGACAATCTGGCGACGCCCTCGTCGATCGAGGTCCGGCCGTCCTGGACGGCCTGCAGCAGAGAGATGAGATCGTTCCGGTTCATAGGCGTCCTTACAGGCCGAGATCGTCAGCTATGCCCTGCATGGCTTCGACGCAGAGATCGCAGAAGTCGGCGATCGGCAGACCGATCAGTTCACATTCCTTGATGATGTCCCGGTTGGCGCCGGCGGCGAAGGCTTTTTCTTTGATCCGCTTGCGCACCGATTTCGCTTTGACGCTTGAGAGTTTTTTGTCCGGGTAGACCAGTGCGGTGGCTGTAATCAACCCGGTGATGGTCTCCCCGGCGGCCAGGGCATGATGGAACCGTTGGCTGCGTTTGTCGTTGTGCGCGGCTTCGTTATGCATGCGGATCGCATCAATGATTTCCTCGGCGACCCCTTCCTGTCTCAGAATGGCCACCGTCTGGTGGGTATGAATGGCGAGGTCGTCTGCAGTCGCTTCCGCGTCAAGATCGTGCAGCAGCCCGGTCAGCCCCCACAGTTCTTCATCTTCGTCAAAATGTCTGGCCAGCCCACGCATCACCGCTTCACTGGCCAGGCAGTGTTTGACCATGTTTGGGTTGGAAAGGTGTTTGCCGAGCAGTTCCAGGGCCCGCTCGCGGTTGATGCCGTAATTCATGGTTGTTTCTCCATGGTTGAGATAATAACAAAAAACTTCAGTGAGGTGTGCCGCGCTCCAGGACCCGATCCAGAACCGCCGCTTTATTGTGCAGGTCGTAGCGGGCGTTGACCTCCTGATTGCGCGCACGGGTCAACAGGAACCGGGCGTCAAGCAGGTCAAAGGTTGTCGCCTGCTGTTGCCGGTAACGGTTTTCGGTGACGCGGTAATTCTCTTCGGCTTGAGCGACGCCGGTCTGTGCTTCCCGTTGCTTTCCCCGGGCTATCTCCAGGTCTGTCAGGGCCGTCTGTAATTGTAACCACAACTCTGCATGGATGTCTCGCAGTTCGGCAGCAAGTCGTCGTTTTCTGGAGTCGGCAGCGGCGCTTGCCTGACGGGTGGCAAATCCGTTGAACAGGGTCCAGCTGGCGGTCAGCAGGACCTTCTGGTCATGATCGAAGTCACCACTGACTGGCGACAGCGAGTCACCGTACTCCTCATGCGCGAGGGTCAGGTCGACGCTGGGAAGATAGTCCCCCCGGACTGTGGATCGGTCATAGCCTGCCGCGTCCACCAGTTGTTCCAGGAAATGAAGCTCGCTGCGTTGGTTCAGCAGCTGCCGGCGCAGGGTCTCAGCGTCGGGCTCTTCGGGGTGGGGGAGTTGAGAAAAATCTTCAAGTTCTTGTTCATCGTCGATCGGTGTGCCGGTTAAACGTTCGAGGCGGCGCGCGGCGATGCGCAGATCACCTTTGGCCTGCAGCAAATCCTGCCGGGCCGAGGACAGCTCAACTTCGACCCGGAGCAGATCGTTGCGGGCGATCAGTCCCTGCTGGAAGTAGAGTCTGCTGTCTCGGTATTGTCTTTCCAGAAGAGCGACACTTTCACGGCTGGTCTCGACGGTCCGGCCGGCGCGAAGTCGTTCGATATATGACTGTCTGGCCTCCAGCACCAGGTCGGCAAGCACCGCCTTGAGCTGATAGCCGGCCGCTGCCGAACGGGCTTCGGCGGCTCTGACCCCGTTGAGATCAGCCAGGCCGTTAAACAGGTTATAGGACGCGTTGATGGCGAAAGCGGAGAATTCCTCTTCTTCCTTCACCGGCGGGTTGTTTCTTTTCGTGTACGCGTAATTGAGATCAAGGCGGGGGTAGAATGCCGCCCGAGCGGAATCGATTCCGCTGACAGTCTCTTCTTCGGCCGCCTGAAACTGGGCAATCCGCTGATGGTTGTTCAGGGTCAGCTCAACGACTTCCCGCATGTCCAGGGCCATGGCGTCCGGAGTCATCCCCAGGGCTGCAAGAACGATCAGTAGCAGCAGCTTCTTCATCGGTTCGCCTCCTGTTCCGGTTTGCGCTTTTCGATGCGGATCACAAAGATAAGAATCGCCGGGATGACAAAGATGGTGAAAATTGTCGAGACCGCCAGGCCGCCGAGAATAACGCTGCCAAGGCCACGGTAGAGTTCGGAACCTGCGCCGGGAATCAGTACCAGCGGCAGCATGCCGCAGATGCTGGTGGTGGCGCTCATGTAGATCGGCCGCAGGCGGCTGCGCACGGACTCAAGCACCGCATCCCTGTGGCTCATGCCACCGTCGTGAAAATTGTTCAGCGCCTGATGGACGATCAGGATCGCATTGTTGACCACGATGCCGATCAGAATGACGAACCCGAGCATTGTCAGAACGTCCATCGGTTGCGCTGTGATGAAAATGTTCAGCAGCTTCAGCCCGATAAAGCCGCCGGCGCCGGCCAGCGGCACGGTAAGCATGATGATCAGTGGGTAGATGAAGTTGCCGAACAGGGACGCCATCAGCAGGTAGGCAATCAGCACCGCCAGCAGAAAATCCCACTGCAGCACCTCGCGGGTCTCCACCAGCTTGTCCGCTGCCCCGCTCATTTCAACCTGCAGCCCTTCGAGCAGCCCCATCTGCCTGACCTCGGGGATGGTCTGCTGCTCAATGATCTCCATTGCGGTCTGCAGCGGCATCGACTGTGGCGGGGTGATCTGCAGGGTCACGGTTCGGGACCGTTCCAGGTGGCGGATCAGGGCCATTCCGGTCGTCTGCTCCAGGCTGGCCAGAGAGGAGACCGGCACCAGCTTGCCCTGCGGGGTCGCCAGGGTGGCCTGGAAAAGGTCCTGCGGGGTCTGAAATTCCTGGTCGGCGGCCTTCAGCACCAGGTCGACCTTCTTTCTGCCTTCCTGCTTGTAGTCGCCGATCACCTGACCGTCCATCAGGACGTCAAGGGCCAGGCCCAGGTCGCGGCTGGTCATGCCGTTCGCTTTGAGCCGGTCACGGTTCGGAATAATCCGTGCCTCCGGGTAGGTCAGTTCGATCGAAGGCACCGGGCGGATCTGGCTCCCCTGCAACTGGCCGCGGAGCATGCCGAACATGGTCCCGGCCGCGTTGACGATCCGATTCAGGTCGTTGCCGCTGATGTTCAGTTTGATCGCCCGGCCTTCACCGATCCCGGATTCAAAGACTCCGGGCTGCAGACTGACTCCGTACATTCCCGGAATACTGTAGATCAGCCGGGTGAAGAAGGGGAGCAGGTCGCCGGCCCGGTCCCAGTGATCGCTGATCGCGCCGGCGATCATGAACCCTTCGGCGCCGACATAGAACATGTTGCGGATCGAGGGGACGCCATCGACATCTGCGCCGATGTGGGGCGCAGCCATGGCGTGAAAGCGCTCACCGATTTCGACCCGTTCGGCGGTTGACAGGCCCGGCGGAGGGACCAGGATATTGAGAACCAGATTGCGGTTGCCCTGAGGCAGGTACTCCATCTTCGGGGTCAGCAGATAGACACAGGCGAAGGCAAAGCCGATCAGCAGGCTCAGGGTGGCAAGACGGGTCAACCCGTTACGGATTGCCAGTCCGACCATCGCCATCAGGATGGCGGCGATGCGCTGGCCGATTCTGTCGAGCAGCGGGAACTGCTTCTCTACCTTGCCTTCCTTCATGCGGAAAAGCCGATAGGAGAACATCGGGATCACCGAGACCGACACAAACAGGCTCAGGCTGACGGCCGCCACCACGGCGATAGCGATGTCGCGGAACAGCTGTCCCGCTTCCTCCTGAATAAAGACCACCGGCAGGAAGACTGCGACAGTGGTAATGGTAGAGGCGAGCACTGCGCCCCAGACCTCCTTGGCGCCGTCCAGTGCCGCAGGAAAAGCCTTTTTCCCCATCAGGCGGTGCCGGTCGATATTTTCTATGACGACAATGGCGTTGTCGACCAGCATGCCGACGGCGAAGGCGATTCCGGCGAGGCTGACGACATTCAGGTTCCGCCCCAGCAGGTCGAGAAAGATAAAGGTGCCGATGACACTGATCGGAATCGCCGTGGCAACGACAATTGTCGATCGCAGGCTGCGCAGAAACAGCAGCAGAACGCAGACCGCGAGAATGCCGCCATAGAGAATGTTCTGCTTGATCTGGTCGATGGCGCCGTTGATGTAAAAGCGCTGGTCGTAAACCCAGTCCAGGTACAACTCCTGCTCGGCCAGCTTGGTTTGGTTCAGCCAGAGATACTGTTCCTCGACCAGGTTGGTCATCTCAAGAATGTTGGTGCCGGCTTCCGGACGTACGCCGATGGCGATGCCGGGGACCCCGTTATGCAGGACGACGGAGGTTTTTTTGGCGAAGCCGGCACGGACTTCGGCCAGATCGCCGAGCAGTATCCGCTGCTGGCCGGTGGACCGCAGTACGACCTGACGGATATCCTCGGGAGTTTTGAACTCGCCGGTGGTGCGGATCCGGAAATCCCGGCGGCCGACCCCGAGGGTCCCTGCGGAGATATTGATGTTCTCCCCCTGGATTGCGGCAATGACATCATTGGTGGTCAACTGGTAGGCGGCCAGTTTTTCCGCGCGGATGATGATATGCATCTCCGCTTCGGTGCCGCTGCCGACAAACAGTTCGGAGACACCCTTGACCCGCTCCAGGTGCTGACGAATCTCGTCCTCGAAAAAGGTCTTGTAGCTCTGAACCGGGTTCTGGTTTCCGTCGCGGGTTTTAAGAATCATCCAGATCACCGGCGACGCGGTTGCTCCCGAGGCGTTGACCACCGGATTGTCAACGCCGGCCGGGTAGGACGGCACCTCGTTGATCTTGTTGGAGACCCGCAGCAGGGCTTCCTCAACCCCGGTGCCGACTTTAAAACGCAGGGTGACGCTGCCCGCACCGTTGCGGGCTTCGCTCTCCATTTCTATCAGATCAGGCAGGCCCTTGAGGGTGTTCTCCTGCTCTTCAATAATCTCCCGTTCGATTTCGTACGGGGTTGCCCCGCGCCAGGTGGTTTTGACCTGGATTTCAGGCTCGATAACCGTCGGGCTGAGCTGATAGGGCAGCCGGTCCAGGCTGATCAGGCCGAACATCAGGAGCATGACGATGCCGGCCAGGATGGTGACCGGTTTGAGGATGGAAAAACGGATGATATCCAATGCGGTTCCCTTTTTGCCGGTGCCGGGTTGTGCTTGGCGAATGGCCCGGCAGCCGTTGTGTTCAGTTGAGTCTGACTACCTGTCCGTCGCGAATTCTTTCGTTGCCCTTGACCACTACCTGTTGTCCGGCGGTCAGTCCTTCGCCGTCAACTGCCACCTGCAGCCCCCGGTACCCGAGGATGGTGACCGGGATCATCTTGGCGGTTCCTTCCTCGACGAGGAACAGGAGATCCCTGCCGGACTGTCTGATCAGTGCATCACGCGGTACCAGCAGGCCGGTTATCTCTGCCCCGGCGGGGAGTTGAGCCCGCGCCTCCATGCCCGCAACCAGCCCGGTTTCATTTTTCAGGCGGATTTTCACCGAGAAGGTGCGGGTGGCAATGTCGCCCTGGGGGACGAAATGGGAAAAGTACCCCGGGAATTGCCGGTTGCCGCTGCGGATCTCGATCTGCTGCCCTTCTTTCAGGAGGCTCAGCAGGCTGTAGGGGATGTCAACGCTGATCTCAATTTCGCTGTCGTCGGCGAGCAGGGCAACCTGACCACCAGCCGCCACCCACTCCCCCCGTTCCACGGCCTTGTCCAGCACCAGCCCGCCGAACGGGGCGAGGATGGTTGTTTTCCGCCGTTCCAGCAACAACCGGTCCAGGGTTGCCTTGAGGGACTCTGCCTGTTTCTCCAGGCCGAGGACCCGGTAGTGGTTCTCATCATAGACAACCTCGGCGACCGAGTCCTCCTGGAACAGAACATTAATGCGCTGCAGATCTTTGCGGGCTTTCTCCAGTTCGATCAGGAGCTGTTGGTACGCCGCGCGGGTCCCCGTAAGAGATGTCTCCAGCAACTCTGTATTCAGTTGCAGCAGGGGGGCGCCCTCCTTGACCCTTTGTCCCTCCTCGAACATGGTCCGTTCGACAATTCCGGCTATCTCACCAGCAACGCGGGCGGTGCGGACGTAGTGGACCGTGCCGACCAGCTCCACCAGCGGCTGAGCCGTCCCCTGCTCAATGGCGTCGACTGAAACCAGCATCGGTGGTGGGCCCTGGGCTTTTCCGGTCGTCTCGGCGGACGATGCCTGAAAGGACAAAACGAGAGTCAAGGCCAGGCTCACGATGAGCGGCGCGAACAAATTTCGGGGCATGTCATACTCCTTGCCGGCCTGCTTTGTGCTAGCGTCAGCGGGGCAGCAGAACAGTTTTGGGAAGAGGGCAGGTTATCATGTCGCAGAACAAAACCGCATCATAGCAGAAAGCGGCAGCCCGCAAAATGTTAGTTTGATGCAGGATAGAGAGCACCGGAAGGATCGGGCCATCAGGATCAACGGTTGGCCGGGTGTGCAGGCCGTCCGTTCGGATGCGGCCTTACGGTTTGCGAATGAACTTGTAACCCCTGCCACGGATGGTCAGGAAATGTTCCGGCCTGGAGGGGTCTTTCTCGAAATACTTGCGCAGCCTGACAATGAAGTTGTCGAGGGTGCGGGTTTCGGTGTCCGGGGCCATGCCCCAGACCGATTCGAGCAGTTCGCCCCGGGACAGGATCTGCCCTTCTCTGCGGAAAAAAATCAGCAGCATGCGAAGCTCCAGCTGGGTCAGCTCCAGCTCTCCTCTGGGAGTAGCTGCCCGGTTGTCCGCCAGCTTGATCCGGTTGCTGCCGAAGATGTAGGTGTCCGGAAGGCTGTCGGCCCGTGGTTGCCAGTTGGAGCGTCTCAGCATGCCGCCGACTCTCAGCAGGAACTCCTTGAGGCTGAACGGTTTGGTCAGGTAGTCGTCGGCGCCCTCGCTGAGCCCGGCAATGCGGTCTTGCTCTTCGCTGCGCGCCGTCAACATCAGGATCGGCACCTGGTTTCCTGCTTCGCGCAGCCGTCGGCAGACTTGCAGGCCGTTCATCCCCGGCAGCATCAGGTCAAGGACAATCAGCGCGCAGTTGTGCGCAGCGAGGTGTTCCAGGGCGGCTTCGCCATTCTCGACATGGGTGACCTGGTAGCCTTCTGCCCGCAGGTTGAAGATCAGCCCTTCGGCAATATGTGGCTCATCCTCGACCAGCAGGACCGGATAGCAGGGTTTCATGTTGTTGTCTTCTCCTTCCGTTCAGCGGGAGGGTGATGTAAAAGGTCGTTCCCTGGCCGGTTCCCCGGCTGTCAAGCCAGATATCACCGCCATGCCGGCGAATGATGCTGCGCACGATAAACAGGCCGATGCCGCTGCCGCGGATGGTTTTCCCGCTGCGCCGGATCCGGTAGAACATGCGAAAGACTTTTTTCCGGTAGCGCGGGTCGATTCCCTGTCCCTGGTCGGAAAAAGTCAGCTGGGCTTTTTCGCCTTCCCGGCGCAGGCGGATATCGACCCGGGGTGGTCCATCGGCATAAAGAATGGCGTTCTCCAGCAGGTTGCGCAGGACGATCTCCAGCAGTTCCCTGTCGAACCGCGCCAGCAGGTCTGGTTCGATCTCCCAGGTGAGGCTGCCGTCGTCGGGGAAGGTTCTTTTCTTCTCGAGCAGGTAGTCGGTGATCATCCGCGACAGGTTGTCCTCCTGCAGGGCCAGCCTGGCCTCCTTGTGCTCCAGTCGGCCGGCGGTCAGCAGGTTGGTGATCAGGCCGTTCAGGCGGTCGGTATCCTCCTGCATCAGTCGGACAAAACGCTGCAGCTGATCCGGTCCGGGATTGCGCATTTCGATGGTTTCCAGATGGAGCTGAATCGATGCCAGGGGGGATTTGAGTTCGTGGGACACCTGGGAGATGAATTTGCTCTGGGCCCGGTTGAGTGATGCCTGGCGCCGCCAGTAGAGGAAGATCACGTAGACTCCGACCAGGATTGCCACCAGCAGGACGATCCCCTCCGTCAGAATCAGCCAGTCGGTCGGCTGGGCCAGGTGTTCCGTCTGGTAGCGACTGGCCAGTTCCTTGAGTTGCTGATGGCGTCCCAGAAACCAGTAGATCCAGGAGATCAGCAGGAAAAGCCAGAGCAGCTGAATGCCGATAAAGGCGATCAGCGGGTGGAAGATGCGCTTGAAGAGGTTCATCCCTCTTTCTTAACACTCAAGCCTGAAGTGGACAAGTGGCTTTTACATAACTATTACATTGGTTTGTTTTGGAAGCTGCTAATATCACTTGCTTGTTGAGTTCCGGATCATCCTTTCGGGGCAGCGGATCAATCTGACAGGAGAACTTTTTATGGTTCCAGAATTGAAAATCGGTCAACATCGGGTTCCCTACCCGGTTATTCAGGGGGGGATGGGAGTTCGTGTCTCCGGGGCACGGCTGGCCGGCCATGTTGCGAAGAGTGGCGGGATAGGAATTGTTGCCGCCGCCGGGCTGGCATTGAACAGCTCTTATTATGACGGCAAGAATTATTTCAGGGCGGATTACAACGCGCTGCAGGATGAGTTGCGCAAAGCCTATGAGATTGCGCCCAACGGAGTGATCGGGGTCAACTGCATGGTCGCGGTGAGTAACTATGACGACAGCGTTCGTGCCGCCTGCGAAGGCGGGGCCAAGCTGATCATCAGTGGGGCGGGTCTGCCCCTCGGCCTCCCCGGCCTGACCTCCGACTATCCCGAGGTTGCACTGGTGCCGATCGTTTCCTCGGTCAAGGCGGCCCAGCTGATCGCCCGCAAATGGCACAAGGGTTTCAATCGTTTGCCGGACGCGGTGGTCGTTGAGGATCCGGACACGGCAGGGGGGCACCTGGGGGAAAAGCTTGAAAATATCGGTTCCGGAGACTACGACCAGTACGCAACGGTACGGGGGGTCAAGGCGTATTTCCGTGACCAGTGGTCACTGGATATTCCGGTGATTGCTGCCGGGGGCATCTGGAGTCGCCAGGATCTGCTCAACGCTCTGGAACAGGGGGCTGACGGGGTGCAGATGGCGAGCCGCTTTGTCTGTACCGAAGAATGCGACGCCAGCGAACTGTTCAAGGAGGCCTATCTCAACTGCAAGCAGGAAGATATCGGGCTGATTATGAGCCCCGCCGGCCTGCCGGGTCGGGCGCTGAAGAAGAACATCGAACATATCCGTCAGCGGGATGTCGACCTTGGCCTGCGCTGTCCCTCCGGTTGCCTGAAGAAGTGCGCCTACAAGGAGAAGCAGGATCGTTTCTGCATCGTCCACGCGCTGGACCGCGCCCAGAAGGGGGATGTGGAGACCGGCCTTATCTTCTGCGGGACCAATGCCTGGAAAGCGGACCGGATTACCACGGTGCAGGAAATCTTTGACGAGCTTTTTCCTCAATAAGGATCTTCAACGGGGAATCGAAATCGACAAAAGGGGCCCGCGCGGGCCCCTTTTTTTCATCGCAGGAAAGGCTTGCCATCGGCAGGGCTCCATAGCACCATAGCGGAATAGCATAACAGCCGTTTTCACTGGAACGGTGTCCACTCCAGAGGCGGATCCGTGGCGTTCTCTTTTTTCAGCAATATTTCTGACCGTACCCGGCTGGCAGTGTTTCGCTTGTCAGTCTTCAGCCTGCTGCTCTGGTTCCCGTCCGGGGCCTATGCTGGTCTGGCCAGTCCGTTGTCGGTATCGAACCAGTCTCCTCTGGTGCAGATTCATGGGCTGCCCGGCATGGGCAGGGCGTCGCTGCTGCCTGACGGGCAGTTGGAGTCGTTATTCAGCGTTGATGTGGCCAGTCATTTCATCCGCCAGCAAAGCGGCCCCGAAGTACTGCTGCTCGACGGTGAAAGTTACCGCTATGCGCTGAGTTTTGCCTACGGGTATGGTGACCGGCTGGAGATAGGACTGGAGCTTCCTTATCTGCTTCACACCTCCGGTCATCTGGACTCCTTCATCGACGCCTGGCACGATGTCTTCAACCTGCCGACCGCAGGTCGGGAAAACGTTCCCGACAACCAGCTTCTTTTCTTTTACGATCGGAGTGACAGGCCGGACCTTGCCCTGACGCAAAGCTCGCAAGGCCTCGGCGATCTGCGCTTGAACGCGGCCTGGCAGGTGCAGGAGGACTCCGGACCTGGATCGACGGCGATCGCCCTGCACGGGAGCCTCAAACTGCCGACCGGGGAGAGCGAAAAACTGACCGGGAGCGGCGGATTGGATGTGGCTCTCTGGCTGTCGGCCGGGAGTCAGCGGCCGGTCTCATGGGGGCGCCTTACCCTGCTTGGTTCGCTCGGGGTCCTGCTCCTGGGAGACGGGGACGTACTGGGAGGTCAGCAGAGATCACTGGTCGGCTTTGGCGGCCTGGGTTTCGCTCTGCAGCCCTGGCAGCGGGTGCGGTTGCAGATGCAGGCGGATTTTCACAGTTCCTTTTATGACCGGAGCCATCTGCGGGGGGTCGACTCGGCATCCGTGCAGCTGGCCACCGGGGGGACGCTCATTTTCGGCAAAGCGGATGAACTTGAGCTGGCGGTTGTCGAGGACCTCTCTTCCGAGACGGCTCCGGACGTGGCATTTCATGCCGCCTGGCGGCATCGTTTCTGAACCGGGGTGCTGATTTCGGGCCGGCATCACTTCCTCGCAAGTTAACGCTGATGTCATTATCTCCAATTCAGAGCGAAACCCTCAACAATTCTTGAATTTTATATCCAAAATAGTGTACGATAACCAGCTTGTGGCAGACTTTCCTGCTGCAAGCGTGTGAAGGAGAAGACATGAGTTCGGATCAGGAAAAATATATTCCCAAATGGATCGCCTGGGAAAGCACCCAGCGATGCAATCTGCAGTGCGTGCATTGCCGCTGTTCTTCCGATATGGAAGCGGCCAAGGGCGACTTCACCACCGCCGAAGCGAAAAAGATGATTGACGATATCTGCGAGGTGTCGCAGCCGGTCATGGTCCTCTCCGGTGGTGAGCCGCTGATGCGTGACGATATATTTGAGATCGCCCGTTACGGGACCGACAAGGGCCTGCGCATGTGCATGGCCACCAATGGCACACTGATCACTGACGATGTCTGCAAGCAGATGATCGAGGCGGACATCAAGATGGTCTCCCTGTCGCTGGATGGGTCCACAGCGGAAATCCATGATGATTTCCGCGCCTGCCCGGGAGCCTACGAGGGGACCCTCCGCGGGGCCGAAATCCTCAAGCGTAACGGAATCAAGTTTCTGGTCAACTCTTCCTTTACCAAGCGGAACCAGCATGACATCGGTGACTGTTTCAAGGTGGCCAAGAGTATCGGCGCCACCGCCTGGTATATGTTCATGATCGTCCCCACCGGTCGCGGCGAAGAGATCATGGACGAGCTGGTCAGCAAGGAGGATTACGAGGAGATCCTCGCCTGGCACTACGAGCAGGAGAAGAACGAGGACGAGATCCTCATGCGCCCCACCTGCGCGCCGCACTACTACCGGATCGTGCCGCAGATGGCGAAGACGGAAGGGGTTGATTTCAAGCGGCGTTCACTGACCTTTTCCACCGGCGGCGGCAAGGGCTGCATTGCCGCGCAGACCATCTGCCTGATCGACTGCTTCGGCAATCTCAAGCCCTGTTCCTATTTTCACTCCTCGGTGGGGAACGTCAAGCAGGTGTCGTTCCGGGATCTCTGGTTTAACTCCAAGACCTTCAACGATCTGCGTGACTTCAAGAAGTACGGCGGCAAGTGCGGCGAGTGCGAATTCATCAACGTCTGCGGTGGTTGCCGGGCCCGGGCGGATGCCGTCTATGGTGATTACATGGCCGAAGAGCCGTTCTGCAACTACATCCCGCAGCGGACGCTCAAGCGGATGCAGCAGGAAGCGGCTGAGAACGCCCCGAAATAGAAGCGCTAACCTTTCAATTCACATAACACAGGAGTCATTAAGAACATGCCCACCGAATACAATTTTCTCAAGGCCTGCTGGTGTCAGCCCGTTGATCGCGTTCCCGTCTGGCTGATGCGCCAGGCTGGCCGTTACCTGCAGTGTTACAAGGACGTCCGCGCCAAAGGCGGCGGCACCTTTCTCGATCTGTGCAAAGACCCGGCCCGCGCGGCGGAGGTGACCATCCAGCCGATCGATATCCTCGATGCGGATGCGGCGATTCTCTTCTCCGATATCCTGACCCCTGTCGAGCCGATGGGAATGAAGCTCGATTTTGTCCCCGGTCCGGTTTTCGAAAGCCCGATCCGCACCGCCGCCGACGTCGATGCCCTGATCGTGCCTGAGAATATGGCCGAGGCGGTCTCCTATGTGCCGGAAATCATCAAGCGGCTGCGCGTGGCGTTCGAAGGTCGCGTTCCGCTGATCGGTTTCGGCGGAGCACCCTTCACCCTGGCCTGCTACATGGTCGAGGGGAAGGGCAGCAAGGATTTTGCCACCCTCAAGCAGATGATGTATTCCGACTTCCCGCTCTACGATGCGCTGATGAAGAAGGTCACCGAGATGGATCGGCGTTACCTCAACATGCAGATCGAAGCTGGTGCCCAGGCGATCCAGATCTTCGACACCTGGGGGGGACTGCTGGCCCCGCACGATTTCGAACGCTATATCCTGCCCTATGTCAAAACCCTGATCGACGGACTCAACCGTGACGGAATTCCGATCATCTATTTCGTCAAGGGCGGCGGCGGCATGCTTGAGCTGGTGAAGGAGGCGGGTGCCGACGTGCTCGGACTCGACTGGCATATCAACCTGGGCAAGGCGCGCGACATCCTCGGCCCCGATATCGCCGTTCAGGGGAACCTCGATCCGACTGTGCTCTACGCCCCGAAGGATTACATTGAGAAGGAAGTTCAGCGGATCCTCGACGAGAACGCCGACCGGCCCGGCTTCATCTTCAATCTGGGGCACGGTATCCTGCCAACGGTACCGCCGGAGAATGCGATTCATATGGTTGAGTGCGTGCACCGGTTAAGCCAAAAATAAACTGGATCATTCAAAGCAACCGCAGGGGCACAGAGAACACGGAGAAAAGCAATTCGGGTTTCTCTGTGCCCCTGCGTCCCTGTGGCAGGGATTGACCTTATGACCACAGACAGCAAATCCACCGCACTGATCCTGCTCAACATGGGCGGCCCCGATTCCCTGGAGGCTGTCGAGCCCTTTCTCTACAACCTGTTCTCCGACCGCGAGCTGATCCAGCTGCCGGCCGGCGCCCTGCTGCAGAAACCGTTCGCCAGGCTGATCTCCCACTTCCGCGCCAAGCGGGTCAGAGAGAACTATCGCACCATCGGCGGAAAATCTCCTCTGCTCGAATGGACGCAGAAGCAGGCGGCGGGTATCGCCGGGCGGCTTAAAGATGTCCGACCCTATGTCATCATGCGTTACTGGCACCCTTTTGCCGAAACGGTCCTGGAGGAAATCAGACAGGCCGGAATCGAGCGTGCGGTGGTCCTTTCCATGTATCCGCACTACACGGGGGCAACAACCGGCAGCAGCGTCAACGACTTCAAACGGGCGGCGGCGAAGGTCTACCCAGGGCTGGACTATCAGGTGATCGAGGACTGGTACGACTGGCCTGCCTATCTGGATGCGCTGGCCAACCGGATCCGTGAAGGACTGGCTGCGGGGGCTGAAGATCAGACGCTGAGGATTTTGTTCTCCGCTCATGCCCTGCCGCAGAAGTTTATCGATCGCGGCGATCCCTATCAGGAGCATGTCATGGCGACCGTCGAGGGGGTGATGCAGCGGGTCGGCGACTACCCCTGGGAGGTCGCCTTTCAGAGCCGCAGCGGCCCGGTCAAGTGGATGGAGCCGGGCACCGAGGAGATGATCGCCAAGCTGGCTAAGGAGGGCTGCAGGTCTCTCCTGATGGTGCCGATCTCCTTCGTCTCCGATCACATCGAAACCCTTGAAGAGATCGACGTTGAGTATCGTGACCTGGCCCTGGAGAGTGGAATCAGCAACTTCCGCCGGGCCCCGTCGCTCAATGACAACGGCGATTTTCTGCAGGCCCTGGCTGATCTGGTGCAAGAGAAATGCAGCTGAAAGCCTGCCGCTTCTGCCGTAAGGAATTTGATCCCCAGCAGCCATTCGACGAACCGGCCCAGCAGGCCGGACTGATCATGGCCGTAGAGGAATATGGCGATGCCGGAGATATCTGCGGGGATTGTCTGACCAGCCGGGGACGCCTGGCGATGATGTACCGGTCGGATTATTTTGGCGGCTAGGACATGTGGCCGTTATCCGCTGATACCAGAGCGGGTAGCCGATCCCTTCTCGAGAATTCAAGGCTCAGTTCTCTGCCGCTTTTTAGCAAATTAAGGAAAAGAATGGCCTGCTCGAAATATCGGGCAGGCCATTCTTTTCCTGTCAGGTTGATCCTTTTACATCGGATAGTTCAAATAGGGGAAAGTCGTTCTTTAGAGAAGGTTCAACTTTTATGGTAAATTTCACTTGAACTCAAGAAACGTGTTGATCTGAAAAGCCGGGGAACCAATTAGATTCATTGAACCACAAAGTTAATCCGTACGTGGATTGAGCGCAGATCTGTTTCTCTATCAGAGGTCATGCCCATGCCACCGAAAGATTGTTTCATCCTGTGGATAATCATTCTGGTTGTTCTGGCAGGCTGTGGCACACTGCCTGATGGTCGGCGGTGGGGGGAAGGCGCCACTTTGCGCCCCGGCTGGAACCGGGTCGGGGTGGCTGCTCGCGAAGCAGTGCTTGCTCCTCAAACGTGGGCACCGTTAGCGGGAGCCGCTCTGTTTCGTCTGGCCAACTGGGACCAGGACGTTTCTGATTGGGCGATCGAGCATCATCCGATCTTTGGGTCGAACGCGAACGCAAGAGCGAAGAGCATCTCTCTTCACGACACGACTGCAGCTATATGGGGAATTACCGTGCTTGCTGCCCCGGGAGGAAAAGATGTAGGGCCTTGGCTGACAAGTAAGGCCAGAGGAGTCATGGTTCAAGGTGCCGCCATGTTGACTGCCCAGGGAATTACCGAGGGGCTCAAGAGCGCAACCAGCAGACCCCGTCCTGACCGATGGACCAATAATGACCATAGTTTCCCTTCCGGACATGCCACTTCAGCGGCTTCTTTGGCCACATTCGCTTACCACAACCTGGAGACACTTGCTCTTTCAGAGGCAGAAAAACTCGCGGCGGGAGTTGGCCTCGGTGCTTTGACCGCTGTCAATGGATGGGTGCGCATTGAAGCATTCAAGCATTACCCTTCCGATGTCCTTGCGGGTATTGCATTAGGCTATTTTATCAGTGAGTTTTTCAATAATGCCTTTCTGGGTCTTGACGAATACTCCTCCGTTCGTCCGGGCATGGGGTTCTCTTCTGACAATTTGATGGTCGGATTGTCTGGAAATTTTTAGGGCTGGGACTGTCATTTCGGCGAGAGAAACGTGACTACTCCTTAAGTATTCTCAGGTATACAGAATCGCCGAGCTGTCGCTCTATGAATTTGCTTTCAGCGGAATAGTAACGATAAATGTGCTGCCTTGTCGGTGTGATCGCTGGTGTCGTGAACCGAAGCACTGACGTTTCAATAGACAGGGTGGAGCTGAGTCAACCTCTTGCTGGTGTTTTTGAAAAAAAGGGCGACCGTTAGGGCCGCCCTTGCTGTGTCAATTATCGTGCTTTCTCCTTAGATTAGTTTGGGTATTGCAAGTCAAGCTCCGTTTGAATCAAATGGAGTAATTGTTTATAGCCGAAAGTCTGCAGCGGTTTGCCATTGACAAAGTAGCCGGGAGTTTTCTGCACATTAAGCGCTTTCACATCAGCCATATCCTGCTCAATGATTTTGGCAATGGCGGGATCATGCATATCTTTTTTTATTCGCTCAATATCGAGTCCCACCTGTGGAAGAAATTGCCATAATTTTTCTGGCTGCCAGTTATGATGGCTGGCCCAGATATTCTGCGATCTAAACATAATATCCAAGGTTTCCCAGTACTTTCCCTGCATTCTGGCGGCTTCAACAATCTTGACGAAATTGTCGGCGCCATCATGGAAGGGGGCGTAGCGGAGGACCAGTTTGATCTTGCCGGGGTTGGCGTCCATGATCTTCTTGACAAAAGGGGCGAATGCGGCACAGGTCTCACAGGCCGGGTCCATAAATTCAACCAGGTAGACTTTGGCGTCATCGCTGCCAAGAGTCGGAGAGTGGTCTCTGACGAAAAGCTCAGCGTTTTGTTCTGCCATGAAGCCATATTTTTCAATCTGTTGTTCTTTGTAATAGGAGGTAGCGACGAAAAATCCCAAGATTAACAGGACGCATGAAAGTCCAACGAGTACATATTTCATTTGGAGGTTCTCCTCTTCAGGACAAGTAATAGGATGACTATTGTTGAAAATGCGAAAAATGACATCATCGGAATCGATATGAAACCGAACAGCTCAATGTATTTTTCCGTGCATGAAACACCCTGCGAGCAGGGCTGAATGTTCTCCGGGATGACACCGGCATAGAGCAGGGTGTGATAAAGGGCTGTCAATCCACCGGCGATCGAAAGGGGCAGGGCATACTTGACCACGCTTTTGTCAAATGTCGGGAAAAGTCCGGTGGCTAAAATGAAGACCATCGGAAACAGACAGATCCTCTGGTACCAGCACAGGACACAAGGCTCATACTCAAGGACGTAACTGAAAAAGAGGCTTGTCGTCGTCGATACACTGACTAAAAGCCAACCCAGAAAAAGTAGCGTCCAGTTTGTTTTGGCCGCTTGGCCAGACTGAGACATATTTTATAATCCTCCGCATTCAGGAGTTCGTTTGAGATAATGCCGCCATATGAGGCTTATCCACGTACGGGAATCCACTGGTAGAAGAACATGGTGATCTCTCCCAGAAGGTTGAACATAAGCATGATACCGACGGCGATGAGCATAACACCTGTGCCTATTTCAATCAGACGGATGTGCTTGCGGAAGCGCTTGAAGGCAGACAGAAACTGATGAAAGAGAAGCCCCGAAAGCAGGAACGGAACACCCAGCCCCAAAGAGTAGACCGAAAGCAGCCCGATTCCCTCGCCAACCTGGCCAGACGAGGCCGCCACTACCAGAATCGACGCGAGAATCGGTCCGATACAGGGTGTCCAGCCGGCGGCAAAGGCGATACCCACCAGAACGGTTCCTGCAAAGCCACTCGGCTTCTTGTGGAGTTGGATCTTTTTCTCTCCGAGCAGTACACCGAAGTGGAACAATCCGGTCATATGCACGCCGAACAGCAGAATCAGCAAGCCACCGATTTTCTCAACCCACTCCAGACCCTCGCGCAGAAAAGATTCTATCTGGCTGGAAGCGATACCGGCAATGGCGCCGAGCAGGATGAAAATGACTGAAAACCCGAAAATAAAGCACAGCGAGTGGAGCAAGACCGTCAGGCGAACCTTGGCATCGGGGTGCTCTTCATCGAGTTGACTGAAAGACAGCCCGGTAATGTAGGTCAGATATGAAGGGATCAGCGGCAATACGCAGGGGGAGGCAAACGAGAGAACCCCCGCGGTGAAAGCGATCCAGTACGTGATGTCGGCCGTTTGTTGCAGCAATTTGATTATCCTTTGATCAGGTTCTGGAGAAATTTAAGGGTGTCAGGACTGGACCAGTCGAGCGGACCAATGATCTTCTCGACGACGGTCCCATCTTTTCCGACAATAAAGGATTCAGGAAATTTGTAGACGCTGTAGAGTTGCTGCACAACGCCCTTGTCGTCATAGAGGATGGGAAAGGTATAAGGAGTCTTCTTCAGGAATTCAGGGACAACAGTGCGACCATTTTGCTCGGTATTGATCGCAAGCATAACGAAATCGCCACCCGCCATGGCTTCATGGAGTCTTTCCATCGATGGCATCTCTTCAATACAGGGTGGGCACCAGGTTGCCCAGAAGTTCACCAGGATAACTTTTCCACGTAAATCCGCCAGAGATATTTGATTGCCTTTGGTGTCCTCAAGTTGGAAGTCAGGGGCCACATCACCTGCAACCACTGCTGTCGTTGAAGGCAGATTGGAATAAATGTAGACAGAAACGCCTGCCACCACGAGTAAAGCAATAAGCAAAACCAGACGACTCATATCAAACCCTTCTCTTTTGACTGTTACAGGACAAGTGAATTAAGTACAGTCAGCGTCCTTTCCGCTCTGAAATGGAAACGGACTGTGACCTTTATCTGCTTAGCATGAATAAAAGAATTGATCTTTGTCGATGCTTTGACTGCAGCGACGCATAGGTGAAATGATTTAATGCAGAAGAACAACGGTGCGCAAGGAGGCCAAAGCCTGTCGAAGTGGTAACTGGTGAGAGTTAGGCCGGCTACTCAGGTCTTCAGCGCTCAAGCGTTTAGCGGTGATGCAGACGGAATTGGGCTTGTCGATATCAGCTGTCGAGACTTTGCTTTTCGGCCGATTCTGATTTGCCGGAGTGGCTGTTGAGTAATACGCAGGCGTATCAAGGCAATCACCAGTGCCGGAGGAAAAAGAAACGTCTGCATTTGAGGTCTGTTCGGGGTGTTGTTCTGTGTCCGTAGCGCAAGGTATCCAACACCTGCCCCCCAGATTGGCTTCCAGGTGAGGTGGGGCTTCCGCATCCTTGCACCAGAAAAATGCATTTCCGGTGCTGGTCATGAGCAGCAGATAAATCAGCACTAAAAGCTGCGCCATCCACTTTGTATGGAGAGAGTTTGTCAACATAACCGTGCTTGGGAACCTAAAGTTTATTCGGTGTTTATACTCTTTCGTCATTATCGTCGGTTATATAAAAGAGCGTCAATAGGGTTCTCCCTGGTTTTGCCTTGTGTCTTTGCACCCTTAATGCGGAAAAGGGCGATCCGGCCGGCTCGCCCTTTTCCATGCGTGATTTCGTGATACGGTTCTTATGCCCCGCCGTACGAGTGCAGTCCGGACAACACCAGGTTGACACCCAGGTAGCAGAAGATCGTTGCGGCAAAGCCGATGATCGACAGCCAGGCAGCACGGCGGCCGACCCAGCCCCGGGTGAAGCGGGCATGCAGGAAGGCGGCGTAGACGAACCAGACGATCAGGCTCCAGGTCTCCTTCGGGTCCCAGCTCCAGTAGGTGCCCCAGGCATAGTTGGCCCAGGCCGCACCGGTAACGATGCCGAGGGTCAGCAGCGGGAAGCCGATCATGATTGCCTTGTAGTTGATGTCATCCAGGACCTTGGTGCTCGGGAACACGCCGAGAATCCCGCCGATCGGCGATTCGTCGGCATGCTTCTCCTCCTTGCCAATCTTGATCAGGTACATGATCGAAACACCGCAGGCTACCGCGAAGGCGGCATAGCCGAGGAAGCAGGTGATGACGTGGTAGGTCAGCCAGTTACTCTGCAGGGCCGGCACCAGCGGGTCGATAGAATCGCTGAGCGACAGCTGGGCCCAGATCATGCTGATGAAGGCAAAGGGGAGAACAAAGGCGCCGACCGAAGGCTGTTTGTACTTGAGATCGATCAGCAGATAGACAAGCAGAATAGACCAGGCAAAAAAGACCACGGACTCGTAGAGGTTGGTCAGCGGCGCCCGGCCGTCGGCGCCGAGAATCTGGTACGATTCGTACCAGCGGAAACCGATGGCGATGGTATTGGCGACAAAGCCTGCACCGCCGGTCACCCGGGCGATCAGCGCGACAGTGTTGCTGCGGGTCGCGACATAGGCGATAAACATGACCATCGAGGCAAAGTAGCCGAAAGTCGTGATGTTGAAAAACAGAGAACTCGTCATGATATATACTCCTCAGGCTCAGGCTTTGTTTTCGATGGTTTGCGCCAGTTCTTTCTTCATCTCGTCAAAAGCCATGGAGAAAGCAGGCTGATTGCGATGGGCGCTGGCGGCAACACGGACGCGGGTTTTGCCGTTTTGCTGATCGAGGCAGATCCAGACCCGCCGGTGCGAGAAGAAGAAGGCGCCGCAGGATCCGAAGACCATCATGAAACAGCCGAGCCAGACCACCCAGACGCCGGGATCCTTGGCGACCTGCAGGCCGGTGTACATCGGTGGCTCATCATATCCTGCCAGAGTAAAGCTGAAAACGCCGGCACGTTTTTCATCGAACTGGGGGAACTGCTGCAGGACAATGAACGGCTGGTTACGTATCCCCTCCGGGCTGGTAACATGCATCTGGATGGCCGGTCCGAAACGGTCGTAGGTGGGGGTGTAGTCGGTAACGGCGAACGCATAACCGCCAGGCAGAGGGACATTCTGGCCCTGGACCACGCGAAGGTTCAGCACCTCGCCGCTCTCCCTGACCTTGACCTGAACCTTGAAGGAGGCGTTTCCGGCGGGGCCATAGCTGGACTGGTAGAAGGTGATCCCCTTGTAGGTCAACGGGTCGTTGACCTCGATGGTCTTCTTGACGACTTCCTGACCGTTGTCGATCACCACCAGGTCGCTGGTATAGTCCTTCGGGCGCTGGGTCCCGTCGTAGTAGGTTACGGTGAAATCATCGCAGCGTACTTCAAAGCCGAGATCCATCGGGGTCTGGGAACCGCGCGGCCAGACCTGGGCGGTGCTGGTCCCTTCGGCGATGTTGACATAAGCCTTATAACCCCAGACCGTGCCGATGATCGCACCCAGCATGATGACCAGGATCGACAGGTGGGTGATATAGGCGCCAAAGCGGGAGTAAATCCCCTTCTGGGCGAACAGGTGCAGTTTGTCGTCGTCTTCTGTCAGGGTCGGCTTGGTGAAGGATTTTTCCAGGGTCCCGGCAAGCCGTTGTGCAAGCTGCTGGGGCTCTTCCTTGCTGGAGAATTCAGCCCGGTTGACAGAATTCTTCAGGGTCCCTTCCCCGGCGATCAGGGCCGGTGAGGTGACGAATTTCCATGCCCGGGGGAAGTTCTTGATCGAGCAGCAGATCAGGTTTGCGCTGAACAGGGCGAGGATGCCGACAAACCACCAGGAATGGTACATATCGGTAAACTGAAGCTTGACGAACAGTTCATAGTTCGATTGGCCGTATTCGCGAATGTACTCTTCGGGTGACGCATTCTGCTGCAGGACCGTGCCGATAATCGAAGTGACAGCCAGCAGCAGCAGGGTAATGATTGTCAATTTCAGGGAACAGAAAAAATCCCAGGTCCGGTCAATAATATTTCGTTGATTGTGTGCCAAAACAGAATCTCCTGAATCAATATCCGTCATTCTTCGCATGGAAGGTGACGGATTCGGTAATCATAGCCGGTGGTCCGACCAGGGTCAATGCGTGATCACCGGATCTCAATTCATCAGGACAGTGCTTCTGACACCAAGCATGGTCTGCGAGGGGGTGGTCGGGGGATGCCAGCTCGCCAGAAGAATCGGCGCCGGCAGAGGCTTGAGCTGGAGCGGCTGGCCGCTGCGGAAGGCGGGCAGAGGCAGGCGCAGGCCACCCAGCAGCGGGTCCGGAGAATCTATGTGACTGCTGTACTCGGGACCGCCCAGCGATCGGTTGGGCGCCTGGCTCTGATGGCAGGAACGATCTGGGCAGTTGACCGACTGAACCGGCTCAGAAAGGATCAGGTGGCAGTTGGTAACGTGGGCCGGATGCTGGTTGTGCGCTGTTACGATACGCCTTGAGCTATCTTCTTCGATGCAGTCATAGGCGCATTGCAGGACTCCGCTGGACAGGACCAGAAAGCCAAGAACCCCGAGTACACAGATATTCGTTAGTATCGAACGATCAGACAACGTGTTGAAACTCCTGAAATTCCCCCGGTTCGCTGAGACCGCGAACTATAACCTGAGCGGATCACTATTGCAAGGGTAATGCGTGTTCAGTGACTTAAAAAGAGGCTATGAAACAATGGCATAGTGTCCTTTTGCACAGTTTCAGAGTCCGGCCTCCTGAAGTTTTTGCAGCAATTCCTGCTGTTCCTTTTCGAGCTTTTTGGGAACCTCGACGTCAATGACGGCATAAAGATCACCGGCGGGTCTTTTGCTGGTCGCAGGGACGCCGAAGCCACGCAGCCGGATTTTCTGGCCGGGCTGCATGCCTGCCGGAACCTTGACCCGTTTCGGTTGGTCCAGGGTGGGGACCTCGACACTGGTGCCGAGGCAGATTCTACTGAAAGGGATGGCGATGTGGACCAGCAGATCGCTGCCCTCACGGCTGAAAATCGGGTCGCTGTCGACTTCAATCTGCAGGATCAGGTCACCCGCTTTACCGCCCGTCGGGCTCGGTCCCCCTTTGCCGGCAACGCGCAGCTTGGAACCGGACTCGATGCCCGGCGGGATGCGGACCTTCAATTGTTCCGAGCGTCCTTCATGACGATAGTCAATACGGCGCTCGCCGCCGGTGACCGCGAGGCGGAAGGGGATGTGGACCTGCATGGAGTAATCCTGCCCTTTGAGCGACTGCTGGCGGAACCCTGCGTGCCCGCCAAAACTGCTGCGTCCGCCACGCCCGCCGAAGAGTTGACTGAACAGGTCTTCGCCGCCGAAACTGCCGAACAGGTCGCCGAAATCGGCATTGCGGAAAATATCTTCCTGGCTGTAGCGCTGATGGAAACCGGTATCGCCGAAGTGGTCATACTGGGAGCGTTTTTCCTTATCTGAAAGGACGGCATAGGCTTCCGATATTTTCTTGAACTGCTCCTCGGCCTGTTTGTCGCCGGGGTTGCGGTCCGGGTGATATTTCTGTGCCAGCTTGCGGTAGGCTTTTTTGATCGTATTGGCGTCGGCGTCACGGGCCACGCCCAGGATTGCGTAATAATCTTTTGCCATCTGGTCGGCACTCCTTGAAGAAAATTTAAACATACACTATAGAAATGGTTGCAGGCTGGGTCAATACTTCCCTTGCGCCTTGAGGGGAGGGGGACGCCCTGCCGCAAGGAAAATCAGAATCGCCTCCCTTGACCGTTGCCGGGAATGTCGGTACTATTGAGCTTCAACAGAAAAACATAGTAATTCCAATATGTTTAGGAGCATATATGACACGGATTGTGGTTATCGGTGCTGGGATCTCGGGGCTTTCCACTGCCTTCGCCATTGAATATCTGGCCGGTCTCGCCGGTCTGGAGGTCGAGACGCAGGTGCTTGAAAAGCTCGATCGGAGCGGCGGCAAAATCCATTCAATCAAGGACCAGGGCTATATCTGCGAATGGGGCCCGAACGGTTTTCTCGACAACAAGCCGATGACCCTTGAGCTGTGCGACCGGCTGGATATCTCCGGACAATTGCTCCGGTCTGACGACAACGCCCGCAGGCGATTCATCTATTCTGAAAAGATGCTGCATCGTCTGCCTGAAAACGGTCCGTCTTTTCTCAAGTCGCCCCTGATCAGCTGGCCTGGTAAACTGCGACTCGCCTGTGAACTGGTGATTCCGAAACGCCGGGACGGAGTTGATGAAACCCTGGCCGATTTCGGCCGTCGCAGGCTCGGTGCCGAGGCCCTCGACAAGCTGATCGCGCCGATGGTCTCGGGGATCTTTGCCGGTGACCCGGAAACCATGAGCCTGAAGAGCTGCTTTCCTAAAATTCACAGTCTCGAGCAGGAGTACGGGGGCCTGATCAAAGCGATGATCAGGTTGGCGAAAAAGAAACGGGCCGAGGTGAAAGAGGGGAAGGTTGTCGCCAGCGCCGCCGGTCCCGGTGGCATCCTGACCTCTTTCAACGAGGGGATTCAGGAGTTAAGTGACGGTACTGCCAAAGCGCTTGCCGGTGAACTAAGAACCGAAACCGGGGTGGCAAAAATAGAGAAAAAAGAGGGGGGCTACCTGCTCCATCTTGAAGATGGCAGCCAAATCGATGCCGAGCTGGTGGTCAGCGCCGCCCCAGCCTACGCTGCGGCGAACATGCTCGACGAACTGGACCGAGGCGCTGCGGAGCTGCTGCGCGGCATCCCCTACGCCACCATGAACGTCGTCTGCTTCGGTTACCAGCAGGACAAGATCGGCCATGATCTCAACGGTTTCGGCTATCTGAACGCCAAGGCTGAAGGCTGTAACACCCTCGGGACCCTGTGGGATTCGAGCATCTTCCCCAACCGCGCCCCTGAAGGGCATGTGCTGCTCCGTTCGATGATGGGGGGTGGCACCAACCTCGGCGCCATAGATTTTTCCGAGGACGAAGTCAAGGCCAGAACCATGGCGGACCTGAAACAGATCATGGGGATCGAGGCGGAGCCCGACTTTGTACGGATTTTCCGTCACCGCAAGGCGATCCCCCAGTACGTCGTCGGCCACGGGCAGCGGCTACAGGAGCTTGATGGAAAGATGGCGCAGCACCCCGGCCTGTTCCTCACCGGCAACGCTTTCGGCGGGGTTGGTCTGAATGACTGTGTCAATTCGTCTAATCTGGTGGCCGAAAAGGTGATCGAACTCCTTAAGGCCCGTCAGGCGGCTGGTGATCCATCTTCGGGTCGTTAGGTTCGGCGGTGCGGTTCTGAGGGCCGAGAGAGCACCCGGCCAGAGAATGATTGCCATGGGCCGCACTCTGCCGGCGGCGCCTAATCTTCGACTATTGAAATATCGAACTCTACCACCGAAGAGAGGTTCATGAGGTTTCTTGCCAGCTTCTCGATATTCTCTTCATCCATCGTGCGAGCGGTCATGCGATAATTCAACTGGTTCTTTGCCGCATTGAACTGATAGCTGATCTTGGCCGCTGTAAACCCGTTCTGAAAGAGCAGTGTTTTGATTTCCGATTCGGACAGATACTTCTCTCGGCTGAAGACCACCGTGTGGCGTGCGAAGATCTGGGTGGGCATCTTGACTTCGATCTTCCTGAAGGCCGTCAGGGTTAAAAGAGTCAGAACCGAGGCAATGGCTAGCGCACTGTAAAGGCCCACCCCGGCAAGAATCCCGATTGCTGCGGTAATCCAGATGGACGCCGCAGTTGTCAGCCCTCTCACGTTGAGCCCGCTTTTCATGATGACGCCGGCCCCCAGAAAGCCGATGCCGGTCATGATTCCCTGGGCCATCCGGGTCGGATCGATCCGGACAATATCAAGAGCCGTTTTGCCGAACCAAAGATCCTGGTACATCGTGACAAGCATCAGCAGGCTTGACGCGATGCAAACCAGGGTGTGCGTTCTGAACCCGGCAGGTCGGCCATGATAGCTTCTCTCCAGGCCGATCAGTCCTCCAGCGACCATGGCCGCTGCGAGGTGCAGGAGAATCGTAAACCACTCCATGTCGGTGACATGAGTCAGCACAGGCATACCGTCAAACTCCCTTGAAGCATTCCTTTCACTTTCTTGGCTCGATCTCGTTTAGCCATGGGGGCGGCCGCAGACCCCGGCCAGGATCCATCCGGCGATCGATCCAGGAACGAAACCCAGAGACAAAGCCCCCAGGGAAAACTCTCGATACCGGTCTTCCGAAAATCGATACTGCTGCACTGAAGAGTCGTTGGTGGCCGCTTGAGCGAGGGCTGGTGCCGGTTCCCCTCTTGTCCCTGCTCTGCTGGGGTGCAGCAACGGTTCCTAGCGTTTGGCGCGCAGATATTGAGCAGGCCAGGGGACATCAACCTGCAGCTCTTCGGCTGCACGCAGCGGCCAGTAGGGATCTCGCAAGAGCTCTCTTGCCAGAAAAACCACGTCCGCCTGACCGGTAGATATGATCTGCTCGGCCTGCACCGGGGAGGTGATCAGGCCGACAGCCCCCGTCGCCATTTCTGTGGCCTCTTTGATTTTTGTCGCAAAGGGGACCTGAAACCCTGGTCCTGCAGGGATAACGGCATCCGCAACGAGGCCGCCAGACGAACAATCGATCAGATCGATGCCGACCGATTTCAGCTCTTTGCAAAGCCGTATCGACTGGGCAAGGTCCCAGCCTCCATCCAGCCAGTCTGTTGCTGAAATTCGCACCATGACCGGCAGTTGGTCTGGCCAGATTCTGCGAACCCGCTCTGCAACCTGCAGCGGAAAGCGGAGGCGATTCTCGAGACTGCCTCCATACTGATCTTCACGCGTGTTGCTCAGTGGCGAAAGAAACTGGTGCAGCAGGTAGCCGTGCGCCATATGGACTTCAACAACCTTGAAGCCGGCTTTGCGGGCACGCTCGCTTGCCTGCTCAAAGGCGTGGCAGATTTCCTCGATGTTGTGCGTTGACAATGCGTGAGGGAGCGGGCTCACATCGGAGAACGGAACCGCACTGGGGGCGACCGGCTGCCAACCGCCGGCATCCGGCGGAACACTTTTTCCCCCAAGCCAGGGCGGCTCTGTTGAGGCTTTACGTCCGGCATGCCCCAACTGGACGGCGGGGACCGCTCCCTGGCTGCTGATGAAATCAACGATCGGGGTAAAGGCTCCGGTCTGGACATCATTCCACAGCCCGCAGTCAGATGGGCTGATTCGTCCTTCCGGGCAGACCGCCGTAGCCTCGACCATCACGAGTCCGGCACCTCCTACCGCCCGGCTGCCAAGGTGGACCATGTGCCACTGCTCCGGGACCCCATTTTCGCAGGAGTATTGGCACATCGGCGAAACGAAAATGCGGTTGCGCATTTCCACTGAACGTAGCTTGATCGGTGAAAACAGTTTAATCATGGAAGCCTCGCAGTACACAAGGGTCGGTTGTGTCGGTTGTGCAGGGGACGAAACGGGCTATCTCTCACTCAGTCTGCGGCCGCCTATGGATGGCTCCATGTGACTGACGTATGTCCAGCAAGAAGATATCCACCTTGAATTTCGAAGACTTGTGACCGTCCTTGTAAAGTTTAAACAGATATTCCAGGGAGTCAAATCAATAAGGGCAGATGCTGCTCCAAGGGACTGTTCCCGCCCTCCCCCCTGTAAAACTGTCTGGAGCGGAAATGGGCACGCTGGAAACCGGGTTGCCTGTTTGTCAGGCTGTCATGTGTGCGTCAAGTTCCGAAATGCGCAGCAGTTGACCCAGTGGGCTTGAATGTCGATCATTTTCGGCTATTCTTTTAATCAATAGGCAGTAAGGTTTCCTTCTCCTGTGTCCAGCCTGCTGATGTGCAAGCTGGACTTTTTTCTTTTGAGAAGGTGGCTGGTGTCGGAAGGCCCCTCCCCAATTTAGTTTTGAAAAAAAAGAGTCTGTCTGTTATTTTAACAACAGCATGTGGTCGATTGCTTTATTGCCAGGTCTTGATTTCGATCAGTGGAGGGAAAGTGGCCATCAGTTCCGATGTACCAATCTATCCCATCAGTGTGGCCGCCAGGCTGCTGGAGGTCCACCCCCGGACCTTGCGGATCTATGAAGATGAAGGGTTGATTACACCGGAACGGAAGGGTCAGAAACGCTTCTTCTCACAGGACGACATCGATTGGCTCCAGTGTTTACGTGAATTGATCCACAAGGAAGGTCTCAGTATACCCGCAATCAAGAGGCTGCTTGCCCTGACACCCTGCTGGGAGATCAAGGAATGCGCCACAGAGGTTCGGGATGCCTGTACTGCGTTCGTTGATCGCACAACGCCCTGCTGGGAGCAGACCAACATCGCCTGCGCCCAGACCGCCGGTCAATGTGAAAAGTGCGACGTCTACATTGCCGCTATGGTCACAACGCATGAGGACCTCACAGAACTGGCCCGCAACTGAACACTCCCCGCTGAGATCATCGCCTATCAAAAGGTTATTAATGTCCAGCCCGTATTCCGGATCTGACATTTTAGCGTCAGGGTGTCACTCTATTTGAGGCGACATCCGGTGGGCCGTCTGGGTCACTGCCGCAGGCAGCTTGCTTGGATCAACAGGGACTGACGTTTGAGGGAGGGGAACTCTCTTTGACTGATTCCTTTTTTGCGGTCAGGCGCTTCAGGGTTGCCTCTAGGGAGAGCAGAAGAGGAAGGTCGGCAGGATACTTTGCTTTCAGAAACGCCACGCTTTTTTCTATGCTTTCGGTCAGTTCACTCATCGCCGCCCTCTCCTTAGTTAAAAAGTCAATAACCTTCCCTGCGTTCTTGAGCTTTGTCGTAGACTCTAGCACGCTTTACACCAAATTCAACAGATCGGGCCGATTAATGTTCACGGGACGACAATGGGGGCAGCAGATCTTCGGCGTGTCCATTCCTGGCCTTCATTGATGCGCCTGCAGGGTATAGCCGCTGCAAGTGGCCGATAACTCAGCGTCTTAAGGTTGGGTGAGTTCGACGGGGACTCCCCGGGCCTGCTCAATCAGCTCTGCCAGCGGCGGGCCATCGGGGATTTGTTGCCAGCCCAGGGCTTTGGCTGTCTCCAGGATCACTTTGCGGGGATCGGTAATGCGACCGAGAAAGTCCCGATGGACTTCAAGGAACAGCCGTTTGTTGTCCTGCCCCAGTTTGATTGGTTCGTAGATAATCCGCACCGGGGTGCCATTCTCGACCCTTTTTGCCAGGTCGATAATATCCCCGGGGTAGAGGCGGATACAGCCGTGCGAGACTCTTCGGCCGATGCCGTAGGGGCGGTTGGTTCCGTGGATGCCGTAACCCTCGGCGGTAAGCTCGATCCAGTGAGAGCCGAGCGGGTTGTCCGGTCCCGGAGCAATGACATTGGGCAGGTCCGGGTCACCACGCATCGATTCGGGGCGGACCCAGATCGGATCTTCGACGACCATTTTGACATGGAAATCACCTTCCGGGGTGTTCCAGCCCTGGCGGCCCATTCCGATGGGGTAAACCCGCACCCGCAGCCGATCGCCATGTTGCCAGATCAGGTAGAGCCGGAACTCGGCGAGGTTGATGGTGATTCCCGGTTGCGCCTCAAATGGCAGGATGGTCGTGTAGGGGAGCAACAGTCCGGTTTTGGCTGCGGGGAGCCAGGGGTCGACGCCCGGGTTGGCGGCGAGCAGGTTGTTGTAGCCGAGCCCCTCCCAGCGGGCCACTTCCATCAGGGAGTCCCCTTTGTCGACAAGGCAGAAGCCGTCGCGACCGACCAGGGTCCCCTGCCACTGATCCGGCAGCAGGGAATCATTGGGGATCTCCGGATACCAGGAGAAGGCCGTGGCGCAGAGCAGTCCGAGCAGCCATAAGGTCATGAAGGTTATGAAGGTCAGGATACGCATGCCGGTGAGTATAACGGACTCGTCCGGTCCGGCAAACAGATTTCCGCCTTGCCGGGGTATCGGTGACAGGCTACAATATCAAGCTGTTGCCCTATCTGTCTGCAAGGAGGAGAACCATGCATCATTTTGCCCTCACCATTATCGGTCGTGACAGGCCGGGGATCGTCTCCCAGGTGACCGAAATCCTGTTTCAGCTCGGCTGCAATATCGCCGACTCCAGTTGCTCGATTCTCGGTGGTCAGTTCTCCATGATCCTGATCATTTCCCACCCCGAGTATAAAAACCGCGAAAGCTTCGGTGATGCCTTTGCGCCGCTGGAGGAGGGCAACCTGTCGGTTTTTCTGCGTACTCTTATGCCGGGCGGGGAGAAGCGCCCTGAGCTTGCGGGCGAGCTGTGTATGATTTCGGTCTACGGGGCCGACAAGCCGGGGATTGTTTACCTGGTGTCCAAGGAGTTGGGCAACCGTCAGATCAATATCACCGATCTCAACACCAAGCTGGTCGGCGATGAATCCCGGCCGGTCTACGTGATGATGATAGAAGCAATGCTCCCGGAAGGGATTGAAGCCGAAGACGTCGAAGCCTGGATGGCGGAGCTAAAGACAGAACTGGGGGTCGATATCTCGGTTCGTTCCATCATGACAGCGGAGTTGTAGTAAATGGCTGTCAAGGATGTTCTGATTTACCCTGATCCACTGCTCAAAGAGGTCTGCGCTCCGATCAAGGAGTTTGATGACAGCGCCGAACAGCTATTGCAGGATCTGGTCGATACCATGGTCGATGCCGGGCATTCGGTCGGGGTCGCCGCACCGCAGATCGGCGACCTGCGACGGGCGGTGGTGGTCGATGTCTCAAAAAGTAAATTGGGGAAAAAGCAGAAGAATCACGGCCTGATCTGCATGGTCAACCCCGAGATTCTCGAGCGGGAAGGGAAGACCGTGGTCCGCGAGGGCTGCATGTCAGTCCCGGAATATACCGGGAATGTCACCCGCGCGGAACGGATAGTCGTGCAGTTCATCAACCGCGCGGGGCAGCATCAGGTGATCCGCTCCGAAGATTTTGAAGCCATCGCCATTCAGCATGAGCTGGACCATCTCGACGGCAAACTGTTTCTGGACCGGGTGTCCAGCCTCAAGACCGACCTGTTTCGGCGCAAGAAATAACCATCACGGAGGATCTTATGGATAACCGCTTTATTATGACCGCCTTCGGTAAGGACCGCCCCGGCATCACCGCAGACGTCACCAAGCTGCTGTACGAAAACGGCTGCAACCTTGAAGAAACCACCATGACGCTGCTGGCGGACGAGTTTACCGTCATCCTGCTCTTCTCATGCAAGGACGAGCATATCGACGATCAGTTGCTGATGGAGTGCCGGCGCCTGGAAAGAGACAAGGGGATTTCCGCGTTTGTGAGGCCTCTGGCAAGGAAGCGGCAGCCGAAAAAGAGTGGTTTCAGTGAGCTGGTGCTGCACGTCGAAGGGCTTGACCAGACCGGCATCGTCTACAAGATCAGCCAGTTTCTGGCTGACGAGGGTCTCAATATTGTCGACCTCAAGTCTGTCGTCGAGGCCTCACCTCAGAGCGGGACAGCGATCTACGTGATGGACATCCATATCCAGGTGCCGGACGGTATCTCGGTGGAGAGTATTGAGCAGGGGCTGTCGGATGTCGCCGATGACCTGCACGTAGATATCAGCCTGGTGCAGTAGCTTATTGATCGGCGCTTGCGAGGACCGTGAAGAGAGTATCCCGGAAGGAATAACCCCACCGCATATCCCGGATCAAGGATTGTCTGCCGATTTCAGTCGAAGTTCTTCTCCAGCGGCAGGTAGCTGTAAGGAAGCTGGAGGTAGTCAAAGACCGGAACCTTGACCCATCGCTCCAGCAATTTACCGACATTAACCCCCAGCCCGGCGTAGAGAGTGCGCTCGCGGCGATCGGGGTCGCCGGGATGGTACCCGTCGTAATTCCGCGTGTAGTAGCCGAGGTGCAATTCCAGGTATTTCAGCCAGGAGGATGCCAGGGAATCAAAGCCTTCGGCCTTGAGGGCCAAAAGAAACTTGAGGTGCTCGTAAGCGGTGACAATGTCAATTTTGTCGTCAGCGTTGGATCGCGGGAGATATTCAGCCCGCAGATCGAGCTTGCGGTCCAGGTCCGGATACGTTGCAAGAAGATAGCCGAAGCCGGCACCGGCCAGATTCATCAGCATGTCTTCGTAGGAAAATCCGTAATCACGACTGAAACTGTCTCCCACTTCCATGAGGGTCATGACTCCCAGTGAGGAGAAGGTTCCCAGACGGTCGGCCTGCTCTTTTCCATGCCCCCAGTCCAGATAGACCTTTCGGAAAGCCCGGCCAATGATATAGGTGGCATAGAGGTGCCCGATTTTGTCGGCCCCCCCGTCCTTGGTTGCATGACCAAACCAGTCTTCCCGGGAAGCTCTGGGGCTCCTCTGGAAATAGTTCCAGTTTGCCGCTCCCCAGGCGAGGATGCCGCCGCCGACCGCCGTATTCAGCAGCAGCGTTTTGTGGCGGCGCTCGGTTTTATCTGGGGATACATCGGGCCGGTCTTCAGCAACTCCCGAGGTTGGCAGGAGCAGGAAGGCCAGCACGAGAATTATGGACAATAGACGATACATCTGCCCAGGATCCACAACGAAAGAGTTAAATTGATCAGCCTGCAGGATCAGTTCCGGTTGGTCAACGCCAGCTTCACCCCCAGCGCGATCAGCATCCCCCCCATCACCCGTTCAGCCCAGTGTCCAAACCTGGCAAACAGGTTGCGTATCCGCTGCTGGGTGAGAAACAACGACAGGCCGCAGAACCAGACCGCCGTGGCAAAAGACATATAGAGGCCATAGCCGAGCTGCACCACCGACGGGGTGTCGTGGTTAATGACCACCGAAAAGAGTGACAGGAAAAACAGTGTCGCCTTGGGGTTGAGGGCGTTGGTCAGAAAGCCGATGCGCAGCGCATGCCCGGCGTCGGGAACGGGGATGCCAAAGCTGTTATCGGCGATTGATTTGGCCGGTTTGGCGCGCAGCGATTTCCAGCCGACGTAGAACAGGTAGCAGGCACCGATCAGCTTGATGACGTTGAACAGCATGATCGATTGGGAGATGATCAGCCCCAGGCCGAGCAGGCAGTAGGCAACATGCACCAGGATGCCGATGCCGATGCCGAGGCTGGTCCAGAGTGCGGGGGTGCGTCCGGCAACGATGCTCTGCCGCAATACCATGGCAAAATCCGGGCCGGGGCTGGCAACCGCCAGCAGATGAATGACCGCAATCGTGATAAACTCCCCGAGATAGGTCACGTGCAACCGCCTTCCAGGAGTTCCGCCATCTGCCTGCGGAACAGTCCTGCACCGCCGTTGGCCGGATGGCGTACTTCGCTGGCGGGAATGCCGAGGGCGGCCAACTGGGCCGCCGATTTTCTGCCGACCGCTACGATGCGTCTAAAGCGCCCCAGTTCAATCATCCGGTGCAGGATCCGGTGTCCGTCCAGCAATTCCTCTTCACTCGGGGTGCGGTTGGTCAAGAGCCCTGCCGCGGGTTTGTAGGGATGCCAGGGGAAGGCGTTCCAGAGGACAAAGGAGCGTGGATCATATCCATTGTCTGCGAAAAATCCCCAGACGATCGTGGCGGTCGGTTCGGTAAAGCCGTCACGGCGAACTTCCGCGCGACTGGTGCGTTGAGGTGTGATTCCGGCGATTGCATGCTCGGGGAGGATCCCCTTACTTTTCAGCCCGCCAAGCAACAGTCGCTCAGAGGTCATCGGGATGCCGCTGAAGTGCCCGCCCTGATAGCCGATCGCTTCGGCCACCAGCAGCAGTCTCGCGTGCCCGATTCGCTCGGCGAGGTACTGTTGCAACTGGGCACGTCTGATCTGGGGGGCCTGCAGGCAACGGTCATTTTGCGGATCCGTTTCACTCCAGGGATTGAAGACCGCCTGGGCACGGTACGAGGCAAGATCTTTGACGAACTGCTCAGGCATGGGTAACCGCCTGGGCGAGAATGTAGGGTTGGGCGATCAGCATGCGAAACGGCTTGTCGAGCTGGGCTTCCCAATGCTCGACCTGTTCGCGGGTCGGTTTAAGCAGTTTGCCGGCAGCTATCCAGAGGGAGACCTGATCCGTCTTGTCTTCGGCAATATCGACCGCGACATCGACAAGGTCAAGATCGTCTGCGACCAGAATGATGACATCTCTTTGCAGATGAATCCGCATGTCCCTCCAGTTGACTTCGGCCAGGTCTGTTTTGAATCTTTCTCGGATGGTGATCTCTTCTGTCATTCATCAACTCCCGCAAGGGTCTGGGCTGGGCTTGGCTTGGTCCTGAGGCACCTTGGTCAGGTCCAGGGATTAAGAAAGATAGCCAGTGGCAGCGATTCCGGTCAAGGATCAAATGTTGAAAAAATTCTGTTGAGTCGCCAGGGGGAGAGAACGATGCGCTCCAATGCAAGATGTTTAAACCTAAGGAACGATATGAACCGGAAAATGCAGCAGCCCTGAAAAAGATGATCCAGATCGAACTGGATGCGATGCACTACTATCGCCAGGCCACAAAACATATGAAGGACAAGGGAGCCATTGATCATTTCAAACAGTTGGCCCAGGAGGAGCTGGAACATGCGCAGAGCTTTTACCAGATCTATGTCGGCGATGATCTGCCTCCATTGACTGAAATGGTCCGAACCCAGCCGGAAGGCAGTTCCTTGGTCCAAGCGAGAGATGGTGACCTGCTGGCGCGGCTTGACGAGCGGCAGGCTCTGCAGCTGGCCATCCGGCTGGAACAGGAAGTGGAGAGCAGTCTGCGGCGCCTGGTCCTGAGTGCCGGAGACCCGGAGGTGAAGGCGGTCGTGGAAAAGAATGCTGATTCCACCCTGAATCACCTGCAGTTGATTCAGCAGGACTACCGGAGACTGTATAGGGACCCGCCTGGGCAGTGTTTCAATGAAGGGTGAGTTTGGAAAACAGGAAGTCCCGCGTCTGCGGGACTTCCTGTTTTTGGGGAGATTATTTCTGCTGGCTCAGTTCGAAAGCTTTTTCAGCCTTCATCGCACTCTGCTCTGCTGCAGTTGCAGAGGCTTTGGCCTGGTTGGCAGCGGAGACTGCCAGGTCAGCAGCGGAATTGGCCCGGTTGGCGGAGGCCTCAGCTTTCTTGGCGGCTGCTTCTGCGCGGTCCGCGGCTGCTTCTGCGCGGTCCGCCGAAGCTTTGGCACTGGCGGAAGCTTCAAGTGCCTGGTTCAGCAGGGTCTGGTCCTCCTGCGACAGTTTTGCGGCACAACCACCGAGTAGCAGCATTGCTGTGGCGGCAAAAACCAATATCATCGAAAATCTTTTCATGCTCTCCTCCATTCTTGAAATCGTTGTTAGGAAAATGGAACCACAATCGAGGTGATTGTCAATCCCAAAGTGGAAATAAACTGGTCAGCCGTTGCCTCTGCCTTGCGGTTGAACGGGTTCGCTCGGACCGCCAGTGAATAAAAATCGGATACTCCTGCTGAGGTGGAGGATGGCGATCACCAAACCACTCAGGCCTCATGCTCCAGTCGCTGAAGATTTTCCAGCATGCGAAGCGGAAAACTGCCCTATCCGCTGACAATGCTCGGGAGCCCGCTCAAGTGAATCTGTTCCCTCCCGGTCCGGAAAGGGCTCCGGCATAATTCTTCCCGGATCGATTTATAATGCCCTGCATTCCAACTGCTGTCGATGAAATTTTTTGTCGCAGGGTTTGGTTGGTATCATCGTTTTCAGTGCATTAGCGCAGTCTCTGCTTCCCGGTTCGCTGGAGCGGTACCGATGCCCGCAATGGTCAGGATGATCGCCGGAATGGGTCTGCCCGGTGTTTGTGGCCTCGGGCCGCCGTATAACCGACGGTGGTAACTGATTCTATGGAGACACAACCGGAATCCGGATGGCTGCGGTTTTCGATCAGGCTGAAGCCGACCGGATCCAGCCCCATGACGACGGCGAAGAGCACCAGGCTGGATTTCAGGCGCAAGGGGAACCGGTTCATGTCATGGAGCCACAGGGTTTTAGAGACTGTCAATGAGCAATGTGGCCAGCAGCAGCAGCATTGAACAGTTGATCATGTTGAACAATTTTCGGTGACTGACGCTGCAGGCACCCTTGTGCAGTTCGCTGTAGACTGCCAGAATCAGTCCGCTGAGAGCGATCAGATAGAGATAGCCGAGGGTTGCCCCACGCAATAAACCGAACAGCGGAAACAGCAGATAGCTGATCCCCAGGGCCAGCAACCAGCAATTATTGATTCTGAACAATCGCTGATGATCAAACTGTCTGAACAGGTTCGGCAAGCCGCTCTGCCTGTGGTCATCGCGATGGCAGCAGGCCAGCAGCCAGAAATGTGGCATCTGCCAGAGAAACAGCGTGCCGGCTAGGACAACTGCGGGAAAAGCCGTTGGCTCACCACCTGCTGCACACCAGCCGATCAGGGGCGGAAGTGAGCCACAGAGGGCACCGGGAAGAACCGCATAGGCGGTTACCCTTTTCAGCCCGGTATAGACACCGTTGTACCAGAAGATGGCAAGAGCCCCGAGCAGCAGGGGCGACCAGGACGGCAGCAGGGCCAGCAGCAGCAACCCGGCGGACAGCATCAGCAGGGCTAGAGTCAGGACCTGCCGGGGGGACAGGCGGCCGGTCGGCAGAGGGCGCAGCCGGGTTCTTTCCATGCGTGCGTCGATTTCCCTTTCCTGCCACTGGTTGAGCGCAGAACAACCGGCGGAGAGAAGCAGGATCGCAACCCCGGTCTGGAGTGCCTGCGGATCCCACCTATGCAGGGCAAACAGATAACCGGTTAGACCCGAAAGCGCGACCAGGGCTGACAAGCGGCCACGACTCAACTGCAGCATCAGGGAGAGTTGTTCGGGAAGGGTCGCGCCGAACGACCCCTGGATATGGAGAAGAGAAAAGCGCATCGATTTCTGTTCTATTCTCCTGCCTGCTGCAGCAGGTGCTGCACAAGCGCATCGATTTCCTCTTCGGACAGATAGTCCGCAGCGGGCATCATCGGTGCGAAGCCTTCAACAATCTCCCCGTTCGGGTCGAGCAGTGCCCGCCTCAGGTACGCGGCGTCCACCTGAAGAGTGATCTTCTTGCCGTCCCGTTCAACGGTGACTTGACGTTGGCCGATCCCCTTGAAGCTGGGACCGGCGATGGTGCTGCCGTCGGTGGAGTGACATCCGAGGCAGCCGTTCTCCTCGAGGAGCTGCTGTGCATCCGGGCCGGCCGGTTCGGTCACCCTGTCGAGCAGGTAGTCGATCACTGCCTGCAGGTCTTCATCGCTGACCGTCGCAGAATCGTAGGGCGGCATCATCGGGTCATAGCCTTCAACCATTTCGCTCTCCGGGTCCCGGATGGCCCGCCTCAGGTATTCTTCATCGACAGTGATCTCTTTGGTCTGCCCCTCGATCACTATCCTGCGGGTTTGTCCCGCCAGCCGGTACAGGCTGGGCCCAATCCCTTCACTGCCGTCGAGGCTGTGACAGCCGGTGCAGCCCTGCTCGTTGATGACAGTCAGGCCGCGCGCTTCTCCGGTCGGTTCAGCCGGTTTGGACCATTCCGCATACTCTTCTTCGTTCAGCGCTTCGATGGTGGTGATCATGTCGGAGTGGCCGAGGCCGCAGTACTCGGTGCAGAAGATGTCATAGGTTCCGGCCTCGGTAGCGGTGAACCAGACGTATGTTTCCATGCCCGGTACCATGTCCCGTTTGATGCGGAAGGCCGGAGCGAAAAAGCTGTGCAGCACGTCCTTTGAGATCAGGGTGACCTTGATCGGTGTCCCGACCGGGACGGTCAGCTTGTTGTCACGGCGCCCGTCCGGATATTCGAACTGCCAGGACCACATGCGCGCCGTGGCTTTCACCTCCAGCGCTCCTTCCGGCACTTCGCGCAAACCCACATAGTTGACCCAGCCGTACCAGAACATGGTCAGCACAATCAGGGTCGGCAGCAGGGTCCAGATGGCCTCGAGCCACAGGTTGTGCGATACGTCAGAGGTCGGCTCCGGGTTCTTGGAGCGCCGGTAGCGGATCACGAAGTAGATGGTTACCGCAGTGATGCCCAGCAGCAAGATCAGCGAAAAACCGAAGATATAGATCAGAACGTCGTCAACAGCTTGGGCCGTAGGGTTGGTCAGCGGATTCACGTTCAGCGCTCCTAACGATAAAGGACATCGAGGAAGGTCATGCCGACAAAGATCGCCAGGATCACCAGCATGGTCAGCAGGCCGATCTTGAACAGCTTGGACTCCTGTTTCAGATGCATGAAAAAGAAGATCACCAGACTCGACTTGATTGAAGCGACACCCAGTGCCACCCAGATGTTCAGTGCGCCAACATCGACCCGTGAAACCGCCACGGTAATTCCAGTCAGTATCAGCAGGGCGACCCAGATCAGAATAAAGGTTCGGTAAGGAACGGGTACATGGGTTTTTTCAGACATGCGTCACCTCTTGAACTTTAGTGATAAAGGAGATAATAGAGCGGGAACAGGAAAATCCACACCAGGTCGACCAGGTGCCAGTAGAGGGCACTGTTCTCCAGCAACGTGTAGCGGTCACTGGTGACCTTGTCCCTGGCCGTCATCACCGCGACGACGCCGATCAGGGTCCCCCCGATCAGTACGTGCAGGCCGTGCAGGCCAGCGGTGAAGTAGTAGAGGTTGAAGAACGTGGTGATTCCCGGCCCCAGTTCGGCGAGGTGACTGGACCCGGGATAGATGCCGTGGCTGATCTCCGCCGACCATTCGAAATACTTGTTGACCAGAAAGACCAATGCCAGGGCGATGGTGATCCAGCAGAAGACCAGGGTCTGCTTCTTGCGCCCCATCTGGATGGCACTGACTGCCAGGGCAATCGTCAGACTGCTGGTCAGCAGCACCAGGGTGTTGATGGAACCGAAATAGATATTCAGCTTGTGACTCGCGTCACTGAACTCCGCCGGGTAATTGGCGAGGGAAACGGCGTAAAGGATGAACAGGCCGCTGAACAGGATCACCTCGGTGTAGAGGAACAGCCACATGCCGAAGCGGGCACCGGTATCGTCACGATGTTCAATACTCATCGGCAACCACTCCTTTGAAATTGTAAGGGCCTTTGGTGACGACCGGGTCTTGCTTGCCGAAGTTCTCCAGCGGCGGAGGTGAAGGCACCTCCCATTCCAGGGTTGTCGCTCCCCAAGGGTTCATCCGAACCGGGCGACCGCTGCGCATCCCCTGCCAGAGGTTCACGAACATGATGATCAGCCCGGCCGCCATGACCCAGGAACCGGCAGTGGCGACCTGGTTCAGGGTGGTGAATTCGGGCAGGTAGTCGTAGTAGCGCCGCGGCATGCCGGCGACACCGACCGCCTGCATGGTGAAGTAGGTAACGTTGAAACCGACGAACAGCAGTGCCCAGCCGATCACCGCAACCTTATGGTTGTACATGCGGCCGGTAAATTTCGGCAGCCAGTAGTGCATGGCGGCGAACAGGGCGAACCCGCCGCCGCCGAACATGACGTAATGGAAATGTCCGACGACGAAGTAGGTGTCGTGCAGGTGGATGTCGCTGGCTGCAGCCCCCAGGGCCAAGCCGCCCAGCCCGCCGATGGCGAAATTGAAAATAAACGCCAGCGCGTAGAGCATCGGCGGCGCCATCTCGATCGACCCCTTGTAGAGGGTCGTGACCCAGTTGAAGACCTTGATGGCGCTGGGAATGGCGACGATGAAGGTCAGAAAGGAGAAGACCAGCACGGCGAAGTCGCTCATGCCGCTGGCATACATATGGTGCGCCCAGACCAGCGAACCGGCGAAGGCGATGCCCAGGCTCGAGAAGGCCATCGCCCAGTAACCGAACAGCGGCTTGCGGGCGAAGGTTGGAATGATCTCGGAAATCACTCCCATCCCCGGGAGGATCATGATGTAGACCGCCGGGTGCGAATAAATCCAGAACAGATGCTGAAAGAGGATCGGATCACCGCCTCGCGCAGCATCAAACAGTCCGGCACCAAAGACCCGTTCCAGAATCACCAGGACCAGGGTGATACCGATCATCGGGGTCGCCAGCACCTGGATCCATGCGGTGGCGTAGAGGGTCCAGACGAACAGCGGCAAACGTCCCCAGGTCATCCCCTCGCAACGCAGGCGGTGGATGGTGGTGACGAAATTGATCCCGGTGAGAATGGACGAGAACCCGAGCATGAACGCGGCGAACGCAGCCAGATTGACGTTGGTCGTGGTCTGGGTGCTGAAGGGAACGTAGAAGGTCCAGCCGGTATCCGGAGCGCCTCCGCCGGTGAAGACCGCGATAATCGCCAGGACCGCTCCCACGATGTAGCAGTACCAGGAGAGCAGGTTCAATTTGGGGAAGCTTACATCCCTGGCTCCGATCTGGATCGGCAAGAGCAGATTGCCGAAAGCGGCCGGTATGCTCGGGATCAGAAACATGAAGATCATGATGATGCCATGCACCGTAAAGGTGGCATTGTATGTCTGCGCTCCCATGATCGTTGGCCCTGGTGCTATCAGCTCCAGCCGGATAGCCAGTCCCAGGATAGCACCGACGATGAACAGGCTGATGATGCAGGTCAGGTACATGATGCCGATCCGTTTGTGGTCGGTCGACAGCAGCCAGCCAAGGATTCCGGAGCGGGGGCTCTCTTGCCAGAAGCCGGTATAAGTGGTGGATTCGCTCATGATCTCTTCTTTCTTCCGCTGATGATCAGGTAGGTAAGAAAACTGCCGAGGGTCAGCAGGATCACAGTGCCGCTGACCCGCAGCAGGTTAAAAACATAACGCCGCCCTTCGGGGTCGTAGCTGAAACAGAATTCCAGGGCCTTGCGGATCGGAATGCCGATGCGGTCTTCCGAAGCTTCCACGAGGGCCATGGTCAAATCGAGAGGCAGGAAGCGATAGCCACTCAGGTAACGGACAATTCTGCCGTCTTTGGTGACCACGAAAGCCGCGATCGGGTGGAGGAAGTCAACACCCTCTTTTCGATAGTAATAGCCAGCCGCATCGGTGACTTTGCGGATGTCGACATCCCTGCCGGTGAGAAAATCCCAGGCCTCTGGGGGGAACTTGCCCTGCATGGCGGACATGAAGGTCTGTTTGCTCTTGGCCGCCAGTTCCGGGGACTCACTCTCGTCAAAGCTGATGGTGATCACCCGGTAGGCTTCCCCGGCATCAAGCTTGATGTCGGGCAGCACTTTGGCCAGTCCGCCCAGCAGGTAGTTGCAGACGTTACGGCAGTTGTAGTAGACCGGAACCACCAGGGTCGGCCGGTCGATCAGGTCGCCGAGAATGACTGTCTGGCCGGCGGAGTTGACAAATTCCACATCGAGAGGCAGATTTGCACCCAGTTTCTCCTGCAGCCAGTCGGTCGGATCCTCGTCTGCAGAGGAGAGCGACAGGAGATTGTCCGCGGCAAAGGCCGGATTCAGGCAGCAGACAAACAACAGCAGCGGGATGATATATTTCATGATGAATAGAGGGTCTCCGGAAATGTTGCCTGGCACAATCTACATGGCACTAAAAACAGAGAAAGAGAGTTTATTCAGATAGTTTACTCTTTCACCCAGATTTTTCAATCCTGACCGAAGAGATAGCCTATTGTCAAGGGAACTGCCGCGGATTAACATGGAAACAGAAGCCGCCGATCCGCGCGGATCGGCCGTTATCAACAAACGGATGGAGCAAGTCTGAAAATATGGAACAACTGGATAAACGCCTGACTGAACTCGAGATCCTCTATTCTCATCAGGTTCAACTGATCGAAGAGCTGAATGACGTGGTGGCAGATTGCAATCTGCGGATCGATCAGTTGACCAAGGAGAACCGGTCGATGCGTGAGATGTTGACGTCACTGGCTCCTGAAATGACGGAGTCGCCAGATGAGTGAGTCCGCGCCTGCCAATCAGCCCGCGCTGCGCCGGTTGCTGCTGGAGGCGGTGGTGATCTGTGCTGTGGCGATGGCGGTCGGCCTGAGTATGAATTTCAAAATGGTGATGAACGCCTTTACCGGAAAAACGGTTGCCGCTCCGCCGATCAGGACCGAGCAGGTCAGCGTGGCCGAATTCCCAGACCCGGTCGAACTGGATGAGGTGCGTGAGCTGATCGCCGGCGGTGGTTTGCTGGTCGATGCGCGACATGCCGAAGATTATCGCGAGGCACATCTGCAGGGTGCTGTCTCCCTGCCGCTGGGTGAAGTCGATCAGCGACTGGATGCCTTCCGCAGCGAGGTTAATGCCGAGCGGGTTATCATCACCTACTGCAACGGTTTCGGCTGTCCCGACTCTTTCGATCTCGGGGTCATTCTGTTGCAGAAAGGCTTTCAGCAGGTACGGGTCTTTGAAGGCGGATTCCCGGAATGGCGTGACGCCGGACTGCCGCTGGCAGGGGCGGGCCAATGAATAGAGTGCGTCTGGTCCTGTTTCACCTCGCCCGGCTGCTGCTGGGCGGAACATTTTTCTATGCGGGGATAATCAAAGGCGACGACCCGGTGGTGTTCGCCGGGCAGGTGGCCAACTATCAGCTGCTCCCCTACGCCTGGAATTATCTGGTGGCGGCGATTCTTCCCTACCTGGAGATACTCTGCGGGCTGTTGCTGCTGCTCAACCGCTGGGTGCGCCCCTCCACGCTGATTCTCGGTGCTCTCAACCTGCTGTTCATGGTGGCTCTCGTTTCGTTGATCGTGCGCGGTATCGATATCGACTGCGGTTGCTTCCGCCCCGATGCGGAGGTGAAAACCAGCCCCTTAAGCGCCTTGATCCGTGACCTCGGGCTGATGGCGCTGGTGCTGATGATCTGGTTTCTCGACCGGCGCAGGAATCGCGAGGAGCGCCCCTGATGGCGCTTGAGGCCTGGCAGCAGGCGCTCAAGGAGAGCATTACCACGCCGGCACAGCTGGGCGAACTGTTTCCGGTGGATGCCGCCACCCTGGCTGCCGTGACAGAACGCTATCCGATGCGCATTACCCCTTACTATCTCGGTCTGGTCGAGGAGGTTGGTGATCCGATCTGGCGACAGTGTGTTCCCGATCCCGCGGAATTGTCGGAAGATGGTTTGATCGACCCGCTGGGAGAGGAGGATCTCTCCCCGGTGCCGAGCGTGGTACATCGATACCCGGACCGGGTGGTCTTTTTCGCTTCAGGCAGCTGTGCCAGCTACTGTCGCTTCTGCACCCGCAAACGCAAGGTCGGTTGTCGCGGGATGAACATCAGCTTTCGCGAACAGCGCGACGGTATTGACTACATCGCCGCCACCCCGCAGGTCCGCGACGTGATCCTCTCCGGGGGGGACCCGCTGCTGCTCCCCGATATGGTTCTCGGAGATCTGCTCAGCCGGATCCATGCCATACCTCACGTCGAAACGATCCGCATCGGTACCCGGATTCCGGTGACCCTGCCGGAACGGGTCACCGACAACTTATGCGCACTGTTGAAAAAGCTCACCCCGCTGTTCATCAACACCCACTTCAATCATCCTCGAGAGCTGACGCTTCAGGCAGCCGGGGCCTGCGCAAGATTGGCCGATGCCGGCATCCCTCTGGGCAACCAGACCGTGTTGCTGAAGGGAGTGAACGATGATCCCGAGACGATGATCAAACTTTTCCGTGGCCTGCTGCGGATGCGGGTCAAGCCCTACTATCTGCACCAGATGGACCTGACACGCGGCACCGGACATTTCAGGACACCGGTGAAAAAGGGGCTGGAGATCATGCAGGCGTTGCGTGGTCCGGTGTCCGGCATGGCGATCCCGCATTACGTGATCGACCTGCCCGGCGGCAGGGGAAAGGTGCCGCTGCTGCCGGAGTATGTTGAGAACTGCGGCGAAACGTTGCTGATCCGGTCTCCGGGTGGGGAGCGGGTGGAGTATCGGGATCTCTAGGGAGACGTCTTCTCAGCAGGCAAGGCGCTTTATCCCTTCAATGTGGAGAATTTATGCCCCTGACCCATCAAACAGGTCAATTTGTCCAGTCCCAGACAGATCAGTCGTGCATCCGCCTGGAGCTGGGCCAGCCTTCGCCGCAGCTCCTCCCTCTCGAGAAGATTTCTGTCGCCGCAACTGCCATGTTTCACCATGAACAGGACCCGCTGCTGCTGCAGTATGGCGCTGTGACCGGGCACCTCGGATTCCGCCGGCAGCTGGCCGGTTTTCTCCAGCGTCAACTGGGGCGCGAGGTCCGGCCGGAAAGGCTGATGGCCACCGGAGGCAACTCCCAGGCCTTGTCGATGGTCGCCCAGCTGCTGGCGAATTGTGGTGATACGGTTGTTGTTGAGGACCCGAGCTATTTCCTGGTGCAGAAGATTTTCAGCGACGCCGGGTTGCGCATCGAGTCCGTAGCGGTGGATGAGCAGGGGCTGGTTGTCGATCAGTTTGAAGAAAGCCTGCACGGCGGAAGCCGGCCGCGGCTGCTCTACCTCATCCCCAATCACCAGAACCCGACCGGTTGCTGTCTCAGCCAGGCGCGGGCGCTGAGGCTGTTGCAGCTGGCCGATGAGTTTGATTTCACCATTGTCTGCGATAATCCTTATGCATTGCTCTGGTATGGAGAGGCGGTGCGGGACTGTTTCGGCCAGGAGATAGGACGTCATCCCCGACTTCTTGACCTTGGCAGTTTTTCCAAGATCCTCGCCCCGGGACTGCGGCTGGGCTGGATCGAGGCCAGCGAAGAGATGATCGCGCGGCTGAGTGCGTTCGGTGTGGCCAGAAGCGGCGGGGCGATCAATCCGCCGTCTTCTGTGATTGTGGAACGACTGCTCGACAGTGGCGCTCAGGAAGAACACCTGCTGCTGTTAAGGCAGACGCTGTCGAAAAGGAAGGCAACCCTCTGCGAAAAACTGCGGAATTCATTGCCCGATCTGAAGTTCAGCGAGCCGCAAGGGGGGTACTTCGTATGGCTTGACCTGGGAGAGGGGGTGAATGCCCTCAAGCTGCAGGAGCGGGCGGTCGAACTGGGGGTCAGCTTTATGCCGGGTGAACGTTGCGCGCTGACGATCGACGCCCGCTGCTTTGCCAGACTCTCTTTTGCCTTTTACCGGGAGAATGAGCTGGAAATGGCGGTTGAACGGTTTCAGAAACTGTTCTAGAATTTCACAGCAACCAAACAGCTGGAGGAACGGATGTCTTTTGAAAGCTGGTTACTTTTCAGCTCCATCGCCTTTATCGCCACCATTACCCCCGGTCCTGCAGTTCTGCTGGTCACGACTCACAGTTTGCAGTTTGGACCGATGCGTTCTGTCGTGACGGTTCTGGGCAATATCTCCGGCCTGTTCCTCATGTCTCTCTGTTCGGTGCTTGGTCTCGGGACACTGATTCTTTATTCCACCGGGACGTTCGTGATCATAAAGATCCTGGGCGCTGCCTATCTGGTCTATCTTGGTGTCAAGCTGTGGCTGCATGGTGTCAGCCGGGCCGATGCGGCTTCCGGAACAATCAGGCGCGCCGGACCTCTGCTCCTTTACCGTCAGGGTCTGTTGGTGGCGTTGACCAATCCCAAGGCGATCATTTTCACTACCGCGCTCTTTCCCCAGTTTGTGGTCCCCAGTCAACCGCTGGCCGGACAGTTCACCCTTCTGGTTGCTACGTTCATGAGCTTCTCTTTTCTGTGTCTGGTGGCCTATGCTTTTGCCAGCCATACCGTCAAGCAGCACACGCGTCCCTGGCTGTCTGCCAGAGCGACCGGGAGGGTGTTCGGCGGGGTTTTTGTCCTGGCTGGGGCGGCTCTTGCCACTGTCTCCAGAAAATAAACGAGATCCGGGACCCCCGATCCCCTTCTGTTGGCGGCCGGGTCCGTGGCCGCCCCGGATTTTTTGCTGAGGTCGTTGGCTGACCTTGCTTGACATTTTCTGAGCGGCCGCCTAATGTCGACAATCGACAGGCAAGGGGGTGTGGTTGCTATGAAAATAGTCAGGAAAACGTACAAGGACCAGGTCGTCGGCCACGTATACCAGCTGTTGCTGACCGGAGAACTGGGGCCCGGTGATCAGTTGAAAGAAAATCTGCTCGCCTCGCAGATGGGGATCAGCAGGGCACCGATCCGTGAAGCGATGCAGGAACTGATCATGAATGGATTGGTTGATTACCGTCCCCAGGTCGGCAACTTCATCCCGATCCTCTCCCCCAAGCAGATTATTGACAGCTATACGACGCGCGGGGTTCTGGAGGGCTATGCGGTCATGGAGACCAGAAATCAGTTCTCCAGCGCAGAGCTGGAAACTCTCGAAAACCTGACTGCGCAGATGGAGCACTTCGCCGAGCAGCTGAACCACAAGATGGTTGTTGAGATCGGTGCTGAGTTCCATGATCTGCTGATCAGCAAGAACGATAATGTGCAGCTTCTGGAGTATACGAACCGCCTCAGTCTTAAGCTGCATATCCTGTTTTGCAGGCACTGGGGGACGCTCTACAGCGCCACCGAGATCGGCAGCAGGCATCGGGCCATCGTGGAAAGCCTGCGGTCTCAGGATCCCGATCGGATTGAGAAGACGGTCCGTGAGCATTACGTTGAAACCGGCAGCAAGATCGCTGAACTGTGATGCCTGGCAGGGGCTCTGCCCGAACCAGCCCAAAGCCTCCACCCTCCGGTGGGGGCTTTGCCGTTTTCTGCAGGGAAAAAGATTGACCTAAATGCGCTTTGCATGGCATAAATCCGGGTTCTAACGACAACTTTTAGCTCTGGAGGCAATCGTGATCGAGATCGATTTTGATAAGATGGGCGGGCTGATTCCCGCCGTTATTCAGGACCACGAAAACGGCGAAGTGCTGATGGTCGCTTTCATGGATAAAAAAACCCTGGAAAATACGCTGCGTGACGGCAAGACCTGGTTCTACAGCCGGACCCGCAACAAGTACTGGATGAAGGGTGAGGAATCCGGCAACACCCAGGACGTGGTGGAAATTCTTACCGACTGCGATGCCGATACGGTGGTGATCAAGGTCAAGCAGAACGGCCCGGCGGCCTGTCACACGGGCAATCGCAGCTGTTTCTACGTCCGCTGGGAAGACGGTGAGTGGGTGGAGCACAGCAATCCACTGTTCGATCCTGATGAAGTCTACAAGAAATAATTCCACTTCCAGATAACGAGGTATACAGATGTCCCGGGAACTCAAATTCGGCCTCCCCAAGGGAAGCCTTGAAGATGCAACCATCGATCTGTTCAAACGGGCAGGCTGGACGATCACTGCCAAGTCGCGCAACTATTTTCCCTCCTGTGACGACGAGGAGATGTCCTGCAGCCTGGTCCGTCCCCAGGAAATGAGCCGGGTTCTGGAGCGGGGCGTGCTGGATGTCGGTATCGCAGGCCGTGACTGGGTGCGCGAGAACGACTCAGATATCGTCGAAGTCGGCGAGATGGTCTATTCCAAGGTCTCCCGTCGTCCCGCCCGCTGGGTGCTGGTCGTCGGTCCCGACTCGAAGGTGACCAGGCCGGAGGATCTGGAAGGTGCCACCATCTCCACCGAACTGGTCGGGTTCACCAAGCGTTTTTTTGCTGAGCGCAACATCAATGTCGATGTCGAATTTTCCTGGGGGGCAACCGAGGCAAAGATTCTCAAGGGGCTCTGCGACGCCATCGTCGAGGTCACCGAGACCGGTTCGACCATCAAGGCCAACAACCTCAAAATCGTCGACACCCTGATGGAATCGGTTCCGGTGCTGATCGCCAACAAAGAGGCCTGGGAGGATCCCTGGAAGCGGACCAAAATCGAGCAGATCTATACCCTGCTGCTTTCCGCCCTGCGCGCCGAGGGGATGGTTGGTTTAAAGATGAATGCCCCAGGCGACAAGGTGGATGCCATTATTGAAATTCTGCCCAGCCTCAATCAGCCGACTGTCGCCCACCTGTACAAATCCGACTGGGTGTCTGTCGAAACCATCCTGCGGGAGGATGAAGTCCGTAAGATTGTCCCCCGCCTGATGGATCTCGGCGCCCAGGGTTTGGTGGAGTACCCGTTGAACAAGATCATCTGATTCGCGGGGCCCGGCAAGACGGGGTTGCTCCGCGGTCGTCGGCGTGTCTGCCGGCAGCGGGGCATTGATTCGCAAAATAACGGAGAACTCTCGTTTTCCATCTAGAAACATGCTACTATGGCGCCCGCTCGCATGCGAGAGGGGGCGGGCTGTGATTGCATTCTACTGTCGAAACTGGACTGCCACCTGGATTTTCGACGATACATTGACTGAAGAAATGAGGAGGTAAAATGAACGCTGCAAAACAAACATTGATACTGCTGCTGACAGTGCTGGGTTGTCTGGTTCTGTTTGGCGGGACTGCGATGGCCGCCATTGAGGGCCGAGGAACTCTGACCAGTGACGACTGCATCAAATGTCACCTGGAAGCTCCCAAGGCCATTGAAGAAGCAGGGATGGCCCACAAGAATGCCGTGACCTGCATCGAGTGTCATGAGGGACACGCGCCCTTCGCCCTGGACGTTATTCCCGAGTGTGGACAGTGCCATAGCGGTGAGGCGCACTTCGAACTGGATGCCTGCCTGACCTGCCACGAAAATCCGCATCGTCCGCTCGAAATCAAGCTGACCAAGGATATCACCGGCCCCTGTCTTACCTGTCATGAAACTCAGGGGACCCAGCTGCAGGATTTCCCGAGTGTCCACACCTCGCTGGCCTGTACCGCCTGCCACAACGAGCACGGTCAGGTTCCCGAATGTCTCAAGTGTCACCAGCCGCACTCCGAAGAGATGGTGCAGGCCGACTGCGCCAAGTGTCACCAGGCGCACAAGCCGCTGGAAGTTGCCTACACGTCTGACCTGCCTTCCGCATCTTGCGGTTCCTGTCACGATGGTGTCTTCGGCGCCCTTAACGCCAGCGTCGCCAAGCACAAGACGGTGAATTGCGCAACCTGTCACGAAGCAACCCACGGCCAGATACCCGAGTGCTCCAATTGTCATGAACCGCACGCACCGGATATGGCCCAGACTGAATGTACCAAGTGCCACCAGGCACACAGCCCGATGCCGGTTGGTTACGAGAGTAACGTTGCTGCGATCAACTGCGCCGCATGTCACGACGGGGTCTACAAGGAATTGACCACCAGCAAGACCCTGCACGAAGAGGTGAACTGTGCGACCTGTCACCAGTCCAACCACGGGTACATCCCGCAGTGCTCAAACTGCCATGATCCGCATGCTGAAACGATGGCGATGACGGAATGTACCAAGTGTCACCAGGCCCACCAACCGATGCCGGTGGCCTATGACAACAGTATTGCTTCGGCGAACTGCGCCGCCTGTCACGGCGATGCTTTCGACCTGCTGCAGGCGAGCGAAGCCGCGCACAGCGCTCTCGATTGCGCTTTCTGTCACACCGACACGCACAAGATGGTGCCGCAGTGCAAGTCCTGCCACGAGGCTCCGCACTCGGCCAAGATGCTGGCCAAGTTCCCGTCGTGCGGTGATTGCCATAACGTAGCCCACGATCTCGCTTTCTAGAGTTCTGGCTGACGCGTGTGAACACAAAAAAACCCGCCCGGGCTCCCGGGCGGGTTTTTTTGTGCCTTTTCGTGAAAGGCTTCTATTGAAAAAGCGTTTGACTCCTAGGGGTAGATTGAATAGTCTCTAAAAACCTGAATTTTCTCATGAAGTAGCATACTTATGGTGTTTTTTTGGGTTTGATTGTTGATGCCCTTAAAAGAGGATTTGGTCATGAAGAGCAACTTCGGTATTCTGCTGGGATTCTTTCTGCTGCTGACTTCTGCGGGTGGGTCGTTCGCCCAGAATGAGCCCGAGCTGATCTTTCCGGTCGATCACAGCTATCTCACCGAAAAGACGGTTCGAGTGATCGGTCTGGTGCCGTTAGGCCAGCAGCAGGTGACCCTTGCGGTGGAAGGCGGCAAGATCGTCGGCGGCAATACCCTGACAGCGGACAAGGGTGCCTTCACATTCATCTTCAAACTGGCCAAAGGTGCGAATCGCATCAGCGTCATGAAGCAGGACGGCAGTGGCGCGGCCTCCTCCCTGAATCTTTTCTACGGCAGCTCGTCCGGGGATGTCCCGTCCAGCTACGTTCCCTATCAGACTCATGAGTCATCTCCAGAACTGACCGCCAACTGCGAGGACTGCCATTTGTTCCGGCGGCAGGGAACCCCTGCCTACAACCGGCTGAAGCCGGAAACGACCTGCAGCACTCAGAAGTGCCATCCCGGCTTCGCCCAGAAAAAATATCTGCACGGTCCGATCGGGATCGGCAGTTGTACCGGTTGTCACAACCCCCATGGCTCTACGCAGGATGTTTTCCTGGCGAGGGAGGGCAAGGCGCTCTGCTTCAGCTGCCACTCCGATGAAGGGGAGATGTTTACCGGCAAAACGGTTCATCAGCCGGTGGCGGACGACGATTGCCTGAGTTGCCATGATCCACACCAGTCGGATGTCAAATTTCAGCTCAAGAGTACATCCCAGGAAGCCTTGTGTGGTGAATGTCATGGCGATGATCGTAGTCAGCACAAATACCTGCATGGCCCGGTGGGGACCGGCAACTGCGTCGCCTGCCACAACCCTCACGCCAGCAACCATGCCAGCCTGTTGCACGAACAGGAGAAGGATCTCTGCTTCCTCTGCCACCAGGACCGCAAGGAAGAGTTCAGCCGCAAATATGTTCACGCACCGATCGAGGAAGGCTGCGGAGTCTGCCATGAGCCGCATGGTTCAGAGACCCGCCACCAGCTGAAGAGCACGATCGATATGAAAGGCTACGGGCAGACCGCTCCCTGTCTTTCCTGCCATATGGAACTGAATCCCGAACTGTCCCGGAATATTCTTAACGCGAAGGTGGGTCACAAGCCGGTTCGTGACGGAAACTGCACCGCCTGTCACACCCCGCACGCCTCCAACTACGAATTCCAGCTCAAGGCGCCGGTTCAGGAACTCTGCTTTACCTGCCATCTGGAAATGGGCGAAGTTGTCCCGGAGAGCCCATACAAACATGGTCCGGTTGCGACCAATGATTGCGCCGTCTGTCACAATGTCCACGGCGAGGCCCACACCAAGCTGCTCAGCAACGATTTTCCCGCTGAGTTTTATACGTCTTATGCCACTGAAAAGTACGCCATCTGCTTCGACTGTCACAACGACACCGTGGCCCTGGACAAATGGAGCAAGGAGACCCAGTTCCGCAACGGCAACCGGAACTTGCATTTCGTCCACGTCAATCGCCAGAAGGGGCGCAACTGCAAGGCCTGCCATGAGGTGCATGCCGGCAGCCAGGAGAGGCATATCCGTGAAAACATTCCGTTCGGCAGCAAGGGATGGAGTTACCCCATCCAGTACACCGCGACGGAGACCGGCGGAGGTTGTATCGTCGGTTGCCATCGACCGCTGGAGTACGATCGCAAAAAAGCGATCAAATACTGATTCCCGAGCACTTGCCGGGGGCCGTCTTCGGCCTCCGGTTTTACTTTGTGCCGGGCAGGGCGGTCTTTGCCCGCACGTGCTTTTTCCCGTTTCTGAATACCGTTGGTGGGTTGTTATGAACCTGTTTAAGTGTTTAACGTTGATTGCCCTGCTGGCCGGGCTGGGGGGGGCTGTCCCATGTGTTGTGGCAGCAGCCCAGCCAGAGCAGGAGTTCCTGAGCACGCTCCCTGCCGAGATCGCCGCCAGGACCCTGGAGCATAGGCTGGAGGAAGGCGAGGTGATCCCTGAATTCTCTCTGCAGACGATCGATGGAGTGACGGTCAGTTCGGCAGCGATCAAGGGCAAGCCGACGATTCTGGCCTTTATCGCCATCGATAACGAGACGCGCAAGGAACGCACCCTTGAACTGCTGACTCTGCTCAGGATGCTGCGCGAACAGTACGGAGATCGGATCAATATTTACGCAATCTGCAGTGACCGTGCAGGCTGCGATTCACCGGAGGTTAAAAAGGCCGGAGGGTCCGGACTTGCAATGGTTGATGATACCCAGCGGGTAGCCTACTCCCTGTTCGGGATTTTCATGATGCCGACCACGATGATTATTTCTGCGGAAGGGACCCTGCTCAAAAAGCTGGCCTTCTCAGGCGAAGCGCGGAGTGCTCTGGACGGGTGGCTTCAGGTCGCGCTCGGTGAAATAAGCGCCGACCAGTTGCAGGCAACGTTAACGACCAGAGTGCCGGAACGCAGTGCAGAGGAGAGGCAGGCAATGCATCATCTGCAGTTGGCCCGGGTGATGGTCCAAAGACGGATCTACCCACAGGCGGTCGAAGAGTTTAGCAGGGCGGCCGCACTGCAGCCGGATGACCCGACGCCTCTGCTCGAAAAGGGTTATGTCCAGCTGAAGATTGAACAGTGGGATGGCGCGGTGGAGGTGTTCCGCAAGGTCCTCGAGATAACTCCGGACAGCATCGCTGCGATTGCCGGTCTCGGACTGGCCCTGCATGGGCAGGGGCAGGAGGATGCGGCCCTGCTCGAACTGGAAGATGCCGCCAATGTCACCAAGCCGATGCCCCGCGTTCTGGTTGCTCTGGCGGAGATTTATACCGCTAGGGGGGATAAGGACCTGGCGCTGAAAACCTACGCCAGGGCGTTCCGCCAGCTGGCGCGGGAACTTGAGCGGTGCGAAAGTCTGACGGGCGCAGAAGATTGAGTCGCCGCTTGAGCGAAACGGGTTTCACCCCGGGCCGTTCGGTATTTTTTTGATTTTGGTCATTTCTTTCGCTTGCAGCCCTATGCCATCCTCTCATCCATGAACTCATTTATTGCCCAACTTTTTTCTCGACAACGCATCCCCGGCTGGCGGCAGCTGATCCAGTGGGGGTTCGTTGGCTGGTCCCTCTTTTTGGGCATCCAGTTCGGCCTGTTTGTCCGCTATTACCAGAGCGGCGGGCAGACCCTCTACTATCCTCGACCGCCCGGAGTCGAGGCCTTCCTGCCGATCGGTGCGCTGGTCAGCCTGAAAACCTGGCTGCTGACCGGACACTTCGATACGATCCACCCTGCAGCCCTTGTGCTGTTCCTGACGTTCCTCGGACTGGCCCTGCTGAGCAAGAAATCGTTCTGCTCCTGGATCTGCCCGGTCGGCGCTCTCGAAGAGGGGTTGTGGAAAGGAGGGCGCAAACTGCTCGGGCGCAATTTCAAGATCTGGAACGGTTTGGATATCCTGTTACGGGTCATCAAGTATCTGCTGCTGCTGTTTTTTCTCAAGCTGATTCTGCTTGATATGCCGCCGCAGGCGTTACGGGGTTTTTTGGCGTCTCCCTACTGGGCGGTTGCCGATATCCGGATGCTCTATTTCTTTACCGGGATGTCGCTGATCAGCGTGACGGTGATTGCGGTGCTGGGCATGCTGTCGGTTGTTTACCAGAACTTCTGGTGCCGTTATCTCTGCCCCTACGGCGCCCTGCTCGGCGTCCTCAGTTTTTTCAGCCCGCTGAAGATCCGGCGTCGGGAAGAGCATTGTATCAAATGCGGCGATTGCAGCAGGGTCTGTCCATCACGTATCGATGTGCAGCATAAGGGCTCTGTCTGTTCGGTCGAATGCACCGGCTGCCTCACCTGTGTCGGCCATTGTCCCGAGGCGGACGCTCTGGCGATGCGTCTGCCGCTCTGGAAACGGCCGTTGCCGAGCTGGGGTTTTGCCCTGGTCGTGCTGGGATTGTTCTGTGGCGGGGTTGCCGCCGGGATGCTGACCGGACACTGGGAGACGAGCCTGGATCACCTTGACTATCAGCGGTTGGTGCCCATTGCCGAGCGCCTGGGAATATCCTGATTCAGTGCCGGGATTCTTCCGGGTAATCCTTGCGATAATCTCTTGACAGCTTGAAATGTCTCGGTTAAATTGCTCAGCCAAGGAGATAAAACGATGTTTCGCCGCATTTACAATATAAATTTTCTGCTGGTCGTAGTTGTAGTTGCAGTCGTTACCTGACGACTCGCAGCTGCCTCGATTCAGCTACCGCTTGAATCGAAAGGGAGCGCGGGTCATCAGCCCCGCGCCCCCTTTTCCGTTTGAGAGAAAAGGCCGCAGGGATTACCCGCCAGCGGCCTTTTCTCATTTATTGATGGAGGAATTATGAAAACCGGTGCCCAGATTCTACTCGACTGCCTGAAGCAGGAAGGCGTGGATACCATTTTCGGTTATCCCGGCGGTCGATCGCTGCTGGTTCACGATGCGTTGATGGATGACCAGCAGATCAAGCATATCCTGGTGCGACACGAGCAGGGTGCGGCTCACGCTGCCGATGGTTATGCGCGGACCACCGGCCGGGTCGGAGTCTGTCTGACGACCTCCGGTCCAGGGGCGACCAATCTGGTGACCGGGATTGCGACTGCCTATATGGACTCAGTGCCGATGGTGGCCCTGACCTGTCAGGTGCCCACCGCGGAAATCGGCAACGACGCTTTTCAGGAAGCCGACATGGCCGGGATCACCCGGCCGATCACCAAGCACAACTATGTGGTTACGGACATCAAGGACCTAGCGAGAATCATTCACGAGGCGTTCTATATTGCCCGTACCCGGCGGCCGGGTCCGGTCCTGATCGACCTGCCGAGTGATGTTCTCGGGGGGAAGATAAAGCCGCTGCCCAGTGAACCGGCCAGTCGGCGCGGCTACCAGGAGAAGCCGACCCTGAACCTGAAGCAGATCAAGCGTGCCGTCTCGATGATCAATAAGGCCAAGAAGCCGCTGATCTATGCCGGTGGCGGGATCACCATGTCGAATTCCTCGGACAAGCTGCGCGCCCTGGCCGCAAAAGGACAGCTCCCGGTGACGCATACCCTGATGGGGATCGGCATCATGGATCCGCAGTCACCGCTGTCGGTCGGGATGCTCGGCATGTATGGCGCGTGGTACGCAAACATGGCGGTCGGTGAGTGCGATTGCCTGATCGCCATCGGGGTCCGGTTTGACGATCGGGTGACCGGCAAGGTGTCGAGCTTTGCGCCGAACGCCAAGATCATTCACATCGATATCGATCCCTCCAGTATCCGCAAGGTGGTGCAGGGGGGGCTGCCGATTGTCTGCGATGCAGCAGAGGCGCTGGAGCATTTGGTCGAACTGATAGAAGAGCGTGACCATAGTGACTGGCTGGCTGAAATTGACGGTTTTAAGCAGAAGGGCCCCTTGCCACGTCCTCAACGGGACCATCTGGTCCCCCACGAAGTGATGGAGGCGATTGCCGCGGTGGCCGGAGACAGACCGGTTGTCGCGTCAGATGTTGGTCTGTCGCAGATGTGGACTGCCAATTATCTGCCTTTCGGTGGCCCCCGGCAGTACATTACCAGCGGCGGTCTGGGGACGATGGGGTTTGCGCTGCCGGCGGCGATGGGAGCGGCTCTGGGAAATACGGACCGGCCGGTTTTTGCCATCAATGGCGACGGCGCGTTCCAGATGAACTGTCAGGAATTGGCAACCTGCGCGCAGTACAATATCCCGGTCAAGTGCATTATCCTCAATAACGGCAAGCTGGGAATGGTCCGCCAATTCCAGAAGGTCCTGCTCGAAAGCCGCTATGCGTCGACCTGCCTTGGCCATCATGTCGATTTCTGCATGGTGTCCCAGGGTTTCGGGGTCAAGGCACTGCGGGTTAAGGGTGCGGCTGACCTGCATGCGGTTCTGCAGCAGGCGATGGATATTCCGGGGCCGGTGGTGGTCGAAATCCCGATCCACCCTGATACCTACTCGTTTCCCATGGTTCTTCCCGGGGGGAGTTCAACGGAAATGGTATTTGAGGCTGATTGACGGAATCCTATGCTGAAAGACCTTCTCAACCATCATCTGATCCGAGAGCGATATTTCTTCCCGCGGTTAGGGGACCTGGATGAACCTTTCTGGGTCGAATGCGGAGATGCACGGCTGGCGTGCTTCTACCATGAAGTCGATCCGGCGGCGAAGACGCTGATTCATTTTCACGGAAACGGCGAGATCGTCGACGATTACCTGGGCGATTTTGTTGCTCTGATCGCTCGTATGGGGTGCAATTGCCTGCTCGCGGAACTGCGTGGTTACGGACTCTCTACCGGCCGAGCTGAACTGGGAAGAATGCTGGGCGATGTCGTTCCGCTGATTGAATCTCTCGGGCGGCCGCAACAGCAACTGATCTTTTTCGGCCGTTCAGTCGGTTCGATCTTTGCTATCGAGGCTGCTGCCAGGTTTCCCGGCGCCGCCGGCCTGATTCTCGAGAGCGGAGTGGCCGACGTGCGCGAGCGGCTGCTGCTGCGGGTCACACCGACCGAGCTGGGAGTGACGACTGAGGAGTTTGATGCGGTGGTGGCAGAGTTTCTTGACCATCAGCAGAAAATGGCCACCTATCCCGGACCGGTTCTGGTCCTGCACACTCAGAACGACGGGCTGGTGGATGTCAGCCACGCTGAGCGACTTTATCAGTGGGCCGCGGGGAAAAAGCGCCTGCAGATTTTTCCCCGCGGCCATCATAACGACATCATGTACGTCAACTCCTGCGAGTATTTCGCTCTCGTCGATGAATTTATCTGTTCGACTTAGTGCCCTGTCCTAGAACACGAGGGGTTTCACCCGGTGGGGCTGAGAGGCTGAGTCTGTCCATTTGTCCTGCTCACCCGCTGCCGGGTTGCTTTAAATATACTCATGGAGAGAATGGCCGATCAGGTAGGAACAGGTCAGAAGAGATACTGACGGCAGGATGAAGAAAATCACTTTTTTACAATAGGTAACGATCTCATTTTGACCTGAATTTATCTGGTCAAGGGCAAAGCTCCTGAACTGATGAAGCTGAAGAGAAACGACGAACAGAATCAGAACCAGAATGATAGAAAAAGGATAGTCATTGAGACCAAAGATCAGGGCGCAGAAAATCGACAGATTTTTTAAGAATGAAAAGAAAAACTGAAAAACTGACATGGTTTTTTCCACCGTCATGAAAATTATTCCGGCTCTTTCCCCACCGGCACACTCCAGCTATATGTATCCCGCAGTAACCTCGGCAGAGGTGGAGAACGTCTGAAGTGATGACGCTTCGCTACTCCAGGGCGAACACCTCATGGGAGCGCCGTTCCTCCTCTATCTCTGGATTCTCGCTGGTGCGCATTTTGTCCAGGCCGACAACAGCCCAGCCATCGGACCGCTTGAAATACCAGACTTTCTGGGTCGTCAGTAAATACTGAAGCTGATCCTTGGTGACACTGCGCTCCTTGCCATTGGTCAGTACCACATGAACGGTCATGTTCTGTACCTCCACAAACTAGATGTCCGGTGTTCGAGAAAAGCGGGACAGGATTCAGGCAGTGGACTTGTCCGGGGCTCTGGGCTGCATGGCCCTATTGCTACCTGTCCATCTGTTATCGTCGAGCAAGGCCGAAATCCCCTCTTGGGTTGCCTCCGGCAGGTAGTGCCAATAATCACTCTTGCGGAGCAGGCTGAACTCATCTTTGAATTGATTTAATTGATTCTCGCCGTGCCTGTCGAAGAACATTTGACCCCCCCTTGGTTATAACCGACCCGAGTAAGCAGACAAGACAAGTGCAGGCTTCACAGTCTAGCAAAAAGAGTTGTCCTTTCAAGTCGGCCCAAAAATAAAATAATCTTTATAAAACAACAATTTGTTGAGCATTTAGGTTCTGTTTCGCTGTCCCGGGGTTTACCTTTCAGGGTCGTCTTTGTCCTTTTCGTTTGCTACGCGCAGCACTCCGAATTTTGTGTCCTGATGATAAAGAACGTTAGGGATTGTACTGCACAAGGCGCAACCTAAGCGCAGTTTGACAACCTGTGATTCTGCGATAAAAAGTATGAGTATGGAGAGCGCTTCTGCCTGAGGCGACCGACTAACCGCTCCGCTCCCCGGAAGGATATGGTGAACTCGTTTCAGCCTTTGTTGTCCCGGGTCGTTATCGTGGATAGCGGTCGCCAGTTCCGCAGTCTTGCCCGCTGGCAGAAGGAGGCATAATGGAGCGCCAACTGATCCGAAAAGACCCTGACGAATGGACGGTGCCACCTCAGCTGATCGATTACCGGGGTGCCTGTAAAAAGTTCTCATGGCCACAGATCCGAGCCGACCTTGATGGGCTGCCTGATGACAGGGGGATAAACATTGCCCATGAAGCGGTAGACCGTCACGCCAACGGCCCGGCCGCCGAGAGCACCGCAATTCGCTGGCTGAGCAAGGACGGGATCCGTTGCGATTTCAGCTATGCTGAGCTGGGTCGACAGAGCAGCCGCTTCGCCAATCTGCTGAAGCAGTTGGGGGTCGACAAGGGGGAGCGGGTCTTCGTCCTGAGCGGGCGGATTCCCCCACTCTACATAGCCGCCCTGGGCTGCTGGAAGCAACTGGCAGTATTCTGCCCGCTTTTTTCCGCTTTCGGGCCGGAGCCGATCCAGCAAAGGTTGAGTCGCGGCGACGCCAGGCTTCTGCTTACCACTGAAAAGCTTTACCGCAAAAAAGTTGCTGCGCTGCGCCCGAACCTGCCGGAACTGAAACATGTTCTGCTGGTCGACAGCGAAGAGGATCTGACGGACGATGTTCTTTCCTTACCGAAGGCCTTGGCCAGCGTATCGGACGAGTTCCAGATTCCCGCCACCGATCCCGAAGATATGGCAATCCTGCATTTCACCAGCGGCACCACCGGCATGCCGAAGGGCGCAGTGCATGTCCACCAGGCCTTGCTGCACCACTATGCCAGCGGACGTTACGTCCTCGATTTACGCCCGGATGATGTTTACTGGTGCACAGCCGACCCCGGATGGGTGACCGGTACCTCCTATGGCATCATCGCTCCGCTGCTGCACCGAGTGACCAGCATCATCGACGAAGCCGAGTTCGATAGTGAACGCTGGTACCGGATTCTCAGTGAACAACAGGTAAATATCTGGTACACGGCGCCGACCGCAATCCGGATGCTGATGCGTTCCGGCCTGCGACCGCGCCAGCCCTCCGATCTCAGCCACTTGCGGCTGATCCAGAGCGTCGGAGAACCCCTTAATCCTGAAGCGGTTCTCTGGGGTCAGGAGGTGCTCGGACTGCCGATTCATGACAACTGGTGGCAGACGGAAACCGGCGGCATCATGATCGCCAACTACCGGGCCACGGATATCAGGCCGGGCTCGATGGGACGGCCGCTCCCGGGAATCGAGGCCGGCATCGTCCGGCATCTGGAGGATGGTTCCGTCGAGGAGGTGGAACAGCCCGGCGTCGAAGGGGAGTTAGTCCTCCGCCCCGGTTGGCCATCGATGTTCCGCACCTACCTGCATGATGAAGATCGCTACCGCAGCTGTTTCAAAAGCAACTGGTATCTGAGCGGCGATCTGGCCACCCGTGATGCGGATGGCTATTTCTGGTTTGTCGGCCGTGCTGACGACATCATCAAAACGTCGGGGCACATGGTTGGCCCCTTCGAGGTGGAAAGCGCCCTGATCGAACATCCGGCAGTCGCCGAAGCCGGGGTCATCGGCCGACCGGAACCGACCATCGGCGAACTGGTGAAAGCATTCGTCACTTTGAATCCCGGTTTTCAGCCGAGCGATCAGTTGCGCCTGGAACTGCTTGGCTTTGCGCGGAAACGCCTCGGTTCCGCGGTTGCACCCAAAGAGATTGAATTCCTGGCGCAACTGCCCAGAACCCGTAGCGGGAAAATCATGCGTCGACTGCTCAAAGCCCGTGAACTGGGGCAGCCGGAGGGAGATGTTTCAACCCTGGAAGGATTGTGATCGTAAAGGAGATGACAGATGCCTGATCCCGAACATGCAATCCACCTTCTCCACCAGATGCTGCGCATTCGTCGACTCGAGGAGAAATCGGCCGAACTCTACAGCGCCATGAAGATTCGCGGATTTCTTCATCTCTATATCGGCGAGGAGGCTGTGGCAGTGGGGGTAGCGCAAGCACTCTCCGCTGAAGATGCGATGGTCGCGACCTACCGTGAGCATGCCCATGCCCTGGTACGGGGCATGCCGGCAAAATCGATCATGGCCGAAATGTTCGGAAAGCAGGGCGGCTGTTGTCGCGGTCGGGGAGGATCGATGCATTTTTTTGATATCGAGACGCGCCTGTATGGCGGAAACGCGATCGTCGGAGGCGGACTTCCGGTGGCGGCAGGCCTAGCCCTTGCGGATAAACTGCAGGACAAAATGCGTTTGACCTGCTGTTGCTTCGGTGAAGGGGCGATTGCTGAAGGAGAATTTCATGAAACCATGAATCTGGCAGTGCTCTGGCAACTGCCAGTATTGTTTCTCTGTGAAAACAACCTCTATGCCATGGGGACTGCGCTGGAACGTTCGGAATCGGAGACCGACCTGACCAGAAAAGCAGCCAGCTACGGCATGCGGACGGCGGCTGTCGACGGAATGGACATTCTGGCGGTGGTGGCGGCGGCTGGTGAGGCCGTATCTTTCATCAGAGAACAACAGGCCCCCTTTTTTCTGGAATGCCGCACCTACCGCTTCCGCCCTCACTCGATGTTTGATCCGGAACTGTACCGGACGAAAGAGGAGGTGGAAAAGTGGAAGCAACGCGACCCCATCTTGATGTTCAAAGCCCAGCTGTTTGCAAATGGAGTGCTCGATGAAGCCAGGCTCGAGCATCTGGAGCAGCAGGTCGCAGCGGAGATTGCCGACGCTGTCGCCTTTGCAGAGGCCAGCCCCCTGGAGCCGGTTGAGGACCTGACCCGTTTTGTCTATTCGGAAAGGAGCCCGGAATGAGTGCCGCGACACAGCAGAGCAGCTACCGGGAGGCGGTTCGTGCCGGATTGCATGAGGCACTCCAGAAAGATTCGCGGGTGTTCCTGATGGGTGAGGATGTCGGAGCGTATGGTGGTTGCTTTGCCTGCAGCAAGGGATTGCTGGAAGAGTTTGGGCCGGCGCGGGTTCGTGATACCCCTCTCTCGGAATCGACCTTCACCGGAATGGGAATTGGAGCGGCGCTGGGGGGGATGCGACCCATTGTCGAGATCATGACGGTCAACTTCAGCCTGCTTGCGCTCGACCAGATTGTCAATAACGCTGCCACCTACCTGCACATGTCGGGCGGTCTGTTCAATGTTCCGCTGGTGATCCGCATGGCCACCGGTGGTGGCAAACAACTGGCTGCCCAGCATTCCCACAGTCTCGAGGGCTGGTACGCTCATATCCCCGGACTCAAGGTGCTGGCTCCCGCGACCCTTGAGGATGCCCGCGGGATGCTGCTGACGGCGCTGGAGGATCCCGACCCGGTACTGATTTTTGAAGCGGCAGTCCTCTATCCCATGGAGGGCGAACTCAGCCCGGTAATTACTCCCGTTTCCATCGACCGGGCGAATATAGTCAGGACTGGTCGCGATCTGACCATCCTCAGCTATGGCGCCAGTCTTTACAAGGGGCTGGACGCGGCGGAGCAACTCTCCGCCGGAGGCATTGACGCCGAGGTCATCGACCTGCGCAGCCTGCGTCCGCTCGATGATGCTGCGATCATCGGATCGGTGGAGAAAACCCGCCGCGCCATCATTGTCGATGAAGGCTGGCGGAGCGGCAGTCTGGCGGCGGAAATTTCAGCGAGAATCATGGAACAGGCCTTCTATGAACTGGATGCACCGGTGGAGCGGATCTGTAGCGTCGAGGTCCCTATGCCCTATGCCGCCCACCTGGAACAGGCGGCCCTCCCCCAGGTCAGATCCATTGTCGAGGCCGCAAGGCGGATGGTGGTTGGCAATGGGTGACTTTTGCATGCCAAGTCTGGGCGCAGACATGAAACAGGGGACTCTGATCACCTGGCTGGTCGCGCCAGGGGACCGGGTTGAATATGGCCAGGTGATCGCCGAGATTGAAACCGATAAGGGCTTGTTTGAAATTGAGACGTTCGAAGCCGGAAGGATCAGTAGTATTTTGGTAGAGGAACAACAAAGGGTGCCGGTCGGTACAGTGTTGGCCGTTATCCAAAGCGCAGAACCAGCCGAGGGCGTTCCGGGAATTGAAAAAAAGACGGAGAAGACCGCTGCTGATAAACCGGAGAGGATAAAGGCCTCGCCGTCTGCGCGGGTTCTCGCCAAAGAGCTTGGGACCGAGCTGTCAACCATCACCGGCAGCGGCCCCGGTGGCGTGATCACTCGCGGGGACGTCGAACTTGCGACCAGCCACCGGCCGCAGGCAACGGACGAAACGTCTTCGACAGCCGACTATGCCGCGGGAATGCGCAAGGCCATCGCCGCGGCCATGAGTCTCTCCAATCGCGAGATTCCCCACTACTATCTGGAATGCATTATCGACATGAGTCGTGCCCTGCACTGGCTGGAGATGGCGAACCGGCAGCGCCCGATTCAACAGCGGCTGTTGCCGGCTGTCCTTTTGGCGCGGGCTCTTGTCAAATCCCTGGATACGTTCCCGGACTTCAATGGGTTCTGGGTTGACGGTGAATTTCAGCCGCAGGAAGGGGTGCACCTGGGATTCGCGATCAGCCTGCGGCAGGGCGGATTGATTGCACCGGCCTTGCGTCATGCCGAGAGCAGGGACCTGTCGATGCTGCGGGAGGGACTTCATGATCTGATCACCCGGGCGCGGTCCGGGAAACTGCGTGGTTCGGAGATGACCGATGCCAGTATTACCATGACGAGTCTCGGCGATCTGGGGGTAACGACTGTCCATGGTGTCATTTATCCACCGCAGGTCGCGCTGGTCGGTTTCGGCCGCATCAGCGAGCGACCCTGGGCTGAAGGCGGCATGCTCGGTGTCCGCCCGCAGGTGACAGCGACACTTGCTGCCGATCACCGGGCCAGTGATGGGCACCGTGGAGGACAATTCCTCGACGCCATCAACCGCCAGTTGCAGAAACCGGATGAGCTATGACTGACGCTGAACTCAAACAACTCCTCTTCGACGGTCTTTATCTGATTGCTCCGGAAGCCGATTTTTCCGAACTTCGTCCCGATGAGAATATTCGCGAAGAGCTGGATATCGACTCCTTCGACTTTCTCAATTTCCTGATCGGAATCAATGAAAAACTCGGTATCGAGATACCGGAGCAGGACTATGAAAAGTTGATGACCTTGGAGCAGATTGTCAGCTACCTGATGAAGCGGATTCAGGGTTAAGCAGGACCTTCAAATAGGCCATTGTTTTGATATGGGCCGACCCTCCCTACAACCCTCCCCTAGGTGAGACTTATAATAGTCCCTCCCTCGCAGGGTCTTTGAGGAAGGGACTATTATTCCCCTGCATATCCAGTCCGAGACATAAGCGATGGTGCCCCTCTGCTGGGCTTTCTTGATCTTTGCAATCCTGGCGCCTAAGATGTTCTGCAATCAAACGGGAAAAACTTAACCCATGGGAGCAGGGACTTGAAAATACTATCGATCAATGGCAGCAGGCGAAAAAGGGGGAATACAACTTATTTACTTGAGTCCATACTGAAGCCTCTCCAACAGTCAGGGGCACACATAGAGAACGTTTTCCTCGGTGATTACGCCATCGGCGGATGTAGCGGATGTGAGGGCTGCCGCAACTCCTGGGAGTGTGTCATCGAGGATGACTTTCAATTATTGACAAGAAAGATCGATGAGGCGAGCGGAGTGGTTATTGCTTCGCCAACCTACTGGTATACCGTGACCTCTGACATGAAACGTTTTGTGGATCGGTGCTACAGCCTGATCCAATTTCCCGGTTGTCGCAGTGAATGGATTGGAAAGTATGATGGGGCGGGCAAGGTCTGTGTCACCGCAGCGGTCTGCGAGCAGCAGGAAGAGGGCAATATGGGGAATACGCTGACGCTCCTGACGGCCTTCGCCGGGGATATTGGCTTAACCGTGGTCGACTCGGTCAAGGCATTGAATTGTTTTGAGGCGGGGAGCATTCAAAAAGAACTCTCCGCTATTACAGCCGCGGAATCAGCCGGCCAGCAATTATTGCGGCAGCTGAAATCGCCCGCTTGAGTCATGCCGTGGAGTGAAGCTCCAACCTCCAGGGGAGGTGCGGTATTCCTCCTTTCGAGCCATCCACTCCCTTATAAGACCTACATGCACAAGCAAGAGCGGATGGATCCTTAAGGTTGGAAGATTTTCACCGGAGGAACGCGTAGAGCATTAAAAACGCCAGTGCCATTCCTGCAAACAGGCACAGGAATCCGAACCCCTTGAGGACAAAATCAAACAACACCCCGCTCGGTCTGTGAACCGCGAACCGGTCACAGAGCCCCTGCTCCTCATAGCGGCGCCACAGGTCTCCGTGGTGCTCGAGCATCTCTTCTCGGGAAATCTGACCGTTGAAGATAACAAAATCCATGGGAAATTTTTCCGGACGGCCGTGGGTGTTGAAGAAATGCACGGTAAAAATAAAGCCGGTCGCCAGCAGGGCTTCATCGGAGTGGATAATGGTGGCCACGTTGAAGATCCAGCCGGGGAGCCAATGGCCGAACCATTCTGGGAACCAGAGGATCAGCCCGGAGCCGCCAATCGCGAACATCCCCCAGAAGACAGCGAGAAAGTCGAACTTCTCCCAGTAGGTCCAGCGTTCAAAACTGGGCTTCGGGCCAAGGAACAGGAACCACCTGAACATGGCCACCACATCCCGGCAGTCACGCCAGTTGGGCATCAGGGAGTCCGGTCCCCACAGCCGCTGCCACCAGTTTCCGGGGACCCCCTTGCGGACAAAGAGGAATTCGAAGCTCATGAGCAGGGCCGCGGTAAAATAGGCAAAGGTGACCAGAGCAAAAATGCGATGGAGCAGGCCGGCATTCTCGACCCCGCCGAAAAAGGACATCATGACTCTCGCCCATGCCTGGTCGCTGAACAGTAGCGGCAGCCCGGTGCATGAGAGGCCAAAAAAACTGATGATGACCACCAGGTGCAGAATGATATCCTTTTTGTCAAAGCGCCGGTAAAGTTTGTGCCCATCAGGTGGCGGCGTATGCAGCCCGCGAATCAGGGCTGCATGTTTCTCCCGATTCTCCACAAACCCGCGGAACATCCAGAGCAGGGAGTGCCCCCAGAAGAGGATAAAGACGCTGAGCAGCAGCCCGGTCATGCCGACATAGGTCCACCACAGTATCGGGTAATTCTCCCGGTCGTGAGGATCGCCGTGGGAATAGAATTCAGCAAAATGATCAGTGGCCTTGGCGTGGCAGAGGGCACAGGTGGCAACCCGCCTGGACGGGTGGAGGCTTGACTGAGGGTTGCTCAGCGGGAGGATGCTGTGTTCCCCGTGACAATCAAAGCATCCGGCGACATATTCGGGGGATCCGAGGCGGTAGCTTTTGCCGTGGTAGCTGTCGAGAAAGGTTTTGACAACCCGCGGGGCAACACCATTGCGGACCATTTTCTCTTCATCGTCATGGCAGGTGATGCAGGTCGCGGAATGATAGATCCGCCGTTGCTTTGCGTCCAGTTTGGCGATGAAGCTGACCTGGTGAAGATGATGACAATCGTGGCAGGCCGCCGCATCCTTGTTTCCCGCGGCCACGGCGAGACCGTGAATCGAATCCTCATATCCCCTGCCATCGTGGCAACCCTTACAGGTCGCGACGGCCAACCGTTTCTCTCCTCCCCAGGAGCGCATCCGGTGGATGTCGGCGTGACAGTCGACACAGCCGATCCCGGCAAGCATGTGGGCGCTGGAGAAATGTTGTTCGGATTCGGGCTTGTGGCAAGGAACGCAGTTTACCCGTTCAATGGCTACTTTCCCCGCTGTGTGTCCCTGCAGGTCGGTCAGTCCGGTGTGACAGCCCGTACAGGCAATCCGCGCATGCTCCGAAGCGGCATAACCGTCAGGCTCGATGGTGGCGGCATGGCATTCCAGGCAGGCCTGCGGATCAATGGCGAGTCCGCCGGCAGGAGCGGCTTCGCTCACACCACTGATGAATATCCATAACAGCGGAAGCCAGTAAAGGATGTTCGCCATGTCTCTTCTCCTCCCGGTTCGGGGCATCGCCATCCTTGTTGAGCAGAACGCTGCCCCTGGTCGCTCGCCTGATAACTGGCTGAGCGCATTACGGCTTATTTCCCCTCCTTGAGGAAGCAAGGTCCGGAAGTGCATGGAGGATTAAGGGTTCTCCCGAAGGTCATAAAATTCAATAGAATCATTATATCGCTGCGCCGGCTGAATTCCAGATGGGGAGTGCCCGCTGACCGTGCAGTTCAAACGGGACGCTCGGCAGAGGGAACATCTGCTTTCCCTTTCCTTTTCCTCAGAGCGGGTGGCTTCGCCTTCTGGGGCGATTGCGCAAGCCCGCCATCGCGACGTTTAATATGCCCATCCACCTGAAATTCATCAGGTGGCGTCTCCAGAACAGTTCCCGCTTGTCGCAGACCGTCGATACGCTGAACTCATGAATCTCCCCCTGGAGTATTCTGTGCGTAGCCGGATCCGGCGATCCAGAATCATTCACGCTCAGGCGGGTTTCAAGTTCCCTTGCCCTGGCGATGCGTCTGGCAACCTTTTCTCCCCGGGCTCTGTCGATCCGCCCATGTCGGAGTTTCAGTGCATTGAGCGCCTCGGCGGCGTCATAGGTCACCGCGACCAGGTCATCGCGACTCATCCAGCGGGTCTCATAATTGAGGATTTTTTTCCAGGACGGTTCCAGCAAAAGCCGCCGGTGGTCTTCGAGCGTCTGTGCGAACAGCCGGTAGCCACACGCCTCGGGGTGCTCGAAACACTGGCTGCCCGGATCGAGAAAGGGGCCCATCGGGGAGATGAAGCAGGATAGCCGCTGGTCGGAAGTGGTGAATAGCCACTCACAGTAGCGAATGGTCTGCATCACCGATGAGCGGGTCTGCTGCGGGAGTCCAATCATGAAGAAGACGTCGATCCGATGGCATCTCAATGACAGCGCTTCTGCAATAACAGCTTCCATCTCGGTGTTGGGGTAGAAAACATTGGTGTCCTGGAGGCGGCGGATCTCTTCGTCATGGCTCTCCGGGGAGAGCTCCAGGCTCCAGTTCTCGACCGCTTCATCGATGCGTTTCAGGTACCCGGGCGGCGGCATTCCGAAAACCTCGAAAACAATCTCGTTTTTGATCCCAGCCTTTTGCAGAAGAGCTAATGTTCGCAGGGCATATTCTGCGCCGGCCTGATAAAGGTCACCGACCAGGAAAATGGGGCCGCGCGAGATGCGGCTGATGTCAACAATGTTGTTGACCAGATTTTCCGGGCTCCTGAACGCAGGCTTGCGCCGCACGTTCAACTGTTCACAGGCCTCGCATGAACTGCCGCAGGTCATGCAGTGGTGGACACAGCCTTTGACCGTAAAAACAGCGGTAATCGGATTTTTCCACCAGCCGTTGAAGGGCAGAACGCTCTGCAGGTCGCGGTGACGGAACACCATTCTGATGACCTTTTCCGGGGCAAGATCAACATAACCGGCATCCTCCGGCACAAACGACATGGGGTTGACTCTGACCTCGCCCTGTTCCTTCCAGGTCAGGTTTGCGACCTGTGTCAAAGGCTGTTCCGACCCCATGCGTTCCAGCAGATCATGCAGCGGGGGTTCAATCGAATCACCCCGCAGGATGAAATCGACCTGAGGATAGCGGATAAGTTCCTGGTGAAAGTAGGTCGCTGACATGCCCCCGAAAATAATCGGAATATCAGGATGGCACTCCTTGAGGATCCGCGCGATCTCGACGGCCCCGTGGGCGTGCGGAAGCCAATGCAGATCAATGCCGAAAGCTTTCGGCCTGAGTTTTGCTAGGAAGGCGGGGACATCGAAATTGCGGTCATTGATCATCCTCAGGGCCAGGTTGACTATCCGTACCCTGATCCCGCGTGTTTCGAGATAATTGGTGATGGTCAGAAACCCGAGGGGGTACATTTCAAAGACAGGTGAAGACGGGATAAGATCACTGATCGGTCCATAGAGGATGGATTTCTTGCGAAAGTCATAAACGCTTGGGGGGTGAAGCAGGACAAGGTCGACCTGAAACATGGGAATCTCCGCAAGTGCCTGACTGAGCCCGCAACGTAAAGTTTCGCTGCGAAGAAATTATATCAAACCTTTCCAGGCTCTTGAGCATAGCGTTTGCCGAGGAGCAGGGCTCTGCATTGTTCGCGTCGGAAATGGCGTGGTTTCGCGCTGCTGCAGGGGGAAGAAAAGCTTCTTTTGTAGCAAGGGAGATGCATAAAAAAAACGGGATAAAATTCCCGTTGACTGTGTGATGGTCTTGTTCTGTTTTTTTGGGGCACCCGACATGCTATTTACTCACTAAGGGACCCAGAATTCAGGTGCCAGGCCAAAGAATTCCTGCTGATTGCTGCTCGGAGCGAGTGTCCTCAATGTCTCCTGGTTGGGCGTTCCGGTAACGGCCAGCCCTTCATCTCTCTGGAAGTTTCTGATTGCGGCGGTTGTTTCCCGGCCGATGCTGTCACTGTCGCTGCTGCTGATTGTGTAGCCTCGAAGGTTAAGAAGGTGCTGCATTTCTCTGATCTGCATTCTGTTGAGCTGCATGGCATGTACTTGGTCCTGGGTTTGCACCCGATCCCGGAAATATCCCTGTTCTTGAAGTTGTTGAACCTGCAGCTGCTCCTGGTTATGTAACTGTTCACCCATGGGGGGACGACTCATTTGCCTGCTGTGCTGGTGTGATCGCTCGGAGGCCAACATCTGGCTGGGAGCCAGCAGGCCGCCGATTAACACCAGTGCGAGTAACATTATGAAGTGTCTCATGGCGATTCTCCTTTGCTGAAAAGATCCACAAGACCACCCGCAATCGCTTGGGAGTGTCATTCCTCCTGTCAGGCAGAAAAAGCAATGAAAGGTTAATAGGATGTTCCCCGGCTATACTATACCTATAGCACTATGGAGTGGTTTGTCAATGCGCAAAGTGACCATAAAATAGCAACTTACGCCTATTTCGGGTCTCCGGGGCGGGGAGGTGAATGGGGCAGGATCAGGTCGTTTTGTGTGTCCTGTGTTCGCCGTCCATGTTCTCTCATATTCGATAGTCTGTGAGGGAGTTGGGGACGATAACCGTGACATTCACCCGCGACTTGAAGGACTCCAACTCTGTGACCCGGGGTGGGTGATCGCTGTCGGTTGTGCTGAGCGCCGCCATGTTGATTTCGCCTGCTTCGAGAAAGGCAATGATGTCCTCGAGATGAGACAGGCCAATGGTCAGCATGGCATTGGGTGCTTCAATCCGTCCCTGCTGATAGGCGGACTCGATAACGTCCGGTGCCGCCTGAAGAATTCGGGCGGTTCTGAGTTTCTGCAGATAGGCGAGCTCCTCATTGAGCCCGGGGGAGAGCAGGTTTATTGTTTCACGGCTAGAGCGCAGCCGGTCCCGCACCTGACGGTAAAGCGTGCGGTCCTCAATCTGGTGCAGGCCAATCCCGTAATTTCGGTGCAGCAGCAGTTCGGCATTTACGAAGACCGAGGTATCCGCCAGTGCCGTCTGCAGTACCTGATTGTCGAGCGGGCCCCGATCTCTGCTGATTGTGCTTGCTGTTCCGGCCTCGCCGAAAAAGCCTTCTGGCAGCAACACGTCTATCCGGTTCTGGCTGATCAACCATTCCCCGATCCGGAATGTCTCGATCTGCGCCTGCAGGGTTTCAGCGGCACCTGCTCCGCGGATAGCGCTGCGGTGTCCATTGGCAATGATATACAGTCTCGCAGCTGCGGCATGTTGAGTCTGATAGACAATCGTCCCGAACTGATCGAGCAAACCGGTTCCATCGGTTGCTCTGAGCTGAGACTCAGGCTTGGCCGAGGCGTAGAGCGTCGATGCGCACAGCAGCCAGATTATACAAAAAGCGGTCAGTAATTCGACGCGCGCCTGTGCTGATTTGAACTTGCTTGCTAAATTCATGATGTCTCTTGATGTCTTCTGATCCTCAGTGATGAACTGAAGATCCTTTACGGTTTCGAGTGAGGGGGGACATCTGGTCTTCATCCGTTTGCCAGAAATCCCGCCGTCCCGGGTCATAAAACGCCGCTACTTTTGCTGGCTTCTCATGTTCTGGTCTGCCCGCAGAGTCCATGCGATGCGCGCAACCTTTTTAACTATCGCTCGACAGGGCGTAAAAAGTCAAGCTTCTGCGGCGATAATTCGACTGTTTTTCAATGGGTTATGCCGGTTTTCGAGTCCGCTTTCGGGGTCGGGTTCAAGGACATTGCAGGGCTTTCGGGGGCTGTTTTTACTTGCACCAGTCGCCATTATATATATAATTTCATATACTTTGGTGAGAAAGGAGAATGGTATGCCGATCTATGAATATCATTGTCGCAGTTGCGACAATGTCGTTGAAAAAATTCAGCGCGAGGCCTCTGTGGAGATCCCATGCCCGGTTTGTGGCGATACGGCCCTGAGAAGAGTGTCGGTTTTTGCTTCGGCGGGGTCAAACAGCTCTGCCGGAGGCTGCATGGCGCCGCCGAACAGCGGGTTTGGCTGAGGCTGAATTCAGTGGCGTGTCCACTGCCGACTGAAGCGGGGTTTGCGCCCCGCTTTTTTGTTGTGTGAAAAGACGGAAAATCTGAAACAGAATGTTTCCCATTGCAGGGGAGAATCTGTATACTCATCCCTCTGGCCCCAGTTTTTTCTGCCACCAGTCTGCCGAGGAGTCTACATGCCCCGCTTCCTGATCCTGTCCGCTGCTCTGCTGCTTCTGTGCGGTTGTGTTACGACCGCGGCCCCTCCTTACAGCTATCTCTCTGACTCTGCTAGCGGCGAGGAAATGATGGTCGGGGCCAGGGCCGTCCACGGTTTTGTCACTGATAAAATATATATTACGGTTAATGGTGAGGATGTTCTTGAAGGCAGCATCCGGTTGTGGCGGCTGCAGGAGTCGCTTGCCGGTGCCTGGCAGGGGAGGCCGATCACCGCCGATTGCTTTGCCAGAAATGCCAATGTGAACACCCTGACCCAACATTTCTGCACCGTGGTGGTTGATGAGCATCAGATCATCAAGTTGAGTTTCTAGGTCCGGGTCTTCAGTCGGCCTCAACCAGGGTGAAAAACTGCTGAATCAGACGGTAGGTGATACCCCACAGGAAGCGTTCCGAATAGCCACCCAGATCGATGATCGGGTGGCTTCTTGCTTCTGACCGGTAAACAAACAGTTCCTCGCGGTTTCTCACGGGGTCCTGAAGGCTCTTCAACGGCACCCAGAAGGTATCAACCACCTCGTAATTAGGGTTGAGCTGCGGGGTCGTGGCGAGGAAATAAACGAAACAGGAGATGCGGACCGGCAGGTAGGCTCCCTGGATATCGTCGATTTGGCCGAGATAGTCTGCCTGCGCCAGGTCGAGGTCGATCTCCTCCCGTGTCTCCCGCTCGGCAGCCTGCCGCGGGTCCTCATCATGTTGCTCAACCCGCCCACCGGGAAACGCTACGTCGCCAGACCAGGGGTCGTCCTCATGCTCGGCGCGCCGGATGAACAGAACCTCCGGGCCGAGTTCCCCGTCCCGGAGGATCAGGGCAACAGAGGCGTGTCGCTTGTCCGGCGCGCTGCCGTGCTGCGGCTGATGACCGGCGAGAGTTTTGATTATCCTGTCCAGCTGCGGTGTTTCTGGCATGATCAATCAAGCCCTGGAGACAAACCGGCATTCGCGGGTGTCGACCTTGATCCTTTCGCCGGTCTCCAGATAGCCCGGAACCTGGATAGAGATCCCGGTTTCCAGAATTGCCTCCTTGGTTTGAGCCGTCGCCGTGGCGTTTTTGATCGCCGGGGCGGTTTCGGTGACCTCCAGCTCAACCACGGACGGGGCTTCCAGGCTGACCACCTGTTCGTTGTAGATGCCCAGGGTCACCTCGGTCCCGTCAAGCAGATAGCCCTTGACGCCCTCGAACAGCTCCCCGCCGATTTCAAACTGTTCGTAGCTTTCCAGATCCATGAACACCCCATTGTCACCGGACGTGTAGAGAAATTGGCCCTTGCGGCGGTTGAAATCCGCTTCGTCAATCTTGTCCCCTGACTTGAAACTCTTGGTCAAAACCTGAGCTGTCAGCAGGTTGCGATATTTGGTCTTGATCAGGGTGTTGCCTCCCCGGGCGCTCGGCGACTGGAAGCTGACATCGAGGATTGTGCAGGGAGCGGCGTCAATCTGGACAACCAGCCCGCGTTTAAGATCGCTGGCATTAATCATGTTGGGTACTCCGTAACAGTGTGTATGGGTTGTGTGCGGTAAAAAGTGGACTTCAGTCGGTGAGAGGCACCGGTTTGCGATAAACCGTCCCCTGGAACAGGGCGATCAGCTCGTCCTCCTGATCAGTGACCCGGACCTGGTAAGTGGCCAGTTTGCGGCTCAGGGAGACCTCTTCGGCGGTGGCGTAAAGTACCCCTTCGGTGGCAGCCCTGACAAAGGATGTGCTGGTGCTGATCCCCATCGCCAGATCGCCATGCGAATTGGAGGCGGCTGCAAAGGCAAAGTCTGCCAGGGTGAAAATTGCCCCGCCATGTACGGTCCTGGCGCCGTTAATATGGATCTCCTTGACCTGCATCCGAGCCCGTGCCCGTCCCTTGTCAATCTCCAGGAGTTCAATTCCGCAATGGCGGGCGAACAGGTCGTTGCGGTCAAAATGGTCTCTGATCTTCTGCATCAGGATACTCTCTCGCTCTGTCGGGATACAGCCGACAGAGCTGTAGAAGTCAACCCCAGAGGCTGTCGAGATTTTTCTTTTTCAGCGGGCGGGGGTTGTGGAGATGCTCCGGTTTGTCTGCCCTAGCGTTGCACTTGCCGCAGACCACCGTCGGCTCGGTTGAGCGGCGATCGATCTCTTCCATCAACCCCCTGGCCTTCAGTTCGCACATGTGCAGTTGGGACAGGTCCTCTTCCCCTGCAGGGGGATATTGCTTCTGCGGAGTCATTGCTACCTCCTTCACGCGGTTCAGGTTTTTCCCAGAATAGTCCCCCCTGTTTAACTATGCAAGAGCTATGCAGGCTGTTTTTCGGGTAGAACAGAGTTCGAGTTTTCCCGATAAAAATTATCAGCAAAAATAAATTCAGGAATGTGGCTGCCGCGGCTGCCGGAAAATAGTACTTTTCTCTTTTGATAACAGTATTTTATGAAAAAAATGGCTTGCTTCAGCAAGGCGGCCTGACTATTTTAAAATGAGTTGGATGGATATATTTACCTTGATTCGCGAGGTTGGGCGATGTTGAAAAAAATGTGGAAGCGTATTTTCCAGCACGATCAGGATTCCGTGGATGTCTCCTGTCCGCTTTATTTTGGTCAGCGGACCCGGCGCAGGCTGTTGTGGAACTGCAGGCTGGGACGGAGCAAATAAGCGTAACGGTCTAAACTGACAGATGACGGGCCATCCCGCGGCGGGATGGCCCGTTCTTTTTGGTTCAACTGTGCTGAAAGCTGACGTCCACGTCCTGCCGGTGGGCCGGGTCGGTTTCCCAGAGGTTGCGGCCGGTAAAGTTAAACGGTCTGGCGATGAGAACATCCGGAAACTGATCGATTCGAGTGTTATATATGGTCACCGTGGCATTGTAGAGTTCCCGGCGGTCAGCGATCTGGTCCTCCAGTTCCGACACCCGGTTGCTCAACTGCCGGAATCCTGCGTCCGCTTTCAGGTCAGGATAGCGCTCCACGACCATGAACAGCGACTTCAATGTGTCGCTCAGGGCATTCTGGGTCTGCATCCGGTCCTGATCGGTTCGCGCCGCGCCAGCCATCGAGCGGGCCTTGATGACCGCCTCGAGGGTCTTCTGTTCGTGCTGCATGTAACCCTCGCAGACCTTGATCAGCTTCGGCAGTTCATCGTAGCGTTGCTTGAGCAGGACGTCGATATTGCTCCAGTCGCGGTTGATATTGTTCTTCAACTGGACAAAGCCGTTATAGATCAGGATGACGTAGAGTATCAGTCCCAGTAAAATCAGCAGTAAAACCCCAAGTACTATCCATCCGGTCATAAAGCAGCCTCCTGTTAAGTTGTCAGTTAACGCAAGTCCTCATCCGATAGTCCATCAGCCGAACAGCAGTGAAATCGCCCAGGCGGTGCAGAGCGTTGCCCCGACAAAAAGCGGGACGGCATAATAGGCAAAGCTCCTGGTCAGGCGGGTTTCGCTGTGGGTTTCCGCAATGATGAACGGTCTCCTGCCGGCCGGCTTGCCGATGACGATCCGTTCTTCCTGGCGTCGCCGCCGATCATTTCCGCCAAGAGACTGTTCCAGGACCTGGTCCTCCACGCTGGCCCGGGCCTCCTCCCATTCGCTTTGGCTGATCTGTCCATCATTGTCCGTATCAAACCTTTTCATAGCCGCAGGAGCACGTTTCAGGTCCAGCAGTGCCTCCCGTTGTTTTTCCTGCAGGCTTTGTCCCTGTTGCTTTTTAACCGAGGCGCAGCCGAGTATATAGAGGCTGGTCCCTTCACAGATGATCTCTTCGACCCACTTTTCCGATCCGCTCCGATCACTGTAGTCTGCAGCAAGGGATATGCTGTTTCTGTTGGAAAACCCCTCGTTGCTGTGTCCGGGCCGGATCGTCGCCCCGGCCGGATCGATAGTGATTCTGCCGGTTTCGTCCTCGAGAAGAAAGGGGACGCTCTCGCTGCTTGTCACGCTGCTGATGACCCAGTTTTTATTCCCCTCACGGCGGTAATTGGTCAGCCGATACCAGGCGCAGGCAATATTGGTTTTGGGGGAGACCAGCGCATACTGACGGATGGCCTTGCCCTTGACCTCAACCATGCCCATGGCCACCGAGCGGATTTTGCTGGTCGGAGTGTTTTCCACCTGTCGTTTGAGGTGCAGATAATGAAACCCTCCCCAGAACATCAATGCCGCGAAGAGGGCCGGGAAGACCCCCACCTCGAAACCGTAGTGTATCATGGCGGGCAGGATCGCTTCGGTCGTCCCCAGGAGAATCAGGACCGATGCCGTTAAGAGTCCGCCTATGGAGCCGAGCCAGACCTTCGGTGAGAGCCAGTTGCGACGCACGCTGACCTGCTCCGGTGGAGCAGGCAAACTGCGGGTGGCGGGCCTGGCCGAAGGTGCTGTTTCGGCGGCCGTGGCGCGATGGATCTCCGCAGCGATCTCGCCGACGAATGGCATCGCTCCAGCGAGGTCCTGACTGCCGGCCAGGGCGGGATTCCGGGCGAGGAGTGCCGCGGCTAACGACCCTGACAGGCTGGTCTCTTCCTGCCGCTGCAGGGGGACCTCCCCCTGTTGTTGCAGATCGGCCATAAGCCAGCCATAGCGGGTCAAGGCCTTCAGGTTCTTGCGCAGAATGTCGATATTGTCATCGACGAGCGACTCCAGGGCGCAGCCTGGTAGTGCGGAGAGGCCCAGCCCTGTTTCGAGCTGGAATTCCCCGGCCTGTTTACGGCACAGGCGGATCATTTCGTGGAGATTGCGGCGGCTGCTGAGGGTGGCACGCTCTGCTAGCCCCTTGTGGTCGAATTTGCCCGGCACAACCCTGACCGCGTCTACAATCCTTTTGCTCTCATCGAGAAGGTAAAGGTCGAGGACAGGCTTGTTCTCCATGATGGTTTTGTAGATTTTCTCTTCACTGAGCCGGGTAATATGATCCTTCCCCTGGTAGGTGTAGCTGCTGATGAGCTGCCTGGCGCTCCTGTCGGCGAGCTGGCCCGAAAGATCGGCAAGGACGGCCAGCACTGCAGTCCCTTTGCGGAGTTTGACCCGTTTCTTCTGACAGGTGAAAACGACTCCGTCATCCGTTTGCTTCAGACTGCGAATCTGTGCCGGAGAAAACTCTGGTGTGGTGGGTTTGGCCAGCCAATGGCGAACCTGTGCTTCTTGCAGCAGGCTTGACAGCAACTCCAGAGAGTCTCTCGGCCCACTCTCCAGCAGGGCAAGCCCCTGCCCGGTCAGCCGTTGTCGACACGCGTAGGCATCCATGCCATGCTCTTTGGCCAGCCTGGAGAGCAGCGCATCAAGGCCCTCCGGATGTGGCTGCTGCTTGACAATGAGAAGTGTTTCCTGACCCATGCTCCCCTCAGAAATGATAAGAAATTCTAATTTACCTTTTTTTGAGGGATTTGCCTAGGATTTTACGCAGTCAGGGCAGGTAGTCTTCACGGACCGGTGAGAAGACCTCGATCGCCACTGTTTCCTCAAGAACCATGACACCGTGCTCCACATCGCCTGGAATCGACCAGCTGTCGCCGGGATTGACCTGGTAAACACAGTCGCCGACGGTCAGGTCCATCCGGCCGGAGATTAGATAGCCGGTCTGCTCATGGGAATGACTGTGGCGGGGGAGCCTGGCTCCTGCCTCGAAGCGGAATTTGACCATCAGGGTTTTTTCACCGTAGGTGAGCGTTTTCATGCGGATCTTTTCCAGGGGGGAGTTGTAGCCAGTCTCATCGGCAGGTTGAAACATCTTCTTTACCTCGGGCGTGAAAAGGGGGACGTTCATGTTCATTCAGCGGCAACCACTATATACTGAAAAGAGTACTGGTCGGAAGGTTGTAATCCGGGAACGACCTGTTTTTCATCCTTGAGAAAATTACTCTGCTGACGTAATAGTACCGGAAAGGATTGTCATAGTCTGTTGTAACCAGAAGGATTGATATGCCCCCAGCCGTTCACGCTCCATCGACCATGTTTGGTGTACTGCTGCGCAGTTATCGGAATTTCCCGCAGCGGACCGCATTTATCTACCGGGCCGCAGGGGAGGAGTTCCGGGTCAGTTACGAAAAATTTTTAGACGATGTGCTGCTGCTGGCGCGGGCTTTCCGGGAGAAGCATATCGGCAAAGGGTCAAAGGTGGCATTGCTGTCGGACAATCGCTACGCGTGGATCGTCACCGACATGGCGCTGATGAGCCTTGGCGCCATCAGCGTCCCCCGCGGCAGTGATACCCCAACCCAGGAGCTGGAATTCATCATGGCCCACTCGGGTTGTGAGTTTCTGGTGGTCGAGACTGAGGCATTGCTCGCTGAGCACCAGGAGATGATCGATCGTCTGACGGCCCTCAAGGTGACATTCATTATCCAGGCCGAGAGTGCGCACAAGTTGCTGCAGCCGGTTTATGCCTACCAGGATCTGCTGAAGAACCGGACGATAACCGCTGCCGAGCTGGACGAATTCATCGCCCAGGGAGCGCTGCTGCGGCCGAAAGACAGTCTGACCCTGATCTATACGTCGGGAACCACCGGGACCCCCAAGGGGGTGCTGCTGACCCACGCCAACCTGCTCCATCAGGTTGAAGCCCTGCCGCCGCTTATCGATCTCAATGAAGAGGACTGCTGGCTGTCGATTCTGCCGAGCTGGCACATCTTCGAGCGGACCGCAGAGTATATTGCCATTGCTGCCGGCAGCTGCCTGGTCTATTCCGGGATCAAGACGTTTTCCGAGGATCTGGAAACTTACAGCCCAACCCTGGTCGCAACGGTTCCGCGGGTTTGGGAATCACTTTATGCCAAGGTCAACGGCGCACTGGAAAAACAGAGCAAGCGCCGGGCAAAAATTTTCCGCAGACTGATTCAGGTTTCAGCTGCATATCGGCGCAACCGCAGACTGTTGAAGGGCCAGCTGCCCCGGTTCGAGCCGCAGCCCCTGGTCAGGCGCTCGGTTGCCTCACTGAGTGCCTGTGTGAAGCTCTTGCTGCTGCTGCCGTTTTATGGCTTCGCCCAACGCAAGCTGGCTCTGGTTCAGCAGAAATTTGGCGGACGTTTGCGGATTGCGATCAGCGGTGGCGGGGCGCTGCCCCCTTACCTGGATGAATGGATCGATGCGGTCGGGATCCGCATTGTTAACGCCTATGGCATGACCGAGTGCTCACCGGGGATCGCCGGTCGCGGACTTGATTGCGATGTTTTCGGCTCGCTCGGCAGGCCGGTTGTTCATACCGAGCTGAGGATTGTCGATGAAGCGGGGCATGAACTCCCGGCCGGGCAGGAAGGTGAGATTCAGGTGCGGGGCCCGCAGGTCATGCCGGGCTACTACAACAACCCGGAGGAGAACGCAAAGACCTTTACCGAGGACGGGTTTCTTCGCACCGGCGACCTTGGCAAGCTGACCCTGGGGGGGGAACTGATCCTGACCGGTCGCTCCAAGGAGATCATTGTCCTGGCCAGTGGTGAGAACATCGATCCGACCCGGATCGAGGCAACCATCACCATGCTTCCTTTTGTCACCGACGCCATTCTGGTCGGCCAGGACCAGAAGGGGCTGGGGGCTCTCATTGTCCCGGACCGGGAGAAGCTCAAGGAGTACGTAGCCGACAAATTGAGTCATCTGATCAGTGAGACCGAGGATTACCTCAATGACAAGCAGGTGGTGGTCCGGGTGCGGGCCGAAATCAACCGCCTGCTGCACCCCAGGCAGGGCTTCAAACCTTATGAAAAGTTACGCAATATCAAGTTTCTTGACCGCGAATTCAAGACGGGCGAGGAGCTGACCAATACGCTGAAGAAGAAGCGTCATGTCATCGAAAAAAAATATCAGGAACTGATCGAAAAGCTTCTGAAGTAGAGCCCTTCGCCGCTGCAGAGCCCCTGGCTCCTTCAGGAGTCAAGCATTTTGCAGCTTTCGAGCGTACTCGCTTCCGGACCGCTAGGCTCCCTTGAACCACGAGGTCAGGCCGATATCGATCATCGTCTTCAAGCCGGGTTCGGCGCGCCGCACGGCCGGGACGCTGTTGGCGACCATCGCGCAGGTGGCGATATCGCCGTGGAATCCGCCTTTCACCTCAGAATAGAGTTGCGGTTCCCCCTCGATCCGCACCGAATCTTTCGGTGTCGGGTGACCCAGGTAGGCCTGCAGTTCGATATTGATAACCGGCCTGCCGTTCATGTAGCCCGTCGCGGTTTGCAGCACGCCGGCAGCAGACCCTTTGGCGACTTTGATGAATGGACTCTCCCGGTCTCTGTCGGCGATTGCCGGCTCAACGATATCTTCCACCCGGTCCAGTTTCCAGCCCATCGCTCTGGCGATCATCTGGATCGATTCGGTAAAGCCGACGTGACGGATGACCTTTGCCCTGACCTTCTCACGGAATTCATCCAGAGGGAGTCCCGCGCCGATTTTCTGCTGGAAGGGCAGGCGGCGCAATGCGGCGTCCTGGTGGCGCGCTATGTGGATTGAATCGACCCTGCGGCTGACGCTGGTGAGGAAGATCGGCAGGGCGTCCATGGCAAAGCCGGGATTGACCCCGTTGCTGAGGATGGTCACCCCCGCCGCCTTTGCTGCCTCGTCGATGCTCATGGCGAGATCGTAATGTTCATCCCAGGGGAAGGCCATCTCTTCACAGGAGGAGACGATATTTTTCTTGTGTTTGATGCAGAGGCGGATCTGTTCTTCCAGCTGGGCAAACGAAGAGAGGGTTGAGAGCACGACCACGTCAGCGGAGCTGCTGGAGAGGACCGCCTCTGCATTGTCCGAAATTGTCACCCCGAGTGGTTTCCCTGAACCTATCAAAACGCCGGCGTCAACCCCGACTTTTACAGGATCATTGTCGATGGCAGCTTCCAGCTCAACATTCTCCCGTTCCAACAGATAGCCAGCTATCTTGGCACCGATTGGCCCCATCCCTAATTGAATGAATCTAAGTGTGCCTGACATAAGTCTTCTCCTTTTATTATTGTCTTTGATAAGAGTATAATCCTGCGGGATGGTCGTGATAAGATCGTATTTATAGAATAACTGTTTGTTGGAGTGAACAATGAAGGAGGTCCAAGGGGTTCTTGAGTTTGTCCGGGTTGTCGAGAAGGGAAGCTTTTCTGCCGCAGCGCAGCTGATGGGAATGTCCAAGGCCTATGTCAGCCAGAGCGTCAGCCAGCTGGAGGGACGTTTGGGGGTGAGGTTGCTGCAGCGCACGACACGCAAGCTGTCCCTGACGGAGGCCGGTGAAATCTATTACCGCTATGCCCAGGAGATATCCAGGCAGCTTTCCGAGGGGGAAGAGCGGGTGCGGGATTTTCAGCAGAGTCCCAGGGGGCGAATCCGGGTCAGTATGGTCGATGGTGGCCTGGGGGAATGGTACCTGGCGCCGGTACTGGCCTCTTTTGCCGCACAGAACCCCGGCGTGATTTTAGATGTCGATCTGTCAAGTCGCCTGGTCGATCTGGTAGGGGAGGGCTTCGATTTTGCCATCAGGGTCGGGACCCTGACAGATTCTAGCCTGCTTGCGCGAAGACTGACCTCTTTCCGCTTTGGCCTCTATGCTTCGCCGGATTATCTGGAGCGGGAAGGAATTGTGTCCTCTCCCGAGCAGTTACGGGGGCATAACTGCCTGACCGGGGCAACTGCGCGCTGGATATTTACCCTGGGTGGAAAAACGATAGAGGTCCGGCCGAACGGCAGCTGGCACAGCAAGAGCGGACAGGCGCTTATTGCTGCAGCCAGGGAAGGGCTGGGGATCGTCAGGACCGCAAATTTTTATGCCCAGGAAGCACTGGCGAGCGGGGCCCTTGTCGAGGTCCTGGCGGATTGGACGCGGGAAAAAACTCCGGTCTGGATCGTCTGTCCGAGTGGCCGAAATATCCCCAGGAGGGTCAGCTGCGCAATCAATTTTCTGCTCGACAGTTTTCGCGAAAAAACTCCCTGGGCGGATTACCCGCCATGATGTCAGTTCCGCGCCCCCCAAACAGCCCCTGTGGGTCAGTCCGGCCAGTGTTTGGTTCCCGCTCTTGAATGTGGAGGTCTTTTCAATGGACAAAACCCCGCAACTGGTCAGGCCGCGGGGTTTTGCTTCAAGGAGGTATTCAGCAGTCTATGTCACCTGTTTCAACGATCTGCCTACCCAACAGTTCGTTGAATGCCTAAAGTAAATCATATTTAATTATAATTGTCAAATAAAAAAGAAGATATATTTCCATTGGTTGACGGTAAGGGTCGCTTCCCGGTTGTGGTGTCACCAGGCAGCGGCTGGGGTTGTCACTTTGTCCCGACAGATTGAAGCATGGTTTTTCAGCAGGTGACTGGGCAGGCGGGGATATCTTCAAAATAACATTGATAAACACATTGAACTTAGCCACTAACTTGGTAATAATTGAATTGACATAATTCCTACCTTCTTATGATAGATATGGCGCATCATTTTTTTGGAATTTTGCGTCAAGTTTTTATAACTGACAGGGTAGCGTCAAGGGGCAAAAGATGACCGGACGAAATGTAAAATTTCTTGTGCTGCTGGCGATGGTCGGCCTGATCGCAGCATTTTTCATCTTCGACCTGGGCCATTACCTGACCCTGGATTACCTGAAAAGCAAACAGCAGGCGTTCAATGATTACTACCAGCAGAACCGGCTGACCACCCTGTTGATCTATGCGGCAATCTATATTCTGGTGACGGCCCTGTCGTTGCCCGGAGCGGCGGTGATGACTCTGGCGGGGGGCGCCCTGTTCGGACTCTGGGCGGCCCTTGTGGTGGTCAGCTTCGCCAGTTCCATCGGTGCAACCCTGGCGTTTCTGGCCTCGCGGTTTCTGTTGCGCGACTGGGTGCAGGGCACGTTTGGTGACAAGCTGGCCGCGATCAATGCCGGGGTTGAGCGCGAGGGGGCCTTCTATCTTTTCTCGCTCCGGTTGGTGCCGATTTTCCCCTTTTTCATCATCAACCTGGTGATGGGCCTGACACCGCTCAAGGCAGCGCTTTTTTACCTCGTCAGCCAGGTCGGCATGCTGCCGGGGACCGTCGTCTATGTCAATGCGGGGACCCAGCTAGGTCAGATTGAGGGGCTGGGCGGAATCCTTTCGCCCGGGCTGCTGTTCTCCTTTGCTCTGCTCGGCGTTTTCCCCCTGGTTGCCAAGAAGGTGCTCGGGGTCATCCAGGCGCGCAGGGTCTATGCGGGATACCAGAGACCTGACAAGTTCGACTACAATCTGGTCGTTCTCGGCGCCGGGAGCGCCGGACTGGTCAGTTCCTACATCGCAGCCGCGGTCAAGGCAAAGGTGGCGCTGATCGAAAAGCACAGGATGGGTGGAGACTGCCTGAACACCGGATGTGTGCCGAGCAAGGCGCTGCTCCGGTCAGCCAAGATGATATCCTATGCCCGAAGGGCGAAAGAGTACGGGCTGCAGAGCAGCGGGGTTAAGTTCGATTTTGCCGAAGTGATGGAGAGGGTCCAGCAGGTGATTGCCAAGGTCGAGCCGCACGACTCTGTGGAACGCTACAGCGGTCTCGGTGTCGAGGTAATTGAAGGTGAAGCGCGACTTGCCGGCCCGTGGACGGTTACGGTGGGGGACAGGACCCTCACGACCCGCAGTATCATTGTTGCCACCGGAGCAGCGCCGCTGGTGCCGCCGATCAAGGGGATTGAGGCAATCGACTACCTGACTTCGGACAACCTGTGGCACTTGCGTGACCTGCCGGAAAGGCTGGTGGTGCTTGGCGGCGGCCCGATCGGCTGTGAAATGACTCAGGCCTTTGCCCGACTGGGCAGCCGGGTCACCCAGGTTGAAATGGGTGAGCGGATCGTGCCTCGCGAGGATGCAGAGGTCAGCGACTTCCTGCAGCAGACCTTCGAGCAGGAAGGGATTCAGGTCCTGACCCGACACACGGCTCAAGAGGTCCGGGTTGAATCCGGTCGGCAATGGCTGGTCTGCGAGCTCCGGGGGCAGCAGCTCAAGATAGAATTCGACCGTTTACTTGTAGCGGTCGGGCGCAAGGCCAATGTCAGCGGTTTCGGTCTGGAGGAGCTGGGGGTGCAAATCTCTCAGCACGGGACCGTCGCGGTCGATCCGCTGCTGCGCACCAATTTCCCCAACATCTACTGTGCCGGAGACGTTGCCGGGCCTTACCAGTTTACCCACACCGCGGCGCACCAGGCCTGGTATGCCGCGGTCAATGCACTGTTCGGCCAGTTCAAGACGTTCAAGGTCGACTACCGGGTGATCCCCTGGTGTACTTTTACCGATGTGGAGATCGCCCGGGTCGGCCTGAATGAGACCGAAGCGACAGAGCAGGGCATCCCTTATGAGGTTTCCCGGTTCGGTATCGATGATCTGGACCGGGCGATCGCCGATAGTGAAAACCGTGGCTGGATCAAGGTGCTTACCAGGCAGGGCAGCGACAGGATTCTTGGCGTCACCATCGTCGGTCATCATGCCGGCGATCTGCTGGCCGAATACGTTCTGGCGATGAAATACAACCTCGGTCTCAACAAGATTCTCGGGACCATTCACACCTATCCAACCCTTGCCGAATCGAATAAGATGGTGGCCGGGGAGTGGAAGCGTGCGCATGCGCCGGAAGGCCTGCTGCGCTGGATCGAGAAGTATCATGCCTGGCGGCGGGGTTAAGATGAGCCCGGGAGGAGTGAGCGATATGTTGAAGAAGGTGGCAACCGGATTTATTCTTTCCTTGGTGCTGATTCCGTCGGTTTTTGCCTTCGATCACAACCATGCGCCGTGGAATGAGTTACTGCAGAAACATGTCCACTGGATCAACCAGGGGGTGGCCTCACAAGTCGATTATGTCGGAATGCAGCGGGATGAGAAACTGCTGCAGGCCTATCTGGACGAGTTGTCAGCTGTTTACTGGTCCGATTTTTCCCGCTGGGACAAGCCGCAACAGCTGGCATTTCTGATCAATGCCTACAACGCGTTCACCGTCAAACTGATCCTCAGCAAATATCCTGATCTGCAATCGATCAAGGATCTCGGTTCCTTCTTCTCCTCACCCTGGGGCAAGAGCTTTTTTACCCTCCTCGGCAAGCCACGCAGCCTCGATGAAATCGAGCACCAGATGATCCGCGCCCCCGGTGCCTTCGATGACCCGCGCATTCATGCCGCAGTGGTCTGTGCTTCGATCGGCTGTCCCGGGCTCCGTGACGAAGCTTTTGTCGCCGGACGGCTGGATCAGCAACTGGAGGACAGCCTGCGGCGTTTTCTCTCGGACCGCAGCCGCAACCGTTACGATGTGCAACATGAGCGACTGGAGATCTCGAAAATCTTCGACTGGTATGCCGACGACTTTGCTTCAGGGTTTCGCGGGTATGATTCCCTGGCGGCATTTCTGGGAGGATATGCCGAATTGCTGGCCGACGAAGAAAATGCGCGACAGCGTATTGCTGCCGGGCAGGTTCTGATCGAGTTTCTCGATTATGACTGGGCGCTCAACGATCTTCAGCGCTGATGCCGACCCTGTTTCAGCGATAACAGGGAAAGCTTTCGTCGGGTGTCCAGTCCTGTTCGTCGATGATCAGTTCGACGGTTTTGTAGCGCTTCTGCTTGCCGGAATCGTAACGATAGCGGACGCAGATCAGCCGATCACCATATTTTTCAGTCAGCTGTTTGGTCCCTTTTTGTCCAGGTGAGAGTGTCGATTTGACTTTCATGATCCCCTCCGAAGCATAGTCAGCCTGTATTTGCACTACAAAAAAAATCGCGTGCACGCTCTTGTCTATGACTTGACCGGTCATGCAGGCTGCTCTTTAATGAGAGAAAGTATGGCAAATGCAACGCTGGATTGCAAGCGGTTCGGATGGGATGGGCGGCAAAACCGCGCAGCCTGCCGATGCCGGTTCTCAAAACGTCGCTGGTATGATAAAAATACATCGGCTTCAAACCCATTCTATTCTGTTTCTTGATCAAAGGAGAGGCTCATGGATTTTGCAAAGATCGGCCTGCAGGTGCCGAAAATTCTGTTCCCCAAGCCGGGGACCGACATGCAGCGCTGGGCGGTCATCGCCTGCGACCAGTACACCTCTGACCGGGACTACTGGGAGCGGCTGGAGCAGCAGACATCCGGGTCGATTTCGACCCTCAACCTGATCTTCCCGGAAGTGTATCTGGAGGATGAGGACGCCGAAGCGCGGATTGGTCGGATCAACGCGACCATGGAGCAGTATCTGGCCGACGGCAGCCTGGTTGAGCAGGAGCCGGGTTTTGTCCTGGTTGATCGCAAAACGTCGGAAGTGGAGTCCCGCAAAGGTCTGGTGCTGGCACTCGACCTTGAGCAGTACGATTACAACAAGGGAGCACAGAGCCTGATCCGCGCTACCGAAGGAACCATTCTCGACCGTCTGCCGCCGCGCATCAAGGTTCGTAAAAATGCTCCCATCGAGCTGCCGCATATCATGGTGCTGATCGACGATCCGCAGAAGACAGTGATCGAGCCCCTGTTCAACGAAGAACTGGACACCCTCTACGACTTTGAACTGCTGGAGAACGGTGGACACCTGAAGGGCTATCGGGTGTCAGGGGACAGGCTGGTCAGGCAGGTTGTCGCGGCCCTGGAGAGGTTGGCTGATCCGGTCGCGTATCGGCAGAAGTACCTGACCGAGGATGCGGTGATGCTCTACGCGATGGGAGACGGCAATCACAGTTTTGCCACGGCAAAAGCGATCTGGGAGCAGCTCAAGGCGGATGCCGGAGATCCGGCGACCGTTATGGATCACCCGGCCCGCTATGCCCTCGTCGAGCTGGTTAACCTGCATGACCCGGGTCTCGAATTCGAGGCCATCCACCGGGTGCTCTTCAACCTCAATACCGGACATCTGCTGGAGCGGATGGAAAGCTTTTTTGCCGAGCGGAAGACACCCTTCGGGTTTATCCCCTGCGAAACTCTTGCAGAGGCGGAAAGGAAGGCCGCCAGGGAGATCGGCTGCCATGCCTTCCCCTGCATATTGGCCGGCCGTTTCGGCGTTTGCAAGGTTGCCAGCCCTGAATACACCCTGGTTGTCGCGACCCTGCAGAGTTTCCTTGACCAGTACCTGGAGGAACAGCCGGACGCCCGCATCGACTACATCCATGGTGCGCAGAGCGTGACCGATCTCGGTTCCAAGGCGCATAATGCCGGCTTCTATCTTCCGGCGATCTCGAAACATGATCTGTTCCGAACGATCATTTTTGATGGTGCGCTGCCGCGCAAGACCTTCTCGATGGGCGAAGCTGACGAAAAGCGTTTCTACCTTGAGTGTCGGAAAATAAAGTAGCACCAAGCATCTTTTCACCACCCGTACGCTATGCTCGCCAGTGACCCAGAGAACACGGAGGAACAGAGATTCTCACCGTGTTCTCTGGGTCACTGACATATGAGCCTTTCCAGGAGTTGCAGATGTCACAGGTCAAAGACGTGGTTTTTGATGTCGGGCGGGTGTTGATTGATTTCAGTTATGAGCGACTGATCGAGGTTCTCAGCCGCCAGGGCTCGACTGTGTCGACTGTCGATGAATTTACCACGCGGGTGGACCTGGGTCCCTACGAGCACGGAGAGATTTCCGACCGTCAGTTTCTGCAAAATCTCAATGCCCTGTTGCGAGAGCCCTTGCCGGAGAGGGAGCTGTCCGATGCCTGGAAAGACCTGTTCACGCCAATCGATCAAATGTTGCAACTGGCGGCCCGGCTGAAGTTGCACTGCGGCGTCTACCTGATCTCCAACACCAGCAATATGCACTGGCAGCACCTGCTGCAGACCTATCGTCTGGCCGATGTCTGCCATGGCCATCTCGCCTCTTACCAGGTCGGGGTGATGAAGCCTGCTCCGCAAATCTTTTCCATCGCCTCTGAACGGTTCAAGCTAACACCCGGACAGACGGTCTTTGTCGACGATATGAAGGTCAACGTCGATGGCGCCATCGCCTGCGGCTGGCAGGGCATCCACCATCAGGACATCGCCGAGACACGGCGGTTGCTGATGGAGTTGACGGGATTTTCACTTTGACAGCCAGGTCCAAGGTTGACCCTCAATACCCAGGATCCCAAGGGCAATGGCCTCTCGCAAAACTGCTGCGTGTCTTCCTCCCGTTTGCCCTCGGTTACTTTCTTTCCTACCTCTACCGCACCGTCAATGCGGTCATCGCCCCGGACCTGGTCCGCGACCTGGGGCTCGATCCGTCCAGTCTCGGGCTGCTGACTTCCGCCTATTTTCTCAGCTTTGCGGCCTTTCAGCTTCCCCTGGGAATTCTCCTTGACCGCTTCGGCCCGCGCCGGGTCGAAGCGATCCTGCTGCTGTTTGCCGCGCTGGGTGCGGTCCTGTTCGGGCTGGCCGACTCGCTGGGCGCCCTTCTGCTGGGTCGGGCGCTGATCGGTCTGGGGGTATCCGCCTGCCTGATGGCCGCATTCAAGGCCTTTGTTCTCTGGTTTCCTGCAGAACGGTTGCCCCTGGCCAACGGAGTGCAGATGGTGTCCGGCGGGCTCGGCGCCCTCTCTGCCACGGTCCCGGTGGAGATGGCCCTGCAGGTGGCGGACTGGCGGATGGTTTTCGTCGGGCTCGGCCTGTTGACCCTGCTGGCCGCCGCTGCGGTTTTCTTTGTCGTCCCGGAGAAAGCCGGGGCGCAGAGCAGCGAGAGCCTGCGGCACCAGGTGGCCGGGATTGGCGTGATCTACACCAGCCGGTTCTTCTGGCGTCTGGCTCCCTTGGCGGTTCTCTCCCAGGCGGCCTATCTCTCGATTCTCAGCCTGTGGGCAGGGCCCTGGCTGAGGGATATCGCCGGATACGATCGTGACGGGGTTGCGACGACGCTGCTGCTGACGTCCCTGGCGATGATCTGCGGATTTTTCTTCTTCGGCCGTCTGACCGAGAAGCTCAGCCTTAGAGGGGTGCAGCCGACCAGCGTCATGGTGGCCGGGATGAGCTGTTTCCTCTTGGTTCAGGGCCTGCTGCTTACCGGCTGGCAAATTCTGACCATCCCTGCCTGGTTGCTGTTCAGCTTTTTCGGCACAACCGGAATCCTCCCTTATGCGATTCTCTCGCAACATTTTCCCGTCCACCTGTCCGGTCGGGCCAACACCGCTCTCAATCTCCAGGTTTTTGTCATGGCATTTGCGGCCCAATGGGGGATCGGGGCAATTATCGGTTTGTGGCCCGAGACATCCACAGGTGGCTACGATCCCGCCGGCTACCGGACCGCATTCGGTATCATGCTGGTTCTGCAGTTGCTTGCGGCCGGGTGGTTCTGGTTGGCGGGCCGGTTTGCAAGAGGAAAATGAACAAATCCGGGCTCGGCAGAGCCCGGATTTGTTGTCCGTTTTGGGCGCGAGGAGTTGTCCAGCTCAGTCCTCCAGCTCGATTTCGATCTGGTCCCACCGATTATCCTTATTATCCCAGCGCGCTTTGACGATGTCCCCCACCTGCAGAGCCGCAAAGAAGTCTGCGCGGGTCGTGATAATGTTTTCGATCTCAAAGTCATCGGAATGAATGGTCGAGGTATCAACCACAATCACGCCATTGCTACCATCCCCCATATCTAGAATTTCAACCAGCGGTTCGGCGATGCGAACAACAGGGGCCTTGAAAACCTGACGTTCTTCATTGCCGCCATCTTCAACCCGTGTTGCCAGCAAATTTGCCCCTGATAGTTGACGGGCCCTGACTTTGACCTGCCCGCCGGAGGCGGTTCCCAGGGTCATGACACTGTGGATCGTGACGTTCAGGTCTGGCCCCCCGGGATTATGGATGAGCAGGGCATTCCCTGCCTGGGTAGCGTTCCCTTCGTAACGAAAATTGTCCTTGAACTTGACTTTGACTGCACGCAGGGTTCCGTTGACAATCGATCCTTCGACTTCAACTTTCAAGCTATTGATCAGGTCTTCTTCGATGCCACCCACAAACCGCGCATTTGCGTAACTGACGAGTTGCCCCCTGACCATAAAGCTCTTGGCAACGGGATCAAGGCCGGTGACCAGGCCTTCAATTTCTGTTTTGTGATGGTCGCCGAAGCCATTCTTGATTTCGAGATCCGTTGCCACAAAAGTTGCCCCATTCAGGTCTCCTTTGACTTCCACAAGGGAGCCTTCGATGAGGATCCCATCCTCCGGCGTTACACCGTCATAGCTGACCAGTTGGCCGCCGATCAGGAATGTGGACGCATCGGTGTCTAGAGACGCCACATGTCCGGTCAGTTCAAAAGAGCCCGGGGGGACAGATACGGCATCGACAGCCTTCCACTCGATGAAGCTGGCCTGGATATGTCCGTTCCCGTCAGGTTGGCCATGAACTTCAATGACCATGCCGTCAGACAGGTTGGTCAGGCTGCGGCCCAGGACCGTGTCATCGACTACTGTCAATCCCGTTGCGGCAACGACCTTCTGGCCCAGGACAGAGAAGGTGTAGATACCATCGGCCTGGGCGAGGTTGGCAACCGGACCTTCGAGGGAACTGTCAACAGAAATCCTGGCTGCACTGCCAGTACCGCTATCATCAAAGGACCCCTCTACCTTGACGTCCATGCCAAGACTGAGGTGGTCTTCATTGTTGCTATTGGTCAGGGCAATTGTTCCACCATCTTCCAGTTCAAGTTCTGCTCCTCCAGTATGGAACCTGACACCATTGACAATGATGCTGCCAAAACCGGTAATCTGACCGGCGGAGACTCCGGTGGTTGGCGAGACGGTAGAGTCACTTCCCGAGCCGCCGCCTCCGCAACCGGTCAGGCCTAGCGTGACGATAACTGCCAGCGTCAGCATGAATAAAGTGAATACTCGATCTATATTGGATGAAATAAGTGTTCTCATGGTCGATCTCCTTCCTGTTTTGAGTGGGTGTTCCCGGCATGGGAGAACCCGGTGGTGTCTGTTTTCTGCCAGCGTCTGTTGTCAGCGTTCCAGTTCCAGCTCCTCCCATTGCCCCGGCAGATCACTCCTGGCCTTGACCAGGATGCCACTGGACGTCTGCAGAGTGCGGAAGAAGGCTGTTTGGGTCAGCGGTGTGTCGTTCTCAGCCAGGGACAAGCCATTGGTGTCAATGGCTACCCCCAGAATGCTGATAAAACCGGTCGTTGCGTTGAAGCTTTCGACCGGGGCCTGCAGAATAATCCTGGTGTCCGGGTCAAGTTCTCTAAGCCTGCTGGCCAGCACCATCCCGCTTTCGGTCAGCTGTCCTTCCAGTCTGACGTAGTCGCCGGCTGCGATCTCTTCAAGGCGGGGATCCTGCTCGGTCAGCGTCGGGTCGACCGTGACCTCGACAGGGTGGCTTCCGGCAAGATCGTCCGGAAAGGTCACTGTCAGGCTGTTGATGCTGACTGCTGTCACGGTCCCCTGTAGCTTCAGGTTGTCGTCGAAGCTGATTTCATCCGCAATGAGGGTGCCACCGATCAACGGGCCTTCGACCTCGACTTTGGCGTTGTTGAGCAACTCTTCAGCGGTACCGCCGGAAAAGCGGGTGGACGCCGTGTAGCGAACGTCCTGTCCGGCGACCTTGAAGGTGACATTCGGCAGCACAGTTACGCTAGCGCCTGAAATAAAGCCTTCTATCTCGGCCTGCGCTGCATTCTCAACGCTCAGGCCGGACTGCTGGAGTTGAAGGCTGCCAGCGCTGAGAGTCTGTGTCTCCTCGTCATAGTTGGAGCCTTCCACTCTGATTGTGTCGCCCGCTTGCAGCTGGGTCAGGTCTCCCGTAACGGTCAGGTCACCAATGGAGAGGCTGGCGGCGTTGACAGCACTGACGACCCCGGTGATCTCATAGTTTTCCGCCTGTTTCAGTTCGATGTAGCTGGCCTGGATGGCGTTGTCCGCCCGGCGGAATCCGCTCACTTCGAGGAAGCCCACGTTGTCGTGGATGTTTGCAAAATTGAGATCATGCGGCGGCTCAAATATTGTCAGGCCGTCTTCGACAATGACCTGCTGGGCAAGGATGGTCAGCACTTTGATCCCTGGTGTGCCGGTTGTCGCATTCTCGATTTTTCCTTCAACCAGGTCTTTAAAGCGTATTTCGCTGGCCTTGCCGGTGAGGCCGTCCTCATTGAGTTCCCCTTCGACCTCGAGGACCATGCCGACACGGGTCACCTGTTCCTCTTCTGTCAGCGTTTCCACGGATCCATCCCGTTCAAAACTGGCACCAGCGACACTGAACTCGATGCCGTTGACAAAGATGCTCCCCTTGGCAGTGATCGCCCCGGCTGCAACAATCCCCGTTCCGCCGATGCCACCGTCGGCCAGGGAGCCGCCACCACTTCCGCAGGCGGCAAGTTGGACAACTATGAATAATGACGAGATGACCCAGAGGCCCAGCGCTAAGTATCTCCGTATCATGGTTTGTTCCTTTCTATCGATGTGTCAGGGCTTCCTGTCAGCTCAAGGTCTTCGTCGAAATAATAGATACCGACCCCGGCTCTCCAGCGGCCAGTCCCTTCCTGGTGTGGATGCAAATCACGGTCATAACCGGACAAGAACCGGTCGAACTCCTCGAGGAGTTCCTGGTTTTTTTGCGCAGCAAGTTTTTTGAATTCTGTCACCGCTTCGATCGGCAGGTTGTTGTAGGCCACTTTGCGTTGAAAGAGCGGTCCCTGAGGGTCCGTTTCGAGGTTACGTCCTATTGTTTGGATGAGATCGGCAACGTCGCTGCCCAGAATCTCCAGCTTCTGCTCGGTATCCGCCTGTGGAACATAGGCGCGGGTGAGCAATTTGACCTTGTTTTCAAGTGTCAATTCAACGGCGCCGACCCGGACCAGTTCGTCAAGGATTGCCCGGGTGGGAATATCGCCGCTGAATTGTTTGACCAGGTCGTTGAACGTGACTGGCCCGTGCTCAACGGGCAATTCAAGTGGTTGCCCCGAGGTATCATGAAACCGGTCCTGGCGGACCCAGGCGGAGATGACCCGGGCAGCCCGATTGTAGCGTGAGCCCGTCTCCTCTTCACCCGCAGGCTCGGTGGAGCGAAGACGGTGTACTTCCTTGCGTGAAAGACCGGTGATTATAGACGCGCGACTGTCGCTCGGCTTGCGACCTTTGATGGCGAACTCCCTGATGGCCAGATCGACATAGACCCAGCGCGCCAGCTCGGCAAAAACGCCAAAAGGCGTACCATTGCGCAGCAGTATCCGAATCAGAGGGCTTAACAGTTTGATAATGGTATGAGAGATGACTTGCTGCATTTCATTCTCCTTTTGGGAAAATAATCCCAAAAGGAGAATGGATGCAAGCAAAAAAATTACCGGCTCGGTAATATATTTTATTTTTCCTTTGATCTCAGGAGGTTAGAGGCTATTCTGGACGCCATTCGAGAGAGGTTTTGTCTCCCGTGGCTATCGGAGTAACCAGCCGCATAAAATCGGTTCGATTTTCTGCAATGAGATTGATGGTGAAAGGGTGAGGGGGGGCGTTGAAGAATCAGATTTTCACCTGCTCCAGAGGGAAGCAGGTACGCGGGCATGTCGCGGAATGAAGAATTTTGCGGAGAAGGATTGTCTATGAGAAAGGCATTAGAATCCGGGAGAATGTTGGATGAAAACTTTCGCGAATGACCACTGAGGCACGGAGTCACAGAAGGAGGATCATGCAAAATCACGTCACGTTTTGTCTTGTCCTCCGGTTCTCAGTTTAATTAAGGGGAGAACCTCTGTTCTGTTAACCGCCGCAAAAGAACACGGGGAAGGCATCCGCCTTCCCCGTGTTCCTTATGGTGTTGCTGAGAATTCAGCGTGCTCCGTTCCCTTTCGGCAGAATCAGGTTGAGCACGACACCGATGATACCCGCCAGACCGATCCCTCCCAGTTTGACAACGGCCAGGTCGAAGTTCATGCCGCCGATGCCGAAGACCAGGATGATGGCGACGATCGCCAGATTACGCGGCTCCATCAGGTCGGCACCGGCTTTGACCAGGGTGTTGATGCCGATAACCGTGATCGCACCGAACAGCAGAACCATGATGCCACCCATGACCGGGACCGGGATGGTGTTGAGGAATCCACCAAGCTTGCCGATGAAGGCCAGCAGGATCGCTGCAATAGCGGCCCACGTCATGATCGCCGGATTGAAGGAGCGGGTCAGGGCGACGGCACCGGAAACCTCCGAGTAGGTGGTGTTGGGCGGTCCGCCGAGAAACGCGGCCAGGCTGGTGGCGACGCCGTCGCCGAGCATGGTGTTCTGTATCCCCGGTTCTTCTACATAGTCCTTGCCGGTGATATTGCCGATGGCCAGCACATCGCCGAAGTGCTCAATTGCCGGGGCAATGGCGACAGGCACGATAAACAGGATCGCTTCGAGGTTCCATGTGGGGAAGGTGAAGTCGGGCATGGCGAACCAGGGTGCGCTAGCCACGGCCTGCATGGAGACCAGCGCCGGCGCGGTCCAGTTCTGCAGGTCGCCAGGGTTGAAAGACGCCTGGACTGATGCCGAGATCCCTGCCATGTCGAGAATGATCGAGGTCAAATACCCGGCGGAAATGCCGCAGAGGATCGGGATCAGTCTGAACAGGCCCCTGCCCAGCAGAGAGACCAGGATGGTGACGGCCAGGGAAACTCCGGCAATAATGAAAGCGGTGGTTTCCGGAACCAGCCAGGCGGCCCCGTCTCCGGTGCGGCCGGAGGCCATGTGAACGGCGACGGGAGCCAGCACCAGGCCGATGACCATGATCACCGGGCCGGTCACCACCGGCGGCAGGACCCGGTGGAGGATGTCGGAACCGAAGGTGCGGATGATCAGGCTCAGAACGACGTAGAGCAGACCGGCTGCCGCCAGGCCGCACATGGTGCCGGGGATGCCCCACTGCTGGACTCCGTAAATGATCGGCGCGATAAAGGCAAAGCTTGAGGCCAGAAAAACGGGGACCTTGCCGCGGGTGATAATCTGGAACAGCAGGGTTCCGGCCCCGGCGGTAAACAGGGCGACATTGGCATTCAGTCCGGTCAGCAGGGGGACCAGGACCAGCGCACCGAAGGCGACAAACAGCATTTGCGCACCGATCAGGCCGTCTTTGAGGCGAAAGTTGTAGTCAGTGGGGGAGTTCTGGTTCATGAGGTCCCTCTTTCATGGCTTGGGTTGCAGATATTTACTTGGTTCCGAAAATTTTATCTCCGGCATCACCGAGGCCGGGAAGGATATAACCGTTTTCGTTGAGCCGGTCGTCGATCGATGCGACAAAGATGTCGACATCCGGGTGCTTCTCCGCGACCTTGTTGATCCCTTCGGGAACCGCAACCAGGAACAGGCCGCGGATGCTTGTGCAGCCGGATCTCTTGAGCATGTCGATGCAGGCGATCAGCGAACCGCCGGTGGCGAGCATCGGGTCAAGGATCAGCGCGGTTCGGTCATCCATGTTGCTGGTCATTTTTTCGTAATAGGTGACCGGCTCGAGGGTCTCCTCGTTGCGGTAGAGGCCGACAACGCTGACCCGGGCGCTGGGGAGTAGATCCAGGACCCCATCCATCATTCCCAGGCCGGCACGAAGAATCGGGACCACGGTGATTTTTTTCCCCTTGATGCGCTCAACTTCAACCGGACCGGCCCAGCTTTCAATTGTTTCCTTTTCGGTCTCCAGGTCTTTCGTCGCTTCGTAAGTGAGCAGCCGTGCCACTTCAGAGGCCAGTTCTCGGAAATCCTTGGTGCTGATGTCGGCGTGGCGCATCAGGCCGAGCTTGTGTTTCACCAAGGGGTGATTGACTTCGAATACAGCCATTCTGGTCTCCTGTGCTAAGGTTTCGGACAAATTCAATTTGGCAGAATAAGCCAGCTACGCCTACCGGTCAAGAAAATCACCGAGAATTCTGTTGCTCCTGCGGCCGCCCTTTTTGCAGCAAAAAAGTGCGGCAGAAAAGGGGGGAGGGGCAGAAACGGTCTTTTCTCTTTTGGCTGTGTTGGGTTATAGTGATCGGCTAATTTAAAAAGGAAATCAATTGGCGGCAAAAACAAAAAACAAGAAGAGTTTGCTGCGTCGGGTGCGGTTCCGCAGTGAATACATTGCGACGCTGTTCCTGGCTCTGCTGATAAAGGCTCTGCCCCGGCAGCTGAGTCTCAAGCTTGGTGGGGCGCTCGGCTGTCTCGGCTTCTGGCTGATGCCGGAGAGACGGCGGCTGGCCGATGTAAATATGCGCCTGGCCCTGCCGGAGATGTCCGCTGTGGAGCGGAGGCGGGCGCTCGGGAAGATGTTCGAGCATTTCGGCATCTGCGGGGTGGAGATGCTGCGCCTCGACAGGTTTCGCCCGGGAACTGGCGATCTGCAGCGTTATTTCGAACTGGACGGGATGGACTACCTGCGCGAGGCCTATGCTCTGGGCCGCGGCGTTCTTTTCCTGACCGGCCATGTCGGTTTCTGGGAAGGGGGAAATTTCGCCATCCCGGAGCAGGGGTTGCCGTTTGACGTGGTCGCCAAGCCGATGAAAAACCCACTGGCTGACCGCTACATAACCCGGCTGCGGGAAACCTACGGGGCGCGGGTTCTCGACAGCAAAAAAGGCGCCCGGCGAATTCTCAAGTCACTGCAGCAGGGGCGCGGTGTGGCGATTCTCCTGGACCAGCACATCCGTCCACCCGGCTCGGTGCCGGTCGATTTCTTCGGTCGCAAGGCGTTTACCACCACCGCGATCACCAACATGGCGATGAAGTACCAGGTGCCGGTGGTGCCGATATTTATCTATCGCCTGCCCGGTTATCGCTATCGCATCACGGCGGAGCCGATGATGATGCTGGAGAACGGCGATGACCCGCAGCTGATCCTGAAGAACACCCAGCTGCTCACCGACCGGATCGAGGCGGCCATCCGCGAGGATGTCAGTCAATGGTTCTGGATGCACAAGCGCTGGCGAGTCCCGCCGGCGGTTTCCCCCGGCCAAAAGCAGGATTGAGCCGGGACCGGTCCCCCGGGGTTTCTTCTTTTTTCTCGCTTCGACAGAGACAGACCGAGCGGAATGACAACAGCAGGATTGAAAACGCAGATGAGCAAAGAATTGCAACGTGAAATAGCCAAACGGCGGACCTTCGGGATCATCAGTCACCCGGATGCGGGAAAGACAACATTGACTGAGAAGCTGCTGCTGTTTGGTGGGGCGATCCAGATGGCTGGCACGGTCAAGGCGCGCAAGTCAAGCCGTCACGCCACCAGTGACTGGATGAGTATCGAAAAGGAACGGGGCATCTCGGTCTCTTCATCGGTGATGAAGTTCGACTACCGTGATTTTGAGGTCAATCTGCTCGACACTCCCGGCCACCAGGACTTCTCCGAGGATACCTATCGCGTCCTGACCGCTGTTGACAGCGCGTTGATGGTCATCGACAGCGCCAAAGGGGTTGAGCCGCAGACCGAAAAACTGATGGAGGTTTGCCGGATGCGCAACACCCCGGTGCTGACCTTCATCAATAAGCTCGACCGGGAAGGGCTCGATCCTCTCGATATCCTTGGCGATATCGAGGACAAGCTGCAGATCGAATGCACTCCGCTGTCCTGGCCGATCGGCATGGGGAAGCGTTTCAAAGGGGTTTACAATATCTACCGCAAGGAGCTTAACCTGTTCACCCCCGGTGATGATGTGCGCAGCACCAGGTCAGTGAAGATCTCCAGCCTCGACGATCCCAAGCTGGATGAGCTGCTCGGCAGCCAGGCCGACGAACTGCGCGGGGATATTGAGCTGCTCGAAGGGGCGGCCAATCCGTTCAGCCTGGAGGACTACCTCAAGGCCAGCCAGACTCCGGTCTTTTTCGGCAGCGCCATCAACAACTTCGGCGTGCAGGAGATGCTCGACGCCTTCGTCGAACTGGCTCCGGCACCGGGACCGCGCGAAACCGTCGAGCGGATCGTCAGCCCCGACGAGGAGGATTTCTCCGGGTTCGTATTCAAAATCCAGGCGAACATGGACCCGGCCCATCGCGACCGGATTGCATTTCTGCGCATCTGCAGCGGCAAGTTCACCAGGGGGATGAAGGTCAGGCATCATCGCATCGGCAAGGAGGTCAACCTCTCCAAGGCGACGATCTTCATGGCTCAGGACCGGGCTCACGTCGAGGAGGCCTATCCCGGCGACATTATCGGCCTGCACAACCACGGCACCATCAAGATCGGTGACACCTTTACGCCCAAGGAACCGCTCAAGTTTACCGGTATCCCCAACTTCGCCCCGGAGCATTTCCGCCGGGTCCGTCTGAAGGATCCGCTCAAGTCAAAGCAGCTGCAGAAAGGGCTGGTGCAGCTCGCCGAGGAAGGTGCGGTGCAGGTCTTCAAGCCGCTCAGCGGTGCCGAATTCATCCTCGGTGCGGTGGGGGTCCTGCAGTTCGATGTGACCATGGAACGACTCAAGGCCGAGTACGGGGTAAATGCGGTCTATGAAGGGGTGAATTATACCACCGCCCGCTGGATCGAATGCAGTGACAGGAAGCTGCTCGACGAGTTCCAGAAAAAGAACCAGGCGCACCTGGCTCACGATGCAGAGGGGCATCTGACCTACCTGGCTGCCAGCGAGTGGCGGCTGGGGCATACGATGGAAGAGTGGCCGGGCGTGGAGTTCCTCAAATCGAGGGAACACAGCTGATTCTTTCACTGTCAGATATGACAACGCTCCGTGTCTTGTCCCGTCCTTTCTCTGTTCGTCCGGCAGAGGGTGACGGCTCATCAATCGGCGCAAGGGCTGGTCCAAACAACCGAACTCATCGACATCGTTCCGCCGTCGAATCCTTCCACCGGAAAGCCGACCCCATCCGACTGTTCCTGCCGCACCGCCAGCGAAAGCAGGGGAAGGCAGGGAGCGTGACTCGGAGCAGATCACGTCGCCATATCCCGGTCGCAATCCCATGTTGACCAGGCTCAGAACTTTTTATCTTTGCTGAGACGGTCTTCAGGTCGCATCTTCAAGGTACAACCCGTCCTGCTAAGGCCATTCACCGGTAACGTCAATCTCCTGCCCAGTGGTAAGCCGAGCCCTGCCGGGGGTACGAAACCCTGCCAATTCACCAACCTCCCCAGGTTTGATCAGGATGACTGCCGGAACAATCCTGGCGATTTTTTATCATCCCTCTGGGGCATCGATAAATGTGGCTTCTGGGCAAGACCAGGCCTGTTGTCCAAAGATGTGGTATTTTTTAAACCCTTGAAAAAAGGCGGTTATTTTTTATATTTTTAATTATGCAACCCCCCGTTTGGGCTGATCATCTGTGAAAGGAGGAGCTGATGGCAACCACAACCGGATGGCTGCAAAAGCTGTTCAAAACGGAAGAAGAGGTTTCCTGTCTGGCCTGCGGTGACTGCTGCAGGGAGTTCAGCTGGCACCTGCGGGCATCCCCGCAGGATATCGAGCGCTGGCGGGAACTCGGTCGGGACGACCTGCTCGCCCGGGTCAACCGACTCGGCTGGATCTGGGTCGATCCGCAGACCAAGGAGCTTCTTCCCCTGTGCCCCTTCCTGGTGGAGACCGGCCCGGAGAGCGCTCACTGCGGCATTCACGAGATCAAGCCGGATGTCTGCCGCGCTTACCCTTCCGAAGCGAATTACAAGATGTGCCTGAAGGGGGTGTTTCTCAGAGCGGCGGCACCGGTCGCGGTCCTTGGGGAGCTGATTCTCGAAGCTACTTGATATGATAGCCGGCGACCCGCCAGACCCCGTCGGCTTCGAGGGTGGTGATAATCGATTCCTTGCGCTCGGTCCGTTTTTCGAAATTTGAGTCGTAGAGGAAGGTGATATATTCGCCGTCCGGCGCGTCCATGGCCGAGGTGGTGAAGGTGCTTTTGGTCTGTTTGCGTTCGACCAGCCTGCCGGTGATGGCATGGATCTGACTCAGCTTGCCCACCCACTCCTCCCGGGTGACCTTCTCCTTGAGCAACTCCCCCCCGATATCCCAACTTACGCCGAAATCGGTTTGATCAACTTGCGCGAGGAACTGGTTGGCCGCAACTGTTGCGAGCTGCTCTTTTTCCGGGTCGGGTTTGTCGCGCATCATGGGGAAGATGATGATTGCCGCACAGGCAAGAATAAGAACGGCATGCAGACCGTATTTTTTGTTCATGTGAGAGACCTCCCGCTATGACATTGGATATGATATCTGAGCTGTCTACTATAAGCGGGAATCTGCGGAAGGGCAATGCCCTGGTGATGCAAAAATGATGAGAACGGGGGCATCAGGTTCAGCTTGGAGATTCTCCTGTTCCAAGGTCCTTTGTTGCGGGTTGTTTGCATTCCGCTGGGTAAATGTGTGCTGGTAGAATGGGTCTGCTGCGCGGCCATCCTTTTCCGTGCCGTCAACCGCCTAACTGCCTCTGGCCGGATCAGGCGGGGCCGGTATCTGGAAAAGGGTCCCCTTGCGCTCCTGGATGCGATAAACAAGCATCAGGACCGCCCCTTTCAGCAGGGTCGTCACGCTGATGGCCCACCAGACCCCGGAGATCCCCATCCCCAGCGAAATCGCCAGCAGCCAGGCGAGCGGAATGCGTCCAAGGGTGAGGGGGATGCGCACCCACATGTAGGGGCGGGTGTTGCCGATGCCGTTGTAGGCTCCTTCCAGGACCAGTTCCCAGCCGAGGAGGATTTCAAAATAGCCGACGATTCGCAGGTACTCGGCGCCATGACGTATGACCTGCCGGTCGCTGTTGAGCAAGGCGATCAACTGTTCGGGAATCAGGATAAAGATCAACGAGACTGGCAGCAGGGCAATGCTGACAAGGGTTACGCCCCGTACGGCGATTCTTTTTGCATGGTCAATATCACCCCGGCCGATGCTGTGGCCGACCAGTGTGCTGATCGCCACCGACAGCCCGACTCCGAAAAAGTAGGGGAAGCCCTCCCAGCGGTTGGCAATATTCAGTCCGGCCAGGGGTTCCATGCCGAAACGGGTGATGACCACTGTCAGCAAGGGGAAGACGATGGTCCAGGTCATGTTGGTCGCCGCCGAGGGGATGCCGATGCCGAGCAGGCGTTTGAAGTAATGTTTCGAAAAATGGCCGAAACTGGCGAGCCTGTCGATGTAGTCCCAGCGACGCAGGGCATAAACGCTGATCAGCATACCGATCGATTCACTGATCAGGGTTGCCGTCGAGGCACCGCTGATGCCCATTTCCGGGAACCCCCAGTAGCCGAAGATCAGCAACGGATCGAGGATGATATTCAGTCCCAGAGAGAAGAGCATGATAACTGTGCGCAGGCGCACCGCTCCATGCGCGTTGAAGATCTGACCCTGCAGGTTGAACAGGTAGATTGCCGGCAGGCCGTAGAGGTAGACCCGGAAGTATTCCAGTGCCAGTTGCCGGGTCTCCTGATCGAGGCCCATCAGGCTCAGCAGGTAGGCAATGGTGAAGTGGAGAGCGCAAATCGCCAGCAGGGAGAAGAACAGCACATACCAGAAGGCCTCCCGTGCCACCCTGTGGCGGGCTTCCCGGTCGCCGCTGCCCCAGAACTGGGCGATCAGCGTCGCGGTGCCGGTGTTGGTCAGGTTCATCAGCGCGAACAGCGTCCAGAGCAGAAATGACGCACCACCGACCGCGGCGACCGCCTTCGGACCCAGCTTGCCGATCCAGAAGATATCTATGGCTTCAAAAAGGATGATGCCGAGGAAGCCGACGATAGTCGGGATGGCGAGACTGAAGATCTGTCTGTTGAGAGATGGTTGCGACACGACTGTAGAGCTCTTTAAGATGTTAGGACAGCAGCATTCAAGCAAACAGTCTATCTCATGGGTGGCCGTAATGTTGCCACGAAATGGGGCAGGCGCTTTTTTTTCGCAAGGAGAGATGAAGCGACATAACCCCATTCATTAACCGGATCAACATGGGGTCTGCTCTGTTCAGAACCTCAGGCATACTTTTCTGACGGCGAAAGGTCCTGCGCAACGTCTCATTCTCAGAAAAATCAACTTTTAATAAAATGCTGTTCCGTATAGAGTTGTCTTTCATCCACTGTTCAGTTTTCCACTGGGAATGGCATATGAGAAGAAATACGGCCCCCGCAGAGAAAAGCAAATTCCTCCCAAAGTCGGTTCGGAAGGCCGTTCCGATGTTAGGCGAGGTTTTGACCGATCAAGGAATCTTGACCGAGGAAGCTCTCAGCAAAACCCTCCGGGAGCAGGAAGAGCACAGGGAAAAGCGGGTTGGTGACATCCTCACGGACAAGAATGCCGTCAACAGGGCCGAGCTGGAAAATGCCCTGTTAAAGGCAAAAAAAAGTTCCCAGATACCGAAAAACGCGAAAGTCGGTGAAATATTGATCGCCGCCGGACTTGTCTCGCGCAAACAGTTGAAAGAGGGGCTGAGCAGCCAAGTAAAAGAGAAAAAAGAGAAGATAGGCTCTTTACTGGTCAGAACGGGGCTGATTACCGAAAACCAGTTGCTGTTTGCCCTCGCCCACAAGTTCAAACTTCGCTTCATAGACCTTGAAGAAACCCCGCCCACGCCTGAGGCTCTGGGTTCCCTTTCAGAGCTCGTCGTGACCTCGATGCATGTTATGCCCATCGAGCGAAAGAGAAAAACCCTGGTTGTTGCAACGGCTGATCCGACTGACCCGATGTTGGCGGAATACCTCAGCTTCAACACGGGTTTTTCTATCGACCTGGTTGTTGCGACCAAGCAGCAGATCTTCGAAGCACAACGGAAATATTACAGTCTGGATGAAGATCAGGTTGAAGAGCTGATAGAAGAGATGGCCATCGATGCCCAGGAAGACCTCAAGGTTGTAAAAGGGCCGTCAGCGGCAGAATCGCTGTCTGATGCGGACCAGATCAAGGAGTCGGACTCGAAAGTCACCAACCTGGTTTACAAGGTTCTGGTTTCTGCGGTGAATCAGATGGCATCCGACATCCACTTCGAACCGGAGGCAGGGACAGGCCCGCTTATCATCCGTTTTCGCGTTGACGGGGTCTGTCGCGTCGTCCATAAAATACCTTATCTCTACAAAAGGGCGGTTGTTTCACGAATTAAAATACTGGCCAGCCTGGATATTGCCGAGCGCAGAAGACCGCAAAGCGGGAAAATATTTCTCAGGACCGGCGACCAGAGACTGGAATTCCGGGTCGAAACCGCCCCGACAGCGGGCGGCCTCGAAGATGCTGTCCTGCGTGTCATGGCGAACGCAAAAGCCATCCCCCTGGACCAGATGGGGTTCTCCAAGAATAATCTGAAAAATTTCGAGGAATTACTGACAAAGCCGAATGGCATCATTTTATGTGTCGGCCCCACCGGATCAGGGAAGACCACCAGCCTGCATTCGGCGCTGGGTCACATCAATACCCCGGAGCGAAAAATCTGGACAGCTGAAGACCCGGTGGAGATCACCCAGCCGGGGCTGAGGCAACTGCAGATCAATCATAAGATTGGTCTGACATTCAGTGAGGCGCTCCGCTCCTTTCTGCGTCTCGACCCGGACATCATTATGGTGGGGGAGATGCGTGACCTGGAAACGGCCAAAATCGCCGTGGAGGCCTCTCTGACCGGGCACCTCGTGTTCAGTACCCTGCACACGAACGGTTCGGCTGAGACGGTGACACGCTTGCTGGACATCGGCCTGGATCCATTTCACTTTTCTGATGCGTTGTGCGGCATTCTGGCTCAGCGGCTGGTCCTGAAACTGTGTGATCATTGCAAGGAGCCGTACCACCCCGATGAGAATGAGTATAGAAAGCTGATTATCAGCTATGGCTCCAAGCTGGCAGAGATGGATGAGCTACCGCGCTATTCAGAGGAATTGACCCTGATGCGCAAAAAAGGGTGTGACCGTTGCAACGGCAGTGGCTATCGCGGCCGGATCGGAATCCACGAGCTGCTGCTGGCAACAGATGAATTCAAACGCGCAATTGTCAATCGGGACTCGGTAACCGATCTTCGTTACCTGGCGGTACAGAACGGCATGAGAACATTAAAAATGGACGGCATCCAGAAAGTGTTTCAGGGGATCACCGATTATGGCCAGATTTTAAAGGTCTGCATCTAAACTCAAGCGGAGGTAACGGTTCAACTACAGACGATTTTCGCCTGCAGCTAAACAGTGTTCTTCCAGATCCGCCATCAGCTCGGCGCAGGAAAGGGCGAAAGTCTCACCACGCAGATATCAAATTCAGAGGATCGATAGCCGCAGGAGTTCATGATGAAGCTTTTCGTTGTGATAATGGTCGTTCTCGTCTGCGGGGGGTGCGTTACAAAAAACGTTGTTAAGCTTCAGCCGGAACAGCTTCAGCGGAAGATTGCCGCCGGAGAAGTTTTCACGCCGGGTGAGTATGTCACAGTCGGCACTGCAGCCGGGGAGAAACAGAGTCTAAAGGTTGTGGCGGTAAACGATGTTGAGCTTATCGGCGATAAAGTGAAAATTCCGATCGACACGATTGTTTCCGTCGAAACCAGGGAGGCCACTCTGCTCGGTACAACGGCAGGTGTCGCAGTCGGCTTGACCTGCGGTTATCTCCTGATGGCAATCCCTGCGGCGGTGATAGCGAAACTGGCCCTGGCCGGGCTGTAATGCGGGGTGTTTCTTCCCGAACAGCTTGTCGGTGGGATGTCGCCTGAGGATGTGATTCCGGGCGGCCGAATCTCTCAGAGATGAAAAACAGTCAACCGTGGATTTCCCGTTGACTGTTTTTTTGTCCCCTTTTTTGTTGCCCGACAACCCACGCCATTACTGTCCGACCGGGAGGCCTGTCAGGCCGGTTGCGCATTGCAGGGAGAGGTTACGCCAGGTCAGCCATCGTCAGAATCGACTCAACATCTTCCCGGTCCCCCTTGTTTATGATCACCCCCTTGCCGACCAGCAGGGTGTGCGACTGATCAACGATCTCCTCGATCGCCTTGAGGGTCGATCCCTTGGCGAAGAAATCGTCGATGAAGAGCAGCCGCTCTTCAGGAAGGAGCACCTCCCTCGAGACGTAAAGGGTGGTCGATTCCTGTTTGGTGAAGGAGTAGCTGGCGGCGGCGTAATAGTCAACCATGGTCAGCGGTTTTTTCTTTTTGGCATAGATGAAAGGGACGTCCAGCTCTTCAGCCACCGCCTGGGCGAGCATGATGCCGCTGGTTTCAGCGGTGAGGATCTTGTCGATCCGGCGATCGGCAAAACGGCCGGCCAGCTCCCTGGCGAGCAGTCGCATCAGCCCCGTGTCGACCATGTGGTTGAGAAACAGGTCGACCTTGATCACCTGGCCATCAATGGCGCCATCGGTCCTGATCCGTTCCAGCAGGGTTTTTGCTGCGTGGTTCATTTGCGGTCCTCGCGATCGTAGGGTTGGCCGAGACTCTCCGGCTGCTGAGAAGCCCCCTTGGCCAGGCGCATGGTAGATATGACCAGCACCAGGATCGTGAACGCGTAAGGGAGCATCTGCAGGACGTGGGCGGAGATGGTGGTCCCCATGGCCTGGAAGCGGAGCTGCATGGCGGTGATGCCTCCGAAAAGGTAGGCACCGAGCATCGCCCGGGGACTGGACCAGCCGGCAAAAATAACCAGCGCGACCGCGATCCAGCCTCGCCCGGCGGACATGTTTTCAATCCACATCGGGGTGGAGGCAAGGCTCAGGTACGCACCGCCGATGCCGACGATGCCGGAGCCGATGGTGACGGCGAGAAAGCGGTACAGGTTGACCGGCACCCCGCAGGTGTCCGCTGCTGCGGGGTTCTCCCCCAAAGTGCGGACCGCCAGCCCCCAGCGGGTACGGTAGAAGAACAGCCAGATCAGTGCCACCAGCACGAAGCTGAAGTAGATCAGCATATCTTGGTTGAAGAACGGCTTGCCGATCACCGGCAGCTGCGAGAGCCCGGGGATGGCGATCCGCTCGAATCCGGTGATGGTCAGACCGACCATCTCTTTGCCGAACAGGGCGGTCATGCCGATACCGAACATGGTCAGCGCCAGGCCGCTGACGATCTGGTTGCCGCGCAGCTGCACGGTGATGAGGGCATGGATCGAGCCGGCCAGAAACGCCATCACAAAGGCGGCGATCACCCCGACCAGCAACGAACCGCTGGCGTGGGTCGCGGCGAAGCCTGCCACGGCACCGATCAGCATCAGCCCCTCGATCCCCAGGTTGATGATCCCGGCGCGCTCATTGATGATTGCGCCGAGGGTGGCGAACAGGATCGGTGTCCCGGCACGGACGGTGGCGTCAAGCAGGATCTCAAGCATGGCGCTCCCCCTTGACCAGTTTGACCCGGTACTGAATAAAGAAATCGGAGGCCAGCAGGAAGAACAGGATCAGCCCCTGGAAGGCATAGACGAAAGCGACGGGGAGCTGCCAGAGTAGCTGCAGGCTGTCGCCGCCGACCAGCAGGATGCCCATCAGAAATGAGACGATCACGACGCCGATAGCGCTGCGCTTGGCCAGCCAGGCGATGATGATCGCGGTATAGCCGTAACCGGGGGAAATGCCGTGCTGCAGTCGGTGCTGCAGCCCGGCAACTTCGCTGAAACCGGCGATCCCGGCGATGGCGCCACTCAGGAACAGGACAAAGAAGATAGCCAGGCCCGTGTGCATTCCGGCGTATTGGGCTGCCTTCGGGTTGCTGCCGATGACCTTGATCTCGTACCCCCAGATAGTCCGTTCCATGAACAGGTAGAGCAGCAGGGCGCAAAAAACAGCCAGAAAAAAGCCGCTGTGCAGACGGGTGTTGAAGTACTCGGCCAAACGCGCCACGTCGGTGAACTGGGCGGTGAGGGGAAAGTTGAACCCCTTCGGGTCTTTCCATGGGCCGTAGACCAGGTAGTCAACCCAGAGGATGGCGATATAGTTCATCAGCAGGGTGACGATGACTTCGTTGACCTTCCAGCGGGCGCGCAGAAACCCGGCGACTCCGGCCCAGAGGCCGCCACAGAGAAATGCGGCGCCGAACATGGCACCCATCATCAGCCAGTGGTTGCCGATTCCGGAGAACAGGGCCACGCCACTGGCGCCGAGGGCGCCCATGTAGATCTGCCCTTCGGCCCCGATGTTCCAGATCTGCATCCGGAAGGCGAGGCTGACCCCAAGCCCGGCAAAAATCAGCGGGGTGGTCTTGACCAGGGTCTCGGACAGGCCATAGATGGATCCCAGCGATTCAACTATGATTTCACGATAGGCGTCCAGCGGGTTGACCCCGCTGGCCAGCAACAGGAAGCCGGCAACAAACAGGGCGATGGCGATCGAAACGATCGGGGCGCTGAAGCGGAGCAGGCGGGAGGAGATTTCGCGCCGTTCAGTGATCAGTTTCATACCGCACCTTTCTGCTTTTCTCCGCTCATCATCAGCCCGATCTCTTCACGGGTGGTGTTGCGTGGATCGACGTAGCCGACCAGCTGGCCGCGGAACATGACCGCAATCCGGTCACTCAGCTTGAGCAGCTCGTCCAGGTCTTCGGCGATCAGGATGGTACTCATCCCCCGGTCTGCGCCATCGGCGATCACTTTGTGGACATATTCAGCGCTGCCGATGTCAAGCCCCCGGGTCGGGTAGAGAGCCACCAGCACCGCCGGTTTTTCCGAGAGCTCGCGGGCGATGATCACTTTCTGGATATTGCCGCCCGACAGGTAGCGGACCGGGGAACCGTCAGGTCCGGTCTTGATCGCAAACTGGTCGATCTTTTCTGCGGCATTGCGGCGGATCGCTTTTTTGTCCTGGAAGATCCAGCGACTGAACGCGCCGTTCTTGAAGCTTTTCATGATCAGGTTTTCGTCTACACTCATGTCCGGAGCGATGCCGATGCTTTTGCGGTCTTCCGGGATGTGGGCGATACCGGCAATATAGGCTTTTTTCGCATCGCTGTGGGTGATGTTTTGGCCTCTGGCCATGATCCGGCCCTGGCTTGCTGATTTCAGGCCGGTGAGGACCTCCGCGAGGGCTTTCTGCCCATTGCCGGCGACTCCGGCGATGCCGAGAATTTCGCCCTTTTTCAGCTTGAGATCAAAGCCGTCCAGATCGGAGAGACCCCGGTCGTTGCGGACCGATAATTCCTGAATCTCGAGAACAATCTCCTCGGACATCTGCAGATTCTTCTGCCACTCGGGAATCTGGTCCGTGCCGATCATCAGCGAGGCGAGCCGGTTTTCGTCGAAACTGCCCCGTTCCAAAGTGGCGATACTGTGACCTTTCTTGAGAATTGTCACCCGGTCGGAAATCTGCATGACCTCGCGCATCTTGTGAGAGATGAAGATAATGCTCTTGCCCTGCTGCTTGAGCTGCTGCAGTACGGAAAACAACCGGTCCGCTTCCTGCGGGGTGAGTACCGCTGTCGGCTCATCAAGGATCAGCAGCCGGCAGTCGCGCATCAGCAGCTTGATCAACTCGATCCACTGCTGGGAGCCGATGGAAAGCTTCCAGACCGGGGTGTCGAGATCGAGATCAAGACCGAATTCGTCAATCAGCTTTTTGATTCTGGCCTTGTATGCTTTCCGGCTGAAGAGGTTGGGAACATTATCCAGCGCCAGCAAAATATTTTCAAAAACCGAATGAGCCGGAACCAGCATGAAGTGCTGATGGACCATACCGATGCCGCAGGCCAGGGAGTCGCGCGGACTGGTAAAGCCGACCTTTTGCCCATCGATGCGGATCGCGCCGCGATCCGGGTGGTAAAGACCGGTCAGGACGTTCATCAGGGTGCTTTTGCCGGCGCCGTTTTCGCCCAGCAGGGTGTGAATCTCCCCGGCAGTTACCGAAAAAGACACATCATCAAGAGCGACGACGCCCGGGAAGGTTTTGCGGATATGTTCGATCTGCAGAAAATCAGGCATTGATTCCATCGAGACGTCAGACCCTGGCGGGCATAAAAGAGCCCTTCTGGGTGGCCGGATAAAGAAAAGGCACGCCTGCTGTCGGGCAGGCGTGCCTTTTCCTGAGAGTCGCGCTTACTTGGGAATGGTTCCCTGAACCCCTTCGACAAAATAATTCATGCCGAGCAGCTCTCCGTCGCTGTGGGTTTTCCCGGCAGCCACCACAATCTTGCCGCCCTGATCCTTGATCGGGCCGCTGAAGGGATGCAGGGTGCCGGCCTTGATCTCAGCAGTTTTTTCTGCCACCAGCGCCTGAACGTCAGCCGGTACCTTGGCGTTAAACTCCGCCAGCTCCACCAGGCCCTCTTTCATGCCGTCCCAGATCTGCTCCGATTTCCAGGTGCCGTCGCTGACGGATTTGGCGAGCTTGGTGTAGAGGGCTCCCCAGTGCCAGACCGGAGCGGTGAGAAAAGCGTTGGGAGCGAATTCACGCATGTCGGAGTTGTATCCGATGACATAGGCGCCCCGCGCTTCGGCGGCCTGAAGGGTGGCCGGCGCATCCTGGTGCATGGCCAACACGTCAGCTCCGACGTCGAGCAGGCTGTCGGCCGCGTCACGCTCGATACCCGGATCGAACCAGGTCTGGGTCCAGACCACTCTGACTTCAGCCTCCGGGTTGACGCTACGCACGCCGAGGGTAAAGGCATTGATGCCGCGGATGACTTCGGGGATCGGGAATGCGGCGACATAGCCGATGACGTTTTTCTTGGTCATTTTGCCGGCGACGATGCCGGACAGATAGCGCGGCTCGTACATGCGGCCGAAATAGGTGCCGACATTGTCAGCGGTTTTAAAGCCTGAACAGTGCATGAAGACGACTTCGGGATTGCGCTTGGCGACATCGATGGTTGCGTCCATGTAGCCGAAGCTGGTGGTGAAAACGAGGTTGGCGCCCTTGCGGACCAAACCGTTGATCACCCGCGCAGATTCAGCCCCTTCTGGAACCGATTCGATGAACGTGGAGGGCTCGACGAAGGGGAGCTTCTCCATTTCCTGGCGCCCCTGGTCATGCGCGTAGGTCCAGCCGGCATCGCCAACCGGTCCGACATAGATGAACCCGGCTTTGACCTGTTTTTCGGCAAACACCGTGTGGGGAAGCAGCAGGAACAGGGCCAGGAACAGCAGCATGATTTTTTTCATCAGGTCACACCTTTCTTTGGCGGAAAAAAGATTTGAAGGGAATAAACTCTTTTAGTGCAGACCGGACGGTCTGTCAATCAATACCCGGATTAATTTTGCCCGACCGACGCGAGCTTATCGCTGACGTTGTCCTTGAGCCAGTGGCTGTCCCACCATTCTTTCGGTTCGACGGGCAGGCCGGAGACGAACGTGCCGAAGTGCAGATGGTCGCCACCCGCCATCCCTGTTGATCCACTGCGGCCGATGGCCTGGCCTTTTCTGACCTGGTCTCCGGCCTGGACATCCAGTTGACTCATGTGGGCGTAGAGGGTCTGCAGGCCGAGGCCGTGGTCGATCACAACGCAGAGACCGTAGATGCCGAGGTAATCGGCAAAAAGGACATTCCCCGTATTGGCGGCATGGACCTCAGCCTGGGCGATCGAGGCGAGATCGTAGCCGAGGTGGACGGCCTGGTCGACTTTTTTATCGGCGTAATAGTAATCACGGTAATCGGCGAAGTAGGCGACCGTAGACGAGTTGGGATGGCGTTTGAACGCCCCTTCCCAGAGAGGCTCTGCTGATGTCTGCTGACCCAGGGCGGCCATTTTTGCGCGATTCTGCTTCCGGACTTCTCCATTGACATAGAGGAAAATATCGAGGGGTTCAACCACTTCGGGAACCAGCGCTTCGAATTCAGGGGTTTTCATCTGCAGAAAATTGTCGCTCAGGTTGATCTTGCGATTGCGGAAGTTTTTGTTCTTGGCACGATAATAAATTCCCGCCTGACGTTCGTTTCCGGCCAGGTCAACGGCTACAATACGGGGAACAAAATCGGCTTCCTTGATGTCATACGGGAAGGCGAGCAGACAGGCATAATACCCAGATCCCTGTGGATAGCCGGGGAAGAAACGATCGGCGACGATCACGCCATGCCTGGTTGTTTCCTCGGAAAGCTGATAGAGGACCAGCCCGCTGCCGCCTTTGGTGAAATTGTGGGCCTTGCTGAGGATCGAGATGATCGGGGCGCGGGTATCATAGATCAGTTCGAACGTCTGCTGACTGCGGTTGCCCTCCCCCAGATGATAGACCGATTGATCGATGGCGGAGACCTCGATCTGAAACGGCCCGTCTTTGATCTTCTTGCCGGCGAGGTCCAGCTCCAGCCGATGGCTGCCGGTCTCTGGTGGAAAGGTCTCCGTGATGAGATTGATGCGCCTGTCTTGCTGGATAACGGTGACCGTCAGTTCCCGCAGGCCGGTCATGTCGTCTTCGAGAGCAAGGAGCAGGGGGGTCTTTGACGAAATCGGACCGCTTCCGGGAGTCAGGCTGATCTGGGGGGCCCTGGTGTCACGAAAATAGAAAATACCGGCGGCCACCAGGCCGATCAGGATCAGCAGCAGAAGCAGTTTTTTAATCGGTTTCAATGGACATCCTCTTGTCGGGAAAATAGCTGGGCAGCCGATGGTCTGGCTGCCCAGAAGTGTGATCTGGAATTGTCGACTGACGCCGGGTTTTTGTCAAGGCTTCACCCGGATTTTTCAGGCATGGATAGCCTCTTTGCTGACAGCCAGCGCGGCTTCTTTCAATGATTCCGCGAGGGTCGGGTGGGCGTGGCAGGTTACGGCAAGATCATGGATGCTGCCCCCGAAGGAGAGGACGGTGGTCGCTTCGGCAATCAGTTCCGAGGCGTGCGGGCCGATGATATGGACCCCCAGGATGCACCCCGTTTCCGGCGCGGCCAGGACCTTGATAAAGCCTTCACTCTCTCCATGGCAGAGCGCCCGGCCGCTGGCGGCGAAATAGAACTTGCCTGCCTCGAAGGGGATGCCGTCCCGCTTGAGACCGTCTTCGCTGCGACCGACTGAGGCGACCTCGGGTGCCGTGTAGGTGACCGCCGGGATCGCTCCGTAGTCGACGCGGGACTTCTGGCCGGCCAGCCGCTCGGCAAAGACCACGCCCTCGTCGCTGGCCTTGTGAGCCAGCATCGGGCCGTCAATCAGATCCCCGATCGCATAGACACCGGCTGCGCCGGTACGGTAGTTCTCGTCCACATCCAGCTGGCCGGACTGGTTGGCCTGCAGGCCGACGTTCTCCAGCCCCAGGTCGTCGGTAATGGCGCGACGGCCGGTCGCGACCAGAATCCTGTCGCAGCTGATTTGCTGCTCTCCCTTTTTGCCGGTCACCGTGGCGCGTAATCCGTCAGCGGTTTTCTCCACGGCGTCGATGCGGGTTTCCAGCAGAATTTCGATACCCTTCTTTTTCAGGATACGCTGCAGCAGCTGCGCCATCTGCTTGTCGGTCTGCGGCAGAACCTGCGGCAGCATTTCCACCACGGTGACCTCGGCGCCGAGCCGGCGCCAGACAGAGCCCAGCTCCAGGCCGATGACGCCCCCCCCGATCACCAGCAGATGCTTCGGTACCTCCGGCAGGGAGAGCGCCTCCCGGGCCGAGAAGATGGTCTCGCCGTCAAAGGGAATATGCGGCAGTTCGGCCGCCCGGCTGCCGGTCGCCAGCAGAACGTTTTTGGCCTGCAATTCAAGCCTTCCGGCGGCCCGGGTCACCCGGACACGCTGGATTGTCCCGAGCGGGACCTGCAGCTGTCCGCTCCCCTGGAAGTGGCTGATGCCGTTCTTCTTGAACAGCCCGGCAATCCCGCCGGTGAGCTTGTCGATAATCCCCTGCTTGCGCTGCATCATCCGGCTCAGGTCGAGCCGGGGGGGGGCGACCTCGATTCCATGCTCCGACAGCCCGTGGCAAGCCTGCTCATAGCGCTCGCTCGATTCCAGCAATGCCTTGCTGGGGATACAGCCTTCGTTGAGGCAGACGCCGCCCAGGGTCTCCCGTTGTTCAACCACGGCGACAGTGAAACCGAGCTGAGCCGCCCGGATTGCCGCAACGTATCCACCGGGACCGGCCCCGATCACCAGCAGGTCGTAGATTTCTTCACTCATCAGCAGGACTCCTCGCCGGCAGATTACAGCTCGAGCAGCATCTCTTCCGGATCTTCAATGTAGGTTTTGACCTGTTTCAGGAAACCGACCGCCTCACGACCATCGATGATTCGATGGTCATAGCTGAGGGCGATGTTCATGATCGGCCGGATGACGATCTGGCCGTCACGCACCACCGGCCGATCCTGGATAGCGTGCATCCCGAGAATTCCGCTCTGCGGCGGGTTCAGCAACGGTGTGGAGAGTACCGAACCGAAAATGCCGCCGTTGCTGATGGTAAAGGTGCCACCCTGCAGCTCACTCAGTTCGAGTTTGTTGGTGGCCGCACGTTCACCGAAATCACGGATGGTTTTTTCGATGGCGGCAAAATGCAGCCTGTCTGCATCACGGATGATCGGCACCACCAGGCCCTTTTTACCACTGACGGCTATCCCGATATCGTAGAAATGCTGGTAAACAATGTCGTCTCCATCGATGCGGGCGTTGACTGCCGGAAACGCCTTCAGCGATTCGACACAGGCCTTGACGAAAAAGGACATGAAGCCAAGCTTGACCCCGTGTTTGCGGTGAAAAACCTCCTGGTGGTTCTTGCGCAGCTGCATGACCCGCTGCATATCGATTTCGTTGAAGGTGGTCAGCATGGCCGTCTGCTGCCGCACCGAGAGGAGTCTCTCGGCGATCCGCTTGCGGATCGGGGCCATCGGCACACGTTCGCTGCGACTGTCGTCGCCCGGTTTTGGCGGTTCCGCTTTAGGGGCGGGTGCGGAAGCCGGTTCCGGTTTCTGTGGTGCGGCGGTCTGCTCCGGTGCCGCGCCTGCGGCCGGGATGTCGTCGACCAGGATGCGCCCGTCACGGCCGCTGCCCTTGATGGTGGAGAGGTCGATGCCCCTTTCCGCAGCGAGTTTGGCCGCCGCCGGGTTGACCGGGGCCTCCTCAGCCTTGCTTTGCTCAGCCTCGGCCGGGACCGCTGTCGGTTCTTCCTCTACCGGTTTCTCTGGCGCCGGAGCGGCAGTCTGCTGTTTTTCCGCAGGTGACTCGTCCGGCGCTGCAGCGCCCTCCTGGATGCGCCCGATCACCGCGCCGATCTCGACGGTTTCCCCCTCTGCGACGAGGATCTCCAGAACGCCGCTGGCTTCGGCTGGAATCTCCATGTTGACCTTGTCGGTTTCCAGTTCAAGGAGGATGTCGTCCTCTTCGACACTGGCCCCGTCCGCCACAAGCCATTGGCCGATGACGGCCTCAACAATCGATTCTCCTACTTCGGGAACCTTGATATCCATTTATTTCATGTCCTCCTGTCCGTCGGCGAAGGCCTGATTGATGATTTCCTGCTGTTCCATTTTATGCAGTCGATGTGAACCGACCGCGGTGCTGGCCGAAGGCTTGCGACCGATGTAGAGCGGTTCGCGATCAAGCAGGACCGTCAGCATCATCCGCAGATGTCTCCAGGCGCCGCCGTTGGCGGTCTCTTCCTGAACATAGAAGTAATTTACGTCCTCTCCGTAGACCGCAAGAATCTTGTGCAGCAGTTCCAGGTGCAGCGGGTAGAGCTGCTCGATCCGCACGATGGCAACATCTGTCCGCTTTCTTTCGCTGCGCTCCTGAAGCAGGTCATAGTAGATTCTGCCGGTGCAGAGCAGCACTTTCCTGATGCCTTCACTGGGAAGGCCGTCGGGGATGATCTCTTTGAAGCTGCCGCTGGTGAACTCGTCCACCGGGGATGTGCAGAGCGGGTGCCGCAGCAACCCCTTGGGGGTGAAAACGATCAGCGGCCGGCGGAACAACTGCTTGAGTTGACGCCGCAGCAGGTGAAAAAGCTGGGCCGGGGTGGTCGGATAGGCCACCTGCATGTTTTCATCGGCACAGAGCTGCAGGTAGCGTTCGATGCGCGCGCTTGAATGTTCCGGGCCCTGTCCCTCGTAGCCGTGCGGCAGGAACATGGTCAGCGCGCTGCTGCGGTCCCATTTGGTCAGGCTGCCGGCAATGAACTGGTCGATTATGACCTGGGCGCCGTTGGCAAAATCACCAAACTGCGCTTCCCAGATCGTCAGATCGTTGGGCGTTTCGACCGAGTAGCCGTACTCGAAACCGAGCACCGCAAACTCCGAGAGCATGCTGTTGAAAATCTGGAACCGGCAGCCCCGGTCCTCGGCGAGTTTCTGCAGGGGGATATAGACCCGCCCGTCATTCATGTCGGTGAGGGCGGCGTGCCGATGGTTGAAGGTGCCCCGCCGGGAGTCCTGTCCTGAGACCCGAACATTGAATTTTTCGTCCAGCAGCGAGGCGAAGGCCAGCGCCTCGCCGGTTCCCCAGTCGATCTGGCGGCCTTCAGAGACCATCTGGCGGCGTTTCTGCATCAGCGCGGTGATCTTCTTGTGCGGGGTGAAATTGCCGGGGACGCTGGTCATCGCCTGTGCCAGGCGGTCGAGGGTCGCTTTGTCGACCCCTGTTTCTTCCGGCTTGTGGGTAAACTCCCGCTCAATCCCCTGCCACTTCTGCATAAAGCCTTCGACCAGTTTCTGCTCAGGACGATCGAGGGCGGCCAGCAGTTCCTGGTCGATCTGCTGCTGCTGGGCGTCCATGTCGGCCGCCGGAATCCCCTCGCTGATCAGTTGCTGTCGGTAGATATCGACGGAGGGCGGATGCTTCTTGATCTTCTCGTACATCAGCGGCTGGGTGAAGAAGGGCTCATCCCCTTCATTATGGCCGTGCCGGCGATAGCAGATCATCTCGATGACCACATCCTTGGCAAACTTCTGGCGAAACTCCAGGGCCAGGGTCGCCGCCTGCAGCAGGGCTTCCGGGTTGTCCCCATGGACATGGAAAATCGGCGCCATGAGAATCTTGGCCATATCGGTCGGGTAGCAGGTCGAGCGGGCGTCAACAGGCAGGGTGGTGAAGCCGATCTGGTTGTTGACGACGATGTGCAGGGTGCCGCCGGTGCGGTAGCCCTCCAGTTGGGAGAGATTGAGAACCTCGGCAACCACCCCCTGGCCGGCAAAGGCAGCGTCACCATGAATCAGCAGAGGCATGATTCTCTGCATGCCCCCCTCGCCGAAGTTGTCCTGACGGGCGCGGGCTTTGCCTTCGACAACCGGGTCGACCGCTTCCAGGTGGCTCGGGTTGGAGGCCAGCGACATATGCATGGTCTTGCCGTTGGAGAAGGTCCGGTCGGCGGAATAGCCTTTGTGGTATTTTACATCCCCTTCACCGACGACATTGAACTCGCTGTTGTCCTGAAATTCGGCGAAGATATTCTCAAGCGGTTTGCCGAAAATGTTGGCCAGGACATTCAGCCTGCCGCGGTGCGGCATGCCGATAATGATATTGTCGATGTCCAGTTCCGCGCCCCGCCGCATGATGTAATTGAGCAGGGGGATGAGTGATTCCGCCCCTTCCAGCGAGAAGCGTTTCTGGCCGAGAAACTTCTTGTGCAGAAAGCGCTCGAAGCTGGTTGCCTCCTGAAGCTTCTGCAGGGTCTTCATTTTACTCTTGAGACTCAGCTGCGGGTGGTTGCGTGTCGACTCCATGCGCTGCTGCAGCCAGTGCCGTTCTTCGAGGACCGGGATATGGGTGAATTCGACCCCGAGATACCTGTAGTAGGTGTCGTTGAGGATCTCGATGATATCTCTCAGTTTGCCGTTGGGCAGGATGAAATCTTCGACGATGAAGTTCTTGTCCAGGTCCTCCGGTTCCAGCCCGAACTCTGCCGGCCGCAGCTGCTGATGATCAAAGCTGCAGGGGGTCAGCGGATCGACGCAGGCAAGCAGGTGGCCGATATCGCGGTAACGATGAATGAGTTCCTGCACCGCAATCGCTTTATTGGTGCTGGCGGTCGAGACGCCATACTCCAGCGCCAGTTCAAACCCCTGGAAGAATGCATGCCACTCTTCTGTGACCTGACGGGGGTCCTCTTTCCATAGCAGATACTGGTTTTCGAGCCATTGGGGACTGACGTTGCTGTCTATACTCATTGGCAAATCCGATAGAAAGGAAGAAAAAGAAAGAAGTTAAGCCCGTTAACAGGGTCCGAACTGCTTGAAATTATAGTTCATCCCTGCTGGAGGTGCAAACTGGCGGCCGATTTTATCCCGGCAGTGGGCAGGGTTTCCCTTCGCCGTCGACCCGAACAAAAGTGACCCGTGTTTTAAACACTTCGGTCTCGGTCGTCGCTCCCGGCACATCGGCCAGCACGTTGACCATGTAGGTGACCGAGGACCGCCCCTGCCGCTGCCGCTCCACCTGGAAGCGCAGGATGGAGCCGTTGTCGACCCGTTGGGTAAAGCGGATATCGTCCATCCCGACGGTGACCAGGGTGCAGCCGGGGAACTCGCGGGCGGCGGCCATCCAGGCATTTTCATCGACCCATTTAAGCATGACGCCACCGAACAGATAGCCATGATGGTTGAGGTGCTCCGGCCGGACCAGGGTGAAATTTTCCATCGGTTCAACTCCCGTGGCCGGGCAGCCCGGCATCAAACTGTTCTTCTGCATGGTAGGACGAGCGAACCAGGGGGCCGGCCTCGACATGGCTGAAGCCGAGGTCCAGCCCATATTGTCTCAACTCACTGAACTCGTCGGGGTGGAGGTACCGCTCGACAGGGAAATGGTCTCTGCTCGGTGCCAGATATTGCCCCAGGGTCAGGATCTGGCAGTCAACTTCGCGCAGGTCGTTCAGGGTCCGAAGGACTTCGTCCTTGTCTTCACCCATCCCCAGCATGAGCCCCGATTTGCGCACAACCTGCGGCGCCATCTCCTTGGCGCGGGCAAGCAGTTGCAGCGATCTGCGGTATTCCGCTCCCAGGCGGACCAGCGGGTAGAGGCGCGGGACCGTCTCCAGGTTGTGGCCGAGGATCAGCGGATTTGCGGTAAGGATGATGGCCAGAGACTGCTGGTCCCCCTGCAGGTCGGGGATCAGCAGCTCGATCCGGCAGTCGGGGGCCCGTTGATGAATTGCGCGGGTCAACTCGGCAAACTGGGTCGCTCCTCCGTCAGCCAGGTCATCACGGGTGACCGAGGTGATCACGGCATGCTTCAGCCCGAGTTCAACGACCGCACGGGCCACCCGTGCCGGTTCCTGGGGATCGGGCGGTTGCGGTGCGGCATGCCCGACATTGCAGAAACGGCAGTTGCGGCTGCAGATATCGCCCAGAATCATGAAGGTCGCGGTCCCCTTGCTCCAGCATTCCCCCTGATTGGGGCAGGCGGCACTGCGACAGACCGAATGCAGGCCCTGCTGGCGGTGGTAGCGGTCGATGCGGGAAAAATTCGGCCCGGCGGTAAAGCGGACTTTCAGCCAGTCCGGTTTGCGGGGTTGCTCAGTTGCCATAGGTCCCTGCATGTTCTGAGTTGAAGATTTCGGAAAATGTCCTGATCAGGGCATCCTCCACCTCAAGTCGTGGTGGTGCACTGCCGAGCAGCTCTGCCATCGAAGTCATCTGGACGCCCTGCAGGCCACAGGGGACGATATGGGTGAAGCCAGCCAGGTCGGTGTCCAGGTTGAGGGCGAAGCCATGCCAGGTGATCCAGCGACGGACGCCGATGCCGATCGAGGCGATTTTTCGATCAGCCACCCAGACTCCGGTTTTGTCGCGGCGACGGCCGGCATCTATGTCCCACTGGCCGAGGACCCTGATCAGCAGCTCTTCCAGGTCGCGCAGGAAGCGGTGCAAATCCTTGCCCCGCCTGGTCAGATCGACCAGAGGGTAGCCGACCAGCTGGCCCGGGCCGTGATATGTGATGTCGCCGCCCCGGGCCGCCTGGCAAATGTCGATCCCCGCGGCCTCAAGCTGGTCGGGGCTGCTGAGCAGATGGTGCTTGTCGGCACCGCGCCCGAGCGTGATGGTCGGTGGGTGCTCAAGCAGAAGGAGCAGATCGCCATCGGTTGGGGTCTCCCTTCCCAGCAAGCGTTCCTGCAAAGCAAGGCCCGTACGGTATGGAAGCCGTCCGGGCCTGAGCGTGAAAAAAGTCTGGCGCAAAACCTAAACCGGTTCAAAGTTGGAGGTGTCAACCCCGCAGAGCGGGCAGACCCAGTCTTCCGGAAGCTGGTCGAACGGAGTTCCGGGTTCCACCCCGTTGTCGGGGTCGCCGACCTCAGGGTTGTAGATGTAGTCACAGATGATGCAGCGGTACTTCTCCATGGGTTCCTCCTGATTGAGAATGTGTGAAGGCCCGTATCCTATCAGACGGGGGGAAGTATGACAATGCTGGTAATATATATTTTCTCGTCTGCGACCTAAATCATTTTCAACAGTTCCTGGACGGTTTTTTCAACCCCTTCGGCGACTTCCCTGATGCTGCCGGCCGACATGTAAGCGGGTGATGAGACCAGCTTGTTTTCTTCATCGACAACGAAGCCGGTCGCGGGGCAAGCGACATGTTCTGACCCCATGGTTTTCAGGGCCCCTGCAGTCCCTTCGTCTGTGCCGATGGTCAGCTTGTGGGCCACCCGATCATCCCCCAGGATCCTGGAAATAAGCGCCGGGGCGATGCAGACAGCGGCCAGCGGCTTTTTCGCCGCTACGATCTCGCGCACCAGGCGGGCCACCTCCGGGTTGACCTCGCAGTCAGGTCCTTTTGAGGCGAAGTTGCAGAGATTTTTCGCCGCGCCGAACCCGCCGGGGAAAATCAGCGCGTCGAGGTCCGCCGCCGAGACTGCGGCGATATCGCTGATATTGCCGCGGGCGATGCGGGCTGATTCTTCCAGGACGTTGCGGGTGGACCCGGTCTCTTCTTCGCCGGACAGGTGATTGACGACTGCCTGTTCGATGTTCGGGGCCATGCAGACCGCTTCCGCTCCAGCCCGGTCCAGGGCCAGCAGGGTGCAGACCGCTTCATGAATTTCGCTGCCGTCGTAGACGCCGCAACCGGAAAGGACAACTCCAACTTTCGCCATGAGAACCTCCTTGATTGGATAAGGTTTAGCGAGGGCAAGGGCTATTCAGAACGTCTGTTAAGGATAAAATTTTCCACCCGGATGTCAAGTTCGACAGGGTCAGTTGCGGGCGTAGAATATTGCAATGCCGCGGGCCATCTCATCGCCGACCGCTTTGAGGCTGTGCAGTTCGTTGGAGTCCCAGTAGGCGGAGTCTCCGGGGTTGAGAACGTAGACATCGTCAGCGTAACAGAGCTCAACGGTCCCTTCGAGCAGGTAGAGAAATTCTTCTCCTGCGTGCTGGACCTGTGATACCTGCTCGGTCTGGTGGGGTTCAAACTCCATCAGGAACGGTTCCATATGCTTATGCTTTTTACCATAAGCCAGCGAGCGGTAGCGGTAAGGTTGCGGGGGGCCTTCAAGCTTCGGGCGTCGGCTGGCCGGGTTTTGCTCCCCCGCCCGGACCACAAGGCACTTCTGGGTGCTGTCTTCGTCCTGGAAGAAGGTGTGCAGCGGGGTGTTGAGGGCCTTGGCGATGCGCAGCAGGGTGGCCAGTGGCGGGATGACTTGCTCATTCTCGATCTGTGACAGCAGGGGCTTGGACAGGTCCGTCGTAGAGGAGAGGTCCTGCAGGGTCATGCGCCGCTCCTGGCGGAGCTGACGGATCTGTTGACCAATCTGTAGTTCTTTGACTTCAGCTCTGAAATCATCCATGGCGCACCTTCCTGTTGTTGATGAGAGTAAACAATTTTTAGCGTCCACAATATCGATAGTCAAGGTATTTCCCTGGCAGGAGGATCTGCAGGTGTAAGTTAAGTGACAACTGGTCCGTCAGCTGCCGCTGTGCTATGCTGATTTCCCGCGGGCAAATCCCTGCCCGCTTCCGTCGAGGAGAATCGCATCTCTTGATCGAGAGCTGTTTATGAGCCGATGTGATCTGTCGCATATCCGGGCGGTATTGTTCGATCTGGACGGGACCCTGGTCGAAGTCCGTATGGATGAGTTCATTCCCCGCTATGTTGCCGGCCTGGCCGAGCGGTTCAGCGATCTGGTGCCGGCGAAGAAGTTTACCCGGACGTTTCTCGACGGGATACGGGAACTGATTCAGGGACCTGCCGACGGCACCACCAACGAAACGCGGCTGCTGAGAGTCCTTGAGCGGAGGCTGTCCATTTCCGCCACCGATTTTCGACTGCGCCTGAGTGATTATCGGGATCAGGGCATAGACGAACTGGCCCGTCTGGTGATGCAGATCCCTCACGCGGTCGAAGCCGTTGATCATTGCCGGCGGCAGGGCCTGACCCTGGTTCTGGCGACAAACCCGGTGTTCCCGCTTTTCATGATTGATGCGCGGCGGCGCTGGTCGGGGCTTGACGATATCAGCTTCGACCATGTCTCAAGTTATGAAAACAGCCGTTATTGCAAGCCGAGTATCGCCTATTTTGAAGAGATAGCCGAAAAGATCGGGGTGCCGCCGGCAGCGTGCCTGATGATCGGCAATGACAGCTGCCATGATCTGGCCGCAACAGGTGCCGGGATGACCACATATCTGGTGGATACCTTCTTGGTTGAGCGACCGGGGCGGCGCTGGCCCAGCGATTATCGTGGCAACCATACTGACTTGTTGAGTTTTCTGCGTCAAAACTTGCCCCCGCATCCGGCGGACTTTTAATCCTCCGGGGGGGCTTGTGCGGGCAAAAAAAATCAGCAAAAATAAATATTTCCTTGCCGATTTCGCTGTGAACCCATAATATTGTTACGTTTTAACCTGAATAAAAGTATTGCGGACATCCGGAGGCTGATTTCATGGCAAGACTGGTTGAAAACCCGGCGTTGGCTTATCGACTGGCGCGAGCTATCGTTTCTGACGTTGCCCTCTACAATCAGGACAAAGTGGCCGAGGGGATCAAGAATGATAATATCTTTGACCTGATGGATGAAGAGTTGAATGAAGGTCGGGAACATTTCTTCTCCCGGGTCTCGCCCGACCTTCCCCATCGGGAGAACATGTATGATCGTGCGGTCGTTGATGTGATGATCAAGCAGGCAGGGAAGATTGAGAGTTCGATCTGGTAGATGGACCCTTCCCACCGTCTGGTTTTTCCCGAAGACCGGCCTGCTGAACGTCTGGACCGGTATCTGGCCGAGTGTCTCCCGGAACTGAGCCGTTCCCAACTGAAAAAACTGATCGACGAGGGCCAGATTCTGCTCGATCAGCAACCTGCCAAGGCCTCCAGCAAGTTGAGGGGAGGAGAAATCGTCGAGCTGACTCTCCCCGAACCGGCACCGGTGGAGGCTCTCCCGGAGAAGATTCCGCTTCATATCCTGTTCGAAGATGATCAGCTGATCGTGATTGACAAGCCGGCTGGAATGGTGGTACACCCCGCCGCCGGTCACAGCACCGGAACGCTGGTCAACGCTCTGCTCTATCACTGTGACGACCTGGCGGGGATTGGCGGCGAGTTGCGTCCGGGGATTGTCCATCGGCTCGACAAGGATACCTCGGGCGTCCTGGTTGCAACCAAGAACGACATCAGTCATCAGCATCTGGCGGCGCAGTTCAAGGCGCATACGGTCAACCGCCGGTATCTGGCCCTGGTCCATGGACTGCTTCCTCAGGACAGTGGTCGCGTCGATCGCTCGATCGGTCGGCATCCGACCCATCGGCGGAAAATGAGCAGCGATTCGCGCAGCGGCAAACGGGCAGTGACCCACTGGCAGGTCCTCAGCCGCTATCCGGCTGACAACCTGACCCTGATAGAACTCAGGCTGGAAACCGGCCGGACTCATCAGATCCGTGTGCATTTTTCTGAAATGAACTTCCCGCTGGTCGGCGATCCGATGTACGGTGGCCGGGGAAGGCTGCAGTCGCTGACGGATCTGGAGCTGCGCCGATTGGCTGAAGGGTTGCCGGGCCAGGCGTTACATGCGCGTCTGCTCGGCTTTATTCATCCGGTGAGTGGTGAATACCGTGAATGGGTCAGTGAGCCGCCCCCCGCCTTTGGGGCGATCCTGATCTATCTTGACAACAAATATGCTGCAGACAGCTGACAAGCAAGACACGCAACGGAGTCTCACATGAAGCTTTCCCGCCAGGAAAAGATCACCTATCTTCAGCCCGGGCGAACAGACCAGAGCCTGGTTGCGGGCTTTACGACCCGCAACGGCGGTGTCAGCCGGGCACCCTATAACTCTCTTAATCTCGGTTTCAATACGGCGGACCAGCAGGTTCACGTCGAAGGGAACCGCTCCACTTTCTGTCGCGCTTTTTCTTTGCCGCAGAACCACTTGCTGACAATTCGCCAGGTCCATGGCGACGATCTGCTGCTGATTGACGAGCCGAATGCCGATTTGAGCCATTTCCTCAAGGTCGAGGCCGACGGCGTCGTCACCAACCAGCGCGGGATTATGCTCGGGATCCTGGTCGCGGACTGTTTTCCCGTCCTGTTCTGGGATGCCGAAAAGAAGGTCATTGCCGCAGTGCATGTTGGCTGGCGCGGCGCTGCAGCGGGCATTCTTAAAAAAACAGTGGTCGCGATGACCCGGCATTTCGGCTGTGCCGCAGCAAACATTCAGGCCGCAGTCGGCCCGGGGATCGGCGCCCATCGATTTGAAGTTGACCGGCCGGTCCGCGATGCATTCCGCCAGGGAAGTGGTTTCTGGAGTGAAATTTCCAGCGAAGTCAGTCTGGGGCACTGGCATGTCGACCTCGGACTGAGCTGTCGGCTCCAGCTGGAGGGAGCCGGCCTGGACCCGGGGAATATCGAGGCGGCCGCCGAGTGCACCTGCTGTCACCAGGAACTCTTTTTTTCCCATCGGCGGGATCAGGGAGTGACCGGCCGTCAACTCGGATTTGTCCTGTTGAAGTAGGCCGCGGTTGCGGAGTTGAGCACAAGAAAGGGAGCCGAAGCACGGCTCCCTTCTTTTTTCTGAAAATGTTACGTATGTAACATTTAACTCGGCAGAGCGGACCTGATTTTATCCGTCTCCAGCGCAATTTTTTCTGCAACCATCGCGGCGGTTGGGAAAAATCTCAGGTTCTCTACGTATACTGTGCACACGAAAAAGGAAAGAGCGATCCCTTTAGGGGGACCAGAAGGCCCCCATCTTCCAGCTGGAAGATGGGGGCCTTCTGGTTTTCAGCTGCAGGGACGGGGGCTCCCCGTTATTTGCGCCAGAACGACGGGAAGAACAGGACCAGCACGGTAAAAAGCTCAAGCCGGCCCATCAGCATACAGAATACCAGGATCCCCTTTCCGATGACCGGAACATGGGCGTAGTTGTCGGTGGGGCCGACGCTTCCCAGCCCCGGGCCGATATTGGCCAGGCAGGCGACCACGGCTGCACCGCCGGAAACCAGATCCATGCCGCAGGCGGCCATCAACAGTGATGCGGTGACGAACACCCCGACGAAAAGGGCAAAAAAGCCGAGGATCGCCTGCAGGACTTCGCGGTCGACCGGTCGGTTGCCGAGTTTGACCAGGCGGACCGCCCGCGGATGAATGAGCCGGAACAGCTGGACCTGGGCATGTTTGAACAGCAGCAAAATCCGCGCGACCTTGATCCCGCCTCCGGTGGATCCGGCACAGCCCCCGATGAACATCAGCAGGACCAGGATGTACTGGGTCATCACCGGCCAGAGTTCATAGTCCGCCGTGCCGAACCCGGTGGTGGTCAGGATCGAGGTGACCTGAAACAGGCTGTAGCGGAGATTTTCACCTAAATGCTGGTAGATTCCGCCAGTCCAGTTGAACAGCAGCAGGCACAAGGTTGCGACCAGGGTGACGCCGAGGTAGCAGCGGAATTCCTCGTTGCGGTAAAAGAATTTCAGGTTCTTGCCGCGCAGGGCCTGAAAGTGCAGAGTGAAATTGACCCCCGCCAGGAACATGAACAGGGTGATGATCCCATCGATATAGGCACTGTCGAACGCCGCAACCGAGGCATCCCGGGTCGAAAAGCCCCCGGTCGCAAGGGTGGCAAAAGCATGACAGATGGCATCAAAGAAATTCATGCCACCGAGCATCAGAAGGAATGTTTCCACGACGGTCAGCAGCAGGTAGACGCCCCACAACAATGTCGCCGTATCCTGGATACGCGGCTTCAGCCGGTCCGCGGTCGGGCCGGGGACTTCCGCCTTGAACAGCTGCATGCCGCCGACGCCGAGCATCGGCAGGATCGCCAGTGACAGGACAATGATCCCCATCCCCCCCAGCCAGTGGGTCAAGGCCCGCCAGAACAGAAGGCTCTGGGGCATTTCTTCAATATGGGTGAGGATTGTCGAGCCGGTGGTGGTGAACCCGCTCATGGTTTCAAAGATGGCATCAACCGGTGACGCAATGGCCCCGGAAAGCAGGTAGGGGAGAGCTCCGAACAGGGCGAAAAAGCCCCAGCCAAAGGTGACGATGGCGAAGCCTTCGCGAACTGACATGTCCTTGCGGCTCTTGCAGAAATGGAAGAGCAGGCTGCCGATCAGCAGGCAGATCAGCGCCGAGCAGAGAAAAGCCGGCCAGGCGCCGTCCTGGTAAAAGAAAGAGAACGGCAGCGGCAAGAGCAGGGCACCGGCCAGGCAGATCAGCAGCGCTCCGAGGATCCGCAGGGTCAGGGTGAGGTTCATGTTAGTCAAAAAACCTTTCGACCTTGTTCAGCGAGCCGGGCAGGGCAAAGATAACGACCCGGTCTCCGACCTGCAGACTGCTGTCGCCGGTGGGGATTTCATAATCTTTACCGCGGACAATCGCGCCGATAATGGCTCCGCGGGGAAAATGCAGGTCGCTCAACGGGGTGTTGAGAATGCCGCTCTGGTGCTTGATTTCCAGTTCCAGAACTTCCGAGTTGCTCCCTTCGATCGTTGCCAGCGAGATGATCTCCCCGCGGCGGACGAATTTAAGGATTGCCGAGGCGGCCGCGAGGCGCGGAGCGATGCAGGCGTCAATCCCCAGGTTTGAAGCCAGATCCAGCAGCTCGGGCTGGCTGACCAGGGCCAGGGTGCGCTGGACTCCGTGCTGGCGGGCCAGCAGGCAGGTCAGAATGTTGGTCTCGTCATTGTCGGTGACCGCAATGAAGACGTCGGCATGTTCAATCCCCTCGTCCTGCAGCGTCTGAATGTCGCTCCCCTCGGTATGCAGAACGACCGTCCGGTCAAGTTTTTCGGCGAGCTGCAGGCAGCGTTTTTCGTCCCTCTCGATCAGCTTGACCTCGAAATGAAGGTTTTCCAGCCCCTGGGCGATCTGTTGCCCGATACGGCTGCCACCGAGGATGAAGGAGCGGCGGGAGCCACGCTTTTCAACCTGCCTGTGCTTGGGAGTGGTCTGCAGCATGTACTGGATGGCCGGCAGGTCGTTCTGATGGGCAAACAGGTAGATCCGGTCGCCAGCCTGGATGCTGTCTTCGCCGCGCGGGATGATGGTTTCCTCGTTGCGGTGAATAGCCACGACGACAAAGCGGTAAATGCCGCGCAGTTCACCCAGTTCCATCAGGGTCAGATTACAGAGGGGGCTGTCCTGGTCGATCCGGTAGCCGAGAAACTGGATCTGGCCTTCGGCAAATTCAGCCACATCAAAGGCGCCGGAGCTGCAGGCGATCTGGATCATCTCCTCGGCAACCGCGTCTTCCGGGTTGATCAGCAGGTCGATGCCGAGCTTTTCCTTGGAGAGAACCGCACGGTGATCCTTGTATTCGATACTCCTGGTGCGGGCCACGCGGGTGCCGACCTGATATTCGCGGGCCAGCAGGCAGGCAAGAATATTGACTTCGTCGAAATCGGTGACAGCGATAAAGATATCGGTATCCTTGATGCCGGCCTGTTCCAGGACTTCCGCGCTGGCACCGTTGCCGGTCACCCCGAGGACATTAAGGCGATCCTGGGCGTGTTCTATCTTCTCAACGCTGTGGTCGATCAGGGTCACCTCATGGTTTTCCTGGGACAATCGTTCACACAGGAAATAACCAACCTGGCCGGCGCCAACAATCAGAATTTTCATGTTTTTCCCCGCATCAGGATGCGTTGCCGGAGCAACGGTCGCTTTGGGCAAGCAGGTAAGATCGCATAATTGGCGGAAATGTGCAATAATCGGCGCTCAAAGTACCCCGCTGAGAGGCGGGAAATGTCATCTAAATATAACTGAATCAGGGGATTGCACAATGGACTTCGATCTGGATGTCAGCGAGGAGGCCATCCGTCGAGAGCGGCAGAAGGCGCGCGAACTGCGCAAGCAGAACTGGTGGAAAAACCGGGTGGCCCAGGGTCTCTGCCATTACTGCGGGGGAACTTTCCCGCCGAAGGAGCTGACCTTAGATCATATCGTCCCCGTCGGTCGGGGGGGGCGCAGCACCAAGGGGAACTGCGTGCCCGCCTGCAAGGAATGCAACAACCGCAAGAAGCATCTGCTGCCTGTCGAGTGGACGGAGTATCTGGAACGGTTGCAGAAAGAGCAGTCATAATGCAAATTTCATCGCAGGCACAGACAAGAAAGTAAAAAGGCCCCGCTCTCTGGCCGGATCTTTGCTCGCTGTTTCCAGTTCCCAGGGGAACAACTACGAATACAGGATCTGCCTGCCAGCTCCGATTGATGGTTGGGGTGATTTTGAAGACCCACGCATCATGCTGAATGGCATTTAATGTCCTGTCGTTTTTTACTGCCGGTTTCTGGCTTCGTGTGAACTAAATCAGCAAAACAAGTGAAATTTTTGCGGTTTTTCCTTGTCGATCGGGATTTTTGATTGACAGCTGCGTACCGGGTCTCTTAAAACGGTATTATAAAGTTCAATTTTCGAAAGAGAATCGTCAGGGGAGTGGCGGATCACAGCGCCACAGGTGGAGCGCCAATTTCCTTTCAGCTCTGGCAGTCTTGAATGGGAAAAATAAGCAAATTCCGACTCCTGCTTGACAAGCTGGAGAAGGGATTTAAGGTTGGACTTTCGTGTCCATTTTCTTTTTATCTCAAGCGCGACCTATCTACGGAGGAATACTATGAGTGACACCAGCAGGCGTGATTTCCTGAAAAAAGCAACCGTAGCGACTGTGGCAACTGCGGCCGTTACTGCTGTCGGTGCGCCGGCGGTACATGCTGCGGAGAAGACGTATCGGTGGAAGATGGTCACCACCTGGCCGAAGAATTTCCCCGGCCTGGGAACCGGCGCGAACAATCTGGCCCAATACATCACCGATATGTCCGGGGGACGGATCACGGTCAAGGTCTACGGCGCCGGTGAACTGGTGCCGGCTTTTGAATCCTTTGACGCCGTGTCACGGGGGACTGCTGAAATGGGCCACGGAGCGGCCTATTACTGGAAGGGCAAGTCGGAGGCCGCGCAGTTCTTCGCTGCGGTACCATTCGGCCTGAACGCCCAGGAGATGGGAGGCTGGATTTATCACGGTGGTGGACAGGAATTATGGGATGAGCTTTATGGTCAATTCGGTTTGAAGGCCTTTGCCGCAGGAAATACCGGTGTGCAGATGGGTGGCTGGTTCAACCGCGAAATCAATACCATCGATGACTATAAGGGGTTGAAGATGCGCATGCCCGGTCTGGGCGGCGAGGTCATCAAGCGTGCCGGGGCGACACCTGTCGCGCTGCCGGGTGGCGAGATCTTTACCTCCCTGCAGTCCGGTGCAATTGATGCGACCGAGTGGGTTGGTCCGTACAACGACCTGGCCTTCGGTTTCTACAAGGCCGCCAAGTACTACTACTGGCCGGGCTGGCACGAGCCGGGCACAGTGCTGGAATGTTTCGTCAACAAAAAGGCCTACGAGGCATTGCCGAAGGATCTGCAGGCGATCGTTGAGAACGCCATGAAGTCCGCTTACCAGGATATGCTTGCGGAATTCATGTCCAAGAACAATTCGGCATTGGTTGAGCTGGTCAACAAGCACGGCGTGAAGCTGAAGCGCTTCTCCGATGACGTCCTGAAAAAGATGGGTGAGCTTAGTCAGGATGTGGTGGCGGAAATTGCGGCCAAGGATCCGATGTCTGCCAAGGTCTACAAGTCGTTCAACGAGTACCGTAAGCAGTCGATCAGTTGGGACAATATCGGCGAATCCGGGTACAGTTTGGCGCGGAGTCTGACATTTAAATAACCGGCGGTCCTGTAAGTTCTTGCCGATTATTCCCTAACCTGATAGTACAAAGGGGCATGTGAGGGCTGCATGCCCCTTTGTTATTAATGTATTTTGTCAGGCAGCGTGGATCGCTTGCCCGTCTCCTGCCGGAGAAAGCCTAATATGCTTCAAAAAATTGCCACTGGAATTGATGCCATCAACGACTGGGTCGGTAACAAGATTGTCTGGTTGACCCTGGTTATGGCGCTGGTCATGTTCGTGAACGTTATCCTGCGCTACGTCTTCGATTCGGGCTGGATCTGGATGCAGGAATCGGTCACCTATATGCACGGGGTCCTTTTTATGGTAGCCGGTGGATTTTCTCTGCTGCACAACCAGCACGTCCGCATTGATATTTTCTATGACAAGGTATCGGAGCGGAAAAAAGCTGTGATTGATCTCTTTGGCACTTTTTTTCTGCTCTTTCCGACCTGTGTCGTCATTTTTTACTATGCTTTTCCGTATGTCCAGGATTCATGGGCGGTGATGGAGGACTCGATGGAAGCGGGCGGCGTGCCCGGGGTCTATCTCCTGAAGTCGATTATCTTGGTTTTTCCTGTCCTGGTGGGGCTGCAAGGTGTTAGTAAAACCCTGCGCGCCATTCTCACCCTGAGCGGTTCGGGTCATTCTACAACTCCAGCAGCAGATTGAGTTCTATGCCTTTTGAAATTTACCCATTGTTGATGTTTGGTGTCGCCGTCGGCATTCTTCTGCTCGGCTACCCGGTCGCCTTCAGCCTGTCTGGGACGGCTATTCTGTTCGCCTTCTTCGGCGCCTCCATGGATGTCTTTCCGTTGGCGTTTCTGGGAGCCCTGCCCGAACGTATTTTTGGCGTCATGGGCAACCAGACCCTGATCGCCATTCCGTTGTTCATCTTCATGGGTGTTATGCTGGAAAGGTCAAGGATCTCCGAAGAACTTCTCGACACCATGGGGATGTTGTTTGGCAAGGTGCGTGGCGGCCTGGGTATCTCGGTCTGCATCGTTGGTGCGCTGCTGGCGGCGTCGACCGGAATTGTCGGTGCAACGGTGGTGACCATGGGACTGATCTCGCTGCCGGCCATGCTCAAGTACCGTTATTCACCATCCCTCGCGGCAGGCATCGTGACCGCGTCCGGAACTTTGGGGCAGATCATCCCGCCCAGTATCATCCTGATCATCCTCGGGGATGTCATCAGCTCCGCCCATCAGCAGGCCCAGCTGGCGATGGGAAACTTTTCGCCGAGTTCGGTTTCGGTGGGCGATCTGTTCGTTGGCGCGATCTTCCCCGGCCTGATTCTGGTGGGGCTCTATATCGTCTATATCGGCATCATCGCCGCAGTGAAACCCAAGGCCGCCCCTGCGATTCCACCCGAGCGCCTGGCTGAGCTGAAACAGGATGGACTCTGGGTTCAGGTCTTCAAGGTGCTGATTCCGCCGCTGCTGCTGATCATCGGGGTGCTCGGATCGATCCTGACCGGCATCGCCACGCCGACCGAAGCGGCCTCGGTCGGCTGTGTCGGTGGCCTTATCCTCACAATGCTGAAAAAACAGTTCAGCATGAAGATGCTCAAGGAAGTAATGGTCGCCACCACCCATGTGAACTGTATGGTCTTCATCATCCTGTTGGGGGCCAGCCTCTTTTCCCTGGTTTTCAGGGGATTAGAGGGGGACGAGGTCATTCACGAATTGCTGAGCAGCCTGCCGGGAGGTATGGTCGGGGCCTTTCTGGTCGTCATGCTGATCATGTTCGTGATGGGTTTTTTTCTCGATTTCTTTGAAATCACCTTCGTTGTCGTGCCGATCGTGGGCCCGGTTCTGCTGCAGATGGGCCTCGACCCGATCTGGCTGGGGGTGATGATCGCGCTGAACCTGCAGACCTCCTTCCTGACCCCGCCGTTCGGCTTTGCCCTCTTCTATCTGCGTGGCGTTGCTCCGCCGGAGGTCACGACCATGCAGATCTACCGCGGGGTTATCCCGTTCATCTGCCTGCAGATAATCATGCTGGTTATCTTGTGGTTCTGGCCGGAACTTGCTACCTGGCTGCCGGAGGTGGTCTACGGTAAATAGGCGGTCCTACAGCCCACACAACGGTAACGGCATCGGAACGATTCGGATGCCACAGTTTTGGTACGCCGCAGTTGACAGCAAGGTCCCCGTTTCAGCAAGGTCTTGAACGGTTCCAGAATCGCTAGTCGTTTCATGAAGGTTCTGATTTGCCCCCGGTTTTTACCTGTCAGGATTCCCCGCGTCTCTGGCGTTCGCAGGTTCCAGGGGAAGGCGGCTTCCGCCATGTTGCTGTGTACGTCGCCACGGCTCATTCGACAAATGGCCGCGGGTCGGTGACAGGGGCATTGGCGATCATGCGCGCTCTTCCTCAGCAGATGAGCGAAAACAAGGCCTGAATCCAAGTTCACGAGCTCAATTTTGTGTTGTGGTTTTGAGGGTGTAAAAAACTTTGAAAAAAATCCTCACCCCGCGCGACTAAGATCAAGTACTCAGGTTCTGAGAAATTTGCAAGTAGCGAGGGTGCTGATAGGCCTTCTTATCCCTTGCCCCGATAACGAGGAACTGGCATAGACCGGCTCATGCGACGTAAAGCATTCCGCCTCTATTCAACTTATCTCAAACAGCGCTTCGGCGGAAGGGTCCACAAGATCTCCATCGACGCCGGTTTTGGTTGTCCGAACCGCGCCGGCGGCCGTGATACGCACGGGTGTCTGTTCTGCGATCCGGGCGGGTCGGGGTCGACGGGGATCGTGCGCAGCGCGTCGATCGCCGGTCAGCTGGAAACGGCCAAAGAGTTGATGCGGCGGAAATACAGGGCCAAGTGGTTCATCGCCTACTTCCAGCCCTTCTCCAATACCTTCGCGCCGGTGGAGCAGCTGCGCTGCTGCTACGACCAGGCTCTGGCGGTGGAGGACGTGGTCGGCCTGGCCGTGGGGACCCGCCCGGACTGCCTCTCCCCGGCGATCTTTGATCTGCTCGAGGAGTACCATCGGCGCACCTACTTCTGGCTGGAGCTGGGCCTGCAGAGCATCCACGACAAGACCCTGACGTACCTGCGCCGCGGTCACGACTACGCCTGCTTTCTGGAGAGCTATCAGGAAGCCAGGAGGCGGGGCCTGCAGGTCTGCGTACATCTGATCCTGGGTCTGCCGGGGGAAACGCGTGAGGATATTCTGGCAACTGCCCGGGAGATGGCCCGCCTCGGGGTGGATGGCGTGAAGCTGCACCTGCTCCACGTGCTGGAGGGGACGCCTCTGGGCGAGCTTTACAAGCAGGGCCGGGTGCCGATGCTTGAGCTGCAGGAATATGTCGAGCTGGCCGTCGATTTCATCGAACAGCTGCCACCTCAGACCCTGATTCAGCGCCTGACAGGGGATGGCCCACGCGATATCCTGCTGGCGCCGCTCTGGTCGATGAACAAGTGGGAGGTGCTGAATGCCATTGACGCTGAGCTGGAGCAGCGTGGGTCAGTCCAGGGGCAAAGATACCTGGAGAAGTGAGAGCGTCTTTAGGGCGGTAGAGACAAGACCTGCGTACAAAGCGATTTTGCGGTCGCCTTCAGCGGGGTTGGATCAGGGATGAGCGAGTCAGGAGCTGGTGGTCGTGCTTGAGATCTGTTGGTTCTGTGGCTGAGGCTCGGTCGCCCCTCCCCAGGAGATCAACAGCAATGAGGCCCAGACCAGACCTATGACAACAATAAGTGCTTTCAGCATGGCGCGTAATCTAGCAGAGAGTTTTTTCCGAAGCAACTGTGAAATCAGCTTAATGTCGATTTTTTCTTCCCTTGCCGGCACGCCTTGTCCATGTTATTTTTTGCCGGCTTCACGCCCGTAAATATCATCTTCTGTGCCTGCGTTAAACAGGTTCACCCCCGGTCAATATGTTTGATATCAACAGCCTCAATCCTCAGCAGCGCGATGCCGTTCGGCACACTGAAGGCCCTCTGCTTCTGCTGGCCGGCGCCGGGTCCGGCAAGACCCGGGTCATCACCTGCCGCATCGCTCATCTGTTACAGCGGGGGGTGTCCGCCGGGCAGATTCTGGCGATGACCTTTACCAACAAGGCGGCGCGGGAGATGCAGGAGCGGGTAGAGCAGATGGTCGGTGTCGATGCAGCAAGGGGGATGACCATCTCCACCTTCCATTCCCTCTGCGTCCGGATTCTCAAGGCGCACATCGAGCGCCTCGGTTACAAGAAGAATTTTTCCATTTACGCCGCTTCGGATCAACAGCAGCTGGTGCGGCGTCTGCTCAAAGAGGAACATTCCGAGACCACCGGCAAGGACGCGGATCAGGTTCTCTGGCAGATTTCCGATGCCAAGAACCGCCTGATCGGCCCTGCGGATTACCGGGCCAGCGGCAGCAACCCGGTCAGCCACTGGGTCGCCAGGGTCTATCCCCGGTATCAGCGCGAGCTCAAGGCCTTCAATGCGGTCGATTTTGACGATCTGCTGATGCTGACGGTGCGGTTGCTGGACGAGCATGAGGACCTGCTGGAGCATTACCGCCAGCGTTTCCGCTATCAGATGGTTGACGAATACCAGGACACCAACCCCGTCCAGTATCGCCTGCTCAAGCTGCTGGCGGGAGGGCACGGCAATCTCTGCGTGGTCGGCGACGATGACCAGTCGATCTACGGATTCCGTGGCGCCGACGTCAACATCATTCTCAACTTCGAGAAGGACTATGCCGGCACCCGGGTCATCAAGCTGGAACAGAATTACCGGTCAACCGGCAATATCCTCGCTGCCGCCAACGCGGTGATCAAGCATAATCCGAAGCGCAAGGAGAAGGCGCTCTGGACAGCGGATGGCGCCGGACCGGCGATCGATTATCGGCTCTGCGAGGATGACGAGGACGAGGCCCGCCAGGTGATGGAGAAGATCCATGCCGTGCGTTACGACAAGCGGCTGGCTTACCGGGATTTTGCCGTGCTTTACCGCACCAACAGCCAGTCGCGCGCGTTCGAGGAGCAGTTCCGCTACGAAAACATCCCCTATGTGCTGATCGGTGGTCAGCAATTTTTTGAGCGCAAGGAAGTCAAGGATGTTATCGCCTATCTCAAGGTGCTGGTGAATCCTTTTGACGAAGTCAACCTGCTGCGGATTCTGAACTACCCGCGGCGCGGAATTGGCACGACCAGCGCCGACCGCTTGATCCGCTATTCTGCCACGCAAAGCCGGCCGCTCTGGCAGGTGCTGCAGAAATCGGACGAGGTCGAAGACCTCAGCCAGAAGACCCATGAAGCGATCAGCGGTTTCGTCCAGATGCTGGAGCGTTATCGGCTCCGTTTCCGCAACCCGACGCAGATGCCTGAAGCCCTGCGCGATCTGCTCAAGGAGCTGAAGCTGGATGACGAAATCTACCGGCAGGAAGGCGACCTGGGCCGCGCCCGGCGACGGCTGGAGAACATGGAAGAGGTCGGCAACGCGCTGGCCAGCTATCTGGAGCGGGAAGCGCAGCCGAGTCTGTCAGGCTTTATTGACAAGGTGTCGCTGCTCGACGATGAGAAGCCGGGCGGCAACGACAAGGAGAAAAAACTGGCCGAAGATGCGGTTATTCTGATGAGCCTGCATGCCAGCAAGGGTCTGGAGTTCCCGGTGGTCTTTCTGGTCGGCATGGAGGAGGGCTTTCTGCCGCACAAGAAGTCGATCCACGAAACCTTCGATATCGATGAGGAGCGGCGGCTCTGCTATGTCGGGATCACCCGCGCCCAGCAGCATCTGACCCTGCTCGGGGCCAGCCGCCGGCGCAAGTTCGGCAAGCTCGAGCAGCGCGACCCGAGCCGTTTTCTGGTGGAAATCCCGGAGCATGTTTTGAATCGGGTCGATCCGCAACTGGTCTCCTCCGCCTCGGGCGAAGAGCAGGACGTCAAAGCGAGCAGTTTTTTTGCCGGAATCAATCAGCTGTTTGCGGATGATTGAGTTGCTCAGGGACAGCAGGTGCGCTCCGCCGGCCTGTTGCACTGAAATTGGTTCGGGCCTATAGTTGCCTGTGAATTGAAAAGGAGAGACGATCATGGCGATGAAAATCAGTTTTCCCGGCGGTGTTCAGGTCGCCGCCGAGTTTGGCAAGTTCAATATCCTGAGCGACCAGCCGGAACGGAATGGCGGCACCGATGCCGCTCCATCCCCCTACGAGCTGTTCCTGGCATCACTGGGGACCTGCGCCGGTTTTTTTGCCCTGCGTTTCTGTCAGCAGCGAGAGCTTCCCACGGAAGGGCTGGGTTTATCCCTCGATCTGGAAAGAAATCCAGAGACCAGGCGACTGGACAAGATCGTCATGGAGATCCAGCTGCCTGAAGGCTTCCCGGATAAGTACAAAAATGCGATCATCCGGGCGACCGAGGAATGCGCCGTCAAGAAGGTGGTCCTCGATCCGCCGATCTTCGAGGTGACGACACGTTAGTTTTCTTCAGGCGTTTGAGAGGGCAAAGCCCGCTGCCAATAGCGGAAATGGCCGGTTCGATTTTTCGGACCGGCCATTTCTGTTTTTTCCGGCAGCTGCGGAACATGTATTCCGGGGGATGAAATCTGCGGGATGAACTGAAAGCCGGCAAATGTCTGCTATAATTCATCGATGTATTGTTCTGGTGGGAATCGCCCGGTTGCCACCTTGCCTTAGTTTACGGTTGTTTAAACCTCAGTTTCCTGATTGTTGTCACCTGTCTCGACAAGGAGGTCGATTATGCAGAAGTTGATCCGTATCGAGCCCTCGAAGTGCATCGGCTGTAAAACCTGTGAGCTCGCCTGTTCCTTCAAGAACGTCGGCGAATTCATGCCCAGCCGTGCGCGAATCCACAACGAGGTCTTCCTCGATGAAGCCAAGTTCATCACCGTTACCTGTATGCAGTGCGACGATCCCTGGTGCGAAAAAGCCTGTCCGAAAGCGGCGATCACCAAGGAGATGCCATCGGGGGTGGTTTATGTCGACGAGAACCGCTGTGTCGGTTGTCGTACCTGCGTCAGCGCCTGCCCGTTCGGCATGATCACGTATGTTGCCGCAACCGGCAAGGTCGAGAAATGCGATCTCTGCTCCGGGGATACCCCGGAGTGCGTTGCTTTCTGCCCGACCCAGTGTCTGACCCTGGACGAAGAGGACAAGCCTCTCCGGCAGAAGGTGCTGCGCTTTGTCAACACGATGAAAGAAGGCCATCAGGAGGTGTGAGATGAAGAAGAGACATGGCAGAGAGATCAAGGGATGGCAGGGGAAGGTGTTACGCGTTGACCTGAGCGCCGGAACCTGTGCCAGTGAAGAGCTCAATATCGAATGGGCGGAACAGTTTCTCGGTGGGCGCGGGCTGGCGACCAAGTATTTTGTCGAGGAGGTTGCAGCGGACGTCGATCCGCTGGCGCCGGAAAACAAGCTGATCATGGCTGCGGGCCCTCTGACCGGAACCTACGGAGCGGCCAACGGACGCTACATGGTTGTGACCAAGTCTCCGCTCACCGGGACCATCGCCTGCTCCAACTCGGGGGGGTACTTTCCCAGCGAACTGCGCTATGCCGGGTACGACATGATTATTTTTGAAGGGAAGGCAGAATACCCTTCTTACCTGCAGATCAAGGATGACAAGGTTCATCTTGTCGGCGCCATGCATCTCTGGGGGAAATCGACCAGCGAGACGGAAGATCAGATTCTTGCCGAATTTCATGGAGATGCAAAGGTTGCCTGTATCGGCCATGCCGGGGAAAACCTGGTCAAGTTTGCCGGAATTATCAATGACAAGCATCGTGCTGCCGGACGCAGTGGAGTCGGTGCGGTGATGGGGAGCAAAAATCTCAAGGCAGTGGCGGTGCGCGGCACCGGCGGGGTCAGCGTCGCGGCACCGAAGGATTTCCGCGATGCCTCAATGGAGGCCTACGGTTTGCTGAAGCAGAATCCGGTGTCTGCTGAAGGGCTTCCCGCTCTCGGGACACCGGTGCTGGTCAATGTCATCAACCAGCTCGGCGCCCTGCCGACGCGGAATTTCCAGCAGGATACCTTTGCCGGGGCCGAGGCTATCTCCGGCGAGTCCCTGGCCGCCAGCTACCTGAAGCGCAATAAGGCCTGCATGGGCTGTATTATCGGCTGCGGTCGGGTGACCGGTCTCAAGGGTGCGCGGTTTCAGGGGGAGGGGGAAGGTCCCGAATACGAATCAATCTGGGCGCTGGGCGCGGCCTGCGGCGTCGATGACCTGGCCGCGATCACCAAGGCCAATTATATCTGCAACGCAGACGGAATGGACCCGATCAGTCTCGGGGCGACAATTGCCTGCGCCATGGAACTGGCTGAAAAGGGGCTTGTCAGTGAAGAGGAGGTCGGCATGCCGCTGCAGTTCGGTGATGCCGATGCGATGGTCCGTCTGACCGAGATGACCGGCAAGCGGGAAGGGTTCGGCGACAAGCTCGCTCTCGGCTCCTATCGTATGGCCGAGAGCTACGGGGTGCCTGAACTGTCGATGACGGTCAAGAAGCAGGAATTCCCGGCGTATGACGGTCGCGGGGTGCAGGGGATGGCGTTGAACTATGCGACCAGCAACCGCGGGGCCTGTCATGTGCGAGGATACCTGATCTCGCCCGAGGTTCTCGGTCTTCCGGAGAAGCTCGATCCCCAGGTGACGGACGGCAAGGCGGCCTGGGCGAAAATCTTCCAGGACTTCACGGCCGTGGTTGACTCCTCCGGGGTTTGCCTGTTCACCACTTTTGCTCTCGGCGCGCCGCAATTCGCCAAGTTCTGCAGTACCGCGACCGGAGTGGATTTCAACGAAAATGCACTGATGGAGCTGGGGGATCGCATCTATAATCTGGAACGGCTCTTCAACCTCAATGCGGGTATCGATCCCTCCCAGGATACGTTGCCAAAACGGCTGCTTCAGGAGCCGATCAGCGATGGCCCGCTCAAGGGGGAGCTGGCACATCTTGATCAGATGCTGCCCGCCTATTACCAGGAGCGGGGCTGGAGCGAAGGCGGCATCCCCACGGCAGACAAGCTGCAGGCCCTCGGACTGGCCTGAGCCAGCCCGGGGTCGTATCCCGCGGGGAGCTGCATTTCGCCGAACGGGTTGAGGCTGTGCAGCTCCCCGCGTTGCGTTGAGCGCATCCCCACGGCAGAGGAGTAACCTTGATGGAACGCTATGATTTTGTCATTATCGGTAACAGTGCCGCAGGGCTGCAGGCGCTCAGGACTTTACGCAAGCACGATCGGGATTCCTCTGTTGCCATGCTCGACCGGGAAGATCGCCCGGCCTATTCGCGGGTTCTGACCCCTTATTACGTCGGCGGGCATATCCCGCGGGAGCGGCTGGATATCGTTGCCCACTCCTTTTATGAAGAGTTGGGTGTCGTTACCCTGTTCGGCCAGGCCGTCGTCGAGATCGATCCGGAGCGACATCGGGTTATGCTTGCCGACGGGCGGACCCTCGGCTTCGGCAAATTATTGCTGGCAATCGGGGCTGAGGCGCGGACGCTGACTCTCCGCACTCCCCGTGCCTGTGTCCTGAGGCATATGGAGGATGCCGAGAGGCTGGTTGAGCTCTACCGCGGGGCAAAGACGATCACCGCGATTGGTGCCGGGCTGGTCAGTCTGCCGTTACTGTCCCACGCCCCGGCAGAGGCGGAAAAGCATCTGGTGGTCGGTTCCGACCGCATCTTCAGCCGCGTCGTGGACCCCGCGGCCTCCGCGATACTGGAAGAAGATCTCCTCGCCAAGGGCCTGCAAATTCACAAACAGAATGATATCGATGAGCTGGCAGGTGTCGATCAGTTGCGGCTGAAACTCAAGTGTGGCAAGGAGATAACCAGTGATCTGTTGATTATTGGCAAGGGGGTCACGCCGAACATTCAGCTGGCCGCACATGTCGGTCTTGATGTTGGCGACGGGATTCTGGTCGATGAGCAATGCCGGACCAGCCACCCTGACGTCTTTGCCGCCGGTGATGCCGCCGAAGGTGCCGATTTTGTCAGCGGTCTGAAGACGGTCCAGGGCAACTGGATGACAGCCGTCGAGCAGGGGGAGAATGCCGCACTCAATATGCTCGGACTGAAGGTGCGCTACGAGGGGAGTCTGAAGAACAATATCACTGAGATTTTCGGCATTGAGGTTGCGGCGCTTGGCTACTGTTCCGATGACGCCCCGCAGACGCACTATAGCTGGACGCCGTCGACAGGCCGATTCCGCAAGGTGTTTCTGGACGAGCATCAGCGGGTTATCGGCGCCACGATGATCGGCGAGACCAACGATTCCGGCCTCTATTATCATCTGGTGCGCACCCGTAGTCGGTTCCCAGGCCGGTTGTGGCTCAATAAAACTGCCAGCTATGCCCATGTGCAATACCTGGCGGCCTGAAGGGGCGAACCATGGTCGAAGTACAATTCTTCAGCCTGTTGCGGCTGCTGTTGAAACAGGATCAGATCAGTCTTCCCGCCACCAAGGGGGAGTCGGTCATGCAGCTGCTCCAGCGGGTTCAGGAGCGGATGGCGATGCCGTTCCTGCATAAGCTGATCGATGCGGACGGCGGTCTGCACCCCGGGACGATCATCCTGGTCAATCGGCGCAACATTCATCACCTGCAGGGATTGCAGACTCCCGTCAACGATCAGGACGTGGTGGCGATGTTTCCCCCGGGAGCCGGTGGCTGATGGAGGGCCGTTATGCCCGTCAGTTGGTGCACTGGGGGGAAGAGAGGCAAGAGAAGATCGCCGGGGCCTCAGTGCTGGTCGCCGGGGTCGGAGGTCTCGGAGCGACGGTCAGCCAGCTGCTGGTTCGGGCCGGGATCGGTAGGCTCTACCTGGTTGATGATGGTATCGTCGACTGGCCCGACCTGAATCGCCAACTGCTTTACGGTGAAGCGGATATCGGCCGACCGAAGTTGCAGCTGTCGGCAGAGCGGCTTAGTGCGATCAACAGCACGACCGATATTGTGCCGCTGGAGGGGCGGATCGATGACGCCTTTCGCATGCCGGACGGTCTCAACGCTGTGGCTGACTGTCTTGACAACTACCATGGCCGTTTTCAGCTCGATGCGCTGACGCCAGAGGGGGTCTATCTGGTGCATGGCGGGCTGCAGGGGGACCATGGCCAGGTCTTGACGCTCCTGTCGGGCCGCTCGCAGCGGCTGGCGGATATCTTCGCCGGCGCCGCTCCGCCCGCGGGGAGCATTCCGGTCACCCCGGACAGCGTGGTGATCATTGCCGGACTGATGACCAACGAACTGTTCGCCACCCTGTTCGGTCAGCCGAAATTGCTCGACCGCTGCCTGGTCATCTGCCTCCTCGATTTCCACATCTCTTTTCTGCAGGTCTGATCGAGTTCTCACAGGTCTTTTATGCCACGAGCATTCAGGGGTGCGCCCTTGTCCTGCAGCGCCTCGCGTGAGAAGATGAAGAAAGAGGGGAAGGAAAGGGGGCTCATCATGAGGATCGAAATTTATGGTGATGGCTGCAACAGGTGCGATGCCCTGAAAAGGAAGACGGAGCGAGCCGTCAGAGAACTCGGCCTGGACGTTGAGATCCGGGCGGTCATGGACCCTGAACATCCGAGCGAGCTGCATGCCCTGAGCCTGCCGCAACTGGTGGTCAACGGGCATCACCATGCCGACAAAACGGCGATGTCGGTGGCCGAAATCAAGGATTATCTGAGGACCTTTGACTGAGCCGGTTTCTGGGTATGTGAACAACGCAAGCAACAATGGGGAAAGGAGTTCGCGACGGCTGGCGACATCTTTACCTTGTCTAATGTCTCAAGTATGATCATGTCGTCACAGCTCCTGTTCCCCGTGCTCTCTTTTCCAGGGTTGCCGCTTGTCCAGAATTGCTCTTCACAACGTCTCCGCAAGGCTCAACAGTAAATCCTTTTTACAGGATATCTCCCTGCAGATCAGGACTGGAGAGCACTGGGCGATCATCGGCGCCAACGGCTGCGGAAAATCATCTCTGGGTCGGCTGCTCTGTGGTGATCTGGAGATCGTTGCCGGCGATGCCCGACTCCCCGCAAGGAGCGAATACGTCTCTTTCGAGAAAGTCACCGAGCTCCTCGAACACGAGAAAAAGCTGGATGATTCAGACTTTATCGGCTGCTTCGATCCGGGAACGACCGCGCGGCAGTTCCTCTGCGGAAACCGGCCGGTCGACCTGGAAAAGCTGGACCAGCTGAGCACGAAAATGAACTTCGGCGCAATTCTCGGGCAGGGGCTGAAAACCCTCTCGACCGGGGAAATGCGCAAGGTGGTCATCTGCCGGGCGCTGCTCCGGGATCCTGAGCTGCTGGTGCTCGACGAACCCTTCGATGGTCTCGATTATGATTCCTGTCTTGCCTTGCAGGAGATCATCTCCAGTTGTCTCAACGACGGGATCACGGTGGTCCTGGTCCTGAACCGCTTCGACGAGATCCTGCCCGAGGTCACCCATATCGCTTATCTCAAAGACTGTTCCCTGTTTGTTGCGGGACCGAAAAAAGAAATTCTCGGGTCCGGGGCACTGTTGCGGTTCCACTCTTTTCACTACACGCTGCCGCCTCGGCTGCCCGGCGAAGACGTCAGGCTGGTATCCGTGGCAGGCTCCGACGAGACCCCCCTGATCGAGATGAAGAGCGTGACCGTGCGCTACGGCGATCACACCGTACTGAACGGTCTCGACTGGACCGTGAACAGAGGAGAACACTGGACCATTGCCGGGCCGAACGGCTCCGGCAAGACTACCCTGTTGAACCTGATCAACGGCGACAACGTGCAGGGCTACGGCAGCGATGTCTGGCTGTTCGGTCGAAAAAAAGGCTCGGGTGAAAGCGTCTGGGACATCCGGCAAAGGCTGGGCTATGTCTCGACGACCCTGCAGCAGAATTACCGGGTCGGGGTCACCGCCAAGGTGGCCATCATTTCAGGGTTCTTCGACTCCATCGGGGTCTATCGGAAGTACTCCAGGCAGCAGGAGACGATCGCCCTCGAGTGGCTGGAGCTGCTGCACATGGAAAAGCAGCGGAATGTTCCGTTCCGCAGTCTCTCCTACGGAGAGCAGCGGATGCTGCTGATCGCCCGGGCGATGGTCAAGTTTCCCGAGCTGCTGATCCTTGACGAGCCCTGCCAGGGGCTGGATGATGCCAACCGGGAGATGGTCCTCAAACTGGTCGATCATCTTGGCAGCATTGGCAAAACGCAGATTTTCTATGTCTCCCACAGGCAGGCAGACCGGATTCCCTGTATCAGCAAGACCCTCCGATTGGTGCCGGCTGAAGGAGGAGGAAGCAAGGCTCTGGTTGAAGTGGGTTAGGGGGGGCTTTCTTCCCCTCAAAAGAGTCTGGTTTTGTCACGCCTGCAGGTCTGTCCGCCCCTGCAACTTGTCTTGACCTGGCTCGTAATTTTTGATAACAAGAAGAAACGATCTCCGAACGGGCAAAACCAGAGTGATCTGGTGACGCAAAGCCACGGGTCCAGTGACGACGGGACAGCCGGGTTGCCGAAGAGATGAGTCCATTCATCCAGGCACCGGCTACGGATGTATCTATGGAGCGCTCATCTTCGGCAGAAGATAGAGCGCTTTTTGCGTTCTGTTGGCGGGATCGCAACAGGTGGTTGATTTAGCGAGGAGGACCGGATGAATGCACAGAAGTTCATGATAGTGTTGGTTGGTTTCTTGCTGCTTGTGTCGGCAACAGCAGGAGTCGCAGGCGATTTTGACTGGGAACAAAAGCTGAATGTCAGAGCGCAAAATGATCTCTCCGGATTTAAAGCAAGTCTGGCGGCACGCTTCCAGATTGGCGATGCGGAGATTCGAGCGGTTTTTAATGATGTAGAAAACCCGGCAGATGCTTACGTCGTCTTTCGCCTGGGGGAAATGTCAGCGAAATCGACCGACTACGTTATGGAGAAATATCGCTCAGAAAAGGGCAAAGGATGGGGGGCTCTCGCCAAAAGCCTCGGCATTAAACCGGGTTCGAAAGAATTTCACGCGTTAAGGCGTGGTCCTGATATCGAATATGTTTCCGGCCAGAGCCAGACAGGCAAAAAGAGCAAAAACAAGGGCAAGGGATAGATCCTGCAGGTAAACGAATTGGCACGGATTACGTCTAAGTCACAGGATGTTCAGCTCAACCATTCAACCCGTTTGACGGTAGGTAACCTCTTTCAAAGAGAAGGGACTGTTGATATGAAATTCAAACTAGTAAAGGTTTCGCTGTGGTTTCTGGTTTTCTTGTCGGTGACGCTGTTTGCAGCATGCGGAAGTGACGGTACTCCGAGGGGGACCCTGCAGGTTGCCTTGACCGATGCCGTCGACCCCACGCTCAAGGAGGTCGTGATTTCTATCAGGGAAGTCAGGGCCGTACCGAATGGAAGAGAGGACTCTGCAGACGAGGGGCTGCCGTTGATCACGACCTTTGAGCCTGCTCTGTCAGTCAATGTGCTTGATCTGGCCTATCAGCAGGAGGTTCTGGGTGAGGCCCTTGTTCCCGCGGGCACCTATAACCAGGTCCGCCTGATTCTTGATTCAAACCGTGAGGGAGAAGAGCCCGTCAATTACGTGACCTTTGAGGACGACACGGTTGTTGAACTCGCCCCGGATGAGTTGGCTTTGACGACCCCGAGTGCGCAAACCTCAGGTTTGAAGATTCTGGGTAAATTTACTGTCCAGGCTGGCGAAATGACCGCAATAGTTCTTGATTTTGACCCTTCAAGGGCAATCCATGAATCAAGTCAGGACAAATGGATTGTTAAGCCTACGGGAATTCGGATCGTTGAGCTTGAAGATGTGCTGCAGGATTATGGGGCCATTTCCGGCACAATTCTTCCGGTTGTCGCAGGTGCCGTCGTCTCAGTCGTCCCGGTTGGCAGCGACTTGCCGATCGCCAGCGGCCTGGTCAATCCTGAAGATGGCTCGTTCCGGGCTCTGCTTCCTCAGGGGTCATATTTCATTACTGCCGTTGCGGAGGGTTTTGAGCATTACTCCTCTGACCCGGAGGACCCCTTTGCCGTTGTTGTCGGAGAAGATACGGACGCTGGTTCTGTCGCACTGGTAACGCTTGCGGAGCAGCCTCTGACCTTGCCATAGAGACCTGTTTTCGGCGCTCTCGTATGGGGGAAATGGCCGGCCCGAGAATAGGGCCGGCCATTTTTTTTGAGCGATTCACTGGCCCTCTCTGGGTTGTCTCGGCAGGTTTTGGTTCAGGGGGTGACCATGCGGACTGGTCAAGAATGAATAAAAAATTCATAATTAAGTAAAAAATCGTGGCCCTATGGCAGAAAGAATGGCCTTGTCGAGAAAAATCCCATATGAATTCAAGTGCTTGAAAATGGCTTCCGGCTTTCCTCCGTTGGTATTTAAATTGCTCAGGATAATTCCATCGCCCTTGCTCCACTGACATGTGCCAACGTACAATTAAGACTTGTTGCCTCCGTCATCATCTCTGCGCTGCCGGACAATAACCAGGGGATTCATATGGAGAATATCGACATCACCAATGCTCCGCAGCGTAAAGCCGCTGCCGAGGGGAATTTCTATCAGGAAAAGCCGGGGGCCATCGGTCCGGGAATGAACGGGCGGATTCAGCGGCTGCGCAAACTGAGCGTTGAGATTCAGCCGAGCCTGTCGATCGAACGGGCACTTCACGAGACCGCTTTCTATAAAGAGAACTACGGCAAGTATTCGATTCCGGTGCTGCGGGCGCTGAACTTTCTCGATCATTGCCGCAAGAAGACCATCTACATCGGTGAGGACGAATTGATCGTCGGCGAGCGTGGTCCCGCCCCGGGTGCGGTGCCGACCTTTCCCGAGCTGACCTGCCACAGCGTTGAGGACTTCCATGTCCTTAACACCCGCGAACAGCAGCGCTACACCATTAGCCAGGAGGATATCGACACCTACGAGCGCGAGGTCATCCCCTACTGGCAGGGCAGGACCGTCCGTGAGCGGATATTCAATCATGTCCCCGACGAGTGGCGGGCGGCCTACGAGGCGGGGCTGTTCACCGAGTTCATGGAGCAGCGCGCGCCCGGGCACACCGCGCTCGATGGTCAGATCTACCGCAAGGGGATGCTCGACTTCAAGGCGCAGATCGCCGCGGAAATCGCCCGGCTCGACTTCCTCAACGACCCCGAAGCCACTGACAAGATGGAAGAGCTCAAGGCGATGGCCATCTCCTGCGATGCGGTGATCCTCTTCGCCGAGCGGCACGCCGAGCTGGCGGAGCGGCTGGCTGAAGAAGCGGGCGATCCGCAGCGGGCGGGGGAGCTGCGCAGAATCGCCGCAGTCTGCCGCCATGTTCCGGCCAACAAGCCGCGCACCTTCTTTGAGGCGATCCAGATGTACTGGTTCGTCCATCTTGGCACCATCACCGAGCTGAACGGCTGGGACGCCATGAACCCCGGCCACTTCGACCAGCACCTGGCGCCCTTCTACGAGGCGGAGATTCAAGCCGGCACCCTGACCCGCGAGCAGGCCAAGGAGCTGCTCTGCTGCTTCTGGATCAAGGTCAACAACCATCCCGCGCCGCCCAAGGTCGGCATCACCGCGCGCGAGAGCGGCACCTACAACGATTTTACCAACCTGAATATCGGCGGTATCACCAGTGACGGTGAGGACGGTGTCAGTGAAGTCAGCTACATCATGCTGGAGATCATCGAGGAGCTGCACATCCTGCAGCCGGGCAATGCGGTGCATGTCAGCAGGGTGACCCCCGACAGGTTCCTCCACGCGGCCTGCAAGGTGATCCGCCAGGGGCACGGCTACCCGTCGGTGTTCAACCCGGACATCTATGTGCAGGAGTTGGTGCGCCAGGGCAAGTCGCTCAAGGACGCCCGCGAGGGGGGCTGCAGCGGATGTATCGAGGTCGGTGCCTTCGGCAAGGAGGCCTTTGTCCTCACCGGCTACCTGAATGTGCCGAAAGTGCTGGAGATCACGCTGAATAACGGTATCGACCCGGTGTCCGGCAAGATGGTCGGCATCGAGACCGGTGACCCGCTTGATTTCACAAGCTACGATGAGCTCTACCAGGCCTTCGTCAGGCAGCTCAACCATGTCGTCGACACCAAGGTGCGGGTCAGCAACTACATCGACCGGATGTTCGCCAAGTATGCCCCGGCGCCGTTCCTCTCGGTGGTCATCGAGGACTGCATCAGCAAGGGGCGCGACTATTATGACGCCGGGCCACGTTACAACACCAACTATATCCAGTGCACCGGCCTGGGCACGGTGACCGACAGCCTCTCTGTGCTGAAGACCCACGTCTTCGATGGGGGGACGTTCACCATGGCGAAGGTGCTCGACGCGGTGGCGAAAAATTTCGCGGGGGAAGAGTTCCTGCGCCAGACCATCCTCAACAGGACCCCTTTCTTCGGTAATGACGACGACCGGGCCGATGACATCGCCCTGCAAGTCTATGCCGACCTGCTGGCGGCGATCGATGGCAAGCCGAACACCAAGGGGGAAAGTTTCCACCTCAACATGCTCTCCACCACCTGCCACATCTATTTCGGCAAGGTGATGGGAGCGACCCCCAACGGCCGCTTCGCCGGCAAGTCGATCAGTGACGGGACCTCGCCCTCGCACGGCGCCGATACCCATGGCCCCTCGGCGGTCGTCCGCTCGCTGACCAAGCTCGACCACACCATGAGCGGCGGCACCCTGCTCAATCAGCGGTTCCTGCCGAGCCTGCTCAAGCGGGACGAGGATGTCAGAAAGCTGGGGCAGTTGATCCGCAGCTACTTCACGATGGGCGGACACCACATCCAGTTCAATATCGTCGACACCGCAACCCTCAAGGCGGCCCAGGAGTCTCCGGAGGATTACAGGGACCTGCTGGTGCGGATGGCTGGCTACAGCGATTATTTCAACGACATGAACGCTGACCTGCAGCAGGAAGTGATCGAGCGGACCGAGAACGAAGCGTTTTAGCGTTGTGCCCGGTGTCCGATGTTCGACCTGCGAGGTTTTGACCTTTTTCCCCGCGGGGCGCATCCGGGGAGGAACTATGTCGCGGGCGCGTCTTGAACTTATGGAGCAGAGGACGCCAGAAAGGCGCGGGCATCGGGGGAGGGAAGTACAAGGTCAAGCCGACGGGATACCAGTGTGAAACAACCGCTCATCTTCGATATCAAACGCTACGCCATCAACGATGGTCCCGGCATCCGTCTGACCATTTTCTTCAAGGGCTGTCCGCTCTCCTGCGCCTGGTGTCACAACCCCGAGAGTCTCTCTCCCGAACAGCAGAAGCTGTTCACCGGGTCCAGGTGCATCGGCTGTGGCGAGTGCGCCAGGGTCTGCCCGCGGGGAGCGATTCGCCTGAGCGACGAAGGGCCCGTCAGCGATCCGCTGAAGTGCGAGCTGTGCGGGGCGTGCGCCGAGGCCTGTCCGACCCGGGCGATCGAGATGTCGGGGCGGTATTACGAGATTGGCGAGCTGCTGGAGATCGCCGAGAAGGAGCGGCCCTTTTTCGACCAGTCGGATGGCGGGGTGACCGTTTCCGGTGGCGAGCCACTGCTGTATCCCGAGTATCTGCTGCAGCTGCTCAGGGCCTGTGGTGAAAAGAAGATCCACCGGGTGGTGGATACCAGCGGATTCTGCTCGCCGGAAACCCTGCTCAAAGTGGCCAGGGAAACCGACCTGTTTCTCTATGACCTGAAGATGGTCGATGAGGGGATGCACCGCCGCTTCACCGGGGTCAGCAACCGGCAGATCCTCGCTAACCTGCAGCTGCTGGCAGCTAGCGGTGCGCAGATTGCTATCCGCATCCCGGTGATCGGTGGTGTCAATGCCGACTTGAAGAGCGCATCAGCCATGGCGGACTTGGTTGCCGGGCTGGAGGGGGGGGGGCGCAATGTGCACCTGCTCCCCTATCATGGCATCGCCGCAGGAAAGCATCTGAAACTGGGCGTCAAGTATGATGAGGGTCTGATGCGAGAGCCTTCCGCTGAAGAACTGGAGCGGTTTGGCGCCTGCTTTTCCACGCGGGGTCTTGAGGTCGTGGTGGGCGGCTGAGTGTGCAGGGGGTGAAGGGAGCAGCGACGCATCGGTCAGCCTGCAGGGCCGGTGCGTTTTTGCGTTCTGGTGGCGGAAGAGATGTTGCCTTCTTATGCAAAAAGGTATAAAAGGACCTGGTTATACAAAAATGGATAAGGATGCCGGGAATTCACATGACCTCTGATAAAAATGTCTTTCTGACCCGTGACCGGGATCTCCTCGCGGTGGTCGGAGAACTGGATGCGATCATCGATTCCTCTTCCGACGGGCTGCTGATCTGTAACGCCGACGGCACGGTGGTGCGGATCAATCCGGCGTCAGAACGGATCAACGGGGTCCGCTCGGAGGATGTCGTCGGCCGCAGTATGAGTGATCTGCTGCGTGAGGGGATATTCGAAAACTCGGCCGGGCTGGAGGCGATCCGTACCGGTGAAAAGGTCAGCCTGCTGCAGGACAGCCGTGGTCGCAAGCTGATCTTTACTGCGACCCCGGTCTTTGATGCCGAGGGGCGCGTGGTGCGGGCGGTGGTCAGCGAGAATGATATTTCCGAGATCGACCGCCTGCAGCGGCAGCTGGAAGAGCAGGCCGCTCTCAAGGACCAGCTGAGTGATCAGATTCTGGCGATGCAGCTGCATGACCTGGAGAACCGTCAGGTGGTGGCCCGCAGCCCCGGGATGGTGCGGGCGGTCCAGCAGGCGATGCGGGTCAGCAAGGCCGAGTCTTCGGTGCTGATTCTCGGCGAGTCGGGAGTCGGCAAGGGCCTGATTGCCGAACTGATCCATTCCAATTCGTCCCGTTCCGGGCGGCCGATGATCAAGATCAACTGTGGTGCAATCCCCGAATCGCTGATCGAGTCGGAACTGTTCGGCTACGAGAAGGGCGCCTTTACCGGGGCCGACACCGGCAAGCCGGGCCATTTCGAACTGGCCGACGGGGGGATTCTGTTCCTCGATGAAATCGCTGAACTGCCGCTCTCGTCGCAGGTGAAACTGCTCCGCTTTCTTGAGGACGGACGGATCATGCGGCTCGGTTCTACCCAGGGCCGGACAGTCAATGTCCGGGTCCTCGCAGCAACCCATCGTGATCTGGATGAAATGGTCGCGCAGGGCCGTTTCCGTCACGATCTTTTTTACCGCCTCAATGTTATTCCGCTGGCGGTTCCCGCAGTGCGTGAGCGGAAGGAGTGCATCCTGCCGCTGATCCGGCATTATCTTGAGCTGTTTGGCCAACGCAACGGGGTCAAAAAACGTCTCTCGCAGGCAGCCGCCCGTGCCCTGCTGAACTACGCCTTCCCGGGCAATGTTCGCGAGCTTATGAATGTCTGCGAGCGTCTTGTGGTGATGTCGGAGACCGAGTTGATCGATCTCGCCGATCTGCCGACCGATATTTCAGGTCTCGCTGGACAGCAGGGCATGGCCGATTCCGGTTGGGACGAAGGGGAGCATCTGCAGGAGATTCTCGACCGGGTCGAGCGGAGTGTTTTAAGTCAGGCCCTGGGCAAATTTGCCAATCAGACAGACATGGCCGCAGCGCTCGGCGTGACCCAGGCGACGATTGCCCGCAAATTGCAGAAACATGGACTGAGGCGGGGGCGTTAAGCGGGCAAGCGCAACCGTGGCGTTTATGCAATCCTGTATAGTTTTCCCGGCACAATTTGCCGGAGTTTTCTCACGGCGGCGTTTTTCTGCCCGCCATACCTTTTTTTCTCTCTTTATAACCCCCTGAAAATAAAATAAGAATTCTTCTTCTCGGCGAGTCTGCGGGAATTTTACGAATGTTGGCATGGCATATGCTCTCTTCTGATCGAAGCACCGTCTTTACGGTGCGGTAGAACACCTCCTCTCCGGGAGGCTGCGGTCTCCCGGAATTTTTTTCGGAGGTGGCGGGGATTGGATGTCGGCGTGCATTGATTGTTTAAGGCCAGCGGAGGTGAGACATGTCTCTCTTTAATTCGGTTGTTTCAAGGACCATCATGCATGTTCCCGGCCCGGTGGTCGGTTTTTTCGCCAGGGATTACATTGCCGGTCCTCATCTTGAAGATTCGCTGCGGGTCTCAAGGCAGTTGAATGATCAGGGGATGCTGACGACGATCGATATCCTCGGGGAATTCATCAAGACCAGGGATGAGGCGCTCTATTTCAAGGGGCAGTGTCTGCAGATTCTTGACGCGATCGATCGCGGGCAGCTGATGTCCAACCTGTCTCTCAAGCCGACGCAGCTGGGACTGGAACTGGACTGCGACTTCGCGTTCGAAAATATCCGCGAGATCGTCGCCCTGGCGGCGCGTAAGAATAATTTTGTGCGCATCGACATGGAGGATGTTCCCTGCACGGATGACACCCTGTCCTTCTATCGCACTCTGCGTGAAGAATTCCCCGGCGCAGTGGGGACCGTATTGCAGGCCTACCTGCGCCGCACGATCGGCGATATCGGCAGCCTGGCCGGCGGAAAGACCAATATCCGCCTGTGCAAGGGGATCTATAACGAGCCCCGCATGCACGCCTACAAGGACATGGCGCTGATCAACGAAAACTATGTCTATTGTCTTGAGAAGCTGTTCCAGCAGAACGCTTATGTCGGGATTGCCACCCACGATGAAAAGCTGGTCTTCGAGGCCTTGCGGCTGATTGACAAATACGGTCTGCACAAAAAGGACTACGAATTCCAGATGTTGCTCGGCGTCGATGCCGAGCTGCGGCGGATGCTGGTCGATCAGGGGCACAAGCTGCGCGTCTATGTCCCCTACGGGGAATCCTGGCTGCCCTATTCCAAGCGGCGGCTGAAGGAGAACCCGACCATCGCCGGCCATGCCCTGAAACAGATGCTGCGCCGCAGGGCGGCCTAGGACGGGGCGGACAATGACAATAAAGAACCCCCACAGGCTGTTCGATGAAGACCGGAAACTGAAAACCGGCAAGCTGGTCGACATCTTCTGGAGTAAGGGCGGTTTCTCGTATCGGGGTCGCGGTCGGGTCGTCAAGCTGAAGCTCAGTACTGTCACGGTTGCCCTGTGCGAGAAGGTTCTTCATGGAGAGGGCTATAGCGTGGGAAGCCTGATCACGGTCCCCAGGATCGTCGACGCGGCAAGCTGGAGCAGTCATAACTGCGTGCGGGTGCCGCAGCACAGCAATCTTGCGGAAAGGGTCATCCTCGCAGGATAAGACTTTCTTTCCTAGGGCAAATAGCGTAAAACTCCCCTCGGGGCGGCCGTAGCCGGTCGCCCTTTCTGTTTTCTGCTCCCGTTCAGGAGGAGGCTCTGCTGCGGGCACAGGAGAATGGCCTGACAGGAGAAAATGGCTAGATGATGCAGACATGCAGAGCGGTTTGAGTTTCGGCAATATATTTCGCTTCTGGCTGCCGCTGGCGGGCACCTGGCTGATGATGGCGGTGGAAGGTCCGCTGCTGGCGGCGCTGATCGCACGGATGGCTGCCGCCGAGTTGAACCTGGCTGCCTACGGGGTGGCCTACGCCTTCGCCCTGGTCGCGGAAGCCCCGATCATCATGCTGATGAGTGCCGCAACAGCACTGGTCAACGGCGCTGAATCTTACCGCCGGCTGCGCAGCTTCACCTTGATCCTGACCCTGTTGGTGACTGTCGGCATGGCGGTGCTGCTCGTCCCCCCCCTTTTTGACCTGTTGATGATCAGGGTCATCGGCCTGACTCCCGAGATCTCATCACGGGTTTATCTCTCCCTGCTGGTGCTGCTCCCCTGGCCCGGAGTCATCGGTTGGCGACGTTTCTACCAGGGGGTGCTGATCCGTAACCGCCAGACACGCCGCGTTGCTGTTGCAACGGTCGGCAGGGTGGTGACAATGTCTCTGGCCGCGCTGCTGCTGTTCCGCTCCAGTGACATCCAGGGGGCTCTTATGGGGGGGATCGCCCTCAGTTGCGGAGTGGCCGTTGAAATGCTGGCGACGCGGCTGCTGGCAGGCGGAGCCGTGAGGGGGATGCTGGACAGAGAGGACCGGGGCGCGGTCCGCAGTTTACGCGAGCTGGGATATTACTATCTGCCCCTGGCCCTGACACCGTTTATCACTCTCGGTATTCACCCGGTGGTGACTTTTTTTCTCGGCAAGGGGAAACTGCCGCTTGAATCGCTGGCGGTGATGCCGGTGATCGGGGCACTGACCTTTGTTTTCCGTGCGGTCGGGCTTTCTTTCCAGGAAGTCGCGATCGCCCTTATGGGGGACAACCTGCGGCACTGGAGGCCGATTGGTCAATTTGCTCTGCTGCTGGCCTGCGTCCTCAGTGGGTGTCTGCTGCTGATCGCAATGACACCGCTGGCAGACCTCTGGCTGGTACGGGTGTCGGGGCTCAGTCCGCTGCTGGCGGAATTTTCCCTGCTGCCCCTGCAGTTGATGGCCCTGCTGCCAGCAACGACAGTGATGACCGCCTACCTGCGGGCACTGCTGATGGGCGGGCAGGCAACCCGGCCGATTTCGACCGCCACCGCCCTTGAAGCGCTCGTCATTATCCTGGTGCTGACCGGTCTGTTGATTCAGGGAGGGCTGGCCGGTGCCGTCTGCGCAGCGCTGGCTTACCTGGTTGGGCGGACGGTGGCGATTTTATGGATGCTTTTGCCGGTTCGACAGATTCTCCGAGCGAGGCCGATTGAGTAATCAGGATGGCAGGCATGATGGACAAGACTAAAAGCGGCGGCACCTGGTTTGTGCTGGCGGCGGCCACCCTCTGGGGGACCACCGGAACGGCCCAGGCGCTGGCGCCCGAAGGTGCCGGCCCGCTGGCCGTGGGGACCATGCGCCTGCTGATCGGTGGCATCGGTCTGCTGCTGCTGACCCTGCTGCAGGGCGGCTTCGGGCGGTTTTCCTCCTGGCCGGTGCGCTTGTCCCTGGGGGCAGGATTCTTCATGGCCCTCTACCAGGTGACATTCTTTGCCGGGGTTTCCGCCACCGGCGTGGCGGTGGGGACAATTGTCGGTATCGGCAGTTCTCCGGTCGCGGCAGGGTTTCTGGCGCTGCTGTTTCGCGGGGAGCGCCCGGGACGGCGTTGGCTGGTGGCGACTGCTCTGGCGTTGTCCGGATGCAGCCTGCTGGCCCTCTCGGGGGGAGAAGGGGTGCGGGTCGACCTTCTCGGGATTTTTCTGGCGATCTGCGCCGGGGCCAGTTACGCCGCATGTACCCTGCTGATCAAGGGGATGCTTGAGCGTCAGTCGCCAACCCCGGTCATGACGGTGGTTTTCTGCATTGGGGCATTGATGCTGCTCCCGCTCCTCCTGTTTGTCGATATTGCCTGGATCGGCACCCTGCATGGCATCGCGACAGTCTTCTACTTCGGTCTGGTGACGGCCGCCCTCGCGTACTGGCTGTTCGCCAGGGGGTTGCGCAGCGTCCAGGTCGCTTCAGCGGTTACCTTGACCCTGGCTGAGCCGATGACCGCCGGGCTGCTCGGGCTGTTGCTGTTGGGCGAGCAGATGAATGTGCAGGCCTATTGCGGGATCGGCCTGATCTTCTGTGGGTTGGTGTTGTTGGCGCTACCGCCAGGGTCGCGTTACCGGGGCAGCGGCAGCGATGATTGACCAGAAGAAGGCGTATCTCTATGCGCTCAGCGCTGTCCTGGTCTGGTCGACCATGGCCTCGGCATTCAAGCTTTCGCTCCGCTACCTGGAGCCGATCCAGCTGCTCTTTTATGCCAGCCTGTTTGCCGCGCTGTTTCTCGGTCTGTTGCTGATCCGGCAGGGTAAGCTGGCCCTGGCTTTCCGCTGCCGGCCGGAAGAGTACCGGATGTCGATACTCTTCGGCCTGCTCAATCCGTTCCTCTACTACCTGGTGCTGTTCAAGGCCTACGACCTGTTGCCGGCCCAGCAGGCTCAGCCGCTCAACTATACCTGGTCCATAACCCTGACCCTGCTGTCGATCCCGCTGTTGCGGCATAAGGTCAAGGGGATGGAGATCCTCGCCCTGCTGGTCAGCTATTGCGGGGTTGTCGTTATCGCGACTGAAGGTCAGCCGTTTCAGCTCAGCTTCACCAGCCCGCTGGGAGTGGCGCTGGCCCTGGCCAGCACCCTGGTCTGGTCGCTCTACTGGGTCTATAATGCCCGTGACAGGCGGGATCCGGTTGTGGCCCTGTTTGTCAATTTTCTCTGCAGCCTGCCGGCCATCGCGGCATATCTGCTGATCTTTTCCCGGCCGGTCTGGCCTCCCCTGGAGGGTCTGCTCGGTGCCGCCTATGTCGGCCTGATGGAGATGGGGGCCAGCTTTGTGCTCTGGCTGCTGGCGCTCAAATATACCGGGAATGCCGCGCGGATCGGCAACCTGATCTTTATCGCCCCTTTCCTCTCCCTGGTGATGATCTATTTTCTGGTGGGAGAGCCAATCCTTCCGGCAACCTTCTTCGGCTTGCTGCTGATCGTTGCGGGCCTGCTGCTGCAGCGGCTTGCGGCGGTCCGCAAATAAAAAGCCCGGCGGGCAGCCGGGCTTTTTGTCCCTGTTTTTTCAGCCGCACTCATCGGGCGGTTCAGAGTCGATCGCGTAGTTCATGAAGAACAGCAGCAGATCCTTCTGCTTTTTTCTCGTCAGCTCCCGCCAGGCCTCAGGATGTCTGTTGTGCTGGTCCTCGTTGAAAAAAGTCTTCCATTCTTCCTTCCTTTTGTCTGACGGACCCATGATTCCGCCCTCTCCTTCCTGGGTATGGCAGCTCTGGCAGATCTTCTTGTAGAGAACTTTCCCCTTGATCGCACTGGCCGCGTAGACGGCAGTGTTGCAGGACATTGTCAGGGCCGTTATCAGGAACAGCAGGATAAGGCGGTACATGGGCAGACTCCTTAAAGACATCTATTTCTTGATGATGTTGATCGCTTTGGTCAGGGAAACCTTCATCCGGTTGAAGGCATCGGCCAGGGCCTTGATCTCATCGTTGCTCCTGACCTTGAACTCCTTGTCCATATTGCCCTTGCTGATATCGGTGGCAATGGCAGTGATCTCCTCGATCGGCTGGACAATGCTGCGGACGATGAAGGCATCCAGCAACAGGAAGGCGATCAGGAACAGGCCACTCAGGACCAGAACCGATACGCCAAGTTTTTTCCTGGTCTGTTCCATTGCTTTTTCAGTGGGAACATAGATGAATCTGGCGCCGACGACATCCCCGATCTCATAGCCGTAGCCTGACTCGGTTCCGTACTCCTCGACCATTTCCGGGTGGGCCGCGTCCGGCGTGCTGTGGCACCAGATGCATCCGCTGCGCGCTTCTATCGGGATCGCGGTAGCGTAGAAGCTCCTGCCGTTCTTCTCGATGAACCCCTCCCAGTTTTCGTAGCGACGGTTCGAAAAGTCGTGGATAACCCGGTTTTCGAATTCGTCAGAAAGGTTTCCCTGGTTCAGTGGGTTGGGAGAGACGACCCGGAATATATACTCCGGGTATTTCTGCTGAATCAGTTCGGCCGTTTCCACCAGCATCTGAATGCCGACAGTCGCTTCCGGGAAATAGAGGTCGGGGAGCCGGTCGAGAATCTCCGGACGGATATTCTGCGCCATGTAGAGCTGGTTCGCCGACATGACGGCGGCAAACAGTTCGGTTTTCTCAATGGCTTCGCGCGTCGTCTCCTGCTTGAGCACGAAGTAGCCGCCGGTCACTGCCACGACCAGAGAGATCGCATAAACGGCGGCGAGAATGACCATGATGCGCTTGCGAATGGTCAGGTTGCCCAGCATGTCAGATCTCCTCCGGAAAGGCCCTGGTCGTGGGGAAAAAGGTCATGACTCAGGGTCCGTACTTGTCAAGAAAGGCCTGCCGCTCTGCAACCGGGATCTCATCGGCCAGGGCCGCAACAAACTTATCGAGGATGCCTGGCTCCATCAGGGCTCCCGCGCGATAACCCAGGTCCTGGGCGACGCGGTCGGCGAGAACGGTCCCGAGAGGGCCGATCTGGTCGACGAAATCTTCAATAATGGCCTCAACGGTCTCTGGCGGTGCGCCGTTGGTCAGATCGAACCCTGCCGTTCTGCTGGCCTTTTTTGGGCCCGGGCTGCTGGTTGCCGGTCGGGTTTCCAGCGCGATCTCAATCAACTGTTTGTTCAGTGAATGTGGCAGGCGCTTTCTGCTCGGCATTCCGTCGATGAAGTTAATCCACTCCACCTGTTTTCCCGAAAGGATCGCCAGGGTCTCTTCGGGCCCTTTCTTGCCCAGGGTGATATAGAGCGCATGGCCATCTTCGATCGCCACCTTGCACAGATGCTCTTCATCGAGGAACTTGATGACCAGCTGTCCCCGGGTTTCGGCTTTCAGATATCTCTGCAGGGCTTCTCCCAAATTCATCAGGATGCTCCCAGTTGTTTCGCAATGCTGGCCAGCAGGTTGTCCGGTTCATAGGGTTTGGTAATGTATTCATCCGCCCCCTGTTTCAGCCCCCAGAACTCGTCACTCGACCCGGTCTTGGCGGTCAGCAGGATTATCGGGGTCAGCTTGGTCCGGTCATCCTTCTTCAGCGATCGACAGACCTGGAAGCCGTTCTTCCCGGGCATGATGACATCAAGAATGATCAGGTCGTGCGGTGCGGCCTTGGCGGCGGCTTCGGCCTGCAGCCCGTCGCGGGTGACTGTCAGCTGGTGTGGCGTGCCATGAAGGATCTGCTTCAGGTACTCCAACTCTGTGTCGCTATCTTCTGCAATCAGGATTCTGGCCAAAAGAATCTCCTGCTTCAGTCGTCTTCGCAGCGGATCTGTTCCCGCGGTTATTCAAATCAGTGTCAAAATATGCCAGAAACGGCACTTATTTTAAAGGGCAAATACAGGAAATTCTGATGAAAATTGTTATTACTCGTTTTTTACCGTTAAATATGCGCGAAAAATCATCGTACTTTGTTGGCTATGGTTCCGGAAAATCTGTGCGAATCTACAGGTGGACGGAGCGTGGCGGCTCAGCGGTTCATCCACCGGTAATGCCGGGCCACGATGGCCAACAGTTCATGATGCGTCTGGGCCGGTGCGCAGACCAGGACGCGGTCTTCCTCCGGCCGGTATGGTGTTCCCATCTGGTTGCTGATCAGGCAACCGGACTCTTCGAGAAAGAGCAGGCCCGCCGCGACATCGTAGGGTTGCAGGTCGCTTTCCCAGAAGCCCTGCAGCTGGCCGGTCGCAACGTAGCAAAGGTCGAGCGCGGCGGAGCCGAATCGTCTCAGCCCCCTGCTCGCGTAAAGCACGTCTCTTGCACAGGCAAAAAAAGAGGTCGCCTGGTCGGGTGAGCGATAGGGAAAGCCGGTGCCGATCAGGGCGGCCGAGAGAGGCAGATCTTTCGCCGGTGGCCTTGCAGGGACGCCGTTGTGATGCAGCCCGTCGCCGCGGCTGGCGCTGAAGATCTCTTGTGAGGCGGGGCGCAGAACGACCCCGAGCTGGCACCTGCTGTCAGTGTAGAGGGCGACTGAAATGCTGAACTGCTCCAGTCCGCTGAGGTAGTTGGTCGTTCCGTCAAGGGGGTCGATGACCCAGCGGCAGGCGGATTGTCCTTTTCGGCCGCTTTCTTCACCATGAAACCCTGCTTCCGGCAAGAGCTTGGCCAGACCGTCAATCAGCATCCGCTCTGACGTCAGGTCAACCTCGGAGACATATTCACGAGCGATCTTTGCCGTGCCGCTCCCGGGTGGCAGCTTTCTGAAGTTGTCCATCTGGTAGGCTGCGACCTGTTGGACCTGTTTCTCGACATGGTGCAGCAGGGAGGAATAAGTCATCAGGTGCTCCTAGAGTTGCCCGCAGGGGGTGGGGTGGGCTGGGGTTCGCTGTGCTTCCCGCAGTATAGGTCGTAAGCCCCCCGCGGGCAATTTTTTGCAACTTGCATATTTGCAAAAAAATGAGCTTTTCAAATGGCGTAAATGCAAAACCCTGTTTTCTGTATACATTGCAGCCTCTTCCTGTCTTTCTCCGGCCCACTGTTTTAAAGGGTTTCGGGGTCAAACGTTGTCCCTCGGGCTTTTTTTCACCGTCACTGATCTCCTTCCAGTCTCTTGCAGTCATGCAAAAAAAATACGCCCGCGAGTGCGGGAAAATACCTTTGTGGGTTTTGTAACTAACTGAAATAACTTGTTAAATATTATTTCTTCGGCAGTTGGTATGCGCGTTGCGATAGGTCTTCGGGTAAATGCAGCGATCACATCCACATGTCGGGAGAATAGAAAGATGGCCGTTTGCCCCTACTACAGTCAGGACGAAGATTATTGCGATGTCGGTTCCGGGTATATCTCGCCGCATGACGTGCAGACAATCTCCCACTACTGTACCTGCCGTTTCAGCGAGTGTGAGAAGCATCAGGAACTTTCCGCTCGACTGCAGGGCCGTTACCAGCCCGCACCCCCTGCGAAGGCAGCAATCACTCCGGTGCGGAATGAAAGACCGATAGCGATCGCCTTCCGGAACAAATGGCCGCTGCCGTTCAGAATGAGTTATCTGAGTTCACGCTGTGATCAAGTTGAGCCTATTCAAGAGGAGGAAGTCATGAGTCAAAAAGTTACAATGAAAAAAGCCTGGACGGTCGTTCTGGCCGGCACCGGAATCAACCTGGCCCTGGGGATTCTTTATGCCTACAGCATGCTGAAAGGGGATATCGGCAAGCTGTTCGAAGGTGCTGGCGATCCTTATGCAACAGCCTGCCTGGCCTTTGCCCTGGCGATGATCATAGGCGGCAAAATGCTCGACAAGCTTGGTCCCCGGGTGACCGCGATCATCGGTGGCTTGCTGGTTGGGGCCGGGTTCCTGGTCTGTTCGCAGACGTCCAGCTACTGGGGCTGGGTATTCGGCTTCGGGGTTCTAGGCGGCGCCGGTTTCGGCTTCGGTTACTCGGCGGCCACCCCGCCGGCGTTGCGCTGGTTCTCGCCGGCCAAGACCGGCCTGATCGCCGGCATCGTCGTTTCCGGTTTCGGTATCGCGCCAGTCTACCTTGCGCCCGTCTGCAAGTACCTGCTCGGTGCCTACGGCCTGCATAGCACGATGATGATTCTCGGTATCGCGTTTATCGCGATCGTTTGCGGTATGGCCATGCTGATCAGCAATCCTCCTGCCGGGTATGTTCCTGACGGTGCGGCTCCGGTCGCAGGGAAGAAGGGTGCTGTTGTGGACAGGACTCCGTCCGAGATGCTCAGGGACCGCCGCTTCTACGCCTGCTGGTTGTGCTACTTTATCGGTGCCGGCGCCGGTCTGATGGTCATCGGCAGTATCGCCGGCATCGCCAAGCACAGCATGGGCGAGATGGCCTTTATCGCTGTCGTGGTGATGTCCCTGGGCAACGCCTCGGGTCGCGTCGTCGCCGGGGTTCTCTCCGACAAGATCGGTCGCGCGGCCACTTTGACCATCATGCTGGTCTTCCAGGCGATTCTGATGTTTGCCGCAATTCCGCTGGTCACTCGCGGCGACTCGGGCGCTGTGGTCGTCACCCTCCTGGCTACCTTCATGGGCTTTAACTACGGCACCAACCTGTCCCTGTTCCCGTCTTTTGCCAAGGATTACTGGGGCAGCAAGAATTATGGCCTGAATTACGGAATCCTGTTCTCGGCCTGGGGGGTCGGGGCTTTCGTCCTGGTCAAGCTGTCCGCGGCCCTGACCGCTAAATTCGGCGGCATGGAGACCTCCTTCGGCGTTGCCTGCGGCATGTTGCTGATCGGTGCGATGATGTCACTTTCGCTGCGCGAGAAGGTCTCTCCGGTGCGGGTCGAGTTGCGCGAGCCTGTGGCTGCCCTGGACGAGGAAGACATGGTGCTGCAGGAGCTTGGTAACAAGTAAAAGATAATGGATCAGCTTTGGGGGCGCCTCGCACGTGGAGGCGCCCTTTTCTGTCTGGGTGAGGGATGGAGTGATCCTCCTGCTGCAGGCCTGCCTGGGCTGAAGCGTTGCCGGTTTGGTTGTGTAGGCCTTATGAGCGCAAACATGACCTATGTGAGATTTTTTTCTGTACATGGCAAAACATTTGGATGTATATATATCATGTTTTTAATATCATAAATGTGAGTTTGTGATTGATCTGACATTCTGTTCAGGGATTCAGAGGAGAGACGGGCGTGGAAAAATATGTTTCTGAGGAGCATCACAAGGCATTAGGGCTGATGATGGAGGCCAGGAGAATCCTTTTTTCGGCTCTGCACGGACCGATGGAGACCCGTGAGGTCCTTGCTGCAGGTCTGGACAAGTTGGGGGCGGCGTTTGAATTTGTCGAGAACCCCCTGGGCGAGGTTGCTCTCTGTCCCGATTGCGGTAGCTATTCTCTGGACAGGACGGCTGAAGGGAAGAACCTGTGCCTCAGCTGCGATCACGAGTGGCACGGAGTCCGTCATGCAGAGCACTGAGATTAAGAAGGCCCTGCGCCTGCTCAGGGAGGCTCAGTCCCTGCTCAGGGAATCCAAGGTTTACAACCTGCGACGCTCGGCTGAGTTTATTCACGAGTCGCTGCAGCTGTTACAGCAGAAGGCGCACTGAGACGTTTCTGCGCTGTTTTTCTTTCGGAAGAATTTTAACGAAGGGGTTTCACCACCAGGTGAAACCCCTTTTTTTGTCATGAAAACAGAAACTTGCGCGGACGGGAAGGGTGCCCGCGCAAAAGTGAAATAGCCCTTGCCTTTCTCGCCGGTTTTGGTTAAAATACAAACATTAATAATAATTAATGGAAGAGGTTTTTATGGGTCTCCGTGTCGCTGTCCTGGATTCTGAAGAGAGTCTGCGCAGGCTTATATCGCTGATTATGCAACACGAGGGGTATGAGGTCTTTGCCTTCTCGGAACCTCTTTATTGCCCCCTGTATACCGGCAAACAACAATTCTGCGACCGGGAGCTGCCCTGCACGGACCTGATGATCCTCGACCGGCAGCTGCCGAAAATGTCGGCACTCGCCTACCTAAACCTGCAGATGGCGGGTGGTTGCCGGGTGGAAAACCGGCACAAGCTGGTATTGTCGATCAAGGCAACGGATCGGGAGATTAAAGAGACCGGACGATTGGGCTGTGCCCTGCTGAAAAAACCTTTCAGGGTGGAGGATATCTCCGGATGGGTCGATCAGTGCAGCGCATCTGTCAACCCGCAAAGGGTCCTGCGCGCAATAAAGGTTATGGAGGGGAAATAGGTCCGGTCCGGGTGGGAGTCAAGGGGCGAGCCCGCCCACCCAGGTATAGGTTTTTTCCTCCGGGATCAGCGACCAGAGCGCATCAACAAAGGTCACATCCGCCGGCTTCATGATCCAGATTGCCATGCCGCTGATAATCAGCACAGACATGGCCCAGTTGAGCAGAAGGGTCATTCTCTCCCAGTTGATTTCCTTTTTTTCCTGTTTTGCTTCGTCTTCATCCTCGTCTGCGGAACGCTGCGTTGCGGCCTTGCGCATTAACCTTCCGGACGAGAGAAAAACCAGCGCCGAGGCAATAAACTGAGGCATGACATCGGTGCCGACCGTGCCGGTCGCCAGCAGCGCCCCGTAGAAGACCATGGCCGCGAACCCGAGCAGGGTCATCTGGTTGCTTAAATTAGCATTCACGCTTCGCTCCCTCGTTGCTTCCGCTACGTCTTCTTCTTATTGATGCCCGTTTCGCCTTTTCCTGTCAAGTCATGACTCTCAGTCCAGCTTCGCCTGCCAACTGCCGAGGGGCATAATCCTGCGCTTCATGTGGCTGTTCAGCAGCTGGGCAACCCCGATATAGAATGCCGCCATCCCGCAGGCGCCCCCCGCAGCCGCCGCCGTGTAGAAGAAGACAATGTTTCCACGGATTTCAGCCATGCCGAGGGAGAGCAGGCAGGCCATCAGCGTGCCGAACAGCATCTGCACGATTCGGCTCTGGCGGAAACTGCCCAGGTAGAGGATTGCTGCGAATAGGCCCCACATGCTCAGGTAGGCGGTAATTGCCGCCGGCGAGGGGGAGCTGCCCAGGCGAAGGTCGGGAAAAATCTTCAGGCCCAGCAGCGACAGCCAGAAAAGTCCCAGTGGTATCAGGGTCGCCGAGCCGCTGATGTTCCCCTGCTGCCGGGCAGTGAGACCGGCACTGAACTGGGTTGACCCGCCGAGAATCAGCATCAGGCCGAGCAGGGAAGGGGAGATCTGCAGCAGTTCAGCCTGGGTAAGGGTATAGAGAATGATCGTCGGTGCCAGGGCCAGCAGGCCGAGCGGGGGGAGGGCACAGGAAAAGCGCTCGGTTGCGGAAGGAATCTCTTGCATAGCCGTCTCCAGAAAAAAGATTTGGGGGCAAGGCGGGACCTGTCCCGCCTCCCCCCGAGAGAGGTGCTAATCTGTCCCTTTATGTATACAAGGGTCGTGCCGACTTTGGTATTTTAGATAAATCCCAAGAATTACAGAAGGTTGCCGAGCTTTTTCGGGAGCGGGGTGGAGGGTTGACATGGGATTGTTTGCAGGGATGCAAAAAAATGACAGGTCCGGAAGACGTTGGGGGCCGAAAGGAAACGCGGTTATGATAAAAAAGTCAGCTAAACCAGGTTGTTGTCGCCTGCCTTGCAGGGCTTCCGGATTTTTTTGCGTTTTTGCAAGTTCTGTTTCCGCTCTTTTGCAGAAAGGCTCTTCAGATAACGTCCTCTTTTTTCAGCCCATGCTTTTTCAGCTTGCGGTAGATCGTCGCCATGTTCATCCCCGCTTTCTGGGCAGCCTCCTCAATGTTGCCGTTGGCTGCGCGGATCAGCTGCTGCAGATAGTCGATCTCGAACCGGGCCAGGGCGTCGTTATAGTCCGCCTCGGTGGACCCGCTCCCTTCCACCTCGATGAACTGGGAGAGGGTCTCCAGGGAGATCCGTTCCTCTGTTTCGATGGTCATGCAGGCCTCGATGACATTCTTCAGCTGGCGGATGTTCCCCGGCCAGGAGAAACTGCAGGCCGCCTGCTGTGCTTCCGGGCTGAGGCCTTTGACCCCGGTGCCGAACTCTTTATTCTGCTGACCGATGAAGTGGGCGGCGAGCAGCGGGATATCCGGTTTCCGCTCGCGCAGCGGCGGCATATGGAGGTTGATGACATTGAGGCGGTAATAGAAGTCTTCGCGGAACGTCCCCTTGTCCACTTCATCGGCAAGGTCGGAGTTGGTCGCCGAGATAAGGCGCACATCGACCTGGGTCGGTTCGGTTTCCCCGACCCGGAGAAATTCTCGTTCCTGGAGAAAGCGGAGCAGGGTCTTCTGGACATTGAGGGGCAGATTGCCGATCTCATCCAGAAACAGTGTGCCCCCATCGGCAGCTTTGAGCAGCCCCTCGCGATCACTGGTCGCCCCGGTGAACGCCCCTTTCCTGTGGCCGAACAGCTCGCTTTCCAGCACCGAGTCAGGGATGGCGCCGCAATTGATGGCAATGAAGCGCCGGTCCCGGCGAGGGGAGTTGTAATGGATCGCCTGGGCGATCAGCTCCTTGCCGGTTCCCGACTCGCCGGTAATCAGCACCGAGGTGTCTCTGATTGCCACCTTTTCCACCTTGTCCAGCAGCTTCTGCAGGCTGTTTGAGGCGCCGATGATGTTGTCGAAATTGAATTTTCCGGCCAGCTCCCGGCGAAGGATCTGGTTTTCGCTCAGCAGCTGGTTGTGATCGAGCGCATTGCGCACCCTGAACAGCAGTTCGTCAGGTTCGAAGGGTTTGGTCAGCATGTCGTAGGCGCCGTGGCGCAGCGCCTGGATCGACATCTCCACGGTGGCAAAGGCGGTGATCATGATCACCGGGATTTTCGGGTCAACGGCCTTGATCCGCTGGAGGACCTCCAGCCCGTCTATCCCCGGCATCTTGATATCGCTGATCACCAGGTCCCAGATGCCCGGCCTGAATGTCTCGACGGCGACCAGCGGATCAGTGAAGGAGCGCACCGCATGGCCGTCATCCATCAGGACGGCCTCCATCATGTGGCAGAGGCCTTCTTCATTGTCGATAATCATGATTTTCTTAGCTGTCATGGTGATCCCTTGCTGCCCGTTATTGAAGATATTCCGTACGTTTCAGCGGCAGGCGAACGACAACCGTGGTCCCCTGCCCGACAACCGAATCGATGAAGATTTCGCCCTGGTGCTGGTCGATGATCTGCTTGGTGATAGCCAGGCCGAGGCCGGTCCCGCGGGCGCGGGTGGTAAAGAACGGTTCAAAGATCTTTTCCAGATTTTCGTCGCTGATCCCGCTGCCGCTGTCACAGAACTCTATCCGGGCCCACTTTTCCTCGTCAAGAGAGGTGTTGACTTCGATCAGCCCTCCGTCCGGCATGGCCGCGCCGGCATTGAGGATCAGGTTGATAGCCACCTGGCGCAGCTGGTCTCCGTCGGCCGGGATCGCCGGCAGGCGGTAGTCCAGGTTGCGCAGAATCCTCACGCCATGCAGGTCGGTATGATTGGTGGCAAATTCGATGATCTGCCCCAGCAGGCGGTTGAGGTCGGTCTGCTCGAGAACCGGCTTCGGCGTCCGGGCGTAGCTGAGCAGATCCTGAACAATCTTCTTGCAGCGCTTGCTCTCCCGTTTGATTTCGTTGATATAGCGGAAGTTGGGGTCGCTCTCCGGGATCTTCTTCTCCAGGTAGCCGGCATAGCCCAGGATGACCCCGAGGGGATTGTTGATTTCGTGGGCCACGCCGGAGGAGAGCACCCCGAGGGACGCCATCTTGCCCTGCTGGGCCAGCGCTGTTTCCATCTCCTTGTTGCGGCGCAGCATCCTGGTCATCCGGTTGAAGGTGGTGGCCAGCTCGCCCAGCTCGTCCTGGCTCTCGACCGGCATCTGTTCGTCAAGGCGGCCCTGCTTGACCCGGCGGATGACCGTGATCATCCGGTGGATCGGGTCGGTCAGCACCTTGGCGGCAAAAAAGACCATGACCGCAGCCAGCAGCCCGATCACCAGCGGCAGGACCAGGATATGGGTGATGATCCGCCACTTGATCCGGTTGGCCGGTCCGTAGAACTCGTCCTCGTAGCTGCCCACCGCGACAATCCAGTCCCAGGGTTCGAAGTAGCGATAGCGGACAATTTTCATCCGTGCCCGGCCTTCTCCCTGGTTGCGCCAGGGGTAGCGGATCCAGCCGTTTTTCCTGTCGCACATCTCGGCAATAAACGCCCGGTTGTCGGAATCGCGGGAATCGAAGATGTTTTCTCCCTCGGCATCGGGATGGATGGTCAGCAGGCCCTCGCTGGTCATGCAGAAGATGTAGCCGGTCTTGCCGACTTTCTTGTTCTTGATCTGCTCCTTGAGGGCGTTGAGCGAAGACTGCTCGAAGGTGAAGTCCTCGTAGGTTTCGTCCAGGTAGCCGCCGGCGGCGATGATCCAGTCCCATTCCGGGAAATAGCGATAGGCGACGACCTTCTCCCGGGGACGCCCCTCGCCGAGGCTGGCGTTGCTCCAGGGGTAGACAATGAAGAGGACCTGCCGGGGATCGGACACCAGGGCCTTGCTGAGCATGTCATGGATGAAAAAATGGCCGTCCTGATCCTGCTCGTTGGCAACGTTCTCCCCCTCGCGGGCCAGGTGCACGGTGAGCAGGCCCTGGCTGTTCATGGCATAGATGTAGCCGCTGCCGCCGATGTTGACCCCTTTCAGGGCCCGGCCGGCCGCCTCCTGGGCCGCTGCGAGGTCATGCAGGCCGCTCTGGTGCTGGCGTTGTTCTTCCTCCACCAGGCCGTAGGCAAGGTTGACCAGGGCCGCCATCTCGTCGCGGATCAGCTGCTTTTTGTCTTCCCGGTACACCTCGTACTGCCGGTAATGACCGTCCAGCAGGTCGAGAGTGAAATCGGCCATGTGATCCAGGTCGGCTTTGCTGGCGTCGATGAGCCCCTTGTATGACTGTCCGGTTGCGACGTAGCCGATCAGTCCGCCGAGCAGGAAGATCGGGACGACCACCAGCGGCAGCACCACCACCATCATTTTCCAGCGGATTTTCAGGTTGTTGATCCAGTTGAAGAGGTAGCGGCTCATGGCTCACACGTCTGCTGAAATTTTAGTCTTCCGGTATACAGTATACGAAATCTAGCACACCTTATAATGTTTTTACAGCTATTTGGAAGGGGCTTTGAGCCAAAGATGGAGCGACTTGGGACGTGCCGGTGATGGCGGCCGTGGCGTGGCCTGTTTCTGCCGGGCGCGCGACTTCGCCTGTTTCCGAAAGGTGCTGCGCATCGTCAGTCATCGCGGGTCAGAAAGAGGCCCTGGGTGCGGTAGAAGTTCTGCCGGTAATGGCGGATTTCCAGCAGGGCGATCTTGATGACACTGGCGATCGGGACGCCGATGATCATGCCGATGACGCCGTACAGCTTGCCCCCCATGACGATGGCCAGAATGACCCACAGCGGGTGCAGGTTGGAAACCCGGGAGATCAGGATCGGGATGAGGATGAAGTTGTCCAGGATGATCTGGGCGATCAGCAGGTAGACGCAGACGATCCACCAGAACTGTCCGCCGACCCCCAGATCGACCAGGGCAATGATCAGCCCCGGAATCATGCCGATAATCGGACCGATGTAGGGGAGCAGGTTGGTCACCCCTGCGATGACGCCGAGAATCGGCGCGTAGCGGATATCGGTGAGTGAGAGTCCCAGGTAGACGACGATGCCGATGATCGACGCTTCCAGGATCCTGCCGCGGATGAAGTGGGCCAGCTGCCAGCTGACATGGTCGTAGAGGTCGAGCACCATTTCAAAGTAGCGGTTGGGGGTCAGGCTGATCAGGCTGCGCATGATCCGCTTGCTGTCACGCAGGAAAAAGAACGAAAAGAGGGGGACCAGCAGGAACAGGCTGCCGATGCGCAGCGCCGATTTCGGCGTTTCCTTGAGCAGCAGGCCGAAAAACTGCTGGGCCGTATTGCTGAGTTTCCCCGGCAGGTCATAGTTTTCGATGAAGGGGAAGTGCCCCTGGAGGCCGATCAGCAGTCCGTTGAGATACTCGATCGCCCGGGCGATGTAGCGGGGGAAGTCGGCCTTGAGGGCGTTGAGCATCCCCTTCCAGTTGGGCGGCCCGATCAGCAGCAGCAGCAGGGCCATCACCGCCAGGATCAGGAAATAGATAATAAAGATGCTCGCGGTGCGGCTGATCCGCTCCCCTTCGAGGAACTGCACCGCGGGGTCGAGCAGGAAGGTCGCGATCAGGGAGAGCAGCAGCGGCAGGAACAGGCCGCTGGTTGCCGTTTTCAGCAGGTCGGTGACGGTCGAGGCTGAAGAAAAGATCGCGATGCCAGAGGCGATCGATCCGGTCAGCACCAGGTAGATCATCAGGGTCTGGGCCCGGCTGAACCCGCTGTGGTCGCCCATCCGCTTACTCCCTGTCTGCCTGCGGGTAAGAATTGGAGCCGAGCTGGTGCAGCTTCAGCGAGGCATATTGCAGGCGGTCGCTGATGCAGCGACTCAGCCCGAGGAGGATCTTGGAGGTGGTCGCGGGATACTTGTTGATCGCTTCATGCAGGTCGGCCCTGAACAGGCCGAGCAGGACGGTCGGTTCCACCGCCCGTGCGGTGGCGATCCGGGGCTTCTGCACGGTCAGGGCGACTTCTCCGAAAAAATCGCCGGGGCCCAGCTGGGCCTGCTCGACGGCGCGCCCGGTGCTGTCGCTGTTGAAGATCGAGACCTGTCCGGAGCGGATGCAGTACATTCCCGAGCCGATATCCCCCTCGTGAAAGATGATCTCGTCGGGACGGTAGGTGCGGGTGTGGACCATCCCCTCCAGCAGTTTGAGTTCCTTCGGCTTCAACTCCTCGAAGATGGGGATGGTGCTGAGAAAGTAGGCGACGCTGTCCTCGTAGCCTGTCCCCCTGAATATATTGCTCCAGAACGGATTCATCAACGGCCCTCCCGGCGGGGAAATACGGAAATTAAAATTAAAATCAGCCTATTATACCAATCCGCTCGGGAATCGCCAGCAGAAAACAGCGGCTTTGCGCGGCGTGGTTCGGCCTGCCTGCGCGCAGGGGTTTCGCCCGGCCGGGTTTTCCATTATCCTGCCTGTATGGCAGATATCGATCTGAAAAAATATCCGACGGCAACCGGCGTCTACCTGATGTACAGCGCCGAAGGGGCGGTCCTCTATGTCGGCAAGGCGAAGAACCTGCGCAGCCGTCTGCGCAGCTATTTCTCGGTTGTCGGCGACGGCCGGGCGCAGGTCCCGCTGCTGATGCAGAAGGTGGCGCGGATCGAGACCATCGTCACCGACACCGAGAAGGAAGCCCTGCTGCTGGAGAACACCCTGATCAAGCAGTACCGGCCGCGCTACAACGTCGAACTGCGCGACGACAAGACCTACGTCTCGGTGCGGATCGATCTGCGCGAGGAGTTTCCCGCGCTGCAGGTGGTCCGCCAGGTCAAGCGTGACGGCGCCCTTTACTTCGGCCCCTATTCCTCAGCCGGGGCGATCCGCGACACCCTCAAGGAGATCTACCGGATTTTCCCCTTGCGCCACGCCCCGATCGAGCGCTGCCGCAAGCGCGGCCGGCCCTGCCTCTTTCACCAGATCGGGCAGTGCAGCGCTCCCTGCCATGGCCTGATCACTCCCGCCGCTTACCGCCGCCTGGTGGATGGAGTCGTGGCGCTGCTCTCCGGCCGTGAAGCGGAGGTCACCCGGCAGCTCTGGCAGCAGATGGAGCAGGCATCGGCCGAGCTGCGCTTCGAGGACGCCGCCCGCCTGCGCAACCAGATCCGGGCGATCGAAAAGAGCGTCGAGCAGCAGAAGGTGACCGATCACGCCGGCGGCGACCAGGATGTTATCGGCCTGCATCGCGACGGCGGCGAGGTGGAGCTGGCGCTGCTCTTCGTCCGCAAGGGGAAGCTGATCGGCCGGCGCACCTATGCGCTGGAGTGGCGGCTCGAGCTCGCCGAGCTGGTGTCCGGGTTCCTGCGCGAGTTCTATGGCCGCGAGGTGCTGATCCCGGACCAGATCCTGTTGCCCCTGCCGCTTGAGGACGCCGCCCCGCTGGCTGACTGGCTGAGTGAGCTGCGCGGCAGGAAGGTGCGCCTGCTCTGCCCGCAGCGGGGGGAAAAGCTGCGTCTCTGCCGGCTGGCGGAGCGCAATGCCGGCGAATCCTTCCGCCAGCGGGGGAGTCAGCGCGCCGCCCGCCGCCAGCTGCTGGACGAGCTGCAGCAGAAATTCCACCTGCCGCAGTGGCCGCGGCGGATCGAGTGTTTCGACATCTCCAATGTCCAGGGGCAGCAGAGCGTCGGCAGCATGGCGGTGCTGTGCGACGGTGAGGCGGCCCGCTCCGAGTACCGCCGCTTTAAGATCCGTACCGTCGCCGGCGCCGATGACTATGCCTCCCTCGCAGAGGTGTTGCGGCGGCGGCTGCAGCGCGGCATCGAGGAGGGTCCGCTGCCGGAGATGATCCTGATCGACGGCGGCAAGGGGCAGCTGGCCGTGGTCACCGCGGTGCTCGGAGAGCTCGACCTGCAGGGGCGGATCGGCTGCGTCGGGATCGCCAAGAGCCGCGTGGTGGCCAACGTGCGCGGTCATGCGGTCGAGCGGAGTGAGGAGCGCTTCTTTCTCCCCGGCCGCAAGAACCCGGTCACCCTGCGCAGCGGTTCGGCCGCCCTGTTCCTGCTCGAGCGGCTGCGCGACGAGGCCCACCGCTTCGCCATCACCTACCACCGCACGCTGCGCGGCAAGGTGGCGCTGCGCTCCTCGCTGGAAGATATTCCCGGGGTCGGGCCGGGGCGCCGCAAGGCCCTGCTCAGGCACTTCGGCAGCCTGAAAAAAATCCGAGCGGCGACCCTGGAAGAACTGCAGAAGATGCCGGGCCTGCCGGCGAAGGTCGCTGAGGAGATCCATCGCGCGTTGCAGAAATGATTCTCGCCAGGCGGGAGATCAATGTAACGGAGAGGTCCCCCTTTCGCTGAGAGGATGGCTCCCGTACTGCTTCTACGCTGATTTTTTGCGATTGGGGCAAAGCGTTGTTTGATTGGGGTTTATGTGTTGAGTCGGTTGTCTTCTGACATGCCACCGGCCCAGGGACCTGGGCCGGGCTGCCCGGGGGGACGATATTTACCTGGATTCAGGCAATCGCTCTGAGCCTGTGTAGTTATGCAATCTTCCCATACTCGATTCCAAGCTTGTTCATCTTGTTGCGCAGGGTGCTTGGGTTAACCCCAAGAAGCTCTGCCGCACCACCAGCCCCATTTACCTTTCCTTTGCACATTCTCAGGACGTCTTTGATATGTTTGGAGATCGCGTCATCCAGACGTACAATTATCCCGTCGGTATTTTGGGGACCCCCATCACACGTTTGTGCCCCCAGGCAAGGGAAGATGCAGGCGTTTCCCGCATTCAATTGATCATCAGGGGCCTCTAGCCTTGAGGCAAAATAAAGAGGGTCTATTTTAAGGGTTCTGCCCCGACTTTGAATCAAGGCCCTTTCAACGACATTTTCTACTTCACGGACATTTCCAGGCCAGGAGTACCGCTTCAATTGCTCCAAGGCCCCATCAGCGATCTCAGGTGGATTGCGCAGGCCCATCTCGCGGGATATCTTTTGAACAAAATGTCTAACCAGCTCCGGAATGTCTTCCGTGCGTTGCCTTAATGGCGGGATGACAAGTGGAAATACATTTATCCGGAACCAGAGATCTTCACGAAACTTGTTTTCAATGACCATCCGTTCCAAATTGCGGTGTGTCGCTGCAATCACACGGATATTGACCGGGATCGTGGCAGTGCCACCAACCCGCTCTATTTCATGGGTTTGTAACACACGCAGGAGCCTGACCTGTGCCGCTGGAGGCAGTTCACCGATCTCATCCAGGAAAATTGTGCCGCCATCCGCTCTTTCGAAGCGCCCTCGCTTGAGTTGGCTTGCACCGGTAAACGCCCCTTTTTCATGACCGAACAACTCGCTGTCGATCAGCTCTTCCGGGATGGCTCCGCAGTTGACCTTGATCAGGGGGCCCTCCTTCCGCGGAGACATGCAGTGGATAGCGTTTGCAATGATTTCCTTGCCAACACCCGTTTCGCCCAGCAGGAGCACGCTATTGTTCATGGGCGCGACCTGTTCGACAATTTCCATAAGGTTTTTCAGCCCCCCGGTGGAGCCCACGATCCGTCCTTCCTTGCAGGCGCTCAACTGCCGGGCGAAATGACGATTGTTATCGAGTAAGCGTTCGTTTAGAGAGTTTGTCTTTTCATAGGTCAAGGCATTGACGAGTGCCATTGTGAATGGCTCATGCAGGGTCTCAAAGAGGTGGATATCCTCCTGGCTGAACTGGCTGCCGGGAAGGGCTGAGGCCAGGGTCACCCCAAGGTGCTGACCTTTAACGCTCAGGTGCAACGCCAGGATCTCTCTGTCGATATAGCCTAAAATTGGAGCTTCCAGAATCCCCATGATGGAATCGGTAGGGTGCTTTTTGTGCTCAATCCTCACCCCTGGTGAAGACTCAAATCCCTTAAGAAAGCGGATGGCTTCTTCGTTCAGGGGGGTAATAACATCCTTCCGGGTTCCTTCGGAAATCGTCGAACAGGCGATAGTCCTGATGGCCCTGTTCTCCTTTTCATAGATATTGACAAAAAGCCCGTCAACAGGAATGAACTGAGCGATATAGTCCCGGGTCCGCTGCAGCGCCTCATCAAGCTTCAGCGTGCTGCATATCCTTAATGTCGCATCTTTGAGGAATTCATCTCGATTGATTGTTCTTTGCATGGTGGCACTGCCCTTGTCCCGTGAGTTGGAAACCCTGAAACGCCGGAAATGGTAAATTAAGTATTAAATGCTATCAGGGATATGTCAAATATGGAACCTGAAAATTGAGACCACACCAATTCCGGCGACCGTTATCCGTATTTGATAAAAGCCAGGAGCCTGCCATGTTCACGTCTGAGCATCGTGTGCAGTTCATGGTACTGGCAAAATGACCAGATACGTCCTCCTGCTTGAAGCAGCGGCACATTCCCTGGTAGGCAATGGAGAGCATGTCCATCTTGCTTAGCGCAGCTATTTCTTGGCACAAAAGCTCCCCCCACCGGAGTAGCCGGGGGACACTCGCTGAATCCAATGTCACTTGATGGCCGTATGGCGTTATGGGGAGTTGCTGTTTACTGATGGTGGGGTGATTTGATCTGTGACGTCAGGGGACGTCCGGGCGAAAGCGTTCAGGTGGTACGGCTGAGATACGGAGACAGGGAGGGGCTCTGAATGGTGTGATATGGCCTTTTTCTTCATGCTCTCAGCGCTCCTTGGACGCCGTTGTTTTGGTTCCGTCTGGAACAGAAAAGGCCCCCGGTCTTCACCGGGGGCCTTTTCTGTTCGAACTCAGTGTTTTCTATTCAACGGTCACCTGGGCGTCCTCAACGATGACATTGTACTTGTAGCCGTAGCCGAAGTCCTTGTCGAGGGTGAGCAGGCCGCTGACCAGGACGGTGTCGCCGACCTGGGCGGTGACGTCGGTGGTGACGGTCAGGTCGTTGGTGCCGGCTCCGGAGTCACCGGTGCCGTCCTGGATGTGCAGCCAGTTCTTGCCCATGATCTGCGGGCTGAACTTGACCACCTTGCCACGGAATGTCACCTGCTTGCCGGACAGCTCGTCCTTCCTGGTGAAGAGGTCGCCGACGGTCTGGCCGCCTTCAGCCGCGGTGATGCCGCTCAGGTCGACCTGTGCCGGAGGCGCCGCCTGGGGCATGGCCGGCTGCGCCGGCGAGCCACCCAGGGTGGCGGGAGCGCTGGCATTGAGGATCGAGCTGACGAAGTAGACCACGTCAAAATTGCGGTCCAGGGTCTTGCTGTAGTAGTTGACCATCGGCACGCCACCTTCCGCGGCCATGACCTCGTCCCCGACCGCGAGTTCCATGGCCGGTCCGGCGACCCAACTCTGCTTGCTGCCGTCATCGATCAGGGCATAGGTGTAGCCGGCGACATTCATGGTCTCCACGACCTTGCCGGAGAGACCGGTCCCTGCGTCAGCAGCGGGAGCGGCCGGCTGTGCCGCGGCGGGCTGGGCTGCCGTTTCGGCGGCGGGTTTTGCAGGCTCTTCCTGGGTGCAGGCGGTGATGAAGGTGAACGCCAGGGCGAGAGCGAAGAAAGTCAGAATTCTTTTCACGGGTTTATCCTCCAGTCGTGGTGTTAGGCCGCGCTCAGGCGACCGGGTCTTCGTTTAAGGCTGAGAGGGGAACAGTAGCACAAGCTGTTGCGGATAAACAATATGGATACTTTTCCCATTCAGTTGCCAGTGTGTAGCATGGTTGTTCCGTCCTGGTAATGTGCTTTAGCGCAAATTGTGACAGGTTTTATCTTTCTTTCGTAACGGCAAGTGGAATGTCTATTTACCGTATTTGAAAAAAAATCAGGTTCACGCCCTGGCCAGCCCCGCAACAAGTTCCCCGCGCCGTTCTGCTCCATATGCTCCGCAGCCCTTGTCTCAGCTACCTTTCACAGGACAGGCAGCCACGCGCTTACATACCAAAACTTCATTAAAGTTTACTTGGAAAGGTGTGTTTATATTTGGAGAGCAAAAACGGAAATGCCAAATATGGAAAGCACTTATTTTAAATATGGAGCATTTGTTGTTTTTCATTTTCCTAAGTGTTTGAAAATAAAAGAAAAAAAAGTTGGCCTGATTTTAGCTAATAAGAAGCATCGCATTATATTTTTACGTGTGTGGAAACCGTTCTTTCTTTAGGCATCTTAATATTGGCGTCCGACTTCGCCAGTAGGTTTATCAGGGAAGGAGGTAGGGATTCGTCAGGGTAAATAAGTCGGAATCTGGATAGAGTGAGTATCAATTCGTTCAACCATCTATTTTTTTAAGCTGTAGTCATTCAAACGTTTTTAAAGGAGCTAAACATGAAAAAGTTTCTGATTCTGCTGGCCCTGCTGAGCATCTCTGCCACGGCATTTGCGGGGTTGAATCCTGGGACCGGTGTTGTCGGGTCACTCCACGACATGAACACGATCACCGGCGCTGCTGATGACGTAGAGGGCCGCGTTTGTGCCTTCTGCCACACGCCTCACCACGCTATTCAGAATCCTGCTGCTGACTATCTCCCCCTGTGGGCACATGAACTCAACACCTCGACCTCTTTTGCCCCTTACTCCACGGTGACCATCGATGCCGCTATCGTCGATCCGTTCATCGGCCCCAGCCGTCTCTGCATGAGCTGCCACGATGGCGTTATTGCCGCGGATCAGCACTACAACTTCAGCGGGACTCCGCTGGTCGTCACCGGCGACAGCTGGGGACAGCGCGCGGTCGGTACCAAGAACGCCGCCGGCGAGCATGACTTCTCCAACGACCATCCGATCGGCTTCCAGTTTGATGCCGCTCTCGTTGCCGCCGATGGTGAACTGTTTGATCCCGTTGGCAACGACTTTGAAGGCAACACTTACGGTGTTCAGGTTGCCGACGTTCTGACCGACGGCTTCATGACCTGCGCGACCTGCCACGATGTGCACAACTCCAGCAACGCGTCTCACACGCTCGCTACCAAGAACTATTTTGTTTACTCCCCGCAAGAGGGTTCCCAGTTGTGCCTGACCTGTCATGCCAAGGGTGAGGAAAAAGCACCCTAAGACTGGATAACAAAGATCTCTACTGTAACCTGCTAGGTAGCTAGCGAGGAGGTATTAAATGTTCAACAAGCTCAAGATACTCTTTATTTCAACGGTGGTGCTGCTAGCACTTCCGCTGATGGCAGGTGCGGCGTACTATATCAGCCCCACCGCGCAGCCATCAAGCGGTGGCGCGATCAGTCCCGCTGAACAGGTGTATGTCGCAGACGATTTTGACACCTATGATTTCATCATTACCCCGAACCCCGGCAAGGAAGTGACCCGGGTGACCCTGAACGGTGTGACCATCTACAGTGGCACCACCAACACGGGCGGATTTACCGAACTCGGTGGCGGCAACTACCAGATTACCGCCAGAAAGATGAGTACCCTGACCAACATGATCGTCATGTTCGGCGACTCTCCTGCCGCGCTGTTCTCGATCAGCCGGACAGCGACCGGTGGCGGCGCGATTTCTGCCGTTCCCTACATGTCCCAGGATCAGCTGAACAAGCTCGCCGACGGGACCACGGTCAACTTCAAAATTGTCCCGAACGTCGGTTACCAGCTGGACAGCTTCAGCGGCGTCGCGGGCGATGATGCAACTGCCCTGACCTCTGCAGTCGATTTCGCCGGCAACGTCTACTACACCTATGCGGTGACCATCGCCGGTGCCAACGAAGCGCTGGCAGCGACCTTCAGCAAAATTGCTGCAGTCACTGCTGATGCGGGCGCTGCCGAAATCGTCCTGCCGGGTGTCGGTATTGCCGGCCAGCTCTACGGCGCGGGCAGCACCAACTATTTCAGCTACACGTGTGCATGGACTGCCTCTGACGCATCCTTGACCTTCGGCGATGCAACTGCATGTACCACGACGGTTACGGCGTCTGACCTTGACCTTGGCAAGGTTGCAACCCTGACTGTTTCTGCCTTTGATCAGGCCGGCACCTTGGTTGCTACCGCGGCCGACAGTGTCGCGATCTCCGTCAAGGACACCGCCACAGCCGAAGCAGAGCTCTGCGCGGCGTGTCACGAAATCCGTAACCCGGAAATCTATGTGGACGGCCAGATCCAGCCTCCGCACACCGGTGGGTTTGCGGCTCAACCAGCCAACTATGCTATCGGATTCTTTGGTGCTGATGGCCAGGCTGAGTACACTGCCGGCGCTTCCTGTGCCGATTGCCACACCGGCGATCACTCTGCTGGCGATTTTGAAATTTACACAGGCTATGCCGAGTCCGGCCACGGTGACACCACCGCTCCTGCATGGATGCATTACCCCTGGACCGATGCTAGCCGTGCATCCTGCCAGCCCTGCCACACCACAACTGGCTACGTCAATGCCATGACCGGATCAACGAATGTTCCGGACAACACGACTCAGGAAGTTCTGACCTGCATCGGCTGTCACTCTAATGCCGGCACCGGTGAAATTCGTCCGGAAGCAACAGCCTACACTGCCCAGTTTGGTAACGGCGCTTCCTTCACCTACCCCGAACTTGGCGCTTCCAACACCTGCGTCCGCTGCCACAGCGGCCGTGAAAGTGGTGAGAGCATCACCCTGAGTGCCGGTGATTTCTCCAATCAAAGTTTCATTAACTTTCACTGCCTGACCGCCGGTGCCCAGGTTTTCGCAGCGACCGGTTATGTCTTAGGCGTCACCCCGACCGGTGGTTACCACCAGAACGTCGGTATCGACAACAACCAGAGCACCGGTGAGCAAGGTCCCTGCGTGACCTGTCACATGGGCATCGGTACCGCTGACCACACCTGGGAAGTTGTTTCCCACGATGCCGGCGGCAATGTTGATGGTATCCTCAGCAACGCCTGCGTGAACTGCCACGCGGCTCTCACTCCGGCTGACCTGAACAACGCCAAAGGCGATGTGGCAGCCGCTATGGCAGAGCTTCAGGCTGCACTGGCTGCCGTTGGTGTCGTCTACTCGCCGAACTATCCCTACTTCTATGAGTCGGACGGGACAACCGCCCTGAAGAACTGGGACGGTATCGTTGTGAACGGTCTCACCGGCCAGGGCAAAGACGTCATGGGTGCGGCGTACAACTACAACCTGATTGCCCATGATCCGGGCGCATATGCCCACAACATCCAGTATGCTCTTGAACTGATTGCTCAAAGCATCGACTTCCTGAACGGTGATGCTGTAGGTGTACCTCAGGTCGTTCTTGATGTACAAGCCGCACGGACTGCCGACCACGCTGGTGGCGGTGGTGCAACCATCGTTGTTGCATCCGAGTCCAACACCTGCGGTGCTTGCCACGAGAACGAACTGCTCGAGTGGAACCTGAGTGCCAAGGCCAATGACGACGAGAGCCCAAGCAGCGGTCTGTCCCGTTATGCAGATAACCCTGTTAACCAGACTGAACTGAATGCTTTGGCCGACGAATTTGGCAATCCTCTTGTGGCGCGCAGCTGTCAGGCGTGTCATGCTCCGACCTTCGAAGCACCTGAAGGTATCCTTGTCGAGGCTGCCAGCGTGAGGGACCACAGCAGCGAGTACCGGATTGCCGGTGCTGTCAGTTGCGCCGGCTGCCACCAGGATGCGCAACCGGTTGCTGACGCGATCGCAACCTGCGGTTCCTGTCACAACGAGAGCTTCCATGGCAATATGCAGACTGCACTAGTCTCTGCATCTGCCCACAACAACACCAACTCGCTGAGAACCGGCTATTGCCAGCGTTGCCACACCACGGAAGGTTCGATTGCCTTCGGTGATGCCGGCTACACCGGTGACGCAGAGGTCAGTCATCATCTTGAAGCTGATCTGACTGATGGCGCGATTGTAGAGCCCTCTGTCTTCCAGCCTGTCAGCTGTGCTGCTTGTCACGATCCGCACACCGGCAGTCTTCGTGAAATTGCGGGTTGGGATCCCAACGGCAACAATGAGGCAGACCAGTTCGACCTCTGTACCAGTTGCCACACCTACTACAACCAGGACGGTGTCCTGACCGCTACCGGTTTCAACGGGACGGCAGAGTACTATCATGCGTCCTCGTGGTACCGGACCATTCCGACCACTCACTACGACGATCCGAGCACCGGTTATGGTCTGGCGGAGAGCCGCGTTGAAGGGTATGTCATCCGTACTACAGGTGAGAGCCCCTGCTTCGACTGTCATGGTCACGAGCTGCGGACCAACACCCGCAGGCACCGCAACAATGATCCGACCAACCCGGACAGAGTCCCGACCATCCACACCGAATGGGCCAGCTCTGGCCACGCCGGTGGTCTGCTGGGTGTCAAGGAAGCCAAATATGATGAGCTGGTCGCTCTTGGCGCCCACCCGACTGAACTTGATCACAGTGGGAACCCGGCGAACTGGGGCAGCACTAAGGAAGGAGCGTCCTTGATCATGGCTGTCGGTGCAAGTGACGACACCAGCAATGGTGGTTTCACCCACTACAACTGGGATGCTTCCAACCGTCAGAGCTGCCAGATGTGCCACACCTCGACCGGTTTCGTGAACTATGTTGCTGACCCGGCGAACTACAATGCAGCGGAGAACGACTTCTCGCACCTGTCTGGCTGGAACAACGACGCTACCGGTTCCGGACAGAACGAGCTGCTCTACTGCTGGGGCTGTCACAGCAACGCTGAAACCGGAGCTCTGCGGGTTGCAGGTGCGGTTACGACATCTTACGGTGTGGTTCTGCCGGATGCCGGCAACTCCAACACCTGTAACGTGTGTCACGCTGGCCGCGGCAACAACGTTGAGGTGTCAACCAGCAGCCGTTTCGCTGGTCACCATGCACCTGCAGCAGCAACACTGTATAGTAACCTCACCAACGTAGGTGGCGAATTCCCGGGTCGCAGCTATGCTAACGTGCCCTATTTCGCACACGCTGGTCTCGGAGCTGATGGTGCCGGTCCCTGCGTAACCTGCCATATGGACGGTTCAAACCACGAATATGCGGTAGTTGACAAGGACGCAGCAGGTGTTATCACTGCTGTCAACTCGAGCGCCTGCGCCGATTGCCATAATGGCGCGCATGGTGCTGCTCTGGTCACCCCGGAGATGGTCGGAACCGTGTATGACTTCATGATCGAGCAACCCTATCCGACGCCTGCAATTCCGGATACCCGGGTTGTGGTAGAGGCTGATGTTGCCGCTGCTGCTCTGTTCCTGGAGCACGAGTCTGAAGAGTACCAGGAAGCTGGTCAGCTGGTTCTCGACCTGCTGAACAATGCCAACGGGCTGACCAACTATGCTGGCGTTACCATCAACCAGAACCGCGCAATTGACAACGATCGTCGCGCGTTCCAGAACGCCAAGCTGCCGACCGAAGAGAAGGGTGGCTTCGCGCACAACCGCTACTATGTCAAGCGCCTGCTCTTCGATTCGATCGACTGGCTCGAGGATGGTAAAATCGACGGCGTAATCAACACTGTTGAGGGCGTTGATTACACGATTGGCTACCCAGGTGCCATGACATGGTTGGGTTCGTCCCGTCCGTAAACCGCTAACCATGACTGACGCATGTTCAGTCTGTGAATAAGCTGAACCCCCGCCGCAAGGCGGGGGTTTTTTTCTTTTTATGGGAAACGCTTCAGCCAGGTCATACAAATGTGGAACGATTCATGACGGGTATCGCGATCAGGGGCAGCATGCCGAGCGTTGTGTTGCCTGTATTGATCCAATGATCACTGCTCCGGAACACGTCTGGCAGTCCCGGGGGAGGGGGTCTTTTCAGCCCGCATGGCCGAGAGTGCAAAAGGTTGAATGGGGGACGGTGTATGAGTTTGAAAGTTGCATATGTGGAAAATTAAGTGTGCATGCCCACAGTCTTTTCTTCGTGAATTGTCATATGTCATAAAGTTGCTTGCACGACGGCAATCAGTAACCTTCGCAAAATTGAATTTATCCTGTAAAAACAACAATTTTTAACTTGATATCCATATATGGAGAGGGCTAAATTGTAAACCTGATTAGTTGAATAGGATTGCATGTGCTTAATCTCATAATTATATATGTTTATAGTTTTATGTTTTACCCCGAAACTTTGTTAAGAAACGCAGGCCGGTCGGCTACTCCATATTCTCTGCTGCCGTGTGAGGTCCTGTCCCTGTCTGGCCAGTCCCTTTGTCTGTCTGGCTTGGAAAAGAATGGAGCGAATCGATGCGAACATTAAACGTTCTCCTTTTGATGACCCTTTTGGCACTGTTCGGCTGCGGCGGCGGCGGTGGCGGTGCGAGTGCCCCCAACGATTTTTCGATCCCCACCTCGATGACCCTGTCGGCGGATTACCCGACCCTGGCGGTTGGAACCGGGACCCTGACCACGACCACGGGCCATTATGCCCAGTCGCCCGACGAGGACCTGACCGGCAGTGTCGTCTTGTCGTCCAGCAATACGGCGGTTGCCAGCGTTGCCGGGTCCACGGTCTTCGCCAACAGTTCGGGCTCAGCGGATATTACCGCGACCTGGTCGAATTCCAACGGGGATGTGGTAACAACCAAGATGACGGTCACCGTTGCTAATGTTATCCCCACCTCAATTACCGTGACCCCTGCTACGGCCACGGTTGACCCGGGGCAGACCCAGCAGTTTACTGCGACGGCCGACTTCGGAACCTGGTCTCAGGTCCTGTTCCATTCGCTGACCGACTGGGTCTCGGATGATACCTCCATTGCAACGATCAATTCCTCCGGCATCGCTACAGGTGTCGATTACGGAGTTGATGGTACCGCGAATATCACCGCGAGTTTTGCTGGTGTAGACGGCCAGGCCGTTATCAATGTTAAGCCGGCGTTGGAAAGCATCTCTATGAGCGCAAACCCCACCCATATCAATGTGCTGACCGGGGATTCCACGCAGATGACGGTCACTGGACTCTATTCTGATGGGTCAACAGAGGATCTGACCAGCCAGGCGTTCTATACCGCCAGCACCTCGATTCAGGGAGTTGTCGTTAATAATGGCACCAGCCCTGGTCTGGTTACAGGGGTTAGCGCTGTTGGTACGGTTACGATAACGGCAACCTATCTAACCTTTACCGCGACAGAAGATATTGCTGTTATTGAAGGGGAACTCTGATTTTTTCCAGAGGGTTCATGAACCAAGTGGCGAGGAGTCTAATGACCCGATTCTTGATTCTGCTTCTGCTGCTCTTGCTCTGCCTCCCAGCGGTCGTTCTGGCCGACCCGGGAGGGTACTATCTCGGCGGGCAGCTGGCTCTCAGCGCGATGGATGATGTTGAGGCGGTCGGGCCGAACGGACCCTTCAATCTGCTCCCCGACCCGGGGGTGGCGGCATCGCTGCTGATCGGCTATGACTTTGCCGATTCCAATCCCCGGCTGGCCAAGGGGCGGGTGGAGCTCGAATTGACCTCACGCCGGAACGCGCTCGACACGGTGGAATTTGCCAACGGTGAGTTTGCCGCGGATGGGGATCTGGTCGCGCAGAGCGCGCTGATCAATTTTTTCTACGAGTCCCGGGGGATGCAGCCGCTGCTTGTCTATTACGGGGTCGGTCTGGGCTGGGCCCAGGTCGCGCTGGAAGACGCTGCGGTCAGTGGTGCGGAACTCGCTGACGACAGCGACGAGGTCTTTGCCTACCAGGTGGGTCTGGGGCTGGGCTATCAGCTCACGTCCAACCTGACCCTGGATGCGGGGTATCGTTATTTCGCGACCCAGGACCCGGAATTAAAGGATTCCAGGGGCAGGGATTTAAGCGTCGAATATCAGAATCACACGATTCTGTTTGGTGCCCGATACATGTTTTAGCGCATGCGGGCGAGCAAAGATGGATGTTTCGGAAGTTCTCTCAAGAGGAGTAAGTCGATGAAAAATGTTACGTCCCGGCAGCTGAAAATGTCGGTTATGGTTTCTGTTCTGTTGTTGCTGCTGGCCGGTGTCGCGCAGGCTTTCCCCAAGGCAGGGCAGATGCCTGCCACGCAACCCGGGGCTCCCCCGGTCGAGCTGGCGGGGAAGGTGATTGAAACGATGAATGCCGGTGGCTACACCTACGTTCACCTGGAGAAGGGCCAGCAGAAGATCTGGGCCGCGGTTCCGGCGATGGAGGTGAAGGTCGGGGATGAACTGAACCTGCAGTCGGGCAAGGAGATGGGTCCGTTCACCAGTAAATCTCTCGACCGGACCTTCGACAAGATTGTCTTTTCGAGCGGACCCGTTTCTCCTGCGGGTCAGCCGCCGCAACCTGCCGCTGCCGCGACCATGCCGGAAGGGCACCCGGACATTTCGTCTGCGGCCAATCAGGCAAAGATGGCCGACGCGGCGGGCAGCCCCCCCCCGGTCGATCTGATCAAGTCCTCCGGCACCGTGGTGGAGACGTTCAACTCCGGCGGCTACACCTATATCTGCCTGGAAAAAGACGGGCAGAAGAGCTGGGCGGCGGTTCCGCCGGTCGAGGTGAAGGTCGGGGCTGACGTCAGCGTCCGCCCGGGCATGGAGATGCCCCAATTTACCAGCAAGACCCTCAACCGGACTTTTGAGAATATCATCTTCTCTCCGGGAATCCAGATCAATTAACCGTTGAGTCGGAGCTGCCGACGGACCGGGGCCATGCTTGAGGCTGCGCCCCGGTCCTGCTGTTTTTGAGTCTGGTGGCGGATATTTTTGTTAACGGGTATGGGTGCGGTGAATTGTGCGGACATCGTCGCTGGTGAAAAGTCAGTTTTTTACCCTGGTCCTTGTGGCTCTGTTTCTGCTTCTTGCTGCCGGTACCGCCTGGGGCAAGAAGGCTGAGAAAGAAAAAAGCCGGGGGGATTTCTATCTCTCGCCGACGTTCGGCGGGTATTTCCCCGGCGGTTCGCGGCAGCTCGAGGACGAGACGTTTTACGGCATCAGGTTCGGTTATGAGTTCGAGGGGGCCGGGATTGCGCGAAACCTGGGGCTTGAGGTCTTTCTCGCCGAAACCGAACTCGCGCCGCAGGGGCCTGACGAAGGGAGCCTTTACCAGCTGCGCGTTGACACCATCTACCCGCTCAGGTTGAAGCAGAAGCTGACCCCGTTTTTCGCCTTTGGCGGGGGCTGGGTCTTCTCTGAAGGGGATCTGGAGGCCGACGATGGTGGTATCGTCGGGCTGGGCCTGGGCGCCCGCTATGCGTTGACCAACTACCTGTTGTTCAGGGTTGACCTGCGCCGGATGATCTGGTTCGAGCCGGGGCAGGACAACCATTACGAAACCACCGCCGGCCTGACCTACCTGTTCGGCCAGGAGCGGGTGAAGAAGCCGCCGCCACCGCCCGATGGCGACCGCGACGGGGTGCCGGACAGCAAGGACGAGTGCCCGGCGACGCCGCGCGGCAAAGAAGTGGATGAGCGGGGTTGTCGCACCGACACCACCGACACCGATGGTGACGGGGTCCCCGATTACGCGGATGAGTGCCCGGACACCGGCAGTGATATCCGGGTGGATGCCGTCGGTTGCCCGCTGGATACGGATGGCGACCGGGTGCCGGACTACCTTGACGAGTGTCCGGGGACGCCGGCAGGGGTGAAAGTCGGCAGCAACGGCTGCGTTGAAACGACGGTATCGCCTGATCTCGTCGTTAACCCGCTGCCGCCGGAGGACATCGTTGTTTCTCTTCCGACTGCGGCCGAACCGCTACCGGAAACAGAGCTGCTGCCAAGGACTGCCGGCCATGCGGTTGTTCAGCTGACCCCGGACCGGCCGGGGCAGGCGGGGCCGGAGCTGGCCGCTGCTCTGGCCCGGACCGATCAGACGTCGGTGGTGATCAGTGTCGAGTTTGGTCTCAACCGCACGGATATCCTGGACGAATACAGGTCCGGGCTGGCTGAGATCGCGGCAACCCTCAGGCAGTCGCCGGGCAAGCGGATGATCGTCGAAGGGTACACGGACAGTACCGGCAGCCCGGACTATAACGAGTGGATCTCGTTCCGGCGGGCGGTACGGGTCAAGGATCACCTGGTTGGCCTGGGGGTTGATCCGGCCCAGATTATTGCTGTTGGTTATGGCCAGCGATGGCCGATTGCAGATAATTCCACCGAGGTGGGACGCCAGAAGAACCGGCGGGTCATGTTCCTTGTGATCCCGGAAAACAACTAAGAGTTCTGGCAAGGAGGCACAACCAGGGCAGACGTGTTGAGTGCTCCGGTTGTGAGATGGAAAGGATTTGGCGAATGAAGGCAAATCAGAAGATCGATAAAAACAGGTTTTTCCGCGAAATCTGCCTGGCGATCTGCAGCAGCCTCGACTTCTGTCACTCCCTGGGCGCTGCGCACAGGTACCTGGCGACGATCATGCCGCTGGAGCATATCCACCTCAACCTCTACCAGGGGAAAAACGAGGACATCTGGACCTTTACCCAGGGCGCGCAGGATGGCGTCTGTCAGAAATGCGTTTTTTCCCCGGCGGACAACCCGGGTGTGCATGAGTGCCTGGAGCGCTACGCCGAGCTGAACCGCAAAGGGGTGCTGGTCTACCAGACGGCCGAGCGCTCCCCGCTCGGCTCGGTGGTGGCCCCTGTGCTGGGCTACCAGGGCCGATCGATCATGGTCATGCACCTGAATATCGGCGAGCACTACCTCGGCTCGGTCGTGGTCACCGCCCGGCAGGGAGAGGAGTTCACCGAGGAACACGCCGAGCTGCTCAATGAAACGAACGAGCCGTTCGGCATCGCCGTCTCCAATGCCATGACCTATGAGCAGCTGAACCGCATCAAGGAGCGGCTGGCTGACGACAACCGCTTCCTCAACAAGGAGCTCAAGCGGACGTCGAAGGTGACCATCATCGGTGACGACGGGGGCTTGCAGTCCGTGATGGAGATGGTCGAGCAGGTCGGGCACTTGAACAATTCCGTGCTGCTGCTCGGTGAAACCGGGGTCGGCAAGGAGATTATCGCCAATGCGATTCACCAGGCCTCTCCGCGCCGCGACGGCCCGATGATCAAGGTGAACTGCGGGGCGATTCCGTCCGAGCTCATCGACAGCGAACTGTTCGGCCATGAAAAGGGGGCCTTTACCGGCGCCACCAGCCGCAAGCTGGGACGCTTCGAGCGGGCCAGCGGCGGGACCATCCTGCTCGATGAGATCGGTGAGCTGCCGATGTCCGCCCAGGTCAGGCTGCTGCGGGTCCTGCAGAGCAAGGAGATTGAGCGGGTCGGTGGCGTTGAGGCGATCCCGGTGGATATCCGGGTCATCTCCGCGACCCACAGAAACCTGGCAAAAATGATCATGGAGGGGACTTTCCGCAAGGATCTCTGGTTCCGCCTCAATGTCTTCCCGATCGAGATCCCCGCATTGCGTCAGCGGCGCGAGGATATCATTCCCCTGATGCACCATTTCATGAACCTGAAGGCGACGGAAATGGGCATGCGTCCGCCGGAAGCGATCGACGAGGCCTGTGTCGAGCGGCTGATCCGTTACGACTGGCCGGGGAATGTGCGGGAACTGGAAAATGTCATTGAACGGGCGCTGATCAAGAGCCGCGGTAAGGATCAGCCTCTTGAGGTTGTGGTCGCGTCGGTGCTGACGAGCCTGCTGCCTGAGAAACATGCCCCCGAACCGGTTGCCCTTGACTCTGTGTCGGGGCCGGTCGGTTTTGCCGGGACCTATTCCGCAGCCACAGAGGTTGAGGGCGCCCTCAGCCTGGATGACGTGGTCGCCCGCCAGATCGAAAAAGTTCTGGAGCTGACCAAGGGGAAGGTCAACGGGGCCGGCGGTGCTGCGGAGATTCTGCAGATTCATCCCAGCACCCTGCGCCACAAGATGGAGAAGCTGGGTATCGTCTACGGTCGTGGCAGGGGCCATTAGCGGCGGGGACCGGTGCAGAACGTTTCCGTATCTGGAGTTTTTCGCCGGGGCGCAGCGCTGTTTTCTTCTGCAAAAATGAAATGCGGAAGTTGGCGGTTTTTGCTGAACCCGTTTTCAAGGGGTTTCCCGTGTCGAACGGCTTGGCCTGCTTCTGGCAACGAGTTTAAACAGCACAACATTTTATTGTGATTTATTTGGGGTTGTCCTGATCGAGATGCCAGGTTGCATTCGGTGGAACACCCAGTCTGACGACCAAGGTGGCGAGAACAGGATTACTGTTCAAACTTCAACAGGACCACAGCCGGTGAATGATCTATGACTGGGGTCGATGCGGTTTGTCCAGGAAGGACCTCCATGGTGTTTGTGCGCATCCTATCATTTGTTCTGTTGAGCCTGGCGGCGCTGAGTCTGCCGGTGGCCGCGGCTGAAAGTTGCCTGACCGCGGGCTGTCACGCCGACTATGCCGGCATGGCCTCGCCGCATCCCCCGGTGGCGGATGAAAACTGTCTTTACTGTCATGTCCAGAACCGCCCGGAACATCCCGCCGCAGAAGGTGCCAGTTTCGAGCTGATCACACAGGGGGCCGCGCTCTGTTTTCTCTGTCATGAGTCGATGGGCGGGTCAGAGGTGCATGCCCCGGTGGTGGAAGGGGAGTGTCTCTCTTGTCACCAGGTGCATGGCGGAGACAATCCGTTCCTGCTGGCCGTCGGCGACGACCGCTCAGCGCTCTGCTTCGAGTGCCACGACGAGACCCCTTTTACCAGGAGCTTCCGGCATGGTCCGGTCGCGGTCGGCGCCTGCACCAGCTGCCACAGCCCCCATGCGTCTGATCATCAGGCGCTGATGAAGAAGCCGGTGCGTGACAGCTGCCTCGGCTGCCACGATGATTTTGCCGGCGAGATGGCGGCCGCCTCCTTCATCCACCCGCCGGTGCAGAACGCGCTCTGCACCGATTGTCATGACCCGCATTCCTCGGATTTCCGCTTCAGCCTCAAGCAGGAGATGACCGACCTCTGTTTCGCTTGTCATCCCGAGATCGGCGAGCGGGCGGCAACGGCCAAGGTCAAGCATCAACCGATGACCCAGGCGGGCAGCTGCGCCGACTGCCACTCCACCCATTTTTCCCAGGAGCATGGCCTGCTGTCTCTGCCGGAGCAGGACCTCTGCCTGACCTGTCATGGCGCGGATTCGCCGCTGCAGGATATCGAGAAGCAGGTTTCCGGCGAGAAGAACCTGCACGGACCGCTTCGCGAGGGCCAGTGCGGCGACTGTCATAATCCCCATGGCTCTGACTATTACCGGTTGCTCAAGGGAAGTTACCCGGAGGGACGTTATGCTCCCTACCGGGAGGGGACGTATGACCTCTGTCTCGGCTGTCACGAGGAGAATCTGCTGCGTTTCGCCGACACGACCCTGTACACCAATTTCCGCAACGGGGATCTCAACCTCCATTTCGTCCATGTGGCCGATGTCAGCAAGGGACGGACCTGCCGGCTCTGCCATGAGCCCCACGCCAGCGTGGGTGAAAAGCTGATCAACCGGGAAGGGATGCCGTTCGGCAACTGGAAGGTCCCGATCGGTTTTGAAGCGACTGAGACGGGAGGCAGTTGCGCGCCGGGTTGCCATCAGGAAGTTCGCTATGATCGAGAAAGCCCCGTGGATAATAATTTTCAATCTTTTACCGAGTAAGTGCGGAGAGGATAACGCCTCGTAGGGGCCTTCTGTAACGTCAAACCATAATTCAGACCGGAGTTGAAAGATGTTGTTAAAAACCAGAACAAAGCTGCTGCTGATGCTTTCTGTTGCGCTGTCCGCTTTTCTCCTGCAGGGGTGTGGAGGGAAATTGCCGGTCGCTGACAGTGGACCCGTTTTTTTTCCACCGCTTCCTAATCCCCCCCGGATTCAGTATTTGACCCACATCGAGAATTCGAAAGAATTTCTCGGGGAAAAAGACAAGTTTTCCATGTTTGTCTACGGGTCCACCGAGCAGGAGCAGATTCGTCGCATCCAGAAACCGTTCGGGATTACCACCCATAACGGGAAGATTTACGTCTGTGACCTGGGGGGAAGCAATGTTGTCATTGTCGACCCGGTCAACAAGTCCTTCGAATATCTGAAAGGCAATTACAGCGTCGGTAAGCTGATGAAGCCTGCCAACATGGCCATCGACAACGAAGGCATCATGTATGTGGCCGATACCATGCGCCGGGATGTCGTTGTTTACAATGCCGCCGGTGATTACCTCGCATCGTACGGCAAGGAACTGGGGATCAAGCCGGTGGATGTCGAAGTGGATGAGAAGTTTGTCTATGTCCTCGATATGCCCTCCAATGAAATCAAGGTGCTCGATCGGAAAACGGGTAAATACCTCAAAAGTATCGGCAAGGCGGATGGAAAAACGGAAGGGATCGCTTTGCCGACGGGGATGTCCATGGACCCGAATGGGTTTATTTATGTCAGTAACGCCGGATCCGGCCGCGTTCTCAAGTATGACAGGGACGGCCACCTGCTCGATGCGTTCGGAGAAATGGGTGATGCCTTCGGCATGTTTGCCCGGCCCAAGGGGATTGACGTCGACGAGCAGGAGCGGATCTACGTGGTGGATGGCGGGCATCAGAATGTGCAGATGTTCAATTCTGACCATCGATTGCTGATCTTCTTCGGTGACCCCGGCTTGAACCCGGACCTCAGCAAGGGGCTGATGAACCTGCCGACCGATATCGCCGTGACCACCGACAACCTGGAGCACTACAAGCAGTATGCCGACCCCTCTTTCGAGCTGGAAAGGTTGCTGTTCGTGGTCAATCAGTATGGTCCCTATAAAATTGCCGTTTATGGGCTGGGTCAACTGCGCAATGCCGCCCAGGGATCCGCCGGGAACTGATTGATGAGAAGCTGGCCCCCGGCGTTGCGGCTGTTCACTGCGGTCAATCGCTGGATCCTGCCCCCGGGGTCGATGCTCTCCGGGAGGCAGAGTTTCTTTCATGCTGGTTGAGACAAGGGTATAAGCTATGGCAAGCAAAATTTTGTGTCTTTTTTTCTTAGGCGCGATGTCTGCCCTCATGCTGATGGGTTGCGATGCGGTGGCCAGGCACAAGTTCAAGACAGCACTGCTTGACGGTTATCCCAGTCTCCCCTCCCCGGATGAATATTTCTCGTATTATTCGGAGCAGCTGGCCTTGCTGCAGAGCCAGGAAAAAGAAGAGTCCGAGGTCGGCGAGGTCAGCGAGCGCTCGGTGCATTTGCCCTATGAAGAAAAGTCGTGCAGTGACTGCCACGACAAGCGCAAGACCATCGGTTTGGCGCTTCCCAAGAACCAGTTATGCGGCATGTGCCATCAGGATTTTATCCAGGGGAAAGTGGTTCACGGCCCGGTCGCTATCGGCGCCTGTCTTGCCTGTCACCTGCCGCATTCCTCTGAGCATCCTTCGCTGCTCAAATCCTCGGCAAACAAAATCTGCGGCGACTGCCACACGGAGAAGCGACTGGCGCAGCGACTTCATGAAACCGCCAATAACCGGGGGTTGATATGTATCGATTGTCACGATCCACATTTCAGTAACTCACGCTATTTTCTGTAGATATTATTTTGCGGACCTATTGCAAAAAAATACTCCTTTGTTTAGCGGGAGCTCTCTGGCTGATCCCCCCGGGATTCGGCAGTGCTGCTACCAAGGGATTGTTTTTGACCGACAATTTCAGGCAGCTTGTCGAGTTTGATTATCGGTATAACGGTCTGAGCCTGACGGATAATAATTCGAAAACGACCCGCTCCAGCCGCCACCGGTTTGGAGAAAGCTATCGCATGGACATCGATTACGCGATTCTTGGCCCGAACCTGCTGCTCGGGGGGATTGGGTTCAAGACAGAACTGAATCAGACAAGGGTCACGATTTCGGGAACGTCTGATGAGACGAGCTCCTCTCAGGGAGAACGCTATCTGTATGATGTTTACGGTACCTTCTTGAGATACGCTCCGGTCAGCGCCCGGTTCTACAGCAATTCGAAAATGAACTATATCTCACGGGACTTTTCTCCCAACTACGATCAGACTATCTATGCAAACGGGTTGAGTTTGCATGTAAAGAACAAGATTGTCCCCTTTGATGTTGAATTCCGTCAGACTAAAACCGAAACGGACGGACTCTCTTCGGACTATAAGAGGAATGATAAATCCCTGACAATCGACGCCCGGCATTTTATCGGGCAGGTCAGCCAGACCTTTCTGGATCTCCGGTTTGACGATTTTCAGACGGAGTACAGCAATGACCTGGAGGATTATGAATTGCTGGCGAGCCGTATGCTGCTGAACAACAAGTTGAGCTGGCGTTCCGGGAAAAATGTCCGCCGGCTTTCTTCGCGGGTAACCTATCGCGAGCAAACGGGTTCACTCGAGTTGCGCAGCTACGACTGGTCCGAGAACCTGGATTGGCACTTCGGTCGGGTGTTGATCGGCACGCTCTACTACAACCGGGTGTTTAACGAAATGGATGTGAATAGCCTCTTGCGCAACCAGGCCCGGGCTTCGTTACGGCACCAGTTTGTTGAAGCGATCGATACCCAGTTGGGTCTGGAACTCCGCGATACGACGCAGAATGATGGTGAAGAGCGTGATGGCTCAGGAGATATAAGTCTCTCTTACCGCAACAGGCTCTCCGGTGACAGCCATCTGCATACGAATCTCTACTACCGGTTGGGGCGGGTCGATCGCAATTTCAATTCCTATCTGCGGGTGGCGATCTCTGAACCGCACCTGGTTGACGACTCTGTCGCCCCGATTATTCTCGATCAGCAGAATGTCCTCACTGAAAATATCGTGGTCCGCCATGCTGATCCGGCAGAGCGGATCATTCCATTTGTGCGTGACCTGGATTATCGGGTTGAGGAGGTGGGGGCGACGACTTTGATTACAATTCTGCCGGGTTCGGACATTGTCGATGGGACGAATTTGCTGATCAGCTACAATTATCAGGATAACGCCGAGGAGAGTTACGAATATTCCAACCGGCGGGTCAGCGTGACCTATAAATGGCACAAGGCGTTTCGTCTGCATGCCCGTTATGACGAGTCGCTGCGTGAACACCTGTCCGGTGAAGAATTGTTTACCACGAACAATGGTGACCTGCGCGAGGGCGTTCTCGGCCTTGATGGCTCCTGGCAGCGCAGCACTTACGGCCTGGAGTATAAAAACCGCAGGGCCTATTACGAAGACCGGCAATCCCTCGAAGCCTTCTACCAGCAGGCCCTGAAGGTTGGCAGGGGGGTGCTCAGTTCCGGTGTCGGGAACTATTACGCCATCATTGATCCGGGAGTCAGCCGCGAATACTGGAGTAACACGTTCAGTTTCAACAGCAAGTATCTGGCCCCTGTCTGGAAAAGGGCGTCTTTGTCGCTTCTTGCCAGGTATGCGAATACGCAAAGCCGGTCGAATGACCGGGACGATTTTTCTCTCGGCTTCGATTTCCGCCATGGCTACGGAAAATTCATGATGACCCTGGATGCGAAAGTGGATTGGCGTTTTATCGACGACCGGTCTCGTCGTGAAGAAACCCTCAACCTGAAATTGACCCGTTACCTGTGACCCCTGACGTGGAGAAAAAGATATTATCACGATGACACGCAATGCCCTGTTGATGATGCTGCTGGTTGGTGTCCTGAGTTTTCTTTTGTCTGCCTGTGCCGTTCCCCCGGCGACTGAAACAGATGAAAGCATCGAGGTGCTGCGCTGGCCGGTCCCCCCTTATCCGCCAAGGATCGAGTGGGTGAAGGAGATCAGGGCAGCGGAAGACCATGGCATTGACAGGGGATTCTTCAGGCGGATCTCCGAGTCGATTTCCGGAGTCCGGAGCCAGCCGATCGTCAAACCGTATGGCGTTCATGCCGATGCGAAGGGACGCTTGATTGTCGCTGACCCCGGGGCTTCGGTTGTCCATCTGTTCGACACGGAGCGCAACAGGTATCAGGCCCTGAGGGGAGGCAAGGGAACCCCTTTCAGCGCCCCGATCGGGGTGACAGGGGACCACCTGGGTAATATTTATGTCACGGATTCGGGGGCGGGGACGATTTATCGTTACAATATCAAAGAGCAAAGTTACGCCACCTTCCCCTCGCGCCAGCTCGAACGGCCGACCGGAATCGTCTACAGCCCAAGACATGAGATGCTGTTTGTCTCGGAAACCCTGGCGCACCGGATAGTTGCCTTTGATCTGCAGGGGGCTGAACGGTTCCGAATTGGACAGAGGGGGGGAGGGGATGTGCAGTTCAATTATCCAACGGACCTGTTCATCGACAGCAAAGGCCAGTTGTACGTGACCGACGCCCTGAATCAGCGTATCCAGATTCTGACCCCGGAAGGGCAGTTGCTCGGCAAGTTCGGCGAGGGGGGGGATACGACCGGTTACTTTGCCAAGCCGAAAGGAGTCGCAGTTGACTCACTGGGGCATATCTATGTCTGTGACGCATTGCTTGATGCGGTGCAGATTTTCGACAGCTCGGGCCGGTTGCTGCTGTATTTCGGTGGAACCGGCAGCCGCCGGGGGGAATTCTGGATGCCGACCGGCATATTTATCGATGCCGACAATTACATCTACGTCGCCGACAGTTTCAACCGCAGAATCCAGGTGTTCAGATATGTCGGCAAGGAAGGCTAGCATGGCTGAACGACATCCAACGCATTCGCTGATGAGTTTAGCTGGGAGGTCCGTCGTGGACCGTCTGCTTAGGGTCATCGCAGTTCTCCTCGTCACGGCGGCGGTGCATTCTCCGCCTGCCTGGGCTGCTACGCCGAGTGCCGACATCAGGCAGACTCCGCATAACCTGTCGATCAGTGGCGGTGGCGGCGATCACGATGTGAAGTCGACCCAGGAAGGCAGGATCTGCATCTTCTGCCATACCCCTCACCATGCGACTTCCCAGACCCCGCTCTGGAGCCGCGAACTGGCGGCACTGAATATCTATGCGACCTACATTTCGCCGACCCTCAATGCCAGCGTCGAGCAGCCGAGGGGCGCGTCCAAGCTTTGCCTGAGCTGTCATGACGGAACGATCGCCCTCGGCACCCTTGCCGGAGGCGTCAATCTCGATACGGGTCTCGGGCTCATGCCGACCGATGCGGATCCGCTGCGTAACCCGAACCTGGGAACCGATCTGCGGGACGACCACCCGATCTCTTTCGCTTACCCCGCTGCGCCGGAATTGAGTGATCCCGTCGGCTGGCCGGAGGAAGTGCGTCTGGAAGAGGATGTTTATCTCGAGTGTACCTCATGTCATGACCCTCACGACAACCAGTACGGACGTTTCCTGGTGCTCGACTCCAGCCTGCAGCAGGATGCGCTCTGCATCGTCTGTCATGAGAAGAGCGGCTGGGGAAATGCCGATAGCGGCCATGCCACGGGAGGTACGCGCTACCCCGCGGTTGCCGCCACGGTAGCGTCCCAGGGGTGCACCAGTTGTCACCTGTCTCACAATGCGCCCGGCAATCCCTACATGTTCAAGGCGTTTCAGGAGGAGGACAACTGCTATCTCTCCTGCCATCGTGAGCCGCCCTACGAAAACATCTGGGGTGAGTTCAATGCTAGCCTCTACAGCCATCCGGTCGGGCTGACCCAGGGGGTGCATCAGCTTGACTCGGTGAATGGTGCCGAGTTTGTGCCGATCCCCGCCGAAAAAAAACATGTCGAATGCGTCGACTGTCATAATCCGCACCAGGCCGGTTGGCAGGGAGCCCCGCACGGTGACAGCAGCGCCATGGTTTCTCCGGCCACGGTGGCGCCCGACGCCGGCGGCCCTCTGCGCGGTGTGCGGGGGATCGATAAGACCGGGACCGGGCTGGTGGATGAGGTTCAGTATGAATATCAGGTCTGCTTCAAGTGCCACTCCGGACTCTGGGCCGACCAGTTTGCCGGCAGCGGCCCGTTCCGGCCGAGCCGGCAGTATGAGAGTTTCGATCAGAGCTCACGGTTTTCCGCGGCAAACCCGTCCTATCATCCGGTCGTCGAAGACCGGCAGGGGGACGGCCGCAGCCTGCTGCCGGCTTTCCAGCTGAACATGCTGCGGATCTACTGCATCGACTGTCATCATCCGCACGGCTCTGACCAGCCCTACATGCTCAAGGCTGAGAACAAGGCCGATTACCCGGCGGCCGGGTCGTCTTACCTGCTCTGCTTCAGCTGTCATGATTACGATTATCTGCTGACGCCAGCGGCATCACCTGTCTCCAGTTCGGTGGCTCTGCATTATGACCATGTGATCGACAGCAAGGTTGCCTGCTCGGTCTGTCACGACCCGCACGGGGTCCCGGCCGATCAGGGTGCCGGGGTGAATGGTGGTGCTCACCTGGTTAATTTCGATCTGAACTATGTCAGCGGCAGCCCGACTTTCGACGCGGCGGGCAGGAGTTGTTCGGTCAGTTGCCATGTCAGTAATCCGCAAAATTATTGACCGGTCAAGTTTGCGGGTTTGGGGTTTCGGGTTGTTCGGAAAACTTCCTAATATGGTGAATAATAGAGGCTTTTGACCCATCCGTTTACGAAATGGGGCAAGCGGCTGTCATATTTGGTTTTATCCCCACCGGGGTGTTCCGTATCTAGCTGATATTACTTGAAGATCGTTTTGGCATATTGCGTGCTAAGTAGTTTTACACACACTTTTTGTGATGTGGGTTTTCTGTCCCCTCAAGGGGGATGGATGAGCTGTGATTCTGTTGGGGTTCTGCATGAATGGGGATGCGCGTTTTTCGCGCTGCCGGACAAGATTTCGGAGAGTGTCATGTCGTCAAGATGTTGCGAAAGATTAAACTGCTGCCCTTTTTTCCTGGCGGTGAAAGAGCTGGGAGAGGCGTCTGACGTGCTGAATGAGTATGTCGCGGTTTATTGTTGCGGGCCTTTCAAGGACAAGTGTTTCCGCCTTCAGCACCTGGCCCGTTTTGGTGAACCGCCTGGTGATAATGTTTCTCCGTCCGGGCTTGATTACCGTGAGTATCTTCATGTCTGATGTCCCGGGTGGCCGACGCTCGCTGTTGGGCGGATGAGGGCTCCCTTTCGAGGGTCGTTACCGGCTGACAGCAGCGCCTGGTTGTTTCTGAAAATTTTTAAATATTAAAATTGGCCTAGAAGGCAGGACGTTATGAGTCCTGCCTTTTGTGCGTTTGGCAGCAATATTCCGCGAGCCGCCGGACAATCCGGCAGAATTCCGTGGTTTGGCCGTTGAACCCGACGGGGGGAAGGTAAGGTTTGGTTTATTCTCCTTTTTATGGACATTAGATAAAATTCATGATATGTTTTTTAACATTGATTCGACATAGATAAAAAGGCATACTGCTTCGAGATCAGCGCCAGTTGACATGTGATGCGGTTTTTGCCCTGTTATTTCAGTCTTCTGCGCAACCAGCAGGGATCTACGCAGCAGCGAAAAGAAGCCCGTTTCACCCTTTTCCGGCAAGGGAAGTATGGCAGCGGTTCGTCCTCAAATCTGTGATCCGGGAGTGAGTCACCTTTTCTCGGCACCACATGTGGCAGCTCAGCTCCTCGGGGCATGCCAGGGGAACGTCTTTTCTCCGCAGGCCCTGGGAAAAATCGTTCTGCAGGACAGTGCGTTCTGTGCCAGAATTCTCACTGCCGGGACAAAATCCTGTCCGGAGCGTATTGTCCCTTCGGCTCCTCTCTCTTCGGCCCTGTCCGGCCTCAGCCTTGCGGTCGTTAAAAGCCAGGCGATTCAGTCAGCCAGGCTCCTTGTCGATACCGGCTTTACCGCGGAACAGGCGCAGTTCATGCGCGAACTCTGGTTTTATTCCCAGCTCAGCAGTATCGTTGCCGGCTGCCTGGCAGAAGCGATCTCCTATCCGCACCCGGAGGAGGCACAGCTGGCCGGTTTGCTGTCGCATATCGGCATCCTGTCCCTCTTCTGCAGGGCTCCCCAGCAGTACCTGGACGACATTGGCACCCCGCTTGGCGGCAAGGAGACAAGGGGGAAGGAACAGGTCAGTTTCGGGACAGACCATCTGCAGGTTGCCGATGCGATGATTTCCGGCTGGCAGCTCGAATCATTTATGGCTGATTCCGTCAATCTGCAGCACCATGCCATCGAGGAGTGCCGCGAAGCGAGCACTCTGGTGAGGATTGTCAGGCTCGCCCGGGAGTTCTGTCAGAGCCCGTTCGAACTGAACGATGCGCTGCTGTCGGCTGCCGAAACCCTGTTCAGTTTCAACCGCAGTGACACCGAATATCTGTTCAACCGGGCCGGAAAGCATTATCGCCCGCTGTCCCCTTTCAGCGGCGACCGGCAGGCGTGTCTGGAGGAGTTCGGCCGGGTGCAGAAGCGCCTCACTTCGGTGGTCTTCTCGATCGCCGACCAGGAGGGGGTCCACGCCCAGCTTGCCGAATCCGACGGGTTGGAGACGTTTATCGCCCGGGCCCGTTCTCTTTACCTGCAGAGCTCCCCGGCACGTGACGTTCTCTTCTTCGTCGTTGATCAGCAGCAGTCCCGTCTGCGGGGAGTGCCGTCAGCGCAGCAGTCCCGTCTGGTTGCCGAGCTGAACCCTTCTCTCGCCGCCGGGGGGCTGTTGGCCGAGGCATTACGCACTGACCGGCTGCGCCATTCCTTTGCCCCGGAGAATCCTGCGCTGTCGGTTTTTGATCGTCAACTGGTCCGTCTGTGCAAAGGCCAGGGGGTGGTCTGTCTCCCCTTGCAGGTGGATGGCCAGCTGCTCGGCGGCGTCGCCCTGGGAATCGGCGGGCATGGCGAGGTGGAGGCGTTTACGACGCCGCAGCTGCAACTGCTCAACGCGACGGTGGCAAGAGCTCTGGCGACGATGATGGCGGCCCAGTCTTCTGCTGTTGTCGCTGAGTCCGTGCGCAGTGGCAGGGACCTGATTCCCAAGCTGGTGCACGAAGTGAGCAACCCGCTGACGATCATCAACAATTATCTCGGGGTTGTCGGGACGATGCTGCAGGGGACCGACAATGAGGAAGTGCTCGCGGCGATGGAGAATGAGATCAAGCGGATCGGCGAGATCCTGAAGTACTATAGCGACCTGAAGGACACCCCGCAGCTGCCTGACGCGGCGGTGGACCTGAATGAGCTGATTCTCGCCGTTGTTGAAAGTCTCAGGGCGACCTTTTTCCATCCGAAACAGATTGAAATTTCAACCGATTTTGACAGCTCGATCCGCCCGCTGAAGACCAAGCCGGTGGTCATCAAGCAGATTCTGGTCAACCTGCTGAAAAATGCTGCCGAGGCTCTCAGCCAGGGCGGCAAGATTATCTTGACGACCCGCGAACTGACCACCTCGGCCGGGCAGCATTTTGTCGATATCAGGGTCCAGGATAATGGGCCGGGTATCCCCAGAGAGATTCAGCAACGGCTGTTCTCGCCGGTCACCAGCACCAAAGGTGGCGACCACGCCGGTCTCGGCCTGAATATCGTCAAGGGGATGGTCGATGATATCGGCGCAAAAATCAGTTGCTACAGTTCGGCGGAATTTGGAACCAGCTTTGATCTTGAGATCCCGCGACCTGAGGAATAAAGTCCATTTACCGTTAAATTCATAAATGGTGGAATGTTGATATGAATGAAATTCGGACAATGATGCAGGGGCAGCCACACAAGCCGAAAATCCTGATTGTGGATGATGATGCCGCGATGCTGGCCAGTCTGCGTATGCTGCTCAAGGCGAACGGCCACGATGTGGAGCCGGCCCAGGGGGGCAGCAAGGCTCTCGAGCTGTTGCGCGACCAGAGCTACGACCTGATGCTGCTCGACCTGCAGATGCCGGGTGTGAGTGGCCACGAGGTGCTGCGCCACCTCAAGCAGAATGGAATCGACACCAAGGTCATCGTGGTCAGTGGAGAGACCTCGTTCGCCTCGGTGAAGGACGCGCTGATCGACGGGGCATATGACTTTGTGCGCAAACCCTATGATGCCGGGGAACTGCTGACAACCATCAACAATGCGCTGCAGAGTCGTGAACTGGAGCAGCAGCACAAATCTCTCGGGCTGGCCCTTGAGGAGTCGGAAAAGCTGCATCGCTACATCGTCAACAATTCCCCCGATATCGTTTATGTCCTCGACAATAAAGGCTGTTTCACCTTTGTCAATGACCGTATCGAGGACCTGCTCGGTTACAGCCGGGGGGACCTGCTCGGTCAGCATTTTTCGACGCTGGTTCATGAAGAGGACCTGGTCGAGGCCAACTACGTTTTCAACGAACGCCGAACCGGCGCGCGGGCCAGCAAGGACGTGGAACTGCGTCTGAAAATCAACAGTGAATCGAAATCGATCCGTTATTTTGATACCCATGTCCTGCCGATCTCGCTGCACTCGGTGGGGATGTACAACCCCAACGGCCTGGACGAGAAGGGGGAATTCATCGGTACCTACGGCTGCGCCCGGGATATCACCGACCGCAAGCGCAACGAGGAGCTGATCAATTACCAGGCCTATCACGATCTGCTCACCAGCCTGCCGAACCGGGCGCTGTTTGAGGACCGGCTGCAGCTGGCGACGGCCCATGCCCGCCGTTACAAGGAGATGCTGGCGGTGATGTACCTGGATGTGGACCGGTTCAAGCTGGTCAACGATTCACTCGGGCATGCGGTCGGGGACAAGCTGCTCCAGGTGGTGGCCGAACGGATCATGGGCTGCCTGCGGGCGGAAGATACTCTGGCCCGTTTCGGGGGGGATGAGTTTACCCTGCTGCTGCCGCAGATTCACAAAAAAGAAGATGCTACGGCGGTTGTCAAAAAGATCCTCGAAAGTATCCGGGCGCCGATTCAGATCGACGAGCATGAGGTGTTTACCAGCGCCAGTATCGGGGTTGCCATGTTCCCGCAAAGCGGGGAGACCATGGAGACCCTGGTCAAGAGCGCCGATATCGCCATGTACCATGTCAAATCGAACGGCAAGGACGGCTACCTGTTCTTCAGCGAAGAGATGAACAACACCTACACCTGCCATCTGGCCGTCGAGCGGGACCTTCATCGGGCGCTGGAAGATGACCAGTTCGAGGTGTTTTTTCAGCCGAAGGTCAATCCGATCAACTGTCAGATTGTCGGGATGGAAGCCCTGATCCGCTGGCGTCATCCGGAGAAGGGGCTGGTCATGCCCAATGATTTCATCCCGATGGCCGAACAGACCAAACTGATCGTGCCGATCGGAGACTGGGTGCTCAGGGCGACCTGCGAGGAGATCTGCCGTTGGCGGGAGATGGGACTGCCGAAGATCAAGGTCTCGATCAATATCTCCGCGGTGCAGATCGAGCAGGAGGATTTCGTCAAGAAAATCGTTGAGACCCTGGATGAATTCAACCTCTCCGGCGACAACATCGAGGTCGAGATCACCGAGTACGGGCTGATGAAAAACCGCGAGAACGCCATTCAGAAGCTGCGTAAGCTCAGCGCCCGGGGGATCACGATCGCGATCGATGATTTCGGCACCGGTTATTCGTCGCTGAGCTATCTGCAGAAATTTCCGGTCAACACGCTCAAGATCGATCGCTCCTTCGTCAAGGATATTGAGCCGGATACCCGGGATACCTGCATTGTCGATGCGATCGCCTCGATGGCCAAGGGCCTGCGATTGCACATGGTGGCAGAGGGGGTTGAAACCGTTTCCCAGCTGAACTATCTGAAAGATCTGGGCTGCGTCGAGGTCCAGGGCTTCCTGTTCGGCAAACCGGCGTCCGCCCAGGCGACCCTGGAACTGATGACCGACCGGCCGGACGGACGTTTGGAAAGCTGTCTGCTCTGCTAAAAGCCATCCTCTTCGGTGTGGAACGTCAGCAGGGTCGAGCGCTGTTTGAAAAAGAAGAGCAGGGGGTTGACCTCGCGAATCGATTCCAGCAGAATCCGCGGCCGGTCTGACCGGCCCGAGAGGTTGGGGTTGCGCAGCTCCGGAGTCTGACGGATCATGATGATCGCCATCTTTTCGGCAATTTCCGGGTCTGCGGCTTTGATATACTTGGTGGCATGAAAACCGAATTTACGCGGTTCGCCGGACAGGTTGAGAAGGAAGTTTTCCCCCTTGAGCTGGATTTTATAACGTTTCATCGGGGCTCGTTAGATGGCGGCCGGAGTGGCGGAAAAGGGACCGGGCTGTCAGTTTTGACTCCCGAATATACAGGATTATCGTTGTCGACTCACCCCTTAAATAACAGGGTGGATTCAGTTGGCTGTGGGCAGGTGATGGTTCTGCAACTGGAGCATTCATGAGTACTTCATCCGGGCGCAAGCAGATGGGAGACCTGTTGATCGAGGCGGGGATCCTGAAAAAGGTCAACCTCGCAGAAGCCCTGAAGAAACAGAAGAGTACCAGGAAGCGTCTCGGAGAGATTCTCCAGGAGATGGGCGTGGTCTGCGAGAAGGACATTGCCCTGGTGCTGGCAACCCAGTTCAACATCAGCCCCGCGCCGGGGCTGCTGGAAAACCCCCCGTCGCCGGAGCTGCTCGATCTGGTCGATCTGCAGATGGCCATGACCCGCCTGGTCTGCCCGATCTCCCGCGAGGGGAAGCGCCTCAACCTGGCGATGGCCAATCCGCTGGACCTGGCGACAATCGATGATATCGCCTTCAAGACCGACCTGGATGTGGTCCCCTGGGTCTCGACCCCGAGTGAAATCCTTGCCGCAATCCGCGAACATTATCTCGACGGCGAAGTGCCTGACAACCATGAGATGTGCAGGATTCTGGTCATTGAACCGAAAGAGATGATCCGCGCGGCGACGGTTTCGGCACTCCACAAGGAAGGGTATCAGCTCCTGGAGGCGACAACCTGCACTGACGGCCTGCAGTCCGTCATCCGCCACTCGCCGCACCTGGTCATCAGCGAAACGGTGATGCCGGGGATGAACGGCCCGGAGCTGTTCCATGCCCTGCAGCAGAACCCGGAAACCAGGCATATTCCGCTCATCGGTTTCTCCTCAAAGGCGTCGAAAGAGGAGGAGGTCAGCCTGCTGAATCTCGGTTTCGCCGATTTTCTCGCCAAGCCGGTCAACCTGGAATTATTGAAGGCGCGGGTCGCACGGGTCCTGGACATGGTCTATCCGGGGCAGGGCTACTCGGCGAAAAAACGCTCAATGGCGCAGGATACCTCATCGCTCTACGAAGCGATCCACACTCTGCTGGACCTGCTCCAGGCGACCCTGGATCAGGAGCAGCCCCCCTCCACGGAGTCAAAATAAAACCCCGACACCCTTGCGGGAGCCGGGGCATCCCGGGCCTGTCTCGGTAAGCCCGGGACAACCTGGGCGGGTTGTTTCAGCCCGTCTCGGCGTCTCCCTCTTCTGGCAGCGCCTCGCCAAGAAGTTCAATCAGGTGCTTGACCTCCTGCGGCATGCCTGCCTCACGGACGCCCCAGGCCAGCTGCAACTGGCAGCCGGGATTGCCGGTGACCAGGATGTCGGCCCCGGTCTGTCTGACATTGCCAAGTTTCCGGTCGAGAACCTGCTGGCTCTCATCGGTGAATTTCAGCCCCCAGGTCGCGGCACTGCCGCAGCACCAGCTTGATTCCTTCATCTCGCGCAATTCAATCCCCGGGATCTGGCGGATCACTTCGCGCGGTTGCTTCGATATCCCCTGGGCATGGCAGAGGTGGCAGGGTTCGTGATAGGTCACGCTCCGCCTGATCTCTTTCAGGCCGTCCGTGCGCAGGCCGACTTCGGCGAGAAACTCCGAGATGTCACGGATTTTGCTGCGGAACAGGACCAGCCGGTGGTGGTCGGCCCGCCCTTCAAGCAGCTCTTCATATTCTTTCAGGGCACTGCCGCAGCCGGCGCAGTCGGTGACGATATATTCAACGTCCTGATCGAGAAACAGGTCGATGTTGAACAACGCCAGGTCGCGTGCGGTTTTTCGATCCCCTTCGGTCAGGTGCGGGGCGCCGCAGCACTTGGTCTGCTTCGGGGTGAGCACGTCAAAACCCTGATGGGCAAGGACCCGGACTGTCTGGCGGGAAATGTCGGGATACATCAGGGTCATCACGCAGCCGAGAAAAAAACCGACTGTTCCGCGCTTCTCACCCACCGCAGGTGTCTTTTCAGGCAACTGCGGCCGGAGCGGCTTGTTCATCTTCGGCATCATCCCCTCGGCTTTCGCCATCCAGTCTGGGCCGAGTTTAAGCAGATGCGAATGCCGGACCAGCCATTGGATCCCCAGGCGCTGGTAGAGGCGCGAGGGGAGCATGGCGCTTTCCATCCGTTCAGGGCTGGGCATCATCCGTTGCAGGATGAAATTGCGGAAGCCGGTGCTCAGGTGGCCGCCGGGCTTGAGCTGATGGGCCTGGTCACGGCAGATCTCCATGATTTCGCCCGCCTTGACGCCCGAAGGGCAGGCCGTGGTGCAGGCCCTGCAGTCGAGGCAGAAGAAGGCCTCTTCCTTCACCGCCGCGGTGAAGTCCAGCTTTTCCTCGGCGACCGCGCGGGCCAGGGCGACCCGGCCGCGGGGGCTGGAGCGTTCCCGGCCGGTCAGGACAAAGGTCGGGCAGGTCGGCAGGCAGAACCCGCAGCGCATGCACTGCAGCGAACCTTCATAGGGTGGCGCATCATCCTTGCTGAAGTTGCCTGTCGGAGACAGCTTGGGCGTTTTCCTGCTGGCGTCACTCATTACTGCTTCCCGTCGATAATTTTACCCGGATTGAGCAGGCCCTTCGGGTCAAAAGCATTTTTGATCCGGCGCATGACATCCACCCCGCCGGGGCCGATCTGGCGGGCCAGAAAATCCTTTTTCGCCACGCCGATGCCGTGTTCTCCGCTGACGGTTCCGCCCCAGGCCAGAACCTGCTCATAGAGCTCGTCGTAGAACGCGTGGGCGCGTTTCATCTCATCGGCATCCCGCTCATCACAGAGGACGGTCGGATGCAGGTTGCCGTCACCGGCATGGCCGAAAGTGCCGACCTTGAGCTGGTATTTTTCCGTCAACCGCTCGATCTCGGCAAAGGTTTCCGCCAGTCTGGAGCGGGGGACCGTCGCGTCTTCCAGCAGCGTCGTCGGAGAGACCCGGGCCAGCGCCGACAGGGCCGTTCGCCGCGCCGCCGCGAGCTCGGCGGCATGTTCGGCGTCCCTGGCGCTCTGCACGTCCGTCGCTTGCGCCTGGAGGATCCGCTCAAGGGCCTCGGCTTCCTCGGCGACGACCGCGGGATGGCCGTCAACCTCGATCAGCAGCAGGGCGGCCATCTCGCGCGGTAGTCCGATATTGACGTAATCTTCGACGCAGTTGATGGTTGCCTTGTCCATGATCTCCATGGTCGAGGGGATGATCTTTGCCGCGATGATTTGCGACACCGTGGAACCAGCGACACTGATGTCGTCGAAATAGGCGAGAAAGGTCCGCTTGTCCTGCGGAGGGGGGATCAGGCTGACGGTGATCTCGGTGACGATACCGAGGGTCCCTTCCGATCCGATGATAATATCCTTGAGGCTGTAGCCGGCCACATCCTTGACGCTCTTGCCGCCGGTCTCGAGGATGGTGCCGTCGGGCAGCACCACCTTGAGGGCCATGACATAGTCGCGGGTCACTCCGTATTTGAGTCCGCGCAGCCCGCCGGCATCCTCCATGACATTGCCGGCGATGGTGGAAATCTTCTGTGACCCGGGATCGGGAGGATAGAACAGCCCTTTTTCGGCCACCGCATTGAACAGGTCGAGGGTGACCACACCGGCTTCCACGGTGGCGGTCAGGTTCTCTTCATCGATCTCGAGAATTTTATTCATCCTGTTGAGGCAGATGACCATGCCCCCCTGGACCGGTACGCTGCCGCCGGACAGGCCGGTCCCGCTGCCGCGGGGGGTGATCGGCATATTTTCCTGATATGCGATCTCCATGGCCGCCTGCACCCCTTCGGTGGTGGTCGGGTAGACCACGACATCGGGAAGATGATGCAGCCCGGGGGTGGAGTCGTAACCGAGAACGAGCAGGTCCTCTTGCTCGCTGGCGACGTTCTGTGCACCGAGTTTGTCGATGAGCAGCTGAAGAGCGTTCTTCGAAATCATGGCACCTTCCATGGATTTATTTGAGGGGATTGCAGGAATCCGGCGTTCCCCTGGCTAAAAGTGTTGACGATTCGCCCTTTGGTTCTCAGAAGCCTTCTTCGTGGAACCCTTCAGGAATACGAACGACCAATACCGGCTTGGTGGCGCTGTGCAGCACCTTGTGGGTGGTCGTACCGAGCAGCGAATCGCCGATGACGGTGTGTCGGTGTGAACCCATGATGATCAGGTCGACATCGTCATGCTCAGCTGCCGCCAGGATAACAGCCGCCGGCAGGCCCTCTTCGATGCGGATTTCGCTGACCCGTTGAGCGCCTTGCGGGTCGATCCCGCATTCCTTTTCGCAGAGTTGGGTGATCCGCTGCTTGAGCTGTTCCCTGGCCTGTGCTTGGGCACTCCGGTGGATTTCTTCCGATTGTTGATGGGAGATGTGCAGTTCCACCAGGCTCTGGGCAAAGGTCGATAGCGGCTCCAGCGCCGAGATGGCGATGATCTCCGCATCGTGCTGCCTGGCCATCGCGAGAGCGTAACGGAAAACGTATGGTGCGCCAGCCCCCATGCCGGTGGCATAGAGAATCTTGTTTATTTTCGGAAGCATATGCACGTCTCCTCTGCGCGTTTCTAGTTACCGAAGAACACTCCCGGCAAGTAGGTAATGATTTGCGGAAACATCATCAGGCTCGCCAGCGCAACAAGCTGGATCATGACAAAGGGGATGATGCCACGGTAGACATCGCCCATGCTGTACTCCGGCGGCGCGACCCCCTTGAAGTAGAAGAGCGAGTAGCCGAACGGCGGGGTCAGGAAAGAGGTTTGCAGGTTGATACAGACCATCATCGCAAACCAGAGCGGGTTGAAGTCGAGATCCATGGCGATCGGGGTAAAGATCGGGACGACGACCAGCAGAATGGCCGCCCAGTCGATAAACATGCCCATGAAGAAGACGACAGCCATCATGATAATGAAGACCACGTAGGGGCTGACCTCCATCCCCAGCAGGACATCGGCGACGACATCACCGCCGCCCATGCTCAGGAACACCACGGAAAAGAATTTTCCGCCGACGAACAGCGCCATAATCATGGCGGTGGTCCGGGCGGTCGAGATGCAGGATTCGGTGACAACCGTCCAGTTGAGCTTCTTGGTGGCCAGGGCCAGGATCAGGGCACCGACGCAACCGAGCGCGGCGGCTTCGGTCGGGGTGGCGATGCCGGCCAGAATCGTCCCCATGACGGTGAGGATCAGGCCGAAGGGGGGGACGAAGTTTTTCATCGTCATCGAGATTTTTTGCCCCACGGTCGCAGTGCGGTCCTCTGCCGGAATCGGCGGCCCGAGCTTGGGGCTAAGGTAGCAGCGGATCCCGACATAAAGCAGGTACATGGAGGAGAGCAGCAGGCCGGGGAGGATGGCCGCGGCGAACAGGTTGCCGACCGAGGTCTCCTTCTGTCCCGTCAGGCCGCCGTAGACCACCAGCATGATTGACGGCGGAATCAGGATGCCGAGGGTTCCCGAGGAGCAGATGATTCCCGCCGAGAGGGCCTTGTCGTAACCGCGACGCAGCAGCGCGGGACCGGCCATCAAGCCCATCGCGACAACCGAGGCGCCGACGATACCGGTGGTTGCGGCAAACACCGTCGAGACAACGATCACCGCCATGCCCAATCCGCCGCGCAGCCCGCCGAGAACCTGGTAGAGGGCGTCGAACAGCCCCTCGGAGACCTTCGATCGATCGAGAATCTGGGCCATGAAGATGAACAGCGGGATGGCCACCAGGGTGTAGTTGAGAAAGATTCCCCAGGCATTGTTGGCAAACAGGCCCAACAGGCCGGAGACATCAAAACCGTTATCGATCAGGCCAAAGAGGGTTGCGACTGCGGCCAGGGTTACGGCGAGGGGGTGCCCCATGGCAATCGAGGCCATCAGGGTCACAAACATCAGGATAGTCAGGACTTCTACGGTCATGGGTTTCTACTCCAGGCTCAAGCAGGGTTCAGGCAGATTTTTTCAGTGAACGGATGTCTTTTATCAGTTTGGCGAGCCCTTGCAGGAAGAAAAGGAGGAAGCCAATGGCCATCAGGGTCTTAAACGGGTAGACGGCTGGCGCCCAGGAGCTGGACGCATGTTCCCACTGCTGCCACGAGTTGACTGCCATCACGCCGATGTGCCAGGTGAGCATGCCGATCGCCGGCAGAAAAAGCACCAGGTTGGTGAAGATGCGCAGAATCGTACGAGGCCGCTCTGCCAGCCGGGACTCAAAGACATCGATGGCGACATGGGTGTCGTGCTTGTGGGCGTAGGCCAGGGCGAACGAGTAGTGCAGGCCGTAAAGAAATACGGTCAGTTCGAACGCCCAGGAGGTCGGCGCATTAAAGCCGTAGCGCATGATGACTTCCCAGGCCACCACGCCGATGAGCGGCAGAACGAGATAAGAGGCCAAAAAGCCAAATTTTTCGTTGAAACCGTCAATCCTATCTTCAAGCTTAAACATGTGAACCTCTTAATCGGTCGTAGTTTTCAGCCAGCGGAACCAGGCCGAACAGGGCGGGGGCGCGCAGGCCCCCGCCGGTTTGCGCATTACTGCTTGTGCTTGCCTTTAATAAAATCTTCATAGGGCCACGGGGCCACGCCGCCGCGCTCTTCACGCCAGGCCGCGAAGTCCGCCTTGAACTGGTCCTGGGAATCCATGACCTTTTTCACGTCGGGATATTTCGCCTTCAACCCCTCGATGTATGTGTGGGACGCCTTGGCGAATTCATTGATGGTCTCTTCGTCCATGCGGACAAATTCAACCTTCTCCTTGAACAGCTTGACTGCCTCGGCGTTGAGGTTCTCCTGCCATGCATTCGACCAGAGCTGGGTCTCCTTGGCAGCGATGTCGATGATCCACTTCAGGTCGGCCGGCAGCTTGTCGTAGGAGTCCTTGTTGATGAAGAAAGCGCTCTGGCAGGAGGGCTGGTGCACGCCGGGCTGGATGACGTACTTGGTGATGTCGTCGAAGCCCATCGGGTAGTTGATGGCCGGGGTGCTGAATTCGGCGGCGTCGATCACGCCACGCTCGAGGGCGAGGTAGACTTCGCCGCCCGGCAGCGGCGAAACGCTGGCGCCCAGCTGGGTCATGATATCCATGTACCAGCCCGGAGTTCTGACGCGCATCCCTTTGAAGTCGGACATCTTGGAGGCTTTTTTGTTCGAGAACAGGCCGAGCTCCTGGCCGACATTACCGCCGGGCAGGGCGAACAGGTTGTAGCGGCCGTACAGCTCCTGCATCATCTCCAGTCCGCCACGCTCATACAGCCAGATGTTGTAGCCCTCCGCGTCCAGACCGAAGGGGACGGATGCAAAGGCGACAAACGCTTCATTCTTGCCTTTCCAGTAGCCCGGCCAGTCGTGGCCGATGTCTGCCTGCCCCTTGCTGACCGCATCGAAGCTCTCCATCGCGCCGACCAGTTCCCCGGCGGAGAACAGCTTGATGTCGAGGCGACCGCCTGAGGCGAGTTTCACCGAATCGGCAAAGTGTTGAGCCAGATCGTAAAAGAGGAGCCCTTTTGACCACGGCATGACCATTTTCCATTTAAATGTCTCTGTGGAGGGCTTGATCGTGCGGAGTTCCTTCTTGACTTCTTCGTGGCGCTTGTCGGCTCCGAATTTTTCCCTTTTTGCAGCGAAGGCATTGGGCGCCAGCGCCAGGGTGAGGACCAGGGCGAGGCCGATGAACATCTTGAGCTTTTTCATTCTTTCCTCCTCATACGTGGGTTAAGTGCAGCAGTGCCGGGTGGACGATCGGCGTTATAAAAACAAAACACATACCTGTAAATGGTAAGACCAATTGCGATGTATACCGTAAGTGAATCCGATTGGCCCTGTCAAGAAAAAATAAAACATTGTTCCCAGTATGCAAGTCGCAGCAGCGTCTTTTCTGCAAATATTCATTTGATTTCTCAGCGGGAATCGCACACCCCGCCGATTGAAATTTATCCCGTCTTTTCTGCATGCCCAGGCGGACGAGCCTGTTTTCGCAAGCCTTTCAGCTTTCTTGCCGCGCTTGCCTGACTGATGCCAAGAGCAGCGGCAACCCTGCGGGTTGTCCCGTACTGCCGATAGGCCTTGAGCAGGACTTTCTGCTCATGCTGATCAAGGATCTGTCTGAGGCTTGTCCCTTCGGCCATGACGTTGTCTGCCTCGAACATTGCGTGTTCGCTGCCGATGAGATCCACGGGCGAGGTGACGATGTACCTCTCGACACTGTTCTCAAGCTCCCTGATGTTGCCCTTCCAGGCCATGCCGACCATCTGATTGATCAGGGTCTCGGAGAACTTTTTATAGCTGTTGTACTTGCGGTTGTATTTATCCGTGAAATATCTGATCAGGGCTGGAATGTCTTCCCGCCTCTCGCGCAGCGGCGGGATGCTGATCGGCACCACGTTGAGCCGGTAGTAGAGATCCTCGCGAAACTTGCCGGCGGCGACCAGGGCGGCTATGTCCCTGTTGGTGGCCGCCATGATCCGGACGTCCACTTTGTGCACTTTTCGGCCGCCAACCCGGAAGAACTCGTGGTCCTGGATGACGCCGAGCAATTTTGATTGCAGGTGCAGAGGAAGTTCGGAGATCTCGTCGAGAAAAACTGTGCCGCCATCGGCCATCTCGAAGAGGCCCGGTTTGCCTTTGCGGTCGGCGCCGGTGAAGGACCCTGCTTCGTAGCCGAACAGCTCCGATTCGATCAGTGCTTCGGGTATCGCTGCGCAGTTGATCTGCATCATCTGGGCGGATTTGCGTTCGCTGGCGCGATGGATCATCTTGGCCAGCAAGCTTTTGCCGGCCCCCGATTCCCCGGTCAGCAGGATTGTCGAATCGGTGATGGCGACCCGCTGGGCCAGGTCGATGACGTGCATCATCCGCTCACTGCAGGTGATGAGATCCTCTTCGGCCAGCATCTGGCTGCGTGCCGTGTCCGCATCGATCTGCTGGCTGTACTGGACCACGGTCAGGTCCCAGATGGTATTGATGATGTATGCGATCTCTCCCGCCGCGTCGAAAATCGGCCGCCCCTTGACCAGGAGCTTGCGATTCGTCTTGGTGGAGTAGGTCGCAGTGACCGGACGCTTGTGTTCAATCACCAGCAGGCTGGCCGAGCCGCTGAAGTAGTTCCCTTCGCCAACCAGGTCGTAAAGGCTTTTGCCGACCAGCTCGGCGCTGGTAAAGCCCGACATCTCCTCAAAGGTTTTGTTGACAGCGATGGTGACGCCTTGGCCGTCAACGATATAGATGCCGTTGTAGAGGTTGTCAAAGACTATTTCGAGCAGCTTTTTGTCCATGTCGTCCGCGCTTCTGGTTGAGGTCCGGCACTTCTCCGCCAGCTCCGGGGGCTCAGCTGGCGGACCAGCCGCAATCGATCGTCAATGACACGCCGGTCATGCAGCGCGCCGCATCCGAGCAGAGGTAAACGACGGCGTTCCCCAGGTCCGACGGTTCGACCATCTGCTTGATCGCCTGTTTTTTCAGCAGGACCTTCTCAAGGACTTCTTCCCGGCTGATGCCATGGGTCTTGGCCTGATCTTCAATCTGTCCGTCAACCAGAGGGGTCCGGACATATCCCGGACAGATGTTGTTGACGGTGATCCCCTGCGAGGCCCCTTCCAGGGCGGCGGTTTTGGTCAGGCCCGTCATGCCGTGCTTGGCGGAAACATAGGCGGCCTTGAACTCCGAAGCGCGCAGGCCATGCACTGAATTCAGGTTGATGATCCGCCCCCAGCCATTTTCCCGCATCGACGGCCAGAAGTATTTGCAGAGCAGGAACGGGGCGGTCAGCATCAGGTTGATGATGAAGTCCCATTTCTCTTCGGGAAAATCCTCTATCGGCGCGACATGCTGAATGCCGGCATTGTTGATCAGGATGTCGCATCGGCCGAATCTCTCAAGCACGGCATCGGCCAGTGCTCGACACCCCTGTCGCGTGCTCAGGTCGGCTTTGATAAACACTCCGTCGATCTTCTCCGCCTCGCGGGTTCCGGCGGCCTCGTTGATGTCCGCCAGGACCACCTTATCTCCATTTGCGGCCAGGGCCTGGGCGACAGCCAGGCCGATGCCGCTTGATGCTCCGGTAACGACTGCAATGCGTTGAGACATGATTTACTCCTGCCACTGTTTGAGGTTGTTGGCGACGGCGAAAGGACAGCCGGTCTTCTCCCTGACGGATTCGAGGGTGGAGCCGGGGGGGAGTTCGGTCAGGGTCAGGCCCTGCTTTTCGTCGACGGTGAAGACCGCCAGTTCGGTAACGATCATGTCGACCACGTTCTTTCCGGTCAGCGGCAGGCTGCACTCTTCGAGAATTTTCGGGCTGCCGTTCTTGGCGCAGTGATCCATCATGATGATGATCTTCTTCACTCCGGAGACCAGGTCCATGGCGCCTCCGGGCCCCTTGACCATCGAGCCGGGAATCATCCAGTTAGCCAGGTCGCCGGTTGCGGAGACCTGCATGGCACCCAGCACCGACAGGTCGACATGACCGCCGCGGATCATTGCGAAGGAGTCGGCGCTGTCGAAATAGCTGCTGCCCGGCAGTTCGGTGACGGTCTGTTTGCCGGCATTGATCAGATCGGCATCGACCTGGTCTTCGGTGGGGAAGGGCCCGATTCCGAGCAGCCCGTTCTCCGACTGCATCACCACTTCGATATTGTCCGGCAGGTAGTTGGAGACCAGGGTCGGCATGCCGATCCCGAGGTTGGCGTACATGCCGTCGGAAAACTCCTGGGCGACGCGTCTGGCCATCCATTCCCGCTGCGGAGAAAACCCCTTGAGGGTGGTCGCTCCCGCCAGGGTGCGCTGTTCGATGACCTTCTCCGGGGACGGGTTGAGCAGAATGCGATCGACGTAGTTGCCGCTCAGGTGGATCTGGTCGGCGTCGAGACCACCGACCTCGACCACCTCCTCGACCTCGACCACGCAGATCCTCCCTGATTTGGCACAGAGCGGGTTGAAATTGCGGGCGGTCTTGCGGAACAGCAGGTTGCCGGCCTTGTCGGCCTTCCAGGCTTTAACCAGCGCCAGGTCGGTGACGATGCCCTCCTCCATGACATATTCCTTGTCGCCGAACGTGTGCGTCGGCTTGCCTTCGGCCAGGGTGGTGCCGAAGCCGGTGCGGGTGAAGAAGGCGGGAATCCCCGCCCCGCCCGCTCTCAGCTTTTCAGCCAGGGTCCCCTGCGGGGTGAGTTCCAGTTCCAGTTCGCCGCTGAGGAATTGCTGCTCGAAAATGGCATTTTCGCCGACATAGGAGGAGATCATCTTCTTGATCTGCCGGGTCTGCAGCAGCAGGCCGAGGCCGAAATCATCAACTCCGGCATTGTTGCTGACCACGGTCAAGTCCTTGGCCTTGCTGTCGCGCAGGGCAATGATCAGCTGTTCGGGGATGCCGCACAGGCCGAATCCGCCGGCGGCGATGGTCATTCCGTCATGGGTCAGGCCTTCGAGGGCCCTGGCTGCGTCGGTAAAGATCGGTTTCATGTCTGGTTCCCTTTTCGGTTCAATAGGTGAGAAATTACGGTTCGCCGCAAACCCCGGTAAATATCAATTCGCCGCTGGGAGACTATGGTCGTTGAGTCCGCCCGGCAGGGCCCGGGCCCTGTTGCAGAAAAAGCCAAACGGCACGATTGCTTGCCGTCGTGTTCCGGGTTGGCCATCACTGGGTAATGGCGCTGGCGTAGTGCCGGAACCGCCTGTCAGGTCCGTTCAAACAGTGCCGCGACCGCTTCGCCCCCGCCGATGCAAAGCGAAGTCATGGCGTACTGCGCGCTGCGGGTCCGCATCTCACGGACTGCTGTTATTGCAAGGCGGGCACCGCTGGCCCCGATAGGGTGGCCGAGTGCCACCGCGCCGCCGTTGACATTGATTTTCTCCAGCGGAATCGCAAGCTGCTTCGCCGCCAGGACCGGAACCGCGGCAAAGGCCTCGTTGATCTCAAACAGATCGATCTTGTCCAGGGGCACGCCGGCCCGCTCGGCACATTTGCGGATCGCTCCTACCGGAGCTTCGGCAAACAGGCCGGGGTCGATGCTGTGGGTTGCCGACGCGACCAGTCTGGCTTTCGGCTGCAGCTTGTGCTTTGCGATGCTTTGCGCATCCGCCAGCAGGACAACCCCGGCGCCGTCGTTGATGGTCGAGGCGTTGCCTGCGGTAATGCTTCCGTCCTTGCCGAACACCGGGCGCAGCGAGGGCAGCTTGTCGATATCCCCCCTGAACGGCTCTTCGTCAATGTCGATACGGACCTCACCTTTGCGCGACTGCTTGATCACCGGCACCAGTTCATCGGTGAATGTCATGCTGTCGAGAGCGGTCTGCGCCAGGCGGTAGGAACGGGCGGCGAACTCATCCTGCTCTTCCCGGCTGATGCCGTGCATGGCGATCCAGGCTTCGGTGATGACGCCCATGTGACGATCCGAGTAGGGGTCCTGCAGGCCGTCATGGATCATCAGGTCGAGCACTTCTCCGTTGCCCATCCGCTGACCGAAGCGGGCCTTGGGGAGCAGGTAGGGGGCCAGCGACATGTTCTCCATGCCTCCGGCCAGGACCATGCCTGAATGCCCGAGCTGAATCGCATCAGCTGCCAGCATCAGCGCCTTCAGCCCGCTGCCGCAGACCTTGTTGATCGTCATGGTGTGAACGCTGTCCGGCAGGCCGGCCTGGCGCATCGCCTGACGGGCCGGGGCCTGGCCGCTGCCGCCCTGGAGGACCTGGCCAAGGATGACCTCGTCAATCAGGTCGCCAGAGAGGCCATGACGATCCAGCAGGGCGCTGATGACCTGGGCCGCCAGTCCGGGGGCCGGGACGTCCGAGAGGCTCCCGCCGAATGAACCGAACGGGGTGCGCAACGCGTCGACGACAAATATGTCTTTCATCTGTATCCTCCATCTTGTGTGTGGGTCTATTCAGCTAGAGCAAAGATCGTTCCGTTTTGAAAAAAGACCTAGATCCGGGGGGTTAGCCGTGGGCCGAACGTTTTTGCCGACAGCGGTTGACTCTTTTATGGATCAAAATCGAAAATCCGGAAATTTTATCATTAAAAAACAGATGTTTGGGTATGATTCAAGAGTGGGTCAATTGATCCACCGATGGATCGAAACGTTTCCTGCCCTTTGTAGATGGAACCATACTTTTCACGAAACGCAAGTTGCCGATGCAAATCTTTTCGCTACAGTGAAGGCAGAGACCGTTCCGATGTTCAGCCTCCCCCCTTTGGGGTCAGCGGATGTACAACATGAAAACAATGTTATTTTTTAAACTTGACTTGAGCCGAATGACCTTTTAGGGTAATTGGTAAGACCAATTTTGAAAAGGATTTATTGATGACTGATCAGGCACAATACGTCGCCGCATTTTCCACCGCCGCCGAAAATGTCGGCAGCAAGGTCGTCTCTTTTCCGGACTTGGAGCAGGCCCTGATATATCTTGCCCGGCATGCGGGAGGGGCGGTTATGCTGCCGGACTTCCCGTCGGGACAACGTCATGGTTTGCCGGAGCGCCTGCAGCAGCAGGGGCTTGAGGTGGTCAGCAGCCATCTCCGCGAGGCGGGTAAGACTGCCGCGGCCGGTCTGACCGGGGTGAACTTTGCCCTGGCTGACACCGGCACTCTCGTGCTGGAGAGCACCGAAGAGGATATCCGCCTGGCGACGACGCTCCCCGAGCGGCACTTCGCGCTGCTCGACCCGCGGAAAATTCTGGCCGACAGCCTGGTCGCCGTTGCCCCGATGCGGGCCATGCATCAGCGCGCTTCGCGCAATTATGTCGCTTACATCACCGGCCCCAGCCGGACCGCAGATATTGAGCGGGTGTTGACGATCGGGGTGCACGGGCCCAGTGAGCTGCATATTCTGCTGGTCCCGGGCTTGTCGGACGACCTGCTGGAAATGTAACGCGCGGGACAGCGCTCCGGGCGTCAGGCCTGGACATTAAAGCGGAGCGGTTTTCCTTTCTCCTCACGGAGCGGATATGAGTAAACAACGCAGCAAACAATATCGGGCTAGAATCGACCAGGCGCTGGCGACGCCCAAGTTGCAGCAGGCACTTCACCAGTTCGGTGACGCCTACCTGCTGGCGCGGGAGAAGGCGTTCAGCGGCTACGATTTCGAGGCGATGCGTCAGGAAATCGCCGCGATGAAGGACCGGGTGAGGGACAACCTTGACCTCTACGTCGATGAATTCATCAGCAACGCAGAAGCCGCAGGGGCGACGGTCTATCGCGCGGCGACCGCCGCGGATGCCAACCGCTATATCGCCGACCTGGCCAGGCGGAAGGGGGCCAAGCTCGCGGTCAAGAGCAAGAGCATGGCGAGCGAGGAGACGCACCTCAACGTTGCGCTGGAAAACGCGGGAGTCCGCGCGCTGGAGACCGATCTCGGCGAATGGATTATTCAGCTGGCCGGACAGCGTCCCAGCCACATGGTCATGCCGGCCATCCACATGTTCAAGGAAGAGGTGGCCGAACTGTTCAGCAAAGAGACCGGTCGCCCGGAACCGGCCGAGATTGAACATCTGGTCAAGGTCGCCCGCGACCAGCTGCGCCAGGGCTACTTTGATGCCGAGGTAGGGATCACCGGGGCCAATATCGCCGTCGCTGAGACCGGCGGCATTGCGCTGGTGACCAACGAGGGGAACGCCCGGCTGGCCAGTACCCTGCCGCAGACCCACGTGGTTCTGGTCGGGGTCGAGAAGATCGTTCCGACCCTGGAGGATGCCGCCAGGGTGGTCCGCATCCTGCCGAAGAACGCGACCGGACAGCTGTTGACCAGCTACGTCACCTGGATTCGCGGCGCGGTGCCGGGTTCCGCCGGCGAGAAGGATCTGCATATTGTCCTGCTCGACAACGGGCGCAGCGCCCTTGCTGCTTCACCCGCTTGTCGGGATGCCCTGCGCTGCGTCCGCTGCGGCGCCTGTGCCAATGTCTGTCCGGTCTACCAGACCGTCGGCGGACATGTCTTCGGCCATATCTATATCGGCGCCATCGGGATTATCCTCACCGCTTTTTTTCACGGGTTGGACAATGCCGCGGAGATCGTGCGCGCTTGTATCGGCTGCCGCTCCTGCGTGACCGTCTGCCCTTCCAATATCGACCTCGAGGAGATCATTCTCGGCCTGCGCGAGACCATCGGCGAAGAAGAAGGGCTGGGGGCCGGCAAGACCCTGGTGTTCCGCAAGGTGATGCGCAACCGCAAGCTGTTCCACAGCCTGCTCCGTGCGGCCAGCCTGCTGCAGAAACCGGTCACCCGCGGCGAGCGGTCGATCCGCCATCTGCCGTTGTTTTTTTCCGGCCTGACCGAGTGGCGGACCCTGCCGGCGGTAGCCGAAAAACCGGTGCGGGACATCTTCGACAAGCTTCCTCAGCGGCTTGACAACCCACGCTACAGGGTCGGTTTCTTCGGCGGTTGCGCCAACGATTTTCTCTACCCCGAGCTGGGCGAAGACCTGGTGACGGTGATGAATCACCTCAATGTCCAGGTCAGCTACGCCAAGGGGCAGAACTGTTGCGGCGTCCCGGCCCTCTACTCGGGGGACAAGGAGACCGCCGTCGAACTTGCCAAGCAGAATGTCGAAGCGATGCTCGCGGATGATCCCGATTTCGTCCTGACCACCTGCCCGACCTGCACCATGGCGCTGCAGCGCGATTTCGTCGAGCACCTCAAAGACAATCCCGCCTGGGCGGCCAGGGCCGAGCGCCTCGCCGAGATCACCGTCGATGCCGCCGGATTTATCACCAACCAGCTCGGCGCAGCCGATGCCTTCAAGGGCCTGGCCGAGCGGCGCAAGGTCACCTATCACGACTCCTGTCACCTCAAACGGGGCGCCGGGGTCTGGGAAGAGCCGCGGCGGCTGATCGCGACCTCCGGGCACGAGCTGGTCGAGATGGCCCACGCCGACCGGTGCTGCGGCTTCGGCGGGTCCTACTCGCTGACCAGCCATCCCGATATTGCCAAGCGGATTCTCGGCGACAAGCTGCAGGATGTCGCAGCGAGCGGCGCGGAGTGCGTGGCGATGGACTGCCCGGGCTGCATGATGCAGATCCGTGGTGGCCTGGAGAAGCGGGAGATGAATGTCGCCGCCCGGCACACCATCGAGTTGCTGGCGGAAGCACTGAAGAACAGACAATAACCCGATAGCCCTCTGCTTTACCTGTGGGATACGCCTGTGCCACATGCTTTGCCCCGTTCCGGAGCTTCTCCCGGAACGGGGTTTTTTACTGCAGCGGCCCCCGTTAAATCTGCATTGACTTTTTCTTCGGCAGGCTGTATTAGCCGTTTTATTACGGCAGGATCCGAGTCAGAGTTCTCCCCCTCCAGGTTTCCTTGATGCCGCCCGGCACCGCTGCCGTCTCTTTTCCGGAGGATATGCCGAACCGATGCTGCACCCCGATACCGAAGTCCGTTTCATCAATCCACACATTGGCAGCGGTGTTTTTGCCACGTGCCTGATCCCGAAAGGAACCCTGGTCTGGGTGCAGGACCGCTTCGACCGGACCTTCTCAGAGGCTGAGGTTCGGGCGCTGGAACCGGTCTACCAGCAGATTCTCGAACGCTACTGTTTTCTCAACCGGAAGGGGCGCTGGGTATTCTGCTGGGACAATACCCGCTATATCAACCACAGCTTCCGGGCGAACTGCCTGGTGACCCCTTACGGAGGAGAAATCGCGGTCCGCGACATCGCTGCCGGGGAGGAGATCACCAATGACTACGGCTGTTTTAACATCATCGAGCCGTTCGACTGTTTTCCCGAGGAAGGCTGTGCCCGCACCCGGGTGATGCCGGACGACCTGCTGCACTGCGCGGCCGAATGGGATGCTCAGCTGGCAGCGGCGTACCCGCTTTACTGTCAGCAGGGGCAGCCGCTGGCAGAGTTGCTCCCGGCAGAGCAGCGGCTCGCGCTGGAGGCGGTAAGTCGTGGCGAGGCGGCCCCGGTTTCGATCAGCAGCTGCTATTATGACCCCTCTTTGCCGGCGCAGGAGACGGGCAATGCTTGAGTTTACCCCGCTGACCAGCCGGAATTACCATGAGCATGAAGCTGACGTCATGGCATCCGAGGAGATTTTCCCGGAGAATATCCGTGAAGACTCGAAAAGCTACCTGGAGGCGGTTTCCCGTCCCGGCAGCCTGGCTTTTGTCTCCCGCTGCCATGGGGAGTATGCCGGCAACGTGGTCGGGTTCCCCCCTTGCCTGGAGCAGCAGCGCCTGCTGCGTCTGGGTGAACTGGAAACCGGCTGCGCGAACCTGATCTACCTGTTTAATATCGTTGCCATGCCGCAGTTCCAGGGGCAGGGGGTGGGCAAGCGGATGCTGCAGCATTTCCTCGAGGCTGCCGGCAGCGCCGGTTTTTCCCGGGTCGGCGGCCACTTCCGCGGGAACGGTTCGCTGAAAAACTTTCTCTGCCTTGGCGGCGAGCGGCTTGCCAGCTTCGATGACTGGTTCGGGACCGGGGAGTGCTACGAATACTGCGAGCTGCGGCTGGCCTGAGTCATTCGCCCCATGCGTCCAGTCCGTGACCTGCGGATGGCGTTCATTCTCACATCTGGACACCAGCCACAACCACAGGACTGCTGCACCTATGCCGGCAGCTTCCTTCCTGTCGAGTTGATTTTTGCGGGTTGAATTTCTTGCCCCTCCGGGTTGAGAGGGGGCAGGATGTTATTTTCCTGCCGTTTTCGTAGAATGGCAGCAATAATGAGGACCGATTCGATCACGCACGATCTCTATCCCTGGTTGTTAAGCCCGGCCGGGTCGCTAGACTGATGCTATAGACAGGGAATTCATTCTGCCACATTCCGATTGCCCGCATACGCCAGGAGTCAGAGCTTGCCATTTTATCATCTGATTGATCGTTGCTTGCCGCGTCGTCTGCAGGCCAAGTTGAGCCTGCTGGTGACCCTTCTGCTGATTCTGCTGGTCAGTCTGATCGGGGCGCTTTTTTCCGATTCTGCGGAGAAGCTGCTGCGTGAACAGATTGGCCAGAAAGCGTTGGAAGTGGCCGAGTCGGTAGCGATCAATCAGCAGATTCGTGCCGGCTTGCTGGTACGGGATGCGACAGCAGTGCAGATGGTCGCCGAAGCGATCCGTTTAGCCACCGGGGCTGAATATGTTGTGGTTGGCGATAAAGATGAAATCCGTTTCTCCCACCCTGACCCGGAAAAGATAGGGCAACACTTTGTTGGTGGTGATTTAGGCCCGGCCCTGCATGAGGGGCGTTCCTACTCCTCGGAGGCGGTTGGAACCCTCGGCCCCTCGCTGCGTGGCATTGTGCCACTGCGGGATAATGCTGGACAGATCATCGGTTTTGTCGCTGTCGGTTATCTGATCAGCAATATCGACTCGATGATTCATGACAAACAACTGGAGATCCTCGGCTATGTCGGGATTGTGCTGCTTTTTGGAGTCGTTGGGGCTACCGTCATCGCCCGTGGACTGCAACGGGCCATTATGGGGCTGGAGATTCATGAGATCGCCGCCCTGTTTCACGAACGTAATGCGATTATCGGAGCGATCCGCGAAGGCATTATCGCGGTAAATGGCGAGGGCATACTTTCTTTTGTCAATACCGCGGCGCGCAAGTATCTGGGGGATGATTTCGATAAGAATTTAAAAGGGCAACCGTTGAAGGATGTCTGCTCTTCTCCCGATCTGGCCCAGGCTTTGGCGGCGGGAGAAAAAGTACTGGACCGGGAAATGGTTCTGCTGAACCGACCGATGATCGTCAGTGTTTTGCCGCTCGGATCGGAAGCGGGCGGAATGGTTGCCAGTTTCCGGCCCAAGGATGAACTGGACCGATTGGCGCGCGAACTGTCACACGCACAGGAGTATTCGGAGCTGTTGCGGGCGCAGACCCACGAGTATTCCAACAAAATGCATACCATCGCCGGCCTGTTGCAGTTGGGTGCGCAGCAGGAAGCACTCGACTTGGTGATCAACGAAGCCAGCGGCTACCAGCAACTGATCCGTAACCTGGCAGATGCTGTTCCTGATCCGGTGGTTGCGGGCGTGATTCTGGGCAAGTACAATCGGGCCTGCGAGCTGAAGATCGAACTTGAATTCGACCCGCAGAATTCCTTTGCCGATCTGCCCCCGGAGATGGAGCGGGAGCCACTGGTGACAATCCTCGGCAACCTGCTGGATAATGCCTTCGATGCCGTGCGTGAGAAGGGTGCAGAGCGTCTGGTCAGGCTTTACCTGACAGATCTGGGGCCGGACCTGATCGTTGAGGTCGAAGATTCGGGGAATGGCATCGCACCGCAGATCGCTGAGCATCTCTTCGAGACCGGGGTAACCACCAAGAAGGGGAGCGGGCGGGGGACCGGTCTGGCGCTGGTGCAACGCGCCGTTGAGAGTCTCGGCGGACAGATCACTTTTTCCGCCGGGGAACTGGGCGGTGCCCTGTTTACGGTGATTATTCCCAAACGCTGAGGAGGAATTCCATGAGGATCTCGAAGGTCAGAGTTTTGGTCGTGGAAGATGATATGCGGATTACCGAACTGCATCAGCGGTTTGTCGAAAAATTGCCGGAGTTCGAAGTGGTCGGGGTTGCTCACTGCATAGCCGATGCCGCCGAAATGGTCGGAATCCTCCAGCCTGACCTGGTCCTGCTCGATCTCTTCTTTCCCGAAGGCAACGGTATGGATCTGCTGCGCAGTATCCGGGCCGGAGAACAGCCCTGCGATGTGATCCTGATTACGGCCGCCCGCGAGATGGCGTCGCTGCAGGACGCTCTACGTGGCGGGGTATTCGATTACATTATCAAACCGGTCTACTTCCCACGTTTCGAGGAAGCGCTGCAGAAATATTATGATTACTTCAGTCGCCTGCAGAGCGGCGGGGCGCTGAACCAGAAGGATGTCGACCGGCTGCTCCATGCCCAACGCGCCAGCGAGTCCTGCAGTGGAGCGATCCCCAAGGGGATCGATGCCCTGACCCTGACTAAAGTGCGCAAGGTGTTCGATGACACTCAGTTGACCGATCTTAACGCCGAAGAGGTCGGCAACAGGGTCGGCATCAGCCGTTCAACGGCACGGCGGTATCTGGAATTTCTCGCCACGGAAGGGTTCCTGAGAGCCGATCTTATCTACGGTGTTGTCGGGCGGCCTGAACGGCGCTATCTGCGCAACCGTTAACTGGCTGTTTTTGTCAGCGTGAGCACAATCACCACAATCAGCACAAAAGAATAAATCCTTTTTAAATCCGTTATATATACAGCATGTTTGAGCTGGTTTAGGGTCCCCTTAAGTATTTTCCGTTACGTCGCCAAGACGTTAACCAACTTACCTAAGGAGTCTCGCCATGCTGTACATTCAGTTTCTCTTTCTGCTGTTGATGCTCTATCTGGGCAGTCGTTATGGTGGCATCGGTCTCGGGGTTATTTCGGGGATCGGGCTGGCCATCGAAGTGTTCTTATTCAAGATGCCCCCGACCAGCCCGCCGATCACCGTCATGCTGATCATCCTGGCGGTTGTCACTTGTGCTGCGATTCTCGAGGCGGCCGGTGGCCTCAAATACATGCTCCAGGTTGCAGAGCGGTTGCTCCGCTCCAAGCCGAAAATGGTCACCATCCTTGGTCCCCTGGTCACCTATACCATGACTTTCATGCTCGGGACCGGGCACGCGGTTTATTCGATCATGCCGATCATTGGAGACGTGGCTTTGAAAAACCGGATCCGCCCGGAACGGCCGATGGCGGCTTCGTCGGTTGCTGCGCAGATGGGAATTACCGCCAGCCCGATCTCTGCCGCCGTGGTGTACTACTTGTCTCAACTTTCCGGGATCTCGGATAAAATTACTCTGGTCTCGATCCTTTCAGTCACTATTCCGGCGACCCTGCTTGGGGTTATCGCCATGTCGCTCTACAGCATGCGTCGTGGTGTCGAACTGGAGGATGATCCTGACTACCAGAAACGTCTGCAGGACCCGGTCTGGAAAAAGCGGATTGAAGAGACCACCGCAACGACTCTTGATGAACAGTTGCCGAGTTCGGCACGCAACTCTGTGCTGCTGTTCATCCTTGCGCTGGCGGTGATCGTGGTGATTGCCATGGTTCCGGAAATCCGCACCCTGGCCGAAGGGGATAAGCCGATCAAGATGTCGGTCATTATCCAGATGATGATGCTGGCGTTCGGCGGGATTATCCTGCTGGTGACCAAGACCAAGGCGTCCAAAGTGCCTGAGGGCGTGGTCTTCAAGTCGGGGATGGTCGCGGCGATCGCCATCTTCGGTATCGCCTGGATGAGTGATACTTACTTCAAGTTCGCCATGCCGGCCTTCAAGGGGAGCATCACCGAGATGGTCAACGCTTACCCCTGGACCTTTGCTCTGGCGATGTTCGTAGTTTCGATCGTGATCAACAGCCAGGCGGCCACCTGTCGGATGATGCTGCCGGTCGGTCTGGGTCTGGGCCTCTCTCCGGCGTTGTTGATCGGGATCATGCCCTCCTGCTACGGTTACTTCTTCATTCCGAATTATCCGTCCGATATCGCAACCGTGGCCTTCGATACCACCGGCACCACCAAGATCGGCAGGTGGTACTTCAACCACAGTTTCATGATGCCCGGCCTGGTCGGGGTCCTCTGTGCCACGTTGATTGGTTACGCACTGGCAATGATGCTGCTCGGCTAGAAAAGATTCGCAAGACTCCGCGTGGAAGCCTCTCTCCCACGCGTTTTGCCCCGTCCCGACCTCTTCCGGGACGGGGTGTTTTTTGCCTGGAAACTACCCGGAGACTTGTCAGGTTGTTTCGGCCGATATGCTATACTGAAGCGGAAATCTGTCGTCAGTGACAGGATCTGCCGGAGGCAACCGACCATGCCGCCTGGCCTGGACCCTGCGCTTCACGAGGCTCATCCCGCAGCACTGCTCTGATGCCGCCTGTAATCCTAACCCCAGAGGTCCGCACTTTCCGAGGAGAAAAAGATGAATTCTGCTGTCAATTTCGAGGGGGTTTTTCCGATCCTGGTGACACCCTTTATGGAAGATGGGCAACTTGACCTGGAGTCATTCGACCGGTTAGTCAGGTTCATGGCTGAGCTCGGCGTGGATGGCGTGACGATCCTCGGTGTCCTCGGTGAGTCGAACCGGGTCACCGACCGGGAACGTGAACTGGCGATCAGGACAGCGGTCACCGCCGCCGAAGGGAGGCTGCCGATCGTCGTCGGGACCAGCCATAAGGGGACCCTGGCGACCCGCGAGCTCAGCCAGATGGCCGAGGAGCTGGGCGCGGCGGCGGTCATGGTGACGCCTTCGCAGGAACCGGGGCACAACGAGGAGCGTATTTACCAGTATTACCGGCAGGTCGCCGAGGGGATCTCGCTGCCGATCGTGGTGCAGGACCATCCCGCCTCGACCCAGGTGCAGATGCCGGTCCCCCTGCTGCTGCGCCTGGTCCAGGAGATTTCACAGGTTGCCTGTTTCAAGCAGGAGAGTGTGCCGACCCCCCCTAAAACCAGGCTTTTGCTCGAGGGGATGACGGAACGAAAGGTGCCGATCCTCACCGGGCTGGGAGCTCTCTACGGCCTCTTCGACCTGCTCAGCGGCAGCAGCGGATTTATGACCGGTTTCGCCTTTCCCGAAGTCCTGATGGCGATGGTCAAGGCGATGCGTGACCGGCAGCCTGAGCGGGTCGCAGCCATCTATCAGCGCTTCCTGCCGCTGATTGTTTTCGAGCAGCAACCGGGGATTGCCGTCCGCAAGGAGATTTTCCGCCTGAGGGGGGTGATTGCCAGCAGTGCCGTGCGTCACCCGGGAGCGGGCCTGCAGCCCTTTGCCGCGGAGCAGCTGCAGGTCGTCCTCAACCAGGTTCTGCCCGGTGTCGATCTGACCAGGCCGCTGACCGTGCGGGAGTGACGGTGGGCTTGACGGGCGGGCTCGAGGTTACAGGTATTTTGAATAGTCATCTCCCGCAGGGGAGAGCTTGGCGGTCGTTGGGCATCCATGCTCTTTCAGGTATTTCAACCGGTAGCAGCTTGCTTTCGCCGGTCCGCAGCAATAGACGGTGATGAATTCCTGGAGCACGTCGGAAAGCTCATCAATGTGCTGCATATCCTCGAAGAAGGCGCACTCCTCCAGCCGATTGCAGCATGTGCTTTCTGCCGGGATGTGTTTGGTGAGGGACTTCTCGGCAATCCGGGCTTTTCGGGCCTTCAGTTTGTTCAGCTGGGTTTCCAGGCAGGTGAGCAGTGGGTTGCCATCAGGATATCGGGTCCTGAGAAATTCCACGCTCTTTTCAAGACTTTGGACCAGCTCGCTCATGATTCCCCCGAATTTTATTGATCTTGCGCCTTGGCCGGCGACGGTATGAACGGAATTTCTGTCACGAAAGCAACCTGTTAGAAATCGCGGTTAGTGCATTGTTAACCGTCTTGCTGGACTTTGTCAAATGGATCTTGCGTGCCGCCCGGAGCCAAGGCGAGGTCTCTGCACGAGGCCGGATGCAACAGGTGTCTGCAGGCCGTTGTCATGCCGAAGGATTTATCGCGGGAGAGCCGATCTCTTCTCCCCGTTTGTGCGGACCCCATTCGCGATGTTAAACTGTCAGGACTTAATCCTCTTCCCCCTGGACATCGAATGATCTTTCCTGTTGGAGACAGCCCGAACCCGCCAGGGACCCCATTGGTCACCTATGTCCTGATCGGGGTCAATGTTGCCGTTTATCTGCTGGTGACCCTGCCTTTTTCGATGATGGAGCCCGATCTCCAGGATCCGCTGCTGCTGGAATATCTGCGCACACTGGGGGCCCAGGGGCCGGTTGCCGCGGAAGATATCCTGCACTATCTGAGCGCCTATGATCTGCTCGTCTATCGTTTCGGCTTCCGCTCCGCTGAGTTCTCCCTTGTCAGCCTGTTCACTTCACTCTTTCTGCATGGCGGTTTTCTCCATCTGGCGGGCAACATGCTGTTCCTCTGGATCTTCGGCGACAATGTAGAGAACCGCCTCGGTCGGCTCAGCTACCTGGGCAGCTATCTTTTTTTCGGCATCGCGGCGACCCTGTTTTTTTCCCTCTTTTCTCCCGATTCACAGATTCCCCTGGTCGGCGCATCCGGGGCCATCTCCGGCGTGCTCGGCTGTTACTACCTCTGGTTTCCGCGCAACCGGGTGCGCTGTTTCTTCTTTCTCTTCCCCTTCCTGATGACCACCCTGATGGTTCCCGCGCGGATCGTCCTCGCTTTCTACCTGCTGATCGACAACCTGCTGCCGTTTGTGCTCCAGGGGGGCGGGGCGGGAGGGGTGGCCCACGGTGCGCATATCGGCGGGTTCGTTGCCGGATTGGGCCTTGCCGTCACGGCTGAGTACGGTGCCGGGCTGCTGGGTGGAGCGGGGGGGCGATCTTCGTCCGATACCCAACCCTGCACGCCGGCGACGGTCGGGTCGACCATCGCCGGCGGCGACCTGGCCGCCGCCAGCCTCTGTTACCTGGGTTTTAAGGAGCGCAGCCAGCGGCAGCAGGTGCCGGGGGCGGACGTTTTGACGATCGGCGGATACCTGCTGCAGGAGCGCGATTATCCGGCGGCGCTCAGCCTGTTTCGCCGATTCATCGCCGAACGGCAGACCGATCCGGGCTTGGCGCGTGCCTACCTGGGAGCCGGGTACGCCCTGGTTGCCCAGCCCCGGCATGCGACCAGCGCCTACCATTATTTCCTCGCCGCACTGGATCTGGCCGAAAGTGAAGAGCTGGCCGATGAAGCCCGCCGCCAGTTGCGCCGTATCGAACAGCGAAAGCGAGAGACCGCGTAGCTCGCGAGCCGTTAGGGAGCTCCCTTGTATTATTTCAACTATGCAGAACCGGTTTTCCGCCCGCCGTCAGAAGCGGGCAGCCTGATTTTTCAGATCACCGTCGGCTGTTCGCAGAATCACTGCCGTTTCTGCGGCATGTACAAGATGAAGCGGTTCCGGTTGCGCAGCGTGGCAGATGTCTGTGCCGAGATCGAGGCTGTACCGGCCGCCCATCGTCAGCATGTGCGGCGGGTTTTTCTTGCGGACGGGGATGCCCTGGTCTACCCGCAGGAGGGGCTGGTTGAGATTCTCACCCGGATGCAGGCCGCGTTTCCTCAACTGACCCGGTTTGCCGCTTACGCGTCACCGGGAAGCCTGACCAGCAAGACCCGGCAGGAGCTGGAGGTGTTGCACGAGAACAAACTGCGCATCCTTTACTTCGGTCTGGAGAGTGGTGATGCGGCGACTCTGGCGCTGGTGAACAAGGGATATGCGCCAGAGGAGATGCTGACCCTCTGTCGCAAAGCCCAGGCCGCAGGCCTCAAGCTGTCTGTCACGGCAATTCTCGGCTTGGCCGGCGCCGCCGGGAGTTCCCGCCATGCGGCGGCGACCGCTGACTGGATCAACCGGCTGTCGCCGGAATACTTTTCGCTGCTGACCCTGTTTCAGCGCCACAATGACGAGTTTTTCCGGATGATCACCCCGCTGACCCGCGGCCAGATTCTCGAGGAATCGTTGGCGATTGTCCGACAGCTGCAGCCGCAGCGAACGATTCTGCGGTCCAACCATGTCTCCAACCTGCTGGCCCTGGCAGGGACCTACCCGAAGGACCGGCAACGGTTGATCGAGACCGCCGAGCAGGCCGTCACTCAGGCCCGGCTCCACCCTGACTGGTACAATGAAATTCCCGATTACCGGGAAGATTTGTTCTGATCTCTGCAGAATGGGTCGGCCAGATAATTTTTCTCCAGCCGCGCTCCCGTGGTTGACAAGGAACTTGTTTTTTCTGCTATAGTACGATTATTAACCGTAGAAACGATGAATCTTTTTCGCATCAAAGGAGAGAGTATGTTCTGTCTGCGTGTGCCTGCTGTTTGCCTGTTGCTGTCCCTTTTTACGGTCTCCGTGGGGTTCGCCGGAGCAGATGTGTTTCCCGTCGATCATGACAAGTTCCCGTTTTATCCATCACTCTTCACTTATCAATCGTCAGGGGTCGATTTTAATCCGCCTTCGGTCTGTTCCGGCTGTCATCCTCAGCAGTTTGAGGAATGGAGCGGCTCGGTGCATGCGCTGGCCCTGGTTGACCCGGTGTACCAGGGTGAGCTGCTGTTGGCCTACAAAAAGGCCGGTCATGATGTGACCCGCCAGTGCGAAGGCTGCCACAGCGCGGCAGGGGTGGTGACCGGCGAATTGACCCGGCCCGGGCTTGACGGCCTCAGCGAAATGGCCCTGGCCGGTGTTTCCTGTGATGTCTGTCACTCTGTGGTCGGAACCACTCACTGGGAAACCCCCTCGCACGAGCCGGAAAACGGGTCGCTGGTGCTGCGTCCCGGGATCGAGACCGCTGACGGGCCGATGCCTGCCAAGCGTGGGCCGTTTGCCCCGGATGAGGAGTGCGGCATGGGGTTCCACAAGTGCGAGGAGTCACCTTTGCATAAGCAGGCCGACCTTTGTGCAGGCTGCCATCAGGTCTATCATTATGATGCCCATTTCCCGCTGGAAGCAACTTACCTGGAATGGAAACATGGGCCCTATGCCCAGAACAACATTCATTGCCAGGACTGTCACATGGTGGAAACGGAGACGTTCCTCCAGGCGGCAGACAGCTTCCGCAAGCCCGGCAAGGGAGAGTACCGGCATTATTTCAACGGTGCCAACTACCTGCTTTACGCACTTGCCAAGGCGGCGGCAGAAAAGTCGGGTGATGCCGAACTGGCGGCCAACCTGCAGAATAAGTACGAGATGGCCGTCAAGCGCCTCCAGGCCGCAGCAGAACTCGAAGTGTCTCCTCTCTACCGCGATGGAGTTCTGGCGGAGCTTAAAGTCCGGGTGAGGAATCTGCGGGCCGGTCACAACCTGCCGACCTCGCTGACCAATATCCGGCAGATGTGGCTGGAGATCAGTGCCCGGAACGAGCAGGGAGAACTTCTTTACCAGAGTGGTGTGATGGAAGGGTCCGGTCAATTGCCTGAAAATGTAAGACAATTTAACTCTGACGGGATGGGCGCCGACCTTCATTTCGCGCTGGACCCGTGGGTCATTACCGCTTTCTCGCGCCACGACACGATTCCACCAAAGGGTTACAAGGATGTCTATTACGGGCTTTCCGGCGCGCAGGTCAAGGGGACGCTGCTGATTGAGGCCAAGCTGCGCTATCGCCAGGCCGATCAGCAGATCGCCGAAAAACTGCTGGCCAGTGCCGCTGACAAGATTGACCTGCAGGCGGTTTACGGGCTTACCGAAGTCCCGCTGCTGCCGGTCGTCGATATGGCCGTCGCCCGGGTTGAAGTGGCGGCGAAACAATAGTGCGGGGTTGAGATAACAAGCCCCCGACACGTGCCAAGGGGGCCGTGCCTCAGCTGTTTTTTAGCGAAGGCCCCTGCGCCGAAAGGCGCAGGGGCCTTTTTCTTGCTATCCAATAGCCCGGAATACCCCCAACCCCGCTTGACAAACACATCGTTTAATCCTGAGTGTTATAATTCATAGTGATTTCGAACTCTAATCCCAGAGGACTTTTTAAGTGATCACTTGTCGCATCCTGTCAATATGGCTTGTCGCCTGCTGTTTTGTGCCAGCCGCGTCCATCTTGGCGGCCGACTATGGTCCGGACTACAGCTCAAGCGACCCTGTAGCATTGGGCTGGATGCAAGGCTCCCCACCTCCGGACGACAAGCTGATCATGCATCCGCAGGCAAATTTCTTCAGCTTCCCCAAGCTGCGGTGGACCGTGTGTCACATTCGAGAACTGCTGCCGACGAAACAGGTCAGTCGGGGGGTTGGCGCACCCGTCCCTCTGCAGTACGCTCTTGACGAGAGAATTGACACCGTGAGCTTTACCCCCATCGGTAGCGATCAGCGTATGACATGGAAGGAATCTCTTGCTGCGAACTACACTGACGGCGTGCTCATCCTGCATAAAGGGAAAATCGTCTATGAGCGATACAGTGGTTGCCTGAATGCAACAGGACAGCATGCCGCGATGTCTATGACCAAATCGTTGACGGGACTGTTGGCTGAAATACTGGTCACAGAAGGGGCACTCGATGATGCCGCCAAGGTCGCAAAGGTCATTCCCGAATTAGCCCAGAGTGGTTTTGGAGACGCCACTGTTCGTCAGGTCATGGACATGACCACTGCGATTCAGTTTAGCGAGGATTACTCTGATCCCAAGGCTGACATCTGGATCTATACTGCCGCGGCAGACCCATTACCCAAAGCGCCGGGCTACTCAGGCCCTGTCGGGTACTTCGAGTACCTTCAAACCGTCAGGAAGAAAGGACTCCACGGTGAGGCATTCGGCTACAAAACGGCCAACAGCGACGTTCTGGGCTGGATCGTTTCGCGGGCGGCAGGCAAACAGGTGACAGAACTGCTCTCAGAGCGGATCTGGAGCAAGATCGGAGCGGAGCAAGATGGCTATATGACCGTTGACGCTAAGGGGACCCCTTTCGCCGGTGGCGGGTTCAGTGCAGGATTGCGTGACCTGGGCCGTGTTGGGCTCTTGATGTTGAACAATGGCGAAATCAACGGGGAAAGGCTTTTCCCGAAGGCGGTCGTTGCAAGCATACGGGGCGGCGGGGGCAAAGATGCGTTCGCTAAAGCTGGCTATGAAACCCTACAAGGTGGCAGTTACCGGAGCATGTGGTGGCTCCTCCACAACGGGCATGGTGCTTATGCCGCACGCGGAGTACATGGCCAAACTCTCTATATCCACCCTAAGGCGGAAATGGTCATTGTCCGTTTTGCGTCCTTTCCAGAGGCAAAAAACGCAAAGATTGACCCAACATCTCTTCCGGCCTATCAGGCTGTTGCAGAATATCTGTTTGCAAAAAAATGATCGCCAGCCCAGCTTAAACAAAAGGTTTCGCCAGTTTCATTCAAGAATTTTCAAACACGAAATAAAAGCACCCACTCGGAATGAGAAGGTGCTTTTTTGTTCTACAGGTCCGCAGGAACTCCTATTTGCGCTGAAAGGTGCTTTCGGCAAAGGAGTACTTGAAGTTCATGTGATCGGTATAGGTCCCTTCGAGAATCGCGACGACGTCTTCGGTGAACACCAGCTCCTCGTCGGTGGGAATAACGAAAACCTTGATCGGCGAGTCCTGGGTGGTAATCATCGTCTCCCTTTTGCGGGTCATGGTATTGCGGTTCTTTTCCCTGTCGAGAATAACCCCGAGAGGTTCCAGTCCCTCCAGCGCCTTCTCGCGGATCAGCCAGCCCATCTCGCCGACCCCTGCGGTGAAGACCACCGCATCGAGACGCCCCAGCGCGGCAAAGTAGGAGCCGATATATTTCTTCAGGCGATAGGCCTCGATATCGAGCGCCAGCGCGCTCCGCTCGCAACCGCCCTCGGCGGCTTCGATGATGTCGCGGCGGTCGGTGTATTTTCCGGTCACCCCGTAGACCCCGGACTTCTTGTTCAGGACGGTATCGATCTCCTTGGGGGTCAGCCCTTCGCGTTCCTGAATGAAGGCAGGAATCGCCGGATCGATATCGCCGCAGCGGGTGCCCATGACGGCCCCCTCGAGCGGCGTCAGGCCCATCGATGTGTCGACGGAAACCCCACCCTTGATCGCCGCGTGGGAGACGCCATTGCCGATGTGCATGGTGATGATATTGCAATCTTTAGGGGCTTTGCCGAGGAGCACTGACGCCCTTTTGGAGACGTAGAGATGGCTGGTGCCGTGAAAGCCGTAACGGCGGACGCCATGCTTCTCGTACCATTCGTAGGGGACCGGGTAGGTATATGCGTGCTGGGGCATGGTCTGATGAAAAGCGGTATCGAAGATGGCGATATGCGGGACATCAGGAAGGTTGGCCTGGGCGGCTTCGATCCCGGCAATATTGGGCGGATTGTGCAGCGGGGCGAGGTGCTGGACCTCCTTGATCGCGTCCAGGACGGTCTCGTCGATCTTGACCGAGCAGGTGAACCTCTCTCCGCCGTGAACCACCCGGTGGCCGACCGCTGAAATCTCACTCATGTCGCTGACCACCCCATATTCCTTGCTGGTCAGGACCTTCAGAATCAGATGAATAGCCGTCGTATGATCGGGGCATTCGTATTCTTCGCGATAGGTTTCGCGGCCGGGAACTTCGTGAATGATGTAGGAATCGCCGACAGTGACCCGTTCCACCATGCCTACGGCAATAACTTCTTTGCGGGTCCAGTCGAAGAGCTGGTATTTGACCGACGAACTTCCGCAGTTCAGAGCAAGAATGTCCATTTTGGATACCTCCCGGCAGGATAACGTTAGAATTTTTAGTGATGTTAAAATATTGTTTTATTTTTGGTAAAATAATGAAGGATCGAGCACAAACCCTTTATATTTGAGGGGTTGGATGCAACAGGCTAGCCTAAACAATGCTGATTTGCAAGGCTTTTTCTGGCGCGGAAATTGGCTGGACAGGGAGTTTTTGATCGGTTACAGTATTGCCTGTTCAGGGTACTCAAACATTACCAATTTTCGGAAACTGACAAAGGAGAGTAACAATGGCTTATGCAATTAGTGACGAATGTATTGCTTGTGGCGCATGCATGGATTCCTGCCCGGTAGGTGCCATTGCTGAAGGCGACCCGATTTACGTCATCGATGCTGGCAGCTGCACCGATTGTGCCGCATGCGTCGATACCTGCCCGGTGAGCGCTATCGCCGAGGCTTAAACAGCAGAGACAAGACATGGTTGGGCAGGGCGGTCTTCAGGGCCGCCCTTGCTGTTTGTGGAGACTGATATGTTTGGATTCGGCGCTACGGAAATTCTGATTGTCCTGGTTGTCGTGCTGATCTTCTTCGGCGCGGGCAGGCTGCCGAAGATCGGCACCAGCCTTGGCCGCAGTGTCCGCAGTTTTCGCGAGGGCGTGGCGGATGGCGGGGCGATCGACGTCGAGCCTGTGCCGCAGGAGCGCCGGACCGAGTCCGATTGACCGGGGCGCTGACAAGGATTGCCGCAACAGACAAGGGCCGCTCCCCATCCGGGGAGCGGCCCTTGTCTGTTCTGTTTCGTCCCGCCGGGGCTATTGCGCCGCCGGATTTGAGTCAGCGACTTCGACGACAAACTCCGAGAGGTTGTCAGGGATGTCACGGAAGACGATGGTGAACGGGATGACCTGCCCCGGGGTGACGTTCAGGTTGACCAGCGATTCTCCGAACTGGTTGCCCATGATCTCTTCCAGCTTGTCGTAGGGGAGCGATCTCAGGTCTTCGGTTGTGATCGGGTTGCCGCAGAAAATGGTCTTCTGGCGAAGCTGTTTGCCCTGGCTGTCAAAAAGAACGCCCTTCACCTGGATCGCGGCCCGCGATTCTTTATAGTCGTTCACCGCGTTCCCCTGGATGACCAGCAGCTCCCCGGCGACCTTGTTGGTGACGAAGCTGCCCTGCAGGTTTTTGATCAGGATCTGACCTTCGACCTGGGTGGCCGCCTGCTGGCCGGTCAGTTGACGATAGATGTCCTCCAGCGCCTGGGGGCCGCTCTGCCAGTAAAGCACGCCACCGGCGATGACAATGCCGATGATCAGCAGGAGCAGGAAGATGATCAGGGTTGAGAAGGGGCTGCGCTTTTTCGCCACGGGAGCCGTTTCCACCACGTCCTGGTGCGGATGGTCGTCATCCTCAAGGGGGGGGTAGGGCTGAACGGGGGGAAGGTCCGCCGGGGGTTCCACGCCCCCCGGTTCTTCGCTAAAACCGGCAGCCGCTTCCTCCGTACTGATTTCATCCTCAGGTTCGGAGCGACCTGCGGTTCTTTCGGCGCTGCCGGCTGAAAAATCTTCATCAAAAGAAAAGGCCTGCTCATCCTCGTCTTTGCCGCCGAGCTCCACATTGCCGTAATCCTCATCGAAGGAAAAGGCATCGTCACTGGCAGGGGTGTCGTCCTCAAACGCCGAGGCGTCGAACTCGTCATTGACCCCGGCGCCAATTTCGGCTGAATCTCCCGCTTCAAAGCTGCCGAAGCCGAAGTCGTCCTCGGTGCGTTCAGGCGCGGCCGGCTCCGCGGTCTCAGGGGCCGAGTCGGTAAAGTCAAAATCGAGATCTGCCGATCCGGCCTGCTCCGCCGCCGGGTCTTCAAAGGCGAAATCCGCTTCCGGCGGACTGGATGTGAGCTCGCCAAATCCGAAATCGCTGTCATCGGCGAACGGGTCATCCTCGATGGGGCCGATATCTTCTGCTCGAAAGTCCGTTTTGGCCTCAGGCTGCGCTGCGGGCGGCGCCGGTTCTTCGAAACCGAAATCTGTCTCGTCGGCAGCGAACTGGGCACCCGGCGAGGGATCTTCCGCGGCGAATGGGTCGCTGGCCGGAGCGGCCGCAGCCGGGATTTCCTCGGCCGGGGCAGGGGCCGGCTCAGCTTCCGGTTTTACGAAAAAGATATGGCTGCAACGGGCACAGCGGAGCTTGGCGCCTTTGACCGGGATTTTTTCTGCGGCGACGCGAAATTTTGTGGAGCACTCCGGACAGCTGATGACCATGGCGTGTCTCTCCTGAAGATAGATTGAGGCAGGTTCATCCGTACGTTGATTGTAACCGATTCGGACAGCGTGGCTACCGTACTCTATTCGACGATATAGATATCGGGCAGATCGCGATACTTCTCGTCGTAATCCAGCCCGTACCCGACGATGAAGCCGTCGTCCATGGTGATCCCCACATAGTCGGCATCAATGTCGACTTCGCGACGGGCCCGTTTGTCGATCAAGGTACAGATTTTCAGGGTGTTTGGATTCTGCAACAACAGTTTATTATAAAGGCATTCAAGGGTGAAGCCGCTGTCGACGATATCTTCAACGATAATCACATCGCGCCCCTTGATCGGCATCTCCAGCTCTTTGCGAAACTCGATGATGCCGGAAGACTGGGTCCCCGACCCGTAACTGGCGAGGCGGACGAAATCGATGACCGCAGGGACCTGCAGGGCGCGGATCAGGTCGGCGACGAACAGGAAAGAACCTTTCAGGACACCGATCAGCATGACTTCACGGCCTTTGTAGTCCGCGCTGATTTCTCGCCCGAGACGTTCGATTTCCCGGGCGATCTGCTCGCGGGAAAAGAGTATTTTCATATCCTGTTCGGTCATTCGCTCTAAACTCCTGAAGATGATATTAAACGCATTCTATAGCAGGAAGAAAGGCCTACTGTCAATTGTCTGAAAAAGCCTGGGGAGCTATTCTCGGGACCTGAGAATGTGCTATAATTCTGGATTGTTACGTTTTGTGTCAAAAGACAGAAAGGTTAGCGGATGCGTGGTCTGTTTATTGTGCTTGTTTTGCTCCTGATCGCTGCGCCGGCCTGGGCCGCCCCCCGGGTCAAGGTCGAGTCCTCCAGTTACGATTTCGGCGAAGTCGTTCAGGGTGATAAGGTTGAATATCTGTTTCGCTTTCGCAACGTCGGCGATGACGTTCTGGTGATCGATTCCGTGCACAGTTCCTGCGGCTGCACCGCGGCCCTGCTCTCTGCGAAACGGATTGCCCCCGGCGATACCGGTGAGATCCGGACGAACTTCGATTCGAGCAATTTTCGCGACGCCGTCACCAAGACCATTACCATGACGACCAATGACCCGGAGAACTCAACGGTCCGGTTTCAGCTGCAGGGGCAGGTGATCCAGGAATTGAGCCTGACGCCGGCCCGGATCGGTTTCGGCACCCTGGCTCCCGGGGCAAAGGTCGAGGAAACGGTGATTATCAAAAACACCAGTGGTGAGACCGTTACTCTGGATCCGCCACGGACCACCAACCCGAACCTGCAGGCGTCCCTCGAGAAAACCAGCCTCGAACCGGGCCAGCAGGTGGCGCTTTCGATCACCGCCCAGGTGCCGCTGGATGCCAAGCGGCTCAGTGGTTATGTCATGGTCGATACCAGCTATGCCAAGGTTTCAACCCTGCGTCTGTCGGTATCGGCAAGCGTTTCGCAATAATCATCAACAGGTTGCTGATCAAGGAGGGTCAACATGTCACAAGCAACTGGCAAGGGCAAGGAACGAAGAACATTTCTCGGGGTGCTGCTGGGAGGGTTCAGCGTTGCCCTGGGGGCTGCTTTCGGTTGGCCTGTGTTTAAATTTCTGGCTCCCCGGGCAGGCGCAGGTGAGGCCCAGCAGGTCAAGGTGCCGCGCGATCAGGTTACCATCGGTGGGGCGCATTTCTTCAGTTACCAGGGGCGGCCGGCGGTGATGCTTCAACCCGAAGCCGGTCATTTTGTGGCCCTGAGTGCGGTCTGCACCCACCTGGGATGTATCGTCAAATGGGAGAACGAAAAGGGCGAGTTTCTCTGCCCCTGCCATGGCGGGCAGTTCTCGGCCAGCGGCCAGGTCCTTGGCGGGCCTCCACCGAAGCCCCTGGATACGTATCCGGTTGCTGTCGTTGACCAGGACATCATTGTCGGTTAGGGAGGGAGCAGATGAAGATAAAAAAAATGGCAATCGATTGGCTGGACAGCCGGCTCGGCGTCAGTGACCTGCTGCACCAGCAGCTGGGCGGCTACAAGCTGCCGCGCAATATCAACACCTGGTACGCCCTTGGTGCAGTGATCATGGCCCTGTTCGGCTTGCAGTTCCTGACCGGCATCCTGTTGCTGATCTATTATGTGCCTGACACGGAAAAGGCCTTCGCCAGTGTCACCATGATCATGAACGAGGTTCCTTTCGGCTGGCTGTTCCGCTATCTCCATGTGGTCTGCTCCAATCTGATTATTGTCGCGCTGCTGCTGCACATGATGTCGGTCATGTTCATGGGCAGCTACAAGCGGCCGCGCGAGCTGACCTGGGTCTCCGGCTTCACCCTGCTCAACATGGGCCTGGTGTTCTGCCTGACCGGTTATCTGCTGCCCTGGAGTCAGCTCTCTTTCTGGGCGACCACGGTGGCGACCGATGCGGCCGGGGCGGTCCCGGTGGTCGGTGAATATCTCGTCTCCTTCCTGCGCGGCGGTCCCTCGGTCGGCGCCGCGACCCTCGGCCGCTTCTTTGCCCTGCATGTGCTGGTGCTGCCTCTGGCGCTGATGGGGCTGGTCGGATTCCACCTGTTTTGCGTGCGCCGCAACGGCATCTCCCAGGCGCCGTTCGGCAAGCACTACCGGCCGGTCGAACCGAGCGACACATTTGTCCATGAAGAACACCACGACGGGATCCCTTTCTACCCCAACTACACCAGCAAGGAACTGGGGGTGATCTTTTTCGCCCTGGCGATCCTGGTGCTGATCACCTTCTATGCGCCCTGGCTGTTTATCCCACTGGATGCCCTGGAGCCGGCCGATCCGTTCGTGACGCCCGACCATATCAAGCCGGAATGGTATTTCCTCTGGGCCTACCAGACGCTGAAGATTTTCCCCAGCGAGTTCCTCGGTCTGGCGGTGCAGGGCGCGGCCATGACCTTTCTGGCCCTGCTGCCGTTTGTCGATCGCGGTCCCGAGCGGCGCCCGGGCAAACGGCCTCTGTTCTTGACCTGTTATCTGCTCGGCATTCTGCTGTTTGTCGGCATTTCGCTGTGGGGGCATTACTCATGAACCGGCTATTTATCGGATGGATGATCCTGGTGCTGCTGTTGTGGTGCGGTCCGGCCCTGGCGGATGAGACGGTCTGCGTCCAATGCCACGGCGGACTGGAAGACCGTCTCGGGGCTCCGGTCGGTCAATGGGAGAAGAGCATTCACGCCGCCAACGGCATTTCCTGTCACGACTGCCATGGCGGCGATCCCAGCGATTTCGCCATGGCGATGAGCCCTGAGCGCGGCTTTATCGGCGTTCCCGGCTATGAAGAGGTTCCGGCGTTCTGTGGCCGGTGCCATCTGGGTGTGCGCGAGGATTATGAGAAGAGCGCGCATGGCGAGGCCCTTGCCAACGGCGGCCCCAACTGCGTGATCTGTCATGGCAACCACGAGGTCGTCAAAGCGTCGATCGAACTGATCAATGAGCAGGACTGCTCCCGCTGCCACGATTACGAACGCGCCGCTGAGGTGAAAAGCGTGATCGCCGAGACCGAGGCGAAACTGCAATCCCTGGATCTCTCGGTGGCGTCGCTGCACCGGGTGGGCATCGATGTCGAAAGCCTGGGGGGCGAGCTTTTTTCGACCCGCAATCAGTTCCGGCGCCTGTTCCATACCGTCAATATCGAGAAACTGCAGCAGCAGAAATCTGCCTTCGATTCCGACCTTGCCGAGATCGGCGCCCAGGTGGGCGAGATAGAGACTCAGTTGTCGCAGCGCAAACTGATCGGCGGCATCATCGTCGTGCTGCTGGTGCTGGCCGGATGCGTCGCCCTGCTGATTCGCCAGACCTATCACGATGAAGAGGAGGCGGGTGAGTAAAGGCCTGCAGGGGCGGGCGCATCTGCCGATCGTCATTTTCACGACGATTCTGACGTTTTCGGCGCTTTATGCGCCCCAGCCCCTGTTGCCGCTCTTCGTCCGCGAACTGGATGTCACCCTGGCGCAAGCCTCGCTGATGACCACGGTCATCTTCGTTCCGCTGAGCATCGCCCCGCTGGCCTATGGCCTGCTGCTCGGCAGTGTCACCCCCAGGCGGATGCTGCAGGTGGCCGTTTTCCTGCTGGCGCTGGCGGAACTCCCCTTTTTGTTCAGTTCTTCATTCTCTCTGCTGCTGGGAGCGCGCCTGTTCCAGGGGATGCTGGTGCCGGCGATTCTTACCGCCTTGATGACCTATACGGCCCAGGCAAGTGCCAAGGGCGAACTGCAGCGCTCCATGTCGATCTATATCGCGGCGACCATTTTTGGGGGATTCAGCGGTCGGGCCGTGTCCGGGGCCCTGGCCAGCCTGTTCGGCTGGCGTTCAGCGTTCCTGGTTCTGCTGATCAGCCTGCTGCTGGCATGCTGGACCCTCCGTTATCTGCCCCAGGAAGGGCAGCTGAAACTGCTCCAGCCGCGCCCCGGGATGTTGCTCCAGATTCTGCGGGTACGCAAACTGCGGATTCTCTACCTGACGGTCTTCTGTCTGTTCCTGGTTTTTGCCGGGATGATGAATTTTCTCCCCTTCCGCCTCACCGAACTGAACCGGCACGCCAGCGAAATGGGGACCGGGCTGCTCTACACCGGTTATCTCTGTGGTCTGCTGACCGCGCTCGGATCGGGTCATGTCGTCGGTTGGCTGGGCAGCGACCTGCGCACTATCCGCTTCGGTCTGGTGGCTTTCCTGCTCGTGCTGGTCGGTTTCGGTTTCAGCGGAGAAGCCGGCCTGTATGGCCTGATGTTCGCTTTCTGTGCGGCCATGTTTCTTGTCCATGCAACCTGCAGTGCGCTGTTGAATCGGATCGGCGGGGAGTACAAGGGGGTTGTCAACGGCCTCTATGTCGCCTTCTACTACGCAGGGGGGATGTTCGGCTCCTTTTTCCCCGGGCTGGTTTATCGGCAGTGGGGCTGGTCTGGCTTTGTGCTGACCCTTGCCCTGGTTCTGCTCTGCAGCCTGGTGCTGTTGATCCGTCTGCCGGACGGAGAAGAGGAATTCACGCTGGCCACAGGGTGAACGAAAGAGGGGGGGGGGCTAGTCGTGAGGCAGCTTCTTCTGCAGCTTTCGCCCCAGGTAAAGCCCGAGAGAGGCACCGAACACACAGGCAAAATAAGAGCCCATGATGCCCCCCGGTCGGCCGAGCAACCAGCCGATCATCCCACCGACAGAAATTGCTGCAAAGACAATCAAAGTTCCGATCATGCCTTTCTTCTTATAGGATCTCTTGCTCGAATAGCAAGGAAATATCCTCGCCCCCCTGCCACTCATCCTGATCTGCTGGGGGGACTGCCCCGCCTGCAGCAGGGATATTTCCGGTTGCAAAGCAAACAGGGATAGAGTATATAGTACCGTCCTACGCGCGATTAGCTCAGCTGGATAGAGCGCTGCCCTCCGGAGGCAGAGGTCGCAGGTTCGAATCCTGCATCGCGTGCCATTTAAAATCAAGGAGCTAGCGAGTTCTCGCTAGCTCCTTTTCAGTTCTTGAGCGTTGTGTGAGGCGACAGCCTTAGCCTGGTCACTCTCCGTATCGCGGTAATTCTGATATTCAAACTCAGCCGGTGACAGGTCGCCATTTCAACCAATGGTGCAGCTGCATCATTGGTTTTTGATGTCAGGATGGCATCCCATGCAGTCATCTATCGGAAACGCAACTTTTAGATGACAAACCCCGCAGAATTTTTTCTCGAGGATGTAGTCCATCGTAAAATGTTTAGTCGTTCTCTGCTTAACGTTGAAAATGTCTGGATGGCAGTTGGCGCAGTCGAGCCACTGGACATGAGTTTTGTGGGGGAAAAATGCCGGAGGGATCGGCAGGGTCCATTTTGAATATAACGTCAGGGTTTTTTCGAAGGGCAGAGGCTTTTCATCCTCAAAATAGAGACTGTATTTAGGGTCAATTTTTCCAGAGTTCAGGGCTCGGGTCCAATCGATCCTGTTCCCATACTCGCCTTTGGGAAGGGTCGCGGCTATTTTGGTAAACCTTTCTTTATCTTGACGCACCTTTCCCGTGTGACACTTTTCACAGTTCTCCTCAGTGTGGCCAAAAACTTTTACACCGTCGTGGCACGCACCACAGAACAGGCCATTTCGGTTGTCTTCTTCGGTGATCTCGGTTCTGTTTTTCGAAAATGCGAAATCGAGTTCAAAGTGGCATACCCGGCAGGTGTATTTAAGCCGATGACTCCAATGGGAAAAAGACACGGGCTTGATATTGCTTTCAGTAGAAGTGCGGTCAATCAGGATTTCACCATACAGATGTGGTTCCGGTAGCGGTGGGAATTTCCAGTATTGGGCATAGAGGGTTGTTGTCGCCGCGACCACTCCAATGACCACCGCTAAAAAGACGCAATATTTTATTTTCTTATTCATGGGTTGCCCTTGAATTCGAGATTGTTCGGAGCGCTCGGGGCTTTGATGGTCAGTGTGCCAGCAGGCCATAACCGGGTCCGGTTTAGAGGACTCCATGCGCATGGCAGCGGCGGCAATCCAGGCTTGGAAAAGCAACCTTGCCATGACACTCGCCACAGAATCTACCGTCGAAAATTTCCTGCATGCCGTACTCCTGGGCGGCCTTTTCCACTCCGAACGGATCCGGGTGACAGAGCGCACATCCGTTCCAGACGGCATGTTTTGTATGTGAAAAAATGATATTCGGTATATTTGATTCCCCGGCAGGCAAACTTGAGTCTTCTGGTCCCTTGAACGTGGCCGTCATGTTAGAGATGCCGGGCAATGAATCCTTAATTGCGATCAGTCCCTGTTCTTCAGCCATCAGCCAGTTGATTCCGTTGCCGAACCTTTCTTTCGGCATGCTTTTGCTGAACCTGTAGAAATCGCTTTTCAATTTGGAGTTGTCAGGGAAATGGCAACGGTGACAATTGCGTGTCGTTCCTCCACTGGCGTCTTGACTTTCCGGTGCAAATGACTCTTTCCCATTGTGACACGCACCGCAATATTGACCTTTACGAATATCGTTTTCGGTTATTTTGTTCTCTTTGGCCTGCATGACAAAACCGAGATCGACGTGACAAAGTCGGCAAGAGTATTTTGTCCGATGCAGCCAGTGAGGAAATATCACCGGATCCATTTCGCTCTGGGGCGAGAAATTATCTATCAGTACATTGCCGTATTCGTGGGGTTTCGCTCTTTTTTTCTTTTCACCAAAGGTTTCACCGAGGCTCGGAGCGCAGAGGAGGCAAAAAAACATCAGCAAAATCGCCACCCAGCAAAGCCCTTTTATGGTCATTTTCACGGAATCTCTCTCGCTTGTTCTGCGGCAGGATGGTCTTGAAGGTGCTGTTTGCACTCTTATCGACCGCAGGGTGGCCGAAAAGATAACCCTGCCGGTCCAGCCAACGTCTGCTTGATGTCTGTGTCAGTAAGCGCCGCACGGGCGCCTTCCCTTCATTCTCGGGGTGATTTTTGGTCTGGGGGGTATCCCTGGACGTCGTCCCTGAGAATGAAGATAGTAATGTGCAAGCCTCTTGCCAACTTGTGCTTAAAGAGAAAGCTCTTTGACTTCAGGGAGTTGGGCGCTAGTGCAAGAATTGTCTCGTTTCACGGACAGGCTGCAAAACGATTAAGGATCGTATTGTTTCGTCTGCTGATCCACTCCGTGCCGGATATTGAACAATAAGTGCCGGAGATCCTGCCCGACGCACGACTTCTGAAGGCCACCCTGGGAATAGTTTATTACAGATGTCAGAAAAGGGTTAAACGGTTCTCGCAGAATGTACCGTGTTCGGTTCTGCGCAGAGTTCATCCTGGGTCTGACGAGAAGGGGGCCGGTTGGGGGTGCTCTCAACCCGGGATGCTGACGCTGCGGAGTCATTGCCGATTGCTGGCCATGACGGCACGCTGTTCCCCGCTTTTCCAGATCTGACCAGTGCCATGGAATTTTGATTCAAAATGTGCAGGCAGTGGTCACGTCGTTTGACGTCTGTACTCTGGACTCCTCACATGGCTTGGACAAAGGTGACGGATCACCATGATGTCGCCTGACGACTGAATCCATTATTTGACCTGGTAGGTCTCCTTCAACTTCGCCAATCTCTCCAGATTTCCGATGATCGTCAACCGATCCCCAGGTTTCAGGACGGTATTGCCGTTCGGGACAAACGACTGCCCCGATCTGTGCAGCATGGCAACCAGGCAGCCCTGGTGGAACTCGGCGGCATGCAGCGGTTTGTCGATCAGATCGGCCGTCGTTCCGGAAGGGCTTAGGGTGAGCGTCAGGAAACGCTCATCATGCAGCAGTGTCTGGCGCAGTTCATGTTCATCCGTCGCCTTCTCCCATTCGAGGACGAAGCTGTCCTCCTCGACCCGTTCGGCGATGCGGGCAAGAATACGTAAGTGCTGCGCGGGGTCCTGTTCCGGGCTGACCAGGAAAAAGAGTGCGTGAATCCTGACCTCCTCCTCATCCTCGTGAGTCAACGGGTTGTAAAGGGTCATCAGCACCCCCTGCTTCGCGCGGACCAATACCATTTCTGCCTGTTCAATCCGATCGGTGCGGAAATGGGGCAGCGCTATGCCACGGGTGACCGGGGTTGCACCGATGCGGGTTCCGTCCATTATCTGTTGCTTGATCTCGGCAGAAGACAGGCTGACCTGTGACTGCAGCTTGCAGGCGACGACGGTGACCAGGTTTTCGAAGCCGGCTTCGGCGTCAAGATCAAGAACCTGGCTGCGGGAAACGATTTCGTCGAACGGGTCTTCGCTGCGCAGCCCCTTTTCCCGCAGTATGCCGCGTAGCTCGCTGTCGAGATCATGATGGCGGTGCCGCCCGAGCCGCTCGAAAACATGATAGATGGCGCCGTTGCGCGATGTCCGCTGCCGGGCAAAATAGAAATACCAGAGTGTCGAGACGATGATCAGCCCGGTAGAGAAGAGGATCGGCACCAGCCCCATCTCGAAGATCAGGAAAAAAGGGAGCAGGATGCCGGCAATCTGCATCCAGGGATAAAGGGGCGATTTGTAGCCGGGGTCATAGGAATCGATGCGACTCTCACGCATGACGATGACCGCAAGGCAGACGAGGGCGAACATCAGCAGCTGGAAGGAACTGGCCAGCTTGGCGATCCGCATCGGGTCGAGCAGAATCAGGATTGTCAGCACCACACCGAGGGTCAGCAGAATCGACGGCAGCGGTGTGCCGAACTTGCTGAGTTTCCTGAAAACTGGCGGCAGCAGGTGGTCACGGCTCATCGCCAATGGGTAGCGCGACGCGCTCATCAGTCCGGCGTTGGCGACCGAGACGAAGGCCAGGAGCGCCGCGATCGACACCAGGATCACCCCGAAGCGGCCCATGGCGTAATCGGCGGCGGCGGCGACCGGTGTCAAATTCCCCTGCAGTTCTTGAGCAGGCACCAGGCCGACGATCATCAGGGTGCCGAATAGATAGACCAGCACCGCCGTGGCCAGCGAGAGCATCATCCCCCTCGGCAGGTTTTTTTCCGGGTCGGCCACTTCTTCCGAAAGACTGGCGACTTTGGTCACCCCGACATAGCTGATATAGACCATTCCGGCGGTGCTGATGATAGCGTCAAAGCCGGAAGAGAAGAAGCCCTGAAAGTTGACCGGCTGAAACTCAAAAAGGCCGCCGAGCAGGAAAACGGCCAGAATCGAAAGCAGGCCAAAGACCAGAAATACCTGGAGCCCGCCGCTTTTCTTTGCCCCGATAACATTGATCCCGCCGAGCAGCAGGGCGATCAGGATGGCGATCGGGATAATCGGCACCCCGGGCAGAAACAGCGAGATGTAGGCCCCCATGCCGATCAGGGCGAAAGAAACCTTCAGGATCAGCGCCAGCCAGGTTCCGATGCCACCGATGGTACCGAAATAGGGGCCGAGGGAGCGGTCGAGGAAATAATAGACCCCTCCGGCGCGCGGCATTGCGGTGGCCAGTTCGATAACGCTGAACATCGCCGGGACCATCGGGACCGCCGCCAGCAGGTAGGAGAGGACCAGCGCCGGACCGGCTTCGATCGCCGCGATGCCTGGAAGCAGAAAGAATCCGGCGCTTAACGTCGCTCCGGTAGCGATGGCATAGACATCCTTCAACTGAAGTTCTTTTTTCAGCCTTTTGTGCTTTTGGGCACTGTGCATCGGCACCTCCTCCTTGGCTGGATTCTGCCGCAGTCACACGGGGAATGAAGGCCGGTGAATCCGGCCTGGACAACACCGGCACCGGGCGGGTGGCTTTGGCTGGTTAACGGCAAGAAGCGCAGCTTAAATCTGGAGGACCACGGCCCGCAGGTGTAACAGGGGCGGATTTTTCAGCGTTGATCTGGCGTTAGCGTACAATCCTCCGGTAAAGGAGGTCGTCATGATGAACAGGTGCTCTTTTGCAGTTGTTCCGGAGGATGACAGTGGCGCGGCGGTGCGTTTTGCTCGCGGCCGGTGCTTGCAGGCAAAGGCGTTCTGCCCCGCGTCTTCCTTCCCCGGCGTGGCCGTTGCGTCGTGTGAAGCGCTCCCGACGGTCTGCAGGAAAACCGCCGGGGCTGTTTCGTCGCAGGAAGGGTTCAATCCGGCAGCGAATGCCGGGTTTGTCCAGACCAGCATAAAACAGAGCAGGCTGAACGAGATTATGACTTTTCGCACTAAAGGCAACACCCTTGACCGTCCTCGCTATCAGATGCAGTGAATCTCCAACATAACCAACAAGTGCAGACGTTTCAACTTGAATCATATCAGCCCATGAACTGGTCAGGCTCGCTCAAAAGCCGCCCGGCAGTAATGCTCCCGGAGACGTTCAAGAGCGACAGGGCGCAGCACAAAGTCACCGGAGATTTCAAGCGTCTCCCCCGGAAAGGAGCGATTCAATCGCCAGGCAGGATTTTACCGCAATCCTGCTGAAGAGACCGGTGCGGGTGTCCCCGTCCCGGCCGCTCCGTTCAGAATCACCCCCCCCCCTCAACGGATGGTCAACAATTCCACCCTTTCGGGGCTTCTGTTGTCCACCATGGACAGGTGCCGACAGTGCTTCCGCCGGACACTGTGCTGTCCCTGTCAGGGTCTCCCTGTCTGCCGCTGGTCCAGGTTGAGGGCGATCCGTTCGAGCCGGGCGATACGCTCGTCCATCGGCGGGTGGGTCGAGAACAGCTTGAGCATCGATGCGCCGGTGAGCGGATTGACGATGAACATGTGCGAGGTGGCCGGGGTCGCTTCCTGCATGGGAGTCGCTTGCGCTCCTGCCTGCAGCTTGCGCAAAGCGCTGGCCAGGGCCAGCGGATTACCGCAGAGCTTCGCCCCGCTGGCGTCGGCCAGATACTCCCGGGAGCGGGAGACTGCCATCTGGATCAGCATCGCGGCGAGCGGCGCGACAAAAGCCAGAACCAGCCCGCCGAGCATGCCGCCCCCTTCGTTCTCCTCCTCACTGTTGCCAGCGCCGAAGATCGCCGCCCACTGCAGCATGTTGCCGAGCATTGCAATCGCCCCGGCGATGGTTGCGGCGACGGTCGATATCAGGGTGTCGCGATTCTGCACGTGGGCCAGCTCATGAGCCATGACCCCTTCGAGTTCCTCCTCGGAGAGAAGACGGATGATCCCTTCGGTGGCAGCGACAGCAGCGTTGCGGGGATTGCGCCCGGTGGCGAACGCGTTCGGTCCGTCCGAAGGGATGATGTAGACCCTGGGCATCGGCATGTCCGCCTTTTGGGCGAGCCGTCTGACCATCGAGTAGAACCAGGGGTTTTCGCTTTCGGAGACTTCCCGGGCGCGATACATCTTGAGGACGATTTTGTCCGAGTACCAGTAGGAGAAGAAGTTCATCCCCCCGGCGAAGAGAAAGGCGATGATCATTCCTGATCGGCCGCCGATGGCGCTCCCCATGGCGACGAGCAGCAGGGTAAGACAGGTGAGCAGAAAAGTCGTTTTGATGCGGTTCATTCTTTTACCTCCATGCGTTTTTTGTGCGCTGCAGGTAAAAAAAAAGACCTCTACCCGCAGCATGAATGTTCATACTCTGGATAAAGGTCTTGCAGATAGTGACGTCAGGTCGCTACCCCGTGTCCGAGTGGAAAAACCACTGTAATGACGATACACGGGCCGGCAGTGTCTCCCGCCGGTTGCTACTCCCCTTTAACGGCAATCAATATATTTAAACTTGAATTTTGATGTCAACTGAAATCGGTCAATAGCTTTTTGTCGTCGGCCTGTGCCTGGCCGTGTATCCGAGCGCCGGTGACCTGTCGGTTGTCGGATTGACGGTCAGGTTGCGTCACCCTGGGTGTGCCAGATGGCGTGCCACTTCCGGGAAAGAGCTTTCGGGGTATAAAAAAATCGCCTGACAAATCAGGCGGTTAGGATGTTCTGGCGGAGGTAGATGGGAATCGAACCCACCGGGGACGTGAACGCCCCCCATCGGTTTTGAAGACCGTGAGCGCCACCAGGCTACTAACTACCTCCGTATTTGATTTTGACCTTCAGGGCTTGATGAGCCGGCCCGCTTGCTGATGAACTTCGGCGACCTCCAGCATATTTGTTATGCGGCCGACCTGCAAGTCTTCTTTTAGCTCGAAATATTCGAGGCAGAGTCCGCAGGTGGCGATATCGACGCCGTTGCAGGCCAGGGTGTTGAGGGCCTCCAGGGCATCCGACCCTTTACAGACCAGCTTTGCTCCGTTGTTGACGAAAAGCATCTGATCGGGAAGGGTGGTCAACTCGGTCAGGGTGAGCAGGTAGTTTTTCATCAGCACCCGGCCAAGCTCCTCATTGCCTTGCCCCATCTGGTCACTGTCGATATAGATGACCGTTTTGCCCTGTACCGGGGCCTGTCCAGCGGCTTCGGCAGCGGCGGCACCTGGAGACAGGGTCAGGGAAAAGCCCCCTTCGATAATCTCAGCCATGGTCGTGTAGCCCATGCTGGCGGCCATCCGGGATATATTCTCCCGGGCGACTTCATCTCCGACCAGAATCTGCAGGGGGTGTCCGGGAGCGTCAAGCAGTTGCTTGCGCGCTTCGACAACCGGATGTGGGCATTTCAGGGCTCGACAGTCGAGGGTGTTCATCTGTTGCTCCTGTCCCGGGCAGCAATTTTTGCCGGAAGGGACTATAGCAAAACGGCGGCGATGATGGCCAGAAAAAAGTCTTTGCCGGTCCGTCTTTGCTGCTGTGCCATAAGTCCAGCTTTATTCATCGCTGTTGTCGACCCGGCTCAGCAGCACAACCGTCTCAACATGAGCCGTCTGCGGGAACATGTCGACCGGCTGGACTTTTTCGACCCGGTAATGCGTGCGGCTCAGCAGCGCCAGGTCGCGGGCCAGGCTGTCCGGATCACAGGAAACATAGATCAGGCGCCGCGGGCCGAGTTCGATCAGGGTTTCCAGCACTTCGGCATCGCACCCCTTGCGCGGCGGGTTGACCGCCGCAACGGCCAGTGAAGGGATCTGCCGGGACAGCTTCTCTAATTCTTCCGCCGCGTCCCCCGCCTGGAAATGACAATTTTCCAGGTTGTTCAATGTGGCGTTGTCCGCAGCATTGCGCACCGCCTCGGCCACCACTTCGATGCCGAACACCCGACCTGCATCCTTGGCCAGGTGCAGCGCAATGCCGCCGATGCCGCAGTAGAGATCGAGGGCGGTCTGATTGCTCTTGAGTTGCGCCCATTCCCGGACCAGGGCGTAGATGCGGGTCGCCTGCCTGGTGTTCACCTGGAAGAAGGCCCCGGGGGTGATCCGCAGCCGAATGTCGCCGATCCGGTCGATCAGGTCGGGAGTCCCGTGCAGTTTGAGGGTCTCCTGGCCGAAGATGACATTGCCGCTGGAGCTGTTGACGTTCTGATGGACGGAGATCACTTCCGGAACCTTGCGCATCAGCCACTTGCCCAGTTTCGGCAGCTGCTGCAGGTCGCGGAAATGACTGACCAGGGTGACCATGGCCTTGTCGTTTTGCGGGCTGACCCGGACCAGCAGGTATCGGAGCAGGCCGTTCTTGTGCCTGGGGCTGTAGACCGAAATCCCCTGGCGCTGGACTTCGTCGCGCACCACGGCGACGATCCGATTGATCAGCGGGTGATGGACCGGACAGTCGGGGCAGTCGACCACGTCGTGAGAGCCACGCCGGTAGAGGCCGATCAGCACCTTTTCCCGCTTGCGGGCGAAAACCAGTTTGGCGCTGGCGCGGTAAGCGGTCGACGGCTCGGCGGCCAGGGTCGGCAGTACGTCGTCGTCAAGCACGACCCCGGTTGCGCTCAGGGCCGCAGCGACCCGCTGCTGCTTGTAGTCGAGCTGGGCCTGGTACTTCATGCCGATCAGCGGACATCCCAGGCATTCCAGCTCTTTCTTGCAGAGGATGTTTGTCGTCCGTTGCGGTGAATTGCGCAGCACTTTGCGCAACCCGGTATAGATATGGGTGCGGCCGATGTGCTCCACTTCGGCGAGGACCGTCTCTCCCGGCAGGGCTCCCTGAACCAGGGCGATTTTCCCCTCGTGGCCGGCCAGGCCGACCCCCTCGCTGTCAAGGGCATCGATGGTCAGCTTGATGGTTTCGCGCGGCGGCGATGAGCGTCGAGTGCTTTTTTTCACGATGGATCAAGATCTCCCTGCGATGGTCGTTATCGGCGGCGCAGAGTACTCCGGGTTCGGGGTGCAAGTCAACAAGCGCGGGGATCCGTGTCTGGATGAGGTGCCGCCGGGAGGGAAGGTCTGCGCCCCGGAAAGGCAGTGTTTGCCCATTCAGCGCAAAAAGTCGAGCTGAAAATGCAGCTCCAGGAATTGCTGAAGGGTGTCAACCGTCTCCAGGGCGAGGCGCAATCGTCCCCGTTCCATGTGGTTCAGCTCGGCAAGGTCGATGTAATTGCTCGGCGCTTCGCCGGCCCTGATCGCGGCCGCCTGACCGCGCAGGCGGAGGGTGACCAGGAAATTGAAGCTCGCTTCGATGTTTTCCGCCATGTCGGGCTTCAGGACACCTTTCGCGGTCAGATCCCTGATGTGCTCGAGGGTGCCGTCATCCAGCTCACCTGACTCCAGGGCGAGGACTTTGATCCCCTCGGTTATGGCGAAAATTCCCGCTTTCTTAATATCCATCTTGCCCTTGTGCGGCCCCTTTTTCTCCAGTTTGAAACGGCCGAACCAGCCGATTGGGGTCTTGAACCCGGTGACGTTTTTGGCCGAGCGTGCCAGGAAGGTGCTGTTACGGCTCAAATAGGCTGCGATGTGTCGTTTGAGCTCCGCTTCGAGTTCCTGGTTTCCGTAGAGGGTGCGCAGGTCAAAGAACATGCTGCCGTTCATGATGTTCTGCGGTCCGGAATCCCTCAGCCAGCTGTCGAGGACATTCTTCCAGCCGCTGAGGCTGCGGCGCCAGGGCTCGTTTTTTGCCATGATGCCGCCGGGGCAGGGGGGCACGCCGATCGCAATCAGGCTGTCGATCAGTTCTTCAGAGAACTCCCTGATTCTTTCGACCTGCCCGGCGGACAGGTCGTCGGAATAGATGATCGCGTTATCCTGGTCGGTGGTCAGGGTCTGCTCCCGCCGTCCCTCGCTGCCGAGAACGATGAAGGCGAAGTCGTCGGCAAGATCCGCATAGCGGGCATTGCGCAACAGGCTGATCAGGCGGATCAGGATGCGGTCGTTCAGATGGGAAATCATCCGCACCAGTTCCGGGGTGCTGACCCCGGTTCCTATCAGGTGCACCACCAGCCCTTCGACCTGCTGATGATGATGCTTCAGTTCCTCGACGGTTCTGGCCTCCTCTATTGCATACAGCAGCTGCTGCGGCGACCGGGCCTGCAAACTGAGGATGTCCGTGTGGCTGATGATTCCGGTGAGTTGCCCCCGGCTGTCGACGACAACGACACGATGAATCGAGTGCCGGGACATCAGGTAGAGTGCTTCGAAAACAAAATCATCCTCCCTCAGGGTGATCAGGGGAGCACTCATGATGTCACTGACGATGAGTCCGTTCGGGTCGATGCCGCGGCTGACGACCTTGTTGCGCAGGTCGTGGTCGCACATGATTCCGGTCGGAAGGTTGTTCTGCGAGACGACGATGCTGCTGACTTGTCTCTGCTGCATCAGCGCGGCTGCAGAGACAATGCCTGTCGTGTGCGGGCACGTCAGAACCTCTCGCTGACAAACGGCGCTGACCGGCAGAAAGAAGATATTGTCCTGCTGCAAAGGGTCTCTCCCGGTGAAAGGGGATGGATTTGGTTCTCAATCACTCCTCAAGAGTTTAGTTGATTTCCACGGCATTACCAGCCGACCGGGGCGATTTCAAACTCATCCGGCGTTGCTTTCTGCTAAATGAGCCGCTTGACTTCCTGTCACCCGACTCGCTAAGCTCACACTTCGTTCCCTTCCTTTGTCTCAGGATGATTACAGACATGCGCCATAAAACCCGCCAGATCAGGCTTGGGGGTGTCGTTATCGGCGGCGACGCCCCGATCACCGTCCAGTCCATGTGCAATACGGATACCCGCGACGTGGAGGCGACGCTGGCCCAGATCGAGCAGCTGCAGCAGGCCGGGTGCGAGATCGTCCGGGTTGCCGTGCCCGACCAGCAGGCGGCCGAAGCGCTCAGGGCGATTCGCAGAGGGACAGCGATTCCGCTGGTCGCGGATATCCATTTTGACTATCGGCTGGCATTGATTGCGCTGGAAGGGGGGGTCGACGGGCTGCGCCTCAACCCGGGCAACATCGGCGCACGCTGGAAGGTCGAGGAGGTGGTGCAGGCCTGTCGCGAGCGGGGAGTGCCGATCCGCATCGGCGTCAACGGCGGATCGCTGGAAAAGGATCTGCTGGAGAAGTACGGGCACCCCACGGCCGAGGCGATGGCGGAAAGTGCCCTGGGGCATATCCGCATCCTCGAAGAGCTCAACTATCCCGAAATCAAGGTCAGCCTCAAGGCCTCCGATATCCGTCGGACCGTGGAGGCCTACCGTCTGCTGGCCGGTCAGGTCGATTACCCCCTGCACATCGGCGTCACCGAGGCGGGGACCACCTGGAGCGGGACGATCAAGAGTGCCGTCGGCCTGGGGGCGCTGCTCTACGATGGGATCGGCGATACCCTGAGGGTGTCGCTGACCGGCGATCCGGTGGAGGAGGTCAAGGTCGGCTGGGAGATCCTCAAGAGCCTGGGACTGCGCGAGCGCGGCCCGGTGTTCGTCAGCTGCCCGACCTGCGGGCGCTGCGAGGTCGAACTGATCGCGATTGCCGAAGAGGTGGAGCGACGGCTCCACGACCTGCCGCAACCGCTGCACATCGCGGTGATGGGGTGCGTGGTCAACGGGCCCGGCGAGGCCCGCGAGGCCGACCTGGGGATCGCCGGGGGGAAGGGGCAGGGCCTGCTGTTTCGCAGGGGCGAGGTGGTGCGCAAGGTGCCGCAGGCCGAGCTGGCGGACGCCCTGGTCGAGGAGGCCTGGAAGATGGTGAAAGCCGCTGATCACGGTGGGTCGTGACCTGCCGTCAATAGCCCCGTCCCCGGAGGTTGTTTCCGGATTTCGGTCGATTGTCCATTTCTGCTGCGGCTTCCCCTGGTGACGGGGACCGGAAAGGTATCCCTTGAAAAAGCTTTTCATCATGCTGGCCTGCTGGTTTGCCACGATTGTTGCGGTTGTTGCTGGTTCCTATCTGTACAGTCATTTTCAGGCCGCAGAGTATGATGACAGGGCGCTGCCCTATATCAGAAAGGTGGTTCCGGAGATTTCGCAATGGAATCCGGAGATCACCAGGTCGCTGATGGCCGCTGAGGCCCTGGCGACCGTTTCGGAAGAGCAGCTCGGGCGGATTATGGGTCTTTTCTCCCGGATGGGCGGGCTGCGGGGCATGGAGACTCCCGAATTTCAGAAGGTTCTTTCGCAGGAGGATAGCGGCAGCGGAATGCAGACGGTCATTGCCTATGAACTGGCGGCCACCTATGAAAACGGAGACGCCCTGATCAGCATCAATCTGCTTGAGCGGGACGGCTCTTTCGAGGTTTACCGGTTCAACCTGAGTTCGGAGGCTCTGGCAGGGTCGCCCCGATGATTTTCTGACAGGCGCGCCGTCCCCGTGGTCCGGAGCCAGGGAATGCCGTCCGCGCCTCCTCCTGCCGCTTGCTTTTACGTCGAAAATACGTATAATTTCCCCCTTTGTCCCTGGTGTCGGGCGCTGGTCCGGCATCGGTCATACTGACGTCCAACACAGGAACTGAAATCGATGCGCTACAGTCAATATTTTTTGCCGACTCTCAAAGAGAACCCTGCTGACGCGGAAGTTGTCAGCCACCAGCTGATGATGCGGGCGGGGATGATCCGCAAGATCGCCGCCGGGGTCTACAGCTATCTGCCTTTCGGCCTGCGGGCGATTCGCAAGGTGGAGGAGATCGTGCGCGAGGAGATGGACCGCGCCGGAGCGATCGAGCTGCTGATGCCGATGGCCAATCCTGCCGAGCTCTGGCAGGAGTCGGGCCGCTGGGAGTTTTATGGCAAGGAACTGCTGCGCTTCAAGGACCGCCATCAGCGCGATTTCTGCATGGGGCCGACCCATGAAGAGGTGATCACCGACGTGGTGCGCGGACATGTCAAGTCTTACCGCCAGCTGCCGGTCAATCTGTACCAGATCCAGACCAAGTTCCGTGACGAGGTGCGCCCCCGCTTCGGCCTGATGCGCGGCCGGGAATTTATCATGAAGGATGCCTACTCCTTCGATACCTGTGATGAGGGCGCCAACGAAAGCTACGAGAAGATGCGCCAGGCCTACTGCCGCATCTTTGAGCGCTGCGGACTGAAGTACCGCATGGTCGAGGCCGATTCCGGCGCCATCGGCGGCTCCTTCAGCCACGAGTTCATGGTGCTGGCCGACACCGGGGAGGACGTGGTGATCAGCTGCGAGTCCTGCCAGTATTCGGCGAACATCGAGAAGGCGGTGGTGGTCGACCGGGGTGAGATGTCACAGCAGCCGATGAATGACATCGAGCGGGTGGTGACCAAGGGCGCCCACTCGGTGGCGGATGTCTCGATGATGCTCAAATTGGACCCGAGCCAGATTGTCAAGACCATGCTGGTGATGGCCGACGACGAGCCGGTGGCGGTGCTGATCCGTGGTGATCATGAATTGAACGAAGCGAAGGTCAAGAACCTGCTCGGGGTCTCGGTTCTGGAACTGGCCACCCCGGAGCAGATTGCCGCTGCCACCGGCGGACCGGTTGGCTTCTCCGGTCCGATCGGCCTCAAGGTGCCGATCTACGCAGACAACGCCGTCAAATACCTGCGCAATATCGGGGTCGGCGGCAACGAGAAGGATATTCACCTGGAAGGCGTCAACCTGGAGCGGGACTTCCAGGTCAGGCAGTTCGCCGATCTGCGTAACGCTGCCGAGGGGGATTCCTGCCCGCACTGCGGGGGGCGCTATTCGAATACCCGTGGCATCGAAGTCGGGCATATCTTCAAGCTCGGCACCAAATACTCCCGGGCAATGAAGGCCACCTTCCTCGATGCCGAAGGCAAGGCCAACGACATCATCATGGGGTGCTATGGGATCGGCATCGGTCGGACCGTGGCCGCGTCGATCGAGCAGAACCATGATGCCGACGGGATGATCTGGCCGATGCCGCTGGCGCCGTTCCAGGTCCTGGTCAATATGCTCAATCCGAAGGACGACACGGTCCGTGAGGCCGCGGAGCAGCTCTACCAGCGGTTGCAGCAAGCCGGCGTCGAAGTGCTGCTCGATGATCGGGATGAACGGCCCGGAGCCAAGTTCAAGGATGCCGACCTTATCGGTATCCCGCTCAATGTGACCGTTGGAGCCCGGGGGTTAAAGGAGGGGCAGCTGGAGCTCAAGGATCGCGCCACCGGCGAGAAGACAATGGTTGCAGTCGAGCAGGCGGCAGAGGAACTGCAGCGGCGGGTTGCCCTGGCTCTGAGCGAAGCCTAGCCGGGCTGCTGATTTTGCTTCCTGCTGGCAGAGGAACAGGATGGACTCTCTCAAAATAGATTCGCAGGGGCAGCTCAAGCTGCCCGCGGAACTGGTCCGGCAGCTGGGGGCGGAGCCTCTTGCGGTCCTCTCCAATTCTGCGCGGCATCTGCTGCTGGGACGTTCGGCGGAGAAGAGCCCGGTCACCCTGACCGGACTGCTTGGTGATATCTCTCTGCCCGATCTGCTCTCATTCTTCAACATGTTCCGCAAGACCGGGATTCTCAGCTTTGAGCTGGAAGGGGGCGAAAAGGCGCTTTACTTCCAGAAAGGTGAGGTGGTGTATGCGACCAGCACCTTTGCCGATGAGGAGCTGGGCGAAATCCTGTTTTCACTCGGCAAGGTCGAACGGGACGCCCTGCAGCATGCCCGGCAGCTCTCCGCCGGCCGGGCTCCGCTGGGCAAGGTGCTGGTCGAGAGGGGCTCGGTCTCTGCCCGCGATCTCTGGCTGGCCGCGCGGACCCAGGTAGAGAGCATCGTCTACAACCTGTTCGGTTTCGAGACGGGCAGTTTCTCTTTTCAGCCGAAAGCCCTGGACCAGGAGAAGATTGTCAGGTTGTCGATGAGTACCCAGAACCTGATCATGGAGGGTCTGCGCCGTCAGGATGAGCACGCCCTTTTCATGCGCAGGATTATCTCGCTCGACTACTACCCGGTGGGAACCGGCACCCAGCTTGATGACCTGTCCCCCGGGGAAGACAAGTTTACCGCCTGCGCCCGACCCGGGCGGCTGACCGCCCGTGCCCTGTTCCGGCGGGTCGGGCTGGGGGAGTTTGACGGCATGCGTCTTCTTTATGGCTTGCTTGAAAAAGGGCTGCTGCGGATGGAAGAGGGGCCGTCGACCGAAGTTGGCGGCGATCTGGGGCAGATCCTCAAGATCTACAACAGCGTCCTCAAGGCGATCTATTCGCGGGTGACCCAGAAGACTCCCAATTTTGCCGAGGAGATAAAGTCTTTCCTGCATGATCTGCCGCAACCCTTCTCTTTTGTGCTGCGTGATGTCGGCCTGATGGAGGACGGCAGTCTCGATGGCAACCGGGTCGTTGCCAACCTGGAAGGGCTGGAAGAGGGGGACAAGAAGAAATTGCTGGCTGACGCACTCAGCGAGCTGGTGTTTATGGAATCGATGGCCGCCCGGCGAGATCTGGATCCCCCTCAGGCGCAACCTCTGGTTGCACGGGTTCAGGAAATCACCAGCCGGGTAAAGAGCCTGATCGGGAGGCATGAATAAAGATGGATGATGCAAAAAAACGGATCATTTTCGCTCTGGATGTTGACGATTTTGCCCAGGCGCAGAAGTGGGTGGAGCAACTTCACGAAAAGGTCGGCCTGTTCAAGATCGGCAAGCAGCTGTTCACCAGGTGCGGCCCCGAAGTGGTCCGTATGGTTCGTCAGCGGGGGGGAGACGTGTTCCTCGACCTGAAGTATCATGATATCCCCAATACGGTGGCCAAGGCAGCGGTTGAAGCCTGCAGGCTGGGCGTGCAGATGTTCAATGTCCATGCCCTTGGCGGTCTGGAGATGATGCAGACAACGGTCAGGGAGGTGGGGGAATACTGTGCGGCCAACCATGTTGAACGGCCGATCATGCTGGCGGTGACGATCCTCACCTCCTCTACGGAAGAGACCCTGCGGCAGATCGGGATTGACCGGCCGATCAACGAGATGGTTCCGCGTCTTGCGGCTCTGGCCAAGCAGGCAGGGTTCGACGGCGTGGTCGCCTCGCCGCAGGAAGTCGGGCTGATCCGGGCATCCTGCGGTGATGATTTCTATATCGTGACTCCGGGCGTCCGTCCGGCTTTCGCCTCGATGGACGACCAGAAGCGGGTCACCACTCCGGCCGAGGCCATAGCCGCCGGTGCCAGCCACCTGGTCATCGGCCGTCCCATCTCCGCTGCCGCAAATCCTCAGGAAGCCGCCAGTCTCATCCTTGAAGAGGTGGCGGGCGCCCTGAAACGCTGATGGCGGATTATCTTTACGGCATCAACCCGGTCAGCGAAGCTTTAACGGGCCAGGGTCGCAAGCCACAGGAGCTGATTGTCGTGCGCGGCAAACAGTCGCCCCGGCTGGATGAACTGCTCGAACAGGCCCATGCCCTGGGCGTGCCGGTCAGCAGGCGCGAGCGGCGCGAGCTGGACCGGGTGGCCGGCCACGACCATCATCAGGGTGTGCTGCTGCGCCTCGAGCCTTTCGCCTACGCCGATCTCGGCGACCTGCTTCAACGCTGGCAGCAATCCGGCCGTCCGGCCTTCTTCCTGCTCCTTGACGGGGTCACTGATCCGCACAATCTGGGCGCGATTCTGCGGAGCGCCGAGGTCGCCGGTTGCCATGGCGTGATCCTCGCCAAGGACCGCTCCTGCCCGGTGACCCCGGTGGTGGAGAAAACTGCGGCGGGAGCGCTTTGCCACCTGCCGCTCTGCCAGGTGACCAACCTGGCGCGGACCCTGGAACAGCTGCAGAAGGAGAATATCTGGTGCTACGGTCTGGCCGGGGAAGAGGGCGCGCTACCGCTCTATCGGAGTGATCTGCGCGGCAACATCGCCCTGGTGGTTGGCAGCGAGGGAAAAGGGTTGCGGCCGAACGTGCGCAAGCACTGCGATGGGCTGCTTGCGATCCCGATGCGGGGGCGGATCGGCTCGCTGAATGCTTCGGTGGCGGCGGCGGTGGCCCTGTTCGAGGTGGTGCGCCAGGCTGGCCAGGGCGAAGTGGCAGGGTAAGGGGTTGTTTTGCAAGGAAATATCAGGGGTTTGCTCCCTCGCCCGGCGACGGGGCGGGGAGGTCCCGGGCGCTCTGCGGAATTTCCCTCTGAACCGCTTGACAAGTCGCAAAAGTTGCACTATAAATTCATCCCTGTCGCACCGGCGAACGACCCTGCGGGCGAGTTTATTTTTTTGCTTGCAATCGACGACCTGCTGGGTTATAACTCCCGTCTTGTGCTGGCGTAGCTCAATAGGTAGAGCACCTCACTTGTAATGAGGATGTTGCGGGTTCAATTCCTGTCGCCAGCTCCAGTTGGCAGAAACAGGCTTTTTGAACGCCGTTAACAATTGAATATAAGGTTCCCCTGGAGGGGTTCCCGAGTGGCCAAAGGGATCAGACTGTAAATCTGACGGCTCAGCCTTCGGAGGTTCGAATCCTCCCCCCTCCACCATTTAATAGCTCACCGGATGTAGGTTCGGTTGCTGTGCGCCAGGAGGCCGTAAGGGCCATATGTACTGGGGCAGGGCCGTGCGGAGTCCAGCTTTTTTGACACACGCATAGCTGAAAATTGAATAGTAGGATCAGGTAGAAGTGCTTGGGCGGGAGTAGCTCAGCTGGCTAGAGCATCAGCCTTCCAAGCTGAGGGTCGCGGGTTCGAATCCCGTTTCCCGCTCCATTTAAAAGCACTCTCCGACAGGTTGATGGGATAAGCTCACATAGCTCAGACGGTAGAGCACATCCTTGGTAAGGATGAGGTCATCGGTTCAAATCCGATTGTGAGCTCCACCATCAGAACCTGGCGGGGATTTTTGCGTTTGTTGAAAGTCCGTAAGAGTTGAATTCGCACACGGTCACAATAAATAGAAAACAACAGTTGAACAAGGGAGGAACTACTCATGGCTAAAGCGAAGTTTGAGAGGACAAAGCCACATGTCAACATCGGGACCATTGGTCACGTTGACCACGGCAAGACCACTCTGACTGCTGCCATCACCAAGGTGCTGGCTGAAGTTTCGGGAAAAGGTGAAGTCAAGGCATTCGATCAGATCGACAACGCTCCCGAGGAGCGTGAGCGCGGTATCACGATTGCGACCGCACACGTCGAGTATGAGACCGAGAACCGTCACTATGCTCACGTTGACTGCCCCGGTCACGCCGACTACGTCAAGAACATGATCACCGGAGCCGCGCAGATGGACGGCGCGATCCTGGTTGTTTCCGCGGCCGACGGTCCGATGCCCCAGACCCGTGAGCACATCCTGCTCGCCCGTCAGGTTGGTGTTCCGGCGATGGTCGTCTTCCTCAACAAGGCCGACATGGTTGACGATGAGGAGCTGCTCGAGCTGGTCGACATGGAGATTCGCGAGCTGCTCTCCAGCTACGATTTCCCCGGCGACGATATTCCGATTATCGCAGGTTCGGCGCTGGCGGCTCTCGAAGGCCGTGATGACGAGATCGGCAAGAACAAGGTTCTCGAGCTGATGGCGGCTGTTGATGAGTATATCCCCGAGCCGGCCCGTGCGATTGACCTTCCCTTCCTGATGCCGGTCGAGGACGTGTTCTCGATTTCCGGTCGCGGGACGGTCGCCACCGGTCGTATCGAGCGCGGGATCATCAAGGTTCAGGAAGAGGTCGAGATCGTCGGGATGAAGGCGACCACCAAGACCGTGGTCACCGGCGTCGAGATGTTCCGCAAGCTTCTGGATCAGGGTCAGGCGGGTGACAACACCGGTATTCTGCTGCGCGGGATCAAGCGTGATGATATCGAGCGCGGTCAGGTTCTGGCGAAGCCGGGGAGCATCACCCCGCACACCAAGTTCAAGGCCGAAGCCTACATTCTGACCAAGGAAGAGGGTGGTCGTCATACGCCGTTCTTCAAAGGCTATCGTCCGCAGTTTTATTTCCGGACCACAGACGTGACCGGAGTTGTGACCCTGCCCGAAGGCGTTGAGATGGTCATGCCAGGCGACAACATTGCCTGCCAGGTAGACCTGATCACACCGATCGCCATGGACAAGGAACTGCGTTTTGCGATTCGCGAAGGTGGCCGTACTGTCGGCGCCGGCGTGGTCAGCGAAGTTATCGAGTAACACCTCAGAGAAGGAAACCGTCCTCCTGCCGATGGCTGGAGGACGGTTCTTAGGGAATACGACTATGCGTGATATCGTCACCCTGGCGTGCACCGAGTGCAAGCAGCGGAACTATACCACCACGAAAAACAAGAAGAATACGCCCGACAAGCTTGAGTTCAGCAAGTACTGCAGGTTCTGTCGCAAGCATACTCCCCATCGGGAGACCAAGTAACTGATCCCCGCGTCAGCGGGCTGTTTCCAAGGTTGATCTGCAGGCCAGTAGCTCTAACGGTTAGAGCACCGGATTCCAAATCCGGGTGTTGAGGGTTCGAATCCTTCCTGGCCTGCCACTTTTGGTAACAACACCAGTGAGGCACGTAACATGATTGGAAAGACGAGCAAGTTTCTCAACGACGTTCAGGGGGAACTGAAAAAGGTGACCTGGCCAACCCGCAAGGACACCTATGCCTCTACCATTGTTGTTATCGTACTGGTTCTGGTTTCCGCAGCATACCTCGGCGGTGTGGACATGGTCCTTTCACGTCTGATCCGGCTGATCCTCGGCTAGGGGGATAGGAACTCTGCGATGGCTATGAAGTGGTACGGCGTGCATACCTACTCAGGGTATGAAAACAAGGTGAAATTGAACCTGGAAGAGCGGATTCGCTCGACCGGCGTTGAAGAATATTTCGGCGAGGTTCTGATCCCTTCAGAAACCGTGGTTGAGATGCGCAAGGGTGAGCGGAAAACCTCCACCCGCAAGTTTTTCCCCGGTTATATTCTGGTGCAGATGGAGCTTAACGACGAGACCTGGCATGTGGTCACCGGGACAGCAAAGGTGACCGGTTTTGTCGGCGGCCAGAATCCCCCGGCCATCCCAGATGAAGAGGTGATGAAGATCACCAACCGGATGGAAGAAGGGGCTGAGAAGCCGAAGCCGAAAGTTGAGTTTGAGGTGGGTGAGACAGTCCGGGTTGTTGATGGTCCTTTTCTCAATTTCACCGGTGTGGTTGAGGATGTCCGGCCCGAGCGTGCCACCCTCAAGGTTATGGTCAGTATCTTCGGTCGGGTTACTCCGGTCGAGCTTGAATTTATCCAGGTAGAGAAAACCAACTGAGCGCTGAGGCCCAGTTCGTTTCAAGGAGTCAGTAATGGCCAAGAAAGTCATTGGACAGATTAAATTGCAGATCCCTGCCGGCGCGGCGAATCCTTCGCCTCCGGTCGGCCCCGCGCTCGGTCAGCACGGCGTCAATATTATGGAGTTCTGCAAGGCGTACAACGCCAAGACCCAGGAACATTCCGGCCTGATCATTCCGGTGGTGATCACGGTCTACGCCGACCGTTCGTTCTCTTTTATCACCAAGACCCCGCCGGCTGCGGTATTGCTGTTGCGTGCCGCCAACTTGAAAAAGGGTTCCGGTGTCCCGAACAAAGAGAAGGTCGGCAAGGTGACCAAGGATCAGGTGCTGGAAATCGCCCAGCTCAAAATGCCCGACCTCAACGCATTCTCTGAAGAAGCCGCCTGCCGTATCATCGAAGGTACAGCGCGCAGTATGGGCATTGAGATCGCCTGAGCAGGCGAATAATGGAGATAGAAGATGGCAACAGGTAAGCAGATTAAGAAGGCCAAAGAGCAGATCGATCGTTCCCGTCTGTACAGCCTTACCGAGGCATTGGAACTGATCAAGAAAACGTCTTTCGCCAAGTTTGACGAGTCGGTTGATGTCAGTGTGCGGCTGGGTGTCGATCCGCGTAAGGCCGACCAGATGGTCCGGGGGGCGGTGGTCCTGCCGAACGGTATCGGCAAGGATGTCCGGGTTCTGGTTTTTGCCAAGGGCGACAAGGTTCAGGAAGCCGAAGCGGCTGGTGCCGATTACGTTGGCGGCGATGACCTGGTCGAGAAAATCCAGGGCGGCTGGTTCGAGTTCGATACCGCGATAGCGGCGCCCGACATGATGGGCGTGGTCGGCAAGATCGGGCGACTGCTCGGTCCCCGTGGTCTCATGCCGAACCCCAAGGTCGGAACCGTAACCCCCGAGGTGGGCAAGGCGGTGCAGGAGGCCAAGTCCGGCAAGATCGAATACCGGGTTGAGAAGGCGGGGATCATTCATGCTCCGGTCGGCAGGGTTTCATTCGAGGTCGACAAGCTGGGTGAGAACCTCATGTCGCTGCTCGATGCGCTGGTCAAGGCCAAGCCTTCTTCCGCGAAGGGAACATACCTGAAGAAGATTTCGGTCTCCAGTACGATGGGAGCCGGATTGAACCTGGATGTCTCCGAACTGCAGGCGCAACTTAGGTAGAGAGCTACAGTGCCACGGCACTGTTTCTATACAGACCAAGGTCAAAGACAGCAGGTGTGCCGGTTGGCATTTAATTGCGCAAGCGACCTGCCGAGGCTGAAGGGTGCTCTGACGAAAAACCTCGTCTCCCCTCACCGCGAACTTGGTGGGACAATCGATCCCGAAATTCTAACGAAAGGAGGAGAGACGTGAATAGAACTGAAAAGGAAAAGATCGTTCAGGAGTTTACTGAACGACTCAAGGAAACCCAGGCAGCGTTTCTGGCTGACTATCGCGGTATCAATGTTGAGCAGGTCACCAACATGCGCCGCGAGCTGACCCAGGCTGGGGTTGAATACCGGGTTATCAAGAATAACCTGCTCAAGCTGGCCGCGCAGGACACTCCTGCGGCGCCTCTGCAGGATTTCTGTGCTGGTCCGACAGCTATTGCTCTGTCCGGAGATGATCCTGTTGCTCCGGCAAAAATTCTGAGCAAGTATGCCAAGGCGATCGAGGCCTTTGAACTGAAGGCTGCCGTACTTGATGGCAAGTTGCTGTCTGTTGCGGATATCAATGCCCTGGCGGAACTGCCGAGTCGTGAAGAACTGCTGGCCAAGATGCTGGGCTCGCTGAGCGCACCGACAAGCAATTTTGTCGGCACTCTGGCGGCTATTCCCCGCTCGCTGGTTCAGGTGCTCAACGCCATTGGCGAGAGCAAGAGCGCTTAACCGGTTAGCCCACGAACAAACTACTGAATACACATAAATAACATAACGGAGGAAAAAATGGCTGATATCAGCAAAGAGCAGGTTGTCGAGTTTATTGAGAATATGACCGTCCTTGAAATGTCCGAGTTCGTCAAGGAACTGGAAGAGAAGTTTGGTGTGTCCGCTGCAGCTCCTGTTGCCGTGGCTGCCGGTCCTGCCGCTGGCGCCGGCGAAGCTGCAGAAGAGAAAACCGAATTTGATGTTATCCTGACCAGCGCTGGTGACAAGAAGATCAATGTCATCAAGGTTGTCCGCGCTATTACCGGTCTCGGCCTCAAGGAAGCCAAGGATCTGGTTGACGGAGCTCCCAACCCGGTCAAGGAAGGCGCTTCCAAGGATGAGGCGGAAGATATCAAAAAGCAGCTTGAAGAAGCTGGCGCCGGCGTGGAGCTGAAATAATCCCACCCCGTCACGCTCAGTCATTAGCCAAGGTCGTTTTTACGGCCTTGGCTATTGTCGTTATCAGCCTCGGCAGTATCGCCGGGGCGGACCTGTCTGTTGGTCCGTTTGTTTGCGTGGGGCCGGGTGAGCCCGGCTGCCTGTGTGAATGACAGGTCAAGGCTCTGTTTTTACACACGTTCTTTCGTTTTACAGTGGTCACTGCCCGGGTTTTCCGGGTGGCGGTCCTGACATGAAGGAGAAATCATGGCCTATTCGTTTGCGAATAATCCGCTCCTCAGGAAGCATTTCGCAAAGACCGGGAATATCATTGATATCCCGAACCTGATCGATATCCAGAAAACCTCTTATCGACGTTTCCTGCAGGCCGAGCTTCCACCTTCGGCACGGCGCATAAATGGTCTTGAGGCGGTTTTCCGCTCCGTTTTTCCGATCCGCGACTTCAGTGATACCTGTTCGATGGAGTATGTCTCCTACGGGCTGGGGACACCGAAATACGATGTTGAGGAATGCCACCAGCGAGGGATGACCTTTGCGGCTCCGATCAAGGTCAAGGTGCGGTTGGTGACCTGGGATGTCGACAAGGAGTCCGGAACCCAGTCGATCCGTGATATCAAGGAGCAGGAGGTCTATTTCGGCGAGATTCCGCTGATGACCGAAAACGGCACCTTTATCATCAACGGCACTGAGCGGGTTATCGTCAGTCAGTTGCATCGGTCCCCCGGTGTCTTCTTCTCTCACGACAAGGGAAAGAGTCATTCCAGCGGTAAGGTCCTCTTCAATGCGCGGATTATTCCTTATCGTGGTTCCTGGCTGGATTTCGACTTTGATCACAAGGACATTCTCTATGTCCGGATCGACCGTCGCCGCAAATTGCCTGCAACCGTTCTGCTGAAGGCTCTCGGTTATACAACCGAGGAGCTGCTCGACTATTACTACGACAAGGAGCAGATTGTCTGGGACGGCAAGAGTTACCAGAAGCGGGTGAACTATGACCTGCTCTCCGGACAGCGTGCTTCCTGTGACGTGCTCTCTGCCGATGGCGAGCTGCTGGTCAAGGCAAACCGGAAATTCACCAAGGCCGCCATCCGCAAGATGAAGGAAGAGAACGTCGAATTCATACCGCTGAGCCAGGAAGATTTGATTGACAAGGTCGCCTCCAGCGACATTGTCGATACGTCGACAGGCGAAGTGATTCTCGAGTGCAACGGCGAATTGAGCGAGGCCAAGCTGGAGGAGCTGCGTGACCGGGGGATCAACGAGTTCTCCATCCTTTTTATCGATAACCTCTATGTCGGTCCCTATCTGCGGGATACCCTGCTGACCGATAAGGTCGAGACCGCCGAAGATGCGATTATCGAAATCTTCCGCAGACTGCGCCCCGGCGATCCGCCGACGCTGAAGACCGCGACGACCCTTTTTGAGAGCCTGTTTTTTAACGCCGATCGCTATGACATCTCAGCCGTGGGTCGGCTCAAGCTGAATCACAAGCTGGGGCTGGACAGCCCGCTGGAGCTGTCGACCCTGAGCAAGGAAGATATCCTGGAGGTCGTCCGCTACCTGATCGACCTGCGCAATGGCCACGGGATGATCGATGATATCGATCACCTCGGCAACCGTCGCGTTCGGGCGGTCGGCGAACTGCTGGAGAATCAGTATCGCGTCGGCCTGGTCCGGATGGAACGGGCGATCAAGGAGCGCATGAGCCTGCAGGACGTTGACAGCCTGATGCCGCATGACCTGATCAACTCCAAGCCGGTCTCTGCCGTGGTCAAGGAGTTTTTCGGCTCCTCCCAGCTTTCCCAGTTCATGGATCAGACCAATCCGTTGTCCGAAGTGACCCACAAGCGGCGTCTTTCGGCCCTCGGACCCGGCGGGCTGACCCGCGAACGCGCGGGTTTCGAGGTGCGTGACGTTCATCCCACTCACTACGGGCGGGTCTGCCCGATCGAAACCCCGGAGGGCCCCAACATCGGCCTGATTGCCTCGCTCTCGACCTATGCCCGGATCAACGAGTACGGTTTTGTAGAGACCCCGTTCCGGGTTGTGCGAGACAGGCAGGTGACCAATGAAATCAAGTATTTTTCGGCGCTGGGGGAGGAAGGGCACGCGATCGCGCAGGCCAATGCTCCGATTGACGAGAAGGGCCGCTTTATCAACGAACTGGTCAACGTACGCAAGGGCGGCGAATTTCTGCTGCTGCCACCTGACCAGATTCAATTGATGGATGTTTCGCCGAAGCAGATCGTCTCTGTCGCTGCTGCGCTGATTCCGTTCCTCGAGAATGATGATGCCAACCGGGCGCTGATGGGTTCGAACATGCAGCGCCAGGCTGTGCCGCTGCTGCGTGCCGATGCGCCTCTGGTCGGAACCGGAATGGAGCGGATTGTTGCCCATGATTCGGGCAACTCGGTGGTCGCCCGTCACAACGGCCGGGTTGAGAGTGTCGATGCGGGACGGATCGTCATCCAGATTGACGAAGGTGAGGTGGATGAGACCGGAACCGGTGTCGATATCTACAACCTGCTCAAGTTTACCCGTTCCAACCAGAACACCTGTATCAACCAGAAGCCGATCGTCAAAGTCGGTGACCGGGTGATCCGTGGTGACGTGATTGCAGACGGTCCTTCGACCCAGTGGGGCGAGTTGGCCCTCGGCCAGAACGTTCTGGTCGCGTTCATGCCCTGGCATGGATACAACTTCGAGGATTCGATCCTGATTTCTGAGAAGCTGGTCAAGGACGACCGCTATACCTCGATCCATATCGAAGAGTTCGAGTGTGTCGCGCGCGACACCAAGCTCGGCAAGGAAGAGATCACCGACGATATCCCCAATCTGGGTGAGGATGCCCTGAGCGACCTTGACGAATCCGGGATTATCCGGATCGGCGCCAATGTCAAACCCGGCGATATCCTGGTCGGCAAGATCACACCCAAGGGGGAAACCCAGCTCTCTCCTGAAGAGAAGCTGCTGCGGGCCATCTTCGGCGAGAAGGCGGGCGATGTCCGCGATACGTCGCTGCGGGTCCCGCCCGGCGAGGAGGGCGTGGTCATCGGCGCCCGGGTCTTCTCGCGCAAGGGTTCCGACAAGGATGCCCGGACCGAACATATTGAAACCCTCGAAATCGAGAAGCTGCTCAAGGACCAGGATGATGAGATCCGTATCCTGAGGCAGTCGACCCGCAGCAAGATTAAGTCTCTGCTGGTCGGCCTGACTTCAGCGGTATCCATCAGCGATGCGGATGGCAACGTTCTGTTGCCGAAGCGCCGCAAAATAGCCGAAGACGCCTTCGACCTGGTTCCTTTTGACCGCTTGCGGGAAATTTCCGTGACAGGCGCAGCCGAGACTGAACAGAAAATCAGTGACCTGCTCAACCGGCTTGCCGAGCGCGAGCAGCTGGTCCAGGCAGTTTTCGAGGACAAGATCGAGAAATGCAAGCGTGGCGATGACCTGCCTCCCGGTGTCATCAAGATGGTCAAGGTCTATATCGCCATCAAGCGCAAGCTGCAGGTTGGCGACAAAATGGCCGGCCGGCACGGCAACAAGGGTGTCCTCTCGCGGATTCTGCCGGAAGAGGATATGCCCTACATGGAGGACGGAACCCCGGTGGAGATCGTCCTGAATCCGCTCGGTGTTCCCTCGCGGATGAATGTCGGGCAGATCCTGGAGACCCATCTCGGCCTTGCGGCACGGGGACTGGGGAACCAGATTCAGCAGGTTCTCAATCAGCAGAACAGCGGCGACCTGCTGCGTAAGCAGATCAAGGAGGCCTATCGGGACAAGGACCTGGAAGGCTTCATCGATGGTCTCGATGAAGAGGATCTGCGCGTTCTGGCCCGCCGTCTGGCCCATGGGGTGCCGATGGCGTCCCCTGTTTTCGAGGGTGTCGCCGAAGAGCAGATGAAGCAGGAAATGGAGCGCGCTGGATTCAGCAGCAGCGGCCAGATGACTCTGTATGACGGCAAGACGGGTGACGCGTTCAAGGAAAAGGTCACCGTCGGCATCATGTATATTCTGAAGCTGCATCACCTGGTCGATGACAAGATCCATGCCCGTTCGATCGGTCCCTACAGTCTGGTCACCCAGCAGCCGCTGGGTGGTAAGGCGCAGTTCGGTGGTCAGCGGCTCGGCGAGATGGAGGTCTGGGCAATGGAAGCCTATGGGGCGTCGCATGCCCTGCAGGAATTCCTGACCGTCAAGTCAGACGATGTCGCCGGCCGGACCCGGATGTATGAAGCGATCGTCAAGGGCAAGCATACCCTTGAGGCAGGGCTGCCTGAGTCGTTTAACGTCCTGATCAAGGAACTGCAGGCCCTGTGTCTTGATGTTGACCTGCTGGAAGAGGATGAAGGCTGATCGTTTCAGCGTTGTCCGCCGGCTGGCATGCAAAGTAAGCGAAAACTGAACACTCATCCTACAAGGAGGATGCGTTTTGGAAGATATCTTTAGTCTGTTTGAGCGTCCGAAAGACCCATTGAGTTTTGACTCAATCCAGCTGTCCCTCTCTTCCCCCGAGAAGATCAGGGAACGCTCCTTCGGCGAAGTGAAGAAGCCGGAGACCATCAACTACCGGACCTTCAAGCCGGAGCGTGACGGTCTTTTCTGCGCCAAAATCTTTGGCCCGACCAAGGATTACGAATGTAACTGCGGCAAGTACAAACGGATGAAGCACCGCGGGATCGTTTGTGAAAAGTGCGGCGTCGAAGTAATCCCGAGCAAGGTTCGGCGTGAGCGGCTCGGCCATATCGATCTGGCCTGCCCGGTGGCCCATATCTGGTTCCTCAAGTCCCTGCCGTCTCGGATCGGCAATCTGCTTGACATGACCCTCAAGGATCTGGAGAAGGTTCTCTACTTCGAGTGTTATGTGGTTCTGGAACCAGGGGACACCTCGCTGGAGCGCGGCCAGCTGTTGCCGGAAGACAAGTACATCGAGGCGATGGACGAGTTTGCCGGTCAGTTTGTCGCCGGGATGGGAGCGGAAGCGATCCGCGACCTGCTCTCAGATCTCAACCTCGAGGAGGTCGGTGACCAGCTGCGGATCGAGATGAAGGAGGCGACCAGCGAGGCCAAGCGGAAGAAGACCTCGAAGCGCCTCAAGGTCGTCAATGCCTTTCGCCAGAGCGGCAATCGTCCCGAATGGATGATCCTCGAGACCCTGCCGGTGCTGCCGCCGGAGCTGCGCCCGTTGGTGCCGCTGGACGGTGGTCGTTTCGCGACCTCGGATCTCAACGATCTCTACCGGCGGGTGATCAACCGTAACAACCGTCTCAAGCGGCTGATGGAGCTGCGTGCCCCTGAGGTCATTATCCGCAATGAAAAGAGGATGCTCCAGGAGTCGGTCGATGCGCTGTTCGACAACGGCCGCCGCGGTCGGGCGATCACCGGTCCGAGCAAGCGCCCGCTGAAATCGCTTTCTGACATGCTCAAGGGCAAGGGGGGACGGTTCCGCCAGAACCTGCTCGGTAAGCGGGTCGACTACTCCGGCCGTTCGGTTATCGTTGTCGGTCCGGAGCTGAAGCTGCACCAGTGCGGTCTGCCGAAGAAGATGGCCCTCGAGCTGTTCAAGCCGTTCATCTACCAGAAACTGGAAGAGAAGGGCTTCTCCACCACGGTCAAGAGTGCCAAGAAGATGGTGGAGAAAGAGAAGCCGGAGGTCTGGGACGTTCTCGAGGAGGTCATCAAGGAACACCCGGTTATGCTCAACCGGGCGCCGACCCTGCACCGTCTCGGGATTCAGGCCTTCGAACCGGTTCTCATCGAAGGGAAAGCGATCCAGCTTCACCCTCTGGTCTGTACCGCGTTTAATGCCGACTTCGATGGTGACCAGATGGCGGTTCACCTGCCGCTTTCGATCGAAAGTCAGATCGAGGCCCGGGTGCTGATGATGTCGACCAACAACATCCTCTCCCCGGCGAACGGCAAACCGATCATCGTGCCGTCGCAGGATATTGTCCTCGGTCTATATTATATGACCCGTGAGCGGCCCTTTGTCGCGGGCAGTGGAAAGGTCTTCGCCTCTCCCGATGAGGTCCGCATGGCTTTTGATTCTGGCGCTGCTGATCTGCAGGCCGGGATCAAGGTGCGGATGGTTGCCGAGGAGGGGGGCAAAACGGAACTGGTTGATACGACGATCGGTCGGATCCTGTTGCGTGAAGTCGTGCCGAACACGATCCCCTTCAAGCATGTCAATCAGGTGATGGGTAAAAAGCAGGTCAGTGAACTGATCGACGTCAGTTTCCGCCTGGCCGGCAACAAGGAAACTGTTATCCTGGCCGATAAGCTCAAGGAGACCGGTTTCCGCTATTCGACGATCGCAGGTGTTTCCATCTGTCTTGACGACATGGAGATTCCGGCGACAAAAGAGGCGCGGATCAAGACTTCGGCTGAAGAGGTCAAAGATATTCAGCAGCAGTATACCGAGGGTCTGATCACCGACGGGGAGCGCTACAACAAGGTTATCGATATCTGGGCCAAGTGTACCGAGGATATTGCCGGGACCATGCTGGGCAATATCGCGATCGATAAGTTGACCTCGGAAGACGGGGAAACCACGGAAGTGCCCTCGTTTAACGCAATTCACATGATGGCTGATTCCGGTGCGCGGGGCAGTGCCCAGCAGATCCGCCAGTTGGCCGGTATGCGGGGTCTTATGGCCAAGCCCGATGGTTCGATTATCGAGACGCCGATTACCGCAAACTTCCGTGAGGGACTGACTGTTCTCCAGTACTTTATTTCAACCCACGGTGCGCGTAAGGGTCTGGCCGATACGGCGCTTAAAACTGCGAACTCGGGTTACCTGACCCGCCGCCTGGTCGACGTTGCCCAGGATGCGATCATCACTGAATATGATTGCGACACCCTTGACGGGATCAAGGTCTCCTCGCTGACGGAGGGTGGCGAGGTCATTGAACGCCTTGGTGACCGGATTCTCGGCCGGGTTGCTCTGGACGACATTGTCGACCCGATAACTGATGAGTTGCTGGTTGAGGCAAACCAGATGATCGACGAAGATCTGGTGGCCAAGATTGAAGAAGCCGGGCTTGAACATGTTCACATCCGTTCGGTCCTGACCTGTAAAAGCGGTCGCGGCATATGCGCCCTCTGCTACGGCCGTGACCTGGCCCGCGGGCATCAGGTGAATCTCGGAGAGGCGGTCGGCGTGATTGCCGCCCAGTCGATCGGTGAACCTGGAACCCAGCTGACCATGCGGACCTTCCACATCGGTGGTACCGCTTCACGGCGCGCTGAGCAGACCACACTGGAAGCCCGCTTTGACGGCAATTTCAAATTCATCAACCTGATCACGGTCCTCAATAGCGAGGGGCATCACGTTGTTATGAATCGCAAAGGTGAGGTTGCGGTCGTCGATGAGACAGGCCGTGAACGAGAGCGTTATGCGGTCGTGTACGGTGCACGCTTGACCAAGAACGAAGATGACGTGGTCAAGTCCGGGGACATGCTGGCCGAATGGGATCCCTACACGGTGCCGATTATCAGTGAGGTCGGCGGGGTTGTTCATTTCGGCGATATTGCCGAAGGGATCACCATGGAAGAGCAGGTCGATGAAGTGACCGGTCTTTCACGCAAGGTCGTGACAGAGGCGAAAACGGCAGACAAACGGCCACGAATCACCCTTAAGGGGGCAGATGGAAAGACCGCCAAACTGCCGAACGGCAGCCCGTCACGCTACATGCTGCCGGTCGGTGCGAACATCGCTGTCGAGGAGGGAGTCACCATCCATGCTGGCGCCATCCTTGCCAAGATCCCCCGGGAGACGACCAAGACCAAGGATATCACCGGTGGTCTGCCGCGGGTCGCAGAGCTCTTTGAGGCGCGTAAGCCGAAAGAGGTTGCGGTTATCTCGGAGATCGACGGTGTTGTTTCCTTCGGCAAGGACTCCAAGGGCAAGCGCAAGATTATTGTAACTCCGGAGATTGGCGAGCCGAAAGAGTACCTGATCCCCAAAGGCAAGCACATCTCGGTTCACGAGGGGGATTACCTGCGTGCCGGTGAGGAGCTGGTTGATGGCTCCTCGAACCCGCATGACATCCTGCGGGTCCTCGGCAGCAAGGAGCTCGCCAAGTACCTGGTTGACGAGGTCCAGGAGGTTTACCGACTGCAGGGCGTCAAGATCAATGACAAGCACATCGAGACCATCGTGCGGCAGATGCTGCGTAAGGTTCAGGTCAAGGATGTCGGTGATACGATGTTCCTGCTCGATGACCAGGTGGACCGTTGGCTGTTCGAAGAGGAAAACGAAAAAATGATGGCGGAAGGGAAGCAGCCCGCGATTGCCGAGCCGATCATGCTCGGGATCACCAAGGCTTCGCTCTCGACCGATTCCTTCATCTCGGCCGCTTCTTTCCAGGAGACGACCAAGGTACTGACCCAGGCAGCCATACAGGGCAAGGTTGACCACCTGCGCGGCCTCAAGGAGAACGTGATCATGGGTCGCCTGATCCCTGCCGGGACCGGGGTGGCCAAGTATCGTGCCGTCGAACTGCTGACTCCGGAGCCTGAGCCACGCCTGGAAGAGCCTCCTGACCTGGATGATGATGAGGACGATGCGCTGGAAAATGAAGCCTTTGTCGAGGGTGAAAACACCCGGGGCTGAGGGATTTTAACTGTCAGGGAAGAAACGACGAGAGGGTCGAGAATTGTCTTGACAAAGACCTTGCCGATTGATAATGTCTGCAGGTTTTTTCCCCTAAGAAAGCCGGGCCTTGTTGGCCGTAATAAATGAGAAGAACAGGGAGATTGATAGATGCCAACCATTAACCAGCTGATTCGCAAAGGGCGCAAGAAAAAGGTCACGAAGTCGACTGCGCCTGCGTTGAAAAGGTGTCCACAGAGACGTGGTGTTTGTACCCGTGTGTATACGACCACGCCAAAGAAGCCGAACTCTGCGTTGCGGAAGGTTGCTCGTGTCCGTCTCACTAACGGGATGGTTGTTACTTCCTATATCCCGGGGGTTGGTCATAACCTGCAGGAGCACTCCGTGGTGTTGATCCGCGGTGGCCGGGTAAAGGACTTGCCGGGTGTGCGCTATCATATCGTTCGGGGGACCCTCGATCTGGCCGGTGTGCAGAACCGGAAGCAGGGTCGTTCCAAGTATGGTGCCAAGCGGCCGAAGTAAGAATTTGTTAGCCTGAGAAGAGGACGTTATGCCCAGGAGAAGAGAAGTACCAAAGCGGGTGATCCTGCCCGATCCCAAATATCATGACCTGTTGGTGGCCAAGTTCGTCAATGGTCTGATGCTTGGTGGGAAGAAGAGTATTGCCGAGCAGATTCTGTACGGAGCGTTTGATCTTGTTGCGCAGCGTTCCGGGAACGATCCGCTGGAAGTGTTCAAGACGGCGATGGATAATATCCGTCCGATGCTGGAAGTCAAGTCACGTCGCGTTGGCGGCTCGACTTATCAGGTGCCCATGGAGGTCTCCGGCAGTCGGCGTACCGCTCTGGCAATCCGCTGGCTGATCACCTATGCCCGTGGCCGCAATGAGAAGACCATGCGTGAGCGTTTGGCGGGTGAGATTCTGGATGCTTTCAATAACCGCGGCTCTGCTGTCAAGAAGCGCGAAGATACACATCGTATGGCTGATGCGAATAAGGCGTTTGCCCATTATCGCTGGTAAGATTTCGGTTTACGCCTAGCAGGAGCAACATAAAGTGGCACGTAAGGTAAGCTTAAAAAATACACGTAATATCGGCATTATGGCTCATATCGATGCCGGTAAGACGACCACCACCGAGCGGATTCTTTTCTATACCGGGGTTTCGCACAAGATTGGTGAAGTTCATGATGGCGCTGCGACCATGGACTGGATGGAGCAGGAGCAGGAGCGTGGGATTACCATTACCTCTGCTGCAACGACCTGTTTCTGGCGCGACCATAGGGTTAATATTATCGACACCCCCGGCCACGTTGACTTTACCATCGAGGTTGAGCGCTCGCTGAAGGTTCTGGATGGTTCTGTTGCGGTTTTCTGCTCGGTCGGCGGGGTTGAACCCCAGTCTGAAACGGTCTGGCGCCAGGCGGACAAGTACGGTGTTCCGCGGATTGCCTTCATCAACAAGATGGACCGCATCGGTGCCGACTTCGGTAACGGCGTGGCGATGATTCGTGACCGTCTCGGTGCCAATCCGCTGCCGATTCAATTGCCGATCGGCAAAGAGGACTATTTCCGCGGGCTGGTTGATCTTGTCACTCTGAAGGCCTATGTCTGGGATGACGCCACCATGGGTGCCAGCTTCGAGGAGATCGAGATTCCCGCAGAGATGCAGGATGAGGTGGATGCTGCTCGTGAGACCCTGCTGGAAGAGATTTCCTCGTATGATGACGAGTTGATGGAAAAGTATCTCGGCGGTGAGGAGTTGACTCTCGAAGAGATCAAGTCCGCGATCCGCAGGGGGACCCAGAATATCGACTTTTGTCCGGTGCTGTGCGGCAGTGCATTCAAGAATAAGGGGGTTCAGACCCTGCTGGATGCAGTGATTGACTATATGCCGTCGCCGCTCGATGTTCCGGCGATTAAGGGCGTCCACCCCGACAGCGGCGAACCGCTGGAGCGTCCGGCTGATGATGATGCTCCGTTTGCATCGCTGGCCTTCAAGGTTATGACGGATCCCTTTGTCGGGCAGCTGACTTTCTTCCGGGTCTATTCGGGTGTTGCCGAGTCTGGGTCGAGCGTCCTGAATGCGACCAAGGGGAAGAAGGAACGTTTTGGCCGCCTGCTGAAAATGCACGCGAACAAGCGGGAAGAGATCAAGCAGGTTTACGCCGGCGATATTGCAGCGGCGGTTGGTCTCAAGCATACAACGACAGGTGACACCCTCTGTGACCTGAACAAGCCGTCCCTGCTGGAGGCCATGGAGTTCCCCGAGCCGGTTATTCATCTTTCCGTTGAGCCGAAAACCAAGGCTGACCAGGAGAAGATGGGCGTGGCGCTGGGTAAGTTGCTGCAGGAAGACCCGTCTCTGCGCGTGCGCACCGATGAGGAGACGGGTCAGACCATCCTCTCCGGGATGGGTGAGCTGCATCTGGATGTCATTGTCGACCGGATGAAGCGTGAGTTCAAGGTCGAGTGCAATGTCGGAGCGCCGCAGGTTGCCTATCGTGAATCGATAACCAAGACGGTTGAGATTCAGGGTAAGTTTGTGCGTCAGTCCGGTGGCCGTGGTCAGTATGGTGACTGCTGGTTGCGCCTTGAGCCGGGTGAGCCGGGTGATGGCTTCACTTATATCGATGAGATCAAGGGTGGGGTTATCCCCCGTGAGTATATCCCTGCTGTTGGGAAGGGTGCTGAGGAGGCCGCTGAAAATGGCGTGCTGGCCGGTTTCCCGATTGTCGATGTCAAGGTCACCTGCTTCGACGGTTCCTATCATGATGTTGACTCCTCGGAGATGGCTTTTAAAATTGCCGGATCGATGGGCTTCAAGGCTGGCGCAGCCAAAGCTGCACCGGTTCTTCTTGAACCGATCATGGCGGTCGAGGTCGTCGTTCCTGAGGAGTATATGGGTGATGTGATCGGCGATCTGAACAGCCGGCGTGGGCGGATCATGGGCATGGAAGCTCGTGGCGGCGCCCAGGTTGTCAGTTCTCACGTGCCACTGTCGAGCATGTTCGGTTATGCAACTGATCTGCGTAGCTCTACCCAGGGCAGAGCAACTTATACCATGACATTCGATCATTACGACCAGGTGCCGAAGGCGTTGAGTGAAGAAATCATAGCCAAGGTCAACGGTTAATTACGTAACTGAAGAAAGAGAGGATAGAGATGGCTAAAGAGAAGTTTGAGAGGACAAAGCCACATGTCAACATCGGGACCATTGGTCACGTTGACCACGGCAAGACCACTCTGACTGCTGCCATCACCAAGGTGCTGGCTGAAGTTTCGGGAAAAGGTGAAGTCAAGGCATTCGATCAGATCGACAACGCTCCCGAGGAGCGTGAGCGCGGTATCACGATTGCGACCGCACACGTCGAGTATGAGACCGAGAACCGTCACTATGCTCACGTTGACTGCCCCGGTCACGCCGACTACGTCAAGAACATGATCACCGGAGCCGCGCAGATGGACGGCGCGATCCTGGTTGTTTCCGCGGCCGACGGTCCGATGCCCCAGACCCGTGAGCACATCCTGCTCGCCCGTCAGGTTGGTGTTCCGGCGATGGTCGTCTTCCTCAACAAGGCCGACATGGTTGACGATGAGGAGCTGCTCGAGCTGGTCGACATGGAGATTCGCGAGCTGCTCTCCAGCTACGATTTCCCCGGCGACGATATTCCGATTATCGCAGGTTCGGCGCTGGCGGCTCTCGAAGGCCGTGATGACGAGATCGGCAAGAACAAGGTTCTCGAGCTGATGGCGGCTGTTGATGAGTATATCCCCGAGCCGGCCCGTGCGATTGACCTTCCCTTCCTGATGCCGGTCGAGGACGTGTTCTCGATTTCCGGTCGCGGGACGGTCGCCACCGGTCGTATCGAGCGCGGGATCATCAAGGTTCAGGAAGAGGTCGAGATCGTCGGGATGAAGGCGACCACCAAGACCGTGGTCACCGGCGTCGAGATGTTCCGCAAGCTTCTGGATCAGGGTCAGGCGGGTGACAACACCGGTATTCTGCTGCGCGGGATCAAGCGTGATGATATCGAGCGCGGTCAGGTTCTGGCGAAGCCGGGGAGCATCACCCCGCACACCAAGTTCAAGGCCGAAGCCTACATTCTGACCAAGGAAGAGGGTGGTCGTCATACGCCGTTCTTCAAAGGCTATCGTCCGCAGTTTTATTTCCGGACCACAGACGTGACCGGAGTTGTGACCCTGCCCGAAGGCGTTGAGATGGTCATGCCAGGCGACAACATTGCCTGCCAGGTAGACCTGATCACACCGATCGCCATGGACAAGGAACTGCGTTTTGCGATTCGCGAAGGTGGCCGTACTGTCGGCGCCGGCGTGGTCAGCGAAGTTATCGAGTAAATTGAGGATAGAAAATAATGTCGACTCAGAAAATCAGAATTCGTCTTAAAGCCTACGATCACACGCTGCTCGACCAGGCTGTCACTGAGATTGTTGATACGACAAAGCGGACCGGTTCACGTCTGGTCGGACCGATCCCTTTGCCGACTGTGATCAACAAGTACTGCGTCCTGCGTGGTCCTCACGTTGACAAGAAGAGCCGTGAGCAGTTCGAGATCCGGACCCACAAGCGTCTTCTCGATATCATGGATCCGACCCAGCAGACTGTCGATGCTCTGATGAAGCTTGACCTCTCTGCCGGTGTCGACGTTGAGATCAAGCTTTAAGTAATCGATTTAAGAGCGAGTAAAAGGCAACTGCAATGATCAACGGACTTCTCGGAAAAAAAATTGGGATGACCCAGATGTACGCAGCCAATGGCCAGCGTATTCCGGTGACGGTGCTGGAGGCCGGCCCCTGTGTCGTCCTGCAGAAGAAAACTGCTGCCACGGATGGTTATGACTCGGTACAGGTTGGTTTTCAGGCTAAGCGTGCAGAGCGGGTCAGCAAGCCAGAAATGGGTCACTTTAAAAAGGCGGGCAAGGGTGCGTTTGCTCATGTCCGTGAATTCAAGGCCGTCGGTGATGATTGCCAGGTCGGTGAGCAGGTCACCTGTGAAATCTTCAAGATCGGTGATCGAATTGATGTGACCGGGACCAGTAAGGGTAAAGGTTTCCAGGGTGTTGTGAAGCGCTGGGGCTTTTCCGGTGGTCGTGCCAGCCATGGTTCAATGTTCAGACGTGGACCGGGTTCGATTGGGCAGTCAGCTTGGCCGTCAAAGGTCTTCAAGGGTAAAAAGATGGCCGGCCAGATGGGCAACGAGCGGGTGACAACACAGAACCTGATTGTTATTGATGTTCGCCCTGCTGACAATTTGATCATGGTTCGTGGCGCTGTTCCAGGGCCGAAAAACGGTGTGGTCATGATTCGCAAGGGGATCAAGGCGTAAGCCGGTCCCACGTGCAGGAGATAGGTTATGGCAACAGTAACAATTTTTGATCTTGATAAAAAGCAGGTAGGAGAGCGTGAGGTCGCTGATGCGATTTTTAACGCGGAAGTGAAACCGCACCTGTTGCACGATATGGTCCGTTATCAACTTGCCTCCCGGCGTCAGGGGACGGCTGCAGTCAAGACCCGCAGCCAGGTGGCCGGTGGTGGCAAGAAACCTTACCGCCAGAAAGGAACCGGCAATGCCCGTCAGGGTACGATCCGTGCACCGCACTTTGTCGGTGGTGGCGTCGCCTTTGGTCCGCAGCCGCGCTCCTATTCTTTCAAGTTGAATAGCAAGGTCAAAAAGGCAGCGCTGTGCAGTGCGCTTTCGGCGCGCTTCCAGGGTGAGAAGATTACGGTTCTGAATGATATCAACCTGGAAAAAATCAGCACCAAGGCTTTTGCTGAAGTCTTGCGCCGCTTTGAGCTTGAGGGCGCGTTGGTCGTGATTGACAAATCAGACAGCAAGGTAGAGCTGTCTGCGCGGAATCTCCAGAATGTCAAGGTTTTGCGTGCTGAAGGCGTGAATGTCTACGACGTTCTCAAGTACCCCAACCTCGTTTTGACTGATGCTGCGGTGACTGCGATTGAAGGAGCCCTAGAACGATGAAACCTTTGCACGAGATTATCCGCAAGCCGCTGGTGACTGAAAAGGCCAACCTGATGAGTGAAGCAGGGAACATTGTCGCTTTTGAGGTCAGTCGGAGTGCTAACAAGATTGAAATCAAGCGTGCCGTTGAAAAGGCATTCAATGTCAAGGTCAAGTCAGTGAACACCATGCAGAATCGTGGCAAGGTGAAGCGTGTCGGTTACAATATCGGCCAGCGGAGCAACTGGAAGAAGGCCTATGTGGCTCTTGAAGAAGGCCACAGCATCGATTTTTACGGCGTATAAGACCGCACGTTTTAATGGTACGGAGTAGCAACCATGGGTATTAAAAGATTCAATCCGACCTCGCCGGGACGTCGCCATATGGCATCGTCTACGTATGAAGAGGTGACCACATCAACACCTGAGAAGTCGTTGTTGGCTCCCCTTAAGAAGTCGGGAGGACGCAACAATAAAGGGCGTATTACCAAACGTCATACTGGCGGCGGTCACAAGCGCAAGTATCGGATCATCGATTTCCGCCGGGACAAGAAAGATGTACCGGCGAAGGTAGCGACAGTCGAATATGACCCGAACCGCAGTGCGCGGATCGCTCTGCTGCATTACGTCGATGGCGAAAAGCGTTATATCCTTGCGCCAAACGGACTGCAGGTTGACGATACGGTTGTTGCCAGTGAGACCGCCGATATCAAGCCTGGCAACGCGTTGTCTATCCGCTCGATTCCAGTCGGAACCTGGGTTCACAATATCGAACTCAAAGTCGGACGCGGCGGCCAGCTGGCGAGAAGTGCCGGTGCTTATGCGATGATCGCGGCAAAAGAAGGTCGCTATGCCCAACTTCGACTGCCCTCTGGAGAGGTTCGACTGGTTCTTCAGGAGTGTCTGGCGACTGTTGGTCAGGTCGGCAACCTTGATTACGAGAAGATCAAGCTCGGCAAGGCTGGACGTGCACGCTGGCTGGGCAAGCGCCCGCAATCACGTGGTGTCGCAATGAACCCGGTTGACCACCCGCATGGTGGTGGCGAGGGCAAGAGCTCTGGTGGCCGTCATCCGGTGACTCCGTGGGGTGTGCCGACCAAGGGTTACAAGACACGGACAAACAAGCGGACTGACAAATTCATCGTCCGCCGTAGAAATAAGAAGTAATTTATTTACCGGTACTAGGAGACGATTGTGGCTAGATCAATCAAAAAGGGACCTTACGTAGAAGAAAGTCTGATGCGCAAGGTAAACCGTGAAGGTGAAGGGACCCGGGGCAAAGTCATCAAGACCTGGTCCAGGCGTTCGACTATCTTTCCAGAGTTCGTCGGACTGACCTTTGCCGTACATAACGGGAAAAAGTTTATCCCTGTTTTTGTCAGTGAGAATATGGTTGGTCATAAGCTGGGTGAGTTTGCGCCGACCCGGACTTATTATGGTCATGGCTCCGACAAAAAGGGCAAGAAATAGGTTGAAACGCGATTTTTCGCAGGAGTAGCGCCGCATGGAAACTCAAGCAAAACTTAGAAATGTTCGCCTTTCACCAAGAAAGGCGCGACTAGTTGTCGATATGGTGCGTGGCAAGGCCATTCAGGATGCATTGAATATCCTCCGTTTTTCGCCACAGAAAACTGCACCGATTCTGACTAAATTGTTGAACTCCGCTGTTGCAAACGCTGAGCAAAAGGGTGTTTCTGATGTCGATCAGCTGTATGTCAAGACAGTGACCGTCGACCAGGGTCCCGTACTCAAACGTTTTCTCCCGCGCGCTATGGGGCGCGCCAGCCGAATTCGTAAGCCGACCAGCCACATTACTGTGGTTCTGGACGTCAAGTAGTTGTTAAGGAGGTGACCCTTTGGGCCAGAAAGTTCATCCGATAGGCTTTCGTCTTGGAATTAACCGTACCTGGGAATCCAGGTGGTATGCTGATTCCGATTATTCAGCAAAATTGCATGCGGATCTCAAACTGCGCAACTTTCTGAAGAAGCGTCTTTACCATGCCGGAATTTCCAAGATCGAACTGGAACGTGCCGCCAACAAGGTAAAGATCAATATCTTTGCTGCGCGTCCCGGAATTATTATCGGCAAGAAGGGTGCGGAAGTTGAGGTTCTCAAGCAGGACCTGGCGAAACTGACCGATGATGAGTGTTTTATCAACATTCAGGAAGTTCGCAAGCCCGAGGTTGATGCGCAACTGGTAGCCGAAAACGTAGCTCTGCAGATGGAGCGTCGGGTGGCATTCCGGCGTGCGATGAAGCGCAGTGTGCAGATGGCGCTCAAGTTTGGAGCCAAAGGTATTAAAATTAACTGTGCCGGCCGTTTGGGTGGCGCGGAAATGAGCCGGATTGAGTGGTACCGTGAAGGCCGCGTGCCTTTGCATACGCTGCGTGCGGATATCGACTACGGTTTTGCCGAAGCGAAAACCACCTATGGGATCATCGGAGTCAAGGTACTCATCTTCAAGGGTGAGGTCTTTACCAAGGACCAGCCCGCCGGCTGATGACAGGAGCTATTGAACCATGTTAATGCCGAAGAAGGTTAAGCGTAGAAAGCAGTTTACCGGGCGGATGACCGGCCAGGCGCTGCGTGGCAATGAGGTCAACTTCGGAGATTTCGGTCTCCAGGCACAAGAGTGCGGTTGGTTGAGTTCCCGTCAGATCGAGTCTGCCCGTCGTGCAATGACCCGTTATATCAAGCGGGGCGGTAAGATCTGGATTCGTACCTTCCCGCACAAGCCGTTGACCAGCAAACCGGCCGAGACTCGTATGGGCAAGGGTAAGGGGTCTCCGGAGAAGTGGGTTGCTGTGGTCAAGCCCGGCCATATCATTTATGAGATGCAGGGTGTCACCGAAGAGATCGCCAGAGAGGCGTTTCGTCTTGCGGCTCACAAGCTGCCGATGAAGACCAAGTTTGTGAAAAGAGAGGCCGGGACAGATGAAGGCTAGTGAACTGAATGAGATGAAGGTAGAGGAGTTGCAAACCAAGGCGGATGAACTTCAGCAGGAACTGTTTAATCTCCGTTTTCAGCTCCACACGGGACATCTGGAAAATACTGCTCGGCTTTCCCAGATCAAAAAGGACGTCGCTCGTGTCAAGACTGTCCTCAATCAGAAACTGGGCGCCTAGCAAGGACGAGGGAAAACCATGAGTAATGAACGAGGCAACCGGAGAACCCGGACCGGGATCGTGGTCAGCAACAAGATGGATAAGACCGTCGTTGTTCGGATGGACCGCTTAGTAAAGCACAGTGTTTACAAGAAAATCATCAAGCGCAAGGTGACATGCCAGGCTCACGATGAAGCGAATGTGTGCGGGATTGGAGACAAGGTTCTGATTGTTGAGACCCGCCCGTTGTCGCGTCACAAGCGCTGGCGTGTTCGTCAGGTTCTTGAAAAAGCCGTTACCGCATAGGAGATTTCAGTCATGATTCAGATGCAGACCATGCTCAGCGTGGCCGATAACTCCGGAGCGAAAAAGCTCTGCTGTATCAAGGTCCCTGGCGGTTCAAAGCGTAAGTATGCAGGGATCGGCGATGTGATTATTTGCAGCGTCAAGGAAGCCTTGCCGAATTCGAAGGTCAAAAAGGGTGATGTGGTTCGCGCAGTTATTGTTCGGACAACCAAGGAGATTTCCCGTCCCGATGGATCATTCATCCGGTTTGACGTGAATTCAGCAGTTGTTGTCAGTGCAGCCAATGAGCCGATTGGTACCCGTATTTTCGGACCGGTTGCACGGGAATTGCGTGCCCGCCAGTTTATGAAAATTGTTTCGCTGGCCCCAGAAGTTCTTTAAATACTGTTAGTCGGAGAGTCAGAGCGATGGCATTGGCAAAGTTACATGTCAAAAAGAATGACATGGTAAAAATTATCGCCGGCAAGGAAAAAGGCAAAACCGGTAAGGTTCTGCGTGTTTTCCCGGCCAAGGGTCGTGTTGTGGTGGAAAGCCTCAATATTGTAAAGCGTCATACCCGCCCAACCCAGTTGAATCCGGAAGGCGGCATCATTGAGAAAGAGGCACCGCTGAGTGTTTCCAATGTGATGCTGGTGTGCGGGTCCTGCAATGAGCCGGCACGGACCGGAGTGCGCAGGTTGGATGATGGCAGCAAGGCCCGTTACTGTAAAAAGTGCAACGAGATTGTCGATAAGTAAACGGAGATTTTGATGGCCAGGTTAAAGCAGGCATATCAGCAGGAACAGGTTCCTGAGCTGATGAAGGAATTCCAGTACAAAAATGTCATGGAAGTTCCCAAGATCGAAAAGGTCGTTCTGAACATGGGGCTTGGTGAGGCCATTCAGAACCCCAAACTGCTCGAATCAGCAGTTGCGGAATTGGAAAATATCGCTGGGCAGAAGGCGGTGATCACTCGTGCCAAAAAGTCGATAGCGAGCTTTAAACTGCGCGAGGATATGTCCATCGGAGCTTGCGTAACACTGCGTCAGGATCGTGCCTGGGAGTTTCTTGATCGCTTGATCAATGTTGCTCTTCCGCGTGTTCGTGATTTCAAGGGGGTCTCTTCCAAGGCGTTTGATGGCCGTGGTAATTACACCCTGGGGATCAAAGAGCAGCTGATTTTCCCGGAAATTGACATTGAGAAGATCGCCAAGGTTTCCGGTTTGAATGTGACGATTGTGACGACGGCAAAGACTGATGAGGAGGGGCGTGCTCTTCTCAGGGGTCTCGGCATGCCGTTTAGAAAATAGTAGCAGGGAAGCGGAGGATTATTGTGGCGAAGAAGTCAATGATTGCCAAGGCGAAACGGCCGGGCAAGTTTAAGGTCAGGGAGTATAACCGTTGCCCGATTTGCGGTCGTCCCCGCGCTTATTACCGTAAGTTCGATATGTGCAGAATCTGTCTGCGGAAACTGGCGTCCGAAGGGAAGGTCCCGGGTGTCGTCAAGTCCAGCTGGTAATTCCAGCAAAGAGGAGTTTCACCGATGTCAATGACTGATCCGATGGCTGATCTGCTGACCCGCATTCGAAATGCGGGACTGGCGGGACATGCCAAATTAGACATTCCCTCCAGCAATCTTAAGGTTGCCGTAACGGATGTTCTGAAAGAGCTCGGCTTTATCAAGAACTACAAAGTGATTGCCGATAGCAAACAGGGGATCCTGCGGATTCATCTCAAGTATGATGAGAACCAGGACCCGGTGATCCATGAAATTCAGCGTATTTCGACTCCGGGCCGCCGTGTATATGTTGGCAAGGGAGAGATCCCTACGATCAAGAATGGTCATGGATGTTGCATCCTGTCGACATCCAAGGGTGTCCTTGATGATGTTGCTGCTCGCCAGGCGCAAGTTGGCGGTGAAGTAATCTGTACCGTCTGGTAATTGAGAGTTGAGGAGCGAAGAGCATGTCAAGAATTGGTAAATTGCCTGTGCCTATCCCGGCCGGGGTGAAGGTCTCGCAGGACGGTAATGAAATCAAGGTCCAGGGACCGAAGGGCAGTCTCTGCCAGATTATGCCTGAGCGCATTACTGTTGCTGTTGAGGGTGAGCAGATTGTGATCATTCGTCCGACTGAAGAGAAGGATGATCGCGCACTGCATGGTCTGGTGCGTTCACTGATCAATAACATGGTGATTGGCGTCACTGAGGGGTTCACCCGTGGACTCGAAATCAATGGCGTCGGTTATCGGGCCGAAATCAGTGGTAAAAAGCTGACCATGGCTCTCGGCTATTCCCATCCGGTCGTCTATGAGTTGCCCGAGGGGATTGAGGTGGAGGTTGAGAAACAGACCAAGCTGACCGTCAAGGGGATTGACAAGCAACTGGTCGGTTCTGCCGCGGCAAAGATCCGTTCCTTCCGTAAGCCCGAACCTTATAAAGGGAAGGGGATCAAGTATGCGGATGAGCGCATCTTGCGTAAAGCCGGCAAGACCGGCAAGTAAGTTTACAGTGAGAAGGAGTTAGACAGTGGACGTTTCCCAGAAAAGACGGATTGCCCGGTTAAAGCGTCAGGCACGCGTCCGGAGAAAGGTACGGGGAACAATTGAATGCCCCCGGCTTTCAGTTTTCCGCAGTGCCAACCATATTTATGCCCAGATTGTCGAGGATGTGAACGGCCGGACGCTGGCTGCGGCCTCTACTCTGACCAAGGATGTCGCCGAAGGCCTTAAAGGCAAGGGGAATGTCGAGGCTGCCAAGGCCGTCGGTTCCGCTATCGCCAAGAAGGCACTCGAGAAGAATATTAGCCAGGTTGTTTTTGACCGGAACGGCTTTCTGTACCAGGGGCGCGTTCAAGCACTTGCTGATGCCGCTCGTGAAGCTGGTCTGAAGTTGTAGAGGAGAATAGCGTGCTGCTTATCGATCCAAATGAATTGAACTTGACTGACCGGGTTGTGCATATTAACCGCAACTCAAAAGTGGTCAAGGGTGGTCGTCGTTTCAGTTTTTCCGCTCTGGTCGTTGTTGGTGACGGCGAAGGGCATGTCGGGTACGGTCTCGGTAAGGCAAAAGAGGTCCCTGAGGCAATCCGTAAGGGTGTGGAGCAGGCCAAGAAAAGCCTGGTCAAGGTTCCTCTGCAGGGACGTACGATTCCTTACGATGTCATCGGTAAGTATGGCGCCGGAAGGGTATTGCTGAAGCCTGCATCCGAAGGTACCGGGGTTATTGCCGGTGGTGCTGTACGGCCGATTCTGGAAGCGGTCGGTATCAGCAACATTTTGACCAAGTGTCTCGGATCCAACAACCCGCACAATGTGGTCAAGGCAACTATCAATGCACTGAAGATGCTGAAAAGCCCCGACGAGATCAAATCCCGTCGCGGTCTGAGCGAATAGCATCGGTTTCAAGGAGAACCCCATGGCGGCTGAAATAAAAGTAACCCTGAAGAAAAGCCCTATCGGGCGAAACGCATACTTTGGCAAAGTGCTGAAGGGGCTTGGGCTTAAGCGTCTGCAGCAGACGGTTACCTTGCAGGATACTCCGCAGATTCGTGGAATGATTCGCAAGGTTGAGCATATGGTTGCGGTCGAGGACTGATTGTCAGTAGAGGACAGCAAGATGGATTTAAGTAATCTCAAACCGGCTCCCGGTTCAACAAGTAATAGAAAACGGATTGGTCGTGGTCCTGGTTCAGGAACCGGCAAAACTGCAGGCAAGGGCCACAAGGGGCAGAATGCGCGCAGTGGTGGCGGCGTCAAGCCCGGATTTGAGGGGGGACAGATGCCCCTCCAGAGACGTTTGCCCAAGCGTGGCTTTACTCCTTTGTGTAGCAAGGAATACGCACTGGTGAACCTTCGGGACCTTGACTCTTTTGAGGCGGGAAGTGTCGTTGATGTGGAAGCATTGGGCAAAGCTGGGCTGATCAACAAGGTCAAGGATGGAGTCAAGATTCTTGCCGATGGCGAGTTGACCAAATCCCTGACGGTGCAGGCCCATAAATTCAGCAAATCCGCAGCAGCCAAGATTGAGGCTGCCGGCGGTAAAGCCGAGGTACTTTAAATTGATTAATACGCTGCAGAATATCTTCGCCATCCCCGAACTGCGGCGCCGTATCCTTTTTACTCTCGGTATGCTCGCGGTCTATCGGATAGGCTGTCATGTACCGACCCCTGGGATCGACGCTCAAGTCCTGGCCAAGTTTTTTGAAGGCACTGAGGGGACTTTGCTCGGCATGGTCAGTGCGTTTACCGGTGGTGCGCTTGAGCGCATGACAGTTTTCGCCCTGGGAATCATGCCTTACATCAGTGCATCGATTATTCTTCAACTGCTGACTGTTGTCTTTGAGCCGATTGAAAAACTCTCCAAAGAGGGCGAGCAGGGGCGTAAGAAGATTACCCAGTACACCAGGTACGGAACGATTGTCCTGGCCGTGATCCAGGGCGCCGGGATTGCAGCCGGTCTCCAGACCATGACAGGTCCGGCTGGTGAGCCGGTGGTCGCCAGTCCCGGTCCTGGCTTCATCTTCATGACAATTCTGACCTTGACTGCTGGAACCGCCTTTATCATGTGGATGGGTGAGCAGATTACCGAGCGTGGAATCGGCAATGGCATCTCGTTGATTATTTTCGCCGGAATTATTGCCGGAACGCCTGCGGCGATTGTCAACTCCATGCGCTTGGTCAGTACCGGGGCGATGACTCCGACCATCGTCATTTTCATCGTAGCCCTGATGCTCGTTGTTGTTGCTGCCATCATCTTTATGGAGAGAGCGCAGCGCCGGGTGCCCATTCATTATGCCAAGCGTGTCGTTGGTATGCGCAACATGGGTGGTCAGTCCAGCCACCTGCCGTTGAAGATCAATATGAGCGGTGTAATCCCGCCGATCTTTGCCAGCTCGATTATCATGTTCCCGGCAACCGTCGCGAACCTGATTGATGTTCCCTGGGTTCAGTCGGTCGCCGCAGTCATGACACCAGGGCACTGGATTTACAATCTTTTTTATGTTGCATTTATCGTTTTCTTCTGCTACTTCTACACGGCTGTCACCTTTAACCCGATCAATGTGTCGGAAAACATCAAAAATCAAGGTGGTTACGTTCCTGGGATTCGTCCCGGCAAGGAAACAGCAGACTATCTGGATACGGTGCTTGGCCGTTTGACGTTTGCCGGAGCGGTTTATGTTTCCGCGGTTTGCGTCCTGCCCACGATACTGATCAGTAATTTCAATGTGCCTTTCTTCTTCGGTGGGACGTCACTGCTGATTGTTGTTGGCGTCGGTATGGATACCGCATCGCAGATTGAGGCGCATTTGATCTCACGCTCTTATGAAGGCTTCATGAAGGGTGTGTCGATCAAGGGACGTCGCGGCTAGGGGAGGGGACGATGAAGCTTGTCTTGCTCGGTCCTCCCGGCGCTGGTAAGGGGACGCAGGCGGCCATGCTGGTTGAACGGTTCTCCATACCGCAGGTTTCAACCGGTGACATGCTCCGCGCTGCTGTTCGTGAACAGACCGCGATGGGGATTAAGGCTAAGGAATACATGGACGCAGGAGGGCTGGTCCCGGATGAAGTTGTCGTTGGCATCGTCCGTGAACGCCTCCAGCTTGAAGATTGCAAGGATGGCTTTATCCTTGATGGTTTCCCCAGGACTGTCCCTCAGGCGGACGCCTTGCAGCAGACGCTTGCGGATCTGGGAAAAGATCTTGATGCCGTTATCTCGCTCCAGGTCGATACGGAAGCACTTGTTGAGCGATTGACCGGACGGAGATCGTGCGCAGATTGTGGCAAAGGGTATCATGTCAAGTTTGATCCGCCGTCTTCAGCCGGGAGATGCGACGCATGCTCCGGAAGGCTGATCCAGCGGGATGATGATCAGGAAGCGACGATCCGTAACCGGATGGCCGTTTACCATGAGCAGACAGCGCCGCTGGAAGATTACTACCGGCAGGCCAAGCTTTTGAAATCTGTGGATGGGATGGCCGGTATTGCGGTTGTTCAAGAGCAGATACTGGGAATATTGCAGGCTGATTAAGTGATTGTTCTCAAGTCTCCAGCAGAGTTGGCCAGGATGCGCAAGTCCGGTCAGATGGTCGCTGAGATTCTTGGGATGCTCGAGCGACGGGTCGAGCCAGGGATAACCACTCTGGAATTGGACCGTATCGCGGAGGATCAGTGCCGTAAATGGAAGGCTCGCCCTGCCTTCAAGGGATATGGCGGCTTTCCTTTTACTATTTGCGCTTCGCCGAACGATCGGGTTGTCCACGGATTTCCAAATTCGGAACCTCTGGTAGAAGGGGACATCCTGAGTATCGACTTCGGGCTGATTTACGATGGTTTTTTCGGCGATTCAGCGGTGACCTTGCCGATTGGTGAGATTGACGAGAGGACCAGGGTTCTGCTGGATATAACCCGTCTGTCCCTCGAAGACGGAATTGCCAAGGCATGTGACAATGCCAGACTGTCAGATATATCAAACGCAGTCCAGCAGCGGGTGGAAAAAGCAGGTTTCAGTGTCGTGCGTGAGTTTGTCGGTCACGGCATAGGAACGGCGCTGCATGAAGAACCGCAAATCCCGAACTACGGAGTCCCCGGCAGGGGCCCGAAGTTGAAGGTCGGCATGACCCTGGCAATCGAGCCGATGGTGAATGTCGGTTCGCCTTCGGTACGGGTATTGGATGACGGATGGACGGCAGTTACCTTGGATGGCAAGTTGTCGGCACATTTTGAACATACGGTAGCGATTACAGAACAGGGCCCGGAAATTTTAACCCGTCCCTGAAACAAAGCCAATCTCCTGGCGGGATTGGGTGAATAAATTGAGACAGACGTAGAAAAGGATCTCACAATGAAGGTTAGAGCTTCGGTAAAGAAGATCTGTGATAAGTGCAAAGTTATCAAAAGAAAAGGCGTTATCCGGATCATCTGCGAGAATCCCAAACACAAGCAAAGACAGGGATAAGGTCCTAGGAGGAAAAGACATTGGCACGTATTGCTGGAGTCGATTTGCCGCGCAACAAGCGCATTGAAGTTGCCCTGACATATGTTTACGGGGTTGGCCGCACCACATCGAAAAATATACTGAGCAAGGCGAGTGTAGATTGCAACGCCCGGTCGGATGATTTGACGGAGGCTGAACTGGCCAAAATCCGTGAAATCATTGACCATGAATACACCGTTGAGGGCGATCTGCGCCGCGAAGTTTCGATGAATATCAAGCGGCTGATGGACCTGGGTTGTTATCGTGGTCTGCGCCATCGTAAAGGTCTTCCGGTTCGTGGTCAGAAAACCAAGACCAATGCCCGGACACGCAAGGGCCCTAAAAAGACCGTTGCCGGTAAGAAGAAATAAGCGGAGGTAAAATTGGCTAAGTCGGGTAAAAAGGTCAGCAGGAAAAAAGTCGAGAAAAAGAATATCGCCAAAGGTGTGGCGCATATTCAAGCGACTTTCAATAATACGATCGTGACGATTTGTGATCCGGCAGGCAGTGTTGTGTCCTGGTCATCTGCCGGCGCCAAAGGGTTTAAAGGCTCTCGCAAGAGTACGCCTTTCGCAGCCCAGATGGCCGCCGAGGAAGCAGCGACCAAGGCCATGGAACATGGTATGCGTTTCGTCGAAGCATGTGTCAAGGGTCCCGGCACAGGTCGTGAATCGGCTCTGCGTGCGCTGGCGACTGCTGGTCTCACCGTCACCATGATCAAGGACGTAACACCGATTCCGCATAACGGTTGTCGTCCGCCCAAGCGGCGTCGCGTTTAAGCGTCAAGGAGGAAGAAGTTGGCAAGGTATTCAGGTGCTGTCTGCCGTCAGTGCAGAAGAGAAAATGCGAAGCTGTTCCTGAAAGGGGACAGGTGTTATACCGACAAATGTGCTGTTGAACGGCGCAATTACGCTCCTGGCCAGCATGGTCAACGGCGCACCAAGGTGACCGATTATGGTGTCCAGTTGCGTGAGAAGCAGAAAGTCAAGCGGACTTATGGTCTGCAGGAGAAGCAGTTCCGGCTTTACTTCAAAAAAGCCGACCGGATGAAGGGGGTTACCGGTGAGATGCTGTTGACGCTGCTGGAACGTCGCCTTGACAGCACTATCTATCGTCTCGGATTTGCTGCATCGCGGGCACAGGCACGAACCCTGGTTCGTCACGGACATTTTCAGGTTAATGGCGGCAAGGTCGATATCCCGTCGTTCCAGGTATCAGTTGGTGATGTTGTGGAATTGCGTGAGAAGAGTCGGCAGATTACCTGTATCAATGAATCGCTTGACAGCGTCATGCGCCGTGGGATCCCGTCCTGGATGGAACTCGAGCGTGATGCCTTCAAGGGAACCATGAAAACATTGCCGGTCCGCGCTGAATTGACTACGCCGGAGTTCCAGGAACAACTGATTGTTGAACTCTACTCCAAGTAATCATTAATTTTGTCAGGTCCATCTGGAAACGGAGAACTGATATATGTATAAAAACTGGAGAGATCTGATTAAACCCAAGCGGCTTCAGATCGAAACAGATAGCCTTACTGATCGTTATGGAAAATTTGTTGCGGAGCCCTTTGAAAGGGGGTTCGGAACAACTCTCGGCAATTCTCTGCGGCGGATTTTGCTCTCCTCCCTGCAGGGTGCTGCGATAACCTCGGTACGGGTCAAGAATGTACAGCATGAATTCTCCAGTGTCCCTGGAGTAACCGAAGATGTGACCGATATCATTCTCAATCTCAAGGGGGTGAAGGTCCGGTTGCATGGTACTGATTCACGCAGTATCCGGATCGTCAAGAAGGGTGCGGGGGTGATCAGGGCCGGTGATATCATCACCGATAGCAACATTGAAATCCTTAACCCGGATCACCATATTGCGACCTGCGGTAAGGAAGCGGATCTTGAGGTGGATATGGTTGTTGCCATGGGCAAGGGGTATGTCCCTGCCGATCGCAATCGAGATGAGGATGCACCAGTGGGGACAATTCCCATTGACGCTATCTTTTCGCCAATCCAGAAGGTGAACTTTAACGTGTCCAATGCACGGGTCGGCCAGATTACCGACTATGACAAGCTGACCCTCGAGGTCTATACGGACGGCAGCGTGCGGCCGGATGACGCTATCGCTTATGCCTCCAAGATCCTTAAAGAACAACTGCAGATTTTTATCAACTTTGATGAATCTGACGAGCCAGTTATTGAGGTCGAAGAGGACGATCGTCAGAAGATCAATGAAAATCTCTATCGTTCAGTTGAGGAGCTTGAGCTTTCCGTGCGCAGCGCCAACTGCCTGAAGAATGCACAGATCAACCTGATCGGCGAGTTGGTTCAAAAGAGTGAAGCGGAAATGTTGAAAACCCAGAATTTCGGCCGAAAGTCCCTGAATGAGATCAAGGACATCCTTGCTGAAATGGGACTCTCTCTTGGCATGAAGCTTGATGGCTTTCCGGATCCCGACTACCTGAAACTGTTACAACAGGGACAGGCCAACGATTAAGGCCGAGCCTCTGCGCGATTACGAAAGGAACAGAAACAATGCGTCACAATAATACCGGAAGACGTCTCGGCCGCAAGCCCGATCATCGTGCACACATGATGCGGAACATGGTGACTTCCTTCTTAGAGCATGAAAGAATCACGACGACTGACACCCGCGCCAAGGAATTGCGTAAGGTTGTAGAACGGATGATCACTCTTGGAAAGCGTGGTGAGCTGCATGCGCGGCGTCAGGCTCTGCAGGTGATCCGTGATGAGAAAGTCGTTGCCAAACTGTTCGACCTGATAGCCCCCCGTTATCAGGATCGTCCCGGTGGTTATACACGGATCATCAAGCTTAACCCACGTGTGGGTGACCGGGCTCCCATGGCGGTGATCGAGTTGGTTGAAGAGGAGTTTACTCCAAAGCAGAAAGCCAAAGCCCCTGCCGTGAAAGCAAGTGAACCTGTTGTCGAGCCGGTGGTTGAGGCTGCTGAAGAAGCTGCAGCCCAAAACGAAGAGGTCGAGGCTGCCGAGCCAGCTGCAGAAGCAGCAGAGGTAGAAACTGCTGAAGCTGACCAGGCTGAAGAAGCGACAACCGAGAAGGAAGAAAAAACCGAAGGCTGATTCCTTTCGGATGATTATTTCTGCAGGGGCAAGGAGCCAGGTTCTCCTTGCCCCTTTTTTATTGTCTCAACATGACCAGAGTTGGCGGTCTGAAGCTTCGTTGACTCTGCTGGATGGCAGTGCTACTCTCGCTCTGCCCTGTTGGCCGGGCTGCTCTGTTTTAAGGAGGTTCTGATGCACGATCAGGGAATTCAGGTGTTGCTTGGAACTGTAAAAAAGCTGTTGCGCCGCGGTGCCACTACCAACCTTGCCAAGGTCCTGGGCAAGATCCATCCTGCCGATATCGCCCATCTCATCAGTTACCTGGACGCCAAAGATCAGCACACCCTGTTTAACCTGATTACCGATAAAGAGAGGGCCGCAGACGCCCTTTCCGAGATGGAATGGAACCTTGGCGCCCAGTTGCTGGTACAGCTCGATATCGACACCGTGATCAGCATTCTGCACGAAATGGCCGACGATGACAGTGTCGAATTGATTCGGAATCTGCCGGATGAATTGGCCGATGCCATCCTCGCAGCGATGAAAAACGAGCAATCGGAAGAGTTGGAGCAGCTGCTCGGATACGAGGAAGAGACTGCCGGCGGGATTATGTCGACGGATGTCTTTTCGTTGGACCAATCCCTGACTGTCCGTCAGTCGATAGAGGCACTACAGGAAGCGACTGATGTTGAAATGGTTTTTTATGTCTATGTGACCGACGATCATAACCACCTGGTGGGGGTGCTCTCCCTGCGCCAGTTGCTGACTGTGCCGCCATCAACCCTGCTCAGCGACATCATGACCACCGATGTCATGCGGGTGCGCACCGATACCGATCAGGAAGTTGTGGCAGAAATGGTTGCCAAGTATAACATCCTGGCGATTCCGGTTGTCGACGGCAAGGGGAAGCTGATGGGGCTGATCACGGTCGATGATGTCATCGATGTCATGCGCCAGGAGGCGACCGAAGATATTTTCAAAATGGCGGGTGCCAACGAGGAAGAACTGATGTATGGCAATCAGTCATTCAAGATTGCCCGCTCGCGCCTGCCCTGGCTGCTCAGTACGCTGGTCGGGGGGGTGGTGACCGGTTCGCTGATGTGGTATTTCCGGATGACCCTTGAGCAGGTAGTTGCCCTGATCACCTTTATTCCAGTCATTACCGGCATGGGGGGGAACGTCGGTGGTCAGACGTCAACGATCGTCGTGCGCGGATTCGCCACCGGGCGGATCGATTTTTCAATCATCAAGCAGGTTTTCTTCAAGGAGATGCGGGTCGGCCTGATCATGGGCACCGTCTGTGGTCTGGTGATCGCTTCTATCGCAATGATCTGGCATCACAATATTTACCTGGGTCTGGTGGTCGGAATCGCCATGGCCGTGGCGATTTCCGTAGCTGCGTGCATGGGAGTTCTGGCCACCTCGTTTTTCAAGAGGATCGGGGTTGATCCCGCAATCGCTTCAAGCCCGTTTGTGCAGACCGTGAACGATATCACCGGGATATTAATCTACTTCAGCACCGCGACGGTTTTCCTTACCCAGTTGGGTTAACCATGCCCTCTCGCGACTGTTACAGCGAGGCACTGGTTATGCGCCATGTCGATTATGGTGAGGCCGACCGGATTGTGACTTTGCTGACTCCGGAACGGGGCCTGCTCAAAGGATTTGCCCGGGCCGCGCGGAAAAGCAAGAAGCGCTTCGGGGGGGCACTTGAACCTTTCAACCGGATCGGAGTCCAGTGGCGTTCCGGCCGGGGTGATCTCTGCCTGCTGCAGAATGCCGAACTCCTCGATGCCCGTGCCGGGCTGCGCACTGACCTGCAGAGTTTTGCCCTGGCCTGTTACGGTGTTGAGCTCGTAGAAATGCTGCTGCACGAGGGACAGGCTCACCCGGAAATCTATCAGCTGCTGTATTCTTTTCTAGATTTTCTGGACCGGCATGGGGACCCTTCTGTGGCACGCATCCTGTTGGAGCTGCGCCTGGTCCAGCAGCTAGGGTATATCCCTCATCTGCTCCACTGCAGTGAATGTTTTCTGGTCTTCGGAACCCAGGAAAGGGTTGCTTTTTCAACGACCCGTGGTGGAAGCCTCTGTCAGAGTTGTGCCGGGGACGAGGCCCTTATATGGCTCTCTCTCGGCACGCTCGGCTCACTCTCCCGTTCATTACAGGCGCCTGTCGGTTTGTTCGAAGGGTTTCGCTTCGGTAAAACAACCCTTCAGGAGGGTGAAAAACTGCTGACGTCGGTCCTCCAGAAGATTTTGCCCCGCCCCCCGAAATCACTCCAGTTTCTACAGCAGACCATGTCCATGGCAAACCCTTGACATTGCTTGCTGTGGGCGGATACACTTCCCGTCGATTGTATGCAGAATACATTTTTCCCGCCGGGATCGGCGGCTAATACAGCTATTGGAGGTCGTGTGACTTTTCAGGATTTGATTCTTTCACTGCAGGCCTATTGGGCCAAGCAGGGCTGCATCATTCAGCAGCCGTATGATATTGAAAAGGGAGCCGGAACGTTCAATCCGGCCACCTTCCTGCGCTCTCTCGGGCCTGAACCCTGGAATGTCGCATACGTCGAACCGTCGCGCCGCCCGACTGACGGTCGTTACGGCGAGAACCCCAACCGTCTGCAACATTACTACCAGTTTCAGGTGATTCTCAAGCCCTCCCCGCAGAACATTCAGGATCTCTACCTGGATTCCTTGAAGAGTTTCGGTATCGATCCGAATGCACACGACATCCGCTTCGTCGAGGATGACTGGGAGTCGCCGACCCTGGGTGCCTGGGGACTGGGCTGGGAAGTCTGGTTGGACGGAATGGAAATTACTCAGTTTACCTACTTCCAGCAGTGCGGCGGGATCGACCTCAAGCCGATTTCCGGTGAAATCACCTATGGCTGTGAGCGGATTGCGATGTATCTGCAGGGGGTTGACAATGTCTACGATCTTGAGTGGGTGAACGGGATCAAGTACGGTGACGTCCACCATCAGACCGAGGTGGAGTTTTCCCGTTACAACTTCGAGGAAGCTGACACCGATATGCTCTTCCAGCTGTTTGAGATGTATGAAAAAGAATGCGTCCGTCTGGCGGAGAAGGAACTGGTCTTCCCTGCTTACGATTTTGTCCTGAAGGGTTCCCACGCATTCAACCTGCTCGATGCCCGCAGCGCCATTTCGGTGACCGAACGGGCCAGCTATATCGGGCGGGTGCGCAACATGGCGAAACTTTGTGCCGAAGGTTACGTCAAACAGCGTGAAAAGCTGGGCTTCCCCCTGTTGAAAAAACCATGAACCGTTCAGCCGCTCTGACGGTTGACGTTTGTATTGGAGATAAAGATGTCTGCTGAACTGTTTCTCGAACTGGGGACCGAAGAGATCCCTGCCGGATTTATTCCGCGTGCTCTAGATGATATTCAGCGCCTGCTCTGCCAGGAACTGGATAACGCCCGTATCGGTTACGGAGAGGTCCGGACCTTTGCCACCCCGCGACGCCTGGCGGTTTCACTTGAGGGTGTTGCGAAACAGCAGCGGCGCCAGCAACTTGAGGTCACCGGGCCGCCGGCGCGGATTGCCTTCGATAAGGAGGGCAAACCGACCAAGGCCGCAGAAGGCTTCGCGCGGACCAATGGTGTGAGGGTTGACGAATTACAAACGATAGAAACGGAAAAGGGTGAGTACCTGTTCCTTTCCAAGGTTATCGAGGGGGGCGAGTCGGCAGATCAGCTGCCGGAGATACTGTCACGTGTCGTCAGTAAAATCTCATTCAAAAAATCGATGCGCTGGAAAGATCTGGAGGTCCGCTTTGCCCGGCCCTTGCACTGGATCGTGGCGCTGTTTGACGGTCAGGTTGTGCCTTTCGTTTTCGGTGACATCGCAAGCGGAAACCGGTCGCGAGGACACCGTTTCATGGCACCGCAGGAGTTTGTCGTCAGCGGGGTGGCTGACTACCTTGCCCAGGCGGAGGCTCATCATGTCATCCCCGAGGTAGAAAAACGTCAATCCCTGATACAGGACCAGCTTGCTGTTCTGGCCGGGCAACTCGGCGGCAAGATCAACCCTGACGATGATTTGCTGGAAGAGGTCAGTTATCTGGTCGAAACCCCCCAGGCCCTCGCGGGGAGCATTGAAGAGGAGTATCTGCAGCTGCCGCCGGAACTGCTGATCACCAGCATGCGCGAGCATCAGCGTTATTTTACCCTGATTGATGAGCAGGGGAAACTGCTTCCCAACTTTATCACCATCGCCAATACTCATGCCAAAGATCCTCAGGTCGTCGTGGCCGGAAACGAGCGGGTCCTGAAGGCGCGCCTGGCGGATGCCATGTTTTTCTGGCAGGAAGACCGGAAGAGCAAACTGGAAGACCGGCTTGAGCCGCTGAAAAAAGTTGTCTACCAGGCCAAACTTGGAACCAGCTATGAGAAGATTGAACGGTTCACCGCCCTGGCTACCGGCCTGGCAGAGCAGCTGGCCCCCGAAGACGTTGAGCTGACCCGCCGTGCGGCGCTGCTGGCAAAATGCGACCTGGAAACCGGGATGGTCTACGAATTCCCGGAGCTGCAGGGGGTGATGGGTCGTGAATATGCCCTGCTTGAAGGTGAAAATAAACGTGTGGCGATGGCGATTTATGATCATTACCTGCCGACCCAGGCCGGGGGTGAGCTGCCGCATGACTCGCTTGGAGCATTTGTCTCCCTGGCCGACAAGATCGATTCTATCTGTGGTTGCTTCAGTGTCGGCCTGATCCCGACCGGAACGGCCGATCCATACGCCCTGCGGCGCTGTGCCATCGGGATTCTGGCGATTATTCTCGAGCGCGGGTACGCCATCTCCATCCCGCAGCTGGTGGAGAAAAGCGTGGCCCTGCTCGAAGCCAAGCGCGAGCGTCCCGGGGTGGAGGTTGTCGCCGATGTGGTCGAATTTATCCGCCTGAGGCTGGTGAATATGCTGGCGGGGCAAAACTACCCGCATGATGTTGTGGATGCCGTCCTCAGCGCAGCGTTCGTTGAACCGGTTGATTCGGTTGAGCGGGTCAAGGCACTGGCGGCTCTGAAAGGCCGTGAGGATTTCGAGCCACTGGCGGTTGCCTTCAAACGGGTGGTGAACATCATCAAAGGAGGGGTCCCGGAGGACGTCGACGCGGCCCTTTTTGAAAATGCCTGCGAGCAGGAACTGCACGAGGCACTGGAAAGTGTTCAGACACAAGTTGCCGCCCTGGTTGCCAAGCGGGACTATGCCGCGGCCCTGGAAACGATTGCAGGGTTGCGCGGACCGGTCGACAGTTTCTTCGATGGGGTTATGGTCATGGCGGAGGATGAAGCGGTGCGGAAGAACCGCATGGCCCTGCTGACCGGAGTCGCCCGTTTATTTGCTGGCATTGCCGATTTCAGCAAGATCGCTGCGTAATCAGCTTGCCGTTGCCGTAGAGCAGGGATTTGGCTCCGGTTACGGCTTCAGGTCGCAGCGAATAAAATATTTTTGATGGCCGGAGGGCGTTTGTCCGTCCTCAGCAAGGATCTCAATGGTGAGTATCTGGTCCCCCAGCAGTTCTCGGAATCAGTTTCTGAACACTGTGTCGTGGTGTGCCCGACCACCTCAGCGGATCCTGCTGAAGAGGACAGACGCGTTGTCCGGCTTTTTTTATTGATGGCTGAGACATAACGAAGAGGAGAACAGCACCATGAGCAAGTACGTCTATTTTTTTGGAGATGGGCAGGCTGAAGGGTCGGGAGAGATGCGTAACTTGCTGGGCGGCAAGGGCGCAAATCTGGCGGAAATGACTGCTATTGGTTTGCCGGTCCCAGCCGGTTTTACCCTTTCCACCGAAGTCTGCACCGCTTTTTACGCGAATAACCGCAACTATCCAGCTTCCCTCGAGGCAGAAGTGGCCGAGCATCTTAAGCGGGTCGAAGTCCTGATGGGGAAGAGCTTCGGTGACCGCGATAATCCGCTGCTGGTGTCAGTTCGCTCCGGGGGCCGGGCTTCAATGCCGGGCATGATGGATACGGTTCTGAACCTCGGTCTGAACGACGAAACGGTTCAGGGTGTAATTCAGCAGAGCAAAGACCCCCGCTTTGCATACGATTCGTACCGGCGTTTCATCCAGATGTACGCCAATGTCGTAATGGGCATGAACGGAGATGCGCTCGAGGATATTCTCGAGGAGATGAAAGAGGAGCGTGGTGTTGAACTCGATACCGAGCTGAGCGCTGACGACCTCAAGCAGCTGGTGACCCTGTTCAAGAACAAGGTCAAGGAGACTCTCGGCCGTGACTTCCCGAGCGATCCGCACGAGCAGCTCTGGGGGGCAATCGGTGCGGTCTTCGGCTCCTGGATGAATCCCCGCGCGGTCACCTATCGCCGGCTGCACAATATCCCCGCGGAATGGGGGACGGCGGTCAATATCCAGTCGATGGTGTTTGGCAACATGGGAGACGACTGTGCCACCGGCGTCGCCTTTACCCGTAACCCTTCTACCGGGGAACGGGTTTTCTTCGGCGAGTTCTTGGTCAACGCCCAGGGGGAGGATGTCGTCGCCGGGATCCGGACCCCGCAGCCGATCAACAAGGCTGGCGGTGATGGCAGTCTGCCTTCTATGGAAGAGGTGATGCCGGAAAGTTATGCGCAGCTGATGCAGATTCAGGATACCCTCGAGCGGCACTACCGCGACATGCAGGATATCGAGTTCACGATCGAAAAAAGCAAGCTCTATATGCTACAGACCCGCTCCGGCAAGCGGACGTCCAAAGCGTCGATCCGGATTGCCGTCGAGATGGAAAAGGAAGGGTTGATCACCGACAAGGAAGCGGTACTCAGGGTGTCACCCGAACAGCTCGATCAGTTGCTGCACCCCTCGCTTGATCCCAACGCACCCAAAGAGGTCATTGCCAAGGGTCTGCCCGCCTCTCCGGGAGCCGCCTGTGGCGAAGTGGTGTTCTGTGCCGACGAGGCTGAAGCCGAGGCGAAGCTCGGACGGAACGTGATTCTGGTGCGAATCGAAACCAGCCCGGAAGATATCCATGGCATGCACGCGGCGAACGGGATTCTCACCGCCCGGGGGGGGATGACCTCTCATGCCGCCGTGGTTGCGCGCGGCATGGGGAAATGCTGCGTGTCGGGCTGCGGCGATATCAAGGTCGATTATCAGCAGGAGCAGTTCACCACCCGCGGCGGTCAGGTCGTTCGCAAGGGGGAGATCATTACTCTCGACGGGACCACCGGCGAAGTGATGCTCGGCAAGGTGCCGACTGTACAGCCGGAGCTGACCGGAGACTTCAGCGAGCTGATGACCTGGGTGGACAAATATCGTCGTATGAAAGTGCGGACCAATGCGGACACTCCTCACGATTCCAAGGTGGCACGGGATTTCGGTGCTGAAGGGATCGGTCTCTGCCGGACCGAGCATATGTTCTTTGAGGGGGATCGGGTCACTGCGGTTCGCGAGATGATCTTGGCCGCTGATCTGGAGGGACGCAAAACGGCCCTGGCCAAGATCCTGCCTATGCAGAAAGGGGATTTTCTTGGAATCTTTCGTGAAATGAAAGGGCTGCCGGTGACCATCCGCCTGCTCGACCCGCCGCTTCACGAGTTTCTGCCGCACAGCCAGAGCGAAATCGAGGAACTTGCCAGGGGACTGAACGTCAACGCGCGTGTGCTGCAGGACAAGGTGGAATCGCTGCACGAATTCAATCCGATGCTCGGCCACCGTGGCTGTCGTCTCGGCATCACCTATCCGGAGATCTATGACATGCAGGTCCAGGCGATCATGGAGGCCGCTTGTGAACTGGTCAAGAATGAGGGGTTCGATATCGTCCCCGAGATTATGATCCCGCTGGTCGGTCACGTAAAAGAGCTGGCGATTCTCAAGGCCAACGCCATCAGGGTCGCCGATGAGGTGATTGAGCGCTATGGGGTCGAGGTGAGATACCTGATCGGGACCATGATTGAGCTGCCCCGCGCCGCACTGACCGCCGATGAAATTGCCGCCGAAGCAGAGTTCTTCTCGTTCGGGACCAACGACCTGACCCAGACCTGCTTCGGTCTCTCCCGGGATGATTCCGGAAAGTTCCTGCCCTATTATGTTGAACGGGAGATTTTGCCGAATGACCCGTTCGTGGCGATTGACCAGAGCGGGGTTGGCGAACTGGTTCGAATGGGCTGCGAAAAAGGTCGTGCGGCCCGTCCCGATATCAAACTGGGGATCTGTGGAGAGCACGGTGGCGAGCCGTCCAGCGTCATCTTCTGCCATAAGATCGGGCTGGATTATGTCTCCTGCTCCCCCTTCCGGGTGCCGATTGCCCGACTGGCTGCCGCTCATGCGGCACTGCTTGATGGCTAGCGAGTATTTTTCTCACCGGTCATAGTAAAAGCCCCCGAAATCTTTAGTTTTCGCGGGCTTTTACTTCTATTGAAGGTTGCTGCTCCTGTTGGCCGCAACACTCCCCTTGTTTCTCAGTGTGTCTGCCGGGCTGATCAGCCGGCGCCGAACTTAGTGCCCGGAAACGGCTTCAAACCATCCCCTGATCATCGTCAGTGGATCTCCCGCGCTGACCAAGCCACCGAACAGAAGGAGAACAACCCACACGCTAATCGACACAAGAACAATCAGGGTCAGGATGATGGCAACCCTGAAAGTGATTACCAGTAGAGTTGTGCCGATGGCGGTTTTTGAGGATTCCCTGGCCTCATTCTTGCCCGCAGCTGTAACTCGCATCTCGGACTCCTTTTTTCAACGTGCTTGCCTACTACTATTTTATCTGGCAGAGAGCCCAAATACAAGACTGGCGGGTCACTTTGCTGCAGACGGATGGCCACTGCTTTCGTCTGTCGGGTCTTCCTCTTGGTGGCCGGATTGATGGTTCTCAGAATATCTGGTAAACAGCTGTTTCAGTTTAAGGGCCTGGTCCTTGTTCAGTCGGCCGCTTGCCGTTGCCAGATCGATGGTCTGCTCACCCATGCAGCAATAGAGATCAAGGAATTCAGGTGTACTGCTGAGCATCGCCGTGAGGTGTTTTGTGACCGTGCCGGTGTCTCCGCGTACGATCGGGCCGGTCAGGGCTTTTTCCGGGGGGAGACGGTCGAGATTGTCGCAAGTCGCTCGCAGGAGGGGCCGCAGCAGCTCCATGGCCTGATGTTCGTCGAAGCCGCAATAGCTCAGCAGGTCGCGGGCTCTGGCGCTGAGCGTGACCAAATAATTTGAGGTGACGCAGGCTGCCGCGTGATAGATGGTTTTCGCCTCGCTCGGCAGGGGGAAGGGGCAGCCGCCCATTGCCGTCGCCAATTCTTCTGCCAGCGGCAGCAGGGCGGCATCCCCTTCGAGGGCACAGGGGCAACCAGTCAGGCGTTCAGCGGCCATCTCACGATCGGCAAAAGAGAGCAGGGGGTGGATTGACAGCAGCCCGGTTTCGTATCCTTGCAAAAACATGCAGGAAGCCTGTTTCAGGCCGCTGAAATGAACAAGGGTTGTTTTTTTCGCCAGACCGATTGTTTCCTGCAGGTGTTTCGCCATCGGTTCGATCTGGTCATCGGGGATCGACATAAGGATTATTTCGCCAGCGCGGACGCGCGCAAGGTCGCTTGTCGCCACGTCCGGGTCGCAACCGATAAACTGCGCAGCTTCTTCAGCGCGTATCCGGTCGCGGCTGATCAGCGCCTCGAGCGGATAACCCGCGCGGTGCAATCGTTTGGCAACTGCTGCCCCGACGCGACCCGGCCCGATCAGGACAATCCTTGGCTTCATGCGACAGTCACCTCAAGAGTTCCGACCTGCTCGATGGAGCCGACCAGATGATCACCGCTGGCCATGCGACTGACCCCCGCAGGCGTTCCGGTCAGAATGATGTCCCCCACTTCCAGGGTGTAAAATTCGGAGATCTCACTGACGATCTGCTCCACCGAGCGCATCATCATTTTGGTATTCCCCTGCTGGCGGACCGCGCCGTTGACCTTGAGGGTGAGTTCCAGATTGTTGGGGTCGGAGACTTTCTCTGCCGGGACGAAGTCGGAGAGCGGACAGGAGGTATCGAAACCCTTGGCCAGCTCCCAGGGGAGCCCTTTCCCTTTCAATTCGGCCTGCAGGTCACGCAGGGTAAGATCAAGAGCGACCCCGTAGCCTGCGACATGGTTCAGCGCATCCTCTGCCTTGATCTGCTTACCCTGGACCCCAATCAGGAGTGCCAGTTCAAGCTCATGATGACAATCATCCGAATAGGGCGGGATGGTGACGGTACCGCCATTCTCAAGCAGGCTGCTGGCCGGTTTGCAGAAGATCACTGCCCGGTCAGGAATCCTGTTTCCCAGTTCGCGGATGTGATCGAGGTAGTTGCGGCCCAGGCAGACGATCTTGCCGACCGGATATTTTTGGTTTTTTTCAGCTAAGGTGACGTGATGCATAATATGACTCCTCTAGGTGGCTGGGCGATTATTCGGCATGCGGCAGTGACCAGTTGCGGCGGATGGATATGATCCGCAGCAGGATCACACTTGCCGCAGTCAGGAGCAGGGTCAGTTCCCGCGGCACAGGGGTTCGCAGCAGCAGGACCATCAGGCAGCCCCCGGCCAGGCAGGCCGAGGCGTAAATCTCCTTGCGCAGGATCAGCGGAACCCGGTTCGACAGGACATCCCGGAACAGCCCGCCGGCGGTCCCGGTCATGACGCCCATTAACACCGCACCGACAGGTCCCAGTCCAAAGCTCAGGGCCTTGCCGGTGCCGATGACGACAAAGGTTCCCAGCCCGACCGCATCGAAGTAGAGCAACGAGCTTTTGACCAGGACCAGGTGGCGATGAGCAACAAAAACGACCAGTGAGATTGAGGCGGAAAGCCAGAGATAGGTCTCGTCCTGCAGGCAGAACGGGGGGGTGTCACCCAACAGCAGGTCGCGCAGGGTTCCCCCGCCGATCGCTGTGACCATCCCCAGCACCATGACGCCGAACAGGTCCATGCCCCGGCGAATCGCAGCCAGGGCGCCGGACGCGGCAAAGGCTGCCGTTCCAAGCATGTCAAGCAGGTACAGTAGAGTCATCAGCGGTCCGTCAGGTATGAATGTTGCGATCTCGTAGCTTCTGGAAAATAGCCCTTTGGGGGGAGAAAATCAAGCTGCAGGGCAACAGCGGGACCGGGAAAAATCTGGCGGGAAAGGGCCTGCTGTGAATCTCCCTCGAGGCATAGCCCTGAAGGGGTCCTTGGAAGGAAAAGTGTGCCGATCAAGGCTAATCTGCCAGGGGATCTTCTCCCTCCTGCCAGCTGGCCAGGTAGCGTTCGAGCAGGTGAAAGTCCTCGCCCTTGTGTTCGGTCAGGGTGACGTACATCTGTTCCTTGGGGATGCCCCATTTCTGCTGGATCAGATCCATGAATCCCAGGGTCAGAGCGCGACGCTGCTCGATTGTCCGCCCCTCCCGGATGTCCGCATTGACCACCGCCACCCCCTTGTCCGGCTCCTTCGCCCGGCCGATAGAGAGGTTGTGTGTTCCGAACTCGCGGAGCGAAATGCTGATGTGGTCGGTGCCGGTGTCCATCGTCTCGGAAAACAGCTGTCTCACCTGTTCCGCGAAGGAGATTTTATCCTCATCGTTCAAGCTGCGGTTGATTTCGAATTGCAGGTGCGGCATGGGCGGCCTCCTCTTCTTGGCGGACTTTTACATTATAACTTATTTTCCGGTCTTTGCGTTCATGCTGGAAGGTGTCGAGAACAAGGCCGGGTGTGGCATGGTCATGATCAGGACATGGCCTGAGTGTCGCCATTGCTTCGAGCTCGGGAAGTGAATAAACTATAGCTAGCAGGCACCAGGTCGTTGCGACTGCTGTCCCAGAGCGACCCGCGCTCACTGCCGGTGGAGGGATGGGCACAGCCACGACGCGGGTGAGCGGTCTCCCGGGAAGATCCGGGTCAAGGCCTTTGCCTGCTGCTTTGTTCACCTGCAAGGGAACGGATCAATTCATGACAAACATCTCGAAAACGCCCGTATCCAACCGGGGGCTGCGCATCGCCCTGGCAGTAATCGGACTCTTAAGTACGCTGCTGGGAGTCATAGGCATCTTCGTCCCGCTTTTGCCGACGGTCCCCTTGTTGCTGCTGGCTACGGCCTGCTTTGCGCGTAGTTCGGAGAGGTTTCATCACCGGTTGCTTGAACATCCGCAGCTGGGACCGATGGTTCGTGGTTACCTGCACGGCCAGGGGATTCCTTTGCGGGCCAAGGTCAGGGCGATCGCCCTGATCTGGGCATCGATCTCATTATCCGCTCTTTTCTTTATTCCGCTGCTCTGGGTGAAAATTCTCCTGATCACCATTGGTCTGTGCATTACCATTTATCTGCTCCGCCTGCCGGTCCCCTGTGCATCCTCAGGGGCGACCACGGATGTTTTGGGGTGATCTGCCCCGGGCGGCAGGGCAAGGAACTGCTGTGCCCGTCCAAGCGCCGAGTCGATATTGTCGAAAACATTCTCCACCCCGATATTCCCCAGGAATCCGGAACGTTTCATGGCCATCATCGGTTGAGAATGGACCCCCGACAATACCAGCCTGGTGCCGTTGCGCCTGGTCTTGGAGAGGACGTTCTCCAGGGCATGCAGGGCTGTTGCGTCGAGGGTCGGCACATGGCGCATTCTCAGGATCAGGACCTCGGGCGGATGGGCGACCGTGCCGAGGGCGTTTTTGAACTTGTCCGCTGCGCCGAAGAAGAACGGGCCATTGATCTCGAAAACCTCAACCCCGTCAGGAATGTGGCGATGTCTCAGGCTGTCCGGGTCGTCGACGGTCTCCTCCTCATCGCCCCGCAGGTTCCGGGTGATGTAGCCGACCTGGGTGGCCTCTGCCATCCGCTGCATGAAGAGGAACGCCGCCAGCACCATGCCGACCTGAATCGCCACGGTGAGGTCGACCAGCACTGTCAGGCCGAAGGTTGAGAGCAGAACCAGGATGTCGTTGCGCGGTGCACCGAACAGCTTGAAAAAGAGCCGGGCTTCACTCATGTTCCAGGCGACGATGACCAGGATTCCGGCCAGGGTCGGCATGGGAATCAGCACTGCCCACTTACCGAAAAAAAGCAGGATCAGCAGCAGGGTCAATGCATGCACGATGCCGGCCAGCGGCGTCCGTCCACCATTTTTGATGTTGGTTGCGGTGCGGGCAATGGCGCCGGTGGCGGGAATCCCTCCGAACAGCGGCGTAACCAGGTTGGCGACCCCCTGGGCGAACAGCTCCATGTTGCTGCGATGGCGTCTTTCGGTCATGCCATCGGCGACCACGGCCGAGAGGAGTGACTCGATGCCGGCCAGAATGGCGATGGTCAGGGCCGGTGAAAAGAATTGCGGCAGCTCCTGCCAGTCAGGAAGCGCAGGCAGGTGGGGGACAGGGAGGGTGGTCGGGATGCTTCCGAAGCGGCTGCCGATGGTTGCCACCGGCAGGTCAAACCATTGGACTACTGCGGTCGTCAGCAGGATGGCGATCAGCGAGCCGGGGATCCGGTGCGTGACCCGCGGCCAGAGGAGAATGATCAGGATGCTGCTGAGTCCGACCAGCGACGTCGTGGGCGATATGCTGTGGACGTGAGTGCCATAGGCGTGCAGCTTGTCAATAAACTCCGAGGGGACTTCCTCCATCCGCAACCCCAGCAGATCGCGGAGCTGACCGGTGAAGATGATCAGGGCAATGCCGCTGGTAAAGCCGACGGTGACCGGGTAGGGGATGAACTTGATGACTGCTCCGAACCGCGCCAGACCCATGATGATCAGCAGTCCTCCGGCCATCATTGTCGCGATGGCGAGTCCGTCGTAACCATACTGGCGGACGATATCGTAGACGATAACGATAAAGGCACCGGTCGGCCCGCCGATCTGCACCCGGCTGCCTCCCAGGGCGGCAATCAGTATGCCTGCGATGATGGCGGTATAAAGGCCCTGTTCCGGTTTGACGCCGGACGCGATGGCGAAGGCGATCGCCAGGGGGAGCGCGACGATGCCGACGATGACACCGGCAAGCAGGTCGCCGGTGAGCAGTTGGCGGGAATAGCCTTCCCGCAAGCAGTCAATGAGCTTGGGTTGTAACAGACGATGGGACATGCGCGGTCCTCTGGATTCAGAAGTCAACGATGTCCGTCGGCAGCGAGGGCGGTACGTCCAGGTGTCGGCGGAAAGTGCCGGGCAGGGCCTACTGGAAAGGTCTTGTCCAACGAGCGACAGGGATTCTTGCGCTAATGGCGGAGAAAATCAAGGGGAATATTCAGTTTTCCAGATATGTTGAAGCATGTCTGGCCGCTTCAGCCGCGGGCTGACGCCGGAGATACTGCCCGTCGCCAGGCTGTTCAGCTGCGGGGCAGAGACTCCCGGTTTGCCGTTTGATCGGGAAAGGCCAACTGGTTAACCTGGACCCGGCAAAACAAGGTAAAATGTTTGAAACGAAACCCTTTACCTGATGTATATAAAAGAGTAGTTTGTTATTTTTTCAAAAGTCCGAAGCGAGCAATGAAACGTCGCTTGGGGCAATGTATCAAGCCGGTCCGATGCAGACTGCCCGTCGCTTATTGCTGCTGTCCGTGACGCGACCTGTCTCTGTCTTCACAACGATCAAGGATCAAGTATGACGCACCCAATTGGCATGCCACCCGCACAGGGCCTTTATGATCCAGCCAACGAACACGATAACTGTGGTGTCGGTTTCATTGCCAACATCAAGGGCAGAAAAGACCACAGTATCGTCAAGCGTGGCATCGAGATTCTCTGCAACCTGACCCATCGTGGTGCCGTGGGCGCTGATCCGCGGGATGGCGACGGCGCAGGACTGATGATCCAGTTGCCTGACGCCTATTATCGCGAGATCTGTGACTTTGAACTGCCTGAACCGGGAGAGTACGGTGCCGGCATTGTTTTTCTGCCCAGGGACAACAGTTGCCGTGCTGCCTGTATCGCGTTGCTGGATCGCGAACTGATCCGTGTCGGTTGCAATGTTCTCGGTTGGCGCGAGGTCCCGACTGATAACAGCACCATCGGCCGCAATGCCCGTTCTGTTGAGCCGCAGGTCATGCAGGTTTTTGTCGGCAGGGGCGATGTCGAGGCCAACCGGTTCGGACTGATGCTCTATCTGGCCCGTAAGCGGGCTGAAAATGCGATCCGTGATGGCAGGCTGGCCGGTGACGAAGTGTTCTATGTCTGTTCGCTTTCCAGCAGCACCATCCTGTATAAGGGGATGCTGCTTTCCGAACAGCTGAACACGTTTTACCCGGAACTGGATGATGCACGTCTGGTCAGCGCGATTGCCTTCGTCCACCAGCGTTACAGCACCAACACGTTCCCGACCTGGGATCTGGCTCAACCCTTTCGCTACGTGGCCCACAATGGCGAGATCAACACCCTGCGGGGCAACATCAACCGAATGCGGGCCCGCACCGCCCTGTTCGAGCATCCCGGCCTGGGCGACGCGGTCAAGGACCTGGATCCGGTCATAATCGAAGGCAGTTCTGACACCGCCTGCCTTGACAATGCCCTCGAACTGTTGCTGGTCACCGGCCGGGGGCTGGCCCATTCGCTGGCAATGCTGGTCCCCGAAGCCTGGGCCTCCAAGGCTCATCTGCGCCCTGAGGTCAAAGGGTTTTTCGAATACCATGCCACCATGATGGAACCATGGGATGGGCCGGCCAACATTGTTGCCTGCGACGGCCGTCAGGTCGTCGCAATCCTTGACCGCAATGGCTTGCGCCCGGCCCGCTACTGGATTACCAGCGACGACGAGATCATTTATGCTTCGGAAGCCGGGGTGCTGGATATCGCACCCGAAAAGATTCTGCGCAAGGAACGTCTTGCTCCCGGCAAGATGATTCTGGTCGATGTTGAAACGGGTGAATTCAAGGAAGATCATGAGATCAAGGGTGACCTGGCGGCCGCCCAACCCTATGCGTCTTGGGTGCGTGATCATCTGATTTATCTCGATGATTTGCCCGCTCCGGCAACGAAAAGGTCGCCCAGTCGCGGTGAATTGCGTCGCAAACAGGGGAGTTTCGGTTACACAATCGAAGAGATGACCGCCATCATCGCACCGATGGCTCTTAACGGACAGGAGCCGGTCGGTTCCATGGGGACGGATACCCCGGTTGCTGTCCTGTCGAAGCAGAGCAAGCTCCTCTACTGGTACTTCAAACAGCTGTTCGCCCAGATCACCAATCCACCCATCGATCCCCTGCGTGAAGAGGTGGTTATGAGCCTGACCCAGTACCTGGGTCCGGCCCGCAACATTCTCATACCTGGCCCGGAACACTGCAGGATGCTGGAACTCGACCATCCGATCATCACCAACGATGTTCTCGAGCAGTTGCGCCACAGCGATATAGAGGGCTTTCGCGGGACCTCGCTGAGCACACTCTACGATGCGGACCAGGGCCCGGAGGCCCTGGAGCAGCGGCTAGAGGCGCTGTTTTCAGAAGCCGAAGCCGCCGTTGATGACGGCCGCACCATACTGGTCCTGTCGGATCGCGGTGTTTGTGCTGAGAAGGCGCCCATCCCGGCGCTGTTGGCTCTCTCCGGAATTCATCATCACCTGATCAGGGCCGGCAAGCGCAGCCAGTGCTCACTCATCGTTGAAACCGGTGAAGCGCGTGAAGTACACCACTTCGCCCTGCTGGTCGGATACGGGGCTACGGCAGTCAACCCCTATCTCGCTTTCCAGACCTTGCAGGATATGGTCGACCAGGGGATGCTTCCTGGCCAGGATGGCAATAACCAGGCCGACGAAGAGACTGACATCATCTATCAGTACACCAAGAACTATATCAAGGCGATCGGCAAAGGGCTGCTCAAGGTCTTCTCCAAGATGGGGATCAGCACCCTGCAGAGCTACTGCAGCGCACAGATTTTTGAAATTGTCGGATTGGACCAGGAGTTTGTCGCACAATATTTTCCCGGCACGGTCAGTCGTATCGGTGGCGCCGGGTTGCACGAAATTGCCACCGAAAACCTGATGCGTCACCGCTTCGCCTATGCCGAGCAGGTTGACCCCAACCGGGACCTGGATCGAGGATCCGAGTATTCCTGGCGGCGTGAGGGTGAGGCACACCTTATGAACCCGGAGGTCATCGCCCTGCTGCAGCACGCCGTCCGTTCCGGCAGTCGTGAGGACTACAGGCGCTTTGCAGCCCTGGTCAACAACCAGAGCGAGCAACTCTACACGCTGCGCGGATTGTTCAAGTTCAAGAGCCTGAATCCGCCCGTCCCCCTGGAGGACGTCGAACCGGTCAGTGCCATCCTCAAGCGTTTCTGTACCGGCGCCATGAGTCTCGGCTCGATCTCCACCGAAGCCCATGAAACCTTGGCCATCGCCATGAACCGGATTGGCGGCAAGTCGAATACGGGTGAAGGTGGCGAGGATCCTCGCCGCTATATTCCGGATGCCAACGGTGACCTGCGTCGCAGCGCGATCAAGCAGATCGCCTCGGGCCGTTTCGGTGTCACGCCGCACTATCTGGTCAATGCCGATGAACTGCAGATCAAGATCGCCCAGGGGGCGAAGCCGGGGGAAGGAGGCCAGCTGCCCGGCCACAAGGTCAGCGAATATATCGGTGAATTACGCTACAGTGTTCCCGGGGTCACCCTGATCTCACCGCCACCCCACCATGATATCTATTCGATTGAAGATATCGCCCAGCTGATTTTCGACCTGAAAAACTGCAACCCGAAGGCGGACATCACTGTCAAGCTGGTGAGTGAGGTCGGTGTCGGCACTGTCGCTGCTGGGGTCAGCAAGGGGCACGCGGAACGGGTTATCATCGCCGGCTACGACGGCGGCACCGGCGCCTCGCCGGTCTCTTCGATCAAGCACGCCGGAATGCCCTGGGAGATCGGACTGGCTGAAACCCAGCAGACTCTGGTCCTTAATGACCTGCGTGGGCGGATTATTTTACAGACGGATGGCCAGTTGCGCACGGGCCGCGACGTGATCATCGCTGCCATGCTCGGCGCCGAGGAGTACGCGTTTGCGACCGTCGCCCTGGTGACCGTCGGCTGCATCATGATGCGCAAGTGTCACCTCAACACCTGCCCGGTCGGTGTCGCCACCCAGGATGAAGCCCTGCGTGGCAAGTTCGCCGGCAAGCCGGAGCACGTTGTCAACTACTTTACCTTCCTCGCCGAGGAAGTGCGTGAACTGATGGCCGAACTGGGAGTGCGGAGCATCGATGAACTGATCGGCCAGACCCAGTACCTGGAAATGGATGCTGCGATCAAACACTGGAAGAACCGTGGCCTCGACTATTCGCGTATTCTGACGAAGCCGGAGGTCGGCCCTGAAGTCGCCACCCGGCGGATTCAGGGCCAGGAACATGGCTTGGAGCAGCAGCTGGACAACCAGCTGATCAAACTCTCCGCTCCGGCTCTGGAACGTAAAGAGAAGGTGTCAATCGAGATGCCGATCCGTAACTCCAACCGGAGCTTCGGCACCATGCTCTCAGGCCAGATCGCCCTGCTTTGCGGCCGCGAAGGGCTGCCTGCGGGGACCATCAAGATTTCTTTGTACGGCATCGCCGGGCAGAGCTTCGGGGCGTTCATGTCCCCTGGCATCGACCTGCGGCTGGTCGGCGAAGCCAATGACTACGTCGGCAAGGGGATGGCTGGCGGGCGGATCATAATCCGCCCCGATCACAAGGCCACCTTTGCCTGGCATGAAAATTCGATTGTCGGCAACACCGTTCTCTACGGGGCAACCGGTGGTGAGGTCTTCTTGGCCGGTAAAGCCGGGGAGCGGTTCTGCGTACGCAACTCAGGAGTCACGGCGGTGGTCGAAGGAACAGGTGACCACGGCTGTGAATACATGACCGGTGGGCGCATGGTCTGCCTCGGCCGCACCGGGCGCAACTTCGCCGCAGGGATGTCGGGAGGATTCGCTTATGTGCTGGACGAGGACAATCGTTTCCGGCGCCGTTGCAATCCCGCGATGATCGATCTTGAGCAGATGGACGCCGATGATGAGGATGCCGATTGGTTACGCGAGATCATCGGCCGACACCACGAACTAACCGACTCACCACGCGCAGCTGAGATCCTCGCCGGTTGGGATGCTTATCTGCCGCGCTTCGTTCGCGTCTTCCCCCGGGAATACCGGCGTGTGCTGACCGAACGGGCGACCAAGGCTATGAAGGAGAAGGAGGCAGCCCATGGGTGATCCCCGCGGATTTATAAAGCATGGCCGGCGTGACAAGACCCTGCAACCGGTCAATTCACGCCTGCAACATCATGAGGAGCACTATAACTATCCCAGCGAGGAGAAAGTCAAAACCCAGGCTTCACGCTGCATGGATTGCGGCGTTCCTTTCTGCATGACCGGGTGTCCGCTGGGTAACCTGATTCCGGAGTGGAACGACCTGGTCTATCGTGGCAGGTGGAAGCAGGCGCTTCAGGCGCTGCATGCGACCAACAACTTCCCGGAGTTTACCGGGCGGGTCTGCCCGGCACCTTGTGAGACCTCGTGCGTTCTGGGGATCAACGAACCGGCGGTGACGATCAAGCTGCACGAAGTCTCGATCATCGACAAAGGCTTCGAGGAGGGTTGGATCGTCCCCCAACCACCGGCCCGGCGCAGCGGCAAGAGCGTTGCGATAATCGGGAGCGGACCCGCCGGGTTGGCCTGCGCCCAGCAGCTTAACCGAGCTGGCCACCAGGTCACCGTCATTGAAAAGGCGGACCGTGCCGGCGGTCTGCTGATGTACGGCATTCCTCACTACAAATTGCGCAAGGAGAAGGTCCAGCGGCGTATCGATCAACTTGTCGCCGAAGGGATAACCTTCCGTTTCTCCTGCGAGGTCGGCAAAGATGAGAGCTTTGCCGAGATCAAGTCGTCATTCGACGCGGTGGTTATCGCCACCGGTGCCGAAGAGCCGCGCGATCTCCCCGTCGAGGGGCGTGACCTGGACGGCATTCACTTTGCGATGGAGTTTCTGCCGCAGCAGAATCGCGCCAACTGGGGAGACAGTAACATCGCAGCCCTGCACCCGAAAAAGCAGACCATAAGTGCCAAAGGTAAAAAAGTTATCGTCATCGGTGGCGGTGATACAGGCTCAGACTGTATTGGGACATCGATGCGGCAGGGAGCGACCAGCGTCGTCAACTTCGAGCTTCTTGAGCAACCTCCGCAAGAACGCGCCGCTGACAATCCCTGGCCGCAGTGGTCGCGCATCATGCGGGTCAGTACCTCGGTTGAGGAGATGCACGTTATGGGAGGGGATGTCCATTACGAGATCATGACCACCCGCTTCATCGGCCGGGACAGGTCCGTCTCAGCCCTTGAGACCGTCAAGGTAGGTTGGGTCAACGGTCGTCCGGAGACAATCCCGGGGAGTGAGCAGATCTGGAAATGCGATCTCGTTCTGCTCGCCATGGGTTATCTCGGGCCGCGCTCAGAACTCATCAAGCAGTGCGGTTGCGAGACGGACCAGCGGTCCAACATCAGAACCGATCCCAAAACCCGCATGAGTTCGGTGGAAGGTGTGTTCGCCGCCGGCGACTGCCGTCGCGGACAGAGTCTGGTGGTCTGGGCCATCAGCGAGGGTCGCGAAGTCGCCCGCTGTGTCGACGAGTACCTGACCGGAGGTCAAAGCCTCTTGCCCAGCGTGCGCCTGGAAACCTTCGCCTACTGAAACTGATTGGCTTATCCTGTTGCTGGGGGGGGACTGGACCGGAGGATAGCAAAAAGTTTTTCAGTCCTTGCCTCAAACAAACATTGACACAGCCAGCTCACAACCGGTGAGCTGGCTGTACTTTTAGGCGGTTGCTCTTCTATGGCGATCGAGAGTTCGCCTGCGGGCTCTTGTGTGGTGTGAACTCGCTGACTTTTCAGCGGCCCGGTCCGCTCCTTCAGGGCAAAAAAATACCCCGCGGCAAGGAGGCTGGCCACAGGGTAAAAACGTTTTTCGGGAGGTTGTTTTCTTGTCGGGGCAGCCTGCCACAGCTGCCTTTCGATGGTTATGAGAATAACCGGAGCGGCATAGGAAATAAACGTGGGGGACCGTAAAATTATTTTCCAAGAGCCCCCTTTGTAAACTGTACGAATGCACACTTGACCCCGGCTGAGACCAGACGTCCGGAAAATGCCGTTTGTCCAATGCTTAGGCCGGCCGTCTTTTTTCTTGCCCTGAAAGCTCTCAACATGCTAACACAGCGGAACTTTTTACCTGAGAGGGCGTAGCATGATCCATCTGACCGATATCAGCAAGCAGCATGGCAGCCACGTGCTGTTCAAAAATGCCAGTTTCCAGATCCTTCCCGGGAGCCGTACCGGCCTGGTCGGGCCGAACGGTGCCGGGAAGTCGACCATCTTCCGGCTGATCACCGGCGAGGAGAGCCCCGATTCTGGAGAAATCAGCTCCGGCAAGAAGACGGTCATCGGCTACTTTTCTCAGGATGTTGGCGAGATGTCCGGCCGGAGCGCGCTGGAGGAAGTGATCGCAGCCTCCGAAGAGACGGTGCGGCTCGGGGAGCAGATCAGCGCGATGGAAGCAGCGATGTGTGAACCGATGCCCGACGACGAACTGGCAACCTTGCTGGAGCGTTACGGAGATGTGCAGCAGGAGTTCGAGCATCGCGGCGGCTACGATCTGGAAAGCAGGGCCCAGGCGGTTCTCACCGGGCTCGGCATCGGTCCCGATGAGTATCGGCGGCCGGTGGAGTCATTCAGCGGCGGCTGGAAGATGCGTATCGCCCTGGCCCGGATTCTGACTCTTAATCCCGATGTTCTGCTGCTTGATGAGCCGACCAACCACCTGGATGTCGAGTCGATCGTCTGGCTGGAAAACTGGCTGGCCGAGGAGTACCACGGGGCGCTGCTGATGACCAGCCATGACCGCGATTTCATGAATCGCCTCGTCTCGCGGATTGTCGAGGTCGGCAACCAGACCATTACCACCTATGGCGGCAATTACGATTTCTATCTGCGTGAGCGGGAGATCCGGCGTGAACAGTTGCTGGCCAGTCACCGCCGCCAGCAGGAGATGCTCGCCAAGGAGGAGGAATTCATCGCCCGCTTTGCGGCCAGGGCCTCGCATGCCGCGCAGGTGCAGTCGCGGGTAAAGAAACTGGAGAAGATTGAGCGGATCGAACTCCCACCGGAGCAGAAAGTGGTCCGCTTCGAATTCGCCGAGCCGCCGCGCAGCGGGGACGATGTTCTTGTCGTGGATCGGCTGGGTAAGGCCTGGCCTGCTGCCGGGGGAGCGGAGAAAAGAGTTTTCTCGGGTGTTTCAGGGATGGTCAAGCGTGGCGATAAAATTGCCGTGGTCGGTATTAACGGGGCGGGCAAATCGACCTTCCTGAAAACTCTGGCCGGTGTCACAGAGGCGACAGAAGGGTCAGTCAGCATCGGAGCCAACGTGCATACCGGCTATTTCAGTCAGCATTCGATGGAACAGCTCGATCCGAAAAAAACCGTTTTTGAAACCGTGCAGGATGCCCTGCCACAGCAGACCGTAGGGGTACTGCGCAATCTCTGTGCGGCGTTTCTGTTCCAGGGGGATGACGTTGACAAGCGGGTTGACAAGCTTTCCGGCGGGGAAAAATCGCGGCTGGTGCTGGCAACCATGCTCGGGAGACCCCTCAACCTTCTGCTGCTTGATGAGCCGACCAATCACCTGGATATCCGTTCGCGGGAAGTGCTGCTGGACGCCCTGCAGAAATTCAGCGGGACCGTACTGCTGGTGAGCCATGACCGGCACTTTCTCCGTTCACTGGTCGATCGGGTCTTCGAGATCGACCACGGGGCCATGCTGACGTACGAGGGGAACTACGAATATTATCTGCGCAAGGCCGATCGCGACCACCGGGCTGCCTGATTCGCTGGAGAGGTCACCAGCACTAGAGGCCGAAACGCTGCAGGGTTTCGGTCGGGGCCTGGTCGAAGTGGGAAAACTCCATGGTGAAACTGCCCTGCCCCTTGGTGACGCTGCGCAGTTCGGTCATGTAGCCGAACATCTCGAAAAGGGGAATGGTGCCACGGATGACGTCCTGACCTGGACGTGACTCGACCCCTTCGATCTGCCCGCGTTTCTGTTGCAGGGTTCCCATCACCCGCCCGGTATAGTCTGGCGGAGCGGTCAGCTCCAGCAGCATGACCGGCTCGAGCAGGGTGGGCGCCGCTCGCCTTACCCCGTCAGCGAGTGCCTTGGTCGCAGCGGCCAGCAATCCGAGTTCGCTGGTCCGACCTGGCTCGTAAGGGATGGCAGCGACGTCGACCCGCATGTCGGTTAGCGGATAGCCGGCCACGGCCCCTGACTGGCAGGCGTTTGTCAGCTGCTCCTGCAGCTGCAGTTGGAGGTGCTCCGGCAACATTTCCATGACCTCCGCCGGCAGGTTCAGCTGCAACCCGGTTCTGCGTGGCAGAGGGCTGAGCGCCAGGGAAATCTCCGCCTGGTGAAGTTTGCCTTCAATCTCTTTGTCGAAACGCTCCTCGATTGTGCCTCTTCTCGTAATGGTTTCCCGGTAAACGACCTGGGGCCGTCCGGTTATCACATTGACCCCGAAATCGCTGCGCAGTCGCTCGATGACAACTTCCAGGTGGAGTTCCCCCATTCCTGTCAAGAGGGTCTGTCCTGTATCTGTATCCTCCTTTACCAGGAAGGTGGGATCTTCCCATTGCAGTTTTTCCAGGGTCGGCAAAAGCTTGTCACGGTCGTCAACGGTTTTCGGTTCAACTGCCAGCGAGACCACCGGCTCGGGATATTCCAGGCCGGCCAGTAGCAGAGGTTCCGTCTCCCGGCAGATGGTGTCACCGGTGAGGACCTGTTTCAGCCCGGTTGCTGTGACGATATCGCCGGAGCTGGCGCGGTCAATCCGTTCCCGTTTGTGCGAATGCATGCGGAACAGTCGGGCAACTTTCTCGTTCTGCTGACGAGTGCTGTTCCAGACGGTGTCGCCGGGGGAGAGACTGCCGGAGTAGATCCGCAGGTACGTCAGCTTGCGACCCTCGTCCGCAAGTACCTTGAATGCCAGGGCGCAGAGCGGGCCCCTGTCATCTGCCCTGACCTGGCGTGAAGCACCATTTGCCGGGTCTACCGCTTCTGCCGGCGGGATGTCGAGAGGAGAGGGGAGCAAGTTGCAGACTGCATCCAGCAGCGGTTGAATCCCCTTGTTGCGCAGGGCCGAGCCGAGCAGCACCGGGTATATCTGGCAGCTGATTGTCCCTTTGCGCAGGGCCGAGAGAAGCCGGGAAGCCTCAATCGCGTTTCCGTCCAGGAAATCGTTGAGAATGCTGTCATCAAAATCAGCCGCCGTTTCGACGAGTTTTTCTCTGGCCTCCCGGACATCATCCAGGATTTCGGCGGGAACGGGTTCAAAGTGCAGGGTTCTGCCCAGATCATCCTCGCTGAAACGGAGCACCCGCTCGGTGAGCAGGTCGATTACTCCGGTGAAGTGATCCTCCACGCCAAGGGGAAGCTGCAGCAGGACTGGCCGGGCATGTAGTTTTGCCTCCATGTCCCTGAGGGTGGCGCGGAAATCCGCCCCAATCCGGTCCATTTTGTTGATCAGGCAGAGCCGGGGGACGTGATAGCGGTCCGCCTGGCGCCACACCGATTCGCTCTGTGGTTGAACACCTTCGACTGCGCTGAAAATAGCCACAGCGCCATCCAGCGCGCGGAGCGAACGTTCCACTTCGATGGTAAAGTCGATGTGCCCGGGGGTGTCGATCAGATTGATGGTGCAGTCATTCCAGTAACAGCGGGTGGTCGTGGCGGTGATCGTGATGCCACGATCCTGTTCTTGATTCATCCAGTCCATGGCGGCCATGCCGTCGTGAACCTCACCCATCTTGTGGATTTCACCGGTATAGAAAAGAATCCGCTCAGAGACCGTGGTTTTCCCTGCGTCGATGTGGGAAATGATTCCGATGTTGCGCAACTTTTCTGGTGTCGTGGCTGGTGGCATAGGTTACCCGGTGTGCTGAATCAGTTGTTGGTTTCCGACCTGAGCTGAGTCAGATCGTTCGGATCAAGCTTGTTCAGCGTGAAATACTCACGTTCCAGTTCCTCGACATAGAAACGGTCGAGGCCGCTGTTGCTGAGAAAATCCTCGCGCAGTGTGCGGTCCTGGGTAAAAATAATCTTCGGCAGCAGATTGTGCATGTAGACGGCTTCTTTTTTTATGTTGAGAATGACATCGTGGAACAGATGCCGTGGAATGTCTTTGCTGATTGCGCCCTTGCTGAGCAACTCGCTGTTGACTTCCTCCAACAGCTTGCTCTGCTCCTCTTTGGTATTGTAGCCGGAATAGAAGTTACGGATCCGGTCCTTGGCCTGGTTGAACACGACCAGATAAAGCTGTTCCACCCGGCTGATCTCGGCCAACTGCTCAACCAGACCGGCGACTTTAAGGTCGCCGACGCTGATCTCACGCAGCCCGTTACGGAGGCAGTTGATCTTGCGCCGGCCGAAGCGGCCCAGGTAGTTGTTCTGGAGAATGTCGCGGAAAAAGATTTCATCAAAGAAACCGGGCTGCAATTCGTCAAAAACGTTACGGTTGCCGAGCAGGCTGCGGACCAGTTCTTCGCTCAACTGAAAATTTTCCATGAAGGCGAGCTGGCCCACCTGGGTTGAGGCGCTGTCATACCGATCGAAGAAGGTGATGATATAGGAGAAGTTTTCCAGCAGGGAAAGGTCGGCGCCGTCGCGGATTTTTTCGTCGCAGGTTTTGCCGGTGTCGAGAAGAAGTTCTTCGAACCCGTGGTCGCGGTTCAGGTTGGCCTGCTGTTTGGCCTTCAGCAACTGGATCATCTCGTCTGCTGCGACTCCGGTTTCGCTTTGGAGTTCGCCGTCCAGCATCGTCTGCAGAACCTGTCGGGCCCGGGCCAGATAGTCGCTGTCCGGTTGCACCTCTTGCTGGTCGATCTTGAGCATGTCGTCCAGGGTATAAAACAGGGCTGATGGGATCTTGTTGCGGACCGAAAGGGTTTTCAGCCGGGTCAACCGGGTTTTCTGCTCTTTGTCGGCATAACCTTGGCGGTGACAGTCGATCAGGACCTTTTTGTACTCGTTGACGATCGGATTGTTGTCCGGATGCCGATACATCACGTCAATCCGGATGCGCTCCTGCTGGTACTGGTCAATATTGAGGTCGGAAGCCAGTTGCTGCAGTTCGGCAAATTTGTCGTCCGGGATGGAGCGGTGCTGATAGTAAAGCTCGGCAAACATATCCTGATAGCGACGATGCGGCTTGTGAATGAGACGGAACAGGAAGAGCGTGCAGTTGCCCGGCAACTGCTCGAGCAGTTCTTCGATAAGGCACGCATCGTCCGCGTCATTGATCCTGCCTGTTCTTTTAAGCTCTTTGCCCAGCAGTCTCAGGCACTGTTCCTGTTGATGCTCGAGGGAACCATTGATCTCTCCGCTGAGGAAGAAAAAGTTGTTACGGACCGCATTCCCCTCGAAAAAAATCTGTTCAAAATTCTGCCGGCCTTCGGTTTTTCTGGAAAAAAACAGCTGGCCATTTTCACTGTAACTGGTGCCGAACAGCACCAGTCGGTTGCGGATTTCCGCCTTGGCGAGATCCGAGAGGGGTTGGTCGACACCGAACATATATTCGCAGAACGAGCCACCATTGCCGCGGTGCTCTATCCCTTTTGCGGAGAGCAGAAACTCGTTGCCCGGCGCGAAAAAGCGGAGTCGATTGTCACCGGCCTGGTAAAAATGGTGGAGTTCCGCCTGGCGGCTGGCGGCAGTCGCGAAATATTCGATGGTCTCGTCGATATGGCCGTGCAGGCGTAATTCCATGGTCATGATTGACTGCTCCGGGAAGCCGTTGCCATCGCTGCCGGTGGATCAAGGGGCAGGCTGATGTGCTGGCCATCATAGGCGAACTCGATCCCGGCAGGCAGCTCCGCGCCGTGCCGGGTATGGTCGACATCATGGCTGAGATGGGTGAGCAGGGTCCGTTTCGCACCAATCCGCCCGGCCATTTCGATCGCCTGATCAATATTGAAGTGGGTGGGGTGCGGTTTGAAGCGAAGCCCGTCTACAACCAGCAACTGCAGGCCCTTCAGCAGGGAGATGGAGCTGTCTGGGATTGCGTTGCAATCGGTGAGATAGGCCACGGGCCCGCAGCGATAGCCGAGAACTTCAAGCCCGCCATGGAACAGCGGAATCGGTTCGAAAGTCAGCCCGCATAACTCAAAGGGACCTTCCACCTGCCGGGCTTCCAGCTGGGGGGTAGCGCCGAAAGGGGTTTCTTCGGCGAAGATATATTCGAACAGAAAAGCGATCCGGCGCAATGTTTCAGGGGTTCCGTAAATCGGAATCGTGTCACCGCTGCGCAGGTTGAAGCTGCGCAAATCGTCGATGCCGTGAACATGGTCGGCATGACAGTGGGTGTAGAGAACCGCATCAATCCGGCGGATGTCCTCCCTGAGGGCCTGCTGGCGCAGGTCGGTGGAGGTGTCGATGAGGATATTGTGACCGGAGAAACTGAGCAGTGCGCTGCAACGGGTTCTCCGGTTTTTCGTGTCGGCAGAGCGACAGACAGCGCAGTCGCAGCCCACGACAGGAATGCCGGTGCTGGTACCGGACCCGAGGATTGTCATGTCGAGGGATGCAGGTTTCATGGCAGAAACGTCGCAGAATATATTGTCCGCGGAGAAATATAACATCTCAATAATCTTGGCAATTTAACATCCTGGCCGCTGTTTAGACAAGCATTAACATGTTTTCAACCTTGAAGCCTACTTGTCAAAGGGGGGCGGACTGGCTAAACTGCCTGAAAAATGGGAGCGAGGATGAAAAACTGGGAGAAAAACGATCTGGCGAATAAGTTCTGTCGAAAATGTATCCGCTCCTGTAAGCAGACGGATCAGGTTCTGATGCTTGACTGTCCGCGGTTCCAACCGCGTCCCTTCAAATTGGAAGAGCACCGTTTTCAGCAGCTTGATCTGTTCAGCACGAAAAAGAAGTGACTTGCCCGCAAACCTGTACCTCAGGTGCAGGCTGATGGGTGGCCCGTTGCTCTTTTTGTCTTAGCTGAAGAGCAGCAGCGCTCGCTGAGTTTCTCAGAGCCCCCGTGATTCAGATGTTTCTCAGGAACGTATCAAGAAGCGGAATGAATTTTTCCGGTTCAACGAGGAAGGAATCGTGTCCGTAGGCTGAGTCTATCAGGTGATATTCGACAGGTTTTTGCTGTTTTTCGAGCTCTTCGATGACCTCCTCTGTCTGGTTGGGTGGATAGAGCCAGTCTGAGCTGAACGCAAACCACAGCGAGGGGCAGCGCAGATTGCTCAGGGCGTCCTGGAGGGATTCGAAGGTCCAGGCGACATCGTACAGGTCGAGGGCCTTGGACAGGTAGATAAATGAGTTGGTGTCGAAAAGACCGACGAAATTCCCGCCATTATAGTCGAGGTAGCGTTCGACCTCAAATTTGCCGAACAGATCAAACATCCCGTCGCGAACCGAAAAGCGGCGACCGAACTTGAGATGCATTGAGGCATCTGACAGAAAAGAGATATGGCCAACAGCGCGGGCCAGGGCCAGTCCGTCCGCTGGCGGGTGCTCGAGGCGGTAGTTCCCTTTTTTCCATAGAGGATCGTTATAGATCGCCTGTCGGGCCAGGTTGTTCAGGGCGATGGCCATTGGCGAGGTCCGGCCGGTTCCGGCAATCGGGACGATGGATCGAACCATCCCGGGGTAATGAATCCCCCATTCAAGTGCCTGCATGGCGCCCATTGAACCACCGACGACACTCTGCAGCGAAGTGACGCCCAGTCGGTCGATCAGCAGCTTTTGCGCATGGACCATGTCGCGGACCATCACCACCGGGAATTGCAACCGGTAGGGGCGGCCGTTGCGGGGGTTGATGCTGGTCGGACCCGTCGAGCCTTTGCATGAGCCGATGGCGTTACTGCAGATGACGAAGTAGCGGTCGGTGTCGAGTACTTTGCCGGGGCCGATCATGTTATCCCACCAGCCGGGACGTCGATCCTCCTCCGAGTGAACACCTGCCGCATGGGCATCGCCGGTCCAGGCGTGCGTCACCAGGATCACATTGTCGCGATCGCTGTTCAATGTGCCATAGGTTTCGTAGGCGAGCGTCAGTGGTCCGAGCAGACGGCCACTTTCCAGCCGGAGTTGTGTGTCGAACTGGGCATATTCTGTTTTGACGATACCGACCGAGTTGTTCACCTTGTATCCTTGTCATGTCTCATGAATAAATATGACAAAGGCCCCTTCCCGGAAGATGGGAAGGGGCCTTTGGGATACGCTGACTGTATCTGCTCGGCTCCGTCCTCATCTGTCCCGCCTTCACTTGAAGGCTGGGCAGGAATTGGCACCGGGCATTCGCTTGCGCGAACCGGCTGCCGTGGCTTCACAGGGCCTTTCCCTCCACCACTCATGATAAAGACGTTGAACTGTTTTCTCTCTGTTGGAGAACTCTAGCCTATCGGTTCCATACTTGTCAATTGTCAGATGTCGGCCGCCTGAAATTGTGCCGGGGCGAATTCAGCAGTCGTTCCGCTGGTCCCGATCCGCGGGCTTCTGCAGCTTGCCGGCCTGCACGGAGAGGGTTTCGATCCCCTCGCTCATCTCATTGGCTCTGTCGGCATTTTTTTCAGCAATGCTGTGGACCGCCGAGACCGCGTCAATGACCTGCCCGCTGCGTAGCTTGAGGTGCTGGGTTGCGCTATCGATCTGTTCGATCATGTGCTGAATATGCTCGATCCCCTCGGCAATCTGCTGCCCGCCACGGCTCTGCTCATCCGTACTCAGTTTTACCCGGGCGGCGATATCGGTCATCGCCTGTGCCGCACCGCTCATCTGCCGGGTACTTTCTGTCTGCTCGCGCATCGCCCCGGCAATCTGCTCCAGCATTCCGCTGATGCCGGTGGCCGCTTCGGTGATCTTGCGGCTCTCCAGCGACTGCCTGAGGGTCTGCTCGACGATGCTCCGGACCTGGTCCGTCGACTCGAGGGCACCCTGGTGGAGTTTTTCGAGAATCTTGCCCGCTGCGTGGGCGTGAGCAACTTCCTGCTTGGCCCGTTCGCTGCCTGCTTCGATCGCTGTAACCGCGGTGCGCGTGCCGGATTGGAGGTTGGCGATGATCTCGGTAATCTCTCCGGCAGATGTTGTGGTCCGTTCGGACAGATTGCGAATTTCGTCGGCGACGACAGCAAACCCCTGCCCCTGGTCGCCAGCCTGGGCTGCGATGATAGCCGCATTGAGGGCCAGCAGGTTGGTCTGGTCGGCAACGTCGGCAATGACGTTGACAATATTGCCGATGGTATCGGAACGGTTCCCCAGATCGAGAATCGACCTGTGGGCCTGTTCGATCAATTGCTGCAGCCCGCTGATGCCGCGAATCGTATCCTGCATCGCCGCCTTGCCGTCGAGGGCCTGCACCGCGGCCTCTTCGGCGCGTTCGCTGCTTTGCCTGGCCCCCGCCTCTATCCTGCCGGTGGCCTGCTCCAGCAGTTCGATGGCGATGACGGTCTCCCGGGCGCCGCCATGAAGAATATTGATGTTCTGGTCGATTTTCTCGTTGGATGTCGAGAGCTGTTGGATTGTGGTGGAGATTTCACTGACTGCGGCGAAAAGGTGTTCCATCTGTCTGGCAATACTCAGCGTGGTTGAGCCGAACTGGTGGGATGCCGCGGCGCTTTCCTGGACAGAAGCGACCAGCTCGGTCACATGCTCAGCGATTTCCGTGGACGCGTTGCCGATCTCGTTGATGGCCCGCTGGGCTTTCTCCATTGCTGTGACCTGAGTGCCTGCGTTGTCGCTGACATTCGCAGCATGGGAGCGCATCCGGTCGATGGCCAGATTGAGGCGGGATATCGTCGCTCTGGTGTTCAGGGCGTCTTCGTCGAGATGTTCTCTCAGGAGAGCGAGATTCGCTGAGATGAGGGCTGCTTCGCTGCGTGAAGGGTTGGGCAGGGTGCGCAGGCTCACTTTGCCGGCAGTGAGCTCCTGGAGGGTGTTGACCACCTGGTGCAGCGGCCCGGAGATATTGCGTGAGAGAATGAGGGCGACAAGGGTCGCCAGCAGCATGACAGCTACGGCGGCGAAGATCATGTTTTTGCGGAAGTCGGTGCCCAGTTCCTGGTGGCGGGTCTGATCGGCAATCAGCAGCAGTCCACTGTGACCGTCAGCGTCGTAGTCGAGCGGACGGATCGAGTGGGAAGTTTCTCCCAGCAGAACCGAATTCAGGCCTTGTCTGATCGCCGGCAGGGAGAGTCGTTTCAATTCGGGCCGGGAGGCGGCAACAATGTCCTGACCATTATGAAAGGCTAATTCCATGCCCAGCCGGTTACCCAGTTGCTCCGCCAGGCTATCATCAATCTGTCGGCTGACTGTCAGGCGGCCGACGATCCGGCTCTCCAGCATCAGCGGCAGCGAGGTGTCAATCCCTGGCGTCGCACCATTCAGCCGCAGCCAACCCGCGGGTCGCGCGGAGAGTGGCTTCTGCTCAACCTGCTCCTTGCTCAGCTGGAGTTTCTGCAGGAGAGGGTTGGCGGTGTTGCTCTCCAGCAGATAGAGGCGACCGTTCGGTAACTGCAACTCGCTACGCACCAGGCCATATTGTTCGTGCAGCCGCTGCAGGACAAGCTGCAGCTCGGTCGGGTCATTCCGGTTGCCAGCGGCATCGATGGCCGCGACGAGCTGCGGAGTGATGTCCTGAAAGGGGAGTTGCGTGCGCAGGACCTGTTCGTAGTCAAGCAGGCTCTGAACGACAAATTTTCCACTCAGGTCGGCGAGCTGGTCATTCTTTTCGCGCTGCTGCTGTTCAACCATGCTGGAGAACAGGACGAGGATGATCGTCACTGACGCCAGTGAAAGGCCGAGCATGGCAAGCAGAATTTTCCAGCGCAGGCTGAGTGAGGGGAGCATTTATAAAACCTTTGGCGGGCGGCACGGCATCGGCACGGCAAAAATCAGTCAGGGTGTGGCCAGTCGAATTATGCCAGTAAAAAATTAAAAATTACAGAAAAATAATGATGTGGTTTTGCCGAAACCCCACCGACCGCTGCCTAAAAAAAACACATCAGACGCACAAGAAATGTGCAGGATGGCTGCGTTTTTCATAACATAACCGCTTTTTTGCGGGGAAGGTATCTGAGGCATGGGACTTGTAAGAGCCTCTAGCTTACGCCTGTGGCAATGGCGCCATCGGCTGTCGTATTCAGATAGACAAGGAGGTCGCTGATTATGGAAGTTTCCGTCGTTGCCTTGCAGCGCGGTGGTGATGTGCTGTTTCTGCTTCTCGGGGCAGTCATGGTTTTCGCCATGCACGCTGGTTTTGCTTTTCTGGAGGTGGGTACCGTTCGTAAGAAAAGCCAGGTCAATGCTTTTGTAAAAATTCTCTCCGACTGGTCAGTGTCAACAGTTGTCTACTTTCTGATTGGTTACCCGATTTCCTACGGTGTGCATTTTTTCATGCCTGCGGCCGAGCTTCTCGGCGAAAACCAGGGTTATGATCTGGTGCATTTCTTTTTCCTGCTCTGCTTTGCCGCATGTATCCCGGCCATTATCTCCGGCGGGATCGCCGAGCGGGCCAGGTTCTGGCCCCAGGTAATCGCCGGGGCTGTGTTTGCCGGGATCTCCTATCCGATTTTCGAGTCGCTGATCTGGGGACAGAACAGTGCCAGGCTGCAGGGATTCTTTGAGTCGACATTCGGGGCGCCGTTTCATGATTTCGCAGGAAGCGTCGTGGTCCATTCGATCGGTGGCTGGCTGGCCCTCCCTGCTGTCCTGATCCTCGGCCCGCGCATGGGTCGGTATGTCCGGGGCCGCAGTCAGGCGATACCGATCAGCAACATCCCCTTTCTTGCCCTTGGCAGTTGGATTCTGGCTGTCGGCTGGTTCGGCTTTAATGTAATGAGTGCGCAGAAGCTGGAAGGAATCTCCGGTCTGGTCGCCGCCAACTCATTGCTGGCGATGGTCGGTGGTGTGCTGTTCGCCCTGGTTGCGAGCAGAAATGACCCGGGGTTTGTACACAACGGTGCCCTCGCAGGGCTGATTGCCATTTGTGCCGGGTCTGACCTGGTTCATCCCATTGGAGCTTTTTTTGTCGGTGGGATCGGGTCGCTGATCTTTGTTTACGGGTTTCAGTTCGAGCAGGAAAAATTGAAAGTTGACGATGTTCTCGGGGTCTGGCCGCTGCATGGTGTGATCGGCACCTGGGGGGGGATTTCTGCCGGTATTTTTGGCAGCACCTCGCTCGGCGGACTTGGGGGCGTGAGTTTCCTTGCCCAACTGGCGGGGAGCCTGCTGGCGGTCGCTTATGCACTGACCACCGGTTTTGCCGTCTATTATCTGATTGACAAAATTTTCGGGTTCCGGATGAGCGAAGAGGATGAGTTCAATGGACCGGACCTCAGTATCCATCAGATCCATGCCTACCCCGAAGATCGGGTTGGATAAAACGACCCTGCCGGTTTGACGTGCTGCATTCAGGGTAGTATCATGTAATCAGGGAACAAGGAAGATTCCGGAAGGCTGTGGCAGCCTTCCGATTCGCCCTGGACGACCCGCCCTCCTGGTCTCCAGGGTATTTTTTGTCCTTTCGCCAATAGAAAAAGGCAGCCTCCGTACTGGACGAAGGGCTGCCTTTTGGCTTTCGGGGCGGTTCTCTCAGGGGGATTTCTGCCGCTCCAGTTCCTGCTGCACCAGTTCGGCAATATTATGTCGCCGGAGCACTGTGATCATGCTTTTTTGCGCCTCTTCCCAGACGACATGTGCGGAACAGAGCGCATCACGCTGACAAAGCCCTTTTTCAACCAGGCAGTGATTGAGTTTCAGCGGGCCCTCTTCAGCTTCAAGGATGTCGAGCAGGGTGATCTCCCCGGCGTCCCGGTTGAGCAGAAAACCTCCGCCGACACCACGCTGCGAACTGACAATCCCCGCCTTGATCAGTGGCTGCAGTATTTTTGTCAAAAAGGCTGGTGTGACTTCCTGAGTCCGACAGATGTCTTTCTTCAGGACAATGTCGCCTTTCGGGTGTTTTGCCAGGTAGATAATGGTGCGGATTGCATATTCTGTCGCGCGTGTAATGACCAACGGTTTGCCTCCTGAATTCGTAACTTGACCAGTAATCAATACACGGAGTGGCTTGAATTGTCAACAAATTGCATGCCCCGGCCGGTCTCAGGAGAGTTCTTGACAGGCTCAAGGGGGAACGGCATCATTTAACTTCAATCAAAGATTTATTTATCCAGGTAGGCAGCAAATGACCCATCCAGACCAAGCGATAGCCCCCGTCGGCCGTTTTGCGCCGAGCCCCACCGGGCCGCTTCATTTCGGTTCGCTGGTCGCTGCGGTGGGGAGCTATCTGCTCGCCCGGCAAAGGGGCGGAAGGTGGGTGCTGCGGATTGAGGACCTTGACCCTCCGCGGGTGGTGCCGGGTGCGGCTGATGAGATGCTGGAGTTGCTGGAGCAGCTGGGATTTGCCTGGGATGGGGAAGTCACTTACCAGAGTCGCCGTTACGAGCGCTATCGGCAGGTTCTGGAAACTCTTCGTCAGCGGGACTTGCTCTATGACTGCAGCTGCACTCGGAAAGAAATTCTAGCCAGTGCTCCGCATCCCGGTGAGGAGGGGCCGGTCTACCCCGGGACCTGCCGGAACGGTCCGGTCACTGGCCGGGATCAGTTCGCCGTCCGGTTGAAAGTGCCGGGTCGGACAGTCTGTTTTACCGATGGCGTTTTTGGCCCTCTGGAACAGCACTTGCTGACCGCGGTGGGTGATTTTGTCCTGCGCCGAGCCGATGGGCTGTTCGCCTACCAGCTGGCGGTGGTGGTTGACGATATCGACAGCGGAGTTAACCAGGTTGTCCGCGGCGCCGATCTGCTGTCTTCGACGGCGCGACAGATCTATCTCTACAGTTGTCTGGGCGAATCGCCGCCACATTATTATCATCTGCCTCTGGCACTGGGGGAGGATGGTGAAAAGATCAGCAAAAGGCACGGACGAAATGCCGTGATCGATGCCGGCAACGGCCCCGCAGCGATCTGGCGGGCGCTCGATTTCCTCGGCCAGCATCCGCCGGCGGAACTGGCATCGGCAAACGGTGCAGAGCTGTTGGCGTGGGGGGCCGGTCATTTTCAGGTGGACCGGGTTCCCCTCGAAAACCGTGTAACGAAAACCGATTAGCTTTGCGAGCGGGGTCCCGGTCAGGTATATTTTACCTTTGCCGAGTACGATCGTCGGCGAATTTTCTTCAGGGAGTAGCGTCATGCGTCTGGTTTGTGTCTTGCTGGTTGGTCTTTTGTTGATAGGGTGCAGCAGCGGAATCTATAAGGTTCCCAAGGAGAAATACCGGTCCCAGGTCAAGACTCTGGGAATACTGCCGATAATCGTGGATGAGGACTCCGCCATCAACCATTCGCAGCGCGCCGAGGTCGTTTCTTTGCTGCGCAGGACAGCCGTCGGCAAACTGGAATCCGCCATCGAGACCCTCAGAAAGAAAAAGGGTTATTTCGATGTCCGCTATGTGGGTGAGGATCCGCAGAAACTCCTCCAGCAGTTGATTGTCGCACCGATACCGCCGGCAACGGAGACCGGACGGTCGTCCGGCTATTATTATTCCGCAACGGCCGCTAAACGCCTGGCCGAACAGAAAGTGGTCGATGCCCTGCTGGTGGTTGTCCTGGCCGGGGTCGAACACCAGGAGAAGCGTCGCTCCCGGAATAAGCTGGAGACGCTGACAACGATCTACAATGATATTATCGCCACGGCCGCGGTCGTTGACAGCCGGGGAAAGGTGCTCTGGGAGATGGCCGGTGAAGAGGCCTATCCGCTGCTCGCGATGCAGTATCCTGACTTTGATGAGGCCTACTTTAACAGGACAGAAGTGGTGGCATTGAAGGAGATTACCCTGGCAGGGCTGGAAAGAACCTTGACGGTAGAGCAGAAGGAGAATCAGCCGCCACAATTGCCCGTGCCCTACAAAGAACTGATCGATAAACTGATCGGGGGACTCAGTCCCAATCTGTTTGGCTCTTTCTGACGGCCCGTGCCCTTGAGAAAATATTGAGATTTCCGGCTGTTGCCCTCTTTTCCTGTTGACATGCCCGGGGAAAGGGGGTAAAAGCAGCGACAGGACTGGTGGCATCGGGCCCGCTGGTCTCCGTTCTTTTCTGTTATTATCCCAATATATTAATTCAGCTTTTCTTCGATAAATAATCTTCTCAGATCAGTATTGTTTATTTTCCGGAGGAATCCGGTACAATTTATATACTCTCGAAAACAACCTGAAGAATAACTTACCACACTGTTAAAAATACATTTACGACAAACATCTATCCTTTCCCGACCGGCGTCCGCTTTTTCTGTGGGGTGCCTCAATTCCGCTATTTCAGTAGCGTGGAGACTGATGAATGAACCTCAAAGAACTTAAGCAGAAAAAAATCGCCGACCTGATTGTCATGGCCAAGGAGATGGGCCTGGAAGAGATCGGCGGACAGCGTCGCCAGGATCTGATCTTCAATTTGCTGAACGCCACCGCGGCAAAAAAGAAAGCGATTTTCGGCGAAGGGGTTCTGGAGATTCTGCCGGACGGATTCGGTTTCCTGCGGGCTCCCGATGCCAACTATCTGCCGGGGCCCGATGATATCTATATTTCTCCCTCCCAGATCCGCCGTTTCGGACTGCGGACCGGGGATACGGTGGCTGGTCAGATCCGTCCGCCGAAGGAGGGTGAACGTTACTTCGCGCTCCTCAAAGTGGCGGAGGTCAACTTTGAGGATCCGTCGAAGATGCGTGAGAAAACCTTCTTCGACAACCTGACCCCGCTCTACCCGGAAGAACAGTTGGTGCTGGAGACAACCCCGGACAACAAGGCAACCCGGGTGATGGATCTCGTGTCGCCGATCGGCAAGGGGCAGCGTGGCCTGATTGTCGCTCCGCCGCGGACCGGTAAAACGGTCCTGCTGCAGAATATCGCCAATTCGATTTCCGAGAATCACCCTGAGGCTTACCTGATTGTTCTGCTGATTGACGAGCGTCCCGAGGAAGTCACCGATATGCAGCGCAACGTCAATGGCGAAGTCATCTCCTCGACGTTTGACGAGCCGGCCAATCGTCATGTCCAGGTGGCGGAAATGGTGATTGAAAAAGCCAAACGCCTGGTTGAGCACAAGCGGGACGTTGTCATCCTGCTCGATTCCATCACCCGCCTGGCCCGCGCCTACAACACGATCATCCCTTCAAGCGGCAAGATCCTTTCCGGCGGTGTGGATGCGCATGCCCTGCACAAGCCGAAACGGTTCTTCGGTGCGGCCCGCAATATCGAGGAGGGGGGCAGCCTGACGATTATTGCAACGGCCCTGATCGATACCGGCAGCAAGATGGACGAGGTCATTTTTGAGGAATTCAAGGGGACCGGGAACATGGAGCTGCACCTGGACCGCCGCCTCGCTGACAAGCGGACCTTCCCGGCGATGGATATCAATCGTTCCGGTACCCGCAAAGAGGACCTGCTGATCGAGGACAGCAACCTGCAGCGAATCTGGTTGCTGCGCAAGGTTCTCTCAAGCATGAATGTTGTCGACAGTATGGAGTTCATGCTCGACAAGTTGATGGAGACCAAGACCAATCAGGAGTTCCTCGATTCGATGAATCGATAACGGCTGACCTCTACAAGAAACGAAATAAAGCCGCAGGCTGCCATCCGGCAACCCGCGGCTTTTCTTTTTGATTAAAGGTCAGGACGAGAACGCAAACTGTATGGCAGGGGGGATGCAGCACGTCGCCACTGCGCGCAGGGTGATTGCCACCCTCAGGGCATCGGCCAGCAGTCGCGGCGCGAGACGTTGCTTATCCTTCTTGCAGGCGAGCACACCGAGCGCTCGCTCTGACTGCTGGATCTTGCTGATCATCAGAATCTGCGATTTGACAGTAATCGGAACATCATTCTTGCCGCGCCTGCGCAGTTCCGCTGCAAATTCATCTTCGGTGACCAAGGAATCGAGGGTCGCCCAGGGCAGAATCATTGTTCCTTCATTGAATGCGTTCCGGCAAGACAGCTCCGCTAGGCCTGTTTCTTTAGGCGGACTGGATTACGGGACGATTTTTTTCGAACTGCCGGCCGCAAAGCAGCCTTCCCACAGGCCGCTGAAGAAATGTCGTGCATTGACGCCGATCGAGCGGTTCCTGTAGCCCCCCTCCTGCATCACCAGCGTCGGCAGTTTCAATTCGCCGATCTGCTGGCCGAGGGCAGTAAAATCTTTCGCGACCAGGCTCCAGGTCCCGGTCGGATCACCTTTGGCGGTATCCAGCCCAAGGCACAGAATCAAGTAAACCGGCTTGTATTGACGGATCTTTTTCAACGCCTTTTTCAGCGCCTTGAAATAATGCTCAGAATCCAGTTGCTCCGGCAAGGGCAGGTTCAGATTATAGCCGACCCCTTCCGCTTCGCCGACTTCATCATCGAAACCACAGAAATAGGGATAAGCGAAACGCGGGTGGCCGTGCAGCGAAACGGTCAGCACGTCGCTGCGCCGGTAGAAAATCGTCTGCTGACCATTGCCATGATGATAATCGATATCGAGGATCGCTACCCGCCCGTAGCGGCTCAGATAATTGGCGGCCACCGCCGCACTGTTGAGATAGCAGAAGCCACCAAAGGCATTGTATTCGGCATGATGGCCGGGCGGGCGCACCAGCGCGTAGGCCAGCTTCATCCCTTCGAGCAGCTGATCGGCGCAGGTCAGGGCACAGTCGACCGCCCGCTTGGCGGCTTTCCAGGCGTCCTGGTTGAGCGGCGTGAAGGTGTCGATACAGTAGTACCCGGCGCGTACCGCCATCTCTTTTGGCGGCCGCGCCGCGTTGCGCAGCGGGAAGACATAGGGGTAGACCGACTTGCCTGGTTCCAGGGTCTGGCACATCCGCTTGAAATAGTTGATGTAGTCAAGGCAGTGCACGTCGCGGACATGCTTTTCCGGGTAGTCCTCAACTTTGACCTTCTCGAAAATATTTAGCTTGTCCAGTTCTTTGAGGATGGAACGGATACGTACCGGCGATTCAACGTAGCCTCGTTCCCGTACATGGTGAATATCATGCCGATCATTGACCGCCAGGGCGATACGTGTCAGCCGGCCGGTCACCGGGTGAAGTTTTTCCGGTGGCAACGCTTTGAGGTAGCGAGGTTCTCGCAGACGAATCGGTTCATCGACAAAGGATGCCACCACCTTCTCGATGTACTCTTTAGGGCATAGATGCCCGTAGCGCCGTTCGAGAATCGCCCGCACGATCTTCTGTGCGGCCGGTGCCGTCAGCGGTTGCTGCTGGCCGAGGGGATCAAACACCAGATAGGGGGGATTGTCGTCCTCCGGCTTAACCGGAGTTTCATACGCGCTGCCGACAATCGGATACGCCTGGTAAGCTTCGTAAAATCTCAGCCGTGCCCGGTTCTGCTTGAGGGTCTCGGGATCTTTGCAGAGCTGCGGGTCGTCCGGCAGGCATTCAAAAAAGATCCCGTAAACACCGAGGGTCAGGGCCTCTTCGCGGATATGCTCGTAGAGCGCGCCGCCAATTCCGCCACCGGTGATGTTTTTCGCTGCGGAAATATAATCGAGATAGCAGAATTTCAGCTGCGCATCGTGGGAGACCAGCGCAAAGCCTTTGATCGCTCCATGCGGATCTTCGGCCACGTAGACGATCGAACGGAACTTGTGCTTCAGCGGATTGATCAGCAGCTCAGGAATCTTGTCGACATCGTACTTGGCCAGTTGCGGAAACTGGTCACGCAGAATCTGTTGTACCTGTGACACAGCTTCCCGGTTAACCGGAGACCTGTCATCAAACACCCGGCGGATACGGAACATAGGGCACCCTCAAGCTCGGTAATAGATGTCTGATTCTAGCACGGAAAAACCTTTCGCACAGAAGATATGAATCAACTTTAGCGAAACAATTTTTTCCTGCTAAAGTTGATTCATATAATTTTATTGACAAGCCAGTTTAAGGGGCGTATATGCTTGCGAAAATGGCATTCCGGCCGGGAAAAGCGTAACGACCACAGCATAAAAAGCGACCCCTTTTTATAGCCACAGCCGCCAGGCACCCGGACCGAAAGAATGTACAACTCCCATACCGGGAGTTATTACGCAACACGGCTTTTAAGGGGTTACCAGATGCATATTGCGCTCGTCTTCAATTTGCGTGAGGAGTCCGTCTCAGCAGACGACCCTCCCGCGGAACCTCCCGGTCATTGCAGCGACGATATTTACGCCGAATGGGATGACATTCACACCATCAAGGCGGTCGAAGCGGCTCTGGCGTCTCGGCACCGGGTGTCGCTGGTCAACGCTGATCTCGACGCTTTCGAAAAACTCCGCAAGATAAAACCTGATCTGGTCTTCAATATTGCCGAAGGTCTGCACGGCGCCAGCCGTGAAGCGCAGATGCCGGCAATCTACGAGATGCTCCAACTGGCTTACACAGGCAGCGATCCGGTCACTCTCGGTATCTGCCTCGACAAGCGCCGTACCAAGGAAACCCTCGCCCAGCACAGGGTGCCTTCACCCCGCTTCTGGGTGGTCAATTCTCCGGCCGAGCTACCGAAACGGCTCAGTTACCCACTGATGGTCAAACCGCCCCTGGAAGGCTCCAGCAAAGGGGTCACCGACAAGGCGCTGGTGCGGAATCGCAAAGAGTTGGTGCAACAGGTTGAATGGGTTGTATCCACTTACCAGCAGAGTGCCCTGGTCGAAGAATTTCTCCCCGGTCGTGAATTTACTGTGGCGCTGCTCGGTAACGGCGACAATCTGCGAGTCCTGCCGATCGTCGAGATCGACTTCGGCAGCCTGCCGCAGGGGGTCAACCCGATTTATTCCTACGAAGCCAAGTGGGTCTGGGACACCGAAGCCGACCCACTGCAGATCTTCAGCTGTCCGGCAAAGCTTGAGCCGCTCCTGCAGCGCCAGATCGAAGAGGTCTGCCGTAACGCCTTTGTTGCGCTCGGCTGCCGCGACTGGTGCCGTATCGATGTGCGGCTCGATGCCGCGGGTCATCCGCAGATTATCGAACTCAATCCCCTTCCCGGTATTCTACCGCGGCCGGAGCAGAACAGTTGCTTCCCAAAAGCCGCTCGCGCTGCCGGGTTGAGCTACGACCAGCTGATTCTCAGTGTGGTGAACGCTGCTTATGCCCGCCTGCAACTCAGCCAGGGGGACGTCAATGAAAATCGCCGTCTGCTTTAACCAGGCACCTGCCGTTCAGCTGCGCGGTGAGCAGCAGGACCGGATTTCCGAAGCTGGCGCTGAAACGGAAGCCCAGGCCATCGCCTCTGCGCTGCGGCTGCTCGGACACTCGCCAAGCCTTATCCCCCTGGCTGCCGAAATAACTCCCTTTATCAGCGCCCTGCAGAAAGAGCGACCGGAGCTGGTCTTTAACCTCTGCGAAGGCTTCTGGGGAGAGAGCAGCCGTGAAATGCATGTAGCCGCGCTGTTCGAGCTGCTGAGGCTGCCGTACACCGGCTCCCCGGCCCTGACCCTCGGGCTGACGCAGAACAAAGCGTTGAGCAAGGACCTGCTGACCCGCCATGGGCTGCCAACCCCGAACTATCTGCTGATTCAGCCGGGCAACTCGCTGTCGGAAGGGTTCGACCTGCACTGGCCGGTGATCGTCAAACCTTGTCTCGAAGATGCCTCCCTCGGGATTACCGCAGAGAGTATTGTCAGCGATGATATCGCCCTGCTCGGCCGAATCCGCTACATCCATGATCGCTACCGGCAGGGGGCGCTGGTAGAAGAGTTTATCGCCGGTCGTGAATTGAATGCCGCCGTGATAGGTGACCGCTTTCTCGAGTCGCTGCCGATTTCCGAGATCTGTTTTCGCCAGGGGCTGAACCCGCAGATTGTCAGCTATGCCGGCAAGTGGCTGGAAGATTCCTCCGAATTCGCAGCAACCGAACCCGTCTGCCCGGCAGAGCTTTCAAAGCACGAGCTGCAGTCGATCCAACAGGTCGCGTTGCAGGCCTGTGGATTGCTCGGCTGTCGTGACTACGCGCGGGTCGATATCCGACTGCGCGATGGGATCCCCTATATTCTAGAAATCAACGCCAATCCCGACATCTCACCGAACGCTGGCCTGGCCCGTGCCGCCGGCGCTGCCGGGCTTGAATACCCGGCTCTGATCGGCAGGATTCTGGATCTCTGCCTTGCCCGTACGGAGAAGACTGATGCGTAAGCTGCTTGATTCCGACCTGCTCCAGTTGCGCCAGATTCTGGTTGCCACGGAAGCGTTTACCCCCACAGAAATTGAATGTGCCATGGAACTCCTCGAGACCGTCCTCAATGATCCCACACAACAGGATTATCAGGTCATCGTCGCCGAGCATGAAGGTGTGGTCGCCGGCTATGTCCTCTACGGACCGGTGCCATTGACCGAGGGGAACTTTGATCTTTATTGGATCGCCACCGACCCCGAACTGCACGGCAAAGGAATTGGACGACAACTGATGAAAGAAACCGAAAGACGTCTGCGCGTTGCAGGCGCAAGGTTGCTCTGCCTGGAGACTTCTTCGCAGGGCAACTACTCCCGAACCCGCAAATTTTACGAGCAGGCCGGCTACCTGGAAGAATCGCGGATTCGCGATTTTTACCGCCTTGGTGACGACCGCATCACCTACGTCAAACGTTTTCGACACTGATGCTCAAGGAGTGAACCATGGAAACCTGGCAAAGACATCTGCAGGCTAGCATCACCAGCCCTGGAAAGATTACCCGCCCCTTTGGCGTTGATCCCCGGCCTCTCGAAGAGGTCGTAGAACGTTACCCGATGCGTGTTACCCCCTACTATCTTGGTCTGATCAAGGAAGTGGGCGACCCGATATGGAAACAAGCCGTTCCGGATCTGCTCGAGCTTCAGGACAGTATCTGCCTTGATGATCCGCTCGAAGAGGAAAACCAGAGTCCGGTCCCAAACCTGGTGCATCGCTACCCGGACCGCGTACTGTTCCTGGTTTCGTCAGAATGCGCCATGTATTGCCGCTTCTGTACCCGTAAGCGTAAGGTCGGTGGGGAGGACATGCGTATCACCGGTGAAACCATCGATGCCGGCATTGATTACATCAGCCGGCATCCGGAGATCCGCGACGTCATCGTTTCCGGCGGAGACCCGCTGCTGCTGTCGGATGAAAAGCTCGACTCGATCCTCGGTCGCTTGCGCTCCATCCCGCACGTTCAGATCATCCGCATCGGTTCGCGAGTGCCGGTGGTACTGCCGATGCGCATCACTTCAGCCCTGGTGCGGGTGCTGCGCAAGCACCATCCGCTGTTTCTGAATACCCACTTCAACCATCCCGAAGAGATCACCGAGCAAGCGGCGAAAGCCTGTGCCCGTTTGGCCGATGCTGGCATCCCGCTCGGCAACCAGACCGTACTGATGCGCGGCATCAATGATGATCCGCTGGTAATGAAACTGCTGATGCAAAAACTGCTGACGATCCGTGTGCGGCCCTACTACATCTACCAGGCCGACCTGGTTCAGGGGACCGATCACTTCCGCACGAGTGTCGAAGAGGGGCTTGAGGTGATCCGCGGGCTGCGTGGCCACACCTCGGGGATGGCGGTGCCGGCGTTCGTCATTGACGCCCCCGGTGGCGGTGGCAAGATTCCGCTGTTGCCTGATTATCTGCAATCTCTCGGCAGCGAAGTGATTTTGAAGAACTACCTTGGTGAGACCTACTCTTATGTGAATGCGGCCTCGAAGGCAGAGAAGGAACTGATCAAGAAGGTGGTCAACGAGAACTGCTGAGGAGCTTTCAAATAACGAAAAAGATATACTGGAATACTCTGTCTGGGAAAATGGTTGTTTTTCAGACGCTGGGGTGATTACGAAGAGCTGAGAAATACATTGAATTGATTTCAGGTCATCGGGCTCGTGCGGATAATAAATGGGGGAATAGTTTTTTCCTTGTCTGTCATGTTTTATTGATTGACAGCGGCTCGCTGCGCATCTTTACAAAGATTTAGGTCGGTTTTCGTCACGGAAATAGGGGGAGGCGAGGTTCGCAGTGCCGCAGGAGCGATCCCCGAAGAGCAACCTCCCCTCAAAAATTGCGCGGTCAAGAACGGCCGCCCCCATTCCCCTGTTTTTCTGATGAACCTGAAAATACAAGCCCCGGCAGTTTGCCCGCGTGAGTCGTTGTGACGGACCCTCTCCTGGGGAGACGGGAGTACGGATATGCCCCTTCGGGGATCCGAACATGTCAGATTAAGGGCCTTTCTCCTGGTGATGTTCGTGCTCCTTCTGCTCGGTATCCATGCTCTGGACTTTGGCAGGGGCAGCAGAGCCACGACGTCTTCATCCGGCAGGAGCAGTGAGCAACTGGTTGGCACGCCGCCGCAGCTAGGCGCCAGTTCAAGCGGGGTGCTGCTTTTCATGATCGACGGCCTGGCCGTCGGCCCTTTTGAGAAGGCGCTGGCCAAAGGTCAGCTGCCGCACATTGCCGGGCTGCTGCGGACCCGGCCGACCAGCGCGATGCGCGCCATTTCCACCTTTCCCTCTGCGACGTCCCCCTCGGTCCCGGAATTCGTGTCCGGGCGCTATGCGGAATTGGAGAACCTCCCGGCACCGGGCGCCGTTCATGCATTCGATCGCGAGCAGCGGAGGGTTATCCGTTATCTAACCAATCCGGATTTCTGGCAGTGGCCACTGGTCACACTTTTCGATGCGACCCGTCACCTCTCTTCCATCACTGTCTTCGAAGGGCGCTGGGATGGGCCGAAATCCATCCTGACGCAATTCAACATGACCAGGCAGGCCGTTATGGAAATTATCGGCGCGCATGAACTGGCTGAAGGTGACCGGCCGCCGGTCGAAGCTTTCCTTGAGGTGGTGCGCAGCGCCGGTCTGCCCGCGCTCTCCTTTGTCGTGATGAACGATTTTGACATGGCCGCCCACTTCTATGGACCGTACTCATACGAGGCGCAGGAGGCGCTGAAGGCGATCGATGCGCTTTTCGGCGAAATTCTCGCGACCCTTGCCGCCATCCCCGGGAAGAAGAAAAGCAGCATCCTCGATGAGACCAACATCATCCTGTTCGGCGACCATGGCCACGTCGCTTCCAGCGAGTTCGTCGACTTGCAGGCGTTTTTCAACCAACAGGGGCTGAAGGCGGTGGATGTCTCCACCATCCCGCATATCGTTTTTCGCGAGCGGCTTGGTAGCCTCTGGACGGAATGGCCCGATGTCATTCTGGTTTCAGGAGGCTCGAATATCGCTCAGGTCTACCTGAAGCAAAAAGGGGACAGCTGGGAAAAGGCGAGTGCACCGGACAGCGTTCCCCGGCATGCTAAGATGTCGGGCTCTTCGGACCTGCCGACCCTGGCTGCAGCGATTTCCGGCATCAGGGGGATAGACCAGGTCCTCTGGCAGGACAGCAGCGGCAGCACCTACGTGCGTGCGGCGGACAACCGGTCTGCCCGGATCGCCACCCGCACCGTGGCAAATGAGGTGCGCTACGCCTATGTCGTTGACGAGAAGGCGCAACAGGACCCGTTCGCCTACCTTGACAGTCCCGCAACCCGATCTCTGGTGTGCCGCGAACACCAAGTCGGGGACAGCTGTTTTCTCCGGCGGGAGGAATGGTTTGACAGGACGTTTGGTAGCCCCTACCCGGGGGCCGTCGCGCTGGTCCCCAAAGCTTTTCATCCGCAGCGTTTTACCGGCGACCTGATGGTCACCCTCAAACCGGGCTACTCCTTCCTGCGTGGTCAGCAAGGTGACCATGGCAACCTGAGCAGGGAGGCCGTGCTGACCCCATTGATCCTCAATGGCCCCGGGATCGGGCCCTGCCGTGAACGTCATCGCGCCAAGCTGGTCGACCTCTATCCGAGCGTCGCCGTCCTGCTCGGTGCCGCTGCAGACGATCCGGCCTTCAATGGGCTGGATGGTCGGGTGCTGGACTGCGTAAGCGGGCAGTGAGGCGCTTGCCAGCAGGAGGCCTGTACAGACATCTGATTATTGTAGTATATTGATAAAAACCCTTGCTGGTCCCGCGTTTTCCCATGTTGAAAATAATATTGATTGCTGTCGTTCTCTTCTCGCTGCCGTTCTTCGCGGCCACTGCGATGTTTGGCTATCTTGCCGAAGATCCCGCCGATGCGCCCCGGTTGGCTGTCCGCACTTCGGAGACAGAGGCGGCGGCCGCGGCCGCCACAACACTGAAAGTGCTCTCCCTCAACATTGCCCATGGCCGCGGCAGTGTCCGCAATCAGCTTTTCGTCGCCAGACGGTCATTCGAGGACAACCTGGCCAGAATCAGCCAAGTGCTGCGTCACCATCGGGCTGACATTGTCGCCCTGCAGGAAGTCGACACGATCTCCTTGTGGAGCGGTCGTTTTGACCATGCAGAGGCCATCGCCTCGCAGGCCGGCTACCCGTGGAAGGCCCACGCCCTGCATGCGAGCAGCAGGCTGTTCAGCTTCGGCACCGCCCTGCTCTCGCATCTGCCGATTACGTCCATTCAGGCGCAGAACTTTGCTCCGACGCCGCCGACACTGCGCAAGGGCTTCGTCGTCGGCCAGGTCGCCTGGGCCAAGCCGGGTGCCCCGGCGGGCGAAACCGTCATGGTTGATGTGGTCTCCGTGCACCTGGATTTTCTCAGCAGACCGGCGCGCGACAGCCAGGTTGAGGAGATGGCCGAGGTGTTGGCCCGACGACAAAATCCGCTGATCGTGCTGGGGGACTTCAACAGCGGATGGCAGGAAGAGGACTCCCCGGTGCAGCGCCTGGCGAAACGGCTGCATCTCCAGGCGTTCCAGCCGGAAGGGCGCCAACTGGCAACCCACCAGAATATGCGCATCGACTGGATCCTGATCTCCCCCCAGCTGGAATTCAAAAGTCATGCGACTCTGCCGGACCTGGTCTCCGATCATCTGGCAATTGTCGCCGAGGTCGGTCTTGCCGGTCAGGGTCGGGTTGCCAACTAGGGAGCGGCAGGCGGGCTTCGGTTGACAGCGGTGCGCCGCTTTCATTGCCATGGTAAGCGGATTGGCTATTGCACAAAGGTCTGCAGGGGAGGGGCGGTTCTCAGCGCAGCAGCAGGGGGCGATCCCCGAAAAGCAATTTCCTGCCAATAGTTCAATAAAGCACTTGCCTGAAAAGGGAAAACCTGTTAAATAGTCGGTTTGTTCGACAGCTACGTAGACTTCAGGGCCTGTACTCGCCAGGCCGACAAGGAGAAAAGCAATGAAAGAAGGAATCCACCCCCAATACAATGCCGTAACCGTGCGTTGTGATTGCGGCAACTCGTTTGAGACCCGTTCAACCCTCAAAGATGAAATCCACACGGAAATCTGTTCCGCCTGCCACCCGTTTTATACGGGTAAGCAGAAGCTGATCGATACCGCCGGTCGGATCGAACGTTTCCGTCGCAAGTACGGGCAGCAGTAACCCGCACCGACGAGGCGGCCCGACAGGGGCCGCCTTTTTTTTTCTCTGTCAGGTCCTCCCGGCAGTTTTGCTTTGTCTGGGGCCGCCGTTATGGCAGAATCGGCGGCAGATTTCTTTTTGTTTAGGTGAGGCTCCATGCATGTCGAATTGTTGACCCATACGCCCGAACCGGAACAGGTGGTCGCGGCTGCGGCTCGGCTCTGTTATTCCGATGCCTCGATCAGCGAGCTGGTCGAGAAGAGCCGTACCGATCGCCAGGCGTTTCTGGAAAAGATCACCTCGCTGGGACACCTGTCGGTGCTGGAGCATGTCAGCTTTTCCTTCGGTGTCGAGGGGATCAGTCGTGCCTGTTCGCATCAGCTGGTTCGACATCGCCTGGCGTCTTATTCACAGCAGAGTCAACGCTACGTCTCCCATCAGCAGCGGTTTGCCGCGGTGACTCCCGCGAGCATCTCTGCGCAGCCGCAGTTGAGCCGCCGTTATCAGCGGCTACTCGACGAGATTCATCAATTCTACGGTGAGCTGCTCGATGCCGGGGTTCCGGCCGAAGATGCCCGTTTCGTCCTGCCCAATGCGGCGACCACGAAAATCGTCATTACGATGAATGGACGGGAGCTGCTGCACTTCTTCTCTTTGCGTTGTTGCCGACGGGCCCAGTGGGAAATTCAGGAGATGGCGAAAAGAATGCTGACCCTGGTCAAGCCGTTGGCTCCGACTCTGTTTGCGTCTGCCGGTCCAGGCTGTGTGCGCGGCGCCTGCCCGGAAGGGAAGATGACCTGCGGACAGGCGGTCGATGTCCGGCAGGAATTTCTCTCACTTTAAGTCTCGTCCAGGATAAGATCGCCAGTTATGTTTCAGAATCTTGAAGATGTCGTTGATCGTTTCCGTGAAGTGGAGGGCCTGCTCTCCGACCCGGCGGTGATTTCCGACCAGAAGCGTTATCGGGGACTGACCAAGGAGCACGCGGATCTCTCCGGAATCGTTTCGGTCTACACCAGGTACAAGCAGGTCTGCAGCGATGTCGACGGAAACCGTGAGCTGCTGCATGACAGCGACCCGGAAATGAAAGAGCTGGCCAAGGCTGAACTGCCGGAACTGGAGGCGAAGAAGGCGGATCTGGAGGAAGAACTGAAGGTTCTGCTGCTGCCGAAAGACCCCAACGACGACAAGAACATCATCCTTGAAATCCGTGCCGGAACCGGAGGCGATGAGGCCGCCCTGTTTGCCGCCGACCTGTTCCGCATGTACTGCCGCTACGCAGATCGTAACCGCTGGAAGGTTGAGATGATGAGTGTCTCCGAGACCGATGGTGGCGGGTTCAAGGAAGTGGTCGCCCTGATCAGTGGCGAGCGGGTCTATTCGCGGCTCAAGTTTGAAAGCGGCACCCATCGTGTCCAGCGGGTTCCCGACACCGAAACCCAGGGCAGGATTCATACCTCTGCCTGTACCGTGGCGGTGTTGCCGGAAGCGGAGGATGTCGATATCGAGATCAATCCCGCCGACCTGCGTATTGATCTCTATCGTGCCTCCGGGGCTGGTGGCCAGCACGTCAACAAGACCGAGTCGGCGGTGCGGTTGACCCACATCCCGACCGGGGTGGTGGTTGCCTGTCAGGACGAGAAATCTCAGCACAAGAACAAGGCCAAAGCGATGAAGGTGCTCAAGTCGCGGATCTATGACCAGATGCAGGCGGAGCAGGACGCAGCGATGGCCGCTGATCGCAAAAACCAGGTCGGCAGCGGTGACCGCAGCGAGCGGATCCGGACCTACAATTTCCCGCAGGGCCGCTGTACCGATCACCGGATCGGCCTGACGCTCTACAAGCTGGATGCAATTATGCAGGGCGACGTGGACGAGGTGATCAATGCGTTGATCACCGACCAGCAGGCGGCCCAGATGAGCCAGCAGGAGTCGCAAGATTGAGCGAGTCCTGGACTCTGTTGAAACTGCTGGACTGGACCAGCGAATACTTTGCCGGCAAGGGGATCGACAACCCGCGGCTTGATGCTCAGCTCCTGCTGGCGCATGTGCTTGAAGTCGACCGGGTTGGCCTCTATCTGAATTTCGATCGCCCGTTGACCACGACCGAGCTGGATGTTATCCGGCCACTGGTCAAGCGGCGCGGGCAGCGCGAGCCGTTGCAGTATCTGACCGGCCGCGCCGAATTCTGGTCGCTCGTGTTCGAGGTGACCCCGGCGGTGCTGATTCCGCGGGCCGATACGGAAATTCTGGTCGAAGAGGCCCTGAGCCGCGCTGGAGAGCAGGGCTGCCTGCTTGATGTCGGTACCGGTAGCGGAGCTGTCGTGGTCAGCCTGGCCACCGAGCTGTCTGGCTGGCGGATGACCGGTCTCGATATCTCGGCCGAAGCGCTGGCGGTAGCGGCGCAGAATATCGCCAGACACAATGTCGCTGAGCTGGTCGATCTGCACCAGGGAGACCTGGCACAGTTGCCGGAAGGCCGCTACGATCTTATCGTTTCCAATCCGCCCTACATTGCACAGGCAGAGTGGGACGGGTTGATGCCTGAAGTACGCTGTTTTGAACCACGGGCGGCGTTGCTGGCCGAAGGGAACGGGCTTGACTGCTACAGAAAGCTTGCGGCCCAGGCCGGCGGGCATCTCAAGCCCGGCGGGTGGTTGCTGGTTGAAATCGGACATCAGCAGTCCGAGGCTGTCCGGGAGCTGTTTGCCGCTGCCGGGTTGACGGAAATTTTTGTGCGCCATGATTATGCCGACCGGCCGCGCGTGGTTGGCGGCTGCTTGAAATAGAAAGCTGAAAAAGTGGATAAAATAGTCATAAAAGGCGGGGTGCCGCTTGCCGGTGAGGTTCAGGTCAGCGGGGCCAAGAATTCGGCCTTGCCGCTGTTGTTTGCGACCCTGCTGGCCGATGGCGTCAGTGAAATCTGCAACGTGCCCCGTTTGCGGGATATCGACACGGCGGTGAAGCTGCTGCGTGAACTGGGCGCCGAGGTCTCCCACGAGGGGGACTGTATCCGGGTAGACGCCCGCAGGATTCAGAGCGTTGAGGCCTCCTACGACCTGGTGAAAACCATGCGTGCCTCGGTGCTGGTGCTTGGTCCGTTGTTGGCCCGATGCGGCCACGGACGGGTCAGTCTGCCCGGTGGCTGTGCAATCGGCGCCCGGCCGATCAACCTGCACCTGAAAGGCTTCGAAGCGCTCGGCGCACGGATTCAGCTTGATCACGGTTACGTCGAGGCGACCGCAGGGCAGTTGCGCGGGGCCAAGGTCTATTTCGATATGCCGACCGTCGGTGGAACGGAAAACCTGCTGATGGCTGCGGCATTGGCGGAAGGGGAGACGGTCCTGGAAAATGCCGCCCGCGAGCCGGAGATCGTCCAATTGGCCGAAGCCCTTAACAGCATGGGGGCCAAAATCCGGGGGGCCGGCACGGCGATCATCCGGATTCAGGGGGTAGAGACCCTTCAGCCGCTCAACTGCAGCGTCATTCCTGACCGGATCGAGGCGGGAACCTTCATGATCGCCGCCGCGATTACCGCGGGCAACGTGCTGGTACGCGGTGCTGTCGAGGAGCATCAGGAAGCGTTGATCAGCAAGATGATAGAGGCCGGGGTGACGATCCGCAGGGAGGAGGATGGCCTGCGCGTCATCGGACCTGAAAGGTTGTCGCCGGTCGATATCCGGACCAGTGTTTTCCCCGGTTTCCCTACGGACATGCAGGCCCAGTTCATGGCCTTGATGACCCGGTCGTCCGGGACCAGCCGGATATCAGAGACGGTTTTCGAAAACCGCTTCATGCATGTCTGCGAACTGCAGCGGATGGGTGCCGACATTCAGATCGACGGCCACAGTGCCATCGTCCGTGGCGTCCGGGAGATGACCGGGGCTCCGGTCATGGCCACCGACCTGCGGGCCAGCGCTTCGCTGATCCTGGCCGGCCTGGCGTCGGAGAACACCACCGAGATCGCCCGTATTTATCATCTCGACCGTGGTTACGAAAAAATAGAACAGAAACTGGCTGCACTCGGTGCCCGGATCTGGCGCGAACAGGAATGAGGGAACAACGATGAACGACTGGATCACCTTCGCCCTGCCCAAGGGGCGAATCATGCAGGATTCGATGGAACTGTTCGGCAGAATTGGCATCACCTGCCCGGAGATGGATGAAAAAGGGAGCCGCAAGCTGGTCTTTGAAAATCCTGAGCAGAAGTTTCGTTTCATGGCTGTGCGCGCCACAGACGTGCCGACTTATGTTGAATACGGTTGTGCCGACCTCGGCGTGGTCGGCAAGGATACCCTGCTGGAGCAGGGGAAGGACCTCTACGAACCACTCGACCTCAAGTTTGGCTACTGTCGTCTGGTGGTGGCCGAGCCGAAGGAACTGCAGGAGGCCGATGATCCTCTCAACTGGTCGAATATCCGGGTCGCAACCAAGTACCCCAACGTCACCGAGCGCTATTTTGCCGCCAAGGGGGTGCAGGTGGAACTGATCAAGCTGTACGGTTCGATCGAGCTGGCGCCGCTGGTCGGTCTTTCCGAGCGGATTGTCGATCTGGTCTCAACGGGTGGCACGCTCAAGGCCAACGGCATGGTCGAGGTCGAGACCATCGCCGAAATTACCAGCCGGCTGATCGTCAACCGCGCCAGCCTGAAGACCAAGCATGCGCGGATCAGCAAGATTCTCGATGGCCTGGAGCCGTTGATTGGCGATGAGGTTAAGATCTCCCAGTAGTAACTGCGGGGGGTGATGGAAAGGCACGTCTTTTTCCTGGTTCTTTTCTCCTTTGGCCTGAAAAGGTAGCATCATGCGCATTCTGAAATTTTCCGATCCCGGATTTGAGGATGAGTTCAGCCGTATCGAGCAGCGGGCAGAAGCGATTCCCGCCGCGATTGAAGACACGGTTAAGGCAATTATCGCCGATGTCCGCCAGCGCGGCGATCTCGCCCTCTTTGAATTGACGGCGAAGTTTGATCGCCTGGAGTTGACGGCTGATTCTCTTGAGGTTTCAGCTGAGGAGATCGATGCGGCGGTCGCCCAGGTCAAGGGCGAGTCGATGGCGGCACTGCAGCTGGCCGCGGAAAGAATCGCCGACTATCACGCCAAACAGAAACAGGAGACCTGGCTCTCCACCGATGAGGACGATGTTCTTCTCGGTCAGATGGTGCGCCCCCTCGATCGGGTCGGAATCTATGTCCCGGGTGGCAAGGCGACCTACCCCTCTTCGGTGCTGATGAATGCAGTGCCGGCTAAAGTCGCGGGCGTCGGTGAAGTCATCATGACGGTGCCGATGCCGAACGGGGAAGTGAACCCCCACGTGCTCGCCGCTGCCAGGATTGCCGGGGTTGACCGGATCTTTAAGGTCGGTGGAGCGCAGGCGGTCGCCGCCCTTGCTTACGGGACCGCCAGCGTGCCCCGGGTCGACAAGATCACCGGGCCGGGCAACATCTACGTGGCGACCGCCAAGCAGCTGGTCTTCGGCCAGGTGGACATCGACATGATTGCCGGGCCGAGCGAAATCCTGGTGATCAACGACGGCAGCGGTAGCGCCGCGCATATCGCTGCCGACCTGCTCTCGCAGGCGGAGCATGACGAGCTGGCCTCCTCGGTCCTGGTGACCAGTTGCGAAACGATGGCCCTGGCGGTCGCCGCTGAAGTCGAAAAGCAGCTCGCCGACCTCAGCCGTGAGAAGATCGCCCGCCAATCGATCGAAAACTATGGCGCTATCATCCTGGCGCAGAGCCTTGACGAGGCGATCGCGTTTTCCAACCGGATCGCTCCCGAGCACCTGGAACTCGCGGTGGATAACCCGTTCGCCATCCTGCCGCAGATCCGCCATGCCGGGGCGATTTTTATGGGGCACCATACCCCTGAGGCCGCCGGGGACTATCTGGCCGGGCCGAATCACACCCTGCCCACAGGTGGCACCGCCCGTTTCTTCTCGCCCTTGTCGCTGGACGATTTCGTCAAGAAATCGAGCATTGTCTCCTTCTCCGAAGCGGGTTTGCAGCGGCTAGGCAGCGAAATTGTGCATATTGCGGAACTGGAAGGGCTGGAGGCGCACGCCAGGTCGGTGTCGATCCGGCTCGGCAAGTAATCAGAACCGCAGGGGTTTCGTCGTTACAGAGACACCCCTTCTGTTTTCTCTGCGCCAAGATGGTTTTGTGGCTTATTGCTAGAGGAGAATTTCAATGTCACGTATCGCCAGGATCGATCGCGAAACCAAAGAGACCAATATCAGCATCGAGCTGGACCTGGATGGTTCCGGCCAGCACCACCTTGAAACACCGGTCCCTTTTTTCAATCACATGCTCTCGGCTGTGGCGCGCCACGGTTTTTTCAACCTGACCGTCAGGGCGACCGGAGATACCGAGATCGACGCCCATCATACGGTTGAGGATATCGGCATCGTACTCGGTGAAGCGTTCAGGAAGGCCCTGGGTGACAAGCAGGGTCTCCGCCGGTTCGGTCGCGGGACCATGCCGATGCATGAGGCGCTGGCTTCGGTGATTATCGATTTTTCCGGGCGCCCCTTTCTGGTCTTCAACGTCGATCTGCCGAAAGCAAAGGTGGGCGAGTTCGATACCGAGCTGGTGGAGGAGTTCTTTGTCGCCTTCTGCAACCATTCGGGAGCCAACCTTCACGTCAACCTGGCTTATGGAGACAACCTGCACCACATCATCGAAGGGATTTTCAAGGCCTTCGGCCGCGCGCTGGATGAGGCCACTTCCATCGATCCGCGGATTGAAGGGGTGCTGTCGACCAAGGGATCGCTCGAATAATGAGGGGTTCTGTCACTGGAGGCAGGTCAAACAGTTTGCGATGCTGCCGGAGTTAAAGAGATATGATCAACATCATCGACTATGAAATGGGCAACCTGCGCAGCGTTGAGAAGGCCTTCGAACGGCTCGGTTTCTCCGCCCGCGTCAGCGCGAACCCCGAAGATATAGCCACCGCCGAGAAAGTCGTGCTGCCCGGTGTCGGCGCCTTCCGCGACTGTATCCACAATCTGCGTGCCGGCGGCTTCGTCGAGCCGCTGCTGGCCCATGTCGGGGCCGGCAGGCCGCTGCTGGGGATCTGTGTCGGGATGCAGATGCTGTTTGATGAGAGCGAGGAATTCGGTCGTCATCAGGGGCTCGGGCTGATCCCCGGCAGGGTGATTCGTTTCCCATCCGGGATGCGGGAAGCGGGTGAGCGTCTCAAGGTTCCCCACATGGGCTGGAACAATATTCAGCTGCGGCGGAACTCTCCCCTGCTGGCCGGGATTGAGGATAAGAGTTTCGTCTATTTTGTCCATTCTTATTACTGTCAGGCTGAAAATGTCGAGGATATCGCAGCCAGTTGTCGCTACGGGGATATCGAGTTCTGTGCTTCGGTCTGGCATGGCAATATTCTGGCCACCCAGTTTCACCCGGAGAAGAGTCAGACTATCGGCCTGAATATTTTCAGAAACTTCGGAGAATTATAAGTGATTATTCTGCCTGCAATCGATCTCAAGGAAGGTCGCTGTGTCCGCCTGGAACAGGGACTCATGGAAAAGGACACCATCTACAACGACGATCCCGCCGCCCAGGCGCGAACCTGGCAGGAGCAGGGGGGGGAACTGCTGCATATCGTCGATCTCGACGGAGCTTTTGCCGGGGTGCCGAAGAACAGGGCGGCGATCCAGGCGATCGTTGATGCGATCGATATCCCTTCGGAGCTGGGCGGCGGCATCCGCGACCTGGCCACCATTGAGGCCTACCTGGCTCTGGGGGTCGACCGGGTGATTCTCGGGACGGTGGCCAAGGAGAAGCCTGAACTGGTTGGCGAGGCGTGCCGGTTGTTCCCCGGCCGTATCGTCGTCGGTATCGATGCCAGGGATGGTCTGGTCGCGGTGCGGGGCTGGGCCGATGTGACCGAAAAGCTGGCGACGGAAATGGCGAAAGAGATGGAAGGGTTCGGCGTCGAGGCGATCATCTATACCGACATCGCCCGCGACGGGATGATGCAGGGGCCCAATATCGCCGCGACCAGGGCGCTGGCCGAGTCGATCAATATCCCGGTGATTGCGTCCGGCGGACTTTCGTCCCTGGACGATATCCGTCGGCTGATCGAGATCGAAGCGTCCGGTGTCACAGGTGTCATCACCGGCAAGGCGATCTACTCCGGCGCGATCGATCTGCGTGAGGCCGTTGCGCTGACCAGAGGGGAGATCAGGTAACCATGCTGACCAAGCGTATTATCCCCTGTCTCGATGTCAAAGACGGGCGGGTTGTCAAGGGGGTGAACTTCGTCGGTCTGCGCGATGCCGGCGATCCGGTTGAAGCGGCCGAGGCCTACTGTGATCAGGGTGCCGATGAGCTGACCTTTCTCGACATCACCGCATCCAGCGACAAGCGGAGTATCATTCTCGACGTGGTTCGCGAGACCGCCGAGCGGGTCTTCATGCCGCTGACTGTCGGCGGCGGGGTCCGCGATGTCACTGATATCCGCAACCTGCTCAACGCCGGAGCCGACAAGGTTTCGATCAACACCGCCGCGGTGCACCGACCCGAGTTTGTACGAGAGGCGGCCGAGCGGTTCGGCAGCCAGTGCATTGTCGTCGCGATCGATGCGCGAAGGGTGCCTGGTTCTGATCCTCCGGCCTGGGAGGTCTATACCCATGGCGGGCGCAATCCAACCGGCATTGATGCGATCGAATGGGCGCGGAAGATGGAGGCGTATGGCTGCGGTGAAATTCTCCTGACGTCGATGGATTGCGACGGGACCAAGGATGGATATGACATCGCGCTGACCCGGGCGATCAGCGATGCCGTCGAGATTCCGGTGATCGCTTCGGGAGGGGTCGGTAACCTGGAACATATTCGCGAAGGGTTGGTTGAGGGTGGGGCCAGCGCCGCCCTGGCTGCCTCGATCTTTCACTTCAAGGAATATACAATCGGTGAATGCAAGGAATACCTGCGTCAGCACGGTGTTGCTGCCCGCATTTAGCCTCGACGGAGATGAGTATGCCCGCTTTCGAATCAGTTCCCGCCGCCACGGATGATATTCTTGAGACGCTTTACCGGGTCATCCTGGAGCGCAGGCAGCTCGGCGAGGGGGAAACGTCGTACGTTAAATCCCTCTACGAAAAGGGGCTGGACAAGATCCTCGGCAAGATCGGCGAAGAGGCAACCGAAACAGCGGTGGCCGGGAAAGGGGGCGATCCCGAGGAGGTGATCGCTGAAGTTGCCGACCTCTTTTTTCATGTGCTGGTGCTGCTCGGTTACTATGATCTGCCCCCTGCGCGCGTTTATGATGAACTGCGCCGCCGCTTTGGTCTTTCCGGCCTGGAGGAGAAGGCGGCACGCGGGAAATAGCAGGATGGTTTGATTGCTGGCCGAGGCCCTGCCCCGGCAACTCCCGTACTTCCCCGATGGGGTGACAGCTGCATGCTGCCGATCCCAACGTTCTGATCTGGCCGTTGGTCTGGTAATTTCCTCGCTAACTGTCGTTTTAAGGTTGCCATTACGTGAAACGTATCTGGGTGTTCGGCATATTCTGTATCCTGGTGACGATACTTTTTACCGGGTACTCGATCTCACTGCGGCGGGCCGCGGTGTTGGCCGAGGCACGTTCGGGGGTCGATGATCTCGCCCATTTCCTTGCCATGGATATGGACAGGTATCTGTTCGGCCTCAACCAGATCTTTCTCGGCATTCACAATGTCCTTGAGGCTCCCGGTGCAGAGGGATATGAACCTCATGCCGCCCCGGTCAGAGCTGTTCTGGAGGGCATTCTGGATTCAAATCCCTTTATTACCGCACTGCTTGTGCTTGACTCCACCGGGCGGATCGACCACTGGACCGGAGAGGGGACGCCCCCTTCAATCCAGGATCGCGATTATTTCAGAGCGCACCAGGTGGGCCATGTCCCGGGGCTGTTTGTCAGCAAACCGATTGCCTCGCGGGTGAATAAGGGGCAGTGGATTTTCGCAGCCAGCAATGCCTTTCGCCAGGGCGACGCGACCCTGAAGCATGTCATTGCGGCGATCATCGACCTGGAATATTTTCGTTCGAATTACTCGAGTCTGCGGCTCGCCCCGGGGGAGACAATCGCGATATTGTCCCCGCAGGGGGATGTCTATGCCCGAATACCGGGGCATCAGATCATGGTGGGCAAGCAGATCGCCAGATTCATAAATGATCCGGTCGAATCTTACACGTTCATGCGCGTTGTTTCCGAGCTGGATGATAAAATGCGCGGCATCAGCCTGCTCCGGGTCAAAGGCTACCCGCTGGTGATGGCAGCGACCTACAACGAAGATATCGTGCTTGCCAAATGGCGGAAGAGTTCGGCGTTGGTTGCCGCCCTGGGTGCCGCGGCCATCGGCTTCTTCCTCCTGTTGACCTATATGACCGCCCGGGCACAGCAAGAGCAGCAGTTGAGCCGTGAGTTGCTGCAGCGCCTGGCGGTGACCGACTCCCTCACGCAGCTGGCGAATCGGCGGCATGCCGTCGACAGTGCCAACCTGGAAATCAAGAAAGCCCAGCGGCAGGGGCTGGCTCTCTCTTTCGTCCTGATGGATCTTGATCACTTCAAGGAGATCAATGATTCCCATGGCCACGAGAAGGGTGACCTGGTTTTGCAGCAGGTCGCCTCGGTCTTGAAACAGCTCTGTCGTCAGACTGATGTCGTCAGCCGGTTTGGCGGCGAGGAGTTTCTGGTCATTCTCTCCGGCACCGATCTGCATGGCGCGGAGATCAGTTCGGAAAAAATCAGAAAAGTCCTGGATGAGGATGTGCATGACGATTTTGCGGGGATCCCCCGGGTGACGGCAAGCTTTGGCGTCGCCCAGTGGCATCCCAGTGAGGCTGACTTCAAGGACACCCTCAGGCGTGCAGATCGGGCGCTTTATCAGGCAAAACGGAAAGGCCGCAATTGTGTTCAGCTTGACCGGACGTTCAGCTGAGCAGGACCCCGGCAGCCGTACCCCGGAGCAAGGGCCAAAAGAAAAGAGTGGTTTTCAGGACCGCTTTTTTATTTGCGGACAACGTGCAATGTTTCCTTGCCAGTGATTTGGAAAACAAGTAAACTGCCAAATTCGTTTAAATATGGGCGGCAGGTTCTGGCCGCCGGATTCCTTCAGAATAAAGAGATAAATCATGAGCTTACAGGAACAGCTGACTGCCGATATGAAAGAGGCGATGAAGGCCAGGCAGGTAGAACGCCTGGGTACGATTCGTCAATTGCGCAGTGCTATAAAAAATAAAGAGATCGAGCTGGGTCAGCAGCTGGATGATGCGGCGGTGATCAGTGTCATTTCCACCCAGGTCAAGCAGCGCCGGGAAGCCGCGCAGATGTATCGGGAGAATCAACGCCCGGAACTGGCCGACAAGGAAGAGGCCGAGTTGGCAGTCCTGCAGGGTTATCTTCCCGCTCAACTGGACGAGGAAGAGCTCAAAAGGATTATCGCTGCCGTTATTGCCGAGGTCGGTGCGGCATCCCTTAAAGAGATAGGCAAGGTCATGCCTGTGGTGATGGCCAGGACCAAGGGGGCGGCTGACGGGAAGCTGGTCAATCAGCTGGTCAGGGACCTGCTTGCCGGCTAGAAAAGTTGGCACGGAGCGGCTTTGAATCTGGTTGATATCGTCATTCTGGTGGTTTTGGCAATATTCCTGCTTAAAGGGATATTGCGGGGCCTGCTGAAAGAAATATGCTCGCTGCTTGGTCTGGTCTGCGGCGGGCTGCTGGCTTTCTATCTGCATCTGCCCCTGGCCCAGTGGGTTATGGGCATGTTTCACTGGCCGGCCCAACTCTGTATTACTCTGGCGTTTCTGATTCTGTTCGTCACCACAATCCTGATTTTCGGGGCTCTTGGTTTCGTTCTCGACCGGTTCGTCAAACTGCCCATTTTGGGTGGCTTGAACCGTCTGGCCGGAGCCCTGTTCGGTGTATTGCAGGGTATCCTGCTGCTGGCGCTGATTCTCTTTGCATTGCACTCTGCATCGGTTCCGAAAACCGTGCAGCAGGAGTTGCAGTCTTCGGAACTGACACCGCCGTTTGCAACCCTGGGGAAAACTATTTTTACCACCAGCCGGGATCTGGCCCTGGATTAATGGTCTGTAGCGAAAGCACCCTTGAACTGCTTGAGTACCCTGAGTTGCGCCGGCAACTCGCAGGTCAAACGGTTTCGATGCCCGGGCGGCGATTGGCCGAAGCGCTGACGCCCCTCGATGGACTCGAGCAGATTGAGGCGGCCCTGACCGAGGTCGACGAGGCCGTGCGGGTCCTGGACTCAGCGGGTGCCCCGCCGTTGGGTGATAGCCGGGATCTGTTGCCCCTGCTGGAGCGCGTACAGGCTGAAGGGAGCTTTCTCGGTGGCGAACAGCTGCTCGATATTGCCGCTTCAATTGCTGTCGCGGGGAACTGTCGAGACTGGTTCGGACAATGTCCCGCCGCTGAACGCCTGAGCGCGCGGGCGCTGCGCCTGGAAAAGCTGCCTGAGCTCGGGCGCCGCCTGCGAGATTCGATCGGTCGGCTGGGTGAGTTGCTCGATACCGCGTCCCCTGAGCTGGCAGACCTTCGCCGGGATCTTCGCCAGACCCGCAACCGGGTCAAGCAGAGGCTGGAGCAGCTGCTCAACAGCGACCTGCTGTCGGCCTGTTTTCAGGAGCGGCTGGTTACGGTCCGCAATGGTCGTTATGTTGTTCCGCTCAAGGCGGATCACCGCGGCCAGGTCAAGGGTTTTGTGCAGGATGAATCTTCCAGCGGACAGACGCTCTACCTGGAGCCGGAAACGATCCTGGAGGGGAACAACCGGATTCAGCAACTGCTTCGTGAGGAGCAGCGCGAAGAACGTCGGGTCCTCCTCCGGCTGGCGGACCTGGTGCGTTGCTGTACGTCCGCGCTGAGCAGCAACCAGGATATTCTTGCGTGCCTCGACCTGCGGTTTGCCGCCGGGCGTTTGTCCCGCAGATGTCGCGGCAGCCGGCCGCAGCTGGTGTCCAGGCCGCTGGTTGAACTGAAGCAGGCCAGGCACCCGCTGCTGATGTCCGCCGCAGACGGCAGCTTCGACTGCGAACGGGCGGTGCCGATCGACCTGCGGCTGGGCGAAGATTGTCACGCCCTGGTGATCAGCGGTCCGAATACCGGCGGGAAGTCTGTCGCTTTGAAGACCCTTGGGCTGCTCTTGCTGATGGTGCGTAGCGGACTGCATATCCCCTGCCAGCCGGACAGTCGGCTCTACCTGTTCCAGCGACTGTTTGCGGATATCGGCGATGAGCAGAGTATCGCCGAGAGTTTGTCGACCTTCTCCGGGCACCTGGTCAGGGTGCGGGACATCCTGCAACAGGCCGACGCCGGGTCGCTGGTTCTGCTTGATGAAGCGGGGACCGGGACCGACCCCGCGGAAGGTGCCGCGCTGGCGTTGGCGGTTCTGGACAGGCTGCGCGAACAGGGGGCAAAGGTCCTGCTGACCACTCATCTGGGTCAGATCAAGGCCTATGCGCAGAGCCAGGAAGGGGTCGAGAGTGCTGCGGTCGATTTCGATCCGCAGACCTTGGCGCCCCGCTATCACCTGCATTACGGGATTCCCGGAGCGAGCAGCGCGATCAGTACCGCCCGCCGCCTGGGGTTGCCTGGTGATGTTGTGCGGCGGGCTGAAGACTATCTGGGTGAGCGCGCCCTGGACAGTGCCGAGCTGATCTATCAACTGAACTGCCAGAGGCAGCAGCTGAACGAGGAGTTGACTGCCCTGAGCGCCGAGAAGGAGGCCGCTGTCCGCCACCAGCAGCGCCGGCTGGACCAGTTGCTGCAGCTGAAGGCCCGGAAGAAGGAAATCCTGGCGCGCGCCGTCCGCCAGGGGGAGCAGCTGGTAGCTGCAACCGAACAGCGACTGAGGCGGTTGAGCAGGAAGGGAGCAAACCCGCAGGAGAATGTTGAGCTGAGTGGTGAGCTCAGGCAGGTGCGCGAGGAGCTGCAGCTGTTCAAGCCCAGACGTAGACGTCAGGGTCCGGTTCCGCAACAGCTGGTGTGCGGTGAACTGGTCCGGGTGACGTCGCTCGGGGTTGAGGCCCGGGTTGAGCAGGTATTCGATGGTTCTGTCGAATTGACCGTGGGGGGCAAGCGCCTGCGTCAGCCGTTGAGCGCCCTGGAGCAGTTCGAGCCGCGCCGCTTCAGTGAACCGGGCAGAAAGGGTATGGGGCACAGGCGACCCCGCTGCGAATCCGCTGATCGGCCGTTGCGGACCCGGCTGCTGTTGGTCGGCAAGCGGGTTGAGGACGCTTTGCCGGAACTTGAACGGTTTCTGGACGATGCCCTGCTGGGGAACCTGAATCAGGTGGAAATCGTTCATGGCAGTGGCGAAGGGATTCTGCGGCGCGCGGTGCGTGACTTCCTGGCGGGGCAGAAGCCTGTGACGGCCTTTTATGCCGCGACGGCGGAACAGGGCGGTGAGAATGTCACGATTGCCGAACTGGGGGAAAGATGACCGGTCAGATCGGAGACGACAAGATTCATGAAGTGCGCGAGCGCATGGACATCGTTGAGCTTGTCTCCGGCTATGTCTCGCTGAAACGTTCCGGGGCCAACCATATGGGCCTCTGCCCTTTTCATGCTGAGAAAAGTCCGTCGTTCAGTGTGAATGCCGGCCGGCAGTTTTTTCACTGCTTCGGCTGCGGCACCGGCGGCGATGTGTTTGCCTTCCTGATGAAGATGGAAGGACTCGCATTTCCTGATGCGGTCCGCCGGCTGGCGGAGCGGGTGGGGGTCGAGCTGGAGGAACGGCGGCTCTCCCCGGAGGAGCAACGGCTCAGCGAGGAGCGGGAACGGCTGTTCCGGGTCAACGAGATTGCGGCAGGGTATTTTCATCGGCTGCTGATGGAGGATGGGGCGGGAGAAGCGGCCCGGCAATACCTGAAACAGCGTGGCTATGGCCGTAAGGCGGCCGGTGAGTACCAGATCGGGTTCGCATCGGAGGGATGGGAGGGGCTGACCCGTTACCTTGAGACTGAAGGGGTAAACCTTCAGGACGCCAGGACGTTGGGCCTGATTCGGCCGCGAAAAGAGGGGCGTGGGGATTACGATCTGTTCCGGCGGCGGTTGATCTTTCCGATTGCCAATCTCGCCGGGCGGGTTGTGGCCTTCGGTGGACGGGTGCTGGACGACAGCAAACCGAAATATATCAATTCTCCGGAATCGCCGATCTATCACAAGGGGAGAATCCTGTTCGGCCTTTTCCAGGCCCGGCAGGCCATGCGCCAGGCGGGCGAGGCGATTCTGGTCGAAGGTTATTTTGATCAGCTGGCGCTGAATCGTTCGGGATTCATGAACGCGGTGGCCACCTGTGGAACCGCCCTGACGGCAGAGCATGCGACACTGCTCAAGCGTTACGTGCAGCGGGTGCTGCTGCTGTTCGATCAGGATGCCGCGGGACGCAAGGCGACCTTCAGGGCGATGGAGGCCCTTCAGTCCGAGGGCGTGCCGACAGCAGTTGTGGACCTGGCAGCCGGGGAGGACCCTGATTCGTTTCTGCAGCGGGAAGGAGCCGACCTGTTCCGGCAGCGGATGGAACAGGCCAGGCCGGCCATGGAACTGTTCCTCGAAAAGACCCTGGCGGACGCCGGCGGGAGTATTGAGGGAAAAGCAAGGGCCGCCGAGGTCGTTGTCGCCACGCTGACTCAGTTGCCGAGTGAACTGGAACAGGATCTGTACCTGAAGGCCCTGGCAGCACAGACCGGCATAGCCCTGGCGCTGTTGCAGCAGAAATTGGTCGGTGCGCGCGAGCGAGCTCGCAGCGCTGAACGGAAAAGCGCCCGGCGCGTGACGGAGCGAAGCAATCTTCCGCCTCATCGCCCTGCTGCGGAGATCCCGCTGCCGGAGATGCCCCCGGAAGAGCCGGGCGCGACCGCGGAAACCCCTCGGAGCCCATCCTGGGGGAAGGCGGAGGGGCAGCTGTTCAGCCTGCTCATGCTCGTTCCGGAGGCCCGTGAACTGATCAGAGCCCAGGGCGTGGCGGACTATTTCCAGGGTGAGCAGGCCCGGGAAATCGCCAGCCAGCTTCTGGCGATGCCGTCCGATATCGCCGAGGGAGAAGAAGCCGCGTGGCTGCTGCCGTTCCCCGAAGAAGTACAGCAGCGTCTGGCCCCTCTGCTGAACGTGGACCGGGCTGCCTTTGCCGACAGCTATGAACGGCAGCTGCAGGATTGCCGCCGGGCGGCGGTGCGGGAGAAATTGCAGCGCCGGAAGGCTGAACTGCGCGAACTGATCGCCAGCGCCGATGGTGACGACAAGATAGAATTGATGCAAGAGTTTACTCGCTTGAAGAAACAGTTAAACTAGTATTGACGGAAAACAGTTCTGTGTCGGAAGGCACTGACCAAGAAGGGGTAAAAATGGCAAAAAAAGTCAACCAGGAAGAAGTACAGCAGCTGATCGATCTTGGCAAGGAGAAGGGTTTTCTGACCTATGATGAGGTCAATGACACTTTGCCGGCCAATATGGTTTCTTCGGAGCAGCTCGAAGATGTGATGGCCATGTTCGGCGATATGGATATTGAAGTTGTCGATTCCGAGTCGAAGCTGTCGAGTCTCAAGGATGATGACAGCGACGGCGATTCGGAAGACTCGGACGTCGAGCTTGAGGCCGGCGCCCTCGGCCGGACCAGTGACCCGGTGCGGATGTATCTGCGTGAGATGGGACAGGTGGCGTTATTGACCCGCGAGGGGGAGGTGGAGATCGCCAAGCGGATCGAGGAAGGGGAAGCCCAGGTGACCAAGGTGGTGATGCGCACCCCGATCGCTTTTCGCGAGGTCATGGTGCTGCTGGAGAAGCTGGAAAAGGCTGCGATCAGCGTGTCCGAGATCACCAAGGAGTACGACGACGAGGAAGGTGGCGAAGCGGAGGTCAGGCAGCGGGAGCGCCTGCTGGCCCTTCTCGAGTCACTGCGCCCGGTTGATGTCCAGCTGAAAAAGGTTCAGGAGGAACTGGCGTCCGAGCCGCCGGCCAAGACCCGCCAGAAGCTGGAAAAGGAGCAGGCTGCGATTCTGCTGCAGATGACCGATCTGCTGCACCAGGTTCGCTTGAAGGACTTCCAGGTGGCGAAAATTGTTGACCGGCTCAAAGACATGGGTGAACAGGTCAAGAAGGGGCAGAGTGAAGTTGCTTCCTGCGAAAAAGAGGTCGGTCGCCCTTATGCCGATATCCGCAGCCTGTTGCGCCGGATGCGCAAGGATGATGATGAGGCCTGTGCCGTTGCCGAGGAGCTGGGGGTTGACGGCGAGACTTTGCTGATGGTCGAAAAGCGCCTCAAGGCGGCCAAACGCAAGTTCAAGCGGGTCAAGGAGGAGTCGGCGTTTGAACCGGAAGAACTGCTCGATTACCTGAAGGAAGTCCACAAGGGAGAGTGGCGGGCCAAGCGGGCCAAATCCGAGCTGGTGGAGGCCAACCTCCGCCTGGTCGTGTCCATCGCCAAGAAATACACCAACCGCGGGCTGCAGTTCCTTGATCTGATCCAGGAGGGAAATATCGGCCTGATGAAGGCCGTCGACAAGTTCGAATACCAGCGCGGCTATAAATTTTCAACCTATGCCACCTGGTGGATTCGCCAGGCGATCACCCGCGCGATTGCCGATCAGGCGAGGACCATCCGTATCCCGGTGCATATGATCGAGACCATTAACAAGCTGATCCGGACCACCCGCCAGCTGGTTCAGGAGTTCGGTCGCGAGCCGACCCCGGAAGAGATCGCCGAGCGGATGGATCTGCCCCTCGACAAGGTTCGCCGGGTGCTGAAGATCGCCAAGGAGCCGATCAGTCTGGAAACCCCGATCGGCGAAGAGGAAGATTCCTCACTGGGCGATTTTATCGAGGACAAGGGGGTGATTTCTCCTCTCGAAGCAGTGATCAAGGGCAATCTTTCCGACCAGACCTCGAGGGTGCTCTCCTCGCTGACTCCGCGCGAGGAGAAAGTGCTGCGGATGCGGTTCGGTATCGGAGAAAAGTCGGATCATACACTGGAAGAGGTCGGCCAGGATTTTAATGTCACGCGGGAGCGGATCCGGCAGATTGAGGCGAAGGCCCTGAGGAAGCTGCGGCACCCCAGCCGGGCAAAACGGCTGAAGGGGTTCGTCCAGGGCGATCAGGGATCATAAGCGAAGAGCAGGCCGGGATAATACCCCCGCATGTCGTTTTTTTTCGGCTAACTCTTGACATCTGCTTCCGGTTTTGCATAATATCGCTTTTTGTTGTGCGTGGGGCCTATAGCTCAGTTGGTTAGAGCCACCGGCTCATAACCGGTCGGTCCCAGGTTCGAGTCCTGGTGGGCCCACCAGCAAAACCTACAGGCGGCCTTGTCCTCTTCCTTGGCGTGAGCAGATAGCGTTGATTGCTGAAAATCGATTATTGACATCAGCCGATGTCTCGGCACCCCGCCGAGAGGGATACGGCGATAGCGCAAGGGAAAAATCAAGGGGGGAGAACCAAGAATTACAAGAGTGCACCGGGAAAACCGGATGCACTCTTTCTTTTTGGCGGGATCTGCTCTCATGAGCCGGAACAAGACCCTGCGCCTGCATGAAGTTATCGGAGTGCTGAACAGCCTCTACCCGTCGGCCCTCGCGGAAGACTGGGACAATGTCGGCCTCCAGGTCGGTGACAGTGACACCCTGATCGACAAAATTCTGGTCTGCCTTGATGCCGAGGAGACGGCGCTCGCCGAGGCTGAGGCATGCGGCGCCCAACTTGTCATTTCCCACCATCCCCTGATTCATCGTCCGCTGCTGAAGCTGACGCCGGCAGATGAAGCGGGACGGGTTCTTTTTCGCGCGATTCGCAAGAATATAGCGATAGTCAGTTTACACACCAACCTTGACCGTGCGGCCGACGGCCTGAATGACTGGCTGGCCGGGCGACTCGGACTTGAACAGGTCGTCCCGCTGGAGCGGATGCCAGGCGGCGACCTGGTCAAACTGGCGGTTTTTGTCCCGGCGGGTCATGAATCTTCGGTGATGGATGCTCTGTTCGCTGCCGGTGCTGGGCAGATCGGGGCTTACGACCGCTGCTCTTTCCGGGTGTTCGGAACGGGCAGTTTCCGTCCCGGCAGCAATACCGACCCGTTCATCGGGCGGCGGGGGGAGACCGAGGAGGTTGAAGAATACCGGCTGGAAACAATTCTGCCGCGTACCCTCATCGGCAAGGCGGTGGGCAGGATGCTCAAGGCGCATCCCTATGAGGAGGTCGCCTACGACCTGATCCCGCTGCAGAACACGCGCCAAGATGTCGGCCTGGGGCGGATCGGCCGATTGCCGCAGCCGCTTCCTGTGGCAGAGTTTTTTGCCCTGCTCAAGCAGCGGCTGGGACTCGCGGCGCTGCGCTCGGCTGGCCCGGCTACGGGGGTGGTGAGCAAGGTCGCAGTCTGCGGCGGCAGTGGTGTTTCGCTGTTTGCTGAAGCCCGCCGCCAGGGAGCGGACTGTCTGGTGACCGGTGATGTCAAGTACCATGATGCCCAGCGGGCGCGTTCTGAAGGACTGCTGCTGATCGATGCCGGGCATTTCGGCACCGAGCACCTGATGGTGGCCGGTTTGGCGGAAAAGTTACGCGTGGTTGCTGCCGATCGGCAGTTGCCGCTGGATATATTCGAAATGAAAACCGAGTCGGACCCTTTTACGCTGGTCTGACCCAGGGTAAGGACGTACTGCTGCAAACAGCAATGGGAGGCTGAAACGTGCACGAAAAGATGAATCTGCTCAGGGAACTTCAGGAGATCGATCAGGAGGTTTCCTCGATCGAGTCAACTCGCCAGGGATACCGGAACGAACTGGCCGGTTTTGATGCCGAGACATCACGCGTCCAGGGAATGGTTGACGAGCTGACCGCGGAGATGGAGGAGTTGCAGAAAGAGGAAGCGCAACTCCAGCAGGAGCTGGTCAAGGAGCAGGACAATATTGTCAAGGTTGAAAGCCGCCTGCCGGAAATTCAGACCCAGAAGGAATATGTCGCTGTCCTGAAAGAGATCGATCTGGCGAAAAAGGCCAACAAGGAGATCGAGGACCGGGTTCTGGGCAAGCAGCAGGAGGTCGAAACCCTCAGCGAGGACCTGAAAGAGAAGCAGGACGAGTTGAACGTGGTTGTGGAAAAGGCCGATGCCCGCCGCAGCGAACTTGACCTGTTGCTCGAAGAGACCGAAAAACAGCTGCAGGAAAAGAAGAACGTGCGTGACTCGGTGGCAAAAGATGTTCCGGCCTCTCTGTTGCGCAAATACCAGACCCTGTTCAAGCGCCGTGCGGGACTGGCGGTTGCCATGGCCCGCAACGGGGCCTGTCTCGGCTGCAATATGCAACTGCCACCGCAGCAGTACAACAGCCTGTTCCGGCAGGCCGACCTGCAGACGTGTCCTCACTGCAACAGACTGCTCTACGCCGAGCCGGAAGCGTAAACCTGACCGGATATGTGGTTGAAGAAGAACAGATGATCGCTGCCCGCCGATGTCCTGGACGCCGGCGGGGAGAGGAAAGTCCGGGCTCCACAGGACAGGATGGTCCCTAACGGGGACCGGGGGTGACCCCAGGGAAAGTGCCACAGAGAGGAGACCGCCCGTTCGCGCTACGGCGGGGACGTGGTAAGGGTGAAAGGGTGAGGTAAGAGCTCACCAGTTCCGTCGGTGACGGCGGAAGCTCGGTAAACCCCATCCGGAGCAAGGCCGAATAGGGAAACGTTTGAGGGTGGTCCGCCCGAGGTTTCCGGGTTAGGCTGCTTGAGGCCGTCGGCAACGGCGGTCCTAGATGAATGATCATCACCCCGGCGGGGGTAACCGCGACGGGGAACAGGACCCGGCTTACGGACTTCTTCGACCACACATTTCAGCGGCAGCATCGTCAGTACGCACGATGCTGCCGTTCTTTCTTGCTACGGACAGTGACCGTGATGAAAGATCTTTCGCAGGCAAGGGAACAGCGCTGGCCGCAGATTGTGATGCAGATGCAGCAGGAATACCAGGCCTTGCCACGGGCGGAGAAGATCTGGATTTCCCGCAGGCTGCAGGAGCTCGAACGCTTGCAGGTGGCGCTGGATGCCCTGTTCCGCAAGGCCGGGGGGGAGGGGGCCTGTGCCGACTGTGAAGGGGCATGCTGCGCCAGAGGGCACAACCATCTGGTGCTGCCCAACCTGCTCGCTTATCTGCAGCAGGGGCAGCTTCCCCCGGTGGCCGATTTCAGTCAGACCTGCCCGTGGCTCGGGGCGCAAGGCTGTGTCCATGGCGTCTCCCGGCGTCCCTATAACTGTGTCACGTTTCTCTGTGCTAAACTGGAAGAACGGCTGCCCTGCGATGAGGTCGAAGAGTTTTATCGGCTGGATCGGGAGCTGCGGCTCTGCTACCGGGCCTTCACCGAACACTTCGCCGGAGGCGGCATGAGCGGCCTCCTCATCCAGGCTGAGCGGCTGTCTGGCAGTCCTTTTCTCGCGCCCCCTGCGCGGTCCCGTTAATCGGAACAGGAGCCTCCATGAAGTTAAGTTTTGACCGGAATAATGGTGAAATCGACCAGATCATCGATGATCTGCTGCGGCGCTCCGAGGTCAACCATCCGGAGATGATCCGGCAGATGGTCCTGACCGCATTGAAAGCGGGGCAGGAGAGCAGTTACCTGGCCGACCTCAAACTGATGCGCACGACCATGAAGGAGATGCGCTACACCAACAAGGTCTTTGCCCCCTACCGTAACCGGAAGAAGGTCACCATTTTCGGCAGCGCCCGCTCTACTCCGGACGAGCCGATCTACCGGAAATGCGTGGAATTCTCAAGATTGCTGGCCGAACGGAACTACATGGTGATTACCGGCGGCGGGCCCGGGATCATGCAGGCCGGCAACGAGGGGGCCGGCGCCGACAACTCCTTTGCCGTCAATATCCGCCTGCCGTTCGAGCAGGATACCAATCCAGTGATGGTGGAAAGTGACAGGGCGATTACCTATAAGTACTTTTTCAACCGCAAGGTGGCGTTCCTCAAGGAGGCCCAGGCGGTAACCCTGTTCCCCGGCGGGTTCGGCACCCTGGATGAGGCGATGGAGATCATGACGCTGGTGCAGACCGGCAAAAATCCGCCGATTCCGCTGGTGATGGTGGATGACGATGGCGGTTACTGGGAGGATTGGTTCGAATTCACCCGGGACAGCCTGCTCCGGCGCGGACTGATCTCCGGCGAGGATTTCAGCCTCTTCTCGATCACCACGGATCCGGTCGAAGCGGTTCAGTTTATCGATGATTTTTATCGCAACTATCACTCGTTACGCTTTGTGGGGGACAAACTGGTCATCCGGCTCAACACGTCGCTTGACTCGAGCCAACTGCAGACGCTGAACGAAGAATTCAATGAAATCATCCGGCCGAACGGTTCAATGCAACTGACCGGTCCGTTGGCGGAAGAGAAGGACCAGCCGGATCTGATACATCTTCCGCGCCTGATGCTGGATTTCAACCGTCGCAGTTATGGCCTGCTCAAGGCCTTTATCCGGCGGATAAATTCTTTTTAAGGGCTCCTCGACTATGGCTGCAGATCAATTCCCCCTTGCAGATGTCCCGGTCCGGCTGTCGAATGCCGAACTGCGCAGCATGCTGCGCCTGGTCCGGTTGACCTACGCGCTCAGCCAGCGGCCCCGGTATCGCCAACTGGTTCTTCCGCAACTTCCGGAGGTCGCACGTTTCGATCCCGGACATGCCAGCCTGATGATGGGGTATGACTTTCACCTGACTGATGCCGGCCCCCGGCTGATCGAGGTCAACACCAATGCCGGCGGTGGCTACCTTGCGTGGCTGGCCCAGGCCCGCCATGCCGGGCAGTCGCCTGATCCGCTGCCGCCGCGCTTGAGCAGGCGCCTGCTGGACAGCTTTCACCAGGAGTGGCGGGCGTTTGCGGGCGCTGGCAAGTCACTCAAGAGCGTAGTGATTGTCGATGAAGAACCGGATCAGCAGCCGCTCTATCCGGAAATGCAGGCTGTTCGCAGCTGGCTGGCAGGGCAGGGCCTGACAGTGCAGATCGCTGATCCGCAGGACCTGCAGGCGGACGCCGCCGGCGTTTGCCACCAGGGCCGGCCGGTCGATCTGATCTATAACCGCCATTGTGACTTCTTCCTGGAAACGGAGCCGCTGGCAGGATTGCGGGCGGCCTATCTGGCCGGTTCGGTCTGCCTCTCCCCCAACCCTTTCAGCTATGGCCTGCTTGCGGACAAGCGCCGGATGATCATCTGGTCGGATGAACAGGCACTGACGTCGCTCGGGATGGTCGCAAAAGACCGGAACCTGTTGCTTGAATTGGTTCCGCCGAGCCGCCTGCTCGCCGCCTGCAACGCCGAAGAGATCTGGCAGCAGCGCAAAGATCTGGTCTTCAAGCCGGTGACCCGCTTCGGCAGTCGCGGGGTGCTGCTGGGGAAAAGCATCAGCCGCAGCCGATTTGCCCAGCAGGATCCGGCGACCACCCTGGTGCAGGGCCTGGTGCCGGCCGGCTTGACCGAGGGAGAGGGGGGAGTCTTCAAGACCGACCTGCGGTTATTCGTCTATCGCGACCGACTGCTCGGACCGGCAGCGAGACTTTACCAGGGCCAGGTCACCAACCTGAGCACCGAGGGGGGGGGATTCGCTCCGCTTCTTCTGCACTGACTCAACCGCCGGCCTTTTTGACCGTCCAGCCTTCTTTCTTCAATTCTTCCACCAGCATGTCCCGGTGGTCGCCCTGAATTTCGATCAGCCCGTTCTTGACTGCCCCGCCCGCCCCGCACCGCTGCTTAAGCTTTTTCGCAAAGGTTTTGAGCTCGGCCTCGGCCAGAGGGACGCCGCTGATCAGGGTGACCCCTTTCCCCTTGCGCCCCTTGGTTTCCCGCTGGACCCTGACAATCCCGTCGCCGGGGGCAGTTTTGGCTGCTTTCTGACAGCGACACTTTTTGACCGGCTGGCTGCAGCCCGGGCACATTCTGCCCTGCTCACTGGAATAGACCAGCCCGTGGTTGTTTCTGATCATCACTTATCCCCTGATCGTGGTAAGAGGTTAGGGGGTGCCCGAGGGCGGCTCAGCCCTGCCGGTCAATGACCAGCTGTCCGCCGACGCTGACATTCTCCGGGGCATTTTCGCTGATGACAACAACGATGGTCTCCCGGGGCAGGCCGTAGGCGGCCGCTGCGGCATCTGTCAGTACCCGGGTCAGTTCGCGTTTCTTGTCCAGCCCGTTGATCTTCGGCCCACTTACATTGATGTGCGGCATGATTTTATCCTTCCGTTCTCTGTTGTCTGCGGTTTCAGGAGCAGCTTGCCCCGGTTCCTGGTCTTCCGGCCGGTGGCTCTGCTCCTCAATAATGTCCGGGGCGCCCCCGGCCCCCTTTGCCGTCATCCAGAACCGTTACCATCCCCGCAAAAAAACTTATAAACCAAAAGACGGGTGGAGGGAAGTATTCAGGGGGGACCACTGCGGCCTGGACTCACCGGGGAAAAATCTGTAATTCATGGCGGGATATTGCCTCCTCCTCGGTGAGTCCAGGCGCCCCGGTGGTGAAAACCGTTATGCTCGGTATCGGTGAGAAGAAACAGCAACAAGTTTCATCTGTTCCTCACCGGCAGTTCGGCGAGCCTCTGAACGATCGGCAGATGCTGGGTGCAGCGTTCTTCGCAGGCGCCGCAGCGGGTGCAGTCGCGGGATCTCGCTCCGGTCAGGTTCCAGTGCCACTTGAGCCGATCGAGGGCGGCCTGCGGGTCACCCCTCTTCAGCAGGATTTGATTGTAGGCATCGAGGTACTTGGGGATGGGGATATCGACCGGGCAGGGCAGGCAATAGCCGCAGCCGGTGCAGAGCTCATCGAATGACGCCTCAAGCTCTTTTTTCAGCGCGTCCTGGCGGGGCAAACTGTCAGGGACGAAATCCTCCATGGCGGCCACCGCCAGATCAACCTCGGCGCTGCTGGAAAAGCCGACCAGCGCCGAGGTGATATATGGATTGGAGACGTTGAAGCGCAGCGCCGCGGTGACGACGTCGGTGGCGTAATGGTCCGCCAGGAAGGCAAAGCGCTGCGGGTTCTGCGGGATCAGGCCGCCGCCCAGAGGATTCATGCTGACCACTCCGAGCCCGGCGCTGCCCGCCGATTCCACGGCGCTGCTCCGGTAGGGAAAGTTGAGTACGTTGTAGCCGAGCAGCACCCCGGCAAAGACCTTTTCCGCCAGGACCGCAGATATGTCGTCCCCCTGCATATGGGAAGAGCAGACCAGGTGTTTGATCAGCCCTTCTTCCCGGGCCCGGATTGCCGCTTCGACCGCCCCGCCGGCCAGGCGGTTTTGCCAGTCGGCCGGGTTCATCAGGTGCCAGATGTGAAAGAAGTCGATGCTCTCGACCCGGAGTCTTTGCAGGCTGCGTTCCAGGCTCTTGCGGAAGTCGTCGGCGGAATGCTTGCTGCATTTGCTGGAAATATAATAGCTGTCGCGCGGCAGCTGGGACAGCGCAAGGCCCATGATCTCTTCACTCTGGTCGTCACAGTAGACGGGGGCGGTGTCAAAGTAGTTGATCCCCCTGCTGTGCGCGTACCGCACCAGGGCGGCACTCTCTTCTCTGTCTGCGGGGTTTGTGAAGCGCATCCCGCCGAAGCCGATGGCAGAAATGCTGTTGCCGGTCGCACCGTAGCTTTTGTATATCATAGGTCTCCTCCCTGCCGCCTAGTCTATGCTTCTGGCGGGTATTGCGCAATACTGATCAGGGTGCCGCGGAACAGGTAGTTCTTGCACTGGGCGGTCGATTCTGGCGATAATCCGTAAGGTCGTCCAGATCCGGGGATTTTAAGCAGAGTGAGGATTTTCATTATGAATGGTCAGAAACGCACCGCAATCAAGCAGGCACTTTCCGCTACCGGTGGCCAGGAGGATATCTCCATCAACGGGTGGGTCCGCTCGCTCCGGCGTGGTAAGGACGTCTCTTTTGCGGCTCTCAACGACGGCTCCTGTTTCGCGTCGCTGCAGGTGGTGTTAAACCCCGACCTGCCTGGTTACGATAAGGTGACCCGGGTTGGCACCGGCGCCTGCCTGTCGGTGCAGGGGGACCTGGTGGAATCCCCCGCAAGCGGCCAGAGCTGGGAACTGCTGGCGAAAGCCGTCACCATCGTCGGCGAAGCCGATGACAGCTACCCGCTGCAGAAGAAACGGCACAGCTTCGAATTTTTGCGTTCGATTGCGCATTTACGCCCCCGATCCAATTCGTTCGGCGCGGTGTTCCGCATGCGCAGCGCCCTCTCCTATGCCGTGCACACCTTCTATCAGCAGCGTGGTTTCGTTCATGTGCACACGCCGATCATCACCGCCAACGACTGCGAAGGAGCCGGGGAGATGTTCCGGGTGACCACCCTCGACCCGCAAGCGCCTCCAAGGCAGAACGGCGCGATCGACTGGTCGCAGGATTTCTTCGGCGAAAGGACCGGACTGACGGTCAGCGGTCAACTGCAGGGGGAACTGTTTGCCACCGCATTCAGCGATATTTACACCTTCGGTCCGACCTTCCGCGCCGAGAACTCAAACACCAGCCGGCATGCCTCGGAATTCTGGATGATCGAGCCGGAGATCGCTTTTGCCGATCTTGCCGACAACTGTCAGCTGGCGGAAGACTTCATGCGCTACCTGGTGAACTACGCCCTGGAGCACTGCCGCGAGGATCTGGAATTCTTCAACCAGCGGATCGAGAAAGGCCTGATCGAGAAGCTGGAAACCCTGGCGGCCGCCGATTTCAGGACCGTCAGCTACACCGAGGCGATCGAGCTGCTGCAGAAGTCCGGCCGCGATTTCGAATTCCCGGTGGTCTGGGGCAACGACCTGCAGTCCGAGCATGAACGCTATCTGACCGAACAGGTTTTCAACGGCCCGGTCTTCGTGGTCGATTACCCGAAGCAGATCAAGGCATTCTACATGCGCCTCAACGACGACGAAAAGACCGTGGCGGCCATGGATCTGCTCGTCCCCCGGGTGGGTGAGATTATCGGCGGGAGTCAGCGGGAAGAGCGTTTCGAGGTTCTGCAGCGACGCATGACGGAGCAGGGGATAGAGCCGGGATCGCTTGACTGGTACCTGGATATCCGCCGCTGGGGCAGCTGTCCCCATGCCGGCTTTGGCCTCGGTTTCGAGCGGCTGCTGATGTACCTGACCGGGATGGAGAATATCCGCGATGTCATTCCTTTCCCGCGGACCCCGGGTCATGCTCGTTACTAGAGCGTCTCCCCTGGCGGGGGGGCTGGCGGTATGGATTCTGCTCTGGCTGCTGCTGGTCCCCGCCCCGGCGGCGGCTGAGGAGGACCAGCTGATCCATGAGCGGCCGGTCGTCATCGGTGGCGATCACAACTACCCCCCCTACGAATACCTCGACAAATCGGGAATCCCGACGGGTTATAATGTCGACCTCTCCCAGGCCGTTGCCCGGGTGATGGGCATGGATATCGAGATCCGTCTCGGCTCCTGGGGAACGATGCGCAAGGCCCTGGCCGACGGCGAGATCGATGTCCTGATGGGCATGGCGCACACCGAGGAGCGGGTCGCAGAAGTCGATTTCTCGATTCCCCACGCCAAGGTCCACCAGTCGATCTGGGTGCGCAACGGCAATGTCTCGATCAAGACCGTGCGTGACCTGACGGACAAGGAAGTGATCGTCATGAAGGGGAGCGTGATGCACGATTTCATGCTCGAGCGGGCCATCCCCGCCCAGCTCTTCCTTGTGCCGACCCTGGCCGACGCCCTGACCCTGCTGGCTTCTGGCCAGCACGATTGTGCCCTGGTGGCGAAACTTCCGGGAGAATACCTGCTCAGCGAGCTGGAGCTCGACAACATTCACCCGATTGCCCGCCCGCTGGTGGCGCAGGACTACGGGTACGCGGTCAGCGAAGGGAACGGCGAGCTGCTCGATCGCTTCAATGAAGGTCTGGCGCTGCTGAAAAAGTCCGGTGAATACCGCAGGATCCGCGAGCAGTGGCTGGGGGTGCTGCAGGCCGAGGAGGTGTCCTGGCAGGTTCTGTTCCGCTACGGTGTCTATGCCCTGGGACCGCTGCTGCTGGTGCTGGTGCTGACCGTTCTCTGGTCACGCACCCTGCAGAAGCAGGTGGCGGTGCGAACCGAAGAGCTGCAGCGTGAGGTCGTGGAGCGGCAGCGGGCGGTTGAGGAGCTGCAGATCCGCCAGAAACAGCTGCTCCACGCTGACAAGATGACCTCGCTGGGGATACTGGTCTCCGGGGTGGCGCATGAAATCAACAATCCAAACGGCCTGATCCAGCTCAACCTGCCGCAACTGAAAAAAGCGTACCAGGACGCGGAACCGATCCTCGATGCCCATCTCGAGACCCACGGCGACTTCAAGCTCGGCTGGCTCAACTACTCGCGGATGCGCGAGGAAATCCCCCACCTGCTGCAGGAGATGCTCGACGGCTCGACCCGGATCAAGCAGATTGTCGAGGACCTCAAGGATTTTGCCCGGCGCAATGACGCCGGGCTGGACGATGCGGTCGACCTGAACGGGGTGGTCCGTGCCGCGCTGCGACTGGTGAAGACCACCATCGACAAGTCGACCAACAGCTTCCGGGTCGATTACGCGCTGGCTCTGCCCCGCTTCAAGGGGAACGGGCATCGCATCGAGCAGGTGGTGGTTAACCTGGTGCTCAACGCCTGCCAGGCGTTGACCGCGACCGATCAGCAGATCGCGCTGCGGACCTGGCACGAGAAGGGGGACGGGCAGGTGGTGCTGGAAGTCAGCGATCAGGGGAGGGGGATCGATGGCGAGGCCCTTGAGCATGTCACCGACCCCTTCTTCACCACCAAGCGGGAGAGCGGCGGGACCGGACTCGGCCTGTCGATTTCCGAAGGGATCGTCAAGGATCACGGTGGGCGGCTGGAGTTCGAATCGGCAGCGGGAGAGGGGATGCGGGTGCGCCTCTATCTGCCGCAGTGCCAGGAGGAGGAACAGGGATGACCCGGAAACGACTCTATCCGTCCTTCAGCGTCCTGCTGGTCGACGATGAGCTGCCCTGGCTGCGCAGCCTGAGCATGGCCCTTGAAGGGCCGGCGGCGATGAACAACCTGATCCAGTGCCAGGACAGCCGCAAGGTGATGGATATCCTGGCCCGCCGGGACGTCGGCCTGGTGCTGCTCGACCTGACCATGCCGCACCTCTCCGGAGAAGAGCTGCTGGAAAGGATCGTCGCCGAGCACCCGCAGGTCAGCGTCATTATTCTCAGCGGGCTCAACCAGCTGGAGACGGCGGTTCGCTGCATGCGGCTGGGGGCCTTCGACTACTTCGTCAAGACCGTGGATGAGGAGCGGCTGGTGGATGGCGTTCGACGGGCTGTCCGCATGGTCGAGCTGGAACATGAAAACCGGGCCATGCGTCAGCGGTTTTTCTGTAATCATCCGCAGACACCTGAAGCCTTCTCCTCGCTGGTAACCGCCAACCCGGTGATGCAGGCGGCGTTCCAGTATGTTGAAGCGGTGGCGCCGAGCAGTCAGCCGATCCTGGTCACCGGGGAGAGCGGCACCGGCAAGGAGCTGATGGCAAGGGCCATCCACCTGCTCAGCCGTCCGGACGGCCCGTTGATCAATGTCAACGTCTCCGGCCTGGACGACACCTATTTTGCCGACACCCTGTTCGGCCATGTCAAGGGGGCCTACACTGGCGCCGATTCCCAGCGCAGCGGACTGATCGAGCAGGCCGCCGAAGGGACCCTGTTCCTCGACGAGATCGGTGATCTCTCTCAGGCGTCCCAGGTGAAGCTGCTGCGGCTGCTGCAGGAGGGGGAATATTATCCTCTCGGCAGCGATTATCCCAAGCAGATGACGGCCCGGGTGGTGGTTGCCACCCACCAGAACCTGGAGTCCCGGATGGCGACCGGTGAGTTCCGCCGCGATCTCTACTATCGCCTGCTCGCCCACCACGTGCACCTGCCGCCGCTGCGCGAACGTAAGGACGATCTGCCGCTGCTGCTCAATCACTTCCTTGCGCAGGCGGCGGAAACGCTTGGCAAGAAGACGCCGACCCCGCCGCCGGAGCTGGCGGTGCTGCTCTCCACCTACAGCTTCCCCGGCAATATCCGCGAACTGGAGGCGATGATCTACGACGCGGTGAGCGTCCACAGTTCGGGGATTCTCTCGATGAAAAGTTTCCAGGAGCGGATCGGGCATCAGGAGGTTGCGGTTGCCGGGCAGCCGTCGCAGTCCTCAGGCAACCCTTTCGCCGCGCTGGAGGAACTGCCCTCCCTGCAGCAGGCCGGACAGCTGCTCGTTGAAGACGCCATGCGCCGGGCGCAGGGCAACCAGAGCATCGCCTCGCGGCTGCTGGGGATCTCTCAACCCGCCCTGAGCAAGCGTTTGAAGCGCTGAGCGCCCCGGTCGCGGCCGGGTCAGCCCGCGAGGGTGAAGCGCCCGCTAGACATGGTTTCTCAGTTGCAGCTCCAGCGGGTGGGGAGCGAAGTAGAGCTGATCGCGCAAGTAGGACTTGTCGTACTTGCGGATGAAGTGATTCAGTAACGTTACCGCGACGATCAGCGGGGTGTGCCCCTGCCGGTAGTTTTCAATCTGTTCCAGAACCTCCTGCTTCTCATCCGCAGTCAGTTCCTTCTTGAAATAGCCGAGGGCGTGCATCAGCACGTTGACATTTTTGGCCGGGGTCGTCTTCAGCCGCATCGCTTTCATCAACAGGGTCTGATAGCGCTCGGCGAGGTCCGTGAGGGGAAGGGTCTTTGCCGCTGCGACCAGCCGGCCCATTTCGCGATAGGTCTCGACGCTGTGGGCCAGGATCAGCAATTTGTGGCGGGTGTGAAAGTCCACCAGGCGGCCGATGGTCAACCCCTCTGCCAGCAGCTTCCGCCAGCGGCCGAAGACGAAGATGGCTTCAATAAAACATTCGCGCAGCCGCGGGTCATGCAACCGGCCGTCCTCTTCCACCGGGAGAGTCGGGAAGTGCTCCATGAAGATGCGGGCGAAAACACCGACTCCGCGCGGGTTCGGGCTGCCGTTCTGGTCATAGAGCTTGACCCTGGCCATGCCGCTGCTCGGCGAGCGTGACTTGAAGATGAAGCCGCTCAGGTCTTCCTGCTCCAGCTGGCGGACCCTCATGTTCGACCAGGCCGTCATCCGCTCGGTGATGTCCTCGCCACTTTTGCTGAAAACCAGCCGCTGGTCTTCGCTGCTGCCGACAAGGCGCAGCGTCTCGCGTGGTGTCGGCAGGCCGAGTTCGACCTCCGGGCAGACCGGCACGAATTCAACGTAGCGGGCCAGGGTTCCGGTCAGGTAGCGGTCGTGCTTGTGGCCACCGTCAAAGCGGACCGGCTCGCCGAGCAGGCAGGAGCTGACTCCCAGGCGGATCTTGCTCTCCATGAATGTCTCCTGTTCTTCTTTCGCGGGGTTCTCTCCAGGCGCCCGGCTGGGCGCCGCGACTGTTATAATACTACAGTGATTCTGCCGTTCTGCTAGCACAAAGGTGTTCTCCGATGGAAAAAATCGAGCGCGAGCTCATCCTCAATGTTGACCGCAAGACGCTCTGGGATTTTGTCTCCACGCCGGTTAATCTCAACGACATCACTCCGCCCGACCTGGATTTTCGCATCGTTTCCGATCTGCCGGAGACGATCCATAACGGTCTGATCATCGTCTATGAGATCAGCCTGCCGATCATCGGTCGCCGCAAATGGGTGACGGAGATCAAGCATGTTCGCGAAGGGATCTCGTTCGTCGACGAGCAGCGTTCCGGGCCCTACGGGTTCTGGTATCACCTGCATGAACTGGCGGATGCTGGAGAGGGCCGGTCCAGCATGCGCGACCAGGTCCACTACCAGGTCCCCTTCGGCCTGTTCGGCCGCTCATTTGCCGGCGGCATGGTCAGGTCGCGGCTGGAGGATATTTTCGATTACCGGAGCGCACGGATGAAGGAGATCTTCCGCTGAATAGAGTGCCGCGCCGGGGTCTTTTCCTCTACCCCTATAACTTTGGTTATGTTTATTGCGACCGTTATATCCTGTCTATCTGTCTGTAAAGACAGGGGAAATCCGGCTCCTGCCGGGTCTTCGGTGGCGCCTGGTTATAGGCCAACGAGATGCCCTCTTCCCTGCGGTATGGATAAAATCTGCTGACAGACCAACAGCTTAGCTGGTCCGGTAAAATCTGGCACCACACTTGCTTTTCTACCTATCTGCGCTAAACTTTTAAACTTTCGGGGCTCGCAAGGGGCGGGTTCTCACAAATCTCATGTCGAGGAGGAGAATCGATGAAAAAGTTCTTTATGTACATGGTGGCTTTTGCCGTTGCTGTCAGCTTCGCCGTTCCGGTTTATGAAGCTCAAGCTGCCAACCAGTTTGTCACTATCGGAACCGGTGGTGTTACCGGTGTCTACTACCCCACCGGTGGTGCGATCTGTCGTCTTGTCAACAAGACCCGTAAAGAGCATGGTATCCGTTGCTCGGTAGAAAGTACCGGTGGCTCGGTGTATAACCTCAACACCATCGCGGCCGGCGAGCTGGACATGGGTGTTGCCCAGTCTGACTGGCAGTATCATGCCTATAACGGCACCAGCAAGTTCGAAGAGCAGGGCCCGAACAAGGACCTGCGCGCGGTTTTCTCCGTTCACCCTGAGCCGTTCACCATGGTGGCCCGGGCCGACTCCGGCATCAAGAACTTTGCGGACATCAAAGGCAAGCGCGTCAACATCGGCAACCCCGGTTCCGGTCAGCGCGGAACCATGGAAGTGCTGATGGAGGCGACCGGCATCAAGGTTTCTGACCTGAAGCTGGCTTCCGAGCTGAAGGCTGCCGAGCAGGCAGGCGCCCTGTGCGACAACAAGGTTGACGCCATGGTTTATGTCGTTGGCCACCCCAACGGTTCGATCAAGGAAGCAACCACCTCCTGTGATGCCGTGCTGGTTAACGTTGCCGGCCCCGCAGTGGACAAGCTGATCAAGGAAAACGCCTACTACCGGAGCGCCACGATCCCCGGTGGCATGTACCGTGGTACCGATACCGACACCAAGACCTTCGGTGTCGGCGCGACCTTTGTCTCTTCTGCCAAGGTTCCTGAGGACGTGATCTACAATGTCGTCAAGGCGGTCTTCGAGAACTTTGAGGACTTCAAAAAGCTGCATCCGGCATTTGTCGTGCTGAAGAAAGAGGAAATGATCAAGGACGGCCTGTCCGCACCTCTGCATGATGGTGCCGTCAAGTATTACAAAGAAGCAGGACTGATGTAATTTTATGTAGCAATGCGTGAAAAAAAATGCACCGCCCTCGCGGTGCATTTTTTTTCACAGCAGGTCGGTGTGTTAGGCTCTCCTTTGAACCTGCCCAGAAGAGATGCTGCAGGGGACCACCGGATCGAACCAATTTGCCACGTTGAAGGGTGTTTGCCATGACCAAGATGAACGAAGACCTGATTCCAGAGGAGGAGTCGACTGCTGACACTGCGGTCGCAGAGAAACTGGTTGAATCTGAGTCCGGAGCCCGAAATCCGACCGGCGCATTTCCGAAAAAAGTCCTTTTTTTCGTGCCGCTGTTCTGGACGCTGTTCCAGCTCTGGTATGCGTCACCTCTGCCCTTTCTGTTCAATATCTTTGTCCTGAACGATACCGAGGCGCGGGCGATCCACCTGGCGTTTGCAATCTTCCTGTCGTTTACCGCATTCCCGACCCGCAAGTCGTCACCGACCTCCTATATCCCGATCCAGGACTGGATTACCGGCCTGGTCGGGGCGTTCTGCTCGGCCTACCTGTACCTCTTCTATTCCGCCCTCGCCGATCGTCCCGGAGCCCCGACGACGACCGACCTGGTCGTTGCGGTGGTCGGTCTGATCCTGTTGCTCGAAGCCACCCGCCGGGCGCTGGGTCCGCCACTGATGGTTGTGGCGACGGTGTTCATCATCTACACCTTCGGCGGGCAGTACATGCCGGAGGTCATTGCCCACAAGGGCGCCAGCCTGTCCAAGGGGATGTCCCATTACTGGCTGGGCACCGAGGGGGTTTTCGGCGTCGCGCTGGGCGTGTCCAACGGGATGGTCTTCATGTTCGTGCTGTTCGGCGCGCTGCTTGAAGCGGCGGGGGCCGGAAACTATTTCATCCGTACCTCGTTCGCCGCCCTGGGTCACCTGCGCGGCGGCCCCGCCAAGGCGGCGGTCGTTTCATCCGGCCTGACCGGCCTGGTCTCCGGCTCGTCCATCGCCAACGTTGTCACCACCGGCACCTTCACCATCCCGCTGATGAAAAAGGTCGGCTTCAAGGCGGAAAAAGCCGGGGCGATCGAGGTTGCCTGCTCGACCAACGGCCAGCTGATGCCGCCGGTCATGGGCGCGGCGGCCTTCCTGATGGTCGAATACGTCGGCATCTCCTACATCGAAGTCATCAAGCACGCCTTTCTGCCGGCGGTCATCTCCTATATCGCGCTGGTCTATATCGTTCACCTCGAGGCCAGCAAGATGGGCCTGGAGGGGATGAAGCGAACCATCACCCGGACCGTGAGCCAGCGGCTCCTCTCGTTTGTCTTCACCATCCTGTTCCTGATCATCGTCGGCGGGGTGACCTATTACGGCCTCGGCTGGATCAAGGGGGTCGCCGGCGCCGGGACGATCTATGCCGTGGTGATTCTGCTGGCCCTGGCGTACACCTTCCTGCTCTGGGTGGCCTGCAAGGTTCCCGAGCTGGAACTCACGACTGAAATCAAGGAATTGCCCCCCTTGAAGGAAACCGCCCAGGCCGGCTACTACTTCCTGCTGCCGATCGTGGTGCTGATGTGGTGCCTGGTGGTGGAGCGCCTGTCGCCGGCGTTGTCGGCCTACTGGGCGACGATTCTGATGATCGTGATCCTGCTGACCCAGCGGCCGCTGAAAGGCGTGTTCCGCAAAATGCATGGCGCCGACTTTTCCTTCAAGGCCGGCTTTACCGACCTGATCGACGGCATGGTGGCCGGTGCGCGCAACATGATCGGCATCGGGGTCGCCACCTCGGCCGCCGGGATCGTCGTCGGTACCGTCACCCTGACCGGGATCGGCCTGGTGATGACCGAGTTCGTCGAGTTCATCTCCGGCGGCAACCTGATGCTGATCCTGATCTTCACCGCGGTGATCAGCCTGATCCTCGGCATGGGGCTGCCGACCACCGCCAACTACATCGTTGTCTCAACCCTGATGGCCCCGGTCATCGTCGACCTGGGCGCACAGAACGGTCTGATCGTGCCGCTGATCGCCGTCCACCTGTTCGTCTTCTACTTCGGCATCCTGGCGGATGATACGCCACCGGTGGGGCTCGCGGCATTCGCCGCCGCCGGCATATCGGGCGGCGACCCGATCCAGACCGGTATCCAGGGGTTCATCTACGATATCCGCACCGCGGTGCTGCCGTTCATGTTCATCTTCAATACCCAGCTGCTGATGATCGGTATCGACCACTGGTATCACCTGTTGCTGGTGATCGTTGCCGCGGTCTTTGCCATGATCGCCTTCGCCGCCGGGACCCAGGGCTGGTTCCTCACCAAGAGCCGGGTCTGGGAGACCGTCGCGCTGCTGCTTGTCGCCCTGATCCTGTTCCGTCCGGGGCTTGTCTGGGATGAAATCTTCCCGCCGCTGATCGAGGAACCCCCGGCCCAGCTTGAAGAGTGGGTCGCGCAGATGGACCCGGGGACCGCGCTGCGCCTGGAGCTCAAGGGCGAAAAGATGAGCGGCAAGGAGTTCACCAAGACGATCATGCTGACCATCGGTGACGAGCCCACCGGCCAGGAACGGCTGGTCGGGATCGGTTTCGAGACCCGCGAGGAAGACGGCAAGGTGCTGGTCGACAACGTGGTGTTCTCCAGCGCGGCGGAAAAGGCCGGGGTCGACTTCGACCAGGAGATCCTCAACATCCAGGTGCCGACCCATCGCCTGCCGAAAGAGTTCATGTATTTTCCGGCGACGGGGCTCTACCTGCTGGTCTGGTTTGTCCAGTACCGCAGGCGCAAAAAGCAACCCTACGTGCCGGTGGGCGCTCAGGTCTGACGCGTCAGCCATCTCGCGATTGGAGTGGTATGCTTTAACTGAAGAAGAGATTATCACCGGCGGAGAGCTGAACAGGAGGTCGCCATGAGTATCCATCTGAAAAAGATTCTGGTTGCCAAGGATCTGAGCAAGGAGTCGTCCAACGTCATTCGCTACGCCCTGCAGCTGGGGGCCAAGTTTCACGCCCAGGTTCATGTGCTGCATGTCATGCCGACAGTCGATGCGTCGGTGCTGAACATGGTGGCCCTGACCATGGGGGCGGACAAGCTGGCCAGGCTGAACGCGCAGAACGAGGCGGAACTCGCCGAACAGACGCGGCAGCAGCTGCACAAGATCATCCAGGAAGAGACCGAGCTGATTGAAGAGGAGATCAAGCATCCGCCGCAGGTCGAGGTGCATCACGGCGACGCGGCGCCGATGATCCTCACTGTCGCCGACCGGCTGGATGTGGACATGATCGTCCTCGGCAGCCACAGCAAGGGGATGCTGCACTACGCCTTCCTCGGGAGCGTCGCCGAGAAGGTTCTGCGCAAGACCCACCGCGCGGTGACCATCGTGCCGCCGCAGGTCGGGCACTAGTTTCCACCCGGACCGATCCGGACCCCGCCCGCCCGTGAAGGTGGGCGGGGTTTTTTTGTGCGCCCGGGATCCGGTCTGCTATTATTAGGTGTTGACAGGTCGGACTGAGACGCTAAAATACTGACCAATCAAGTCAGATATTCCTTTCCACCAACTCCATGGAGGTGATAATGAGTGCTGTAGAACGTGAAGGTGCGGTTCTGTTCAAGGGAAACCCGGCGACCCTGCTCGGCCCGGAAATCAAGGCCGGCGATGCCGCCCCCGCTTTCAAGGTCGTCGATAACGGCCTGCAGCCGGTGACCCTGGCCACCGACGCCGGCAAGGTGCGCCTGATCACCGTGGTGCCGTCGCTCGATACCCCGGTCTGCGACACAATGACCCGGCGCTTCAACCTGGACGCCGCCAATCTGCCCGATTCGGTCGTCGTCTACACGATCAGCGTCGACCTGCCCTTCGCCCAGAAGCGCTGGTGCGGCAACGCCGGCATCGACAAGGTGCAGACCCTCTCCGATTACCAGGAGCGCAGCTTCGGCCTCAACTACGGGCTGCTGCTGAAGGACCTCAAGCTGCTGGCCCGCGCGGTCTATGTCATCGACCAGAACGACAAGGTCGCCTACGCCGAGGTCTGCTCCGAAGTGACCGCCGAACCGGACTACACCGCCGCGCTGGAAGCGGTGAAAGAGCTGGTCTGAGACCGGACATTGATAAGTGAAGAGAAGCGGCCCCTGGACCAACGTTCAGGGGCCGGTTCTCTGCCTGGGGCGGTGTCGCAAACCCCGGATGGCCCTGTATTCCGATCCCCGGTTGCTTCCTTCTGCCCTGCTGACGGTGTCGCGCGCCGCACGGGTCAGGCGGCTTTTACATTGACACGGCGGAATGGAAGCAGATACTTTCAAGACGTCGATGTCCATGCAAAGGTGGGGGGCTGTTATGCCTGGTCGAGGGAAGAGATAAGTCGTTGAGCCGCCGAACCGTTGTCGAACGGGTCGGCGGCTTTCGTGTTTTTGAATCAAAGAACTGACGGAGTGTTAGGCGGATTCGCCTAATCCCTGTTATACGGAAAATCATCATGGCAATCTGGTTCCGAACAGATGAGTTTGAAGAAGCTACCCTTTCTCTTGAAAAAGTAGCGGAAACTTCTGACCAGATTGCCAATGATCCGTCACAATGGCGGTGGGTGGTTATTGCTCTTCACAATGCAGTACAGGGCTTCATGGTTCTAGCTTTGAGAGGGACCAACAATATTTCAATTTTGGAACTTGAAAGTGCCAAAGAATGGTTAAAGGCATTACCTACCGGCGGCCCTTATCCCAAGTTTGAAAAACTGGATTCTTTCCTGAATCTATACAAAAAAATAAAAAGTGATCGTATGCTTATGTACGGTCACAGTAAAAAATTTACACCTCAGGGAAGTCAGGGCGGAAGCATTAAAAAATTAAACCAATTCCGTAACGAGTTTATTCACTTCATTCCAAAAGGTTGGTCGATCGAAGTTAGCGGCATGCCTAGTATCTGCATTGACTGTTTAAATATTATTGGCTTCTTGGGCTGGGAATCCGGCAACGTTCGCTGGGATGAAAACGACATTGAAGTGCGCGCTGAAGGTGCTTTAAGGAAAGCCTGCAAAACCCTAGAAAACATAAAAGAAATGTACAGAAAAGAATCCGTATAACAAATTAATGAACCGGACGAAAAATACGTGGGCGGTTCGCGTAAAGCATTCTACTAACTTGAAAAAGCGCGACGTCGCCAATTATAACTGACCGCCAGGGGTGATTCAATTGCGGTACATATTTTTTCTACTTGCTACAATGTTAGTTTCATCTGCTGCTTTAGCTGCTCATGAGACAAAGCAACTTGAAATTGATATGACCTATGGTGGCAACCTTGAACAAGTAATCTACGAAGTCTCAACAGAGGACTGGTCGAAGTCCGTCAATTGGTCATTTTCAATTTATTCTCAAGGTCAGCTTCTCTTCCAACATGTTGTCGAAGGAGAAGACAATAAAGACTTTCAGGATGAAGGCTACATCGACAACTGTTCCAGCCACGCCGAATGCCGCCAAGAGTGGTACGTGAAACAGGCCTTCGGGAAAATGATCGACGTTATTAAACCCACTGAGCCAAGGCACGATAAAATCCTGCAATCCTCGGGATTGAGGCCAACACCTGCTTACCTGAGTCAGCTTGTAGCTTTTCTTTTGGATAAAGACATTGTCGGATTTGCATTGCCAAAATCCCCTGTTCAGTTCGGGACCCTGATGACCTATGACAAGTTTTCAGGCGACTTTGTGCCACTTTATCACCCCTAGCCAGGCACTTAAGCGGACTGGAAGATACAGCAGCGATTCGCGAAAGGGGTGCTAAAAACTTGAAAAGGGCCGGGTTCAGTCCGCTTAGCTCGGTCCGCTAGGCCGGGAAATGCTAAAAAATCCATCACCATTTCAATCCGTATGGAAGACTGTATTTCTCGCATTAGTTGCGACTTTCCTGGTCATGCAGGGATGTGCCATCACAATCGCGTCGGGTGTCAAGGTCGTACCAGTCAAGGATGTCGATAAGTATGGGATCAACCTCGATCGCGCCCGCTCTCTGCATAAAGGTGAAGGAGAAAACGCCGTAGTTTCGGTTTTTGGCGAGCCTGCTGATAAACAACTTAGCTGCGTGCCCGACCACATCGTATGGAGATATCCGATCAGGGCCTGGAGCGACATGGCCAATCGTAGAGAAATCGTCCCGGCATGTCGTCTTCGAACCAGGTTCGATGCGGATGGCATACTTATCAACTGGCGGTTCATTGATGCGCGTACTGAGCACACCTTGCCGGTGATGGAATCGGCAGATAATGCATATCGCTGGTACCAATCACTTTCTCTGGCCCCGGCACCGATTCCGCCCCTTATCGACTTGAACAAGACCTTAATCAATGGTCAATCTACAATACGCCAAATCGACCAGGCACTCGGCAGATGGCACCCGGATATCTACTGCGGCGGCGGTGGCCCTGTACCTATTGTCACCAAGACGACTTCTGAGTCAGGCTCTGTTTGGGACTGGTACGTTGACCGACCCAGCCCACTCTTTATTCCCCCGCACTACTTGATCGTATACTACGACAACCAGGGAGCTCTGATTGGCTGGCATTTCGAACAGACGTATCCTGGTGGAAGAAAATAGTGGAATGTGGCCTAACAACCGTTTGCAGCGGACGGCGCTCTGCGCCGCCGCTGAACCGAGACGTTGCACGAAGGCATCGGGGATAACATGAAGACAATAGGGCTAATCGGTGGCATGAGTTGGGAAAGCACCGTCGGTTATTACAGAGAAATTAATCAACGGGTCAAGCAATCTCTTGGCGGGCTTCACTCGGCAAAATTAATTCTCCATAGCGTTGATTTTGATCCGATTGAAAAGCTGCAGCATAGTGGCAACTGGGCTGGCACGGCCGAGATCCTTGTCGAAGCGGCAAAGAGCGTGGAATCTGCGGGGGCTGACTTTGTCCTGATTTGCACCAATACAATGCACAAAGTGGCCACTGAGGTAGCGCAGAGCATCAAGATTCCCCTGCTCCATATTGCTGATGCGACTGCTGAGGTGCTCGTCAAGGATGGTATCAAAAGGGTGGGGCTCTTGGGCACCGCGTTTACGATGGAGCAGGCCTTCTACAAGGGGCGTTTGGCTGAAAAATACGGTCTCGAAGTTCTCATCCCGGGTGACGCGGACCGGAAGCTGGTGCATGACATAATCTACAACGAACTCTGTTTGGGTAAAATTAAGGATTCATCTCGAAAAGAGTACCTTAGAATCGTTAACGAACTGGCACGCTCTGGAGCAGAAGCGGTTATACTGGGGTGTACTGAGATCGGTATGTTAATGAACCAGGAGCATACGCATGTCCCCCTTTACGATACAACGGCCATCCATGCCGCAAAGGCCGTAGAGTGGGCAATATAACAGGTACATCAGGATCGCCCCTTCGGGGCCGGAACGGGTCGCGGTGTTACTGCTACGCGCCCCTTAAGCAAAGCGTTTGACAGCCAAACAATTTCAGAGGGCACTATGAAGATCTTGGTCTTGAATGGTAGTCCCAGAAAACAGGGCACGGTCTCCCAGCTCCTGAAGGGGGTCACAGATAACTTGGGCAAAAATCATTCAGTGGAATGGGTCAATGTTTATGACTTGACGATGAGACCATGTACCGGGTGCATGACATGCAGGGAAGATCATGGCTGCATCCTGCCAGGAGATGATGCCCATCATGTTGGTGAAAAAATCAACCGGGCAGACGGGCTTGTCATTGGCACGCCTACCCACTGGGGCAACATGAGTGCGCAACTCAAGCTGTTGTTTGACCGGAATGTCCCGGTCTTCATGGGAGAAAAACCCGGCGGAATGCCTACCCCAAGACAAAAAGGGAAGCCTGCTGTGATTGTGACGGCCTGCACGACACCCTGGCCTTTTAATTTCATTCTTCCTGAGAGCAGGGGAGCCATCAGGGCTGTCAGAGAGGTTCTTCACTACGGGGGATACAAGCTCGTGGGGACGATAACCAAACCGGGAACCAGGACGTCAAAAACGATTTCGTCATCCCTGACAGAAAAGGCTACGCGGTTGGGGAAAAAACTCTCGATGAGATGACCTGTCGACAAGCGCATGAACCCGGACTGGTCTTTACGCTGCTCTCCATGCCCGGCAGGTTATGCGGGGCGTTCGGTGGATAGCTATGAAAAAACTGACAATACGCTGGCAAAGGCTGGTTGACGAAACGGGTCGAACGTGCGAACGCTGCTCCAGCACGGAACGCTCGGTAGACGCATCGTTTGTTCAACTGAGAAAATCATTGTCCGGCTTGGGCATTGACGTTGAGTTAAAGAAAGAGATGCTTGCTCCATCAGCATTCAAAGAAGACCCCCTCAAATCAAACTGTATCTGGATTCAGGAGAAGCCCCTCGAAGAGTGGATCGGGGCTAATGTTGGCAGAAGTCAATGTTGTGATGTCTGCGGAGAAGCTGAGTGCCGGACTGTTTCTACCGGGCAAAAGACTTTTGAAACAATCCCTGCACAGATAATTATTCAGGCAGGCCTGCTGGCCGCCGCAGACTTGCTAAAAAACTGAAATCACCCGGGAACCGTTCGCCACACACTCTAACCGCTTTTCTTCTGGGGCGTGCCATGTCCGCGAAGACGGTCAATCAGGACGCCGCTCAAACAGCATCCCCTCGCCAGTGGATCCGTCTGGTGGTCGTGTATCTCTGCATCCCGCTGGTTCTCCTGGGGTGCGGAGGGGACCCCGGGTGGTGGCAGGCGTGGCTCTATGCCCTGCTGATTGTTGCCAGCGGGATCGGCGGGCGTGTGCTGGCGGAACGGCGCCATCCGGGGCTGCTGGCCGAACGGCAGGACCTGGAGAAGGCCCGGAGCGCGAAAGCCTGGGACAAGGTCCTTGCGCCGCTGATGGCGGTGAGCGTGAGTTTCCCACTGGTCATCGTGGCCGGGCTGGATCATCGCTTTGGCTGGTCCCCCCTGTTTCCGCTGTGGCTCGTCGTGCCCGGCTTCCTCCTGGTCTCGCTCGGATACGCGTTCGCCGCGTGGGCATTGATCGAGAACCGCTTTTTCTCCAGCGTGGTGCGCATTCAGACGGATCGGGGGCACGAGGTCTGTGACACCGGTCCGTACCGGCTTGTGCGGCATCCGGGCTACACGGGAAATTTGTTGGCACTTCCGGGTATGGTGCTGGCCTTGAGTTCGATGTGGACACTGGTTCCGGCGGCGCTGGCGCTCATCGTCACGGTGATGAGGACGGTTCTGGAAGACCGGACGTTACAGGACGAGTTGCCGGGCTATCGCGACTATGCGTGGCGCGTCCGCTATCGTTTGATCCCTGGGGTATACTGAGAGACCTGGGTGGTGGCTGTGCCTGACCAGGGGTTGAGATCCAACCGGGGGGACTGTACGCCGCCACCGGTTGTCGCTATCCGTTGAGGTTATAGGTTGCTGACATTCCGTACTCTCACCACCGGTGACCAGGACCGTCTCTGGCACTGGCTCCATGTGGCCCTGTGGGATCCCCCTCCCGCACCGCTGCGCCCGCGGGAGGTGCTTCAGTCCCCCGGCGTGCGGATCTACGCCGAGCACTGGGGTCGCCCCGGCGATATCGGCGTGGTTGCGGTGGTTGACGGCGCGGATGCGGGAGCCTGCTGGATGCGCCTGCTTCCGGCCGGGACCGGACTCGCCTCGGTTGACGCGACGACCCCTCAGCTGGGGATTGCCCTCGAGCCCCGATACCAGCAGCGGGGCTTCGGCAAACCGCTGATGCGTGAGGCGCTGTCGCGGGCGGCACAGGCGGGTTACGCTCAGGTGGCGCTGACGGTCCACCCCGAGAACCCGGCGCGCTTGATGTACCAGGGCTGCGGCTTCAGGCAGGTCGCGATCCGCAACAGCTTCTGGCTGATGGTCGCCTGTATCGCCTGAGTTCCGAGCTTTGCTCCGTGGGGTGGAGCATGGCCCCCGCGACCCGCCGCTGACTAATGTTGAGGCAACCCCCCTGCCTGCCGCGGGGGCGTTCGCTCCAGATCGCAAGATAACCATGACCATCCCGGGTAACCCGCATGTTGCAGCTGTTTTCCACTCGCAAGGCACACCTGGACGCCTGCATTCTTCGACGCATTGTTCTGATCATGCTTGCCTTGCTCGCGTTGAGTCATTCTGGCTGTGCGGTGACAGAAAAGATGAGCCCTCCGGGGATAAACGACGGTGCCGGTTTTTTCTATTTCAAGGACAAGGCCACCGCAACCGGCGACGCTATGCGGGTGTTTTACTACAAGCCAAGGGGATTTACCGCCGACCGCCCGGTCCTGTTTTTTATGCATGGCGCAGATCGCAGAGCCGAGCACATCCCGGGAGCTGCGGCCGAGCTCCTCGAAAAGTTCAATATCCTGCTGATCCTTCCTGAATTCTCCGAAGAGCTGTTTCCCGGGATCGAGTCGTATCAGTATGGCAATGTCGGGACAAAACCAAGGGCATTGTGGTCGTTTCCCGTGAATGACCGGATCTTCAGATATGTGAGGCAGATCACTGGCTCCCATCAGCAAAAATACTATGTCTGGGGAAACTCAGCCGGCGCTCAGTTCGTCCACCGGCAGATTCTGCTCGGGGTGCATCAATACATTGAAAAAGCGTTCGCTTCCAACGCGGGGGTGTACACCCTGCCAACCAACGGCGATGATCCGTATCCTTTTTCAATAAAGGGCCTGGGCCTGACGAACGAGGAGTTGAGGGAGGTGTTCTCGGTGGACTTCTTTGTCCTGCTGGGCGAGCAGGACCTGGCCCGGGATGCCTATTTCCTGCAGAGCAGGCCGGCGATGAAGCAGGGCGGCAATCGTTTGCAAAGGGGCAGATTGTTTTATGCGACAGCCGCCAGCGAGGCCCGCGGCCGCGGACTGGATTTTAACTGGACGTTGATCACCTTTCCCGGGTGCGGGCATGAGCCTGACGATGCGATGATAACAAAGGTGATCAGCTTGATCCTGGATTCACCGAACTGAAAACTTGTCCTGAATTATAAAACGGTTGAGAATAACGGTACGGCAGCGCCTGGCGGCCTGGCGGCCTGGCTGCAGCGCTGACGGGGTGAATGCCTTCTCCGGTTGTTCTTTATCCGGCAGCTGGCCACTCCCGCTCCGGAACATCGGCATGAAACACTCCGGTTTCAGTGCCGTTGATGTTTGTCCCCGGGGGATGGCGCTTACTGGTAATTAAAAATCATGACAAAAGATATCGGACATATCCACAGCTATTACTCGCCGAACGATCTGTATAACAAGATCATTGCAGGTCTGAATACGCTTGGAAAGGATTTGTCGAAGATCACACTGGATGATCTGCAGCCGGTTGATGAGTTTCATATCCGTGGCGATACCGCGACCAGGGAACTGATTGAACTCGCAAAATACACCCCGGATATGCACATCCTGGACATTAGGTGCGGCATTGGCGGTTCGTCGCGGCGCCTGTCGCAGGAAACAGGCTGCCGCGTGACGGGTATCGATCTGAGCAATGAATATATAGACACGGCGGAAAGATTGACGACGCTGCTCAATATGCAGGACCAGGTCGCCTTTCACGCCTGCAGCGCACTGGCGCTGCCTTTTGAGGATGAGAGCTTCGATGGCGTCTGGTCGCTCCAGATGAACATGAATGTCGAAGACAAGCCGGCGTGGCTGAAGGAGACCTGTCGTGTGCTCAAGCGCGGCGGGCGGGCCGTTTTTTATGAGCTCTGCGGTCATAAAAACGCGCCGCTCTATTTTCCGGTCCCGTGGGCGCAGGATGACTCCATGAGTTTTCTGAGTTCACCCGAACGGTTCCGCGAGGCGATAACCGCCGCAGGCTTTGAGGTTGAAGTCTGGAATGACAAGACCGATCTCGCCCGCACCGCTTTTGCTGCGGCGAAAGAGCCCCGGGGCGAGCCAAATCTGCCGGCTCTGGGAGTGTATCTTCTGGTGGGCAACGATATCCAGACCAAGGCCTATAATCTGCACCGAAACCTGAACGAGGAGCGCGTCAGCCTCATCGAGACCGCAGTGATAAAGCCGTAGATTGCCGAGTCTGCCATTTAGATATCCGCGGACGCGGGTCTATTTTCGCGGTGCCTCAATTGTCCACCGGGCCGGGCGTTAATCTCAGCCAGTCCACCCAATGGAGGCTCCTCTGCCTCCATGCGGGATACGCACAATGCTTGCCGGCGTCAGCTTGTGCGCAGCCTTCTCCCTGTCCGCTGTGGGTAAAACGCTGCCGGGCGTCGATAACCGCCAGTTCGGGAAGGATCTTAAGCTGCTGGAGTGGGCAGTCTAGGTCAACGGCCAGAACGATATCAGCCCCGAGCTGACAGTCGACCAGGATTACGCTGCAGCGCTGGAAGCGGTGAAAGAACGGGTCTGACAGGAACCAACCCTGTCGGATTGAAACGCCCTGCGAATATCGTCTTCGAAGGGTGTTTTTACGTCAAGATCAGGGGGGAGGGTCGTTGTCGGGGGAATGCTGTAAGCCTTGTTGACAGGTTCGAATGAAGTGATAGCTTTTAGGAAAAGTTGAAGCATCTGCTCCCGACAAAACCAAACCGTCCGCAAGGGCGGGACGGAAAGTTCCGGGTCTCTCGACTATTCCTCAAGATGGCCGAACTGCCGAAGGAGAAATCCTGAAAGCGCGTTCGGCTTTTTTATTGAGGAGAGGATCTCGATTCGGGAGGCAACCATGAAAATCACAAAAACAGTCTGGATATTTTCCCTCGTATCATGCTGTTTCCTGTTCTTGCAGCACTCCATGGCACAGGTGGCCATTGTCGCGGAGACCGCCGAACCGGCCACAGTGCGGATGCCTTTTGTGCAGAATGAAGGGCAGGTCGATGCGCAGGTGGCGTTTTACTCCACGACCTCCCGCAGCACATTGTTCCTCACCCGGACGGGGGAGCAGGTCATCCGGTTGAGTGATGCAGAGTCGGGATCCTATCTGGCAATCCATGAGAGGTTTGTCGGCGCGACCAATACGAAACCGGTCGGGCTTGATTCAGCCCCGACGCGGGTTCACCATTTCAAAGGGAAGGACCCTGCAAAATGGCAACAGAACCTGGCCAGCTGGCAGAAGGTCGGCATCAACGATGTTTATCCCGGCATCGACTTTCAGCTTCGCCCGCTCGCCCAATGTGCCGAGAAAATTTTCATCGTCCGGCCGGGGGCCGATCCCGGGATGATCCGGCTTTCGATCGACGGGATCGACAGCCTGGATGTCAGCAGCGATGGCAGCTTGACTCTGCAGACATCACTCGGCTCGTTGACCTATAGCCCTCCCGTAGCCTACCAGGAGATCAATCAGCAGCGCGTGCCGGTCACGGTCAGCTACCTGGCCGAAGGAAAAAAATATGGGTTCAGGGTTGGCCAGTATGATTCCGGGTATCCGCTCGTCATCGATCCGCTGGTTCGCACTACCTTTTTCGGCGGCAGCGGCTATGAGTCCGGCAGTGGTATTGCCGTCAACCAAACGACCGGCAGTGTCTATATCACCGGTTATACGAGTTCCGCAGATTTCCCGGCCACCGCCGGGGTTTTTAAAGAGTTTATGGAAGAACTGGATAATCAGGATGTCTACGTCGCCAAGTTCGATGCTGACCTGACGACGCTGCAAGCCGCCAGCTACTATGGCACGACCGGTTGGGAATATGGGACTGCAGCTATTGCTCTCCACCCGGACGGATCCGTTTACCTGGCCGGGAAAACCTCCGGAGTTGATCTGCCCGGGGCGGGCACTGGCTATCAACCTGAATACGCAGGTGGTGTGTCAACCGCTGCTGGCGATGCCTATGTCGCCCGGCTGAACGAGGACCTGTCCGGCCCGCCGCAGGCCACCTACCTGGGGGGGAGTGATGAGGATGCGGCCTTCAGTGTCGCGGTCAACGCTGTTGAGGGACATGATCTCTATGGCTCGGTCTATATCGCCGGACGCACCAAGTCCACCAATTTCCCGGGGACCACCGGAGGCTTTCTGGAGACCAACCAGGGCAGCATGGATATCTTTGTCGCCTATTTCAACCCGACATTGACGACGCTCGGGCAGGCCACCTATTACGGCGGAACCGCCTGGGATGAACTGGGTGTCGATGGCCGTGGCCACTCGCTGGTGATCAACCCCCTGAACGGCAAGGTCGTGCTTGCCGGCTTTACCTTTTCCAGCAATCTGCCTGGGTTATGGAACTCGAAGATTGGCGCCACCGATGCATTTTTTGTCGGCCTGAGTCCCACGCTTGATACCGATGGGGATGCCGGGGCCTACATCGGGGGCTCTGCGGATGATTATGCCAGTGCCATCGCCCTGTTGCCGGTGGGCGAGTCAGGGCTCGACTACTACATCGTCGGCAGGACCAAGTCCTCGGGTGAATTTTCCCCGAGCTTGTCAGAAGGGTTCTATCCGGCTTACCGGGGCGGCAACTTTGATGCGTTCGTCGTCCGCCTGGACATTAATTCTATCCCGATGGGCGGGAGTTATCTCGGCGGCGCGTCTGACGACCGTGGTTACGGCATTGTCGTCAATCCCATCGATGAACGTGTCTACGTGACCGGTGAAACCCTGTCGACAGATTTCCCCTCCAACCCTTTCGGGCAGGGGGACAATGCCGGTTATATTGACGCTTTTGTCTCCACTTTCTCTCTGGATCTGACTGGCCTCGATGACAGCACCTACCTCGGCGGAAGCGAGGCGGATTACGGAACCGCCATGGCGATTCATGAAGGGTCCAGGCGGATCTATGTCGTCGGCAACACCGGATCAACAGATCTTTACGGCACTGACAGCCAGGCTTATGACGACAGCTACAACGGCGGCGTTGATGCCTTTGTCGCCTGGTTCGACGAGATCAACGTCGACCCGCCTGACCGCCTGTGGGACACGTTTGAAGTCGGACCCGGTTGGGGCCCGGACCTCGGCTCTGACGATGAAGGGAATCTCTATGCCTGCTATTTCCAAGGCGACCAGATGCACCTTGCGACAAAACCGCCGGCTGGAGCCTGGACGACCACGAGAACCTTTGATCTGCCAGAAGGGGATGTTGGTTGGGTTGATTGCTCGATCGCCGTGGAAGGGAATGGCAGAGTCCATGCCTGTGTCGTGACGGATACGCCTGATATAGAGAATCAGAACAACGACCTCTGGTATCTCGGCCCCGGTATTGGACCGGAAGCGGTGGATGCCAGTGAGTCAGGGAGGATCGGTGTTGATACCGTATGCGCTATTGCTGAACATAACGGTATGCCGAGCATTGCCTTTCGGATGACAACCAGTGAGGCTGGCATCTTTTCAAACTATGCTCTGGCCGTGGCAGTAAAGCAAGAACCGCTCATCCCTGGAACCTGGATCCTGATGGATGATATCTACTATCCAGGGGCAGGCTCCTCAATTTTCTCAGTTGACCCATCCTATGCCAGAGACATCAGTCTCGCTTTTGACTCGTTCGGTCTTCCATTGGTCGCAACTTTCGACGAAGATGACACAGTCAGCTTTTTTGTCCCGGATGATTACCCGCCAGCCAATGCGGCATCAGCTGATTCGATTGAATGGACGCGTTATCCCACTTCTTTTGAAGGCAAATCCATTCAAGTAGTTTATACGTTTTTTGGAGAAGTAGCAGGTGTTTCTTCTGATGGTTTTAAACTCCATATGGATCTTAAGGCTGGAGAAGAATATGCCCACACAATAAGTAATATTGCTTTTTATAGGTCCGATGGTGCATTCGATGTAGACATAGATCTTGACGAGAACAAGTTACAAGTTCCGGATTTCAGTGACCACGGGATGAGCGGTCTTGATTATAGCTATTCAGATATTTTGGATATGGATTCACTTGGTAATGTTTTGCTATCAGATAATGGTCAGGTCCGACTTGTTGCCTATGGAAGCGAAGAGAATACTTTAAAACCTGTGTTTGATGAAGAGATCGACATACAATCGGTTAGTGCATTATCTCACGATACAGAGATTATCGGGTCCGGGTTAAGCGATTGTGCCCTGGCAGGTCGTGCACATGCCTTATGTGAAGGGTTGGAAGGCAATCTCATCTATGCCTATAAACATGGATCGCCTGCAGGTTTTCTGACGCTGTCACCAATGACCTGGACATTCGGAGAAACGACTTGGGCAAAAGATATCGCTGGAACCGATGAGCATGAATGGAGAGCCTTCCATTTGAAAAACCAGGGGAGCAACGTTCTCTATATCCGTGATATGCACATCGAGAGTGCGGATCCGGTCCCCTGGAAGATGGATCTTGATTGTTCTTTTCAACACCCTGTTGACCTGAGTGGTGATTTTGCCATGGCACCCGGAGATATTGCGACCGTTTGTGTGCGTCCGGATCCCGCCTCCTATACCGATGACAAACTCACGGCCCAACTGGTGGTGGAGACCTACCGCCAGACCGTCGTGGCCAACCTCAGTGCCGGTTCATCGGCGGGAGATGATGACAACGACGGCGTGCCCGACGAGGAAGAAATGGGTCCTGACGGCACCGACGCCAGTTACGATGGCAACAGTGATGGCACCGCCGACAGCGAACAGGCGAACGTCGCGTCGCTGCACACCCATGACGACGCTTACTATGTCACCATCGCCGCCGAGAGCGGCCTCACGCTGGAAGACGTTACGGCGACGGCGAACCCGACATCGGCCTCCTTGCCGGAAGGCCTGGAGACACCCTATGGTTTCTTCTCCTTCGTGGTCGATGGCCTGGCTGCCGGCGGCAGCACCGAGGTGACGTTGATCCTGCCGGGCGGTGAGACAGCGGAAAGCTACTGGAAGTACGGCCCCCTGCCGGGAGTTCCGGCGGACGCCTGGTACGAGTTCAGCGATGACGGTGTGACCGGCGCCGAGATCGCCGGCAACGTCATCACCCTCCATCTGACCGATGGTATTCGCGGCGACCATGATCTCGAGGCCAACGGCCGGATTGTCGATCCTGGCGTCCCTGCTTTGGAACCGGCCCCGGTTCCTTCAGGTGGGGGTGGCGGTGGAGGCGGTTGTTTCATCGCGACCGCGGCTTATGGCAGCGCCCTGCATGAGGATGTCGACCTGCTCCGCCGGTTCCGGGATGAGCATCTGCTGACCAACAGCGTCGGGCGGGAGTTTGTCGAACTCTACTACCGCTATTCGCCACCCGTCGCCGATTACATCCGGGAGCATGAGTCGCTGCGCCGGCTGACCCGGGGGGCGTTGCTTCCAGTCGTTTACACCCTTAAGTTTCCGTATCAGGCATCAGCTTTATTGCTGTTGCTTGGACTCGCGGGCATGAGGGGGATGGTGCGGCGCCAGACAAACGTTGAGGGCAGGTAATTTGAGGAATCCCTCGGCAGGATATTTCTGAGGTATGGATTTGCACTCCTGGTCAGTGTCGCGCCAGGAAATGCTGCCTGTCTGTTTCCGGCGAAAAGAACAAAGGGAACCCAGTTTACTGCTGGTTCCCTTTGTTCTTTCCGGTTGAGGCCAAAAGCCCTCCCTGCTCAAGACTGGAGATTCGCGGTTGAGCAGGGAGGGGTTGCTGTGGACAAAATCAGGCTTGCTCGCTGTAATCGCCGATGCCCAGTTCCCTGTCATCGAGTCGCGGGGCGCCGTTGTAGGCATGCTCGCTGTACTCACCGATCCCCAGTTCCCTGTCATCGAGACGCGGGACGCCGTTGTAGGCATGCTCGCTGTACTCACCGATCCCCAGTTCCCTGTCATCGAGACGCGGGACGCCGTGATAGCCATGCTCCTTGAAGTCGCCGATCCCCAGCTCCTTGTCGTCGAGTCGCGGGACGCCATGATAGGCCTGCTCCTTGAAGTCGCCGATGCCCAGTTCCTTGTCGTCGAGTCGCGGCACGCCGTTGTAGGCCTGCTCGCTGTACTCACCGATCCCTAGCTCGCGATCATCCAGTCGCGGGGTGTCGGTCGCGGCAAGTTCGATCGGGCTGGCGGCAGAAAAGATATAGACCGACAGGGCGAAAATTCCGGTCAGGGCAAAATAGGTCATGCTTTTCATGGTAATCCTCCATTCAGGGTTGAATAATGTGTTTTCAATCGTCTTGCTCATTTACTATTTCAATAGCTGTGCCAAAAACAAAGTCTATAAAAATCAGATAGTTGTGATTTTATGTCCGGTTCGCAGGTATTAACTGCAGACTATTCAACGTTCAGCTGTGGACTATTCGATAAAAAACACCTTTAAATTGCCGTTTATTTTCTTGCTGGAGGACTGCTGCGACCCATCCCCGGGAGGTTTTTGTTGCCGACGGCGAGAGCGCGCGGCGACAATTTTTCCGGCAACGCAGGGCGGGGAAAAAGGGTCTGGCAGCGCGTCAGGTTTTAGGTTGGGAGAAATGCGCATTAAACGGCGTCAAACTTGACTTGAAGGGGTCTAAATGGTAAGAAACTCTATTTCTCATTGGAAAGAAAATCCCATGTATTTCCCGACAGAAAGCGAGTTCTGCCAGCTTGCGGGCCAGGGCAATCTGATCCCTGTCTATCGCGAGATCCTGGCGGACATGGAAACCCCGGTTTCTGCGTTTCGCAAAATAGATGACGGTGCGACCGCTTTTCTCCTCGAATCGATCGAGGGGGGGGAGAAGTGGGCGCGTTATTCCTTCCTCGGCAGCGGGCCGGGGCGGGTCTTCCGCTGCCGGGACCGCTATTTCGAAGTCATTGCCAATGGCCGGGTCGAGACGAGCGGAGATGTGGATGATCCGCTGAACCGGCTGCGCGAGCTGCTGGCCGAATACCGTCCGGTGGATATCGACGGGTTGCCCCGTTTTTTCGGCGGGGCGGTCGGCTACCTTGGTTACGACATGGTCCGCTTCGTCGAGCAGCTGCCGGACCGGACCGCGCGGGAGATCAATTCCTGGGACGCCTGCTTTCTGCTGACCGAGGGGCTGCTGATCTTTGACAACATGCGCCAGAAGATCAAGGTGGTCTGCAATGTTCACCTGCAGCAGGGGGAAGACCCGGTTGCAGCTTATCAGCGTGGTCAGCGGCGCATCGACGGGCTGATCGCCAAGCTGCGGCAGCCGCTCAGCCTGCCGCCGGTGTCGGCGGCGGGTGGCGCCGAGCAGACGCTGCAGCCGAACTTCAGCCGTGAGGATTTCAAGGCGGCGGTGGAGAAATGCAAGGAGTACATCCGCGCCGGTGATATCTTCCAGGTGGTCATCTCGCAACGCTTTTCCGGCGACCTGCGGTCCGATCCCTTCGACATCTACCGTGCCCTGCGGACGATCAATCCTTCCCCCTACATGTTTTTCCTTCGCTTCGGGGAGACCCTGGTGGTCGGGGCGTCCCCCGAAGTGCTGGTGCGCAAGGAGGGGCGGCAGGTCGATGTGCGGCCGATAGCCGGAACCCGGCCGCGGGGTGCCACCGCCGAAGAGGACCAGCAGCTGGAGCAGGACCTGCTGGCCGACCCCAAGGAGCGCGCCGAGCATATCATGCTGGTCGATCTGGGCCGCAACGACGTCGGCCGGGTGGCCACCGGCGGCAGCGTCGAGGTCAGCGAGCTGATGGTGATTGAACGCTACTCGCACGTCATGCATATCGTCTCCAACGTGCGTGGCCAGCTCAGGCCGGGACTCGATTCCTTCGATGTGTTCCGGGCGGCGTTTCCCGCCGGGACCCTCTCCGGCTCGCCGAAAATCCGCGCGATGGAGATCATCGACGAGCTGGAGCCGAGCCGCCGGGAGGTCTACGGGGGCGCGGTGGGCTACTTCTCCTTCAACGGCAACATGGATCTGGCGATCGCCATCCGCACGCTGGTGGTGGAGGGTGGCCGGGTGCATCTGCAGGCCGGCGCGGGGATTGTCGCCGACAGCGACCCCGAGATGGAGTACCAGGAGACCCTGAACAAGGCGCGCGGCGTCAAGCGGGCGATCGAGATGGCCAACCGCGGCCTGGAATAGAACGGACCCCCCATGTTACTGATGATCGACAACTACGACTCCTTTACCTACAACCTGGTCCAGTACTTCATGGAGCTGGGACAGGAGGTGGAGGTGATCCGCAATGACAAGCTGGCCCTCGACGACATTGAACAGCTCGCTCCGGATTATCTGGTGATCTCCCCAGGGCCCTGCACGCCGAACGAGGCGGGCATCTCGGTGGCGGCGATCAGGCATTTCGCCGGCAGGCTGCCGATCCTCGGCATCTGCCTGGGACACCAGTCGATTACCGCCGCGTTCGGCGGCAGGGTGGTGCGTGCCAAGGAACTGATGCACGGCAAGACCAGCATGATTCGGCATGACGGGACCGGGCTGTTCCGGGGGATTCCCAACCCTTTCGTGGCCACCCGCTACCATTCCCTGATCGCCGAACGGGAGAGCTTTCCCGAGTGCCTGCGGGTGACCGCCTGGACCGATGACGATGTGATCATGGGGCTGGAGCATCGCGAGCTGCCGGTGTGGGGGATGCAGTTCCATCCGGAGTCGATTCTGACCAGCGAAGGGAAGGCCCTGCTGCGGAATTTTCTCAACTCCGCCGAGGAGGATTAGATGATCAAGGAAGCGATCGCCAAGGTGGTCGAACGGCAGGATCTCGCCGAAGAGGAGATGATCGACGTGATGGACCAGATCATGGGGGGCGAGGCGACCCCGGCCCAGATCGGCGCTTTTATCACCGCTCTGCGGATGAAGGGGGAGACGGTTGCCGAGATCATCGGTGCCGCCCGGGTGATGCGCGCCCGCGCCACCCCGATCCGGGTCGGCCAGGTCGTCGATCTGGACCGTGACGAGATCAACGTCGACCGGGAGACGATCCTCGACACCTGCGGTACCGGCGGCAGCGGCACCCGCAGCTTCAATATCTCAACCACCGTCGCCCTGGCGGTGGCGGCCTGCGGGGTCAGGGTGGCCAAGCATGGCAACCGGAGCATCTCCTCGGCGTGCGGCAGCGCCGACGTGCTGGAAAAGCTGGGGGTCAACCTGAATATCTCCCCGGAGAAGGTGGCCCACTGTGTCACCGAGGTCGGTGTCGGCTTTCTGTTTGCCCCCGCCCTCCACGGGGCGATGAAATATGCGATCGGTCCGCGCAAGGAGATCGGCATCCGGACGATTTTCAATATCCTCGGCCCGCTGACCAACCCGGCCGGCGCGGACCGGCAGGTTCTCGGCGTTTATCAGGAGCGGCTGGTCGCGCCGATGGCGGAGGTGCTCTCCGGGCTCGGCTGCAAGCGCGGCTTTGTCGTCCATGGCAGCGACGGGATGGATGAAATCACCCTGACCGGGTCGACGCTGGTGGCGGTGATCGCCGATGGCAAGGTGGAGCTTCAGACCATTGAGCCGGAACAGTTCGGCTTGCAGCGGTGCCAGCTGGCGGACCTGCAGGGGGGCGATGCCGAACGGAACGCGGAGATCGTCCGCTCGATTCTGGCCGGCGAGCCTGGCCCGAAGCGGGATGTGGTGGTTCTCAACGGGGCCTATGCGCTGGTGGCCGCTGGGCAGGCTGGTTCGGTGAGGGATGGTATCGAAAAGATCCGGATCGCTCTGGATGAAGGGTTTGCGCTGGCCAAGCTGGAAAAACTGGTCGAGGTGAGCAACGCATGATTCTGGAGAGGATTCTGGCCACCAAGGCCGAGGAGGTTGTCGCGGACCGGGCCCGCCTGCCGCTCAGTGAACTGCGCGCGCGGACTGCCGATTGTCCACCGACCCGGGGGTTTGCCGAGACGCTGCGCAGTCGGTCGCTGATCGGCACCGCGATTATCGCCGAGGTGAAGAAGGGGTCCCCGTCGAAGGGGATCATCTGCGCCGACTTTGATCCGCTGGTGATCGCCTGCAGCTACCAGGCGGCAGGAGCCGCATGTCTTTCGGTGCTGACGGACGAGCAGTATTTCTACGGCTCTCTCGATTACCTGCGGCAGATCCGCACGGCGGTGGAGCTGCCGCTGCTGCGCAAGGATTTCATGATCGATCCCTACCAGGTCTACCAGGCCCGGGAGGCCGGCGCCGACGCGATCCTGCTGATCGCCGCCGCGCTGGATGACGATGCCCTGCGGCAGCTGGCAGAGCTGGCCGCCGAGCTGACGCTGGACACCCTGCTGGAAGTGCACGATGAAAAGGAACTGGAGCGGGCGCTGCAGATTCCGGTGGACCTGATCGGCATCAACAACCGCAACCTGCGGACGTTCAACACCGATTTGAGAATTACCGAGCACCTCGCCCGGCGGATCCCGGCGCAGCAGCTGGCGGTCGCCGAGAGCGGTATCCATAGCCGGGCCGACATCGAGCGGCTGCAGGCCGCCGGAGCCGGTGCGTTTCTGATCGGCGAGAGCCTGATGCGGGAAGATGACATAGAAGCAAAGTTGCGCAGCCTGTTATAGCGCTGACCGCCATATCTGGAAAGGACGGAACGAATATGCAGACCAAGATTCTCTTGCCGGAAGACCGGATTCCCAGGCAGTGGTACAATATTATCCCGGACATGCCCGGCCCGCTGGCCCCCGTGGTTCATCCCGGGACCCTGCAGCCGGTGACCCCCGATGATCTGCTGCCGCTGTTTCCGATGGGCCTGATCGAGCAGGAGGTGTCGACCGAACGCTGGATCGATATCCCCGACGAGGTCCGCGAGATCCTCAGCCTGTGGCGGCCGTCGCCGCTGTTCCGGGCGCACCGCCTGGAAAAGGCGCTCGGTACCCCGGCCAAGATCTATTACAAGTATGAAGGCGTTTCGCCCGCCGGCAGCCACAAGCCGAATACCGCCGTCCCCCAGGCCTACTACAACAAGCTGGCCGGGACCAGGCGGATCGCCAGCGAGACCGGTGCCGGGCAGTGGGGATCGTCGATCGCCCTGGCCTGCCAGATGTTCGGTCTCGACTGTACCGTCTACATGGTCAGGGTGTCGTTCACCCAGAAGCCCTACCGCAAGAGCATGATGCAGCTGTGGGGTGCAGATGTGCTGGCGTCTCCGTCGAACAGGACCAATGCCGGGCGGATGATTCTCGAGGCGGATCCGGAGAGTAACGGCTCGCTCGGGATCGCCATCAGCGAGGCGGTGGAGGATGCCGCGACCCATGAGGACACCCGCTACTGTCTCGGCAGCGTACTCAACCACGTCTGTCTGCACCAGACGGTGATCGGGCTGGAGGCGAAGGAACAGATGGCGCTCGCCGGCGATTATCCCGACGTGGTCATCGGCTGTCATGGCGGCGGCTCCAACTTTGCCGGAATCGGTTTCCCGTTTGTCGCCGACAAGGCAAACGGCAGGGAGGTGCGTATTCTTGCCGCCGAGCCGATCTCCTGTCCGACCCTGACCAAGGGGGTCTACGAATTCGATTACGGCGACACCGCCAAGATGGCGCCGATCTCCAAGATGTACACCCTGGGTCACGATTTCATGCCGCCGGGCATTCACGCCGGAGGCTTGCGCTACCACGGCGCCGCGCCGCTGGTTTCCCAGCTGCTGGATGCGGGGATCATCGAAGCCAGGGCGGTCGGTCAGGTGGAGTGTTTCGAGGCCGCCGTCCAGTTCGCCCGCGCGGAAGGGATTATCCCGGCGCCGGAGTCGTCGCATGCGATCCGCGCCGCGTTCGATGAAGCGCTGCAGGCCAGGGAAGAGGGGAAGGAGAAGACGATTCTGTTCAACCTCTCCGGGCATGGGCATGTCGACATGGCCGCCTATGACGCCTTCTTTGCCGGGAATCTGGACAATTATGAATATCCCAGCGAGGCGATCAGGGAATCCCTGGGCCATCTGCCCAAAGTTGATGTTTAAGGGCAGCCGATGACCCGGATCAAGATCTGCGGCATCACCAGCAGCGAGGACGCCCTGCAGGCGGCGGCCTGCGGCGCGGATGCCCTCGGGTTTGTCTTTTTCGACAGGAGCCCGCGCTGTGTCACCCCCGGGCAGGCCCGCGAGATCATCGCCGGGTTGCCGCCGTTGCTGACCACGGTGGGCCTGTTCGTCAACGCCACGCCGCAGACCATTCGTGACACCGCCGCTTACTGCGGTCTCGACCGGGTGCAGCTGCATGGAGACGAGACGCCGGCGGATTGCCTGCTGCCGCCGCTGCGGGTGATCAAGGCGTTACGGGTGCGGGATGAGCAGTCGCTGGCGCGGGCTGATGAGTATCCGGGCGACCTGCTGCTTGACGCCTGGTCCGACCAGGCCTATGGCGGCACCGGCCATGCTTTCGACTGGCAGCTGGCCTGTGCGCTGGCCGCACGGCGGCCGATTATCCTGGCCGGCGGCCTGAATCCGGAGAATGTTGCCGCAGCGGTGGCCCGGGTCAAACCCTATGGGGTGGATGTGTCAAGCGGTGTCGAACTGTCCCCGGGCAGAAAAGATCATGCTAAAGTGGCGGAATTCATCCGCCGGGTGAGGAACTGATGACCTACGAATTTCCCGACGAACGTGGCCATTTCGGTGTTTACGGCGGCCGCTATGTCGCCGAGACGCTGATGCCCGCATTGCTCGAACTTGAGCAGGCTTACGCCGAGGCGCGGCAGGATCCGGCCTTCCAGCAGGAATTTGCCTATTATCTGAAGAACTATGTCGGCCGCCCCAGCCCGCTCTACCACGCCAGGCGGCTCAGTGAAGAGCTGGGCGGCGCCCAGATCTACCTGAAGCGGGAAGACCTCAATCACACCGGCGCGCACAAGGTCAACAACACCGTCGGCCAGATCCTGCTGGCCCGCAGAATGGGCAAGCAGCGGGTGATTGCCGAGACCGGCGCCGGTCAGCACGGGGTCGCAACCGCGACCGTGGCCGCCCTGTTCGGCATGGAGTGTGACATCTTCATGGGCAAGGAGGATATCCGCCGTCAGGCGCTCAATGTCTTCCGCATGAAGCTGCTCGGCGCCAGGGTGCATGAGGTGACCAGCGGCACGGCCACCCTCAAGGACGCGATGAACGATGCCCTGCGCTACTGGGTGACCCATGTGCGGGACACCTTCTATATCATCGGCACGGTGGCCGGCCCGCACCCCTATCCGCTGCTGGTGCGCGATTTCCAGTCGGTGATCGGCGAGGAATCGAAGCAGCAGATGGCCGAAGCTGTCGGCAAGCTGCCCGATGTGGCGTTGGCCTGCATCGGAGGGGGATCGAATGCGATGGGCCTGTTCTACCCCTTTGTCAAGGATGCGGGGGTTCGGCTGATCGGCGTCGAGGCCGCGGGGTTCGGGGTCGCTACCGGCAAGCACGCAGCTTCGATCAGCGCCGGCGCCCCGGGGGTGCTGCATGGCAATAAAACCTACCTGCTGCAGGATGAGGCAGGGCAGATCGAGCATGCTCACTCCGTGTCCGCCGGCCTCGATTATCCGGGGGTCGGCCCCGAGCATGCCCACCTCAACGACATCGGCCGCGCCGAATATGTTTCGGTGACCGACGAGGAGGCCCTCGAGGCCTTTCAGCGCCTGACCCGCGTGGAAGGGATCATCCCGGCGCTGGAGAGCGCCCACGCCATCGCCGAAGTCTTCAAGCTTGCACCAACCATGACCAGGGAGCAGACGATCCTCGTCTGTCTTTCGGGGCGTGGTGACAAAGATATTCATACCGTCGCCGACGCGATGGGCGTGAAATTCTAAGAGAAAGGATAAAGGCCTAAGGGGAAGACCGGGTTCAGGGGACGGCGGCGCACATGCGCCTGCAGGGGTCCTTGTTCTTTTTCTTTTCCTTTCACCGGATTTTATGAAATTTACCGAACTCGATTTATCCCCCGAGGTTTTGCTCGGGGTCAAGGAGACCGGCTTCACCGAACTGACCCCGGTCCAGCAGGAATCGATCCCGCTGGCCCTGCAGGGCAAGGATGTCGCCGCTCAGGCCCAGACCGGAACCGGCAAGACCGCAGCGTTCCTCATCTCGCTGTTCAGCAAGCTGCTGGGCAGCGGGCGCGAGACCAGCCACAACCCGCGGGCGCTGGTGATGGCGCCGACCCGTGAACTGGTGGTGCAGATCTGCGATGACGCAGAGAAGCTCGGCCGGCATACCGGGCTGCGGGTGCAGCCGATCTTCGGCGGCATGGACTATGAGAAGCAGCGTCAGGCCCTGAGGGACGGGGTCGACGTGATTGTCGCCACGCCGGGGCGCCTGATCGATTACTACAAACAGCGGGTCTTCTCGATGCACCGGGTTGAATCGCTGGTGATCGATGAGGCGGACCGGATGTTCGATATGGGCTTCATCAAGGATCTGCGCTACATCCTGCGCAACCTGCCCCCCTTCGAAAAGCGCCAGACGATGCTCTTTTCGGCAACCCTCTCGCCGCAGGTGATGGAACTGGCCTACGAGTTCATGGATCTGGCGGAGAAGGTCCAGATTGAGCCGGAGCAGGTGACGGCCGAAGGGATAGAGCAGATTCTCTATCATGTCTCGCGACGGGAAAAGTTCGCCCTGCTGCTCGGCCTGCTCAGGCTGGAGAGCAAGATCGAGCGGGTGCTGCTGTTTGTCAACACCAAGGCCGAAGCAGAAAGGTTGGATGCCCTGCTCAACGCCAATGAGGTCCCGAGTGCGGTTCTGTCAGGAGATATCCCGCAGAAAAAGAGGATGCGGATTCTCGAGCGGTTCAAGGAGGGCTCCCTGACCCACCTGGTGGCAACCGATGTCGCGTCCCGTGGTATTCATGTCGATAACGTCTCCCATGTTGTGAACTATGATCTGCCTCAGGATCGGGAGGACTATGTCCACCGGATCGGTCGTACCGCCCGGGCCGGCGCCAAGGGCAAGGCGATCAGTTTTGCCGATGAGGAGATGGTCTATCAGCTCGAAGAGATCGAAGCCTACCTGGGGATGAAAATTCCCAGCATGATGCCGATCGATGAGGAGTTCTGCTTCGACTACAAGCGGGCCCACGTCAAGCGCAAGAAGCCGCCGGTGGAAAAGCCCGGTGGTACGTCCCGGCGGCGGCCGCCGCGGCGGGGACCGCGCACTGGGCGCAAGCCGGGCGGCACAGGATCGCGCCCCCGGCCGGGTTCGGACGGCTCAGCGAAGTAATCAGGTCCACGCTCCTCTGGCGGTTACGCTTCCCTCTGCTATGATGAAGAGGGTGTTTTTGACGTTCAGAGAACGTGATGCCTGCCCATCCGGGGATGGGGGAGAAAAAGATTGAACATCCCCATTGGATTCGATTAAAGTAAAATGTTTGGTGCCCCGCACCTGCTCCTCTAGAAAAGAACATGGAACCGATGACACGGATCGAAACAGCTTTCCACGATGTGCGCCAGCGCAACCAGGCGGCCCTGATTCCCTTTCTGACCGCGGGCGACCCGGACCTCGCCACGACTGCCGATCTGGTTCGAACCCTGGCGGACGCCGGCGCCGATCTGATCGAACTCGGGTTCCCTTTCTCGGATCCGATGGCCGACGGGCCGACGATCCAGGCTGCCTCGGAGCGGGCCCTGCAGTCCGGGACCACCCTGGGCAAGGTTCTGCACCTGGTTGCCGAGGTCCGGCGGGATTGCCAGGTGCCGCTGGTGCTGATGGGGTACTACAATCCGGTGTACCGCTACGGCGTCGAGAAATTTGCCGCTGATGCCGCGGCGGCCGGGGTGGATGGCCTGCTGTTGGTTGATCTGCCACCGGAGGAAGCGCAGGAGGTGACCGTCAGCCTGAAGCAGGTCGGGATCGCCATGATCACCCTGCTGGCACCGACCACCCCTCCCGAGCGGATGCGCCGACTGGGGACGGAAGCAGAAGGGTATATTTATTACGTCTCGATGACCGGGGTCACCGGAACTCAACAGGTCGAACCGGAGGCCATCCGTGAGGCCGTGGAGCAGTTGCGGGGGATGACAGATGTCCCGGTCGGGGTCGGGTTCGGCATCACCACCCCCGAAGATGCCGCCGCTGTAGGCAGTTTTGCCGATGGGGTCGTGGTCGGCAGTGCACTGGTCAGGATTATAGAAAAATATGGCACCAGCAGTGAGCTGTTGCCGCGGGTGCGTCAGTTTATCGAATCTCTCAAGGGCGGGTTGGCCGCAAGTCGCTGAATAAGGCGGCGGACGCCGGAACAGGGTTCCGGGGAAATCCTGATACTGCAGCAGATGGGATACAGGAGACGGCGAGCGACCGCTATGTCGTCCGGTCTCAAATCATGCGAGGTCTATAATGGTTTGGTTTAAAAGGAAAAAAGCGCCGGTCGCGCCGGTGGAAAACAAAACGGTTCAGATGCCGGAAGGGGTCTGGACCAAATGTAAAAACTGCCAGGAAATTATTTACGCCAAGGAGATCGAACGGAACCTGAATGTCTGTCCCAAGTGCGACTATCATTTCAGGATCAGTGCGCGCGAGCGGATCGACCTGGTGCTCGACGAAGGCTCGTTTGTCGAAATGGACGCCTCGGTGCGTTCCGTCGATTTCCTCGATTTCAAGGATTCAAAAAAATATAAGGAGCGGATCAAGGCGGCGGTCAAGAAAGCCGGCGACGGGGACGCGGTGATCTGCGGCAGCGGCCTGATCGAGGGGCTGCCGGCGGTGGTTGCGGTCTTCGATTTCTCCTTCATGGGGGGAAGCATGGGCTCGGTGGTCGGCGAAAAGATCACCCGGGCCATCGAAAAAGGCCTCGAAACCAGGGCGCCGGTAATTATCTTCTCCTCCTCCGGCGGGGCACGCATGCAGGAGAGTATCCTCTCGCTGATGCAGATGGCAAAAACCAGCGCCGCTCTGGCGAAGCTGAAGGCGGCAGGCATCCCTTTCATTTCGGTGCTCACCGACCCGACCACCGGCGGCGTGACGGCCAGTTTTGCCATGCTGGGTGACATCAATATGGCCGAACCCCGCGCACTGATCGGCTTTGCCGGCCCCCGTGTCATCGAACAGACCATCCGCCAGACTCTCCCCGAGGGGTTCCAGCGGTCGGAATATCTGCTCGAGCATGGCATGGTTGACATGATCGTGCCGCGTAAGGAAATGAAGGCCCGTCTCTCCCAGATTTTACGCATCTTCACGAAAAGTTGAGCAGAGGGATGGGCTACCAGGCCGGCCTCGCTTATCTCTACTCCCTGCAGCGGTTCGGCATCAAGCTCGGACTGGAGAACACCGCGCGCCTGCTGGAGCGGCTCGGTAACCCCCAGTCCGACCTGCGCATCGTCCATATCGCCGGGACCAACGGCAAGGGCTCGACGGCTGCGGCTCTGGCCTCGATCCTGGGTCACGCCGGGATCCCGGTCGGGCTCTACACCTCTCCCCACCTGCACAGTTTTACCGAACGCATTCAGCTCAATGGCCAGCCGGTCAGTGAAGCGGTTGTCGCCGGCCTGATCGAAGAGATCCGGCCGGTCGCAATGGAACTGGGGACGACTTTTTTCGAGTTTGCCACGGCTCTGGCGCTGCTCTGCTTTCAGCGTCATGGGGTGCAGTGGGCGGTGCTTGAAGTGGGCATGGGCGGTCGCCTGGATGCGACCAACGTGGTCTCCCCTGAACTTGTCCTGGTGACCCCGGTCAGCCTCGATCACGCTGAGCACCTGGGGAACTCCCTGGCCGCCGTCGCGGCCGAGAAGGCCGGCATTTTCAAGCCGCGGATTCCTGTCCTGGCGGCCCGCCAGGAGCAGCCTGCACAGAGGGTCATTCGTGACCGGGCCAGCGAACTGCAAGCGCCATTGTTCTGCGCAGGTGATCACTTCAGCTGGCAGGCGGCCGCGGCCTGCTTCGATTATCGGGGGCTTGAACTGTCCCTGGAGCGGCTGGTCCCCGGGCTGCGAGGCTCCCATCAGCTGGAAAATCTCAGCCTGGCTCTGGCCGCCGCCGAAGTATTGCGTCAGCGGGGCGTGCCGATTTCCGGCGCCGATATGCGTCGCGGGATCGCCGGGGTGAGGTGGCCCGGTCGGCTCGAGTGGTGCTCTGAGCGGGTCCTGCTCGACGGGGCGCATAACCCTGCCGGGGCTGATGTCCTGGGTCGCTACCTAGCCGAAGAACAGCTGGAACGCGTCCACTGGGTTGTCGGCATCAAGGCGGACAAGGATTATCGGGGAATCATGGCCCCGCTATTGCCGAGGGTCGCCCGGGTGTATGCCTGCGCTCCGCCGGTAGAGGCTGCGATCCCACCTGATGAGCTGGCTGCCTGGGCAGCGTCGGCGGGGGTTCCGGCGGAGGCCTTTGCCAGCCCCGAACAGGCGCTGGCGGCGGCACTCAACACCGCAGCAGCAGGCGAACCGGTGCTGGTTGCCGGTTCGCTGTTCTTGATCGCCGCTGTCCGCGAAGGCCTGCTGGCAGGTGACGGCGGTCGGCCGCAATTGACAGCGGATTGCCCGGCAGGGTCGCCAAGGTGATGCGGCTGCGCCTGGTCTGGATTACGTTGCTTCTGCTGCTGGTTCTGCCGGAACAGCTTCCGGCCGCAGGGCTGTTCCCGGAAACCGCCTCGGGGCCGGTGGAGCTTGAAGCTGATCAGCTCTCTTTTGACCAGCAGAGCGGTCGCTATCTGGCCAGCGGCAACGTGCGGCTCAAGCGGGGGGCACTGCAGCTAACCAGCGACCAGCTCTGGTGGAACCGGGCGAGCGACGATCTTGAGGCGCGCGGCAACGTGGTGCTCGACGGAGAGCAGGATCGCCTGGTCGGTGAGCGTGTCCGCTACAACCTGACCTCCGGAACCGGCCTGGTCGAGGAAGGACAGGCCTTTCTGGGCGAACAGAACCTGTTCGTCAGCGGCTCGCGGATCGAAAAACTGGGTGCCGCCGAGTATCGGATTGTCGACGGAAGTTTTACCACCTGTGAGGGCGACAACCCCTCCTGGAAGTTCTCAGCCAGGCAGCTGGATGTGACCGTCGGCGGCTACGCCAGGGCACGCCATACCATTTTCTATCTCAAGGGGATACCCTCCTTTTATCTGCCCTATCTGGTTTATCCGGCCAAGACCGAGCGGGAGTCAGGGCTGTTGATGCCCCGTGTCGGTTATTCGGATAAGCGTGGCATGGAATTCTCTGGTGCCTACTACCAGGTCATCAGCCGTAATCAGGACGCAACCCTCTATCTCGACTATCTGTCCGACCTCGGGGTCGGCAAGGGGCTGGAATACCGCTATATTTTTGGTCAGGATAACGCCGGGAAGGCGAACGGCTACCATATCGACGCCCAGCAGGGGGAGGAGAACCGCTACGCCCTGGCCTGGGAGCATCAGGGGACGTTGCCGGGGAAGGTTCGTTTGAGCGTCGACGGCGAATATGTCAGCGAGCGGGACTTCTTCGACGACTTCGGTGAGGAGGCGGACGACTATAACAAGGCCCAGACTGTTTCGGAGCTGTCGCTGAGCCGCAGCTGGGGTGTCTATAACCTGGTTGGACAGCTGCGCTACACGGAAAATCTTCAGGTGGATACTTCCGCCACCCTGCAGTGGCTTCCGCGGATCAGCCTCGATGCGGTCCGCCACCAGCTGGGAGGCTCACCGTTCTACTTCGCTTTCGGCAGCGAATACACCTACTTCTGGCGGGAAGAGGGGCTCAAGGCCCAGCGGCTGAGCGTCCGCCCCGCGCTGCTGCTGCCGATGAAACTCTGGAAGATGATCGACCTGGTGCCGGAACTCGGCTGGACAGAGCGGCACTACTGGACGTCTTCAGAGGGGGCGGGGCACGCACAGAAAGGCATGTACGATTTCTCCACCCGCCTGAGCAGCCGGTTCTACCGGGTCTATTCCCGGGGGGAGGAAACCAGGGTTCGCCACCTGCTGGAACCTGAACTGACTTACTTCTACGTACCGGACGTTGAGCAGGATGATCTGCCGGAATTTGACCGGGATGACCGGATCGCGGAGAGTCACAGGGTCGAGTACGGCCTGACCCAGCGGGTCACCACTCGAAGCGGGTCCGGAGGAGGGAGGCCGGAGTATCGCGATCAGGTTTTCTTCAGGCTCTCCCAGGGCTATGATCTGCGTCGGGACGTCGATGCCGGTGATCGGTTCTCCCCGCTTCGCGGGCAGTTGACCTACGATCCGTTACGGTATTTTCAGCTTGCGGCCGACAGCCGTTATGACCTCGACCGGGGGCGCTGGATCGAGTACAGCGGCGCGGGGAGATTGCATGACCAGCGGGGTAATCGCCTGCAGCTTGAATATCGAAGTCGCAGGCCCGATGCGCTGGAGGATGAAATCGATTACGCCGGCCTGGACCTCGGCCTGGCCTGGCTCAAGCCGGTCTACCTCGGCTACCGGAACCGCTACGATTTTGTCGCAGAAGAGCAGCTTGAGCAGGTGCTGGATGTGGAATACCGCCATCAGTGCTGGAGCCTTCTGCTGACGTTCCGGGAGCGGGGAGAAGATCAGTCGGTGATGGTCTCCTTCTCGCTGGGAGGGATCGGCACGGTCGGCAGTCTGGGTGCTGAGATGGGGGGGAGCTGACCCTTTCCGGGTCGGGTCATGGTCTTTGCCTTCCGGCGAAAAAGAGGGGTTGACGGAGCGCTTCTCTCATGAGAAGTTAGCGGGCAGCCTGTAGGTTCCGGGTCTTTGTCCTACGCTCCGGTTAACCGGTATGCTGCCGGAGGGAGCCTGTTTTTCCTCTTTTCGGGCTTGGCGGAAGCGCTGCCGGGAGAATCAGTTGGCTGATAAAGAAACACTCCGGCCGACGAGGCGTCTTGCCCCGGTCTGGCTGATATTGATCGTTCTGCTGATGCTTGGATTCGCCATGTTCGGCGATCGTGGAATCCTGCGTACGATCCAGTCAACCCGGCACCGGGCAGAGCTGCAGCTGGAACTGCAGGCGCTGCAGGAGGAAAGACAGCGACTCAGAACCGAGATCACCAGGTTGCGCAAGGACAGGGACTACTGGGAGCAGTTGGCGCGCAAAAAGCTCGGCATGGTCAGGGAAGGTGAACTGATCTACCAGTTTGAAGATCCTTCCGCAGCAGCCAAGTAGCTCGTTATCTGGCGTGGGTCAAGAGGCATTTGGTCGGGGGGTGTCCTCCGGATCTGGAGCAAGGGAAGAATGATGACGGGATCCAAAACGCGAACGCAACGACGCATGGAACGCAAGCAGGCACTGACCCTTCTGGTGTTGGTTCTGGTTGTCTCTCTCTCAAGTTTTACCCTCGGCGTGATCGTCGGACGGCGGGGGGCGGAACGGGATATGACCCAGAGTTATCCAGAGCCACGCCGGATCATGGTTGCCGAGGTGCCGCAGCAGCCCCCTCTGCCTGTGGCCGAGGAAGAGGCCAAGCCCGCCGAAGAAGAGAAGCTGACGTTCTATGACAACCTCTCCCGCGGTGAAACGGTCCCGCTGGGCAGCGGCATCAACCTGCCTCCGGAGGAGAAAAAAGCGGAAGAGGTCAAGCCCCAGCCGAAGCCTGCCCCGCAACCTCCGCCGGCCGAAGAAAAAGCCCCTGAGCCGCCGGCTCCGGCAAAGGCCCCGGCGGTGGTCGAGGGGATGCCGACAAGTATTCCTCCGGCGGATGCCGGCGGGACCTACTCGGTCCAGGTCGGCGCCTTCTCGTCGGTGGCTGATGCGGGACGCTTGAAAAAAAGCCTGATCAAAAAAGGCTACCCGGTCTTTATCGCCGAAGCCGATCTGGGCCCCAAGGGGCTCTGGTATCGTGTCCGGCTGGGTCCCTACGCTGATCCCGATACGGCAAAAAAGGCCCTGCTGATCGCCGATCAGAAGGATAAGATAAAAGGCTTTGTCTCCCGCCTGTAGGGCGTTTCCGGGCCGGATTTTTTTCTTGACATTTGGCCGCTTGAGTAATACTTTTCTGTGTCCGTGACGCGGGATAGAGCAGTCTGGTAGCTCGTCGGGCTCATAACCCGGAGGTCGGGGGTTCGAATCCCTCTCCCGCAACCAAATACAGTCACCTCCCGGATGGGGGGTTTCTTTTATAGCGTTCGGCGGTGTAGCTCAGTTGGTTAGAGCATGCGGCTCATATCCGCAGTGTCCGGAGTTCGAATCTCTGCACCGCCACCATCTTCAAGGCCCTTCCCGATGCGGGGAGGGCCTTTTGGCTTAGGTCGACACATGCCCCGGACTTTGCTGCAAAAGCTGGAACAGGATGAGACCCTTCGGCAGGGCACGCGACTGCTGGTCGGTGTCTCCGGCGGAGTCGATTCTGTCGTTCTGCTCCATCTCCTGTGCCAGTTGTCCCCGCTGCGCTCCCTGACCTTGTCCGTTGCCCACCTTGACCATGCGATCCGGCCTGAGAGCGGCGTGGATGCCCACTTTGTCGGGCAGCTCTGTGGCGAGTGGGGCGTCCCTTTCACGGTTGAGCGGGTCGATGTGCCGGCGCTTGCCCGGTCGACAGGGCAGAGCCTGGAAATGGCGGCTCGCGAGGCACGCTATGCCTTTCTGCTCCGCCTGGCCGAGGAACAGGACGCGGATTATATCGTCCTGGGGCATCATCGTGACGACCAGGCAGAAACTTTCCTCTTGCGCCTGCTGCGTGGTTCGGGGCTGAGCGGTCTTTCCGCGATGCGCCATCGGCGGGGCAGGTGGCTGCGGCCGTTGCTTGCGGCCAGTCGGCAGCAGCTTGAAGACTACGCCCGGGAGCAGGGGTTGCAGTGGCGTGAAGACGCATCCAATGAAGATCCGCGTCACCTGCGCAACCGGGTGCGGCATCAGCTGATGCCCCGGCTCAGGGAATTCAACCCGCGGCTGGAGGAGAGGCTGGATCTGCTCTGCCGGCAACTGCAGGCCGAGGAGGACTTCTGGACGCAGCAGGTGGAGGACGTGCTTCCCGGGGTGCTCTTGTCAGTCCGGGATGGAGTACGTTTGTGCCGGACGGGGCTGCTGAAACTGCACCCGGCCCTGCGGGTCAGGCTGCTGCGCGAAGCGATCAGGCGTGTCCGTGGTGACCTGCAGCGTCTCGAGGAGAAGCATCTGGTTGCCGTCGAGGGGTTGCTGTCGGCTGAGCAGAGCCAGGCGTCCCTCGACCTGCCGGGAGTCTGGGTGGCCCGGCGCTACGAGCAGTTGTGGCTGCGCGAGGCGAGTCCGAAGCTGGATGCCTATTCGTTCGAGCTTCAGCCCCCGGGCCAGGTTGTGCTGCCGGATGGGAGCTGCATAAACGCCGAGTTCGACAGTGTCGCGCGCGGCGAGTCAGCGGAGGTCGTCGAATTTTCCGCAGAGCAGTTGCAATTGCCGTTGCGCGTGCGTAATTTTGTCGAGGGGGATCGCTTCAGGCCTTTCGGCTCCAGCGGCGGCAAGAAACTCAAGGATTATTTTATCGATCTCAAGCTGGAAGCGGAGCGGCGTTTAACGGTTCCGCTGGTCCTTTCAGGTGATCGGATTATCTGGGTGGCCGGCCTGCGCCGCTCCTCGATCGCGACTGCGGGGGAAAACACCGCTCAGATTCTTCGCCTGCGGCTGATTCAACCCTGATTTCAGGGATAAAAGCCTTGAGGCAGCAGCTTCTTTATGGTAATTTTTCCAATTAATTCCAACACCTTTGGGGTTCGTCCGGAGAGGCCGGAAACCTCGGAGTTAACTTCACAGGGGGTCTTGTGAGTCAATTTCAGAAAAACCTCGCTCTCTGGCTGGTCATCTCGCTGTTGATGATCATGTTGTTCAATATGATGTCGCAGCGCGAGGGTGATCAGAAACAGATTAATTACACTGAGTTTTTGACTGCGGTTGAGTCCGGTCAGGTGACGGATGTGACGATTCAGGGCAATCAGATCAACGGTATTTATGAGGATGGCGCCAAGTTTCAGACCAACGCGCCACCTGATCTGGAACTGATCCCTCAGCTCAAGGACAAGGGGATCACGATTGTCGCCAAGCCGGTGGATGATCAGGGCTTCTGGTTTACCCTGTTGATCTCGTGGGGGCCGATCCTGTTGTTGATCGCGGTCTGGATTTTCTTCATGCGGCAGATGCAGTCCGGCGGCGGCAAGGCGATGAGCTTTGGCAAAAGCAAAGCCAAGCTGCTGACCGACACCCAGGGGCAAGTCACCTTCAAGGATGTTGCCGGGGTCGATGAGGCCAAGCAGGAACTGGAGGAGGTCGTCGAATTCCTCAAGGACCCGAAAAAATTCACCCGTCTCGGCGGGAGAATTCCCAAGGGTGTCCTGCTGGTCGGTTCTCCTGGGACCGGCAAGACCTTGCTGGCCCGTGCCATCGCCGGTGAGGCCGGGGTGCCTTTCTTTACCATCTCCGGCTCTGACTTCGTCGAAATGTTCGTCGGGGTCGGCGCCAGCAGGGTTCGTGACCTGTTTGTGCAGGGGAAGAAGAACGCTCCCTGTATAATCTTTATCGACGAGATCGATGCGGTCGGTCGCCATCGGGGGGCAGGTCTGGGGGGCGGTCACGATGAGCGCGAGCAGACCCTCAACCAGCTGCTGGTTGAGATGGACGGCTTCGAGTCGAACGAAGGGGTCATCCTGGTCGCTGCAACCAACCGTCCCGATGTCCTTGATCCGGCGCTGCTCCGTCCCGGTCGCTTTGACCGCCAGGTGGTTGTGCCGCGCCCCGATGTCAAAGGCCGGACCCGGATTCTCAAGGTTCATTCGCGCAAGGTTCCCCTGGATGAAGGGGTTGACATGGACGTTGTTGCCAAGAGCACCCCGGGGATGTCCGGCGCCGACCTGGCCAATCTGATCAACGAGGCAGCACTGCTTGCCGCCAGGGCGAACAAGACCCAGGTCGATATGGATGACATCGAAGCCGCCAAGGACAAGGTGCTGATGGGGGCCGAGCGGCGGTCGATGGTCATTACCGAAGAAGAAAAGCGGGTCACGGCCTATCACGAAGCGGGCCATGCCCTGATTGCACTGCTGACTCCGGGTGCCGATCCGGTGCACAAGGTTTCGATTATCCCGCGTGGCCGAGCCATGGGTGTGACCATGTATCTGCCCGAAGAGGAAAAATACAACGAAACGGCCAAGGGCCTGGAAATTCACATCCGGGCTCTGCTCGGTGGCCGTATCGCCGAGGAGATCACCTTTGATTCGGTAACCACAGGGGCGAGCAACGATCTCGATCGGGTTACGGCGATTGCCCGCAAGATGGTTTGCGAGTGGGGCATGAGTGAGAAAGTCGGACCGCTGACGTTCGGTGAGAAAGAGGGCGAGGTGTTCCTCGGTCGAGACATGGGCCATGTCAAGAACTACAGCGAGGCGATGGCCGTAGAGATTGACAACGAGATCCGCCGTATCGTCAAGGAGAATTACGCGATCACCACCGAAATCCTGAAAAAGAATCAGGATAAACTGGTGGTCCTCTCCGAGGCTTTGCTTGAACGTGAGACCCTCGAATCTCAGGAAATCATCCGCCTGGTCTTCCCTGAGCGGCAGGCGCCGCCGGTTACGGCAGCTGCAGACCCCGAGACGGGCGAATCTGCTGGGTCAGAGGACGCCGGGGAGTGAGGGGGGAGCCCTCTGTCTGGCTGGAGGGTCGCGGCTGTCAGCTCGACCTGTCCCGGCCACGGATTATGGGGGTGCTCAACGTCACCCCCGATTCCTTCTCTGACGGCGGGCAATGTTACGGAGTTGAGCAGGCGCTGGGGCAGGCGCTGCAGCTGATCGATGAAGGCGCGGACCTGATCGATATCGGTGGCGAAAGCAGTCGGCCCGGGGCCGCCCGCGTTGCGACAGACGAGGAACTCGATCGGGTCATACCGATCATTGAGCGGCTGCGTGGTGTAACCGACCTACCGCTTTCGGTCGATACGACAAAGAGTGCGGTTGCTCGTGCCGCAGTGCTGGCCGGCGCCAACTATATCAACGACATCAGCGGCCTGCACTTCGATTCAGCGATGGCGGCTGTGGCAGCCGAAACGGGTGCCGGAGTGTTCCTGATGCATACCCGCGGGACCCCGCAGGAGATGCAGCAGGATACGCATTATGAAGATCTGCTGGCCGAGGTGGGCGACTATCTGCAGCGAAGCATCGATCTCGCTCTGGAGGCCGGGGTCTCCCCTCGTGGGGTAGCCATCGATCCGGGAATCGGATTCGGCAAGAGTGCCGAAGGCAGCCTGCAGCTGATGGGTCATCTCGCCGAATTCCATCGCTTCGGTTACCCGATCCTGCTCGGGACGTCACGTAAAAGCTTCATCGGGAGGATTCTGGATCGGGCTGAGCCCCTGCAACGTGTCTCAGGGACGCTGGCAACGGTGGCCCTGGGTGTTGCTCAGGGCGTCCAGCTGTTCCGGGTTCACGATGTGCGCGCGGCGAAAGACGCCGCTCTGGTCGCATGGGCGATCCGTGAGGGGCGCTTGCCGTAACGGATCCGCTCCGGTGGCTGCTTGGTTAGTTTTTTGGATAAAATGATTTCCCCCTGAACGGCAACGGAGCCGGCGATGCTTGATGTCCTGACCAATATCCGCGTGCTCGACCTGCTCGACATCGGTATCGTTGCCTTTATCATCTACCGGATCATCCTGCTGATCAAGGGGACACGGGCCGTCCAGATGCTGCTCGGCCTGGCGGTAATCCTGATGGTCTACGTGGCCTCAAGGGTCGGTGACCTGCACACCCTGAACTGGTTTCTCAGTAACTTCCTCTCTTCGATCATCCTGGTTATTGTCGTCATCTTCCAGAACGATATCCGCCGCGCACTGATGCATGTCGGCCGCAACCCGTTTTTTGCCGGCCTGACCGACCTGGAAGAGTCCGAGGTCATCGCGGAGCTGGTCAAGGCCGCCCTGGCGATGGCCAATCGCCGGATTGGCGCACTGCTGGTGATAGAGCGGGAAACCGGGCTGAAGGATATTCTCAATATCGGCACCCAGATCGATGCCAAGGTCACCAGCGAAGTGATTACCTCGATTTTTCTCCCTGGTTCGCCGATTCACGACGGGGCGCTGATCATCCAGCAGGGGCAATTGAAACAGGCGGGATGCTTTCTGCCGCTGAGCGACCGCACCGATATCAGTAAAAGCCTCGGGACGCGGCATCGGGCGGCCATCGGTTTGACCGAAATGGTCGATGCGGTGGCGATCGTGGTGTCGGAGGAGACCGGCAAGATTTCGGTGGTGGTGAACGGCGGGATTACCCGGGACCTTGATGCGACCAGTCTGAAAAAGGTTTTGAAGCGACTGCTGGAGCCGCGCAAAACCAAGAAGAAGGGATAGGGTGATGCTGAGGCTGGTAACGGAAAACTGGACGCTCAAGCTGCTCTCGCTGGCATTCGCCCTGATTCTCTGGATGTTTATCATGGGGGAGCGACGGCTGGAGGTCGGTTACGCGGTGCCGTTGCACCTGCAGAATGTTCCGGACGCTCTGATGGTCGCCAATGAGGTGCCGAGCCTGGTGGATGTCAGGATCAGCGGACCACGGACGTTGCTGCTCAAGGTGAACCCGAACGACATGGGGATCGTCGTCGATCTGACCGATCTCAAGCCCGGCCTGACCACCTTCAAGCGACTGGAGGAAAGGCTCAATATTCCCAGTGGCCTGCGCGTCACCCGCCTGTCTCCCTCGTTTATCGATATCAAGCTGGAGCGGATCCGGGAGAAGCTCGTACCGATCAAAGTTGTGCTGACCGGCGAGCCGCCGGCGGGGTATCGGGTTGCGGGACTGCGGGCCGTTCCTGATCAGGCGTTGATTCAGGGTGCGGAAAGCGAGTTGAAGCGGGTCGCCGAGGTCACCACCGAGGGGGTCGACCTGGAAGGTGTAAACGAGAGCTTCTCATTGATCGTGCCGCTGCTGCACGAAGGGACCTATACCCGCTTCAAGGATGAGAAAACGACAGAAGTTACAGTAGAAATTGAGTCACTGGGGCAAGCGCCTGGCGTTCCCGGTGAAGAAAGTCAGGAAGGGGAAAAGGAATAATGGAGAATGAAAAGCGTCTCTTCGGCACCGACGGGGTGCGCGGAGTTGCCAATATCCCGCCGATGACGACGGAGACTGCCATGCAGTTGGGGCGTGCGGCGGCCTATATCTTCAAAAACGGTCAGAAGCGTCACCGCCTGGTGATCGGCAAAGATACCCGCCTCTCGGGCTATATGCTGGAGAATGCGCTGGTGGCCGGGATCTGTTCCATGGGTGTGGATGTCCTCCAGGTCGGCCCCCTGCCGACTCCGGGGATCGCTTTTATTACCTCTTCCATGCGCGCCGATGCAGGAGTGGTGATCTCCGCGTCGCACAATCCGTATCAGGACAATGGCATCAAGTTTTTCTCCCGTGACGGTTTCAAATTGCCCGATGAACTGGAAATGAAGCTTGAGCAGCTGGTCGTGTCCGGAGAAATAGATACGCTGCGGCCGATAGCCGCCGAGGTCGGTAAGGCCTTCCGCATCAGTGATGCGGTCGGCCGTTACGTGGTCTTTCTCAAGAACACCTTTCCAGGGGATCTGGACCTGCAGGGCTTAAAGATTGTTCTCGACTGTGCTCACGGGGCAGCCTACAAGGTCGCCCCGGCGGTATTGGAAGAACTGGGGGCCGAGGTGATTGCGATCGGCGTCAATCCGAACGGAACCAATATCAACGCGGGGTGTGGTTCGACCCATCCCGAGGTGATGGCAAAGGCTGTGGTTGAACATGGTGCCGACCTGGGGATCGCGCTGGATGGAGACGCGGACCGGGTTATCTTTGTTGACGAATTCGGCCGCGAAGTGGATGGTGATCACATCATGGCGATCTGCTGCTCTGAAATGATCAAAGCCGGCCGGCTCAACAAAAAAACGGTGGTTGCGACGGTGATGAGTAACATGGGGCTTGAGATTGCGCTGAAGGAGATGGGGGGGCGCGTCGTAAGGACCGCAGTCGGGGACCGTTATGTCGTCGAGGAGATGCGCCGCGGCGGCTATAACCTGGGGGGGGAGCAGTCCGGCCATATGATTTTCCTCGATCACAATACCACCGGCGACGGTGTGCTGTCGGCGCTGCAGGTTCTGGCGATCGTTCAGCGCCGTGGCAGGCCCCTTTCGGAACTGGCAAAAGTCATGACCTCGCTGCCGCAGGTTCTGGTCAACGTACGGGTCCGGGAACGCTGTGATTTGCGCCAAATCCCGGCAATCAACGCCGGCATTGAGGCGGTCGAGTCTGACCTCGGTGAAACGGGGCGGGTGCTGATCCGTTACTCCGGAACCGAACCGCTGCTCCGGGTGATGATAGAAGGGCAGGAGCAGCAGACGATCGAGAGGCAGGCGGAGATGATTGCCGGACTTGTCAAGCAGCACCTGGGGGTGTCTTAGGTGCATGCTCTGGCCACGGGATCAGAATATCCTTGCGGGCCTCATCTGATACAATAACAACAGAACCTTCCGAAGGAGCAGGCATTGGCAAAGCTGGGAGTTAACGTCGACCATATAGCGACGATCCGTCAGGCGCGGGGTGTTAATGAACCGGATCCTGTGGCTGCGGCCATGATTGCCGAATTGGCCGGGGCGGACGGGATTACCGTGCATTTGCGCGAAGACCGTCGGCATATCCAGGACCGCGATGTCGAGATTCTGCGGCGGACGATCAACACACGGTTGAATCTGGAGATGGCTTTGACCGATGAGATGATCTCGATTGCGCTCAAACTGCTGCCGGATTCGGTCACCCTGGTTCCTGAAGGACGGCACGAACTGACCACCGAAGGGGGGCTGGATGTCAATCTGCTGCGGGCAACGCTGAAGCAGAAGATCGCCCTGCTGCAGCAGGCCGGGATTATTGTCAGCCTGTTTGTCGAGCCTGATCTTGAACAGATCAAGAGCAGCCACCGGGTCGGGGCTGATTATATTGAGATACACACCGGAACCTATTGTGAAATGAAGACCTCTGCCGATCGCCAGGAACAGTTGCAGAGAATCCGGCTGGCAATCAGCGCCGCACACAAGCTGGGACTCGGAGTGAATGCCGGGCATGGGCTGAATTATCAGAACGTCGGACCGGTGGTCGCGCTGGGAGGCATAGAAGAGTTCAATATCGGTCACAGTATCGTCGCCCGGGCATCACTGGTCGGGATGGAGCGGGCGGTGCGTGAAATGATCGCCCTGCTCAGGTAAACAGCTGATGGCGGTGATCGGTATCGGGGTCGACCTGGCCCGGATCGAGCGGTTCCAGCGGTTGCTTGACCGGCAGAACCGGGCGGTAATCGAACGGATATTCACGGCCGAGGAGCAGGAATACTCTCTTTCTAAGCGTTTCCCCGCCCCTCATTTAGCGGTCCGTTTCGCGGCCAAGGAGGCATATCTCAAGGCCCTGGGGACGGGGTTGCGGATGGGGATTCGCTGGCAGGATATCAGTGTTGTGCGCGATGACCTCGGCTGCCCATCGCTGCACCTCAGCGGCCGTGCTGCGGAGGTGCTGCTTGAACGGGGCGGCAGTCGGACTCACCTGTCCTATAGTCATGACGGACTTTACGGGGTTGCAACGGTAGTGCTGGAGGGTTGATGCGACTGATCACCGCTGGACAGATGCAACAGGCCGACCGACGAGCGATTGATGAGCTGGGGATTCCCGGTGTCGTGTTGATGGAGAATGCCGGCCGGGCAACAGCCGCTGAACTCTGTACAGCGTTTGCCGCCCTGTTCCCGGGGCCGGTGGTGATCCTGGCCGGCAAGGGGAATAATGGCGGCGACGGCTATGTCGTGGCGCGCTGCCTGATTGAGCGAGGTTGGCAGGTAAAGACCCTGGTTCTGGCCGAAGCATCTGCCATCGTTGGCGATGCTGCCGTGATGCTCAAGGTTCTGCAGCGGATGGGGGGGGACGTCAGTTTTGTCACCAGTTCCGCCGAGCTGAATGAAAATGTTGTGTCAGCGGACCCTGCCCTGCTCGTGGATGCCCTGCTTGGCACCGGCCTGGCCTCATCGGTCCGCGGACTTTATGCTGAAGCAATTGATTTTCTCAACCGCAGCAGTTGTCCTGTGCTGGCAGTCGATATCCCGTCCGGAATCGATGGCTCCACCGGTCGAATTCTTGGATGTGCGGTTTCAGCAGACCTGACCGTAACCTTTGATCATGCCAAGGTCGGCCACGGCAGCTGGCCGGGCGCTGCCAGGGTCGGCAGGCTGAAAGTTGTCGAGATCGGCATTCCGGCTCATTGTCATGTTGCGCAAGACCCTGAGTGCCGCCTGCTCGATCGTGTCGATGCCGCCAGGCTATTGCCGCAAAGGCCGCGGGGAGGGCATAAGGGGGATTTCGGCCATCTGCTGGTTGTCGCGGGTTCGACCGGCAAAACAGGTGCGGCGGCATTGGCCGGAGAGGCTGCCGTCCGGAGCGGCTGCGGGTTGATCACGGTCGCAGCCCCGGCATCTGTGCATGATATTCTGGAACTGAAACTGACCGAAGCAATGACCGCGCCGCTGGCCGACAGCGATGGTTGTCTGGCCGAAGCCAGCTGGTCGGAGCTGCAGCTCCTGTTGAAAGGACGCAGGGCTGTGGCGATCGGCCCAGGTCTGGGCCAGGGCTTGCAGGTCGGCCGCGTGGTGCGGCGGTTGCTGACCGAATGCGATCTTCCGATTGTCGCCGATGCTGATGCGCTGAATGCTCTGGAAGGTCATGCGGAAACCCTCTTTGAACGGAAAAGCGGTTCAACCGTGTTGACCCCCCATCCCGGGGAGATGGCGAGGCTGACCGGACTTGGGGTCGCTGAAATTGAGGCTGACCGGTTCCGGGTTGCTCGCGAATTTGCTGGTGAGTTCGGCGTGGTCATGGTCCTGAAGGGGCCGCGGACCCTGATTGCGGCCCCTGATGGTCGGGTCAGCATCAATGGCAGCGGCAACGTCGGTTTGGCCAGTGGCGGGAGTGGTGATGTCCTGACCGGGCTGATCGGCGGCCTGCTGGCCCAGGGGCTCGAATCCTATGAAGCTGCCTGCCTTGGCTGTTTTATGCATGGTATGGCGGCGGATTGCCTGGCGGCAGAACAGGGCGATGCCGGAATGAAGGCCGGTGACCTGCTGGCATTACTGCCGATTGTTCGCAAGCAGCTTAGCGATGGAGGTCAAGATGCTTAGAGCCCGAGATATTATGACCAGAGAGATCATCAGCGTCACGCTGGAAACCAGCCTCAAGGATCTGGCACGTAAATTTGTCGAGACCGGAGTCAGTACCATGCCGGTTGTTGATGAAGACGGCATCCTGCAGGGGATCGTCAGTGAAACGGATTTGATCGAGCAACAGAAGCCCCTGCATATTCCTACAGTCATGGCCTTTTTTGACGGTGTCTTTTATCTAGACAGCGAAAAACGCTTCCGCCAGGAAGTGGATCGGGTGACGGCACAGATGGTCAGCGAAATCTGCAACAGGACTCCGGTTACCTGCTCTCCTGATGCGACGGTGCGGGAAATTGCCGGATTGATGACGGCGAACAAGGCACACCTCATTCCGGTGCTGGATGAGGGGAAAATGGTCGGAGTCGTAGCCCGCCTCGATCTGATCCGCGCCGCGGAGTAATTCGTGATCGCCTGGACGACGACAACTGCATCGGAAGCCGAAACCCAGGCACTAGGCCGAGTGATCGGTCAGTTGATAGAACAGCCGGTGCTGGTGCTGCTGCAGGGGGATCTAGGCACCGGGAAGTCGGTTCTGGCGCGTGGCATTGCCCGCGGCCTTGGGGTTCCGGAGCAGGTTCCGGTTACCAGCCCGACCTTTACCCTGATGAACCATTATCCCGCCAGGTTTGATCTCTATCACTTCGACCTGTATCGGCTCTCCGATCCTGACGAGTTGGTCGAGCTTGGTTTTGACGAATTCGCCCATGGTTCAGGGGTGTCGCTGGTTGAGTGGCCTGAGCGGCTTGAAGACCGTGGTTTCGACCGGCTGCTTGTGCGCCTGACCCGCCAAGGGGAGATTCAGCGGAGGATTGATTTTGAGGCCCGGGGGCAGAACTGCCAGGTTTTCCTGCAAACACTGGCCAATGCGTTCGGCTAACGGGGAGCAGTCTGGCAAACTCAACGCTGCGCGGGAAAACTTTTGACCCACGCAGAAATTCCTGTTATTAAAGGCATTTCCTAGTCTTTTCAAAGCGACTTAGGGCGCTTGCGGGCAGCGGCTGCCGGGACTTCGCCGAGTCGGGCGCTGACAGTTTGTAAACGTTACAGGTTGTTCATATTTTCAGGATCAAATCCGAGGAGGAACAGAGCACTATGTCCCTGGTTGTTCAGAAGTATGGTGGCACGTCGGTTGGCACGATAGAGAGGATTCGCAACGTAGCGAGTCGCGTGGCCAGAACCTATGATGACGGTAACGACGTGGTCGTGGTGGTTTCCGCTATGGCTGGGGAAACAAATCGGCTGGTCGCACTTGCCAATGAGATGTGCGAATTCCCCAGTGATCGTGAATACGATGTGCTGGTGTCCACGGGTGAACAGGTGACCATTGCGCTGTTGTCGATGTGTCTGCAGTCGATGGGGTACAATGCCAAGAGTTATCTTGGCTCACAGATCCCCCTGGTGACCGACAACGCACATGCCAAGGCCCGCATCAAGGCGATTGAGGATAAGAAAATTCGTGAAGACCTGAAGAATGGGACCATTGTCATTGTGGCCGGATTTCAGGGCATTGATGCCGACGGCAATGTGACAACTCTGGGGCGTGGTGGCTCCGATACCTCTGCGGTTGCCGTAGCGGCCGCCCTTAAGGCCGATGTCTGTGAAATCTACACAGACGTTGACGGAGTCTATACCACCGATCCGCGGATGGTGCCGAAAGCTCGCAAAATTGAGAAGATTTCCTATGAGGAGATGCTGGAAATGGCGTCTCTGGGGGCGAAGGTCCTGCAAATCCGCAGTGTTGAATTTGCTAAAAAATATGGTGTGGTTATCCACGTCCGGTCAAGTTTTGACGATAAACCGGGTACTCTGGTCATGAAGGAGGATGAAGAGATGGAAACCGTATTGGTTTCAGGTATTGCGTTCAACAAAGACGAGACAAAAATAAGCATTTTCGGTGTTCCCGACCACCCCGGGATTGCGGCCCAGATCTTTACCCCGCTGTCCCATGCCAACATAACCGTCGACATGATCATCCAGAACGTTTCCAGTGACGGCGCGACGGACATGACGTTTACTGTACCCAAGGCGGACTTCAAAAAGGCTCTGAAGATTGTCGAAGAAGTCGCAAAGGAAATTGGCGCCCGCGGTGTCAGTAGTGACGAATCGATTGCCAAGGTTTCGATCATCGGGGTCGGCATGCGCTCTCACTCAGGCATTGCCAGCAAGATGTTCCAGACGCTGGCCCAGGAAGGGGTCAACATCCAGATGATTTCAACCAGTGAGATCAAGGTCTCATGCGTGATCGATGCAAAGTATACTGAGCTGGCCGTACGCGTCCTGCATGAGGCGTTCGGTCTGAACCTGGAAAAAGATGACGAGGAATGACCCTGTGTAGCGGAAGGATTTTATGCAATGAGTCAGATTCGACTGTATGACACGACATTGAGGGATGGGACACAGGCTGAGGACATCTCTTTTCTGGTACAGGACAAGGTGCGGATTGCCAAGCGCCTTGACGAACTGGGGATCGATTATATCGAAGGGGGATGGCCAGGGTCCAACCCGAAAGATATTGCCTTTTTCGAGGAAATCAAGAATGAGACCCTGGCTCATGCCAAGATTGCCGCTTTCGGTTCGACGCGCCGGGCCAAACTGACCCCGGACCAGGATGAAAATATCCAGACTCTGATCCAGTCTCAAGCTGAGGTTGTAACAATTTTCGGCAAGACCTGGGATTTCCATGTGCATGAAGCGCTTCGTATCAGCCTGGAGGAGAACCTGGAACTGATACACGATTCTCTCGCCTATCTCAAAGAACGAGTCGGTGAGGTTATTTACGATGCGGAGCATTTTTTCGATGGCTACCGCGCTAATCCTGAGTACGCGATCAAAACACTGCAGGCCGCGGCCGAGGCAAATGTCGATTGCATTGTCCTGTGTGATACCAACGGCGGCAACCTGCCAGGGAAAATTGCCGAGATCATAGATCAGGTGAGGCAGCGGATCAGCACACCGATCGGCATTCATGCTCATAATGACAGTGATTGTGCGGTGGCCAATTCGCTGGTCGCCGTGGAGCATGGTGCTGTCCATGTGCAGGGAACGATAAACGGTTTCGGTGAGCGGTGTGGTAACGCCAACCTCTGCTCGATTATTCCTGCGCTGAAACTCAAGATGGGCAAGAAGTGTATCAGTGATGAGGGCATGACCACACTGCGGCGGGTGTCTCGCTCTGTGTATGAACTGGCCAACCTGATACCGAACAAGCATGCTCCCTACGTCGGCAACTCAGCATTCGCCCACAAGGGGGGAGTCCATGTCTCGGCGATTCAACGTCATCCAGAGACATATGAGCATATCCGTCCGGAACTGGTCGGCAATACCACCCGGGTTCTGGTTTCCGATCTCTCGGGCCGGTCCAATATTCTGGTCAAGGCGGAAGAGTGCGGAATCGAACTTGACAGTAAAGATCCGGTGACCCTGGAGATCCTTGAAGACATCAAAAATCTTGAGAACCAGGGCTATCAGTTCGAGGGTGCAGAAGCGTCATTTGAATTGCTCATGCGTAAAGCGATGGGTACGGTCAAGCATTATTTCTCGGTGGATGCGTTCCGGGTGATTGACACGCTTCGCTCAGGTGACCAGCGGCCGTTCTCCGAAGCGACTGTAAAAGTCAAGGTCGGTGGCAAGATCGAGCATATTGCGGCCGACGGACATGGACCGGTTGACGCCCTGGACAAGGCCCTGCGCAAGGCCCTGACCAATTTCTATCCGCAGATTGGCGAGATGCGGCTGTTTGACTACAAGGTTCGGGTCCTGCCGGCTGGCAAGGGGACAGAATCTGTAACCCGGGTTCTGGTTGAGTCTGGGGACCATGAAAGCCGTTGGGGGACGGTCGGTGTGAGTGAGAATATCATTGATGCCTCTTATCGGGCATTGATTGATGCGTTTCAGTTTAAATTGCTGAAGGACGACGAAGGCAGGGTGTGAAATAATGTCCCGTCCGGGGATTGCTCTGCTGCTTCTGTCTCTGTTCGCTTTCCTGGGGTACGATATCGGTCGGCACGTCCTGTCAACGCAGGACGTGCCGGCTTTTTTTGTGGAAAACTCTCCGGACGTTCAGGTCCTTCTCGAAGGGGGATGGCCGCAGCCAGGTGTGTATCAATTTTCTGACGATTTAAGACCACTGGACGTCATTAAAATGACGGGGTTTTCTGTTGCCGTAGCCAGGTCCGATAAACTGCGGCAAGAACCACTGCTGACAAATGGTGAAAAGCTTGGTATTCAGGTCGTCGATGGAACCATCGTTGATTATTACCGAGATTGGATGTCTGCCGCACAACGCATCGCACTTGGTATACCGTTGCACCCGGATCGGATGACAGCGAGCGACTGGGAGTATCTGCCCGGGGTCGGAGAGCGCCTTGCTGCTGCCATCGTAAAGGATCGTCAAAATAATGGCGAATTTGGTCGATTTGAACAGCTTCGCCGGGTCAAGGGGATTGGGCCGGGGAGGATCAATAGCTGGGGTTCGTTTTTTTGAGATTGTAACCTCCTGAAAAATTGGGTTAATTTTTTAATCGTCGGGAGAAAACTAAAAATAATTCGGTGACAGGCCGGTTTGGCACATCTCATGTAGTAGTGTAGTGATGATACAGAAGTACACACTGTTCCCCCTTTGTTCTGACATGGACTGATGGAGGTAAACATGAGGTGTCCCAAGTGTAAAGGCCGTATGTATTCCGAGAAATACTATGTTTTTGTCCGTACGTTCGATGCCTGGAAATGCTCTTCCTGCGGAGAAGTCCTGGATGCCACGATTCTTGCGAATCGGGCGAAAAGTAGTGGCGGGTCTATCGCCTGATGAGTAGTCTGTTTCAACTGAGGATTTTTATAAAAGGCCGGGATTCCCGGCCTTTTTCCATTTTCCTTGCCTCGCCCGTTCGGGCGGATAAATAACTGAGATCCCCAGATATCTATTGCATAAGCAGATAAAAGTTTTTATATTCTTGCCGAATGTCGACATTCGACATTTTAATTTTGCCCGGCTTAACCAGCCTGATGCATAAGGAGAACAAAAGAGATGGCTAATGGTCAACACGAGGTTCATCTGAACTTGAATGTCAGGGGGCTGCCGGTATCTGCGACCCTCGGAATTAACGAGAAAAGCAATCTTCTGAAGAGTGAGGGAAAGCAGGTCTATAAGCTGGGACTTGGGCAATCACCGTTCCCTGTGCCGATGCCGATTGTCAAGGAGCTTCAGGCGAATGCTCACCAGAAGGATTACCTTCCCGTCAAGGGACTCCCTGCTCTCTGTGATGCCGTCGCCGACTATTACCGACGCACCCAGGACCTGGCCATTACGGGAGATAATGTGCTGATCGGACCCGGCTCAAAAGAGCTGATGTTCATCCTGCAGCTGGTTTATTATGGGGATCTGGTGATCCCGACGCCAAGCTGGGTGTCCTATGCCCCTCAGGCTCATATCATCGGCCGCCATGTGCGCTGGCTGAAAACGGAAGAGTGCAATAACTGGCTGCTGACACCTGAGGAACTGGACCGGCTGTGCCATGCTGACCCGACCAAACCGCGGATCGTTATCCTCAATTATCCGAATAATCCGACCGGCTGTAGTTATTCAGCAGAACAGCTCAAGGCTCTGGCGGAGGTCGCCAGAAAATACAAGATCATTCTGCTCTCTGATGAAATTTATGGTGAACTGAACTTCCAAGGAAATCATCAGTCGATTGCCCGCTATTATCCCGAAGGCACCATCATCGCCAGTGGCCTGAGCAAATGGGCCGGTGCCGGCGGGTGGCGACTTGGGACCTTTGCCTTCCCTTCCACTCTGGCCTGGTTACGTGATTCGATGGCAGTGGTTGCCAGCGAAACTTTTACCGCGACCAGTGCGCCGATCCAATATGCGGCGATCAGTGCCTTCCGCGGCGGTGTTGAGTTGGAGAGATATCTGGTCTGCTCCCGGAAAATATTGAAAGGGCTGGCAGAGTGGATCTGGGCAACACTGACCGCTGCCGGCGTCACGGTTGCAAAGCCTGATGGCGCATTTTACATGTTTCCAGATTTTGAACCCTTGCGGGCAGCGCTACGGAGCAAGGGGATCTCAAGCGGTGAGGACCTTTGCCAGAAACTGCTTGATGAAACGGGAGTCGCGATTCTCCCCGGGTCGTCGTTCGGGAGGCCGGAGAGCGAGTTGACAGCGCGAATGGCTTTTGTTGACTTTGATGGAGCACGGGCGCTAGCGGCGGTAGAGCAGATGTCGGGAGATCAACAGATTGATGAGGCATTCCTTAGGGAGTATTGCGGCAAGGTGATGACGTCCATCGATCTGCTGACGGATTGGCTTAAGGCTGATTCCTGAGCTTTGTCAGATGTTGGTGTGGTGCGGGACAGGGGGAAGTGGTCAAGCCCTGCCTCGACAGGGCGCAGACCTGTTGTCGGGCAGGGAGATAACCATGGGCTTCCCCCCCCCCCCATAATGTTATTCATTGATAGATTTCTCTCGTAACGGGAAAAAGACTTCGATAACAACTGACTCGCCAAGCGTGGCGGGATCATGTTCAGCACCACCGGGTGGGCAACACCATCAATAAAACTGGTATCTACCAGACTCTTCCTCAGTTTTTCAGCGCACCAGGCAGGGCTTTTTGATGTCGAAGCCAACCAGGGAGAAGATCCTGCATAGCGGTTGCATCATTCCTGGCTCCGAATGGACGCTTTTTATACACTTCATGGGTTTACATGGCGACGTCCATGTTCAGCTCAAGCCCAAGCCCAGTATCATTTAGCTGGTTTTCCCATCGGTAATCTTATAGAGATTATTCGTTCGCTGCTGGCCATCCTGCCATATCAGGTTACTATTGAATCCATGGAGTCGCTAAATAATAAACCCGCATCCCAGATGGAACAGGTAGATGGTGAAAGATGCTTTTCATCACATGTTAGGGAAGCACAAACCGTAAGGAGGCATTGATGCGTAAAACCAAAGCTTATTCCGCCGCCAGTGCTACCGCACCGCTGACCCCGGACACCATCCCGCGCCGCGAGACGACCGTGCGTGATGTCGCCATTGAAATCCTCTACTGCGGCATCTGTCATTCTGACCTGCACCAGGTGCGTGATGAATGGAAAAGTGTCATGCCCACGATCTATCCCTGCGTTCCGGGACACGAAATTGTTGGCAAGGTAACCCAGGTCGGCTCAGCCGTTACCAGTTTCACGCCCGGCGACCTGGTCGGGGTCGGCTGCATGGTCGACTCTGACCACGACTGCCCGAGCTGCAACAACCACGTCGAACAATTTTGCGCCAACGCCACCTTCACCTACAATTCACCCGACAAGCACGACACCGCACCAGTCACCTACGGCGGCTATTCAGAAAGTATTGTTGTCGACAAGGATTTTGTTCTGAAGGTTCCTGAAAATCTAGAGTTGTCTGGAGTGGCGCCGCTGCTCTGTGCCGGCATTACTACTTACTCTCCGATCAAGCGCTGGGGCGATCTCAAGGGTAAGAAGGTTGGTGTCGTCGGCCTCGGCGGTCTGGGTCATATGGGGGTCAAGTTCGCCAAGGCTCTCGGCGCCCATGTGGTTGTCTTTACCACTTCGCCGCACAAGAGGGAGGACGCAAAACGTCTCGGTGCCGATGAGGTGATTCTCTCCACTGACCCGGAGCAAATGAAGGCCCATGCCTTCAGTTTCGACTTCATTCTCGACACCATAGCCGCTGATCATGATGTCAATGGCTATCTGGCGATGCTCTCTCTCGATGGGGAAATGACACTGGTCGGCGCACCGGAGACTCCGCTTCAGGTTTCGGCCTTTGCCCTGTTGTTCGGGCGCAAAAAGCTCTCCGGCTCGTTGATCGGCGGGATCAAGGAAACCCAGGAAATGCTCGATTTCTGTGGTCGGCACAATATTATTTCGGATGTCGAGGTGATCCCGATCCAGCAGGTTAACGACGCCTACGAAAGGCTGGTGAAGTCGGACGTGAAGTACCGTTTCTCGATTGATATGGCCACTCTCAGGCAAGAGTAATGTGACCACATGCAACCGGCACTGATGGACATGCCGGGTTCGAACAAAATACGAATCTTTTGCATAAGTCTACACTGGTAAAAGATAACCACCCCTGCCTGTCTCTTCAGGCCGGGGTTTCTTTTTTTCCTGCTCCGCATGTCGTATTATGGTTGCGTGTATAGTTGTTCTTGAATGATTCTGCTAGGCAAGCAATTTAAATCCAGGCCGCAAGGAGAAACGAATATGCGCAAAAAATTTTTTGACTTCGAGTACAGCGAGGTGCTTGATACCAGGACTGTTGAGCTGATCCGGACCGCCTGTGCCGTGGCGGTACACTGTCCCGACTGACTGAAGAAGCACTTCGCGGTCGCGAAGGAGCACGGGGCGACGGAGGAGGAACTGCGTGAAGCGATGGCCTACGGGATGATGGCTCCCGGTGGCCGGGCAAAAAATTTCGCCAGGGCGATGCTGAAGGAACGGGGCGAGTCGGAATGACCGCCTGAAGAGACTCGTGTCAAGAAAAGAGGCCGGACATAAATTGTCCGGCCTCTTGGTTTCTAGTTTTCGCCGGCCGGCGCGCTCGCCGCCGGTTTCCTGAACTGGTCGAAGAGGAATTTCCCCAGGCCGAGCACCGCCATGATGGCAAAGAAGAAGCCGCGCAGCTTCTCCGGTTCCTTCCCTTCGGCGACGAAAATGACCCGATCGGAGATGGGGATGTTCATCTCTGACAGCAGCTTCTCCAGTTTATTCCTGTTGGAGTCCGCGATCAGGTTGCCGACCATCATGCCGGTCAGGTCGCGACGGCCGAAGAGCAGGTCCTGATTCTCCTTGACGAATTGCTCACGCTCCTCATCGCTGTCGGTCTTGAAGTAATAGGTCTTCAGCGCACCGACAACCTGTGGGTCCCGGGTCTCGAACCAGACCAGCAATTCGCCGGTTTCTGGGGTTACTTTCAGCGGCACCAGGAAGGCATCGATTTCCATGGTTCCGCTCATGTTGATCGCCTGCAGCAGATCCTGATAGCCGCCGTAGATTTCCATCCACTCGCGCGGGGCACCATCTGCTGCCAGGTCGGCGATAGAGATTTGCTGCGGCTCAGGGTTACGCAGATAGACGGAGAGGTCGTTATAGCCGAGCCAGCCGAGCAGGAGACAGACAACCAAGAGTGTGACGCGAAAACGTTTCATTCATCCGATCCTTGACGCTGAATAAAAAAAGCGGGCCGCCCGGAGGGGCGGCCCAGAGTATTGCAGATCAGTATGTATCAGACAAGTCTAATCATGCACCTGCAGATTCGCTGGCGACGATCGGCACATCTTTCTGGGTCATCAGGGAGACAACGACCAGGGCGATAATAGATGCCGGAATCGAGATCAGTGCCGGGCTGTTAAAGCTGATCGGAGCGTCCTGAGGCAGCAGGCCGTAACGGACCCACATATCAGGTGAGATCAGAATCAGTCCAAGTGAACTGAACAGACCGACGATGATCGAGGCGGCAATCCCCTTGCCGGTGGTCTTGCTCCAGAAGAGCAGCATCAGGATCGCCGGCAGATTGGCTGAGGCTGCCACTGCGAAGGCCCAGCCGACCAGGAAGGAGACATTCATTCCTTCAAACACGATTCCCAGGTAGATCGCGATACAGCCAACGACAATTGCGGCTATTTTGCCGGCGCGAACCTTCGCCGCATCACTCATGTTCATGCCGAGGAAGTTGTCCATCAGGTCATGGGCGACGGCACCGGATGCCGCAACGATCAGGCCCGAAACGGTCCCGAGGACAGTGGCGAAGGCCAGCGACGAAATGACCGCGAACAGCACGACGCCGAAAGACAGCGCCAGCAATGGTGCGGACATGTTGTTGTCGGTCAGGTTGATAACGCCGTTGGTCATCGCGCCCATGCCGAGGAACAGGGTCAGGACGTAGAAGAAGCCGATCGAGGCAATAGCAACGATGGTTGATTTACGGGCTGCGGCCTGGCTGGGAACCGTGTAGTAACGGATCAGAATGTGCGGCAGTGCCGCGGTTCCGCAGAACAGCGCCAGCATCAGGGAAACGAAGTTGAACGTCTGGGTTCCGGTCGCGTTGTCGACCTTGAACTTCAGGCCGGGGCGCAGAACGCGGGAGCCCGGGGTCGGTTTCTGGTAGTAGACGGTCAGCTTGTTGGCGCCATCCATGATGTACTTCTTGCCCCAGAGAACGATGGTGGAGTCCTTGAGAGCGGAGAGATACGCCAGTGGGCCGATTGCACCAGTGGCGGCCACTTCCTGGCCGTCCACACGCAGTTCCTTGATGTGACCGACCGGGAAGAATGCGCCTTCTTCTTTCGCGGAACCGTTGAACATCTTGGTGCCGTCTGCCATCTCGGTCACATACAGGGTCTCTTCGAGGGTGTAACCGTCATTGGCTTTGTTGAGCTGCCAGATCGATTCCTTGCCGTCCTTGGCAAGCTTGATGAAACCCGCTTCAGCAAAAGCTGAATCAAGACCGGCAACGACGGAATAGCCAGGCTCGCTGATTTCGAGGGTAGCGGAGGCAGTCATCGACTTGAAATCGTGATAGGGCTGGCCGTTGTTCTCGGGTGCTGTAGAGAGGCCACGTGACAGGACCGAAACGACAACCACCGTTGACATGATCAGCAGCAGGGCTCCCTTGAAAAACTGCACATAAGTAGTAGAGGCCATGCCGGCGGTGGCGACGATGATGGTAACCACGACGCCGACGATGCAGACGCCGACCCAGTGGGGCAGCCCGAGCAGCGGTTGAACCAGGACGCCGGCGCCAACCATCTGTGGAATCAGGTAGAAAACCGAGACCAGCAGGGTTGAAATTGCAGCACAGAGCTGAATCGACTTGGAATTGAATTTGGAATCGAGGGCGTCGGTAAAGGTGTATTTGCCGAGGCGTTTCATCGGTTCGGCCACCAGGAAAAGCGCCACAACCCAGCCGGCCAGGTAGCCGATGGAATACATCCAGCCATCGTACCCTGCAGTGGCGATCATCCCGCAGATGCCGAGGAATGATGCTGCGGACAGATAGTCACCGGCAAAGGCGATACCGTTAGTGAACCAGTGGATGTTGCCGCCGGCAGCATAATAACCTTCGGCGGAGCTGGTGCGGCGGGCCAGGTAAAAGGAGAGTCCCAGTACGAACAGGACAAAAGTAAAGAACAGGCCGATAGCCAGTGGAGACTGTGTATAAACCATGATGATTTTCTCCCTTAGCTATTAAATTTCACCTCTGCTCTAGTGCAGAGGTGGTTGTAGATGACGGCCAGTACCAGAGCCAGGGTAATCAGGCCAAAACCCCAGAGGACTGCGGCGGTTTGTCCCATAACGATATTCTCCATCGCTTTGGGGTTGGTCGCGTTGATCACAACGAAGATGGCGTAGACAATGGTATAGACGATAAACATCGATACGCCCAGTTTGGTTTTGTAGGCAGCGGCATTATCCTTGCCTAGCTTGACGGCGGGTCCGTGTCCCATGGTGATAGCTCCTCTCAAATCAGCTGTGCTCGCGGGAGCCCATCCGGCTCCATCACGAAATATTGTGGGAATCTGCAAGAGAAATGCAGAACGACGACAATAGAACGCGCTATATGGTTGAAATTACAAGATACTTGTCCATATCTTGTGATAAAAATTGCGTGATCTTGGGTTTTAAAATTCGCGTTATAATACGTTGTTATAAAACCATGTCAATAGTAAAATTAAATAAATCGATTCGTTTTACAGAGTGAAATAATTTTCTTGAAGACGCTATAAAGCTGGGAGTTCTGCAAGTTCAGTAACTTGCATAAGATTTAAAATGGCGTTTGAGATACAGGGTAATTGTTATTATATATGTAAAGATGAATGTTTTGCGGCAGATCAGGGGGGGACGGCATTTTCTCTTGACGGGAGCTTGGTTCAGAGATCCTCCGGGGTGAAGAAGGTGACCTCGTCAATTGTTTTCGCGTTGGTCAGAAGCATGATCAGGCGGTCGATCCCCAGCGCGATTCCGGCCGATTCCGGAAGCTGATGAAGCTCGTTGAGGAATTGTTCAGGCATTGGCCGGGGGCGCTTGCCGCGCTTGCGTCGCGCGGCCTCATCCTCGATAAAACGGTACCGTTGTTCGACCGGGTCGGTCAGTTCGGAAAAGGCATTCGCCAGTTCCATTCCGCCTATATAAAGTTCGAATCGCTCTGCAAGGTCGGGTTGCGAGGTTTTGCGGCGCGCCAGCGCTGCCAATTCGACGGGGTAATCGTAAAGGATGGTCGGGCGGTGCAACCCCAGTTGCGGTTCGATCTCGAACGCCATCAGCTCGTCAAAGCGATCCCCTGCCAGCGCCTGACTCACCTCTGTCTGGCAGAAACGCTGAAAAGCTTCGCTCACACTGATCCGCTCAAAGGGGAGTGAGAGGTCAATCTCTCGGTTCAGGTAGCGGAAGGAGCTGGCAGGGATCAGGTGCCGCATCAGCGATTCGCACTCTTCCATCAGCGCCAGGTAATTACAGTCGGTTCGGTACCATTCAAGCATGGTGAATTCGGGCAGGTGGCATCTTCCACGCTCCTGGTCGCGCCAGCAATGGCTGATCTGAAAGATTTTCTGATATCCGGCGGCCAGCAGTCGCTTCATCGCCAATTCGGGAGATGTCTGAAGGTCCCAGTCTCCGCTGGCAACTGCGTCAATATGCAGTTCCGGAGCATTGGCGGGCAGCCTGAGCGGCGTCTCTACTTCGAGATACTCCTGCGAGATGAAGAAGGCCCGGATCGACTGTACGATCCGGGCCCTTTCGGTCAGCCGTTGCTTTTTGGCAGCGAGTTGCCGGTTCATGCTATTCCTTGACGCGAGTTGAGTACTCTCCGGTACGGGTGTCGATCTGGATCAAGGTGCCTTCCTCGACAAAGGAAGGAACCTGCAGGGTGTAGCCGGTTTCCACGGTGGCAGGTTTGTTGTTTCCGGCCGCCGTGTCGCCTTTGACCCAGGGGTCGGACTGGGTGACACGCAGGTTGACAAAGTTGGGCAGGGTGATACCGATACCGCGATCACCGTACATCAGAACATCGACCTCCATGTTGTCGATCAGGAAGTATTTGTCGTCGCCAACGGTCTCTTCCGACAGGGTGACCTGCTCGTAGCTTTTCTGGTCCATGAAGACATAACCGCTTTCATCCCGATACAGGAACTGCATATCCCGCTCTTCCAAACTGGCAGGCTCAAAGGATTCGCCACTGCGGTAGGTGCGGTCGAACAGGGAGCCGGAGATCATGTTGCGCAGCTTACACTTGTAAAGGGCCTGGCCTTTCCCCGGTTTCGTGAAGTCATATTGAACAATGACGTGAGGTTCGCCGTCGATCAGTATCTTCAATCCTTTTTTCAGATCTGAACAGCTGTACATATTCGGTTGCTCCTTAACTATTTTGAAATCCGATGTTTTACTCTCTGCTTTTTGAAGCGGGCATTAAAGCACAGGACTCGCGTCTTTGTCATGAAAAATTCACAGGTGCGGTGCAAGACGGGAAGGGGAGCCACCCGCACCGCGAAGCTTTTTTCCATAGAGATACTGACTGCAGACCAGCGACCCGAAGTTGACAATCCCCGGCAGTTCTCCCCATCGGGAAAACCCATATTTCCTCAGCAGGTTCAGGCTTGCGCTGTTGACCGCTATCAGGATGGCGAGCAGGTGCTGGAAGCCGTGCGCAAGCGCCAATTCGATGACATCTTTCATCAGCGCGTCCGCTATCCCTCTGCCGCGCCAGCCTCTGGCTACGTAGTAGCTGATTTCGGCGGTTCCGGCCAGGGCGGCACGGCCAGGGCGCCAGGGGCTCAGGCCGCACCAGCCGGTGATTGTGCCATCGATCAGGGCGATGCGGATCGGGTAGCGGCCCGTATGCTGCTCTAGCCACTCTCGGCGTTCCTCCAGGGTGACTGGTCGGGTGTCAGCGGTAAAGCGGCCGTCAGTCACCGCCTGATTGTAAATTTCGATGATGCGTGGCCAATCTTCAGGCTCTGCGGTTTTTATCACCATGGGGGAATCCTTACAGGCAGGCAAAGATCAGAAACAGGCCAAAGAGCAGGGCGAGCATCGCCCACAGGCGGATGACATTGTCGGATCGGGACGTCCACCAGCGTAACAACTCCTGCATTTTCCGTAGACCGATCAGCGGCAACACGAGTGCGCTGATCAGCGAGAGGATACCGATACCCTGGAGGGCGAACGGAAAGCGGGATTGGGGCGCTGCTCCCAGCAGCACCGCAGCGAAGAACAGTCGCAGGGTAACTGCCAGGTACAGTCCGCGCGGGGCGCTCCACACGCTGCTGACACGCTGAATCAATGGTGCCGGTGCTGCCAGTCCGGCGAGTCCCAGCAGTCCGAACAGCAGACCAAGTAGAATAACGATCAGCTTCATTGTGCCCCTGGAAGGAGATCACTCGGTTATTTTTTTGCGCAGTATTTTCGTGTGACTCCGCTTTTTTTTACCATCAAGGCGTTGTCGTTGTGAACTGCGGGTCGGCGTGGTGGCACGCCTGCTCTTACGGATCGCGGTCACGCTGCGGATCAGTTCCCGCAAGCGAATCAGGCTGTCATCCCGGTTCTTGTCCTGGCTGCGATAGCGCTGTGCCTTGATAACAATGACACCATCAGCTGTAATGCGGTGATCACCGAGGGCGAGCAGCCGGTTTTTGTAAACCTCGGGCAGAGATGAGCTGCGAATATCGAAGCGCAGGTGGATTCCGCTAGAGACCTTGTTGACGTTCTGCCCTCCTGCGCCCTGGGAGCGGATGGCCGTCAGCTCGATCTCTCTAGCTGGAACGGTCACGCTGGCAGAGATTCTCAGCCCGCTGCCCAGATTCGTTGTTGAGTCTGTCATAAAGCTCAATCTGCTCGGCGATACTCAGCTTTTTACAGCAGTCGGCACGGAGGCACAGACGGCAACGGTCGTCGCTGCACCACTGACACTGACGGCAGTCAGGACATGGATGTTTTTTCTCTGCGATGCTCATACCTTTTATTGTACGACCCATATCAAAGCGGGGCAAGTTGTCTCAGTTCCTCGGGTTGTCTCTGCTTTTGCAGCCGCAGGTAGAGTGCCTCGAGGGTTTCCGCGCAGAGCAGCAGGCCAATACCGATCACGATGCCGGAAAGGGGCGGCTGGAACCTGACAATTGGCCACCAGGCCAGCAGCAAAAAACCGCTTTTGATAATCGTTGAACGTCCGAGTTGTCCGGTTTGATGGACTCCGGCAAACCAGCCGCGCAGCAGGTTGCTGGCGCCATAGAGGAGCGGAAAGAATGCGCAGCAGGCAAGGGCAAAGTTGAGGTACTGGCGGAGGTGGGACTCGACGCCAAGCAGCTGGCCGAGAATCAGCTGATTGAGTGGCCCGGCGGTCAGCAGCACCAGAACCCCCATGGTCGCAGCAACAATCAGATTGAAACGGATCAGGGTGTGGTAGTCCGCCGCTGATTTGACCAGAGTCAGATAGACCTGCTGCAGATTGCGCATCGGGCCTGCGAGCAGAAAAAGGAATCCGCGAATGACGCCGAAGGCGGCGAGTGCCAGCGGGCCGTCGGCGAGCCGGCCGATGATCGAACTGATCAACAGGGGAATGGTCTGCTGCAGGCAGGAGGAATAAGCCAGCGGAAAAGAGTAGCGGAGGATCTCCAGGGTATTCTTCTCCGGTTCATTGCGGTCGAGGGGCAGATGAACCCGCCAGGCCAAAAAGGAGATGACAACTGTTTCGATCATCACGCAACCGACCAGGGCAAATGCCCCGAGCTGGGCTCCGGAGAACCATGCTTCTCCAATCAACAACAGGCCGAATAACCCTCCGACCCTGACCCCGGTCGCCAACGAAACCAGGCTGGTTCTTCGTGCCTGGATAATCAGCCCCTGGCAGAAGCCGCGAAATCCGGTAAAGAAAGGGAGCAGAACTAGCAGGTAAAGAGCTTCCCGTGCCGCTTGCGCAACATCCGGGGGGGCCCCCAGCAGGCGGACCAGAACCAGCTCGCCGAGGGGCGAAAAGGCGATCAGGGAAAGCATGATGGCGACGTAGCTGGCGACCAGCAGGACGAAGATCAATACACTGCGCATCGAGCGTCGCCCCCTGACCATGGTGATGGTCACGGTATGATTCTGGTAGGAAGGGGAGGCAACAAACAGGTGAATGACCATGGCCACCGACATCCCGGCCAGGGCGGTGACGTAGTCATCCAGCCGGGCCAGGGCACTGTTGATGATGGTGTGCGAGACACTCATCAACTGCACGTTGAGCAGCAGCGGGAAAAAAAACAGGGAGATTTCTCTGAGCGTCAGCCGAGGGTTATTCACGCAGTGACACCAGGGAACAGCTGCAGCAGCTCGGTTGATGCCTGGACGGTGTAATCGGGCTCAACGCCGCCGGTGTTGCCAAGGCCGAAGGCGCAGAAGCAGGTCGCTGTCCCCGCGGCGCTGCCGGAGATCAGGTCGGTGTGATGGTCGCCGATCATGACCGCTTCAGCCGGCTCGGCGCCGAGCGCCTCCAGCGCTTTCTGTATCGGCAGTGGATGAGGTTTCTTCTCGGCGAAGCTGTCACCGCCGAAGATGACCTTGAAGTGTTCATCCAGGCCGAGCCCCTTGAGCAGTTCCATGGACAGCCCGAAGGGCTTATTGGTGATCAGCGCCAGGTTATCGGCAGGGTAACTGCGCAGCAGCTCTACGATCCCGGGATAACAGCAGGTCTGATCGAGCAGGTGCTCTCGATAGATATCGAGGAAGCGGAACAGCTGTTCGCGCCGGTAGTTTTCTTCGCCAAAGGCCCTTTTGATCAGCTTGGTGGCCCCGTCGCCGATGATGGTTCTGACATGATCGGTGGTCAGCCGGGCATGCCCCAGTTCGTCAGCCAGCAGGTTGAGGGAGGTTGTCAGGTCGTTTGCCGAATCGACCAGGGTTCCATCCAGATCGAAAAGCAGAAATTTGTGCCCGGCTGGGTTCATCCGTTTTTCCTGACCCGCTCGCCGAAGATCGCGGTGCCGACCCGCACCAGGGTGGCCCCCTCTTCGACAGCCACCTCGAAGTCGCCACTCATCCCCATCGACAGCTCGCGCATTGCGAGATTCGGCAGTTGCAGTCCGTCCAGTTGGCCGGCGAGTTCGCGCAGGCGACGGAAGTAGGGGCGCACCGCCTCAGGGTCGGTAAAATTCGGCGGCAGGGTCATCAGGCCATGGATTCGCAGGTTCGGCAGCTGTACCACCTGTCGGGCAAACGCCTCGAGCTGCTCCTCCGTACAGCCGGACTTGCTCGCTTCCCTGCCGAGGTTGACCTGCAGCAGGATGTTGGCAGGCGCTTCTTCCTTGGCCCACTGGCGATCGATCTCCTGGGCCAGAGAGAGCCGGTCAACGGAGTGGATCATCGCAACTTTGCCGCGCAGGTACTTGACCTTGTTGCTCTGCAGCCCGCCGATATAGTGCCATTCGACGGGCGAGGTGACCAGCGGGGCCTTGTCGCGAAACTCCTGGACGTAGCTTTCCCCGAACAGTTGTTGCCCTGCCTGCCAGGCCGCTTCGATCAGCTCCGCGCTTTTGATCTTGGAAACCGCTATCAGGCGGACTGCGTCCGGGTCACGGCCGGCCCGGAGACAGGCGGCGTTGATCCGTTCATGGATGACTGCCAGGTTGGCGACAATGTCGATCATCTGCAACTCCCGGGTTTAAATCGGCAGGGGGACGCCGAGTTCTTTCAGCGCCAGGGTCAACCGACAGAGGGGCAGGCCGACGACATTGGTGTAGCTGCCGGAAATTTCGGCAACGAAGCAGACTCCAAGCCCCTGAATAGCGTAGGCTCCGGCTTTATCGGCCGGTTCTCCACTGGCAATGTAGCGCGCAATTTCACGGTCTGTCAATTCACGAAAACGGACGTTCGTGCTGACCGCCTCCGCCCGTTGTTTGCCTGTTTTCAGGTCAAGGATAGCATATCCGGACAGGACCCGGTGTTCGCGCCCGGAGAGCATCCGCAGCATCTCCGCGGCATGCTGCTCATCGGCAGGCTTGCCGAGGATCTGCCCGGCGCAGAGCACAATGGTATCGCTGCCGATCACCCAGCGGCCGTCAACACCGTCCCGTCTCGCCACCTCGTGCGCCTTGTCGAGGCTGAGGCGTATGACATGCTCCTCCGGTGATTCCTTCTCGAGGATGAACTCCTCGGCCCGGCTTGGAATCACCTGAAACTCAAGGCCGATCTGTTCAAGCAGCTGCTTGCGTCGGGGGGACGCAGAGGCGAGGATAATGGTATCAGTCATCGGAATCCCTTTCTTCTCTGCGATTATTGATCGGGGTCCACCACTCCGGCAAGGCCTCGAGTGCCCGCTGCGCCATGGCCAGGCGCCGGTCTGCCCGTTTCATTTTTCGCTCGAGCTGCAGCGGCGGGAAGAGACCATAGTTGACATTCATCGGCTGGAAGTTTTCCGGATCCGCTTCTGTCAGGTGGGCAATAAGGGCGCCCAGCGCGGTGACTGATGGCGGTTGCGGCGCCTGTTCGCCACGCAGATGATAGCTGGCGAAGATCCCTGCGAGCAGCCCGCAGGCGGCCGATTCGACATAGCCTTCAACCCCGCTGATCTGCCCGCCCAGAAAGATATGTTCGGCCCGCTTGAGTTGCAGGGTGGGAGTCAGGCTGCTTGGGGCATTGATGAAGGTGTTACGGTGCATGCTCCCCAGGCGGGCGAACCTGGCGTTCTGCAGGCCTGGAATCGTACGGAAAATCCGCTGCTGCTCCGGATGGGTCAGGCGGGTCTGGAACCCGACCAGATTGAACAGGGAGGCATGGCGATTGTCCTGGCGCAACTGGATGACCGCGTAGGGGGTTTTCCCGGTTCGGGGATCGCACAGGCCAACCGGTTTCATCGGTCCGAAGGAAAGGGTCTGCGGACCGCGGGCAGCCATCTCCTCGATGGGCATGCACCCTTCAAAGTGGACTAGTTTTTCGAACTCACGTCCGGCAACCTTGTCCGCATCTAGCAGCGCCTGGACAAAGCTTTCGTACTCTTCCCTGCTCAGCGGGCAGTTGAGGTAGTCAGCCCCCCCCTTGTCGTAGCGCGATGCCCGCCAGACGATGTCATAATCGATGGAGTCGGCCTCAACGATCGGGGCGATGGCATCGTAAAAGTAGAGATGCTCGCTGCCGATCAGCCTCGCCAGGTCCGCCGAAAGAGGGTCGGAGGTGAGAGGTCCGCTGGCCAGAATGGTGGTCCCTTCAGTCGGCAGCCTGACAACTTCCTCACGGATCAGTTCGATGTTGGGCTCTGCCTTTATCCTGTCGCTGATGTAGCCGGAAAACTCATCACGATCAACCGCCAATGCGCCACCTGCGGGAACGGCTGTGACGTCGGCCGCTTCAATGAACAGCGAGCCGATCCGCCGCATCTCCTCCTTCAGGCAGCCGACTGCATTGTTCATCCCCGTTCCGCGCAGGCTGTTGGAACAGACCAGCTCCGCCAGATTTTCACTCTCATGGGCCGGGGAGAAGCGCAGCGGTTTCATTTCATAGAGCCTGACCCTGCACCCTTCCTTGGCCGCCTGCCAGGCCGCCTCACAGCCGGCCAATCCGGCACCGATGATTGAGATTTCCATTTTATGATTCCTGTCCGGGTAACCCGGTGTCACTGTGTCGTGCCGACACATCAAAGACTTGGTCCGCAAACGCAAAAACCGGTCGGACCCGTTGGTTCGACCGGTTATTGCAACCTCTCTGATCTGTTCTCAGGCGTCCTTTTTAGCCGTCTTTTTTACCGGAGTCTTTTTAACCGCCGGTTTCTTTGCGGTGGCCTTTTTGGTCGTGGTTTTTTTGCTGCTCGCCGCCTTCTTTGCTGCCGGTTTCTTCTCCGGCGGGATCAGTTCATTTTCCCAATTACAGTCTTCCTGGGGGCAGCGTTGAACCGTTCCCCAGCGCTTGGTGGTCTTGATCTCGGTCAGTGGCCAGCCGCACTTCGGGCAGGCCTCTTTTTTCGGAGGATTCCACAGGGCGTACTTGCACTTCGGGTAACGGTTGCAGGAGTAGAAGATCTTTCCGTAGCGGCTCTTCTTCTCCATCATCTCCCCCTCTTTGCACTGTGGACAGGGGATGTCGAGCGATTTCGGCTTTTCCAGAGGCTGAATGTTCTTGCAGTCCGGATAGGCGCTGCAGGCCAGGAATTTTCCGTAGCGGCCCAGCTTGATCAGCATGCCGGCACCGCACTTGTCGCATGTCTCATCAGACATGACCGGTTCTTCAGTTGCTTCGCCGTCTCCATTGAGAGGTTCGGTGTGGCGGCAGTCGGGGAAGCCGGAACAGGCCAGGAACCGTCCGGAACGGCCAAGCTTGATGACCAGACCCTTGCCGCAATCAGGGCAGATTTTGTCAGTTTTTTCAGTCGTGACGTCCGCTTTGCTGACTTCCTTGTCTTTCTGCTGCAGCAGGGCGATGAAGGGATCCCAGAACTGCTTGACCGACGGGATCCAGGTTTTTTCGCCCCGCGAGATGGCGTCAAGGTCCTCTTCAAGCTCGGCCGTGAAATCGTAATCGACGTATTGGCTGAAGTGGTCAACCAGCAGCTTGGAGACGACCCGTCCGGTATCTTCGGGGAAAAATGTGCGTTTTTCCAGGCGAACATATTTACGCGTGACCAGGGTGTTCATGATACTGGCATAGGTGGAGGGTCGACCGATGCCGTATTCCTCCAGGGTCTTGACCAGACTCGCCTCGGTGAAGCGGGGCGGGGGCTGGGTGAAGTGCTGCTCCGGGATCAGGTCTTCCCGGTTGAGGCGTTCTCCGCTGTTCAACTTTGGCAGCAGGCCTTCCTTGTTCTCGTCGTCGCCATTGTCAGTCCCCTCGATGTAGAGAGCCATAAAGCCGGGAAAGCGGATCACCTGACCGCTGGCCCGAAAACCGTAACTGTCACCCGCGGCGATGTCTATGCTGGTGGCGTCAAAGATGGCCTGGGCCATCTGCGAAGCGACGGTCCGCTTCCAGATCAGTTGATAGAGACGGAACTGATCGGAGGTCAGGTACCGTTTGATCTGATCCGGGGTGTGCGCAATCGATGTCGGCCGGACCGCTTCATGCGCTTCCTGTGCGTTCTTGCTCTTGCTGCGGAACACCCGCGGTTTGTCGAGCGCGAACTCCTTGCCGTAAAGCTGGCAGATGACCTCCCGCGCCTCCCCGGTCGCCAGGGGGGAGAGGGCGACGGAATCGGTCCGCATGTAGGTGATAAGTCCCTGGCTGCCATTGCCGATATCGATGCCTTCGTAGAGTTTCTGCGCCGTCGACATGGTTTTGCGCGCGGAAAAGCCGAGCTTGCGGCTGGCTTCCTGTTGCAGGGTGCTGGTGGTGAAGGGGGGAGCCGGGTTGCGCTTGCGTTCCTTCTTCTCCAGTTTCTCAACCCGGAATTCCGCCGCCTGAAGGTCGGTCACGACCGCATCGGCCTGCTGCTGATTGGCAAGGTCAAATTTGTCGAGTTTTTTTCCATTGCGGCTGTGCAGTTTGGCACTGAAGCTGACCTTTTCAGAGTTTGTCAGCAGGGCCTCAATGGTCCAGTATTCCTGAGGGTTGAAGGATTCAATGTCATTTTCACGCTCGCAGATCAGGCGCAAGGCGACCGACTGGACACGTCCCGCAGAGAGACCGTAGCGAATTTTTTTCCAGAGGAACGGTGAGAGGTTGAAGCCGACCAGATAGTCTAGGATGGAACGGGCCTGCTGGGCGTCGACCAGGTCGCGGGCAATCCGGCGAGGGCTGGCCATGGCTGCATCTATTGCCGGCTTGGTAATCTCGTGGAAGGTGACCCGTTTGACCTTTGGCTTGTCGGCCGCCTCGTCGATCCCCAGCGCTTCCAGAAGATGCCAGGCAATGGCTTCCCCTTCCCGGTCGAGGTCCGTGGCGAGAATCAGTTCATCACTTTTGGCCAGCTCTTTTTTCAGCAGGTCGATATGTTTCTTGCTCTCCGGAAGAACGTGATACTTGGGAGAGAAATCATGCTCAACGTCGACAGACCCCTGCTTGCTGGGCAGCGCCCGCACGTGACCATAGGAGGCCAGAACCTTGTAGCCCTTGCCGAGAAATTTCTCTATGGTTTTCGCCTTGGCGGGAGATTCAACAATCACCAGCGATTGTGCCATTCGATCCTCGTTCGTGGTTAGATTGATTGTGCAGAAGCCCGAACGAAAAAGGCTGCGACAGTAGCGCAGCCCCGTTCGGGTCAATGATAAATGCGTGCCCAGTTGCTGTCAAAAAAACAGTCGATTTCTCGCTGCCACAGGTTGCTTGAGTGGGACAGCAGTGTCAAGGCTGAAATCAGCTTGATCTCCTGGAGGCTGATCGGGTCTTCAGCAGACTGTACCGCGCGTTCAATGACCTCTTCCTGGGCCGCATCGGAGAGAATCCCGAGGGTTCTCAGGCGGACCAGAAAACCAAGGGCCTCCGGTTCCAGTGCCTGCCGTTCTTCACGACTGAAGATCCGGTAGGTCGGTTGTTCCAGCGAGACCGTTGCGGCCGTTGCGGCAGGAGACGGCTGCAGCGCAACCGCTTCCATCCAGGAGAAGGCATCGCTGATTTCCTCAGCCTCAAAGCCGACAGACAGCAGTTCCGTGACCAGATCCTGTTCACTGATCGGAGCGTCGTCGGTGCCCAGCACATATTTAGCAATCAGGTTAACGATTGCCAGGACTCGTTCACGCACTAAACCTCGCTATGGCAACTGGCCACGGATATAATAGCGACCGGGCAGAGCCTGCACTCCTCCCTGGAGTTCTAGGTCGAGTAAAATAGCCGAAACGTCCATGGGAGTCAAGTTGCATTTCCGGCCGATTTCGTCGATATGTTGGGGGTCTGTGTCAAGCAGTTGATAGACGCTTCGCTGTCTGATGTCAAGCCCCTTAATGAAATCGGTGTCCGTTTTCTGCTGTTTGCCTGAAGGGAGCATCGGCCAGAGCAGCTGCACAATATCGTCAGCGCCGGTGACCAGCACAGCCCCCTCCTTGAGCAGCTGGTTGGGTCCGCTGCTGGTTTTGTGCTTGATCGATCCGGGCACCGCAAAAACCTCCCGGCCCTGTTCCAGGGCGAACTCGCTGGTAATCAGGGAACCGCTACCGCATGCCGCTTCAACAACCAGAACACCACGGCTGAGTCCGCTGATGATCCGGTTGCGACCGGGGAAGTGACCCGCCAATGGGGGAGTGCCAGGGGGGAACTCGGAAATAACGGCATTCTGCTCCAATATCCGGTGAAACAGCCGGCTGTTTTCCGGGGGGTAAACCCGGTCAATCCCGCATCCCAGCACCGCTATAGTGGCGCCATCCGCATCCAGCGCGCCAAGGTGGGCCGCCGTATCGATCCCCCGCGCCAGGCCACTGACTATCGTGACTCCTCGTGATGCAAGTTCAGATGCAATGTCCCGGGTGACCTGCAGCCCTCCAGAGGTCGCCAGTCGTGAACCGACGATTGCGAAAGCATCCTTCTCCGGCAGCCTCCCGCGCAGGTAGAGCAGGGCCGGCGGATCATGTATCTGTTTCAGTGGTGTCGGATAGTCGTCGTCCCAGTAGGAGATCAGGCGGACCTTGAGCTGTTCCATCTGCCTGCGTACCAGACGGAACCTGCCTTCGTCAAAATTGACAAGGGCGTCGATGACCGCTGGCGAAAGTTCTCCGTGTCGCTGCAGTTGGGTCGGAGTCGCGGCGAGTGCCGCGGTGAAAGAACCGAAGCGGTCCCTGAGCTTGAAGAGCGAGCTGCGCCCCAGCCCGGGAACCAGGTGGAGCCTGAGAAGGTCTTCGTCGTGATGAAACATTTTCCCCCTCCGGAAATGTTCGGCGAATAAAGAAAAAGGATTGAACCTGATTCAATCCTTTTTCTGATATGACCGTTTTGCGAACAGGGCTATTCAGTGACCGACAGGACCTGGTCGCCGCGGTAGATGGTCTTGACGCTCTTCACGATGAGTGCCGCGGCGGTTTTTGCCCGTGACTCGATGATCACTGCCGCGCCAAGCAGGTCGTCGGGCAGTTGCGTGTCCGGCGTCAAAAGACTTTTTTCGGTGACTGTTCTGGGCCGGGTAATATAGAGCAGGTTGCCGACGTTCAGTCCGTCTTCGAGGCCGAGATCGACAAAGACGACGTCATGCTGTCCCTGGGTCAGTTTTTCCGACTGGGTCGCCAGAATATGGCCCTCCAGCTCGTTCTTTGCCTTTTTCAGGGAAATCTCCATCACCGGGGGGACGTAGTCATACAGCTCTGCACCCCGTTCGATTTCGCGGAACACCTTGCCGATCTTCGCGGTCACGATTTTGTCCTGGAGGCTGGTCACCTGCAGATAGCCGAGATCGTGCATCATGTTCCCATAGCTCTCTCCGGTTGTCGGATGGATGACCCTTTCCCCTCGTTTATAGAGTCCGTAGGTGTCTCCGACGCTGACGACAGCCGGATCATTCATCTTGAGAAAAACCGTATCCCCTTCCGTCAGCAGGGACCGGTTGTCGACCGAGTCAACGATGATGCCGAGAGGCTTTTCTCCGGCATGAATGAACCCCTCACTGCCGCCACCGGTTTTCAGCGTGGTCTTCTCCACGACTGCAGGTGGCGCTTTGGCTGCAGGTGTTGTTTCTGCTGCGGGAGCTTCCTGCTGCTCTGCCGCTTTGCCTGAGGGGTAGGTCGGGACCAGAACCATCCGTCCGCCGAAAATCCGGATCTGGTCGCCGGGATAAATCAGATGGGGATTGGTGATGTCAGGGTTGTTGGCCCAGAGGTTGGGCCAGTAGTAGGGGTCGTTGATGAAACGGTCTGAAATCCCCCACAGAGTATCCCCCTTCTTGATGATATAGGTCTGTTCCTGCTCAAGCGCAAAGGTCGGCAGGGCAAAACCCATTGTCAGCATCAGGGTCAACAGCGATAGCCAGGTGCAGATCTGTTTATTCATCGATTCCCTCATGTTGCGGAGTCGTCCGCTCTTGACTGATCCAGCGGATCATTGAGCCTGATCACTCCGGTTAAAGAGTTGTGCTTCCCGACTTTGCGGAAATCGGGTGCGCAACTGGTGGAGAATTGTTTCCGCCTGTTGTTGCATGTTCTGCTGCTGGTAGATTTCAGCCAGTCGGGCAAGAGCGGCCGGCGCTTTGCCGGTTTGACCGCTGTCGTTGGCAACCAGTAACAGATTGTTCAGCGCCTGCTGCTGGAGGCCCCGGGCAATCTCGGTTTCAGCCAGCCAGTAACGGGCGTTGTTGACATAGCGATGATCCGCGTAGCGGGCGAGAAAGTCGCTGAAGCTGTTACCGGCCTGTTCATAGCGGCCCATCGTCAGGGCCGAGAATGCCTCCAGGTAAAGCCCGGCCGCCTCAGTCATAACGGTTATCTCACCCGCGCCTGCCAGGAGTCGGCTCTCCGGTTTTTGCTCATCCGTGGTGGTCGGTTCCGGTGGCGGCTTCACGGTTTCCGTGATGGCCGCAACCGGGGGTTGAAGGGTCAGCTGTTGCTGGAGCTGCTCCAGTTGTTGCTGAAGTTGAACCAGGACCTGCTGCTGTTGTTGCTGTTGTTGCTGCAGGCGGGTCAGTTTGCTGTCCAGTGCCGGATCCGTCGTCGAGGGCGGAGCGCAGGCCGCCAACGGGATGGTCAGCAGCAGGGCAAGGGTCGCGACAACAAGCGGTCGCCATTCTGAGGTGTTGGGCGTTGTAGGTTTCATTTGTCCCCTGATTCTAGTGATTTCGTAAAAATTATAGACTTATTAGGAGGTTGTCAAGTTTGAAAGCTCTCAGTCAACGGATCTCAAGCGGTAAAAGTTGGCTGCTGCACCTGGTTTTCGGTTATGTTATGCTCCGGTATTCCGTGAGGCTGTGCGGCCTGGAGAGACATTGATCTGTGTGAGGATGGGCAATAGTGACGAGTCACAGAAATAAACAGTATGAACTGCTGGTTCCGGCCGGTGATCTGGAAAAAATGCAGACAGCGATACGCTTTGGTGCGGATGCGGTCTACCTTGGGGTCGGGGCTTTCGGGTTACGTGCCAATGCAGGGAATTTCAGCCTGGATGAGTTGTCCCGTGCCAGGTCCTTGACCGCAGCAACTGGTGTCCGGCTTTATCTCACCCTGAATGCGTCCCTGCAACCGGGAGAATTCGGAGCCCTGAACGACCTCCTTGAGGAGTTGCGGCCGCTCGAGCTGGATGCCTATATCGTCGCCGATCCGGGGGTGCTCGCCCAGGTACGGCAGGTCGACCCGTACCGGCCTATTCATGTCTCTACCCAGGCGAATACCTGCAACCCGGCTGCGGCCGAGTTCTGGAGGCAGAACGGGGCCTGTCGGGTCAATCTGGCCCGGGAACTGACCCTGGGGGATATCCGCCAGTTTTCCGATGCGACTGAGATGGAGTTGGAGTGCTTCGTTCACGGGGCCATGTGTGTCGCCTACTCCGGGCGCTGTCTGCTGTCAGCCGCCCTGCTCGGACGCAGTGCCAATCGCGGTGATTGTGCGCAGCCCTGTCGCTGGAACTACTCGGTGGTTGAAGAGATGCGTCCGAATGAGGAGATGGACTTCGCGGAGGATGCCCGCGGCAGTTATCTCTTTAACAGCCGTGATCTCTGCCTGGTCGAGCATCTGCCGCTGCTGGTGGATGCTGGGGTCTCCAGCTTCAAAATCGAGGGGCGGATGAAGACGATTTACTATGTCGCGGCGACGACCCGTGTCTACCGCGCTGCACTTGACCGGATCCTGGCCGGAGACGACAGGTATGACCCCCAATGGGGCCGGGAACTCGAGATGGTCAGCCATCGTCCCTATGATACCGGTTTCCTCTTCGGCCGCGAGGATGCCAAGGTGAATCCTGTCGATACCCACTACATCAGAACCCACGATTATATCGGGGTGGTCCGCCGGGGAGAGAGTGGTCTCTTCATTGATGGCAAGAACCGTTTTATGCCCGGCGAGGAGGTCGAACTGATTGCTCCGGCCATGCGGCAGCAGACGTTTTGCATCGGACGGATCACTGATTTGCAGGGGGTAGAGCAACCTGTCAGCCAGCCGAATGCTCAAGTCAGGCTGGAGTTGCCCGAGTGGGCTGAGCCGGGGGATCTGCTGCGGCGGGCGCGGGTTCAGCCATGAGTCTGAAACTCCTGCTCTTTGGCCTCGCCCTGCTGGTCCTGGGGTTGCGTCTGCTGCTCGACTGGTTGAACCTCCGGTACCAGCAGCGTCGAGCTGATCTGCCTGCCGCATTCGCCGGCCAGATCGATGCCCATCGCCTTCAGCGGAGCCGCGAGTACAGCCGCGCCAAGGGCTTGGTCGGGCTGGTGGAGGAGGGCAGCAGTGGACTGCTGATCCTGTGCTTTCTCTTCAGCGGACTGCTCCCCTGGTACGATCAGCTGGTTGGTTCCGTTGCTGCCGGACCGGTCAGTGAGGGTCTGCTCTTCTTCGCCCTGCTGGCCGTGGGGCAGTCGCTGCTCGGCCTGCCTTTTTCCCTTTATCGTAATTTTGTCATCGAGGCCAGCTTCGGCTTCAACCGGATGAGTCTTGGTCTCTGGTGTGCCGACCTAGTCAAGTCTCTGCTGGTTGGCGGGGTCCTCTTTCTTCTTCTGGTGGGTGGAGCGCTGCTGCTGGTTCAAGCCTTTCCGCACAGCTGGTGGCTCTGGGTCTGGGGTTTCTGGGCGGTGTTGACGGTCTTCCTGCTCTACCTGTCCCCGGTCCTGATTGAGCCCCTGTTCTTTAAAATGGAGCCACTGAAAAACATCGCCCTGGCCGAGCAGGTCCGTCAGTTGCTGGGCAAGGTCGGGCTGGAAGCCGGCAGCGTCCTTCAGGTCGATGCCTCGCGGCGCAGCGGCCACAGCAACGCCTATTTTACCGGTATCGGCCGGGTTAAGCGGGTCGTGTTTTTTGATACCCTGCTTGACCAGTTGCATGAAAAAGAGCTGCTGGCTGTGCTGGCTCATGAACTCGGGCACTGGCAGTGCGGTCATGTTCGTCAGCGACTGGTCAAAAGTCAGATCCTGATCCTGGCATGTTGTTTCGGCGGGTTCCTTCTGCTGAGAACCCAGTCTCTGCCCGGCTGGTTCGGACTCGACCATCTCAGCTTCAGCGGACAGGTCCTGCTCCTCGGCTGGCTCGGCGGGTTGGCCGGTTTCTTCTGGACTCCGGTGAACAGCTGGTGGTCGCGTCGGCAGGAACGCCAGGCTGACAGGTTTGCCGTTGATCTGGTCGGGGGAGGGAAGGAGTTGGCAACCGCTCTGGTGTTGCTGGCCAGGGAAAACCTGAGCCAACTGCACCCGCATCCTTTTTACAGTGCCGTTTATTACAGCCATCCGCCTCTGATTGAGCGGGTGCGCTGGCTGGAGAGGCAGACCGCGGATTGACCTGTCACGGATAAAAAATAGGCGCCCCGACCAGGAGGGAGTCGGGAGCGCCGAAATGTTGTTGCCTGATTGAAATAATACTAAAAAGGTAACATATTGGCAAGTCTTCTCTTGATTAAAAAATCTTTGCCGGGGGAAAGTTGAATGCTGACTTACAAGATTGTTGAGACCAGTCAGGTAGATGACCTGGCTCTTGAGAAAATTGTCAATGAGTGGACGGCTCAGGGATGGGATTTCGACCGGATGCAGTTTGCCATGCGTGATGCCAGTCGCAGGCCGGCCATGGCATTTCTCTTTTTCACCAGGGACGAGGATGCGTGATTCTCGAGCTGAACCTCAATCGTCCCATTCTTCCTGGTCACGAAAGCTGATCGTGTGCTTCGGATCGCTTGACGGAGAAGCACCGCATCTCGAACATTCAGGCTCTCCCGCCTCGTCCTCAAACTGGTCATTGTAGACGAGCTCTTCGGGTCGGCCTGAGCAGCTGCAATACCATTTTCGATAGACACTCATCATCGCCTCCTTGACCTGCCTTTCAGCTTTCATCTTCTCGTCCGAAATTAAAGAATAACAGCTTCTCTGCGGATTTCCTGATTCCGGGCGACGATCTTGTCATCGAAGCCGCCTTTCCTTGGCACATAAAAATAATTTGCTCCACAGCGCCCTTTGTGTTAAGTTTATTTTAATTTGATAACACCAATTATTATTTACTAAGGATGCCAGTGCGCCAATTTCTCTCTTTGCAATTCGTCAAGACCCTGCTGAAAAGCCTGTCCGCGATAATTCTGCTGGGTCTGCTCGGTGCCTGCCAGATGGTTGCGCCACCTGTGCCGGATGAGATCGGGAGTGATTCCGGGACGGTGCTAAAAGCTGAAGGCCTGCGCGGGACTCTCGAAGCGGTTGTCAATGGCGGAGGGAACCTCGGACGATTCGCCGCCCTGAACCGTTATGTCGACAGCCTGGGACTGGCTGGCCTCAGCCGTTCCGAGGGGATTGACTGGTTCAGTTTGCAGCGTAACCTGATCATTGAAATCCCCGGTCGCTCAGCAGAGACCATCTATCTGATTGCCCACTACGATAAAACCGATGCTAACCCATTCTCTTTTGTCAGTCTCCTGATCAACGGCTTCCTCGACCCGATCATTTCTCCCACCTATCTCTCCGATGGCGCCATTGATAACGCCTCCGGGGTTGCGGTAGTCCTGCAACTGGCTGACGAACTCAGCAGCGGAGAACACTATTACAGCTACCGGTTCCTTTTCCCCGGGGCGGAAGAATCGGGCCTGCGGGGAAGCAGGGCTCATATCGCACGCCTGTCTGATGATGAAAGAGAGCGGATCAAGTACGTCATCAATGTTGATTCTGTCGGCGTGACAGGTGCAGGCAACTGTGTCACCGCAGGAGTCTCCGATCCTCATCTGTCTTACCTGGCCCAGGCGGTGGCAAAAAAGCGGGCAATTCCTTTGGCCCAGGAATCGTCCTCAAATACGGCTGTTTCCGATTACCTGCCTTTCATGGAGACGGATTTCTATGCTGATGTGAGCTACGGCCTGAAGTTCAACCATGTCGGTGGCCTGCTGCCTCAGCGGAGCTGGTTCACCGGGGAGATGTCGGTGCCTGTCCTTAATTTCAGCGCCTGCGGGTTGATGGGGGGCGCCGCAGATATTTTAAGCAGTTTCCTGCTGCCGATCGGCAAGCTGCACGGTTTCCGTGACGAAATCAGTAAAATTGACATCATGACCCTCTACAATCAATACGCGCTTCTTGAAGGTCTGCTGGCAGAACTGGAACATCAGTCCGAGTAGCCATCAAGGGGCTGCCCTCCTCGCGCTCGGCGCTCCGCGCCGGCATTTGCTTTACATGGAAAGCAGAAAGATGATCAGACAGGTTATTGCGCCGATGCTCAGAGTGCGCAGGCCGGAAAACAGCCAGAATGTTTCGCTGACTTTCCCCAGCAGCATGCCGAACATGAAGATGATGACGAAGGCAACGGCGATGGCAATCTGCAGAGACAGCGCCAGTGATGTCGGGATGATGGCGTTCAGCCAGAGTGGCGCTATGATAACCAGCGCAATAAGCAGGGGAGACAGGCCGTTGACCAGGGCAATGATCAGAGGAACCAGTCGCGCCGCCCGCCCATGTGCAGCGTCACCAAGGTCTCTGATCATGGCCGATTCAAGTTCCCGCAACTCCTGGCGCCGCTCCGCCGCTTCGCTGACGTAGGCACTGCTGATGCCGCTCATTCCCAGAGCAATGGCCGCCCCCAGGCAGGCACTGACTATCACTTCGGTGGTCGCCGCCTCGGAGACATAAAATCCCATAATCATGCCGAGCATGGTCAGCGCTCCGTCAAAGCCGTTGACTACGAAATAGCGGCGGGCGATGTTGTGGGTGCGGGTAATCCGGATCAGGAGTTTCAGCTCTCGCAGGATCTCCATCGTTGTCACTGCCGTTCAGCCGGTCAATCAGGAACGGGCTGGTTGGTGACGTGAACTTCGTCGATACTGTGCAGGGATGCCCCGAGCGAGCGGATAATGTCGGCGACATTCTCGAACAGGATATCCTCGCTTTCGATCAGGACTTCTACCGTTTCAGTCTTTTCATCGACCTCCATGACAACAATAGAGACGCGGTAGTCACGACCCTGATCGGCGATTGCCCTGGCCAGCTCCAGGACGTTGGGGACGTGGGGTTTGAGTACATCAAGTTTCAGCTTCTTGACAAAGACCATGATCGGCTCCTCGCAAAGCGACCGGTTGAAAAAATGCGGTTATCCTGTCCTGCAGCAGATTTTCCACAACAGCCCTACAGTTGATATCTAGAAGTATAGCCCATCCGCCCGGCGTCACTTGCGCAGAAGCGACGGTTCGCGTACAAATTAAGCTGTTCTGTATTTTTTTTCTGAAACGGGCAGTGCCCGCGGTGTTTCGGAGTTTGCGGTGAGAGAGTTTGCCAATCTTGTCCAGCTGCTGCTGATCGGCCATGGGGGGATGACCCTGGTGGCGGGAGTGCATCCTGAAATCATGTCGGGTCGATTTCCCGCCATGCTTTTCGACCTGTTCGGTTTTCTTGTCGTGGTTCTGGCGCTTTTGCTCTATCCCTGTTTCGGCTTAAACCGCCATCTGCCCAAAAAAATCTTTCTGCCACAGATCTTTCTGCTGCTTTGGTCTGTTGCCGGGCTGTGGCCCATGGCCGCCATGGTCGATCCATTCGTCCCTGAGCTTTCCGCCGCCGCTGTCCAGGTCCTGCTGGGGCTGTTCGCCCTTGCCTGGTTCCGCATTAAAAACGGCAGCAGCCTGCTCATGAACGGCGAGATGTTTCCCGGCAAGGGCTTCGGGCTGGGAAACCTGCTGTGGTTCTCCCTCGGCAACCTGTTGTTTCTCCCCATTGTGTTGCTCTTCTTCGGTTTCTCCGCAGCGACAGGTTATGTTGATCGGCTTTCCGGGGGATTTGTCCGTCTGGGAGTTGATGGTCTTTACATGGCAGAACGGATCTACCGGCAGGAGGACAAAACGGTGCGCCTTGCGGGGATGATTCATGTCGGCGATCAGGATTATTATGACGAACTGAGCCGGTCGATCTCGGCAGAGCCGGTTCTGGTCCTCAGCGAAGGCGTATCCGACCAGGACGGTCTGCTTCGCGGGGAGTTCAGTTACGCTAAAATCGCCGATTCACTCGGGCTGTCCGCTCAGCACAGGATGCGGCTGCCCGGCCGGCATGTCGATATCGAGCAGATCTACCGGGAGGACTTCAATGGGGCGCAGCCGGGGATTCCAGACGTTGCCGGGGCCGACATTGATCTGCGGGAGTTTGACCCGCTGACGCTCGAATTCATCAACGCCATGGCAGCCCACCTGCTGAGCGGTGCCAGCCTGATAGACGGTGTCACGGCGTTTCGCGGATGGGCAGAGGAAAATCTTCCCCCGTCGGCGAGCGAGACGATCATGTATGATCTTGTCGACAGACGGAACCAGGTGGTTCTCGGTCACCTTGCCGCTGCTCTGAAAAAATATGACAGCGTCGTCATCCCCTGGGGAGCGTTGCATATGTCGGGCATCGAAGCGGCAGTCCGCGAGCAGGGTTTTGCCCTGCAGCAGAGCAGAGAACGGCGCAGCATCGCATTCGCCCGGTTGGCCTCTGCCGACCTGCTGAAATAAATAGGTAACCTTGGACGATGACGAGAGCATAGGCCACCAGATGCCCAAACCGGAACCGCAGTCACTCTATCAGTCTATCTATCAGATTGTCCGGAGCATTCCCGCCGGCTTGGTGATGACCTATGGCCAGATCGGCGAACTGGTCGGCTGCAGCGCCCGGACGGTAGGGTTTGCCATGGCGGCACTGGGAGGCCGCAGCGATGTCCCCTGGCAGCGGGTGATCAACCGTCAGGGCAGGGTCAGCCCGAGGCGGAATGGTGAAGGGAACCTCCTGCAGCGGGATCTGCTGGAGGCGGAGGGGGTGTGCTTTGACCCGGAAGGGAAGATCGACCTCAACCGCTATCGCTGGGAGATCCCTACTGCCGAGATCGGATAATCCTGCTCAGCTCTTTTCCGCGACCATGAAAAAGAGGGGATAATCCTGTTCCGCGCCGTCCCGATTGGTTTTTCTGATTTTATAATAGGGCTTGACCTGTCTGACTGCAAACCCCGCATTCACCAGCTTTTGCGAGAGCTGATCGATGTCGAACCCGTCATGCCCCTGGAAGTCGCCAACGTGTTTATGGAAAGAGCCATCCTGGTCAAGGTAGAGGTCGGCGATCATCAGTGTGCCACGGGTGCTCAGCAGGTCTGCGGCGTGACCCAGGAAAGCGTCAAGGTCGTCTACGTGATGCAGGGTCATCAGGCTGATAATGGCCGAGAAGCTGCCGGTGAGCTCAGAGATATCCTGCTGCAGCAGGCAGGTTCGGATGTTCTCGATTCCGGCTACGGCGATTTTCTCCCGGGCCACCCTGAGCATCTCGCTGGAGGTGTCCGCTATGGTGATGGTTTTAAAATCATCCTTCAGGAAGATGCTCAGCAGGCCGGTTCCTCCACCGATATCGAGCAGGCTTGCCCTGCTCGATAAAGCGGTCTGCCGACACTGTTCTGCTGTTGCCCGGGCCCGCTCGACCTTCATCGGGTTCTGGTCCCAGCTGCTGGCCAACTGATCAAAATAGCTGGTCATGATCATGTTCTCCTCGGTTTGTTTCTGAATCTCCACAATTCTCAATGGCGACAGCCCGGACCGGTGACCCGTCCGCCCCGCGGACCGGCAGCGGCAGGCAGGAAAAGGTGCACCTGCTGCTGACAGCCTGCAGGTTGGTCAGGTTTTCGATAATGATAAAGTCGTTGCCGAGCAGTTGCCGATGGGCCGGAAGATCAGGGCTGTCGAGCGGATCGATGGAGATGGTGTCTATGCCCACCCCGCGCAGGGGGAAGCTGCTGAGCCAGTCAGCGGCTTCCTCTGACAGATAGGGATACCCCTCAAAGTAGTTCGCCTTGCCCCAGTGCACGGACCAGCCGGTGTTCAGCAGCACGAAGTCGACCCCGTTGAGCTGCTCCGCGAAGAGCGTTATATGTTTCAGAGCAATCTCGGGGGTGGTCCTAGAACGCAGGTCGATAACCACCGCCGTGCCAATGAAATGGCCGGCCGGAAACTGGTCGAGAGATTTGCCATGCGGCAGCAGGTGGCAGGGGGCGTCGATATGGGTTGCGGTGTGCGAATACATCGAAATCAGGATTTCGGCAAAGCCGTCCCGTTCAATACTGTTGGCAGGCGTGATCTGGGGTGGTTCCGTTCCGGGATAGACCGGGATTTCCGGATGGATCGGGTGTGAAAGATCGATGGTCTTCATCGCGGACTGTCCTGACGTGTTTCACTGCAAATATTCCGGGAAATGTCCGGAGCGTTATTGCTGCCGGGCCTGAGTGCCTGTCGCCCCGTTTATAGCATGTTCTCCGCAGGGCGGAAAAAGAATCTGCCGGAAAGGGGGCCTCTGCGACCGCTGTCATTCTCCTCCCTCCCCCGAAGCCGGGCAGTTTATCCAACAAAAACATTGGTTTATAAGGGTCAAACTTCGGTCTTGACGATTGGTATCAGATCGGGCAGTTTATTACGTTCTGAGAGTTCCCGCTGAACACCTGAATTGCAATAATCAAAACGCTGAAAAGGAGTTGCGATGTCTGCTGAAAACAAGATCGGAACCAAGCTCCGCCAGCTGCGCGATGCCAAGCAGATGACGATCGAGCAGTTGGCCGAGCAGAGTCAATGCCATGTCGAACAGATCCGGCAGATCGAGGATGGTGACCTGGTCCCGTCCCTCACGCCGTTGATGGAAATTTCGCGCGCCCTGGGTGTCCGTCTCGGCACGCTGCTCGACGATGACCCGCTGGAGGGACCGGTGGTGTTCAAGTCGACCCAGTCTCCCAACGTGATCCGTTTTTCCGGAAAAGATCCCGAGGCGACCAGCAGCAACCTCGACTTTTACTCCATGGCCGCCGGTAAAAAAGATCGCCACATGGAACCCTTCATGATCGACGTCAAACCACGCAGCGGTGAAGCTCCGCCGCTCTCCGGTCACGAAGGCGAGGAATTTATCTACGTGCTTTCCGGCGCCATCCAGATCAGCTACGGCAAGACCACTTACGAACTGGAAGCAGGGCAGAGCATCTACTACGACTCGGTCGTTCCCCACGATGTCCACGCCAAGGGTGACGAAACCGCAAAAATTCTGGCCGTCGTCTACGCACCCTGCTAGTTCGGAGAGTTTCAATGCCTTATACAGATAAAACCATCGGTGCTTTTTTCGAGGATCAGGTGGCGCGTCTGCCGGACCATGAATTCATTGTCTACCCGGACCGTGATCTGCGCTTCACGTTCCGCCAGTTCAACGAGCGGGTCGACCAGCTGGCCAAGGGCCTGCTGGCGATCGGGATCGGCAAGGGTGACCACGTCGGCATCTGGGCGACCAACGTCCCGGACTGGACCACCTTCATGTTCGCTACCGCCAAAATCGGCGCGGTCCTGGTGACTATCAACACGCACTACCGCAGCTTCGAACTGGAGTACCTGGTCCGTCAGGCCGATCTCAAGGCACTGGTGCTGATCGACAGCTTCCGGGATCACGATTACCTGCAGACCCTCAACGAACTGATCCCCGAACTCTCTTCCTGTCAACGGGGGCAGTTGCAGAGCGAGAAGTTCCCGGCGCTGAAGAGCGTCATCTTTATCGGACAGGAAAAGCATCGCGGCCTCTACAACACGCGTGAACTGATGCTGCTCGGTGACCAGTATGACAACGATGAACTGAACCGCATCAAAGAGTCCCTCGATCCGCATGACGTCATCAACATGCAGTACACCTCCGGGACTACCGGGTTTCCGAAGGGGGTCATGCTCAGTCACTACAACATTCTCAATAACGGTTACTACATCGGTGACCGGCAGAAGTTCACCGAGGCCGACCGGCTCTGCCTGCCGGTACCTCTGTTCCACTGCTTCGGCTGTGTGCTCGGGGTGATGGCTGCGCTGACCCACGGCACCACCCTGGTGCCGCTGGAACTGTTCGATCCGCTGCTGGTGCTGGCGGCCGTACAGAAGGAAAAGTGTACCGCAGTCTACGGCGTACCGACCATGTTCATTGCCGAGCTGGCGCACCCGATGTTTGACATGTTCGATCTCAGTTCACTACGTACCGGCATCATGGCCGGTTCTCCCTGCCCTGAAGAGACCATGCGCCAGGTCATGGAGAAGATGCACTGCACCGACATCACGATCGCCTACGGGCTGACCGAAGCATCCCCGGTTATCACCCAGACCCGGACCGATGATTCGGTGGTCCAGCGCACCAGCACCGTCGGCGCCAAGCTGCCGGAGATTGAGGTCAAGCTGGTCGATCCGGATACCGGCAAGGAGGTCGGTGTCGGCGAACGGGGAGAACTCTGTTGTCGCGGTTACAACGTCATGAAAGGCTACTACAACATGCCGGAGCAGACCGCCGAAGCTGTCGATGCCGACGGCTGGCTGCACTCCGGAGACCAGGCGGAAGTCGATGCTGAGGGTTATTATAAGATCACCGGCCGGATCAAGGATATGATCATCCGCGGAGGAGAGAATATCTACCCGCGCGAGCTCGAGGAATTCCTCTACACCATGGAGGGTGTCCTTGACGTTCAGGTGGTCGGTATACCCGATGAGAAGTACGGTGAAGTGGTTGGTGCCTTTATCATCCGTAAAGAGGGCGCGGACATGACCGAGGAGGATGTCATCGATTTCACCCGCAGCCGGATTGCACCGTACAAAAAACCGAAGCACGTGTTCTTCGTTGATGTCTACCCGATGACCGCCAGCGGCAAGATTCAGAAATACAAACTGCGTGAGATGGCCTGTGAGCAACTCGGCATAAAGGCCAAAGTATTCGAGGAAAAAGTGGAAACTAAACAGGAAAAGACCAAACCGTCAGTGATTATTCACGAGGAACTGTGCAAGGCCTGCGGGCTCTGCATCATTCACTGCCCGAAGGGCATTCTTGAGGCGTCCGACAGGATCAACGAACTCGGCTATCCGACCACCGTGGTTGCAAAAGAAGGCTGTATCGGCTGCGCCAACTGCTATCTGGTCTGCCCGGAGCCGGGGGCGGTCACCGTCATACGCCCGTGACGAAAAGGCCACCAGCTGCCAGGCCGCAAGGATCTCCACGAACAAGATAAACCCCGGCTGGGCTGTTCTTGGTATCCTGCATCTATGGGAGACTACGTTTTCAGGTTGCACCAACATCAGGAGAGTCTGTTTTGAAAAAATTGGTTAAAGGAAACGAGGCGGTGGTGATCGGTGCCCTCGTCGCCGGCTGCGATGCCTATTACGGCTATCCGATCACGCCCGCGAGTGAGATCGCCCATGCCGCCAGTGAGTATTTTCTGCCGCTGGGCAAAGTTTTTGTCCAGGCCGAGTGCGAAGTCGGGGCCATCAATATGGTCTTTGGCTCTGCGTCCTCGGGGCAGCGCGTCATGACTGCGAGTTCCGGCCCGGGGATAAGTCTGAAGATGGAGGGCATCTCCTACCTGGCCGGGGCCCAGTTGCCCTGTGTCATTGTCGACGTGCAGCGGGTCGGGCCCGGTCTGGGCAACATCGGCCCGGAGCAGAGCGACTACTTCCAGGTCGTCAAAGGGGGCGGTCACGGAGATTACCGTGCCATCGTTCTGGCCCCTGCATCGGTCGAAGAAACCTACCGGATGAGCATCGAGGCTTTCGACCTGGCCGACAAGTGGCGCAGCCCGGTCTTTATCCTGACCGACGCCACCCTCGGGCAGATGATGGAACCGATCGATATCCGCGAAGTAAAGACCCATCGCTCCGAGAAGCCCTGGGCGCTCGATACCACAGCTGAGAGCAACGACAACCTGGTCACCTCCATCTACCTCGATTTTGACGACATGGAAGCCCATATCAACCGGCTGCACAGCAAATACCAGCAGATCACCGACGAAGAAGCTAGGGCGGAAATCTACGGGGCAGATGTTCCTGACATCGTGCTCACCGGCTATGGCATCACCGGCCGGATGCTGCGCAGTGTTGTCGACAAGCTCAACGAGTGCGGTGTCGATGCCACCCTGATCCGTCCACAGACCCTCTGGCCTTTCCCGAGCAAGACCTATCAGGAGTTCGTCAAACCGGGTATCCCGGTTCTGTCGGTGGAACTGAGTCGCGGTCAGTTTGTCGAGGATGTCCGCCTCGCGTTGCCGGGGCATAAGGTCAAGCACTATGGCCGGGTCGGCGGCAACCTGCCCGAACTGGGTGAGCTGGTCGAGCAGGCGGAAGCGTTGTTGCAGGAGGTGAAGAAATGACTAAGGTTTATCAGAAATCTCCGGCCTTCTTCGATACCTTCGAACGCAAGCCGAGCATGCAGAAAACCACCCACTACTGCCCCGGTTGCGGACACGGGACCCTGAACAAGATTATCGCTGATCAGATTGCCGAGCTCGGCCTGCAGGATCAGACTATTTTTGTCGGTCCGGTCGGTTGCGGCGTCTTTATCTACTACTATTTTGAGAGCGCCAGCGTTTCCGCCGCCCACGGCAGGGCCTCGGCGGTTGCCACCGGTGTCAGCCGCGCCAACCCTGACAGTATCACGATTTCCTATCAGGGGGACGGTGACCTGGCGGCGATCGGCACCAGCAATGCGATCCATGCCGCCAACCGTGGCGAAAACATGATCGTCTTTTTCGTGAACAACAACATCTACGGTATGACCGGTGGCCAGCTGGCCCCGACCACGCTGATCGACCAGACTTCGGCGACTTCGCCGACCGGGCGCAGCATCAAGAATGATGGCTACCCGCTGCGGATGGCGGAAATGGTGGCCGGGCTGGAAGCCCCGACCCTGGTTGCCCGGGTCGGTGTCAACAACCCACGCAACATCCGTCAGGCGGTCAAGGTGATCAAGCGCGGACTGGAAATCCAGCGGGACAAGAAAGGCTATGTCTTTATCGAGGTGCTCTCCCAGTGTCCGACCAACTGGCGGAAAGAACCGAAGGAAGCCTGCGAGTGGATCGACGAGGTGGTCAGCAAGCAGTATCCTTTCGGTGTCTTCAAAGATCTGGCGGATGAGCGGGAGGCGGTCGAGCGCCCCTGCAGGCGGGTCGAATTCGATGCCATTGCTGATCAACTGGGCCTGACCGCCGATGACGAAGACACCGGTCAGAAGATCGAAATGCTGCAGGATGAGCTGCGCTTCAAGTTCGCCGGTTTCGGTGGCCAGGGCATCCTGTCGCTCGGCATGATGATGGCGCAGATGTCGATGGAGAGGAACATGGAGGTCACCTGGCTGCCTTCCTATGGTCCGGAGATGCGCGGCGGTGTCGCCAACTGCTCGGTGGTGGTGGGTAAAAAGGCCATCGGTTCGCCTGCGGTCGAAAACCCGAACGTTCTGGTCGCCCTGAACCGGCCTTCACTCGACAAGTTCGGTCCGACGGTTCCGGGCAACGGGTTTATTATCTACAACAGCTCGCTGATCGATCAGGTTCCGGAGGGTTTGAAGGGCAAGGTTTACGCCCTGCCGGCGACCGACCTGGCTTCGGAAGCTGGAACCGTAAAGGCGGCCAACGTGGTCGTTCTCGGTTTTGTCGCGCAGAAGACGGGCATGTTCGGACTGGCCGATCTGGAAGATTTCCTGGCCGATACCTTCAGGAAGCCGTCCCTGCTTGAGGTCAACCTCAAGGCGGTCAGAGCCGGATGGCAGGCAGCTGAACAGGCTTGATCAGGACTTCCTGACTATTGCCGCATAGTTCCGCAAGACGACCGGCCACCCTGCCAACGGGGTGGCCGGTCTTTTGATGGGTTATCGACGAGACGGCTATCGATCCCTGTGGGCGCTGTTTATCGCCCAGATGAAAAGCAAGGAGGGAGCGGGGCAATCCCTTTAACCGCCAATCGCTGCCCTGAGCGTTGTTATCTCTTCCCGCAAGGCCTTTTCCCTATCCCTCTGCCCTGTTACGTCACGCATGATAGATCCGATCCCGATGAGTCTGCCGGTCTCATCCCTGAGCATCACGATGGAAAATTCGCAGGAGAGCTGATGGCCGTCACGGTGTAGGGCGGGGACTGAAAGCAGGCCTTTGCCGTAGCGGGTTTCCCCGCTGCTCATCACCCGGCGATAGCCTTCCCAGTGGACAGCCCGCAGGCGCTCCGGAATGATCAGATCAAGGGATTGGCCGATCGCCTCGCTCCGGGTGAAGCCGAAAGTCATCTCCGCCCCTTTATTCCAAAGCCGAATGATGCCCTCACGGTCGGCAAATAAAATTGCATCTGGAGACAGCGCGAGGAGCTGTCGACAGAGGTTATCCAGGGGAACGTCTTCCATAAATGCTCCTTGTTCGATGGCGTGGTTTCGTTTAAAGATAGCCCTGGGGATTGACATTCTCAACTTGCAGAGCGGCCAGAACAGTTCAGCCCGCTATCGCGAGAAGGACGTTCTGTCGCTGGACGGCGGTGAGCGTCAGGGCACATTTGCCGTTTTCCTGAATAACAATATCTCCAATTGCATATAATCTTGCTATTTAGCGGTATATTTAGCTTGTGCATTAAAAGAAAGGGGACTATAACCGCCGGCGAATTAAAATCTCCAGAAGAGAGAGTAGCGATATGGAACTTTTTCAAGACAGTACGCTCCTGGCCTTTTTTATCATTCCGTTGCTGGTTTTTCTCGCCAGGATTCTGGATGTCTCTATCGGAACCCTGCGGATTATTTTTGTCGCCAAGGGGTTGAAGGGACTGGCCGCCCTGCTCGGGTTTTTCGAAGCACTGATTTGGCTCGTCGCGGTCGCTCAGGTTATGCAGAACCTCAACTCCTGGCAGACTTATATTGCCTTTGCGCTTGGCTTCGCTGCGGGCAACTATGTCGGGGTCTTGCTGGAAGAGAGGATCGCGCTGGGCAATCTGCTGATCAGGGTCATAACGCGCCAGGAGGCAAACGAGCTGGTCCGTGTTCTCTGGGACGAAGGATACGGGGTGACCAGTGTGGATGCCCAGGGTGAAGCCGGTCCGGTCAAAGTCATCTTCAGCGTCGTGAAGCGGAAAAAACTTGCCAAGATTATTTCCATTATAAAGAAGTACAATCCCAAGGCCTTCTACACGATCGAGGATATGCGCTACGTCAACGGCAGCTACCTGCCTCCGGTGATTAAACGCACCCTGCTGCCGCAGTTCGCCTTCGGGAAAAGAAAATAACAGCGTCAAGCATCAAAGGGGATCAGTTCCCGCTGCAATGTTCGTGTTCGGAAATTTCAGATAAAGCTCAATGGTTGATCCAGTTTTCAGGGACGGCTGTTTGAGAATCTGAAGTCATCGGGTCCTTGCACAGCAGCGAAGCGGTCTTTCGTCACCCTTCCGCAGTCAATTCCTGGCCGATTCTCAAAACGGCGTCCAGTAAGCCGTCCACTTGTGATTGGTGCGCTCGTGCCCCAACATAACAGGGCCGAAGAGCGAGTGTTCCTTTTACCCGGGTTGTACTGGGCATATATTCATTTTCCCTGATCAAACGACGATGGAGCCTCTGGTTGAACGCGTCGAGATCCGTGATGTCGGGGGAGACGTAACGGAAACAGCAGATAGAAAGAGTTGGCTCGCTCAGGACTTGCAGATTCGGATGTTCTTTGGCGCACCGGGCCAGGTAGCGGGCCATCGTATTATGCCGAATCACCCTTTGACGCATCCCCTCAACCCCTATTTCCCGAATCAATGCCCAGACCACTACACCGCGGCAGGGCGAACTCAGCTCGACACCGAAATCAAAATAGGGGATGCCAAAGTCGTCGAGCGAGTGTTCTATCACCACTTCAGCAGCTTCGCTATGCTCTACGGACCCTTCCAGGTAGTCGGCAGGTTCCTGGGTGAATGCTCGGTATAAAACCTGTCTGTCCCGAACAAAGGTCGCCGCGACACCCACCGAGGCGCCGAGCCATTTATGCGGATCAACAATAACCGAATCAGCCAACTCAAGTCCCTGGTAAAGATGGCTGATCCTTCCGTCCAGAATGCCGGGCAATCCATAAGCACCATCAACATGGAACCAGATCGAATTTTCAACGGCGATTTCACCCAATTCCTGAATCGGATCGATGGCTCCTGTGTTGGTTGTCCCCGCATTGGCGACGATGGCAACCGGCAATCTTCCATCCGACCTGTCTTCTTTAATCGCCCGTCTCAAAAGGTCGGGGCGCATTCGGCCCTCATTATCGCATGGGATCAACTTGACTGCATGTCGACCGATACCCAGGACTCCACAGGAACGCTGAATCGTGTGATGACACTCTTCACTGGCATACACAGAGACCGGCCTGTCAACCCCGTTTGCCGAAGGGTCATGGCCTGTTTTTTCAAAGGCGGACTGCCGGGCCCCGCCCAGGGAGACAAGGTTGGCAACTGAACCGCCACTGCTATAGACCCCCTGCATATTCCGAATGCCGCACATTTCTGCCAGCCATTGCAAAGACAACTCTTCCAGAAAGTTAAAAGCGGTGTGCATATAGCGCTGCGGAGACGCGACGCTAGCCGCAGTGGAAGCCAGGGTCGATGCGGTTGTTGCGCCGGTGGTGATGAAGGAGCTGAATCCAGGTCTTGGAACAGGTGAACCGTTCGGGATGATCTGGTTGAGGAGCTCCTGGGCAACCTGCTCAATACCGACGCCATGTTGAGGCAGCGGGATGTCGAGATACTCTCGCCAGTTTCGGTCTGGGTGCAATGAGTCCGGGTGCTCAAATTTTAAAAACTGGTCCAGGCCTGCACCAACTTGCGCCAAGAATCTCTGTAAGTTGCCTGTTTCTGCATGTTCTTTTGACATGAGCAGTCCTTCTTGCTTCGGGAGGCAGCAGCGAGCAACAGCTGATTTTTTTGTTTCAGTGCACGGGGCTTTTAGGCTTCGATGTAAACGTTACTACCAATAAGTGACCAGTCAAGTCACCTATCCAGTCGATTGGCAGAAAAATTACGGAACTATAACCCAAAGGAAAGTTGGAGGCATGTTCTCTAAGCTTACGATATTTGAGACGGCAGTAAATTGAACAAAGGCCGTTTCGGAGATCTGTCAAATCAGGTTGATCCCGTTTGTTTTGACAAAGTCAAAACCGTCCGTGATACTGGAAATAAGAATCCTTAAACCATTAACAGAAATGAAACCATGAATATCAACGACCCATTCGGACGAATGCAGAACAAGCACCGGCGTAATTACGAATCATTGCGTCTCTCGTTAAAAAAAAAAGGACTGACTAACCGGGCTGACGCTGAGGCTCTCTTGGTGAAATTACGCCGGCGTGGAATTTGGGGGCTGGCGTTCATCGTGCCGGTCACCCTGCTATTGGCGCTGCTGCTGCCGGAACTGCGCTGGTTCATCCTGGCGTGCGGGGCTTTGCTCTTCCTCTCGTTGAGTAAAACCAGCCGAAATGGTCAAGAGTATGTCAAACGTTATATTCGCGAAGAACTGGCCGAGCATGACGAATCCACTTCCTCCTGAAGTGGGCGTACTTTTTCACGAGATTCGAGACATGGAAACGAAGAAGCCCCGGCCGGTCATAGCCAGGGCTTCATTTGGTCAGCCTGGATCTTTGGTCTCGATATCACGTACAAGTAGGAAACGGCCCGGGTGATCGACGTGACTAAACAGGTCGGCCGCGAAATGCGGTAAGATCCGGCCGATCGAGCAGGGGGCGGTCGGCCGAAAATTCCAGCGACGCATCAAATACGCTTTCGATAAACAGGGGATCGAGGTTCCCTTCCCACATCGGACCATTTACCGGGGTGGGAGCCTTTTTTTTGAGCTAAGTAACCTCGAAAAACTCTCAGCCGGAAGCGGAAACCCCTCAGAAATAGGCTAGCATTGAAATGACTTTTGGGTATGTTTAACGATCCAATGCTTAAAGAGGCGATCATGGTCACTATCAAAAAAATCGCCCTGATGTTGGTTCTGAGTCTGGTTTAAATTCCCCTATGATCCAGCACAGTTCAGACGACTGGCTATAACCCTTTTCTCTCAAAATATCTAAAGAGAGCAAATCCGCCAAGAATCGCGATTACAATAATGATCCAATGATTTATCCCCAACACCCCAGGCAGTGAGATTTTTCCGAAGTCCCCCCAGGTCAGGACCGTTTTTTTCATAAACGAAAAAGTTTCAGCAAATACCGCTGCCCCCGCCAGCATTCCCAATATCCCCCAGAGGGCATCCCAACGACCTTCAGCCAGAGCTCCGGCTGAAGTGCCTGGACAATAGCCAAGGAGTCCCCAGCCGATACCGAAGATCAATCCTCCAATAATGTTCCCGCCAAGGACGGTTGCTTTAAGACTGAGTTTTGCAAGCTCCAGGTCGACCAACAGATAGACCCCCACCATTCCAACCAGGACACTGGAGAGCATAAATTTGATGATCGTCATATCCTTAAACAGCAACGCCCCAAGTTGCTTGTCGTAGCGCAGCACTCGACCTTTTTGCAGCAGGAACCCAAACGCAATCCCTGTAATCAGACCATAAATCAGCATCTTCATGATGGCCTCCCCCCATAAATGACCCGTGCCACAATAATTCCGCCGACAAAGAAGCAAGCCAGAGAAATGAAACCGCTTACTGCTAGCTGGAGCGAACCGCTCAGCCCGTGACCGCTCGGTCAGCCATCTGCCAGTCGTGCCCCGTACATCGCTATGGCTCCTCCAAAGAAGGCGAAAACTGCCCTCTTGTTTTTACTCTCTGGGCCGAAGCGTTGCTGCCACAAATCCGGCAGCCCTTGCCAGCGAAAGGATTTCGAAGTTGTCGCAGCTATTAACGCACCAATAAATATGCCGACAACAAACATCCACTGCCAGTCGATCTTAGGGGTTGTTTTGATGAAATACTCCATTTGTGCAACGCGCTCAGGTGAGATGATCTGCTCCAGCAAGCCGACCGATCGAACAAATGTGGTCGATGCTCCAAGGAACTGTCCTGCAATCCAAACCGATAAAACCGACACTAGTCCTGAGAGGGCTCCGGCTAAATAGGGATTCCATCCTTTATCTTCGTGCAATTGTTTTGACATTGAACAAGCTCCTTGCCCCATTTTTTCGCGAAAAATTAAAGTAATTACTTACGCAAAAATTATACTTTAGAAGTTCTGCAATTCAATGCACCCACCCATTTAATTCGTGGGTCAGACTAACTGCTGCACTGTCTGAATGGATATAAAATATTAAAGATGGCGCTAGCTAGGTGTGCTGGGTTGTCCCTTGCTTTTAAACCATGACTGGGCTTGAAAGAGACGGTATCGGTGGTACATTTATTCTTTAAAAATGGAACACGATCTATCCAGCACATTAGGTCGGAGAGAGATGCTGTCAACACTGACAATACGGCATATAAGCGGAGAGCCGGAGAAACTAAATGAGAAAACTTAAACTGATGGCAATTATTGTAACGGCGATGACCGCCCTCACTCTAACAGCGGCTCACGCTGAGGAGGTGGCACCTCTGTTTCCTCTGCCATTTACCCCGGACTTCACCCGAGGCTCTGGCTGGGGAATTGCTCTTGGCTTGGGGGTTGAATACGAAACCGCCTACGCTGGTTCTGACGAATATGAATTTGAACTGGATCCGGCCGGGGCCATCCAGTGGAGAATGGGAAACCACCTTTTCTCTTGGGAAGGGCTGGAACTGTCATGGACGACTCGCCAGAAGGATCGATGGTACCTCCAGGTCGATTTGGGTTTAGATGGTGAACGTGAGGAAGGTGATTCTGATGACGGCAGGCTGGACGGCCTTGATGAGAGGGATGATGAGTTTGCGGCCACTGGTGAGGTCAGGTATGCCTTTGATGGCGAGTGGCGGAATTATGTCGGTACTCGGATTTCTGTGGGGGATAGCGATTTCGGTACAAAGGGGTTTATCTTTGCCGGGCACCGGTTCGGTTCCCGCCAGGATGGCGGTGGAACAGAAGCTTTTCTCTATGCCACAATTAGTGACAGCAGCAACCTGAATAGGGATTTTGGCGTTAGCCCATCAGAAGCAACAACATCCGGACTTGCAGAGACGGATTTAGACGGTGGGCACCGCTCTACCGGCCTTCGCCTTGTCGATCGACGCTTTGCCAGCGAGCATATTCAAATCGTTTCCGGCCTGGAATTTGAGTATTACAGCAGCGATGTGCGAGATAGCCCCATTGCCCGCGAAGACTTTGCGGCGGAAGTAGAACTGGCCGTGCTCTATCACTTCTAAGCATCGTCACCTGACATTCGGCTGGAGGCGACGGCCTAAATCGGCCGCGCCTCAGCCGTGGCGTTCAACTGATCTGTGGTCCCCGCTGGTAGGCCGTCTCATATCTTAGCAGAAGAAAGTATTATATACGCCATCTGTTGCATATTGCTTTTGAATACATGCGCCACCAGACTGCCCCCAGTTCTATGTCTTGGAGTTCAGCTGGAGGCGACAACTATCCTGACGCGGGGGGGGGTGAGACGCTTCTCACTGAGATCAACTCTCAACTTCGTTTGGGTTATAGTTCTGAAAAATTATGCTTACACAGCCACTGGGGGCAGTGAAGAGAAAAGGCCCAACCTGTTTTTCAGGTGGGCCTTTTCTCTTAAGATGTCTGCGTTGAAACCAGCTGAAACTATGGACACACCGATTCGACAGGAATGCCGTTTCTGATCAATAGACCAGACCGCCTTTTTTTCTGACCTTGCGCATGGTTTTATTGGCATGGTAGCGGGCCTTGTCGGCTCCCATGGCAAGTATTTTACGCAGTTCGTCGGGGTCTGCCAGCAGCTGGTTGCGTTTTTCGGTGAACGGGATGAAAAAGTCGCGCACCGTCTCGAACAGCTCCTGTTTGACATCCCCGTAGCGCAGTCCCGGTGTTTCATAGCGCCGGCGCAGTTCGGCCTGCTGTTCTTTGTCGAGGAACAGGCGGAAGATCTGGAAGATGTTACAGGTGTCGGGATTTTTCGCTTCCTCGACCGGGGTCGGGTCCGTGACGATGCGCATGATCTGTTTGCGCAGCTGTTTTTCCGACTGGAACAGGTCGATTGCGTTGCCGTAGCTCTTGCTCATCTTGCGCCCGTCGAGACCGGGCACGGTCGCAACATCATCATCGATCTCCGGTTCGGGGACGGTGAAGACATCACCGTAATGATTGTTGTACTTGATGGCGATGTCGCGGGCGACCTCGAGGTGCTGCTTCTGGTCCTTGCCCACCGGCACCTTGTCGCTCTGGAACAGCAGGATGTCAGCGGTCATCAGGACCGGGTAGGCGAACAGGCCGTGGTTGGGGCTGATCCCCTGGGCGACCTTGTCCTTGTAGCTGTGGCATCGCTCCAGCAGCCCCATGGGGGTGAAGTTGGAGAGAATCCAGGTCAGCTCCTGAACTTCCGGCAGGTCGGACTGGACCCAGAAGACACTCTTTTCCGGGTCCATCCCCAGCGCCAGAAAGTTGGCTGCCGCTTCCAGGGTTCCGGTGGCGAGGGCTTTGCCGTCGCTGAGGCTGGTCATGGCGTGGTAGTTGGCGATGAAGCAGAACAGTTCTTCATGCTCCTGGTAGTCGATCATCTTTTTCATCATGCCGAAGTAGTTGCCCAGATGCAGGGAACCGGACGGCTGGATGCCGGATAAGACGCGCATTCGAATAAACTCCAGTGATTTTTAAAGAGAGGAGCGAAAATGTTCCAAGTGCTTCAGATTGCCAAAAACGCAGCTGAATTTAGCAAATGGAGATATGACAGGTCAATAAATAACCAGACAAGGGAAAATTCCTTCAGGGGATCGAAAAAGGTTTCGGACTGTTTGCGGGCCCACCCGGGATTAATGCAGACTGGCGTAGGCTTCGAGTAATTTTTTATTCAGTTTTTCGATCGGCGCATGATCATCGGTGAAGATCAGGCCCTCAGGGTTATGTTGGAATCTTTGCAGGTTTTCAGCATATTTTTTTGCCATGATCGGATAGTGTTTCGCCTTAGAGAGGCTTGCACGGATGTCTTCGAGCTCTGAATTGTTGTTGGTGGCAAGCATAACGATATTGCTGTCATCCTGATAGTAATAGACCGACGGAAACTCCTTGCTGACCGTATTAAGTATGGGCCTTGTGACAAAATCAAGGTTTGACAGATTCCCGACGAGGTTCATCATCACAATTCCTTCCGCAGTCAGCCGCTGACGAACGGTGGTGAAAAACTCTTCGGTCACCGTATGAAAGGGGACTTCAGGGCCACCGTGAAACAGATCTATTTCAATGAAGTCGTACTGGCCCGATTGTTTCAGGTAGTTTCTTGCGTCGGTGACGTGAATCTTTAAGTTGTCTTTTTCCTTGATGCCGAAATGCTCTTTTGCCAGATCAACTACCAGGGGATCGATCTCGACCGCATCGATATGAAAGTCAAAATGCTTTTCCAAATCGAGAACCGAGGCTCCAGCGCTCATGCCCAGAATTAAAGCCTTGTTGACCTTGGTAATGTAGGGAGCCATGGAAAAAAGGGTGCGGTAAGTCAGATACTCGGTTTCGTTTGTCGAGCCGAACGACTGTCGATACTGTGATTGGTTCAGGGTCATCCAGATGATTCTTTTGTCTTTGTACAGGCGGACCGTGTTGTAGACCGACTCCCCTTTGAAAATGAGGTTTTTCTCCTGAACTTGTATCGGTGGGATCAACAGCAGCGCGAGGAGCGTACCCAGGGCAATATGCCGTTTCGTAATAAGGGTCAGTCCCAGCACTCCCAGAATGAGCAGAATGGCGATACTCAAGGTAAAGGTTGATGATGAACCGATCTCGGGGATCAGGAAAAAAGTCACCAGGAAGCTGCCAACGATACTGCCAACCGTCGACACAGAGAAAATGTTACCGGCTGTTTTGCCGACGTTCTCTTTCATTGAAAGCAGTTTTACGAAGAACGGGGAAACCGTGCTGAGAAGAACCATCGGCAATCCGAAAAATATCAGCGACGAAAAAAGGGCTCCATAGATAGAGTATGATTGGAAATTGTGCAGAATCGGTTCCTGCAGGACACGAATCACAGCCAAGTATATCGCAGAGAGAACGATGGCGTAGTAGATCAGTTTCTCGTCCGGCTTTTTGTCAGCCCATTGGCCACCGATAAAATACCCGAGGGACAATGCCGCCAGGATGACGCCGATCTGACTTCCCGACACATAGACTGAAGAGCCGAAGTAAGGGGCAAAAAGACGAAATCCGAGAACTTCCAGGATCAGAATAACCATGCCGGTAAGAAAACAGATGAAGTAATATTTCATGCTCTTGCCCTGGTAGAAAAAGTTTTCATTCAATGCCTATGGAGGGGATTGATCCTAACATTGCCTGTGAAAAGTTGGACATAAAAAAGCGGAGAGAACCACCGGGCAGCCTCCGCTCCTTTATCGTTTTTCAGTGTCGGTTAAGATTGATCCGCTTGTCCGCCGAATATGGCGGCCATCTGTATCAGTTGCTGCAGGTCCATGCCGCTCTCCTTGAGGATGCCGATCATGACCGGAAAAAGCTGGATCATGAATTCGGGTTCCTTCATCACGTCCTTGGTCAGGGCGGGCAGAGTGTCGAGAATAAATGCTTTCTTTTCCTCAGCGGGGAGCCCGAGCAGGGCGGTTTTTATTTCTGCGGGAGACATGATCGGTGTTTTCCTCTCAGTTTTGAATTATGAAGTCAGGATCAATGTATTGAACATTCATCTGGCGAAGGCAATCTTGTACACCTCAGGATAGGTCTTGACGAAGTGGACATCCAGCCCTTCGCGCAGATAATCAGGAAGCTCGTCGAAATCTTTTTTGTTGTCGTGCGGGAATATCAGGGTTTTCAGCCCGGCCCGCCGGGCGGCGATGGTCTTTTCCTTGACCCCGCCGATCGGCAGGACCTGTCCGGTCAGGCTGAGCTCACCGGTCATGCCGAGTTTCTTGCGGACCGGTTTCTGCTGGATCATCGAAAGCAGTGCGGTGGTCATCGTTACCCCTGCCGAAGGGCCGTCCTTGGGGGTTGCCCCTGCCGGGACATGCAGGTGGATGAAGTGGCCGTCAAAGTAATTCTCGGCGATATCGTACTGCTTCAGGTGCCCCATGACATAGGAATAAGCGATCTCTGAGCTCTCGACCATGACCTTGCCGAGCTGGCCGGTCTGCTTGAACCCCTTGGCTTTGCTTTTCATCGAGGTCGCCTCGATCTGCAGCGTGGCCCCCCCCATGCTGGTCCAGGCCAGTCCGGTGACCACACCCGGTGCTTCCTTGAACAGCTCTTCCTCGGAGAAGACCGGCTTGCCGAGGAACTTTTCCAGATCCTTCTTGCCGATGGTAATCTTCTCCTCGCGCCCTTCGGCAAACTCCATCGCTGCCTTGCGCATAATCCGTTTTATCCGGTTCTCCAGCCCCCGCACCCCGGCTTCGCGGGCGTAACGGTCAATGATTTCAATCAGGGCCGGTTTCTGAATCGCCACCTGGCTTTTCTTGAGACCGTGATGCTCCAGGGCCTTTGGGATCAGGTAGCGTTTGGCGATCTCGACCTTCTCTTCAAGGATGTAGCCGGACAGGCGGATAATCTCCATCCGGTCGAGCAGCGGTGCCGGGATGGTGTCGAGCTGGTTGGCGGTAGCGATGAACACCACGTTGGAGAGGTCGAAGGGGACATCCAGGTAGTGGTCGCGGAAACTGCCGTTCTGTTCAGGATCGAGGACCTCGAGCAGCGCCGATGCGGGGTCGCCCTGGAAGGATGCGCCGATCTTGTCGATCTCGTCGAGCATCAGCACCGGGTTGGCGGTGCCGGCACTCTTCATCGCCTGAATTGCCTTGCCGGGCATGGCGCCGATGTACGTCCGCCGGTGTCCCTTGATCTCCGCTTCGTCGCGCATCCCGCCGACGGAGAAGCGGTAAAATTTGCGCTTCAGGGCATCGGCGATGCTCTTGCCAACCGAGGTCTTGCCGACCCCGGGGGGACCGACCAGGCAGAGGATCGATCCGGAAATATCCCCCTTCATCTTGCCGACGGCGATGAATTCAAGGATCCTTTCCTTGACATCCTGCAGACCGTAGTGGTCGCGGTCGAGCACCCTCCGGGCCCGCTTCAGCTCGTAGGCGTCCTTGCTGAATCTGCCCCAGGGCAGGACCGTCAGCCAGTCGAGATAATTGCGGCTGACATTGTACTCCGGTGAAGAGGGGTCAATCAGCTGCAGCTTCTCCATCTCCTCTTCCACCGCCTTCTGCGCCTCATCGTTGAGCTTCAGTTTTTTCAGGCGCTCCTGGAACTTTTCTATTTCGGTGGTCTTTCCCTCTTTCTCCAGGCCCAGTTCTTTCTTGATCGCCTTCAGCTGTTCCCGGAGGAAAAACTCGCGCTGCTGAGCGGAGATCTTCTCTTCGATCTGGCTCGATATCTTGGTCTGCAGGCGCGAGACCTCAAGTTCTTTTTTAAGCAGGATCAGCACCTTGTCGATCCGTGAACGGACATCGAAGGTTTCCAGGACTTCCTGCAGTTCAAAGCCGTCGGCATTGGTCAGGTTGGCGGCGAAGTCGGCCAGTCTGGCCGGGTCATCCATGCTCGAGCGGCCGAGAAACAGTTTGATCTCTTCCGAATAGAGCGGGTTGATCTGAACCAGTTCCTTCAGGGTGGAGATGATCGCCATGGAGTAGGCTTTCAGTTCCGGGTTGTTGCTCATTTCCGCGCTGAGATGATAGGTGACGTTCGCAAGGATGATATTGTCTCGTGTTTCGACATGGTCGATGGAAAACCGCTCCAGGCTGTTGACCAGGACATGCGCCGTTTCTTCCTCGGCGTGAATCAGTTTGAGGATTTTGGTCGCGACCCCGACCTTCTGCAGGTTGTCCGGTGCATCCTCCTCTTCCAGATCCCTGACCATCACCAGGCCGATCGTCTGGCTCTGGCTGGCCATCGCCTGCTTGATCGAGCGCACCCGGTGATGGCCGTTGACGGTGAGTGGAATGATCACGCCGGGGAATGCAGGGCGGGGACGCAGCGGAATGATCGGCAGATCGTTGGGCAGCATGTCGCGAGCGAGGACCAGCCCCTCGTCCGGGACTGCCTGGATCTCGGCGTCTGTCTCTATCTCAATCTCGTACTCAATCGAGTCATCGTTGTCATCATGGTCGTCGAATTCGTTATGCATATCAGATTCTCTCCCTGACAAATTTTATCTGCGGGCGGCTGCGGGTTCTCCCGCAGGGCAGTTTGCCCCATGGCTTTCAATTATAGTTGTGAACCTAATAAAATTTCACCCCATCGTCAATAATTCATCACGTTATTTGGTTTAGAGATCAATTAACGATATCCGGCCTTTTCCTTTGTCCGGTGCTGTGGAATAATCCGCTCAGATTTTTTCTTTCAACAGAAAGGTTTCTCATGTCCGAACAGCCGGAAAAACTCTACCTGGTCGACGGGTCCTCCTATATTTACCGGGCCTACTATGCCATCCGCCATCTTTCCAATTCGAAAGGGGAGGCGACCAACGCGGTCTACGGCTTTACCAATATGCTGATGGGGCTGGTGCGTGATGAAAGACCTGATCATCTGGCGGTGGTTTTTGATGCCAGGGGCCCGACGTTCCGCAAGGATATCTATCCGGAATATAAAGCCAACCGCAGCGCCATGCCGGAAGACCTGGTGCCGCAGATCCCCTGGATCAAGGATGTCGTGCGCGCGTTCAACATGCCGGTGATTGAACAGGCCGGTTACGAAGCGGACGATATCATCGCCACCCTGGCGAAGCGGTTTGCCGCAGAGGGGCTCGAGGTGACGGTGGTCACCGGCGACAAGGACCTGATGCAGATCGTCAATGACCGGGTGCGGCTGCTCGACACGATGAAGGGGAAGGTCTCAGGTCCGGCCGAGGTGGCCGAGCGTTTCGGCGGGGCGGACAAGGTCGTCGAGGTGCAGGGTCTGGCCGGGGACAGCTCGGACAACGTCCCGGGCGTCCCGGGGATCGGCGAGAAAACCGCACGGGCATTGATCGACGAGTTCGGCAGCATCGAAAACCTGCTCGCCAACCTCGATCAGTTGAAAGGCAAGCGCCGGGAGAATCTGGAAAATTTCGCCGAGCAGGCGTTGTTGTCGAAAAAGCTGGTCACCCTGGTCGATGATATGCAGATTGATGCGGACTATGCGGATTTCAGCCTCTCCGAGCCGGATGCCGAGGCCCTGACCGCGCTGTTCAAAAAACTGGAATTTCACAAGTTGCTCCAGGAATTCTCCGTCCAGCAGAAGAGCAGCGGCGAAAATTACCATGCCGTGCTGAGCGAGCAGGAGCTCGACGCGCTGATCGATACGTTGCGCTCTGCGAAGCGGTTCGCCCTCGACACCGAGACAACCAGCCTCAACGCGGTGCAGGCCGACCTGGTCGGACTCTCGTTCGCGGTGCAGGCCGACGAGGCCTGGTACATTCCCTTGACCCATCATTACCTGGGAGCACCGCGGCAGCTGCCGATGAAGCTGGTGCTGGAAAAACTGCGGCCGCTGCTGGAGAATCCGGACCTGGAGAAAATCGGCCAGAACATCAAGTACGACGATCTGGTGCTGCGGCGCGCAGGTATAGAGCTGGCCGGAGTGGCGGTTGATACCATGGTGGTCTCCTACCTGGTCTGTCCCGAGGCCAAGTCGCATGGTCTAGACGCGCTGGCCTCCGATCATCTCAACCACCAGATGATCCCCTACAGCCAGATGACCGGGACCGGCAAGAAGCAGATCTGCTTCAGCGAAGTCGAGGTGGAAAAAGCGACCGTCTATGCCGCCGAAGACGCTGATATCACCCTGCAGCTGGCGGAAAAGCTGCTGCCGATGCTGCGGCAACGGAACCAGGAATCGCTGTTTCATGATGTGGAGATGCCCCTGGTCGGGGTACTGACCCGGATGGAGTGGCAGGGGATAAGGATCGATTCCGCATTTTTGGGTCAACTGTCGGGTGAGCTGGCGGCCAAGCTGGAAGGACTGGAAGAAGAGATCTTCGCCCTGGCGGGCGGCCCGTTCAATATCAATTCCCCCAAGCAGCTCGGCGAGATCCTATTCGAAAAGCTCGGTCTGCCGAAAGGAAAAAAGACCAAGACCGGCTGGTCAACCAACGTCGAGGTCCTGAACGGTCTGGCCGAGGAGCACGAGATCGCCAGGCGGCTGCTCGATTACCGCTCGGTGAGCAAGCTGAAGAGCACCTACACCGATGCCCTGCCGAAGCTGGTCAATCCGGAGAGCGGGCGTATCCATACCTCGTTCAACCAGGCGGTGACCAATACCGGCCGGCTCAGTTCCAGCGACCCGAACCTGCAGAATATCCCGATCCGTACCGCCGAAGGCCGCCGCATCCGCGAGGCTTTTATCCCCGCAGAGGGCAACCTGCTGCTTTCCGCCGACTACTCGCAGGTCGAACTGCGGGTGATGGCCCACATGGCCGATGTGGCCGCCCTCAAGGAGAGCTTTATCGCCGGAGAAGATATCCACCGGCGCACCGCCAGTGAAATCTTCAACGTCTTCCCGGCGCTGGTCGATGACGAGATGCGTCGCCAGGCCAAGACCATCAACTTCGGGGTACTCTATGGCATGGGCGCTTTCAGCCTGGCCAAGGACCTCGGGATCAGCCGCAAGGATGCCCAGACCTTTATCGACAACTATTTCGAACGCTACCCCGCGGTACTGCACTTTCTCGAACAGAAGAAGGAAGAGGCCCGCCAGCATCAATATGTGACCACCATCCTCGGGCGCCGCTGCGCCATCCCCGAGATCAACAGCAAGAACGGGGCGCTGCGCAGTTACGCCGAACGAAACGCCATCAACTACCCGATCCAGGGGAGTGCCGCCGACATCATCAAGGTCGCGATGGTTAACATCGACCGCCGGCTGCGGGAGGAGAAGCTCTCCACCCGGATGGTGCTGCAGGTCCACGATGAGCTGGTATTCGACGTGCCGGAAGCGGAGCTGGACCGGGTCCGTGAGCTGGTCAGGTATGAAATGGAGAATGCCGTACCGATGGACGTGCCGCTCAAGGTGGATATCGGGTATGGCAAGAACTGGAAGGAAGCACACTAGCAAAGCATAAACGCTCAGCATTGAACTCCTGCTATAGGGCATTGCTTGATCTGGTCGGGAGCGTGCAGCATGTCGACACTGCGGTGGTTTTTGTCCGAGCAAACCGCAAATAAATTAGGACCGCACCCGCTGGACGTTGAGAGGGAACCCAATGTCCCGGGATGCGGCCCAGTATAAGACGGTTTGCCAGAGTGATGAGACCAGGTTGCTACTGGAGAACAGTTTGTCTGTCAGGTGCAGCATCTTCCTCCTACCACTTCCCCATGGAAAATATCGTTATGCCGGGAACCCCTGGTTCACCTGTAGTGATCCTTGGATTGGTGAAAACAATGTCCAGCTTTCCGTCGTCATCGATATCCCCGATTGCCAGGCCATACGGGTTGTAGGGTCTTCCGGTGATGGACGGGCTGGTGGTTGAAAAGGTTCCCAGCGAACCGTCATTCTGTTGGAAAGACAGTGCCACGGTAGGTCCGGTATATCCGTAAGCTCCTGAAGACCAGTTGTTCTCATAGATGCCGATGAGGTCGTTTCGACCATCCTGATCGATGTCTTGAACCTGCAGGGCGGTTTCCACCAGACCGGAGCTGAACGGAGTCGCAAAGCTGACCGAGGAGGCCAAAAGTCCGGACAGGTCCTGGTAAAGGATCGTCATCGTCGAAGAAGGATACCAGAATTGCAAAGCAATATCCGCTCTGGTGTCGCCGCTCATGTCGCCAACAGCAAGGCCTGAAGGGCGTTCGTTTAATGCTCCGACATCTATGTGGACAACAGGGTCCATGGTGCCTGAACCGTTCTGGTAGAGGATGTTGAGGTCCTCGGGGGGACTTCCATAACTCCCGCTGCCGCTCGAAACAACGATGTCAGTGCCTAATTTGCCGTCGACATCGCCCAGGGCCAGGATATCGGTCATGGAACCGTAGCCCAGCTGGTAGCTGGCGGGCAGATTCAAGGTTCCATCGGTTTTCTGCGTAAACACGGCAACGGTTAAAAGGTTGTCCACAACGGCCAGATAAGAGATGTCAGGACGACCATCATTGCTGACGTCTCCCACCACAACTCCCCTTGAGATCGGGTTTCCGGGATGGCCAGCGGAGATGGTGGCCATGGGGCCGAGCTGGCCGAGCGGATTCTGATAGAAAACTCCGATCCCGCTTTCCACCGTCACCACCACGTCGTTCCTGCCGTCGTTGTTCACGTCCCCGATCGCCAACCCATAACCATCCCCGGCAGGGTAGACCGAGGGCGTACTGACAAGCCCGGAACCGTTCTTGGAAAATACGAGGAGAGAATGATCGTTATCCGGCGGATAGCCGCTTGATGTGGTCATGACAACTTCGATGTCGCCATCACTGTTCACGTCGCCCATGGCAACCGCTTCCGGTCTGGATCCTGTCTCGATGTGCTCGACGGCGCAGAAATCTCCTCCGATTACCTCAATCGTCAGAAAATCAGCAGGACTAATGTCTATTCCATCATAGGAGGTAAGCTCAACAACGTAATCACCGACAAGGTCCGGCGTGAAGGAAGGGTTGGACGTATTTTCCCCCGACAGGACAGTTTGACTGCCAAGGGGGAGGGAGGTGAGCTGCCAGTAAAATACAAGGGGATCACCATCCACATCGGAAGCCGTGCTGCCGGCCAGCGAGACCACGCAATCTACAACGACCTCCTGATCGGGCCCCGCATCAGCTGTCGGTATGTTGTTCTCACCCGGCCAATGCACGATTCCTGAGTCGTAGTCGTCGTACAGGCCGTCGCCATCCTCATCGCAGGTTACCCTGTAGACTGCGTTGGACACGAATTCAACCAGGGCCGCCGTGCTGCCGGAACCGGCCAGCTTCGCCCGCCCCTGGTAGGGATAATCTTCCCCGAATCGGAAGCGCAGGGGCTCAAGGGTTGTGAGGTCCACATAGCCTACGTCCGGGTCGTAGTAGCGGCCGGTGACCTGGTATTCGGTGTCCGAAGTGCCGCTTACCGGGGAAGACTGCATTTCGACATCTCTCATCCAGTAGGTTTTCCCGGTGATTTCGTCCCTGGTCACCAGATCGAAGGTCATCACCGGCGGATACTGCTGGAAATCGCCGGACCAGACCCCGCTCTGGGTCAGGTATAGCCCATCGAACGAGACAGCCAGTGCTTCATAGGTGATCTTCACATGAGTCATCGAAAGGCCGAACAAGTCCATGTTGCCTTGCATGTTGGTTCGTCCAGACATCTCCACAACGCAGTCATCCGAGTAGTCATGGTAAGTGACATCCAGGTCAAAATCCCCGGTCTGGTCATTCACCGATCCCGACACATCGGCATAGCCGCGGCAATCCCCGGCCATCGGCTCATCAATGCTGACACTGGCCAGGATAACGGGGCTTTCCGGGGGCTCCCGGGTCAGGTACTCGAGGGCTGTCTCTTCCCAGATACGTGAAAAAAGAAGGACGCTTTTTAAGGATGGTTCGCCAGGCAGGGTGCTCTGGTCTGCAAGTGACAGGGGCGTAATATCACCGGTCTGCCCGGAATACGCTATTCCCAGATAGGCTCCGACCGCCAGGCTCTCGGCGTTTTCGTCAGTTATGACAGCAGCCGTCTCAACACCGGAATAATGGATGCTTGGGGATATTCCCCCACCACCTCCGCCTCCACCTCCGCAGGCCCACAGAAGGATTAAACTGGCGATCATGATCGCCGGCAGCACCGCCGGAATTCCCGATTTTTTCATGGCTCCACCTCCACGGTTGAAAACCCTCAAAGGTAAAAGCCCTCCGGCAACCACCATCACAACGGCAAACGGTGAAAATTCAGGCCAAGACACCGGATGGCCCCAGCGAGCGGCCTGGCTGAATACATCTTATCTCTATTTCTATTAGAAGCAAGCCAGGTATCGCTTCATTGAAACCTCTCCCGCTTGCTGGTGTGAAATTTATAGCGGCTTGCTGCTTCCGATCTTCCTGGCAACCTGTTTTTTGTTAGAATGTTGACTTTGACACGTCGGTTGGCGCTAACTGAAACAAGTCGTCTTTTTCCTCATTTCGCGTGGTGTTGGAATGAAATTGCTTGCTGGTGATATCGGCGGGACCACCTCCCGCTTTCAATGGTTCGATTCAGTGGGAGATGGGTGCCTTTCGCCGCTGTTCTGTTACCCGAGCGGCGCCTATGCCTGCTTCAGCGATCTGCTGACGACCCTGTTTGCCGAAAGCGGGTTTTCCCGTGCGGATGTGGCCTGTTTCGGCCTGGCCGGACCGGGGAGTGCAAGCGAAGTGACGTTGACCAATCTGCCCTGGCGCATCAGTGTGGATGAGCTGAAGCAGAAGCTGCCCCTGGGGGAGGTCACCCTGATCAACGATTTTCATGCCGCTGCGCTGGGAATTGACAGTCTTAACCCAGAGGATCTGCTCTGTCTTTATCCCGGAGACTACGACCCTCAGGGTAATCGCCTCGTGGTCGGGGCGGGGACAGGTTTGGGGGTGGAGCCCGTCTGCCAGTTGCAGGGTCACTTTTACCCCCAGCCCTCGGAAGGGGGACATATGGCTTTTGCTCCGCAGAATGATGAACAGCATAGGCTGCTGTCATGGCTGCGGCAAACCATCGATCATGTCTCCTATGAACACCTGCTGTCGGGTAGCGGCCTGAAAAAAATTTATCTCTTTCATGCGCAGCAGGAAAGAGGGGGAGGCCCCCAGGCTGAGCTTTCAGCTGCCGCAGTCAACCGCCTGGCGGACGCCGGGGACAAGGTGGCGGTTGCCGCGCTGCGTACCTTTGTGAACATTTATGCCCAGTTTATTGCCGATGCGGCGCTGTTGTGGCAGGCCCGCGCGGGCATCTATATCGCCGGAGGGATCGCGGCAAAAATTGTCCCCTGGATGCAGGGGGATGATTTTGTCCGCTCCTTTCTTGCCGAAAAGCCGTTGCGCGAGGTGGTGGGGAAGATGCCGGTCTACCTGGTCAGGGATGAGTTCCTCGGTCTCAAGGGGGCCCTGTTGATGGCACGTCGTCAGGCGGAAAATCAGCCGCCTAAGGAGGGCAGATGAAAAATTTTTCGAGTATTACCGAATTAACCCGCAACACCCTGGCTCTGATCCTGGCAGGGGGGGAAGGAAGCCGGCTCAAGGAGCTGACCCATTGGCGTGCCAAACCGGCAGTCCCTTTCGGCGGGAAATACCGCATCATCGATTTTGTCCTGTCGAACTGCGTCAACTCCGATATACGCCGTATCGGCGTGTTGACGCAGTACAAGTCCCATTCGCTGATTCGCCATATCCAGCGGGCCTGGAGCTTCATGCGCTATGAGGTCGGCGAGTTTGTTGAATTGCTGCCAGCCCAGCAGCGCCTCGGTAAAGACTGGTACCAGGGGACAGCCGATGCGCTCTACCAGAATCTGGATATCATCCGGCGCCATAAACCCAAGTTTGTCCTGATCCTCGGCGGGGATCATATCTACGCCATGGATTACCGGGACATGATCGCTACCCATGCGGCTTCGGGGGCCGATGTGACGGTCGGTTGCGTGGAGGTGCCGCGGATGGAGGCAACGGGCTTTGGCGTCATGTCGGTGGACGACACGCTGAAGATTACCCGCTTCACGGAAAAACCGGCCGACCCTGAGGCAATGCCGGGCAAGCCGGACAAGGCTCTGGCGTCGATGGGGATCTATATTTTTTCCCAGCAGTTTCTCTTCGAAAAGCTGATTGCGGACAAGGACGATCCGAACTCTTCGAAGGATTTCGGCAAAGACATTATCCCGTCGATTATCGACAACAGCAATGTCCAGGCCTACCCGTTTGTCGATGAGCGGGGTGAGCCCGGATACTGGCGCGATGTCGGGACCCTCGAGTCCTACTGGCGTGCCAATATGGAACTCTGTTCCATCACACCGCAATTGAACCTTTACAACGCCGATTGGCCGATCTGGACCTACCAGGCGCAGATGCCGCCAGCCAAGTTTGCTTTTGACGATGCCGGGCGGCGCGGGGTGGCCATCGATTCGCTGGTTGCCTCCGGGTGTATCCTCTCCGGGGCACGGGTGAAACGTTCGGTTATCTTCAACGGCTGTTTCCTGCACAGTTACTCCACTGTCAAGGACAGCGTTGTCTTGCCCAAGGTTGATATCGGGCGGAATTGCCGGATCACCAAGGCCGTGATTGACAAGGCCTGTATCGTCCCCCCCGGCACCATCATCGGTGAGGATCGGGCAGAGGACGAGAAACGCTTTGACGTCGATGAGAACGGCATTGTGCTGGTAACCCCGGAGATGCTCGGACAGCACCGGCATCTGGTCCGTTGACCGGTTGCGACGGTTTATCGTGACTGACCAGGGAATGGCAGGCGAAAAGCCCCGGAACGGGTGGTCACACGTGGAAAACAGGATCTCTTTGCCCCAGGAAGCGAAGTCTGCCATGAACCAGAAAACCCGCATCGTGCTCTGCTGGCACATGCATCAGCCCTATTACCGGGATGCCCTGGATGGCGGCTACCGGTTGCCATGGGTTTATCTCCATGCCATCAAGGACTACGCCGACATGGCGGCGCACCTGGAAGCCTTCCCCACGGCACGGGTGGTGGTCAATTTTGCCCCGGTGCTGCTGGAGCAGTTGGATCACTACGGGAGTCAGATGCGCGAGTGGCTGGAGAGGGGAAGCCCGATGCAGGATCCGCTGCTCAATCTTGTCGCCGGGGTGACCGGGGTTCCGGCCGACGCCGAAGCCAGGGCAGAGATTATCAGCGCCTGTCAGCGGGCCCATGCACCAACCATGATCGATCGCTACGCGCCCTATCGCTCAATGGTCGAGTTTGCACGTCAGCAATATATTGACGGTGAACTCGATATCCTGCGGATCGGCTACCTCAACACGCAGTTTTTTATCGACCTGCTTGTCTGGTATCACCTGGCGTGGCTTGGCTCCAGCATCAAACAGAACGATCCCCGTGTCTGCAGGCTGCTGCAGCGGGAAAAGGGCTTCACCCGCGAGGACCAGAGGCTCCTGGTTGAGGTCATGGCGGAGGTGGTGGAGGGGATTCTGCCCCGCTATCGTAGCCTTATGGAGGCGGGGCAGATTGAGTTGTCAATGACCCCTTACGGCCATCCCATTGTTCCATTGCTGATCGATTTCAAGGCGATGAATGACGCCCAGCCGACGGCGCCGATTCCTCTTTATCCTGAATACCCCGGAGGGGAAGGACGGGCGCGCTGGCACATGGAGCGCGGTCTTGCCGTATTTGAGGATCACTTCGGTGTGCGGCCGGTGGGGGTCTGGCTGTCTGAAGGGGGCATCAGCAGCGCCGCGCTCAAATTGCTGGACGAATTCGAGATCGCCTGGACGGCTTCCGGCGAAGGGGTCTGGCGGGCCTCCTGCGAGGCCTCGAAAATACCTGCCGCGCGCATGGAGCACAAAAAGGCCCTTTACCATCGGATGACCCACGACGGCTGTCGTTGTGCCCTCTTTTTTCGCGATGACGGGTTGTCCGACCTGATCGGGTTTCAGTACAAAAACTGGCAGGCTGAGGATGCCGCAGAAGATTTCTGTCGTCACCTGGAAACGATCGGTTCTTTTCTTGAGGACGACCCGGGCGACAGGGTGATCACGGTGATTCTCGATGGCGAAAATGCCTGGGAGTACTACCCGGACAACGGGTATTATTTTTTGCAGGCGCTCTACCGGAAACTGACGGAGCACCCGGATATCGTCATGTCGACCTTCAGTGATGTGGTTTCGGCTGCGGATCCTGCAGAACAGCACCTTCTGCCGGTGCTTAAGGCGGGCAGCTGGGTCTATGGCTCCTTTTCCACCTGGATTGGCGATAAAGATAAAAATTCAGCCTGGAACCTGCTGGTAGAAGCGAAGATCTGTTTCGACCGGGTGGCCGCGTCGGGCGTCCTGTCACAGGAGAAACTGGCCCGCGCGTCGGAGCAGCTGGCCGTCTGCGAGGGGTCGGACTGGTTCTGGTGGTTTGGTGACTTCAACCCGTCGGATAGCGTGCGCGACTTTGATCAGCTGTTTCGCCGGCATCTGGTCCGGCTGTATCAATTGCTGGAAAAAATCCCTCCGCAGAAACTGAAGAATCCATTGTCCCGTGGCGGTGGTGATGTGGAAAATGCCGGCACGATGCGGCGTAACTGAATCCGCCCCGGTGTGAGCAGATCCGAAGCGGCAATGCCCAGTCTGCTGCGCTTTTGCAGCCAGAAAGAGATGACAAGATGAGACGTGCAGGTGTTTTGTTGCACCCGACTTCGCTGCCTGGCGGAGTCCTGAACGAGGACGTTGAGCGTTTCCTCGACTGGATGTCGTGCTGTGGCTTGTCGGTCTGGCAGATATTGCCGCTGGGCGTTCCCCATGGTGACCGCTCCCCCTATCAGACCTGCTCCTGCCGGGCGCTGAACCCTGCCCTGCTCCCTCCCGGGGAGAGGTTACCGGCGGATCAGTATCCGGATTTCGCACAGTTCGCTGCGCGGCACTCTGACTGGTTGGAGGATTTTGCTCTGTTTATGGCCCTGCAGGAGCATTTTGACGGCCAACCCTGGTCACGGTGGCCGGAGGAGCTGCGCTATCGCGATGAGCGGGCCCTGGAACAGTTCTCGGCAGATGCGGCAGTGCGGCTCAACGAGCTGAAAGTTGAGCAGTTCCTGCTCGATCGCCGTTGGCAGGAGGTGCTCCGGCAGGCTCATCAGCGCGGTATCCAGCTGCTCGGCGATGTGCCGATCTCTGTCGCCTACGACAGCGTCGAGGTCTGGGCCCACCCGGAGCTGTTCAGATTGGACGAAAAACTCCAGCCGACGGTGGTCACCGGGGTCCCGCCCGACTATTTTTCCGAAACCGGACAGTTGTGGGGGAATCCCCACTACGATTGGGAACGGATGCAGGAAGATCAATTCACCTGGTGGCGGGTCAGGATCGCCAGCGTGCTGCGCCAGGTCGACCTGGTGCGCATTGACCACTTCCGTGGGCTCCAGGCCCTCTGGGAAGTTCCCGCGACCGAAGAGACGGCGATCAACGGTCAATGGGTGGAAACCCCCGGCCGCCAGCTCCTGGAAGCGTTGCGCGAAGATTTCCCGCACATGCCGTTTATTGCCGAGGACCTCGGGGTGATCACCCCGGAAGTGACGGCGCTGCGCAATGATTTCAACCTGCCGGGCCTGTCGGTCCTGCAGTTCGGCTTTGACGGCATGGCGGACAATCCTCACCGCCTGCAGAACCTGGTTGAGAACTCTGTCGTCTATACCGGGACGCACGATAACAACACCAGCTGCGGCTGGTTCAACTCGTTATCCGACGAGCTGCAGGAGCAGGTGCTGAAGGCCCTGCCCACGCAGGTCGGACCCATGCCCTGGCCGTTGATCGCGGCCGCGTTGAGCTCTCCGGCACGCCTGGCCGTCATCCCGATGCAGGATTGGCTGGGGCTGGACGCAGAGCATCGTCTCAATACGCCGGGGACAACGGAACATAACTGGGGTTGGGCTTTTGCCTGGGAGCAGGTCACGGGCAGCCTGGCAGAGGTTATCCACGGCTGGATATTGCGGACGGAACGGCAGGGCTCAGCGTGGAAGACGATGTAATGATGATGGGTAAAATTCTCAAGTCCGAACAGGATGGGGCCAGGCTTCTCCAGCAGGGGCGTCACGACGATCCTTTTGCCCTGCTGGGCTGGCACGAGGGGCAGGAGGGCGGGTGTCTGGTCCGCGAGTGGCTGCCGATGGCCGTTGCGGCCCGTCTGGAGGGTGGCCCGCAACTGGAACGGGTTGGGGATACCGGCCTCTACCTCGGGCTGATCAGTGCCGAAGAGAAGCAGCGTCTGCCCAGCCACTATGCGGTGATCTGGCGTGAAGCGAACGGGGAAGAGTACCGGGTGGTCTCCCCCTACACCTTTCAGCCCATGGTCGGTGAACTGGACCTCCACCTGTTGGCGGAAGGGCGCCACTGGCACGTTTACGACGTACTCGGAGCGCAACCGCGCCAGGTTGATGGGGTTGACGGCGTCGCATTCGCGGTCTGGGCCCCTGCTGCCGAGCGGGTCTCGGTGGTCGGAGATTTTAACGGCTGGAACGGCTTGCGGCATCCGATGCGATCCCTGGGGCCATCCGGCGTCTGGGAGCTCTTTATCCCCGGGCTGCAGACCGACGACCGTTACAAGTTCGAGATCCGCACCGCTCAAGGGGGCTGTGTCCTGAAAAGCGATCCCTATGCCCGCGCCATGGAGATGCGCCCGCGCACCGCATCCATCGTGTTTCGCAGCAGCTACCAGTGGGAGGACCAGGCATGGCTTGAGCGGCGTCGCCAGTTTGACTGGCAGCATCAGCCGATCGCGATTTATGAAGTCCATCTCGGCTCCTGGCGGCGCAGCGAGACCGGCCGGTTCCTCAACTACCGGGAGCTGGCTCACCGGCTGGTCGACTATGTGCACTGGATGGGTTTTACCCATATCAACCTGCTGCCGATCAGCGAACACCCTCTCGATGAGTCCTGGGGCTACCAGCCGACCGGGTATTATGCCCCGACGCGACGTTTTGGAGATCCGGATGATTTCCGCTACTTCGTCGATTATTGTCACCGGCACGACATCGGCGTGTTCCTCGACTGGGTCCCGGCCCATTTCCCCAAAGACAGTTTCGGCCTGGCGCGCTTTGATGGCAGTGCACTCTATGAGCATGAAGATCCCCGCCTGGGTGAGCACCAGGACTGGGGCACATATATTTTCAACTTCGGCCGCAACGAGGTCCGGAACTTCCTGATTGCCAACGCGCTCTACTGGGTCAGGGAGTTTCATCTCGATGGCCTGCGGGTGGATGCCGTGGCCTCGATGCTCTACCTCGATTACTCACGCAGGGAGGGAGAGTGGCTGCCCAATCGCCATGGCGGCAATGAAAATCTCGAGGCGATCGACTTTCTTAAAACACTCAATACCGAAATCCATGCCCAGCATCCCGGTGCGCTCATGATGGCGGAAGAGTCGACCTCCTGGCCGATGGTGTCGCGGCCGGTCTGGATGGGCGGCCTGGGATTTTCCATGAAATGGAACATGGGATGGATGAATGACACCCTGGATTACTTTTCCCAGGACCCGATCTATCGCTCCTATCATCACAATCAGTTGACCTTCAGCCAGATCTACGCGTACTACGAAAACTTCATTCTGCCGCTGAGTCACGACGAGGTGGTGCATCTGAAATGTTCCCTCGCCGGAAAGATGCCGGGTGATGATTGGCAGAAACTGGCCAATCTTCGGTTGCTGTTCGGCTATATGATGACTCATCCGGGCAAGAAGCTTCTGTTCATGGGGGGAGAATTCGCCCAATGGAACGAATGGGATTGTCGCCGGGGGCTGGAATGGTCTCTGTGTGAGGAACCGTCCCACCGTGGTGTCCAGCTGCTGCTGCGGGATCTGAACCATCTCTATTGCGCGGAAAAATCCCTGTACGGCTACGATTTTGAAGGGCAGGGGTTTGAGTGGATCGACTGCCACGATCATCCCCAGTCGGTGTTGAGCTTTATCCGACAGGCTCAGGGGGAGCAGCTGGTCTGCCTGTTCAACTTTACTCCGGTGGTGCGCGAGGCTTACCGCGTCGGCTTGCCGCAGAGCGGACATTACCGCGAAGTGCTCAACACCGATGCCGCATTGTACGGCGGCAGCAACGTCGGGCTCGAGGGCCATCTGGTCAGTGAAGCGATCCCCTGGATGGGGCGGGCGTACAGTGCCCTGGTCACTCTGCCCCCGCTGGGGATGATTGTTCTGAAGTGGGAGAAGACTTTGCCATGAAGCTTCTGTTCGCCTCCTCGGAGGTTTACCCGCTGGTCAAAACCGGGGGGCTGGCCGATGCCTGTTCCGGCCTGGTTGTCGCCCTGCGCGACTTGCAGCAGGAGGTTGAGCTGGTCCTTCCGGCCTATGCCGATGCCATCGACGGGGTCGATGACATCGAGCAGCTGGCGACGCTGGAGGTGGAGGGGTGCGGACGGCGAAGAGAGGCACGGATACTGCGCGGTCAGGTCGGCAGCTTGGCCGGACCGGTGCTGCTGGTGGCCATCGATGACCTGTTTGACCGTCCGGGGAATCCCTATCAGAACAGCGCCGGCGAAGATTGGTGGGATAACGGCGAACGGTTTGGCCTGTTCTCCCGGGTCGTGGCGGAGTTGGCCATGAATCGGGCCGGGTTAGACTGGCAGCCGGATGTTGTCCACTGCCATGACTGGCAGACCGGCCTGGTGCCGGCCTGGCTGCAGCTGGAACCGGTTCATCCACGGACCCTGTTTACGATCCACAACCTCGCTTACGCAGGACTTTTTCCTTATGAACTTTTTCATGGGCTGGGTCTGCCGGAGGCGTGGTGGCATTTTTCTGGCCTGGAGTTTTACAATAATCTGTCGATGCTCAAGGCCGGCATCGTCTGCGCCGATCAGCTCACCACGGTCAGTCCCAGCTATGCCGAGGAGATCTGCCGTCCCGAACAGGGCTTCGGTCTGCATGAAGCCCTGCAACAGCGCCTCAAACAGGGCCAGCTGCACGGGATCATCAACGGCATGGACAGCGCGGTATGGAATCCGGCAACCGATCCGCTGATCCCCTATCACTACAGTGCGAAACGGGGCCGTGTCGCCCAGAAAAAGCGCAACAAGCAGGTCCTGCTTGAGCGGATGGGCGGTGGTCCGGCGAATCCTGAGGTCCCCTTGTTTGGTTTTGTCGGCCGGCTGGTGGAACAGAAGGGGATCGACCTGATTACCGCGGTCATCCCTTTCCTGATTGAATCAGGCGAGGCCTGCTTTGCGATCGTCGGCACCGGGCAGGCAGTATACGAACAGCAGCTACGACTCCTTGCGGAACAGTATCCGCGGCGGGTTTTTGTCCATATCGGCTATTCCGAAGTCCTCGCTCATCTGGTCGAGGCCGGCGCGGATCTGTTCCTGATGCCGTCGCGCTTTGAACCCTGCGGGCTGAATCAGATGTACAGCCAGGCCTACGGCACACCACCGGTGGTGCACGCGACAGGCGGGCTCAAGGACACGGTTGTCGATGCCGATGAGGTGGCACTGGCAGCGGGGGATGCCACCGGTTTTACCTTCGACGCCCCTGAACCTTCCAGCTTTTATGACGCGATTGAGCGGGCGCTGAGCCTTTTCGACCGCCCACGGCGGTGGCAGCAGCTGCAGAAAAACGGCATGCGCCAGGATTTCGGCTGGACAGCCAGCGCCCGCCGTTATCTTGAGCTGTATAAATCGGGAGGGAATCGATGAACACGCCAGGCTATGACGCAAAAACGGAACATGTCATCCGCAAAGCCCTGCAGTGCCTGGGGAATGATGAGGAGAGCCTGGAGACCAGCTTTCTCCATTATCTTTACAACACCTTCGGCCGTCATCTCGATTCGGCAGAATATTACCTGTTCAAAGCCATGTCATACTCTGTCCGTGACCGCCTGATGGCGCATTGGCGGAATACCTGGCTGTCCCATTACAAGGCGGGCACAAGAAAAGCCTATTACCTGTCGATGGAATTTCTTATCGGGCGTTCCCTGGGCAATAATCTGCTGAACCTGGGCATTGAAGATCCTGTGCAGCGGATGTTGTATCGCCTGGGGATGAGTCTGGAGGAGATAGAGGAGGCGGAGCGCGACGCCGGGCTCGGCAATGGCGGACTGGGGCGCCTGGCAGCCTGCTTTATGGACAGCTGTGCCACCCTGCAATTACCGGTCATGGGCTACGGGCTGCGTTACAAATACGGCATGTTCCACCAGCGGATTCAGAACGGCTACCAGGTGGAGGATCCCGACCCCTGGCTGCGCCAGGGTGAATACCCGTGGGAAGTGCAGCGGGCTGATTATACCTGCGTGATTCCGTTCGGCGGCACCACCCGCGTGTACAAGGATCCCCATAACGGGCGGATGATTGTGCACTGGGAGCACGCTGAAGAAGTGCTGGCGGTTCCCTATGATGTGCCGATCGCCGGCTATCGCAATGCGACTGTCAATACCCTGCGCCTCTGGTCTTCCGCCTCTGCGGAAGATTTCAATCTCTCTGAGTTTAATGCCGGCTCCTATTTCGAGGCGGTGGCCGAGAAGAACGACGCCGAGACCATCACCATGGTCCTGTATCCCAATGACGCGAGCGAATGCGGCAAGGAGTTGCGGCTGCGCCAGCAGTATTTCCTGGTTTCTGCCAGCCTGCAGGACATTCTCAAGCACTGGAAGCGGGCCCATAACAGGGATTTTTCCGGTTTCTCGGAGAATAATGTTTTTCAACTCAACGACACCCATCCCAGTCTTGCTGTCGCTGAATTGATGCGTCTGCTGGTGGACCAAGAGCAGCTGGAGTGGGACGAGGCCTGGGAGATCGTCACCCGCACCATGGCGTACACCAATCACACCCTGCTGCCCGAAGCGCTGGAAACCTGGCCTGTGATCCTGCTGCAACGGCTGTTGCCCCGCCATCTGGAGATTATTTACGAGATCAACCGCCGCTTTCTGACCCTGGTCTCGATGAAGTGGCCGGGCGATCAGCAGCGCCAGCAGCGGATGTCGATCGTCGATCCCTACGACCAGGTGAGGATGGCACATCTGGCGCTGGTCGGCAGTTTTTCAGTGAACGGGGTGGCCGAGCTCCACTCACGGCTGCTTAAAGAGGGGCTGTTTCATGATTTTTACCAGCTTTGGCCGGGGAAATTCAATAACAAGACCAACGGCGTGACCCCGCGGCGCTGGCTGGCCGGAGCCAATCCGGCACTTCGTGAACTGCTGAACGAGACCATCGGTGACGGGTGGATGACCGATCTTGCCCAACTGTCTCAGCTTGAAGAGAAACTGGCTGACGAGGGGTTCTGCCGGCGCTGGCGTGAAGTGCGGCAGCACAACAAGCAGCGTCTGGCGTCTCTGGTGCATCAGCGGACAGGTATCCGCTTCGCTCCCGAGGCGTTATTTGATGTCCAAGTCAAGCGGATTCACGAGTACAAGCGTCAGCTACTCAACGTGCTGCACCTGATCCATCTCTATGCGCAGATCAAGTTTGACCAGCCCGACATGTGGACCAACCGCTGTGTGGTGATCGGCGGCAAAGCGGCGCCGGGGTATGCCATGGCAAAAAAAATCATCAAGCTGATCCATAACGTGGCCAATGTGATCAATCATGACCCGGATATCGGGGATCGTCTCAAACTGGCCTTTCTGCCTGATTACAACGTCTCGGCAATGGAGGTGATTTGCCCCGGGACCGACCTGTCGGAACAGATCTCGACGGCGGGAAAAGAAGCGTCCGGGACGGGGAATATGAAGTTCATGATGAATGGCGCGGTCACTATCGGCACTCTCGATGGGGCCAATGTGGAGATTCGCGCAGCTGTTGGGGAAGAGAATTTTTTCCTGTTCGGACTGCGGGCCGATGAGGTTGAGGCGTGTAAAGCCCATTACGACCCGGCCGCTATCATCGCCGCGGATCCCGCCCTGCAGCGGGTTATGCAGCTGCTGGCATCCGGCCACTTCAACCGGCATGAGCCGGGGATCTTTGACGAGGTGATCCAGGCCGTGACCAGTCCTGCTGATCCCTGGATGACCGTGGCCGATTTTGCCAGCTACGTTCGTTGCCAGGAACTGGTCGCAGTTCGTTTTCGGGATGTCGAGGCGTGGACGAGGATGAGTATTGTCAATACGGCTCGCAGCGGACCGTTCTCCACTGACCGGACGATGCAGGAATATAACCAGGAGATCTGGCGACTGCGGCCGGTTGATGTCTTGCCGTTGCCCCTTGATGGCTGACGTTGCAGCCGGCGGGCCACCAGGGCTTTCTCAGCAAGATACCGCCGGGCGGTCCCGGCGGTATCTTGCTGCCGTCCTGATCTATAGAAATTTCCTATTTCAGTCAAAGAACAGATCCGAATTTCCAATTTTACATTTCAGCGGTTCTTGCCTAGAGTAGCTTTGCGAACAGTTCTTCTCCTCTCGGCTTGAACCGGTGTCCAATGTCAGCTTTTGCCCAGCTCCTCTCGACTGCTCCCCACGTTCAGCGTGGGTTTTCCTCCAGCTCTTTGCTGGAACAGGGTTCCGGCCTGTTCAACGAAGATGCTCTGCTGGCGCAGGACAACCTGTTCGGTGTGTTTGACGGGGCCTCCAGCCTGAGAGGGGAGCTTTATCGCGGCAAGAGCGGTGCATGGTGGGCGGCCCATCTGGCGCGGGCAGCGTTTGCGGATAACGACGACGAACTTTCCGGCCTGGCTGAACGGGCCAACCGGGCGATCGCCAAGGGGATGACCGTCTCCGGGGTGGATATGACCGATCGGCTGCAACTCTGGTCAACCAGCGCCGCGGCGGTGAGGGTCCGGGGGGACACTCTGGATTATGTTCAGGTCGGCGATGTCCTGATCCTCTGCATCTTTAAAGACGGCCGCTTCAGTCTGCCGGTTCCCTTCTACAGCCACGACCGCGCGGTTTTCGAGCAGTGGGAGCTGCTGGTCAGGCTTGGCTTCAACAATATTCGCGAGTTGCTGGCTCCGCAGGTTGAACGGGTGCGGCTGAGAATGAACCGTCAATTCGGGGTGCTCAACGGTGAGCAAGAAATGAGCGGTTTTCTGCAGACGGGGAAGCTCTCAACCCGCGGATTGCGGCATCTGCTGATCTTTACCGATGGCCTGCACCTGCCGGCTGATTCCTCCGGAGGGGTCGACTTCGCCGGGATGGTCGAGTGCTTCCTGAAGCGTGGTCTGTCCGGTTTGCATCAGGCGGTCCGGGGGATCGAGCGAACCGATCCGGAGTGCCGCAGGTTCCCCCGTTTCAAAATGCATGACGATATTGCGGCTGTTGCACTCAGTTTCAACAATCAATGACGGGTCCCGGCAAGTCCCGAATTCTTAGCCGGGGTGCAACTTCCGGTAGATCTCTTCCACCCCGTCGAAAATAGCGTTCCAGCTGTAGCGGGCGAGGAGCTTTTCTGCTTCCGGGCAGGGACTGGTGCGCGGGTTGTCCCGGCTGGCATCCGTCTGCTCGCGGATGGCTGCGGCCAGTCGCTCAACAAATCCTTCCTCTGCTTCCGGCAAGGGGCTGTCGATCCCCTGCAGTTCCGGCAGTTCGACCAGGCTGATGCCGTTCCCTTCCAGATGAGAAAAGACTTCTTCCACCCCGGGCAGTCGCGTGGCCACCGGCCGGCAGCCGCAGGCCATCGCTTCCAGCAGGACCAGAGGCAGTCCTTCGAAAAATGAAGGAAGGACAAAAATGTGTGCCTGCCGCATGATTTCCGCAAGACGCTGCGGTTCGACGTTGCCGTGCAGTATGACGCGATTGCCCATTCGCTGGGCCTGGGCGACAATATCGTCCTTTTCCGGTCCGGCTGCAGAGCCGCACAGGTCAAGCACCAGGTCGATATCGGTCAGTTTGCCCAGCGCACGCAGCAACCAGGGGACCCCTTTGGCATTGGACAGTTTTCCCGCGTAGGCAAGCCGGATCGGGCCGCCGGATTTTTTGGGTGCCCAGGTGAAGGTCCGCGAGTTGAAACCGACCCCGGTGACATGAACCTTGCGGGGCGCAATGCCGTAAAGCTCGATGATTTCATCCCGCTGGGCCTGGCTCAGCGCCAGAACCCCGTCAAGCTCCCGGCAATCCTTCAGGATCCGCTGCTGCAGATGCGGGTTGGAGCGGAACTGGCGCAGATCGGAACCATGACAGCTGGCGATGATCGGGATGTCCGGGAAGAGGCGACGGGCCAGCGCCGAAACGATCCAGAGATGATTGCTGTGAATGATCTCCGGCTGAAAATCCTGGATTGCCAGGTGGAGCAGTTCGGCGAAACTCTGTTCATAGTGATCAAGCTGCTCATCGCTCAGGTCGCGGAAGCGGGTGGACGGGTAGGGCATGACATCGCTCATGCCGGTGACATGGTGCGGGATGTCCCTGCCGAAGCGGAGGAAGAAGGTGCGGCAGTCGATAGTGCCCGGCTGGTGGTGAAAATCGTCCGGGACTCCCGCCAGCATGGCATTTTCATGGCCGCGGGCCTGCGCCTGCTGGATCATCTGGTTGAGATAGACGCCGCTGCCGGTCAGTTCCGGGCGCTGGCTGAGGAGATGGAGAATTCGCATGCTGGCTCCCGCGGTGGGTTTGGGCTCTTTACCGTTGCCGATAGCTTGTCTGGATGTTTTGGGGTTGTCAAGGGCTAAGCTGAAAGGGAAAATGCAGGAGGGTGGAAAGGTGTCAAAGTTGCTGAAAAATAACAATATTTGTCATAGTTTTGGAGGCGTTTTGCTGTCGGAAAATCTTACATCGGTCCCACACGGTTCCCTCCTTTTAAACAGGGCAAATGATTTCAGAATGTTATCGGATTGGCTTGATTGATGCATTGTTGATCGAACAGGTGCGGGTTGATGTCATTTTTTCAGGAGAAAGGGGCGGGTATGATGAGAAAGTTTACAGCAGTCACACTATTTTTCTTCGCAGTACTCTTCATCTCTTCCGGGACAGCTTTCGGGTTGGCTGTATCCGCGACCGGAGACGGCGCGCTTCTGGTCAACACCATTCTGGGGAGTGGAATCACCGTCAGTAATATCAGTTATAACGGAGGCGCAAACGCCTCTGGCACCTTTACCGATGGTCTCTCTTCGGGGATCGGCATGGATACCGGGATTATCCTGACCAGCGGCTCTGCTGCAGGTGCCGTCGGGCCCAATGACTCAGATAGCTATAGCGTAACAAATGGCTTGGGTGGAGATGCGGACCTAGCGGGTCTTATTCCCGGTTATTCGGTGAATGATGCCACGGTTCTTGAGTTTGATTTCGAGTCAACGGGCGGTGACCTCTATTTTAATTTTGTATTCGGTTCGGAAGAATACAACGAGTGGGTGGATTCTTCTTTTAATGATGTCTTCGGCTTCTTCCTGGACGGTATCAATATTGGCCTGATCACCGGTACCACAACACCAGTAACGATTGATAATGTCAACCTTGGTGACAATTCGGAATATTACAATAACAATGATCCGGGCGACCTGGGATCTCCCACGCCATATTATCTCCAGTATGATGGTTTTACGGACGTCTTCACTGCAGAGGCATTGGGGCTTACCGCCGGTTCGCATCATATCAAACTGGCAATTGCTGATGCTGGTGATTTTATTTATGATTCCGGAGTCTTCATTCAGGGGGGATCGTTCTCAGACAAGCCTCCCGAGCCTCCCGGCGGTCCGGCACCGGTTCCCGAGCCGGGAACATTTGTCCTGCTGGGAAGCGGTCTCGTGGGCCTGGTCCTCTATCGTCGCAAGTTCAAAAAGTAACAAGGAAAAAACTCCCTTTTAAATCCAGAATCCGCATCGAAACCCCGTCCTGTCCCGGCGGGGTTTCTTCGTTTGTCGGCGGGGGAGACACCTTTAGCAAAATCCGCCTGTCACGGAGGCCGATTGAAATCGTGCCTGATCTGCAAAATTGAGTTAAGATGGCGGTAAGAATCCTTGCACTCCAGATGGATGAAGCGAAAGGAAACGCATGGAACAGCTCGACCAGATAGCAACCATCATCGCCATGACCATGGGAGTCGCCTGGGCCAGCGGCATCAACCTCTATGCGACGATCCTGGTGCTGGGACTGCTCGGGGCCTCCGGGCACATGGTGCTGCCAGCCGACCTGATGATCCTCACCGATCCGCTGGTCCTGTTTGCGGCCGGGGCCATGTACCTGATCGAATTTGTCGCCGACAAGACACCCGGGGTCGACACGTCCTGGGATACCCTGCATACCTTTATCCGCATCCCGGCCGGGGCCGCCCTGGCGGTCGGTGCGGTCGGCGAAGTCGACCCGGTGGTGGCGCTGGCGGTGGCGATTGTCGGCGGCGGGCTGACGGCGGGAACTCACGCGGCCAAGGCCGGTGGACGTGTCCTGATCAATACGTCTCCGGAACCTTTCAGCAACTGGTTTGCCTCGGTTGCCGAGGATCTTGCGGTCATCGGCGGCCTGTTCGCGGCTCTCTACAACCCCTGGCTGTTCCTGCTTCTGCTGGCCCTGTTTGTGGTCCTGCTGGTCTGGCTGCTGCCGAAAATCTGGCGGGGAGTCAAGCTGGTGTTTACTGCGCTGGTCAGTTTTTTTCGCGGCGGCAGGGCGCAGCCTGTCCCTACTGCTCCGCCACCGATCCCAACGGAATTGCCGACTCTCGAACCGGACAGAAAGAGGCAGGTGTCGTCTGACAGGTGACGCCGGGCCATTGATTTTGAAGAGTTTTGGCCGCAGCCTCGACTAGCCGGGCGGGAACAGGACAAGGTGCCGGACATCCGGGCGGATGCCGATTCTTTCTCCAGCCTGGTGTTCGCAGTGGCTGGGAACCAGTGCCTGAACCCTGTTCCCATCATCGAGCTGCAGGCTGTAGAGGACATTGGCTCCGCGAAAGTTCCTCCGCAAGACCTCCGCGCTAATCGGGCTTGCTTCGGTGTGGATGATGTCTTCGGGCCGGATCAGCACCTTGACCTGGCTGCCTGCCGGAAACTCCCTGTTGAAACTCCCCTGTAAAAGGCCCAGACCCGTCTCCACCTGCTGTCCCTCCTTTACGACACCCGAGATCAGCGCCCCCTCACCGACAAATTCAGCAATTCGCGGGCTCAAGGGTTCGTGGTAGAGCTTGTGGCCGCTGTCCCACTGCTGGATCACACCATTGTGCATGACACCGATCCGGTCAGCCACGGCAAAGGCCTCATGCTGGTTGTGGGTGACGAAAAGGGCGGTCGTGCCGTTCTCCTTGAGGATGTCGCGGACTTCCATCGACAGCCGCTCGCGCAGGGTGACATCGAGATTGGAGAAGGGTTCATCCATCAGCAGCAGTTGAGGTTTTGGAGCCAGAGCCCGGGCCAGGGCGACCCGCTGCTGCTGCCCGCCGGACACCTCGTGGGGATATTTGCCATGTTCGGCGAACAGCCCGACCAGTTCCAATACCCGCTGAATCCGCTGGATGCGTTCGGCCCTGTCCAGATCGCGCAGGCCGAAACCGACATTGTCGGCGATCGTCAGGTGCGGAAAGAGGGCGTAGTCCTGGAAGACCATGCCGATATTCCGTTTGGCCGGCGGAAGCGACGAGCTAGGGCTGCTGACTGTTTTTCCATTGAGCCGAACCGAGCCGCTCAGCAGCGGTTCGAAGCCTGCGATGACCCGCAATACAGTAGTCTTGCCACACCCGCTGGCGCCGAGCAGGCAGCCGATCTCGCCTTGCCGCAGTGACAGGGACAGCTCGCTCACCACCATCTGGCGGTCGTAAGCCTGGGATACTCCGATCAGCTCTAGAACGATGTCCGTTTCATCCATCTTCTCTTTCTCCTATCTCTCCGTCCCCCGCATTAACACGACGATCGGGATCAGGCCGGTCAGCAGCAGCGTCAGGGCCGGTAGCGCGGCCCGCTCCCATTCCCCCTCCGAGGTCAGCTCAAAGATCTTGACCGCCAGCGTGTCCCAGCCGAACGGTCTGGTCATCAGGGTGATCGGCATCTCCTTCATGACATCGACGAAGACCAGGGTCAGCGCGGTGAAGATGCCACCGCGGAGCATCGGCAGATGAACCCGGGTCAGCAAGCGCAGGCCGCGCAGGCCCATCAGGCGCGAAGCTTCATCGATATTTCCGGTCACGCGATGCATGGCGCTGTCGATCGGCTTGTAGCCGGCGGCCATGAAGCGCACCAGGTAAGCGACCAGCATGACGGCGATGGTCCCCTGCAGTAGAGGTGCGATCTCCACTCCGAAAAGGTGCCGAGTCAGGTCGATCAGCAGGTTGTCGAGGGAGGCCAGCGGGATAAATATCCCGACCGCCAGGACCGTGCCGGGCAGCGCGTAGCCGAGGGTGGCGACTCTGACCAGCAGCCCGGTCAGATGATCGCGGTGACGTCGTCCTGCATAGGCCAGCAGCAGGGCGACGCAGCTGATCAGCAGGGCAGCTGACAGCCCCAGCCCGAGGGAGTGCCCGAGCAGTTCAAGATAACGGCTGTCGAACTCCTCGGCAAAAATATCAATCGTCCATGACAGAAGCTGCAGTGCCGGCAATAAAAAGGCAACCAGCAGTATGGTCAGTGCGTAGCCGGTGGCCAGGTAGCGCTGCCAGCCGTTCAGCCTGACCCGCTCGGCGCGGACCGACAGGCGGGTGTGGGAGAAGCGCATGCGTGAACGCATCTTCTGCTCTATGGCAATGAAAATGAAGATCATCGCAACCAACAGTGAGGAGAGTTGCGCGGCCGCCGGTAGCGAGAAGAAGCCGAACCAGGTTTTGTAGATGGCCGTAGTGAAGGTGTTGTAGTTGAAGATGGAGACAGCGCCGAAATCGGCCAGGGTCTCCATCAGAACCAGGGTCGTTCCCCCGGCGATCCACGGACGGGCCATCGGCAGTACGACCCGGAAAAAACCTCGGGTCGGGGTGCAGCCAAGAATCTCAGCCGCTTCCAGCCCTCTTTTCCCCTGCGTCTGAAAGGCGTTCCTCGCCAGCAGATAGACATAGGGATAGAGTGCCAGAGACATGACCAGGACAACGCCGAAAGCGGAACGGATGTTGGGAAACCAGACACCGGTCCCGAACCAGTCGCGGAGTTGAGTCTGCACCGGTCCGGAAAAGTCGAACAGGCCGAGAAAGACGAAGGCCAGGACGTAGGTTGGCATGGCCAGCGGCAGCAGCAGCGCCCAGGAAAAGATCCGCCGGCCGGGAAAATCGCAGGCACCGGTCAACCAGGCCAGGCTGACACCGAGCAGCAGGGTGCCGCTGCCGACGCCCAGAACCAGGATCAGGCTGTTGAGCAGTAGGCGGCTGAGCAGGGTTTCCCGCAGGTGGCGCCAGATTTCCCAGGCAGGTTCTAGCCAGGCGAGCAACAGGACCGACAAGGGGACAACGATCAGAACGGCCACCATGCCGGTGGCCAGTTGCCACCCGGAAGGCTTTAACAGTTGCGGGACGGCCGTTATGCCGGCCGCCCCGCGTTTTTGAGTCGATCCTTCGGGCATGATTACGCCTTTGTCGGTCTAGCGGTATCCGGCGCGGTCCATCAGGCGAATGGCGGTGGTCTGTAACTCACCGGCTTTTGAAAGGTTGAAAGTGCTCTGTTTAAAACTGCCCCAGGCGTCCACCTCCGGATTGTTGGCAACCCGCGGGTTGACCGGGTATTCGAGGTTCGCGTCGGCATAGAGGTTCTGGGCCTTTTCCGAAGAGAGCCATTCGAGGAACTTGACAGCTTCACTGCCATTCTTGGAGTGGGTGGTGACACCTGCACCGGAGACATTGACATGAACGCCACCGCTCTGCTGGTTGGGCCAGTAGAGTGCCAGCTTCAGTTCGGGGTTCTTGCGCAACAGTCGGCCGAAGTAGTAGGTGTTAACGATTCCTACATCGCCCTGTCCGGCGACAATCGCTTCCATCACCTTGGTGTCGTTGGAGAAAGGCGGCGCGGCAAGGTTGGCGACCCAGGCGCGGACCAGCTTTTCGGTTTCTTCTTCGCCGTGCTCGGCGATCAGCATCGCGACCAGCGACTGATTGTAGACTTTTTGCGAGGTTCTCAGCAGCAGGCGCTTGTTCCATGCCACATCTCCGAGCGCCTCATAGGTGGACAGTTCTTCCGGCCTGACCCGGTCGGTGCTGTAGACGATGGTCCGGGAACGCAGAGAAAGGCCGAACCAGCGGTTCCGGGGGTCACGCAAGTGTTCCGGAACGTTCTGTTCCAGCAGGGTAGACGCAACCGGTTGAAGCAGTCCTTCGCTGGCTGCATGCCAGAGATTTCCCGCATCGACCGTGATCAGCAGATCAGCACGGGTGTTCTTTCCTTCCGCTTTCAGGCGTTGCAGAAGCGGACCTTCCTTGTCGGTCACATAACTTATCTTCGTTCCGGTTTCCTTGGTGTAGGCCTCGAAGAGGGGTTTGATCAGGTGTTCATTGCGGGCAGAATAAACGACAAGCTCTGCGGCCAGGGCCTGTCCCAGGGGGGCGAAGGCCAGCAGCAGAACAAGGAAAAGAACAGTTTGGCGAAAAATGTACATTGACTTTGCTCCCATGCGATAAAAGTGAATATGAAAACCGTTATCAATAAGCTACGAGAGAAGAGGTGGCCTGTCAAGGGTTATTTATTAAATCAGTAAAGAATAGCCCTCGTAAATATTACTAAATTAGTAATAAATAGATCCCGTTATGGACCGGTGATTCATGTCGAGGCCAGGCGGGACTGATCTCTGCCGGGGAGAGAGCTGGACAACGTTTGAATTGCGCCGGCTAGCTCTTGGGGAGATCCCTTTTGCTGGGCGAGGTCGGCTGGTTCTCCATGGCAAAGGGCTGCAGCACGGAGTGGTGGTGACGTCGACGTTCCTTGCCGGGATAGCTGCCCTGGGTCAGGCCGCGCAGCGGGGCATTGCAGACATTGACCCAGCCGCTGGTTCTCTGGAACTTGTCGATTTCATTGAGGTGGAGCAGGATGTCGAGGAATTTCGGGGTGACCAGATCTTCTTCACCGTTTCTGTAAATGACCCGAATCATTTTGCTGTCTCCTTTTCACCCCTCCGGATACAACAACAGTTTCTAGCTCATGCTCTCGATAGGCAATCCTGAGAGTGTGGAACTATAGCAGAAAATAATGAAATTGAGCGCGAAAGTCCATGCTTCAGAGAGGTCCGGCTCCAATTTATTCGCAAATGGATCTGCATTATGATGAATGATCGTAGTCATTGGCGGGGTACTGGTCGCCGCGGTTGCCCTGGTGCTGGTTCCCGAGGGGAACCGCTTCAGCGGGATCGCACCGCAGATCCGGCCGATGGTGTTTTTCTGCTCGTTTACCTCGGCCTCGATCTGCTCCGCTGTCGGCGGACTCTTGAATGAATACTTCCGGGAAAGTGAAAAATATAAAGGGGCAGCTCAAAGTTGAGCTGCCCCTTTACGAAGACTGGAGCCACTAAGCGGAATCGAACCGCTGACCTGATCATTACGAGTGAACTGCTCTACCATCTGAGCTATAGTGGCGAAGAGGTCATTTATTTACCTTAATTCAGTGGGCGCGTCAATAGGATTGACGTGGGGAACTCATGCCGTTGCGTATTTCTCGCGCAGCGCTTTTTTGTTTATTTTTCCGACGCTGGTCTTGTCGATGGCATCGACGAATTTGATCTTGAGCAGCATCGCCTGCTTGGTCAGCATCCCCTTGTCGATAAACTCCCTGGTGTGGGCGACCAGCTGTTTCGCGTCGGTGGTCTCGGCACCTTCCTTGAGCACCACCAGCGCCAGCGGTTTCTCTCCCCATTTCTCGTCCGGCAGGCCGATCACCGCGACTTCCCCCACCGCCGGGTGGCTGCAGATGATATCCTCCAGTTCCAGCGAAGAGATCCACTCGCCGCCGATCTTGATCACGTCCTTGATCCGGTCGGTGATCTTGACGTAGCCCGCCTCGTCCATGTTGGCGACATCGCCGGTGTGCAGGTAGCCGCCGCGCCACAGCACTTCCGAGTTACGCTGGTCCTTCAGGTAGCCCTGGGTCAGCCAGGGGGCGCGGACGACGATCTCGCCGACACTCTCGCCGTCCTGCGGGACATCGTCCATCCGCTCGTCAACGATGCGCAGCTGGACCAGGCTGATCGGGCGACCGGTCTTGCAGCGGATGTCCACCTGCTCCTCAGTCTCCAGTTCCAGCATCTCCGGGGTCAGCTGCGCCAGGGTGAGGATCGGGCAGGTCTCCGACATGCCGTAACCGGTGTAGATGTCGATCCCCTTTTCCAGCGCCGCCTGGCACATGGCCTTGGGCAGGGCCGCGCCGCCGATGATCACCTTCCAGTTCGACAGGTCGATGGTGCTGAACGACGGGTGGCTCATCAGCATGTGCAGGATGGTCGGCACGCAGTGGGAGAAGGTGACCTGCTCTTTCTCCAGCAGGTTGAGCAGCATGTCCGGGGTGTACTTGCCGGGATAGACCTGCTTGACGCCCAGCGCGGTGGCGACGAAGGGGACGCCCCAGGCATGGACGTGGAACATCGGCGTGATCGGCATGTAGATGTCTTCGCGGTGGAAGCTGCCCTGCTCAGGAGCGGTGCCCAGCGCGGCGAGTACCCCCAGGGTGTGCAGCACCAGCTGGCGGTGGCTGAAATAGACCCCCTTCGGCATGCCGGTGGTGCCGGTGGTGTAGAAGGTGGTCGCGCGGGTGTTCTCGTCGAAGTCGGGGAAGTCGAAGCGGCTGTCCGACGCCGCCAGCAGCGACTCGTACTCGCCGGAAAGCGGCACGCTGGTCTCCACCGGCTTGCCCTCATCGCTGAGCAGGATGTAATGCTTCACCGTGTCGATCCGCCCCTTGATATGCTCGACGATCGGCAGCATCTCCTCGTGGACCAGCAGGAAGTCGTCTTCGGCATGGTCGATGGTGTAGAGGATCTGCTCAGGGGACAGGCGCACGTTGACCATGTGCAGGACCGCTCCCAGCATCGGCACCGCGTAGTAGCATTCCAGGTAGCGATGGCTGTCGAAGTCCATCACCGCCACCGTGTCGCCCGGCTTGATTCCCATCTCGGTCAGGGCATTGGCCAGCCGGCAGACCCGCTCGCGGAACTCGGCATAGGTGTAGCGCAGCTGATCCCGATAGACGATCTCATTATGCGGGTTGTCGACGACCGGTGCCTGCAGCAGGTTCTTGATCAGCAGGGGGTAGGTGTAGGCGGACGCGGTACGCTGGATCAGGTTATCGGACATGGCTAAATCCTTTATGTTCGAGGTTCGGTGTACGGTGTTCGATGTTGTTAAACGAAAAGACAGGATAATGGAACACGGGGCGCTGCGCAAGAAGGGAAACGGCCGATCGGCCATCATGTTCTTTGCCTTGACGAACATCTTCATTAATGAGTTAATGGGCTGCCTTGAAATATATCGATATCAAATAATAGAGATGGAGAAATCGCCGGGTAGATTTTTATATACAATGATCACCTGTTGACTGTCGTCAGCGGAAATTAGAAATGGGAGTGGGGTATGCGAGGGGGAGCATTGAACTGAAAAACGGACCGTGTCTGTCAGGCGAGAACTGACGATGCGGTTTTTGCGTTTCAGGGGGCGGACCATGAAGAAAAGAATCGTCATCTGCGCTGACGGAACCTGGAACCGGCTGGAAAAGGATTTGGACAAGGACTTTCCGACCAACGTGCTGAAGCTGGCGCGCGCCATTCAGCCGCTGGGGGATGAAGGGGTGCCGCAGCAGGTTTTTTATGACTGGGGCGTCGGCTCCTATTACGATCCGGTGATCGGCGGCGCGACCGGCAAAGGGCTGCACAAAAATATCATGGACGACTACCGCTACATCGTCCAGAACTACTCCCCGGGGGACGAGCTCTACCTGTTCGGCTTCAGCCGCGGCGCGTACACCATCAGGTCGCTGTGCGGCATGATCAACAACTGCGGCATCCTCAAACGACCTGACGCCGCGCTGATCCAGAAGGCCTTCGACCTCTACAAGAGCCGGGGCAGGGCCTATGCGCCCAAGGGGGAAAAAGCGGTCGCATTCCGCAGCGAACACGCTCACCCCTCGCGTGAGGTCCGGTTCGTCGGGGTCTGGGACACGGTCGGCGCCATGGGCATCCCGATCTCGTTTCTCGGGCTGTTCGACGACAGGGATGAATTCTACGACACCAAGCTCGGCAGAAATGTTCGCATCGCAAGGCATGCCATGGCGATCGACGAACACCGCAAGGATTTCGAGCCGACCATCTGGCAACCGCGAGACGGCATGGATATCCAGCAGGTCTGGTTCGCCGGGGCGCACAGCAACATCGGCGGCAGCTACAGGCCGGACAAGGACGGTTCGCTGCTGTCGGACAATGCGCTGGCCTGGATGATCGAGGAGGCCCGCAAGGCAGGGCTGAGCGTTGAGGAGCATCTGGCGCAGGGGATAAAAGCTAACCCCCTGGCGACCCTGCATGACTCGCGGCGGTCATTTTACCGGGTGAAGGGGAAGTATTATCGGCCGGTTGATCATGGCAAGGGAGCCGTGCTGATCCATCCGTCGGTGAAGGTCCGCTGGGAGCAAGATCCTGAGTACAGGCCCAAGAATTTAAAAGAATC
>JAVVDY010000002.1:0-183921 GCA_032251255.1 Desulfuromonadales bacterium
TATTGTGCCAGAAAACTCTACTTTTGACATGTCAACCTACCGGGGAAGCTTACGCAGATAATCAAACTGGCCGGGACTCATCTCCGCTTGAAGGGCATAGAATATTGGAGTGATGATTTTATCGATCTTGGCCTGTATCGATACCCCGACCATCTTTTTTTCCCGCTGACTCCGCACCAAAGAGTCATGGAGGGCCGCGTTGGCATCTTGCAGGGCCTGCCGCTCTACCTGCAGCTGTCGTTGAGAGCTGATTCTTTCTGCAGCTTTTGCAATGCGGTTGCTCACAGCGTCGATCAGTAGGCGCTCTTCCTTAAGAAATGGCCCTTCGTCCAGGCGCGGTTTTTTTTTGAGATAGAACACTTCAACACTACCTTCCTCGAGACCAGAAATGATTATCGGTGCCTTCTGCTTCCACTGGGTCGATTTGAAATTGCTCGACTGGAAAAGCTGCTCTCGGTAGCGAATTCGGGCGCAGGTAATTTCAGGATACTGCCAGGAGATCAGCAGCAAGCCGATAGTCCCTTGCAGTATTTTATCGAGCGAGTTCTCGTTCTTTTCGATCAGATTTGTCAGCTTATAAAGACAATCCAGTTCTTTGATCCGTTCCCGCAGTTGAAGTTCTCTCTCCTGATGTTCTTGTTGTAATGCTGAAAGTTGTGACCGCAATAATTCCAGATCCTTACAGCAGCAAAGAGGGCATTCGACGTTTTTCCTCATATTAAGGCCTCGCTGTGCGACGAGCATAGTGCCTATTTAAAATAGGTATTATATGTGTAACATGAACGTATTTACGTTGCCAGAGGTTAAACATAAACTCTCAAAAAATTGCTGAAGTTCAGGCACTCAACACACTCTGGCCAGCAACTGAACTTGCTGATGAAACCCACTTTGCAAGGAGGATCGAAATCGCATGAGCACAGAAGGGCTAATCAATGTCTGCCAGGCGGTGAAGCACGGCGAGTTGCGCAAGCTTACCAATCTCAAAACAGGAAAACAGGGAATCGTTGTTGACGTTGTTGGAGATAAGCTGTCTGTCCAGACAGGAGGCGCAACGGAGCTTTGGCCTTACGAGGACTGTGAATAGAAACAAACCGACATGCCACTTTGAACATTTTGCAATGTTGTCCGAATGATCACAGAAACAAGGTTGAGACATTGTGTCTTGGTTTGCTCAAGGAAAATTGTGATATTCGCTGCCGCCTTGATGATCTCATTTTAATCCATGGAGCAATAACGTAAGTCGTTTTCGTGCAATAGTCCCTTTCACTGTATCCCTCTAAGTATTAAAGGCATGAATCGTGGTCGATAACCTGTACGATTATAAAGCTGCAGATCAAAAACTTGCTCTCGGCATGGCCGTTTACGCCTGTTGGACGGATGAAGGTTTTCATCATAGGGGGAAGGCGGTTGTTGTAAAACTGGGCAAGAAAAGTGTCACAGTGCGCTTGTGTCGCCCTGAACGTGATGCCGCAAAGCCACCGGCGTCAAAGCAGGTTGAGCTGCCGAGATTCAGCGATCAAACACGCTGGTCAATGAGAAACTGCGTGTGGCCGTTGGGGATGATTTCCTGTTTAAGGGGGTAACCCCTGAGCCGGCTGAAAGATTCAGCCGTCCTATTTACGATTGGCTCGTGGCAAAAAAACGCCACATGGCGCCGCGGCGAGCCGGATTGGACATGCCACCCTCCTCGATAGACCAGAGTCAGGACAGTCTCTGATCCCTTCTCATTTGGCCTCAGAGATGTTCGGAATCCTGAAGCCATTTCTCTATACATAATTGTTCAGTCTTTCCGGGACATCTTTATGACAGCGGCAACGTGTGCGGCTGTCTGCCGAATATTGTCGCCTGCATTCATCAGGGCCTGTTCCAGCGAACAGGGCCCGGGAACGACACTGAACAAGGCCGTGATCCCCCTGGCTTTTACCGCTTCAGCGCCAGGACCGAGGCTGCCGGCCAAGGCAACAACCGGGACCCCGAATCTCTGCGCAACCTCAGCGATCCCGACGGGTGCCTTGCCGAAAACCGACTGGCCGTCAATTCGACCTTCCCCGGTGATAACCAGATCGGCATCCCTGACCTGTTCTTCAAGACCGACATGGGCGATGACAATTTTCACTCCGGACCGCAATTTTGCTGACAGAAAACCCATGAGAGCCGCTCCCATGCCACCTGCCGCCCCCGCTCCGGGCTGGCCTTCGATATTGATACCAAGATCGCGCCTGACGATTTCGGCAAAGCGGCCCAGGCAACGATCAAGGGCCTCGACCATGTCCGGGGTGGCCCCTTTCTGGGGACCGAAAACGGCTGCCGCGCCCGACCTGCCCGTCAGCGGATTATTCACGTCACAGGCGACCTCGATATCCACGTCCCTCAACCGCTGATCGAGGGCGCCCATATCGATCCTCTCAAGCTGTTCAAGCGCCGCGCCGCCCGGTCCAATCTCGCCGCCATCCTGGCCGAGAAAGCGCACCCCCAGCGCCTGCAGCATCCCGACCCCAGCATCATTGGTGGCGCTTCCGCCGATACCGACAACGAACTGCCGATACCCTGCATCAAGCGCTGCACGGATCAGTTCTCCCGTGCCGTAGCTTGTCGTCAGCAGCGGGTTTCTTTTTTCGGGGGGGACCAGTGCCAGGCCACTTGCGGCAGCCATTTCGATCACGGCGGTCTGTTGATCACCGCAGACACCGTAAAACGCCTTGACCTTCTCACCCAACGGTCCGCAGACTTCAACGTCAACGGTGTGCCCGGCGGTTGCAGCGACAAGCGCCTCTACGGTCCCTTCGCCACCGTCTGCCATCGGCAGCTTGATACAGTCCGCGTCCGGGAAAACTTCCTTGAACCCGGCCTCGATAGCGGCGGCAACCTCGTGCGAAGACAGGCTTTCCTTGAAAGAATCTGGCGCTATGATGATTTTCATCGTCCCATTCACCTGGTACAGGAGTGGCTGAGTCTCCGTTCCTGAAAAACTCTGTCGCTTCTCAAGCAGCACGTGCCATTGCCGCAAGGGTTGGCCCGGTGCTGCTGGCGGGCGGTGGCAGAATGATTTGGCCCTGTCAACCGGCCCTTTCTGGCCGCGGGTTTATTCTCCCCGGACCTGTTTGCCGGGGTTTTCTTGTGCCTTCCGGGTTGCCAAGGGGATTCCGGGCAACAGCCGATCTGGCGGCCTTCAGCCAGGGGCCGCGAGGACGTACGGGTGCAGGGAGAACGGCTATTCGCCAAGCATGATGCGGATGATTTCCCTGTCGGTCTCCCTCATGCCATCGCGGCCGAGGCGGCCAATGTTTTTAATTGTATTTTCCACCCCTTTGGTGACGATCCCGTCCCCTGCGTAAAACTGCTGACCTTTTTCATACATGAGGAATCCGAGAATTCCCGCGTCGACGGATGCGGCTATTTTGGCGGCGCAGGATGGTTTCGCGCCGTCGCAGATAATGCCGGACACCGTCGCCAGGGCATTGACAATCGTATGGGCAATCTCTTCAAAGCGCCCCCCGTGAAGCCAGGATATCCCGGCACCGGCCGCACAGCCGGCGCTGACGGCGCCACAATAGGCGGACAACCGGCCAATCCCGGTTTTCTGGTGTATGGCGACAAGGTTTGATACCAGCAGGGCGCGGAGCAGCGTATCGCGATCCGCACCCATCTCACGCGCAAAGACGATAACCGGAACAGAAGCGGTAATGCCCTGGTTGCCGCTGCCGGAGACGATGACGACCGGCAGGTCACAGCCGCTCATCCGCGCATCCGAGCCGGCCGCAGCCAGTGCCTTGGCCCGGACCTTGACATCATCTCCCCATGTGTCCAGGAGTACCGAGCCGATATTTGCCCCCCAGCGTCTCCTGAGACCCTCCTCGGCGATCGCCATGTTGTAGTCGATCTGCTGCTGCAGGAGATCTTCAACCTCATTGAGATCGACTGTCCCGGCAAAATCAACAATGTCCCTGACATTCAGGAGGGAACGGTCGGTCAGGCTCAGGGTTGCAATCTCTTCGCAGTCCTGGTTGGTATAGATCGTTTCATCGTTCCTGGTGATCAGGACGATATTGGTGTGATAATGGGATATCTGGACGCGCGCCCGGTTGTCACCCGCAGCGACGGTGACGATCAGATCAAAGGTCAGGCCGCTGTCCGACTCGACGACCTTGATCTCCCTGCTCGCCAGGTAGTTTTTGATTTTCGCCTGTTGCGCAGCGTCGACACGAGACAGGACTTCCAAGACCTTGTCGGCCTGTCCGGCGATAATGCCGGCAGCAGCCGAGGCTTCCAGACCACGAAGCCCTCCGGTGTTGGGAACAACAACGCTTTTTACGTTTTTGATGATGTTTCTAGTGACTTCCAGTTGAACCCGCTCAGGCTCCTCCCCGAGGACGTCCCGTGCCCGTGCCGAAGCGTAGGCGATTGCGATCGGTTCCGTGCATCCCATCGCCGGGACCAGTTCCTCCTTGAGGATGTCAATATATGCCTGGTTGCGTGTGTTATGGGTCTTCATTTCTGAACTCTCATCTCTGTGAGCTGTTTGCTGCGAGGTTCTTGGCCGTCCTCGCGTCAGCGGTCTATCGGATCATGCTATGTTTCAGGGCCGTCTTTGACAAGGGAAATGCACCATTCAGTCCCCTGTCATGGAGTTAAATGGACAAGTTTCAGGCAATCGCAGGTCGCAAATGACTCTCCGGGTCACCGATCGGCGGTATCAGGGATACGCAGCAGATGCCCGATTTTTGCGGCGGGCATAACATCACGTGTGAAGTCGAAGTGATTCCGCTCCAGAAAGTCAATGAGGGCTATGAAAGGCTGGTCAAATCGGATGTGACGTCCCGTTTCTCCATCGACATCGCATCGCTCAAGGCAGAGTAAACATTCGCTGGTCCGCGGCCGCTCCTGCCGGAACGCGAAAGACTCCGTTTGCCAGTGGCTTGGGGTGGTTTGCAGGCCAGTTGTGGTCGTGCAGGGAGCTTGACAACCATCAGGCTGGTATCGTCCTCCAGGTCGTCCCGGTCGGCAAATCTTTTGACTCTCGATAACAGCCGTTCACATATCTCTTCAGCGGTTTTGTGATGCCAGGTTGCCAGCAGTTGGCGGACCCGTTCAAGTGAAAACATTTCACCGGACCTGTTTCTTGCCTCCCAGAGCCCGTCAGTTCCGATAATCAAAAGGTCACCTCCCCTCAGCATCAGAGATTTACACTCAAACCCGGCGTTTTCGAGCACTCCGAGGGGCGGTCCGGTACAGGGAAGTTCCTCAAAGCACTGGTCGGTTGGGTGGTAGACGTAGACAGGCCCCTGGCCTGCTGAACACCAGTAGAGCAGCCGCGAGTGATTGTCGATTAAAGAGAGAAACAGCGTCATCAACCGATCCGCGTCGGTGTAGCGACAAAAAAGCTGGTTCAGGCGATTCATGATGGCGACCAGGTCAAAAGGAGAATGCTCCGCCTCGACCTGCAGGACCCCTTTGGCCATGGCCATGAGCAAGGCGGCACCGGTCCCGTGCCCTGCCACATCGCCGACCGCAATGCCGATGACGTGATCAGGTGGCGATTTCGTCGCAAAGAAATCGTAATAGTCGCCACCGATTCTTTCCGAATAAAGGGTTTTGACGAAAATATCGAGGTCGCAGGAGAGCTCCTTTAATGAAGGGAGCAATGTCTCCTGTATGTGTTGAGCCAGCTCCAGGGACGTTCTGAGTTTCTGGTAGCGCTGTTCGATTTCACGCAACGATCTTTCAAAGTCAAGCTGATGACTCAGATCCCGCGCAATAAACGAGGCTCCGACAATCCTGCCTGATCTGTCGACTACGGGTGAAATCGAAAGCGATACGGGGAAGGGTCTTCCGCCTTTTTTCAGGTGAGTCGTCTGGAAGTGTCGAACCCTTTCCCCGTTGGAGATGCGCGCAAGGATCAAGATGGACTCATCGGCCCGCTCAGGAAGGGAAAGCAGGGCAATTGAGTTCCCGATCATCTCGGCGGCAGCTCTCCCATAGATTCTCTCCGCTCCCGCATTCCAGCTGAGCACTTGCCCATCAGGTTTCAGGCCGACAATCGCGTCAGCCGAGGATTCGATAACGGATAGCAGGAAAGAGCTAATTTCATCCATGTTTCAGCCTCGCTTGAAGCAACGGCCTTTGATCGTCTGTTGCTCTACATTTTATCGGTTGCAGGGGAAATTCCAAGCCGTCCACCTGCAACGTCGCAGCCTGTCGTTACTCGCGACACCCTGCGACAATTTTTGCGACACATGCCTGCTTCGCTTCAGGAACAAATGCCGCATCGATTTTCTAACGATCTGAAATCAGGAAAATATTTAAGGATCTGGCGCGCCGTTCATTTGGCACATCATTTGATATTTGGGACCAGCGAATCCAGTTGAAGCGAAAACCAATAACCTAAGAGAAGGAGGAAAAAATGGCTGGATGGGATTTGTTTCAGGAAATGGACATGTTGCGTAGGGAAATTGATCAGGCATTCAGGGGCATCGGGAAAAATTACCTCTACCCTGCGTTCTTGCCGGGCATCGGTACGGGCGACTACCCGCGTGTCAACCTGAGCGAAGATGAGCATCATTACTACGTCGAAGCTCTGGTTCCCGGAATTGACCCCAAAAATCTCGACCTGAACCTGATGCAGGGCACCCTGACGCTGTCCGGAGAAAGAAAAGAGCCCGAGCATAGGGATCGGACCTGGCACCGGAACGAGCGGGGAATGGGGAAGTTTATGAGAACCATAGAGTTGCCTGACGCGATTGACGGCAACAAGGTAGATGCAGAATACCGAAATGGAATTCTTTTGATCACTCTTCCCAAGCCCCAGAGAGTCAAGCCGAAAAAGATTTCCGTTCGAGCAGAGTAACGAGAAAACCTGAACCGCATAGAAACAGGATAGAGGAGGATAGAAAAATGGCACAACAAGAGATGGTCAAGCGCGAAGAATCGACCCCTGCATCTCGAGAAGAAACCCGTTCAGCCGGCAAGATCATGGTTCCGGCCGTCGATATCTATGAGTCGGACGAAGCCCTGACTCTGGTGGCCGACATGCCCGGGGTCGGCAAGGAGGGTTTGGATATCAACCTTGAAAAAGGGGTTTTAACACTCAATGGCGAGGTTGGCCTGAGAGGTCACGGCACGCCTTTGCTGCGGGAGTTTTCGTCGGCTAATTATTACCGGCAGTTCAAACTGTCAGAGCATATCGATGCCGAAAAAGCTGCGGCGGAACTCAACAACGGAGTGTTGACCCTGACCATCCCCAAGGCCGAGTCAGCCAAGCCGCGGCGGATTGAAATCAGACACTGACAGGTCTCAGGCCCCTGTCTTCAGGGGCCTGACTCCGTCTGGTCCCATGCAGAAATGCCTAGAGTGCTCAAGGAGTCATTATGATGCGTTGGAAATTGAAGCCAATGACAATTACTTTTGCGCTGCTGTTTACTTTTTTTGCCGGGCTATGCAGTCCAGCGATTTCGGTGGCTCAGGACAAAGGGTTAGAAAGCTTGAAACAGACGGGGCTGGCTTTCCGCAGCGTTGCGAAAAAAGTCTCCCCGGCAGTTGTCTTTATCAAGGTCGAAAAAGAAGTCGCCGCGCAGGGGGCTCCGGAAAATTTCTCCCCTTTTGGCAGTCCCTTCAGCGACGATTTTTTCCGCCGGTTCTTCGGGGTCCCGCCGCAGTATCAGCAACCCCACCGGGCTCCCCAAAAACGCCAGGAAGTCGGCCAGGGCTCTGGTTTCCTGATGACGCCTGATGGCTACATCCTGACCAATAATCATGTTGTCGGAGATGCGGACCGTGTTCAGGTGCAGATGCTTGATGGTCGCGAGTACGAGGCAGAAATTGTCGGGACCGATCCGGGCAGCGATCTGGCAGTCATAAAAGTGGATGAATCGGATTTGCCATTTCTTACACTTGGGGATTCGGAAACCTTGGAGGTCGGGGATTGGGTGCTGGCGATCGGCAACCCGTTCGGCCTTTCGCATACTCTGACGGCGGGCGTGGTCAGCGCCAAAGGGCGAAGCGGCATCGGCCTGAATGATTATGAGGATTTTATCCAGACGGATGCGGCGATCAACCCTGGGAATTCAGGTGGCCCCCTGGTCAACCTTGATGGTGAAGTGGTCGGGATCAACACGGCAATATTCAGCCGCAGTGGTGGTTATATGGGGATCGGTTTTGCCATCCCCGTCAATATGGCAAAAGGCATCAGAAACCAGCTGATTGAATATGGTGAAGTCAGGCGAGGCCGCCTCGGTGTTTATATCCAGGACATGACCAGGGACCTGGCGGACTCATTCGGTTTGAAGAAAGCTTCAGGTATTCTGGTCACGCAGGTGGTTGAAGGCTCTCCGGCGGAGGAGGCCGGGCTTGAACAAGGGGATGTAATCCTCAAAATTGAAGATGACGATGTTGACGATGTTGCCAGCTTCCGCAACCGTGTCGCGCTGACCGCTCCGGGAACAACGGTGAATCTTGTCATTCTCCGTGACGGTGATCGTAAAAACGTCAAGGTTCAGATTGGCACGCTGGATCACGAGGATTCATCGCTCTCCGGCGGACAGACGGATCTGCACGAGAGCGGCATGAGCCTGCAGCAACTCACCCCGGAACTCGCAGAGCGGTTTGGCTACGAAGGGGAAAGGGGTGTTCTGGTCGCAGGCGTCGAAAGTGGTTCACCTGCTGATCGGGCCGGCATCAAGCCTGGAAGCTTGATCCTTGAAATCAACCGGCAGGAGGTGCCAGGTGTCGCAGAAGCACGTAAGCTGTTGGGCGCCGCCAAGGGGAAAACCCTGCTGCTGTTGGTCAGGCAGGGGCAGGGAACCCGCTATGTCGCCCTCAAGGTCAAGCCTTGATGGGGGTGCGGTGCGGCGACAAATCAAAGGAATGTTTTCCCTTCTTTCCTTGAGGAGAATTGCAGCACTGAGGCAATAGCCGTTCTCTCGCTCTAAACAGTCGTTCACATAACATGGCCAACCCGGTATTTCGGTTTGGCCATGTTATGTGTTTTCCGCTGTCCCCGGTCTTCAGGCCACCGGGGTCAAAAATATCCGCTTCCGCAGATAGTCCGCACCGAAGATCAGTGGGATGCCGAGCCAGGCGAACAGGTATATCTGCCAGGCAACCGGGGCCGTGCCGAGGACTCGCTGCAGCGGCGGCAGGTAGAGCAGGCCCCAGGAGAAGACGACCTGAATCAGGATTCCGATCAGTAAAAGACGGTTGCGCAAGGCGCCCCGATCAAGTCCTGATTTCAACCGGTAACGGCGACCCAGCAGGTTGCCGATCTGCATCAGCAGAATGGTGGCCAGGGCGATGCCGGTCGCAGAACGGTAAAGAGGGTCCGTGGCGGAAAGTTCGGCACCGTAGTGCCAGCCGCCGCTCAGTAAAACATAGAAAAACAGGCAGAGCGACCAGGTCGCTTCAAGCAGGCCCAGAAACAGGTAGCTGTGCAGGACTAGCCCGCGACTGAGCAGGTGTAATTCACGACCGCGCGGCGGTTGCTGCATGATCTCCGGTTCCGGCGGTTCCTGTCCCAGGGCCATCGACGGAATGATATCCGTTCCCAGGTCGATGGTGAGAATCTGGATCACCGTCAGCGCCAGCGGGACCGGAAGCAGGACATAGAGCAGATAGGGTAGAATCTCCGGACCATTGCTCACCAGCACGTAGTTGGTAAACTTGCGGATATTGAGAAAGACAGTCCGACCCTCTTCAATGCCGGCAACGATTGAAGCGAAGTTGTCATCAAGCAGGATAATCTGTGCTGCCGACCGGGCCACATCGGTGCCGCTTTTGCCCATGGCAATCCCGATGTCGGCCGCTTTCAGTGCCGGGGCATCGTTGACCCCGTCGCCGGTCATTGCCACGACCCTCCCTGATTGCTTCAGGGCCATGACGATTTTCATTTTCTGTGCCGGACTGGTGCGGGCAAAAATCCGAATTCCTCCGGCCAGGGCATCCGCCACTGCGGCCTCGCTTAAGCCTTCCAGGACCGAGCCGGTCATGGTTCGTTCCTGCTGCTCCGTATCTGCAAGGATGCCGCATTGTCGTGCAATGCTTTCGGCGGTACCCGGGTGATCCCCGGTGATCAGGATGACCTCGATTCCGGCGTTCCGGCAGCTGGCGATAGCCGCCGGGACCTCCTCGCGCAAAGGATCCTCGATGGCAATGAACCCAGCCAAGGACAACCCCTTTTCAAGCTGCTCCTGGGGGCATTCCGCAGGCTCGGAATCGTTCAGGCTGCGATAAGCAACTGCCACCACCCGGAGCCCTGTGGCTGCCAGTTCGGTCATCACTGCCTCGGCCCGGTTTAGATCAGCGGGGGTCGCCGGGGCTGCACTTCCCGACGGATCGAGAACCTTTTCCACCGATGGCCGCAGCACCTCCCAGGCTCCCTTGACGGCGAAGAACCGTTGCTCATCGATCCGGACAACCCCGGCGGCGCGTTTTTTCTCGACATCAAAAGGGAAAAATCGTTCGGCAGCCAAGGTGGCAGGGGTTATGCTGATCCCCTCCGCGCGTAATCCTTCAGCGATCGCGACGTCCAGGGGGTCCCCGCCCAACCGCTGGCCGGACAAGTGAACGTCCGATGCACAGAGCGCGAGTTGCAGCAGGTGTTTGCGAAAGGTCGGATCTTCGCAATCGGCCGTTTCCAGAGGGGCGGCAATCCGATTGACAGACAACTGGTTGAGGGTCAGGGTGCCGGTCTTGTCGGTGCAGACCACCTCCACCGCGCCAAGCCCCTCGACCGCGTTAAGGCTGGTGACCAGAACGTTCTTGCGCGCCATGCGCAGGCTGCCCATCGCGAGTGCCAGGGTGAATGTCGGCAACAGTCCTTCGGGGACATTGGCGACGATAATCCCCATCATGAAGACCAGGTTGACCCACAGCGGCCTGCCGCTGAATACGCCTATGAGGAAAAAGGAGAAGCCGAGACTCACGGCAATGATGGTCAGCACACGGACCATATGGGCGGTCTGTTGCTCCAGCGGCGAAGGAGTCCGCCGAATTGCCTGTGACAAGTGGGCCAGCTTGCCGAATTCGGTCCGCAGTCCGGTGGCGAAGACCACCGCACGGGCTGTGCCGCGCAGAACCAGGCAACCGGCAAATGCGATGTTGTTGCTCTCAACCAGGCGACCCGGAAAGGGAGCGGCAAGCAGCGGCACAGGTTGCGCTTCGCCGGTCAGCGGCGCGTTATTGACCAGTAGTCCTTCGGCGGCAACAATCCGCGCATCAGCCGGGACCCGATCACCTTCTTTGAGCAGCAGCAGGTCTCCTGGTACGAGCTCTCCGGCAAGCAATGTGAGGTCCCGACCGGCGCGCACGACCTCGACCTGTGCGGGCAGGAACTGGCGCAGGGCGGCCATGGCTTTTTCAGCACGATATTCCTGGATGAAACTGAACAGTGCGTTCAGCAGCGCGACACCACCTAGCGCCCAGCCCAGAATCATCATGTTCTCGCCGGGCTGCAGCCGGTCAGCGACAACGCAGATTGCTGCCGAAGCGAACAGCAGCAGGGTGAAAAAGTTTGTAAACTGGCGCAGGAGACTCCGGGCCAGGCGCCATCGGTCGCGGACTTCGATACTGTTGGGGCCGAGTTCCTCCAGCCGCTCGGCGGCCTCGGCCGGGTTGAGGCCCAGAGGGGTGCTTTGCAGAACAATAAACACCTGCTCCTCTTCCAGGTTCTGAATTTGCCGTAACTGGTTCATGGTCCTCGGTAAATGCCGATGTCGCAAGGGGCTTCAAGCAATACCCGTTCAATGCCGCTGCCGTGAAAAACCCGGTGCGCCAGACTGCGCTCGCTGACACCGACCAGGGTCATCTGGACTTTGAGGCGGCTGGCCTGGATCAGAACCGCGTTCGGCCAGTCGGAAGAGATCATCACCTGTCGCTCAATGCAAAACGGCTGGTTGTGCAGCGCCTTCTCCAGCTCCGCAGCAATCTTTTCCAGATAGGTCTGGCCATACTTGAGCAGCTCCCGCTCCCGGTCCGGGCGGAGATTTGCATGACGCAGCTGGTGGATGTAGAGTGAGCGAAACAGATGGACACGGTGTAATCTCACCGCAAGTCGCTGGAAGATAGGCCAGACCCTGGAAAAGCCCGCGACGTGCCCGGCGAGGGGCATCAGCAGGTTGTGGGGAGCGCCGAGCAGTCCGGGCTGGACAACGCGAAGTGCCAGTACGGGGCACTGACGGTTGCGCAACAGCTGCTCGGCAACCGATCCGCGTAAAAATGTCCGTTTCTTTGCTTTGACCCGGGTGCCACACAGCAATAGGGCCTCCGGGTCGTGAGGGATCGCATGACGCAGACTGCGATAAACGCTGTTGTCCATGCGCAATAGCTGGGGAATGAATTCAATGTTTTGCCCGGCACAGCACTCTTGCAGTTCGGCAAATTTGTTCGCCACCAGCTCAGGACTGGCTTTCCCGTCGAGAACATGCAACGCGAGGAGTTTCCGATCCTTCTCTTCTTCGGCAAAGTTGAGCGCGTAACGCGCTACCCAGTCGCAGTAGAGGGACCCGTCGTGGGCGAGAACTATCATGGCTTCTCCCATCGCTGGACCTTTGAATTATATCACCGGCACCTGAAGAAAAAGTTTCTCTTCTGACCTTGCCGCGGCAGGGAGATCCATTCGTGCTCAAAACCGGCATATGTGCGGGGCCCGTTCATTTTTTTGATCGCGGTGCGATAGATGGGCTGCTCGCTTTGTTGTTGCAGGTTGGGCCAAGAGTTTATATATTTTTAATAATATTGATAGGGATTGGGGGCTTATGGCTGAAAAACGAGTGAATAATCGCAAAAGAAAACGGCTGAGGGTCCGTTTCGGCATCGAGGCGCCGAAGCGGATGGCTTTTACTGATGACCTTTCACCCAAGGGGCTGTTTATCACGACGTCAATGCCGGAAAAACCCGGGACCATATTGATGCTTGAGATTGAATTGTCGGCAACAGAGACGGTCAAATGCCAGGGGCAGGTGCGATGGGCGCGCAAGATCCCGTCGAGCCTGCTTCGGGTGGCGACCAAGGGGGGGATGGGGGTCACGTTGGGTCGTTTTTCCCAGGGGAAAGACCTCTACCAGCAGACGGTGGAGCAGCTTCGCTATTAATCTTGTTGAATGATCCGGGGTCTGTCATTGAATCAACTCTCCAATCCACCTCTTCCTGTCGTTGCTCCCGATCTGGTCCTGATGAAAAGCGGGGCAGGCACCTGGCAGGTCAAAACTCTTTCTTCGCGACTTGCCGCCTGGTGCGATGTCGTGACAGGGAACTCCCGCGGGCGCTCCCTGTCTGCGCTGTTTCCCGGCACGGTCCCTCCCCTGGCCGATCTGGCCGACGATGTCCTCAACAGCGGGCGGGATCAGATCGATGTCAAGGTGCAGCTTGTCCGGGACAAGCCGGCCCTGCTGGCCGACATTCAGTTTGCCGGACTGACCGAAGACTATACGGGCCAGCTGGTCAAGATAAGTTTCCGGCAGGAGAGTGTCGCCAGCCTGCAGGAGACCCGATTTCATGATCTGATCGGCGGCAGCTCGGGGATGCGCGAGGTGTTTCGCAAGGTTCGGTTGTATGCAGTCTCGGATGCCGCAGTGATAATCACCGGGGAGACGGGTTCTGGCAAGGAACTGGTCGCCAGGGCTTTGCATGCTGAGAGCGAGCGAAGCCGCAAGCCGTATGCAGCTCTGAACTGCACCGCAATCAGCGAGCAGCTGCTTGAGTCTGAACTGTTTGGTCATGAACGTGGCGCGTTCACAGGTGCGGTACGGGAACATCGCGGTTATTTTGAACGGACCGACGGTGGCACCCTGTTTCTCGATGAAATCGGTGATATGCCCCTGCACACCCAGGGGAAACTGCTGCGGGTTCTGGAGGATGGGCTGGTTCAGCGGGTCGGCAGTGAGCAGAGTCGGCAGATCGATGTCCGGGTGGTCGGGGCCACCAATGTCCCGCTGGAGCAGGCTGTTGCCGAGCGGCGTTTTCGCGAGGATCTTTATCACCGGCTGGCGGTGTTGCGCATTCATCTCCCGCCGCTGCGCGAGCGGGTGGAGGACATCCCGCTGCTGGCCGATTATTTCCTCCAGCAGTTCAATGCCAAATACCGCAAATCGGTCAAGTGTCTCACCGCTGAAGCGGTCCGCCTGCTGCAGTCTTACCTCTGGCCCGGCAATGTCAGGGAGCTCCGCAATGTCCTCGAGCGGGTTATCGTTGAGACAGAAGCGGACGCGATCAGCGCCAAGGCCTTCTCTGAGTGGGTTCGCGAGCGACAGCAGTTTGCCCGGAACTCCCGTCCCGGGGGCCTCTCAGGCGGTGGTGGCGACCTGCCGATTGCTTTGGCGGCGCCTGCCGTTGACGCTGTGCTTGACGTCAGGCCGCTGGCGTCGCAAAGGGTTGCCGGGCAGCGCATCGATCTGTCCGAGGACGACATTCGTAACGCTTATCGGGAGGCCCGGGGGAACCTGTCTGCTGCCGCCCGGCTGCTGGGCGTCCATCGTGCAACCCTCTATCGCCATCTCCAGCGTCTCAAGCTGGACCGTGACACCCTCGACTGATCTTTTAGCCTTTCTCCCGCGCTGCGACGTTGCACCTGTCGCGACTGGTCTTTCCTGCGACAGCTGCGGCGTCGCAGCGTCTGCCGCCGATTCTTTTCTGATTCTTTAAGTCCTTTAAATTCCAGGAAATTTTATTTTTCACGAGTTGGCACTTTGCTTGAAGTCTGTCCTGTCATGACGCGAAAGGATACCGACAATTATCAGGCAAAGGAGAAAAACGATGTTCGGACTGCACATGATTAACGAAATGGAAAAACTGCATCGCGAGATGGATCACCTGTTTCATCACCTCGGAACCGGGGTCGTGCCGGAACACCGGAGCGTGACTCCTGAGGTTCAGGTTGAACGTTCTGCAGGGGGCTATCGCCTTGAGGTGGCGTTGCCCGGGATAGACCCGGACAAGCTCAAGGTGGAGCTATTGGGCCGACAGGTGTCGCTCGTTGCCGAGAGCGCAGAGGACGATCCTGAGGATAAAGTTGTCTGGCATCGCAGAGAGCGGCGGAGCCCGGCATTGTCCAGGACCCTGACGTTGTCGGAGGAGATTGATGCGGAAAGGGTTGACGCTGAATACCGTAACGGCATCCTGGTTGTTTCGCTACCGAAGGCGGCATCGGCACTGCCCAAGAAAATCAGCGTTAAAGCGGGTTGATAACATAAATAATCTCCACAACAGACAAGGAGCAGGGAAATGACAGACAAACAGAGCAAACCCATTCAAGCCGCAGCAGGCTCGGATGCAAATAAAACAATGACTTCTTATCGCAGTACCCCGGCGGTCGATATCTATGAAACCGCAGACGCTCTGGTCATGAAGGCTGATATGCCTGGAGTCGCTGAGTCGGATCTCAGGGTCGAGATCGAACAGGGTGTCCTGACCCTTGAAGGGATCTTCCAGCCGGGGGGCAAGGGGAGTACGGCTTACTCTCGTCAGTTCAGGCTCCCAGAGGCCATTGATCCGGAAGGCGCGGATGCAGCGCTGAAAGATGGGGTGCTGACCCTGCGGTTGCCGAAATCAGAAGCGGCGAAACCGAGAAGGGTTACCGTCAAAACACTGCACTAAACGCAGCTTCGCCGGGATCTCATCTGATCCCGGTTTTTTTGAGAAATTTGTTCAGGAAGAGCTATCCTTTCAACAGGACAGAATCCTGACGGGAGCCGGTTATCATGAGCGAAATGGAAAAATTGACCCGCAAGGTGCAGGAGGGGCTGCAGGCGGCCCAGTCGATGGCGCTCCGCCTTGGCCATCCGGACATCGATGGCGAACATCTGCTGCTGGCCCTGCTGGAACAGCAGGATGGGTTGGCGGTCCGATTGCTGCAAAAGGTGATCGGAAGCCCGGATGCCTTGATCGCGGAATTACGGGAAGGTCTACGGACCAGGCCGCGGGTCAGTGGTCCGGGGGTGGATCAGGGGCAGATCTATGCCAGCCGCCGGTTGGGACAGCTGCTGGTCGCAGCCGGAGATGAAGCGAAGCGGCTCAGAGATGAATATGTCAGCGTGGAACATCTGCTGCTGGCGGCAGTGGCGGAGGGGGAGCGTACCGCTGCGGGCAGATTGCTGCGTAAGCAGGGGGTTACCCGGGACAAGCTGCTGCAGGCGATGACCGAGGTGCGAGGCAGTCAGCGGGCGCTCAGCGACGACCCTGAAGAGACCTATGAGGCACTGCAGAAATATGGCCGGGACCTGGTCGAGGAGGTCAAGCAGGGGAAGCTGGACCCGGTTATCGGCAGGGACGAGGAGATCCGCCGGATCATCCGCATTCTGTCGCGGAAAACCAAGAACAATCCGGTCCTGATCGGTGAGCCGGGCGTCGGCAAAACGGCTATCGTCGAAGGTTTGGCGCATCGCATCGTTCGCGGCGACGTGCCGGAAGGGTTGAAAGGGAAGACGGTCTTCTCCCTGGACATGGGGGCTCTGGTTGCCGGGGCGAAATATCGTGGCGAGTTCGAAGAGCGCCTCAAGGCTGTGCTGCGTGAAGTACATGAGAGCAGCGGCCGGATTCTGCTCTTCATCGATGAGCTTCACACCATCGTCGGCACCGGCAAGAGTGAGGGGGCGATCGACGCCGGCAATATGCTCAAGCCGATGCTGGCCCGGGGGGAACTGCACTGCATCGGGGCAACGACGCTGGATGAATACCGCCAGTATCTGGAGAAGGATCCCGCCCTCGAACGGCGCTTCCAGCCGGTGATGGTGGACCAGCCGAATGTCGAGGCCACGATCAGCATCCTGCGCGGTCTGAAAGAACGTTTCGAGGTTTTTCATGGCGTGCGCATTCATGATAATGCCCTGGTTGCCGCCGCCGGGTTGAGTCATCGCTACATCGCCGACCGGTTTTTGCCCGACAAGGCGATCGACCTGGTGGATGAGGCCTGCGCCACAATCAGGACCGAGATCGATTCCATGCCGACTGAACTGGATGCGATTACCCGTCGCGTCATGCAGCTGGAGATTGAGGAAGCCGCGCTGAAAAAGGAGAAGGATGCGGTCAGTCGTGAGCGGTTGACAGTGCTGCAGAAAGAGCTTGCCGATCTCAAGGATCAGGAACACGCTCTAGCCGCCCAGTGGCAGCATGAAAAAGGCGGAATACGCGTTGTTCAGCAGCTGCGGGAAGAAATTGAGCAGATGCGCCTGGAGATCGAGCAGGCCGAACGTGCTTATGACCTCAATCGCGCGGCGGAACTCAAGCATGGTCGCCTTCCGGAACTTGAGCGAAAACTCAAGGACGAAGAGGAGAAGCTGCAGGACGTCGACTCCGCCGAAAAGCTGCTGCGAGAAGAAGTGACAGAGGAGGAGATTGCCGAAATCGTCTCCCGCTGGACGGGCATCCCGGTGACCCGGCTGGTGGAAAGCGAGCGTGAAAAGCTGCTTAAACTGGATGAAATCCTGCATCAGAGGGTCATCGGCCAGGATGAAGCGGTGCAGAGGGTCGCCGATGCGATCATTCGCGCCCGATCCGGAATCAAGGACCCGCGCCGGCCGATCGGATCGTTTATCTTTCTGGGGCCGACCGGGGTGGGCAAAACCGAGCTGGCCAAGACCCTTTCGCAAGCGCTGTTCGACAGCGAAGAGAGCATGGTGCGGATCGATATGTCGGAATATATGGAGCGGCATTCGGTCAGCCGGCTGCTGGGGGCTCCTCCCGGATACGTTGGATACGAAGAGGGAGGCCAGCTGACCGAAGCCGTGCGCCGTCAGCCCTATTCGGTCATACTGTTCGACGAAATCGAAAAAGCCCACCCGGAGATCTTCAACGTGTTGCTGCAGATTCTGGATGACGGCCAGGCGACCGATAACAAGGGACGGACGGTCAGTTTCAAGAATTCCGTTGTGATCATGACGTCCAATATCGGCTCCCAATACCTGCTTGAAGGGATCCGCAACGGGGAGATCCCGGCGGAAATCCGCAAGAAGATCAGCGAAGAGCTGCAGCGCTACTTCCGTCCCGAGTTTCTCAACCGGGTCGATGATACGATCCTCTTCACGCCGCTGAGCAAAGACGAGGTTGCGCAGATTGTTGTGCTTCTGACAGAGGAGCTGCGCCAGCGTCTGGCGGAGCGGCAGGTGGGGCTGGAGTTGACCGATGAGGCGTGCGCGTTCATCGTCGATTCCGCCTATGACCCGGTCTACGGAGCCCGGCCGCTGAAACGGTTCCTGCAGCATGAGCTCGAAACCCGAATCGGGCGGGCAATCATTGCAGGGAGTGCCCCGGCGGGTTCCGTTCTGCGGGTCGGTGTTGAGGACCACCAGCTCAGAGTGGATATTGCCAGTAGCGAAGACGGGTCCGAATAACGATTTCAATGTTTTACCCGTCGATTTTGCTTGCAAGGGAGGAATTATTGCGTATAATAATAACCAAAAGAGTCAACAATAATCCGAGACTCCTGGAAGGAGGCCGAAATGCGTATCGACATCCTTTGCAAACCAGACAGCCATGGACGCTGTGACGGGACCATGGATAATGTTCGTGCCGCTCTGAATAAGCTCGGCGTTGAAGCTGAAGTGCATATGTTCCGCGACAAGCGGAAAATGATTGATAATCGGGTCTATGTGGTCCCTGCTCTGCTGATCGATGATCAGGTGCGGGTCGCGGGGAGGATTCCCGAAGTCGATGAGATTGTCCGCTTTATCGTCGAGCGGCCCCGTTACCTGCGGGCTGTTGCGGAAGTCGCGTAACAAATAAATCCATAAATTCCGGCCAAAGAGCCCTGCCTGATCCAGAGACGGGACGGCCCCGCAGAGTGCGGGAAAAATGCTTATATTATTGGGGTTTTTCGCTTGTGAGTTTTTCCGCTACCCCCTCAAATCCGGGCAATATTCACCGAAAATGGGAACAGTTTTGGGAACAGTAAAAAAGGCCCCCGGGAGGCGCGGGGGCATGGCCGTCCGGACCGCCCGGGATGGCCAGATCGAATCGCAAATGCCAGCGATTAGCTGCCAGAAAAAAGAGGCTGCAGAAGTTCGGAAAGGCGCTGGTACCCATCGGCCCCTGGATGCAGTCCGTCGGGGAGCAGGTCTTGCCAATCCGGCTGGGCCCGAAAGGCGGCACCTAGATCAAACAGCTTCACATTTCCACCGGGGTCCAGGGTGGCCGCCCATTCACGCAGGGCGAAGTTGACGTTCTGCACTCTCGCGTCAAACTCATCCTCCCTTGGCAAGAGCGTTAAGACGGTAACCCTTGCCCCGTCTTTTTTGAGTAGCAGCTCTTCAACGATATGCTGGGTATTGAGAACCGTTTCTTCTTCCGAAAACCGATCATTGGTGCCGATCAGCAACAGGTAGTGGTCGCTCGGGACAATCCCGGGCAGTCGATCCAGCACCCTATAGGTGCCGTCTCCTCCCTCGCCTTCATGCCCGTAGCCATAGGTGTCGGTCCTCGAACCGATAAATCGCAGATCGGGATTGAGCCGGGCCATTCTTATCCGCCAAGATTCCCCATCGCTATTCCAGGTGATGCTATCTCCGATCATGGTGACTTCTTGACTGCCGGTTTGGACTATCGGCAGGTCAACGGCTTCGAAGTGCATGGTGCCCGGGGTGGCAGGGGCAATGTCATTGGCCCATTTCACATGAATGAACCTGGTGTAGCCGTTTTTGCAGTCCTGCCATCCGAAACGAAAGAAATAAACCTCGGATTTGGACCTGACCCGGTACAGGCCATCGAAGTTGAAATTATCGACTTCTCGGTCATACAGGACGGGATCACAAAGATCTCCGGCCAACGGGTCGAATTCTATAAACGTTGAACCGATCCGACTTACAGTGAAGTCTCCAAAATCCGCAATGATCTCTGGCTGATCTTGCGGCAATTCGAGAATAAGATTCTTCTCCGGTAAAGGAACTTGATTGCCCTCATCGTTAGATCCATCACCACCACAACCAAAAATAATCATTTGGCAGGCAATCAAGACCAGAAAACCTATCCCTTTTTTCATCGATCCCTCCTAAATTTTAAGTGATTACCGGACGATCCGAACTTATCTTTTCTTTGCCGCCAAATCAATCACAGAATTTTTGGATTATGCCATTCTCTTCACGGTGCGGAACAGAATCTCCCCGAACAGACGGTCCCCGACCGTCCCCGGGTGACAGTCATCACCGGACCATTCCTCGCTGCTGTATTTGACAACGATCTCGGCCCCGGCGGTGGGCACGTTATCCGTGAAGACCAGTTTGAAAGGTTTGTCGACCCGCTCATCGTTATCCAGGGTGAGCGGCCCGGCGCCGGTCCAGTTGTAAATCGCTCCGCCTTCGACGTGGCAACCGTCGTGCAGCCGCTCGACCCCATCCACCTTGACCGAGAAGTTGCGGGCCGAGAAATCGGTGAGCTGCGCCCCGGCTGCCGTGTACAGGTTGTATTCGGATGCCCCGGTGCTGGCGATCCCCTGCGCGGCGTCGAGGTAGAGCTGCACGTTTTGGGGCCGGCCGTAGATCCATTCCCGGATCAGATCATGGGCCTTGACGTGCTCGCAGTCCCGGGCGGCGGCCAAAATCTCTGCCTTCTCCGGATAGCCAGTCAGCCGCCGCATGTCATAATTGGGCGGTCCCATGTCGACGATGCCGGTCAGCGCCCGGGGAATTCGGTCCAGCACCGCATCGAGGGCCCCGGCGACGTTGTCCGCCCACCCCTGTATGGTGCGGATCTGCGCGGTGGTCCCCACCAGATCCGACAGGGCATCGATGTGCGCCAGTTCGTCGGCCGAAAGCGGGCGCTTCCAGGTGGCGGTATAAGTCCCCGCATCCCAGCCGGAGAGGATCCGGGCGGCAAGCCGCCGGTTGTCTCCCTGGTAGTCGCCGAGGATCACCACGTCCCCCGCTTGGACATTGGTGAAAGTGGCTCCGGCAGGATCGAGGGTGACACTGAAGGCATCGATGGCGGTGATGGGGAGACGGCTGTCCTGCACGGTGTAGTCGTCTACCCCGTTATAGGTGATCTGTTGCAGGTGCAGGCTTGACCCCAAATCCTTGACGGCCTGCTCAGTGATGTTGGCCCGGGTAACCCAGGCGGTCCAGGCATGAACGCTCCAGTCGTCATTGGTCCCCGATTCGAGCAGGACGATGTCGGGCTGGAATCGGGCGATCTCGGTCGTGTTGCGCAGACCGGTATCCGAGATCAGCGCTCCCGCCGTCCAGCCGCCGATTCCGGCATTCTGGACGTGGTGCATGCGGTTGGTGGCGAAATTAAGATAAAGCTCAGGCGTTGCCCCGGTGGCCCGGGAATCGAGCCCTTGGATCTGCAGTCGCACCGTGCGGCTGGCTTGGGTGTCGAACTTCCAGGTGTGCACGGCCCGCTCGTCGCTGGCGCGGAAATCGAGGCCACTGGAAAGGCTGCTCGGGTTGGCGGGATCATAACTGACATTCCCCTCCCCGTAGGCGCTCTCCAGGCTCGTCCCGAAGCCTTGGCCGGTCTGCCCAAGGGTGGTCCTGGCGTGGCAGATGCTCTCCCCGTAGTCGTGGGTGCAGGCAATGGCCGCGCCATTGGCGGGAGCGGCGGCGAACATCAGGTAGTGGTGAACCTCCTTGACACCGCCCACTTCCGCCAGCTTGCGAATCACCATGAAATCGTCCCCGACGGGAATGCTGCCGCCGTAGCCCTGGGTGTTTAGCCCGCCGGTCTGGGCGGCCCCGCCGACGGTGACCGCGTGGTTGTAGGTGAAGGCCCGGCTTAAGTCGAAGAGGACGGTGCTGCCGTCGCCGACGAAGTTCTTGGTCTCGCTCCCAGACGGCAAATGGTTGTAGGTGCTGAAGGTATCGTGCAGCACGTCGTCGACGTATAGCTCAATGAGAGCCGCCCCGAGGTTGCCACGCTCTTTGCCGAGCACCACCGAGATCTCGTCGCCGTAAAGGGTGCACTCGGCCGAGGCCCCGGCCCCTTCCAGCCGCACCACCTCGCCTTGGTAAAAGAGCTTGTGGGCGACGGCGGCGTTGGTGCCGGCCAAGGTCATGTTCTCGGCGTGGAGGGTCTTGGCGAGCACAGTGCGGATGCGCTTTTCCAACTCCCCCATATAGCTGCCTTCGCCCAGATAACCTTCGCCCCAGGTGATGCTGCTGCCGGCGGCCGAGACCCGCAGGGCATTGGGGGGAGTGACCCCTTCCGTTTCAAGCTCCAGGGTGGTGATGCGGGTCTCGTGGTCGGCATCCGTGCTTTGCAGGGCGACGGTGGCCGCTTCGACCTCAGCTTGGGTTTTCCCGGTTTCGCTCCAGTCGTCTTCGCGCACCCAGCCGGCATCGATGGGGTAGTCGGCCAGGGCCAGAGTAAAGCCGGTCATGTAGGGGCCATTGGCGACAGCACCGTTCCCGATTCTGACCTCGACCGGGGTAATGCCCTCGGGGATGCGTCCGGTCTCGCGATAAATGCGCACCGCGGGCGAGATCTCCACGTAGTCCCGGACGACATTTTCCGCGGCGACCGGCGTTGGGCCAGTTTCGTAGAAGTTCCCCGTCGACTGCTTCCAGACCCCGTTCACCGCCCAGACATAGGTGGATAGAAAATAGTATTTCCCAGCATCGTCGGCAGACAGATACTCTCTTTTGTAGGCGTAGGAAAGACCGTCGGCATTATCCAGCCGGTGACCGTAATCCATACCCCTGGCGTTGAGGTCGGCCTGAACGATGGCGTCGATGAAAGGGGCGCTGCCCCCGCTCTTCACCCATTCGGTGCCGCTCCCGGCACTGGAAAGGTTGCCGTTGACCGCCTTGTTGGGAAGTTTCGGAGCCAGATTTTCCAGATCGGTGGCCCGGCTCTCCAGATCGGTGGCCCGGCTCTCCAGATCGGTGGCCCGGCTCTCCACTTCTTCAATTCTCAGAGCATTGAATGGATTGATCAGCAGGGCGCTGCCGGAAGAATTGACCAGCAGGCCCGTACCGAGTTCGTTGTAATCGATCCACAGGATAAAGACAGGCCCGGCGCCGAACTGAACCTTGGTCACCCCGTTGGCGTTCTTGTTCTGCGGGCCGCTGCCGCTGTTGGCAACCTGTGCGCCCGCCTCGTTGGCAACAATGATGGTGTCGCCATAAGTCGGATCGTCCTTGCAGAAGGTGATGATCCGGTATACCTCCCCCTCGGTGCCTCCCTCAACCTTCACCGCCTTGATGGCGTTGGCGACAGCACGCTCCCCGGCGTCGAAGTCGAGGCCGATACAGCTCTCGTCGAGCCAGTTCTGCCAGGCGGACTCCAGAACCGTGGCCCTGTTTTCGACCTGCAAAACCCGATCATAGCTCGACTGAACCCAGCTGCCGGTCCCACTGTCGCCGGACTTTCTCCACCACCCGTTCTTCGTCGTGTCTGGATCATTGGAAACCAGCGCCACCGCATTATTGGGCGGGGTGAGGTCGGCGTCCATGGTGGCCTTATCGGTATAGCCATAGGCTCCGTTGGCTTGCCCGGCGATGGCGGCCTGGGCGTGGACCTCGGCTTCGTCGGCAGAGTTGGCGGAGGCCTGAGCGCTGGCAGCGGAGGCGGCGGCGGAATTCCCAGAGGCCTGGGCCGAGCTGGCCGACTGTTGCGCACTGTTGGCCGCGGCGGAGGCGGAATCGGAAGCGGCCGTCTCTGAACCCTTGGCCGCGCTGGCCGCCGCTTCGGCCTCCAGAGTCGGCTCCAGGGCGTCGGTCTCCAGATCCTGGAGCATCATGGTGAGACGGTCGAAGGCGTCCTCGTGCACCTCGGGAAAGAAGTTGTTCCCCTGGTTGCGGATGTCCGTGACCTGCAGCTTCGGCGTGCGCCGCTTCACCAGCAGGTCTTCCCCCTCGGCCAGGGCGGAGGTCAGACTGAGACTCCCGCCGGTGTAGCCCCCCGCTCCCGAAAGGGTGTAGTCGGTCCCCTCGATCAGCAGCACCCGCGCCTCGCTGGTCGGGTCCGCCTCGTTGGGCTCGGCGATCCGATAGACCTTGATGTCACTGTTGGCCAGGAAGCGCCAGGAGAAGGTGAACGGTCCCGTGCTGCCGGAGCCGTGGAACCTCTGCGAGCTGGTGGTCGATAGAACCGTCATTTACTTTCTCCTTTCACCGAATAAGAGGCCCTTGGCGATATCGCCGCCGTCCTCGGGCTGAATGTCGCCGTTCCACACGTCCCAGATGTATTGCGTGGTCTTCTTTGCCTGGCCGGTGGGCAGGCCGAAGATGTAGCCGGGCAGGTCCCAGGCCTGGAAGAGCAGATCGTCCACGTCCTTCTCCCCTTCCAGGGTCTTGTCGATCTGCCCGGGGAGTTTGCTGGCCGTCTCCAGAGCGCGAGACAGGGGGGTCATGGTGTAGCCGTAATCCGACTCCAGGGCGTTGGCCACGTCCCGGACTACCGGGATGGTCATGAAGGGATAGAAGGTGATCTTGCGCAGCGCCCACTCGGCCGGCTCCTCGTCGTCGTCCGGTCCCCGGTTGGCCAGCAACTCCGAGACGACCGCCGGGAACATGACCATGACGAAGGACTTGAAGGCCACGTCCATGAAATCGATCTCGCCGATTCCCTTCAGCCGCCCCATGTTGCGCAGGCGGTTGTAGAGGACGGAGAAGTAGGAATAGAACATGGTGAAGAGCTTCATCAGGTCGTTGGAGCGCTGCACGGCCGCCAGGTCCTTGGCTCCACCGGCCCCTTGCGAGAGCCTGACCGCCCGGTCCCCCGAGGCGACGGCCTCTTTTTCCGAGAGCCCTTCGGCCCGGGCCTGCTCGTAGCCGCCGATCCAGGTGGGGGTGGAGACGAGGGCGTCGAACAGGGCGATGCCGGCGAAGCTCTTGGCCTGAATCCAGGCCCTTCCCCCCTTCTTCCCCATCAGCTTGCGCACCCCGTCGCGCACGTCGCGGTCCAGGGCATTGGAGCGGTGGCGCATCTCCCCGGATTTCTCGTTGACCCAGGCCCGCGCCGCAAAGGGAGAGCGGGCGAAGGTCTTCAGCCCCTTTGCCAGGTAGCGCCCTTTGACGATATCGAGGGACTGGGAGAGACCGGCGATCTGAGTGAACATGGTCGTCACCCGCAGGCCCATGCCGACGATGGTGGCGTTGATCCGCAAGGTGGTGAAGAACTGCGTCCAGAACTGGTTGCCGGTCTGGTCGATGTTGCGGTCGTTGGCCACCGAGGCGAGCCACTGCCGGAGCATCCGGGCGTAGGCCGGTCCCGCCGTCTGGTTCAGGGTGTCCTTGGTTTTGTTCAGCAGGCGGTTGGCGTTGACCACGGCTTCGCGGTGGGTCAGGTCGTGGATCACCTGGGCCAGGTGCTGGGGGATGATCTCCAGCGAGAGGAGGATCGGATAGGCGGCCTGCTCGATCCGCGCCTTGGTATGCCCCTTCTCGGTGGTGGCCCGGACATAGGTCGAATCAAAGAGCTTCTCCCCCCGGGCGTCGGTCTGCTTCTCTCCCGCCTGGGAATGGAGGGGATCGTAGACCACCGGATAGTAGCCTCCCCGGAAGGTGCCGTGCCGGTTGGTGAACTCCCGCGCCTGGACTTTCGGCGGCTCCAGGCCGGTGAGCCGCTTCTCCATGGCGGCGATCTCCGGCCACAGGGTTTCGATGGTGTCCCAGACGCTCTGCACGAAAGCCCAGTCGGCCTTATCCAAGTGGGAGAGGATCTGCTCCAGGGCCTCGGGCGTCCACTGGTAGCCCTCCAGGAGCTTGGCATAGTTGGAGGCGTTGCCGGTGTTCAGGGCGACGGCCAGGACCGCCTGGCGGGTGAGCGATTCGCCCAGGGCCGGGATATAGACCTTCTCCAGCAGCAGGCTCCCTTTTTCTTTGCCGTAGGCCTGGAAGAGTTCGGCGATCTTCTGGGTGTACTCTTTGGTCAGGTCGAACTCCCGCGCCTGCGCCTTGGCCAGCGGCTCGAAGATCATCCGGTTCCAGGGACCGTTCACGGCGCCGCCGTCGAGCCACTCGATGAGCTGCTCGGCCTTGATCAGCGAGGCGTCCAGGCGCGAGAGGGTCTCCTTCTTCTTCTCGATCCAGGAGCGGGTCTCCTTGTCGATGGGCAGGCGCTTGGGGTCGAAATGCTCGTTGGCCGAAGCCGACAGGTCCCGCACCGCCTCGGCCAGCTCGATCTCCTCCCCCTCGATACGGATGCGGTTGGCCTCGCGGGAGAGGTGTTCGATGTTCTTCAGGGCGTCGCGGACCGCCCGCAGCGAATCGATGGAGAGGGTCTTGTAGTTGCGCCGGCCGATCTCGTCCAGGACCTCCTGGGGGATGGCCGCCTCCAGTCCCATTTCCTCCTGCTGTCGCGCCCATTCAAGAAGCGACTGGCGCTTCGCCAGGGTGGGACCGGTGACCTGTTTGAATTCGTACTTCTCCAGGATGGCGTTGATCTGGTCGAGATAGTCCCCGCCAGCCTTGCCGATCCGCGACTGTGCCGGACCATTCTCGAGCTTGCGGGCGTAATCGTAGATCTTCTCCGCCTCGGTCCTCGCCTTTCGGGCCTCCATGAAGAGGAAGTGATTCAGCAGCTGCTTGCGCTTCTCCTCGGCGGCGGTGGCATAGTCCTTCTTCGCTGCGGCCTCGAAGGCGAGCCGTCCCGCCTTCTGCTCAGCCTTCAGGTAGAGATCCGGGCGGATGTCCTTGACCTGCTTGGCTCCGATCGTCTGGGCGGCGAACTGGCGAAAGGCCTGCATGGGGGGGATGGCCTCGATCTCCTGGCGCCCCTCGCGCTCGGTCTCTCTCTGTTTCCTTTGGGCGGCCTGGACGAAGGGGGAGACTTCGCGCTGCTTCTTGCGCAGGGCGCGAAGCTCGGCTTGCAGGACCTTGCCCCGCTGGTCGGAGTGCACGGAATTCATGGCCTCATCGGCGATGGAGCCGTCCAGCATCATGTCGCCGTAGAGCTCGCGCATGCGCACGTCGGTCTCCGCCTCGATGGCCTGCCTCATCGGCGGTGTGTTGACCATCGCCTGGACCATCTCGTCGCCGGAGGAGAAGCCGAAGACCTCGGCCGCCTCATCGGGGTGCATCCCCCCTTTTTTCGTATAGACCCGCTGGAAGGCTCGGGGGAGCCTCTTGACGAAAGCCTCCCCGTACATCTTCACCAGGGCCGACTTGGCGAGCTTGAAGCCCTCCGTGGCGTTCCCCTCAAAGTCCTCCCCCTTGGTCAGCAGCTGGAAGGCCTGATAGACGGGGTTCTTCTTCGCCTCGGCTTCGACTTCCGCCCGGACCTTCTCCCGCTCCTCCTTCCACCACTTCTTCTGCTCGCGGGAGAGCTCGGCCATCAGCTTCTGCTGCAGGTCGCGTGTAGCCTCCTCGTGGGCGGTTTCGGCAATCCTGCGGTAGGCGGCGAATTCCGTCTCGCTCATCCCCGCTTCGGCGGCGTCGGCGAACAGGGGGGCGAACTGCTGCATCTGCTCGGCCTGTGCGATCTGCTCATCGGTGGCCAGCAGCCGGTCCATGACGGCCCGCACGTCCTTATTCAGGGTGACGTTGAGGTTCTGCAGGCTCTTGTAGATCCGCAGCAGCCAGGCCTTGAAACGCTGGAAGACCGGGGCCAGCTCAAGCGAAGGGGCGTTGCCCTCCAGGATATAGGCCTCAATCCCCCGGGCGAAGGTCTCATGGGAGGCGACGGGGATCTCTTTGTCCGGATCGATCCCCAGCCATCCGGCGATGCTCTGCCAGTCTTCCTTGACCTGCTCGGGGGCGTTGTCGCGGGCGGCGTCTTCTTTCAACTCTTCCAGCCAGGCGTGACCGCTTTCGTGCAAAAAGGTGCTCAAGTCAGACTTTTCGAAGAAGGAGATCTCGCGCAGGCCGGGACTGAAGGTGATGGAGCCGCGCTTCTCGCTGTCAAAGGTCTGGAAGAGTGCCGGGGCCTGGAAGTCCTCATACCGCGCCTTGCCATCGGCTATCTGGGTGTACTGGTCCAGAAGGAGGCCGTATCGGATGGCCTCCTCACTGTCCGGGTCGAGGCCCTTGAGTCTTTCGGCCACCATGTCCCGCGCTTCAGCCGCCTCCTCGGCGGAGACGACGGGGTATTGATAAAAGGTGGAGCTGGTGGGCATGACGCCCATCTCGGAAGCCGACTTACCTCCGGCCAGAAAATCGAGGGGGCGGATGTTCGAGGCGTTGCCGAAGCGGGCCACGTTCTCGGCGGCCGTGCTGTCTTCGCTCTTCTCCACCTGGACGATCATCGCCGCGGCGTTGGACTGGCTGGCCGCCCGCAAGAGCAGGGCCGATCCCCGGGAGACATCCCCTTGTCGGAGATTGCCCATTTCCTCGGGGTCCATGGCCACCCAGGCGACGGGGGCGTTCTTGTTGTTGACCAGCAGTATCCCGTCCCCCCTGTCGCGCAGATAGTCGGCGGCGGCCTCGGGAGCGGAGATGGGAGATTCGCTGCTTCGGGCGACAATGCGAGTGTCCATGACCGGGACCTCGCCGCGCCGGGAGGCGGCGGTGGATCGTCCGGAGGCCACTGAGGATCCGGTCGCGCCCAGGGCGGTATAGTCGCCGTCGCGGCCGAGAATCACATGCCCGGAGAACTCCACGCCGGAATCCTGCAGCAGGTCAGCCATGCGGGAGGTGATCTCTTTGTCCTCGCGGGAGGGGGTGGTGATGCCGGTGGGGTGGTTGTGGCCGAACCAGACGTGCTTCGCGCCGGGAACGTCCAGGATAGCCCCGGCGAAGACCTTCGGGTCGACGATGGAGGCGCTGGCGCTGCCGGTGGAGACATCGAGGATGGCCAGGGGCTGATTGTCCCCCCCGGTGACCAGGACGGCGAAGTTCTCCTTGGCCTTCTTGCGCAGAGAGGCCAGGACGTGGGCGGCGTCGGCGGCCGACTCGATCCGCTCTAATCCGATTCGGAAGGTTCCGGTCTGGACCTGATCGACCTGGGCGGCGAGCTCGGCGCGGATTTCTCGGGGGAGGGAGGAGCCTTTTGGTCGGTAGACCGATACGCGGCCTGTGGGCTGAACGTCCCCATCTCCGGCGGCGTCGTCCCGTCCAGAAGCGTTTCGCTCTTCTGGTGGTAGCGCATCGAAATCAAATTCGGCTTGCTCTTCATTGACGGCTCCTTCGGAGAGCATACCATATTCGGCCGGCGCTTCGAAGACCTCTCCCTGATCCAGAACCTTGCGCACCGTCTCGTTGTCCATCTCGGCCAGATCGACTCCCATGGACTGCAGATATTCCTGGAGCTGCTCCATGCCCTGGCGCTTCGCCTCGGCCTCTTCGTCCATCCGCCCCTGGGCGTAGACGGGAGAGCCGCGCAGTTCGACATCGACCGCCTGGATAAGGTCGTTGATGTCGGCTTCTTCAGAGAGGTAGCCAGCCTCCACCGCCGCCTCGCGGGCCTTGTCGATGGACATGCCGTCTTCGCGCAGCAGCTTGCGGGTGAAGGGCTTGCGCCCCTTGTCCACTTCCATGGACGCCAGATCCCCGCGGTCGTCGGCGATGCCGCGCTCGCGCATGAACTCCAGCAGACTCGGGCCGTGGTCGGCAAAGGGCAGCTCCCCGGCCCGCAGGGCGTCGAGGTAGGGATCGATGGAGGTGTCGATGGTGCCGCGCTGCAGGACCTCCGGCAGCGGCCGGGTGATCTTCAGGGGGGCCTGCTGGTAGAGTTCGAAGGCGTCCATCCCCAGGCGCTCGGCCCGGGCCCGGTACCGCGCCTGCCACAAAAGCGCCTCGCGCTCGGCGGTCGATCTTTCGCGGCCGATGCCGATCAGCTCCCCGAAGACATCCTCATAAACCTTTAGGGAGGAGTCGTCCCCTTCGGCCTCCTCCACCAGAGAGCCGAAGCGCTCGGCGGCGGTCTGTTGGAACTCCTCGGCCTCGCGGGGGGTCATCTGATCCTCGCGCAGGCGCACGTCGCGCATCAGCTCGCCGTGATATTCGGAGGCCGCGAAGCGGGTGGCGTAGTCTTCCAGGGGAATGACCACATCGGCGCCGGTGGCCAGGGCCTCGGCATAGTTGAGCCCCTGCGCCATTTCGGCCGGGTCGATCCCCTTTTCCTGCCAGAAGGTCTTCCACTGCTCGGCGGGGACATAGACGTTCTCCACCGGCCCGCCTTCCTTGATCTTCGCCACCAGTTCGCGGAACTTCTCCGGCAGGCGCTCGCGCAGCTTCGAGCCTTTGGCCGTCTCGCCGAGGGCCTGCATGAACTGCTGGTTCTTCTGGGCGGCCCGCGCCGCCTGCAGATCGTTGTTGAGCGAAACCCCGGCACCGGGCAGACCCAGCCAGGCCATGCCGGAGGCGGTCTTGCTGGCGATCTCCCACAGGCGCGAGGCGACCTCTTCCGGGGTGGTGGTCTCGAACTCCCCCTCGCTGGCCATCTTGGCCATCTCTTCGGCCAGCACGTTCACCGTCTCCTGGGCGATCTCCTGCCCGGTCTCGGCGGCGACCTGCGTCCCGTAGGCGATGGCGAAGCGGCCGGCGGCACGCCTGGCGGTCAGTTGCGTGACCCCCTGGGCGGCCTTGGCGGTGATGGCCCGCTTGAGCGCCTTGCGGTAGGGAGCGGTGATGATCTTCAGCCCCAGCCCCTCGATGGCGGCGTTGACCACCCCGACGGTCTGGGCGGCGATGGCGGCGGTATTCTCGTCGATGCTCTCGCCGTTCTCCCCGGCGATCTGCGTCAGCTCCTGATAGGCGTGCCCGGCCTCCACCTTGCGAGTGTCCTCCAAAAAGCCGTAGGTCAGGGCGGTGCCGAAGGCGGTGGCGAAAGCGGCTGGAACGGTGATGATCTCCTCGGGTAGGGCCACCTGGGGACCGACCTGCCCCAGTACGGCGGCCGTTCCTCCTGCGGTCATCCCTGCGCCTAAGGCAAGAGGTACGGCCTTGGATGCCGTCTCCCACATTTGACCTGCGATCTGCGAAGCATCGAGCAGGCCGAAGTCGCTGGCCCCCTCGATCATCCGCTGGGAACTGCGGACGCTGCGCTCCAGACCTTGGAACCGGTCGGCCTGCTCCAGGGAGATCTCCCCGGTCATGCGGGCATGGGAGAGCCGTCCCTGCTCCTGCTGTTCGCGCCCCGAGCGAAAGGCCCGCACCAGCTTCTCCAGGGCGGAGAGGTTGGAGAGATCGTCATGGGCCAGGGCGGCGTTTTCCGGCGCAGTGACGAATTCGGCGGTCTTCGGGGCTTCGGTGGGAAGACTCTCGGTGTCGATCAGGGCGGCGCGGCGTCTGGCCTCGGCTCCCCGGTCCTTGCGCAGCGCCTCCACCGGCAGGCCGGTCTTTTGCGAGAGCTTGTGCAGTCCGGCCTCTTCGTCGGGATTGCTGTCGAGGGAGGTGTAGAGCGTCCCCTTGAGCTGGAGGTTCTCCGGCTTGAAGGAGCGGTCGATGATGTCGTCGTAAAGGTCCACTTAACTGCCCCCCCTTTTTTGCGCCTCCAGGTAGACCTCCCGGACCGTCTCGTCGGTGGCCGGAATGCCCCGCGCTTCGAGCTTGGCCGTAATCGCCGCCTGGTCCTTCGCAGGTACCCGGAGCCTCGAAGGGTCCGCCTCGAAGGCCCGCACGTCCTTGTCGATGGGCCAGAAGGACACGTCCTGGGAGACCTCGCCCAACAGCCCGCGGGCCATCTCTGTGATTTCCCCCTGCTTGGGGACCTTGCCGTTTTCCACCTCGAAGGCCTTCATGCGCTGGTTCATCGCCTCGTAGAACTTGGCGTAGCGCTCGGGGTTCTTGCTCTGGGTGATCCCCACCGCCTTCAGGACCGTATCGACGGCCGCCTTGTTGGTGAGGATGGTGGTTTCCTTCTCCCCTTTGCCGTTGCGGATGGCCAGCTGATCGGTGATGAGGTCCGTATAGTGTCCCCGGCTGATCTTGCCTTCCACCAGCAGGGCATCGAGGTTGGTCTGAGTGAGGGTCTCGGGATCGGTCTTCAGCAGTCCCCAGGTGGTGAGCTGGTCGCTGGAAGGCTGGGAGCTCTGCTCGGTGGTCATGGACGAGAGGATGCTGTCCACCTTCTCCGGCGCCACCTGGGCCAGGCGGTTCCATGCGGCCTGGGGCACGTCGCCCTTGCGCGGGACACCCCCGGCCAGCTTCACTTTGGCGATGGCGGCGTAAACGTCCCCCTCGGCCTCGGCGATGGCCTGGGTCTTCGCCTCTTCGCGGGCGGTGTAGAGTCCCTTGATCTCCGCCGTGGCCGCCTTGACCACGCTGGGCGAGTCGGGGAAGCGCTCCCGCACGTTTCTGAGCATCTCGGCCAGGGGCTCCGTCTCGTCCGCGCTGTAGAAGATCTCCCCGGCGGCCTCCATCCCCTGCTGCGCCTCGGCGAGGGGTTTGAGGGTGGTCTCCAGTTTGGTCACCTCGGCGGGCAGCAGATTCTCCCGGTTCGCCTCCAGGTAGTCCTTGGCCTTCAGGGGAGAGTCGACGGCGATCTTCTCAATGACCGCCTTGTGCACCATCGATTCCCAGGTCTGCGCCTTGAGCTTGACCGCCTCGGGGGGCAGTCCGGCGTTGTCGGCGTCGGTCATCAGCACGGCCAGGCCGAACTTGCGCTCCTGCTCGATGCGCTGCGGGTCGTTGTAGTGAGTGGCGATGTTGTTCAGGGTCGATTCCAGCGACGACTTGACCGCCTCTTGGGCATAGGTCTTCATCTCGCCGGAGACGTGCCTTTGAAGCTGTTTGTCCACCTCCACCCGGCGCTGTTGCGCCAGCAGGCGGAAGGCCTCCTTCTGCTCGGGAGTGGCGAGCTTGCGCTCGATCTCGGCGGTGCGCTCGCTGTACTTCTGCAGGACCGGCTCGGGAAGGCCGAAGGCGTCCTTGCCCCGCGTGATCAGCGCCCCCTGGTTGGGATCATAGAGCAAGTCGACCTCGAGCTGGTCCAGCTGGGTGCGCGACTCGATGGCCGATACCCGGTCCGCCTTCTCTTTTTCCTGCTTGAGCACGGCGAGGTAGTTCCCGGAGGCCTGATTCGCCCCTCGGGCCAGACCTCCCCCGAAGGCGTCCGGCCCCACCCCCTGGGCTCGCGGGGTGCGCAGGGCGGCGGTCTTCTCCGTCGGCTCATACCTCGGGACCTGCGGGGTGGTGATGATGGCCGCACCCTTTAGGGGCTCTTGCCGTCGCTCCAGATGGGCCCGCACCTCTGGCAGATAATCCGCTCGTCGGGCGTCTCCGGGTCGATGGTTTTCAATGGTCCGTTGCATAGTCCCTCGCTGAACAGGTCGGCGGTGTATTGCAGGGGGCATCTCATCCCTTGGCGATGTTGCGCTTGTCCATCGACCGGGCCACGCTGTAGCCGGTGTAGCCGATGCCGAAGGTGGCCCACAACCCATCAGGAATGGCCGAGAGCCACGCCTTCATCCCTTCGGCGACAAGCATTGCCTGGGTCGGTGCGAAGGCTGCCACAATTCCCATCGGGATAGAGAAGAGGATCATGACGTAGATCACATACATGAAGGAGGGCCGCGCCCGGCTGGTCCAGGGGTCGGCGCTTTTGGCCTCGGCTATAATGGCGCTCATGCGTGTCTCCAGCTCCCGGAGCTCTCCGGACTGCTGAAGCTCGATCAGCATGGCCTGCGCCTTGGCCTTCTCCGCCGGGTCGGGGAAGAGCTTGTCGATCAGCTTTCCGCCGATACCCACTACGGCCGTTCCGATGCCTGTCAAGTCCATCTTCATGCCTCCTTGCGCCACTGTCGCACGTCAAAATTGGGGCAGGTCTTGGTGACTGCCGGAAGATCCCGGTGCCCCAGAACCTCGATTCCCGGATAGCGGATCTCGTATTCCCCGACCAGAAAATCCAGATGCCGCATCTGCGCCCGGGTGAAATTGAAATCGGGCTTTCCGCCCACCAGACAGATGCCTATCGATCCCTTATTGAATCCTGCGGCGTGTGCCCCGATCTCGTCGGAGACATCACCGTCGCCATCCAGGTCCCTCCCCTTCTCGATGGTGCCGTCGCGCCGGATGACATGGTGGTAGCCGATGGCCCTCCATCCCTTGGCCCGGTGCCAGCGGTCGATCTCAGCCGCCCCGATGTCCATCTCGGCCGGCGTATCCGCAGAATGGATGATGATCATCTTCATGATGCCGCCTTGTAGCCGAAATAGGCGTTAGAGGCTCCGCCCAAGAAAGTCCCCCCGGCATTGAGGACACCGGCCCGTCCGGCCATTTTGCCCTGATAGCGGTCGAGCGTCCCTTGCGCCCGGTAGCCCCAAGCCTCGCGACGGGCGTTGTTGGTGACCGTCAGGGCGTCGAGTTCTCCCAGCCCGGCCGTCTCGGTCAGAAGCGCCAGGGGGGTGCCGGAGTTGATATCCACCCCGGCGGCGGCCATGCCGGATGCCTGCTGTGAGGCGATCTTGCGGGCGCGGTCGCGCTTGGCGGCAGCTTCGGAGGCTCCGCGCTGTGCGGCGTCGAGCGCTCGGTATTCGCCCATCTTCTCGTTGTATTTGGCGGCCTGCTTCTGCGTCTGTCCGCTCTGGTAGGCGGCATAACCCCCGACGGCGGCGCTGGCCACGGCGGCCCAGGCGGCAACGACCGGAGCGGCGACGCAGGTGATGATCGCCGGGCCTCTTGCTATCTTCATGCGGGCCTCCTCATTTCGAAGCGATAAAAGGGGACGCCTTTCCCCAGGTTCACCGGGTTCTCCTCGTCCACGGAAAAGCCCAGCCATTTGAGCCACTGCACGGCCCGCACGTTGAAGCTGGCCACATGATTGACCAGGTGGGGATAGAGGCGCAGCATATCTCGGATCACCGGACGGCAGCGGCGCAGAAAGAGCACGGCGTGTTCGTCCAGCCGGTCCGTTCCCATCATCCAGGGGCGGCCCTGCTCGGGGAGTAGAAAACCCACCGGGGAGACCCCGAACATGCAGATCGGTTCGTCATCGACCAGACCGGTCCAGGCGGCCGTCGCGGAGGGGAGTCCCGCCCGCATGGCCTGCTCGGCCGTGGTCCACAGAGCGGCGAACTCGCGCCGGTCGTCCTCGCGCACGTTCTGGGCGATCATGGGGATATGCTCGGGAAGCGCCTGAACGATTCGCGCCCTCATGACACCACCACCTGCGGAATGGCCGCCAGGATCGTCGCCGGCAGCGGGTCGGACTGGCGGATAAAGATCCGTCCGCCTCTGGACCAGTCGGAGAGGACGTTCATCTCCAGCGGGCCGGTCATCTCGGTCACCGGGCTGTCGTAATAGCCGGACATCTCCGGCTTGACCTCCAGCAGATGGTCGGCGTCCGGGCCGATGAAGAGCCCGCGGGTTTTTTCCACGATCAGCTGCACCGATCCGATGTTCTTCCACTTGTCCTGCAGCGTCTGCCCCTGGGCGTTAATGTCCAAGGTCTCCAGATCCGCCTCGATGGGCAGGCCCGCATGGACCACCACCGCCGGAGTCGACAGGCTGATTTCTCCTCCGGAGACGGTCTGCTGGGGAGCGACGTTGCCGTCGGCGAAGACGGAGACGGTCTTGCCTTCCAGGTGGGAGAGTCCAGTAAAGGTGTCGCGGGCGACATCGAAAGAGGTCCCCGTCTTGCACTCCTCGGGGACAGTGCGGTTCGGCAGCACCAGGACCTGAGAGGGAGAGACATAGGTGATGATGGTCAGGCGCAGCGCCTCGCCTTCGTCGTCATAGAGGACGATCACGTCCCCCTCGTCGGAGGCTCCGGAGAAGGCCGGAAAGGCGGTGGAGAAGGTCAGGGTGTCCTGATAGGTCCAGCCGCCGGAGGTCGAAAGGGTGAAGGAAACATCCCCGGCGCCACGGCCGTCGTAGGTCAGGGCCGAGTCGACAAAGACCGCCTCGCGGATGTCGGTGAAGAAGCGGTCGGTGAAGCGCTCCACATAGCGTTTGGTCTGGCCACCGATCTCCCGCCGCACCACTGCATAGAGGGCGTCCTCGCCCCCCTCGGAGAGGCAGCAGACGCTCTCGAAATAGCCGTCGGTGTCGTGCCGGTGCCAGCCGATCACCTCCTGGTCGGGCATGTAGGTGAGCCCCAGGAGCTGGCCGTCGTCGGTGACGATCCACACGCAGTTGAAGGGCGTCTCCTGATAGGCCCAGTCGACCACCGTCTTGCCGAAGAGCAGATGGGCGGCGGTGAGGGTCAGATCCCTTCCCTCATAACTGTCCGACTCGAAGAAGTAGCCCAGGGAGCGGATGGCGCCGCCCTTCTCCTGCACGAACAGGGCGCGACTTCCGACAACGACGGGTGCGATATGGGAGGCTCCGCCCCTTCCCTGAAAGTTGGCTTCCGGGATGAGGCTGTTCGGGTCCTTCTTGATCATCCAGGCACCTTCGGAGGTCAGGGCCACCAGCTCCCTCAAGGGGACGAAGTGACGGATCTCGTTGACCCGCCGGGAGGCCAGATCGAAGGTGATGGCGTCATCATCCAAAATGGGGTTGGACTGGCCGAAGTCGAGATAGCCCGAGACCGCAGACTCCCAGACGGTCTGAGGCTGCACGTCGGTGCCGCCGAAGACCTGCCGCTGCTGGTGGTAGGTGGTTGTAGTGGGATAGCCCCTGTCCCCTCCCCATGCCCCGAGAGCCCACTTGTACGTCTCCTTGGCCCCCAGCGTCTCGGACGCAAGGCCCCCCGAGATATAGAGCTGGTCTGTGTAGAGAAAGACCCGGAAGGTGTTGGCGTCAACAAGGGTAATCACCCATGTCCCGTTGAGGTCCGTCATCCCCTCCACCGCCGAGATCGTCACCGTGTCCCCATTGGAGAACCCGTGACCGCTGCAGGTCACGTCCACGTATTCGTCCCCGGAGGGCGGAAGGTTGAACTCCGGATCATAGTCCGGGTCAAAACTGGTGGCGCCGGTGATGGGCCTGCTCTGCGCTCCGGTCACCACCGAGTCGGGAAGGCGGACCTTGACCGTGGCGGTCACTTCGGTGGCGGAGACGTATTCGGTGATCTCCACGATGCCAAAGCCGCTGTGCAGGTAGAGCCACACTACCCCCAGGTCACCGTCGTTCTCGCTTCCCTCCAGGGTGGAGGGTCGCACCGTGCCCGTGGTTCCCGCCGAGAGCGCCTGATAGTAGCCGACGCCAGCCCGCCGGATGTCGTTCAGGGCGATGGTCTTCTGCACCTCCCAGCGCTTGGTCTCGGTGTCCGCCGCCTGCTCGATGCGCATGAGCAGCCCCACCATCTCGGCAGTGAACAGATCGTCGGAGGCGGTGATGGTGACCGTTCCCGTTACGCCGTTTGTCCGAACCGTCAGAGCCTCATCAATATTCATGGGGCGAAACGGACCGTTCCTGTAGGCGAACTCGGTGAGGGTCCAGCTGGTGTGCGAGAAGCGCGAGAGCTGCCGGGTGGCGTAGTCGGGATGGCAGATGGTCATCACGTCGGCGCTCTGGGTGACCTTGAGGGTGAAGATGTCGTCTTCGCCCCAGGGGGTGGCCAGCTCCACCGGTTCCCCTTCACTTTCATGCCCATCCGGGTAGACCACCAGTGCGCCATCGGAGAAGAAGCGCAGGGTCTGGTGGCCGAATTCCAGGGCGTAGGTCTGGGAGGTGGAGACCTGGAAGTCGATCAGCCGGGTCTTTCGAGCGTGGTCCTTGACGCTTGCGGCGAAGTAGCTGCCGGAGCGGTTCATCACCCCGCCGTAGGGTCTGACTATCCAGTTTCGGCAGGTCTTGAGCGCCGTGTAGTAGCGGGCCAGATCGATGCGCCCGTAGAGGCTGGGAGACAGCTCCCCGGTGGTGAAGGACGGCTGGGAGACGGCGACGGGATTGTTCATCTAATACCTCGCTCGCACGAATTCAGACTCCGGATCCTCGTCGGACTGTTCCTCGTTGAACATCTTGGCCAGGGTCTCGAAGAGCTCCTTCTCGTACATGGCCGCGGCGTTCTTGGCGTAGTCGATCCCCTTGGCCAGGGGAATGGCGATTTCGGCCGCCAGGGCCCAGGCCAGAGCGGAAGTGAACTTGGCGGAGAAGCGCATCGGATTGGTCACCCGCACGGTGTATTCGATGTTCGACTCTTCGCAGTCGGTGCAAATGGTCAACCCCTCATCCCCTTCGGAGAGTTCATAGGGGACCTGGTACTGCTGCAGCCACTGCCGATAGGCGATCTGGGAGAGTCCCGAGGGGACCGGCGGCAGGACCGAGCGCACGGCCAGGCAGTCGGTCGGGTACTGGTAGCGGTAGGCCCAGCGGTCGGGAGCGTCTCCGGTCAACTGCAGGTCGGCGAACTTGCGGGCGAAGGGCCAGGGGGCCGCCTCAAGCACCTTGTCCCGGACGTTCTCATAGACGCCGTTGCAGACGATGGCCTCCTTGCTGCGCTCGGTGAGGCTGGCGATGGTGGTGGTAACCCCGATGCGAAACAGCGCCAGGTTGCAGAGGTCGACCTCGGATTTCATCGGCGATCTCCCTGATAAAGTGTCTTGCACCCCTTGGTTTCATGCAAAGTGTTGATCTCGGTGAGGTTTTCGGAGTGCCGGTTTTTCCCCTGAAACAGCTCGCGCACGTCCTGGTTCAACCGGGTAAGGGTCTCGGCGGTGGCCATCTGGTTCTCGGCCGTCCGCGCCAGAAGGATCGAATGCTCGGTGGTGATTTTGTTCGTATCGTCCACCCTGCGCATATAGACCTTGATCAGCGCCCACACCCCGCCGATGTTGCTGGCGGCCATGATGCCCCCTACCACTACCGCTGAAGGATCGATCGACATAACAAGCTCCTTTCGTCTGCTCAAGGGAGAACCGGAAGGGAGAGAGGTCTTCCGGTCCTCGATGAACAGGCGAATCAGATCACGTCCTGATCCCCCGTCCCCTGTTCTTTGGACGGTGCGCCCGAGGAGGCGGGAGCGAGTTCCTTGCGGGTCTTCTCCAGCAGATCCTTCAGATCGTCGTTGGAGATGTTCCCCTTGAACTCCACCCCGGCAGCGGTCAGCTCGGACATGGCGCCCTTGCGGTCGAAGGCGTCCTGCTTGGCGTCGGCTTTCTTCTCCTGCTTGGCGTCGGCGGGTTCGGTGTGTTTCCACGCCCTGGAGGCCTCGAACACCTCCCCCTTGGCCCGCAGCGCCCCTTCAACGAAGATGGGCCTGGTTGCGCGTCGCTTCATGGTCATTCCCTTTCTTACTTAGCCAGAGGGACAAGGGAGGCGAGTCACCCCGCCTCCCTCTGTCGGTTAGATCCCGTCCGGGTAGGCTTTCCATCCATTGGGGTCCTTGGTCAGGAAGGCGTTGATCTTGCCCGCCGTGACCGCCTCGACGGCGGTGGTCTGCAGAATGCCGAGGTAGCGCTCATAGCTGCCCAGAGGCAGGGCGACCATAGCCACCTTGGCCCCGGCGGTGAGGTCGGCCTGGGCAATCGCCCCGGTGGAGAAGTGCACGGTGGCCGTTCCGTCGTCGGCGATGGCCGCCTGGGCATCGGAAGCTAGGGTGAAGTCGAGAGTCACCCCGTCCCCGGCACTGTCCACTTCGGTGTCGACCTGGATGCACAGATAAAGAGGCTCGCCGTTGCCGATGTCGCGGGCGGTTCCCAGGTCGATCACGTCCCCGATCAGGTAGGTGTCGGCTCCCCCGGTGTTCAGGGCGGTGGCGTCGCAGAACTCCAGACGCTCATCCAGGATCATTCCGGCCATCCCGACGAAGGCGAAGGCAGGATGCACGAAGAAGGAAAGGCCCACGGCCAGAACGAGGGCGAACACCGTCGGCCATCCCAGTTTGCTGAAATACTTTTTCATCGTTATGGTCTCCTCTACAAAAGGGTAAAGGGGGAGATCTTCTCCCCCTCGTGAATTTAGACGCCCGCCTCGGTGCTCAGGAGCTGGTCACAGCGGCGGATCGGGATGCCGTCGAACATCGGCACATGAACCAGCGCACCGTTGGCCCGGGTGAGCTGCTCGATGGTGAGGGTCGAGTTCACCGTCTTGTTCATGATCTGACGACGGATGAAGCCGCGCATGGTGCGATTGCAGTAGAAGGCGGCGCGGCCGGCGTTGATGTTGGGAATGAGCTCGGTCGCCTGAGCCATCAGGTCGATCAGGTCGGGACCCGAGGCGGCGTTCTTGACCAGATCCTCGGCGTCGACCTGGACCCGGACCACATAGCGCCAGTCGGCCACGTGAATCCCGCAGTCCCAGCGCATGTGGGAGCGGTAGACCTCCATCATGCCGTCGGAGGTCTCGGAGGTGACCTGCCCCTTGTCGTTGTGCTGGAGGCCGGCCATGCTCCCTTTGGGGTAGATGCCGCAGACGGTCTCGGGGCTCCAGACGATCAGGTACATGGAGGCGTTGTCGTTGTTGTCCGGAGTGGCGGCGTCGGTGAGGATGTTCTCGCCGTTCTGGGCGCTCTGGTCGTTGAAGCGCGGAGCCAGGCCGGTAAACCCTTCGGGCTCGGTGGCTTCGTTGCCGTAGAAGATGTAGCGGGAGAGCTTCTGGTTGAAGCCCTCGATGTGCCCGCGCTCCTGGGAGAGGCGGAAGGCTGCGGGGTTGGACGAGAGGTCGGCCAGAGCCTTGTCCACCTCCGGGTAGGCCTCCATCATCCCGCAGTTGTCGGTGATCTGCACGAAGTCGCTCTTGGCAGGCTGTACGCGGCCGTAGAGCTTGCGGAAGACCGGCTCGGGGATGCCGGAGCGGATGGAGGCGCGGTGCCCGGTGGGCAGGTTCCCTTCCATCCACACCATGTCGTCCAGAATCTCGTTGGACTGGTGGAGGATCTCGATGACCTTAGACACCTGTCCGTTGGGGTCCATGACCTTGGCCAGATCGACCAGGGTGGGGTGGGTGGTCGCCAGGGTCGTGGTGATGACCGCCGCGCCCCGCATGATACTGATCTTTTTCATCTCTTTCTCCTTTCGTCGGGTTTACTTCTTCATCGACGGGTACATGGTTTCAGCGGCCGATTTGCCGCCCTGGCCTCCGGTGCCGGGTATTTCAAAGGTGTCCTCGCGCATGTGCTGCGAAATCCTGTAGAAGATCCGCAAAAACTCGGGGTGATTGCCGATGCCCAGCTCGTCCACCATGGCCTTGGCCTTCTCGTCCCCCTTGGTGATGGTGTTGAAGGCCCGCAAAGCAGCCGACTCGGCCCCCTTCTTGATGTCGTCGCCGATCTCCGGGTCCTTCTCGGCGTCCTTTAGCCAGTTGCCGACCTTCTCCTGATGCTGGGTCATGATGGTGTCGATCTGCTTCTGCATCAACTTGGAAGCCATATCGACGTACTTCTGGGCCTTCTCCTGAGAGAGGTTGTCGGCCTTGGCGATCTCGGCGAACTCCCCCAGGGCTTCCTCATCCAGGGTCATTCCCTCGGGCAGGGTGAAGTCGGTGTAGGCCTCGGGGGCGCCGGTTTCTTCTCCACCTTCGCCCTCACCTTCGCCGCCTTCGCCCTCCCCTTCGCCGGTTCCTTCCCCGGAGCCCTCGCCAGTGCCTTCGCCCTGGCCGTCTCCGGTTCCTTCTCCACCTTCGCCGCCAGAGCCTTCGCCCTCGCCGCCTTCCTCAGTCGTCAGAATCGCCGCGATCAGGATCGGCAGAATCCTCGTCTCTTCGCTTTTGTTCATCGTCCATCGCCTCCTGTTGCATGGTGAGAAACTGTTTCGGGGCCTCGCTCATCACTTCGGCCATGAGGTTCAGGCCCTGATTGCGTGCCCCGTCGTTGAATGCCGTCGTATCGGGAGAGCCGGCCACAAAGGAGGGGCGGAATATCCCCGCCTGTCCCAGCAGCCGCCAGATGAAGCGTCGACCCTCTTTGGTAGCCATCACGGCCTTGAGGTCCTCGATCTCGCGCTCTCTTCTGAGCCTTCCCTTCTCCCGATCCATCTATGCCCCTCCGATCAGCCGCGTCAGGGCGCTGACGTCCTGCACGTTGGTCTCACTGAGGGTCTTGGCCGCCTGGGCTCCCTGCGATAAAGCCGGGGCCATTTCGGCCGCCTGCTGCATCTGCTGCTGCTGTGCCCGCTGCTCCCGGATGGCCCGCACCTTCTCGTCGGGGACGATGATCTTGGAGGGAATCCCCAGCATGTCGCCGTATTCGTCGATGACCTGGTCGATGTCCGCCTTGTCCATGGCGTCGGGACGCATCTGGGAGAGGTTGCCGACGAAGCCGACGAAGCGCTCGATGCCGCCGATGCCGATGAGCTTCTGCGCCTGGGCCATGACCGAGGTGTATTCCACTCTCAAGGGCATCCCCTGCAGCTCCTCGGGAGGCTCGGGAAACATGCCGCGGCGCAGCATGATGTTAAAGGTGCGATCGATCAGCGGGTCGAAGAGGTCATCGTTCTGCTGCTCCATCATGGGACCCAAGACCAGCACCTTCTCCTGGTGGCGCTCCTCGATCTCGCGGGCGGTCATCTCCGGGTTGTCCCCCTGGGAGAGCATCAGCATCAGATCTTCGAAGAAGGTCCGGCGGATCCGGTGGTTGACCTCGGCGATGTCCTGGCGCAGCACGTCAATGATCCGGGCGTCGATGTCGTAGACCGGCCGGATGGCGGCGCCGGCCGACTGCGAGAGGTTGGGAATCCAGTTGACCCCGCCGGGGAGCAGATCCACCCCGGTGTTGCGCAGGGTAGCGTCGGCGTTGACCGGGCCGTTGACGATCTTGTCCATGGCCTGGTACTTGCGCCGCTCCTCGAGCTGCAGGGCCTTCACCGACCCCAGGGCGTCCATGCCGGGACAGCGGGTGCCGTAGGCGTCCTCGCCGTTGACGTGCCAGCGCGAGACGATGGCCGGGAACTCGTCGAAGCCGGAGATCCGCAGCGCCTGCTTCTGTCCCTCCTCGTAGTAGACGGAGAGATAGGGCTTGTCGCGGGCGTCGAGCTTGCCGGGGAGATTGGAGAAATTCGGCTCGATGGCGTGGATCACCGGAACCCACTCCCCGTAATTGCCCCGGTCCCACATCGCCTTGACCGTCGGCGAGACGTTCTTTTCTCCGAACTTGGCGACCAGCTGGCGCACGGTCATGGAGAATTCCCGATAGAGGGTGTCCACGTTCATGCGCTCGTTGCAGTCGATCATGTAGCTGCCGATAGGAAACGGGTAGCAGCGCACCACTTCCTTCTCGTCCTCGAGCAGGCCGAAGGCGCCGGTGGCGTAGGCTCCCAGGGAGCTGTACTGCTTGGGCAGGGCCGAGTAGAGGTTCGAGCGGGAGAAGACCTCGCGCATCAGCCGGGTCACGGTGTCGAGCCAGTCCTTGACCGGGCCGAACTCGCGCATCTCCGGATCGGGCGGGCCGAGGACAAACCAGGGGCGGGCCGGCGAGCTCATCCCCGCCATCAGGCCAGACTCCAGGGTCCGCAGGGCCAGGGTCGCCGTCTCGTTGATGATCTTCTGGTTCACCTTGTCGCCGCGGTTGCGGTCGTTTCGCAAAAAGCGCGAGGTGCGGGTGGAGATGAACTCGGCGATCTCCTGCCAGTGCGGCACGAAGGAAGAGCGCTCGGTGTTCAGCGCCGCTTTCCTCGCCTGCATCTTCTCGATGATCTGCTGGTTCTCGCTCTTCATGCCCATCCTTTACATGCCGAGAAGGGTTTTCCCTTGTGTCGGCGCCACTCCCATGTTCTGCCCCTGGGTCAAAAAGGTATTGGAGGCCGCAGCGCGGCGTCTGCGTCTCTCGTTGTCCCTGGAGGCCACTACCCCTTCGTCCTGCATCTCCGGAGCGGGAGGCGGCGGAGGCGGCGGATCGGGTGCTCCTCCTCCGCAGGTGATGATGGCGGTTCCCTTGTTCGTAAACATTCACATCCCTCCTACCGGGTTGTAGTCCTGCTCCTGGCGCATCAGGTGGGCGGCCCTGGCCACCGGGTCGTATTCTCCTGTCTGCGTCTTGACGGCCGTCTTCGGACGCTTGGCGATGGGGAAGGCGAAGGTGCAGGCCAGCGCATCGGCCAGATCCACACTCTTGCCAAGGCGCTTCTTGATCTGCTCTTTCGGCTCGATCAGCAGCCGGTCCCCCTGGAAGGTGAAGGTCGGAGCGGTCAGCTCCGTGATCAGCTCGGGGATGTACGGCATCGCCCCGCCGTTCTTCACCCACTCGGCCATCTCGAACCAGATCTCGGCCCGCTTGTTGGCGTACTTCGGATTGAAGGCCTTGCCGGCGAACTGGCAATCGAACCAGGTGCGCCCCAGGGTCTGGGCGGCGTCGATGACTCCGGAGCCCCAGCCGCCTGTTCCGTCAACGATGGTCCCGTCGGCCTGCCACTTGTCCTCGGCCTGGGCGACGTGCCCGGCCAGGATGTTGGAGCGCAGGTTGCGGAAGATCTTCGGGCGAAAAGCCACCAGGCCCTGGCGGGGGAAAAGGACGCTGCGGTCGTCGCCTTCGCGGGCCACGTCCACCCCGAGGATCTTGGCGGCGTGGTCATAGTCGGTGATCCGGTAGTGGCGCTTCATGGCCTTTTCCACGTCCTCAATCCCCAGTAGGGCGTTGAAGCCCACAGGCGGGAAGAGTCCGAGGATGGTGGCCATGACCCAGGGATTATCCCGGCCGTTCTCGCGGATCTGCTCTCTAGCCAGCTCGATATCGACGCGGGGGGTCCGCTTCGGATCGTCCGGATCGGCGGTGATGGTGACCACCAGCCACTGGCCGCGCAGCTTGGTGCACAGGTGATAGAGCAGCCCCGAGGTGCTGGTGGGGTTGCCGGCGGCGGCGATCAGGGCGTCGGTCGGGTTGCCGGTGAAGATCTGCTCGGCGGTCCGTCCCACGGCCAGGGGCATCTCGCCGATCTCATCCAGCAGGATAAAGGGGAACTGGCTGTGCAGACCGGACAGCGCCCGGCCGATGGCTTCGGCGTCGGCATCCTTGGCGAAGGAGCGGGCCGACAGGAACCAGGTCTCGGCGTGATCGTTGGCGTAGATCTGCTCCTTGGTCCAGGTGAACTGGTTGGTCAGGAACTCGGAGCGCTTCTGCCATTTGGACAGCTCGCTCCAGAGGTTGTCTTTTAGGTTGTCGCGGGTGATGGAGAGAGCGGCCCCTTTTGGGTGCTCTCCTTTGGCGGCGAAGCAGGCCAGGCGGTGCCAGCCGATCCAGGCGAGTACGGCCGATTTGCCGGGTCCGGTGCAGGCCTTCATGCACAGGCGGCGGCGGGAGTTGGCTTCTCCCCCCAAGGAGCCGAGGGCGTCGACCTGCCAGGGGTCCGGATCGACCCCGAAGTTCTCGTGGACGAACTGGGCCGGGTATTCCCTCCAGGCGCGGAGTCTGGCTTTGGCGCGGTCCATCTTGCTCATGCCTGAAATACCATGTCTGAGGTCTCGGCCCGGGAAATCTCGGCACTCTCTACCAGATCGTGTTGCTTGAACAGGCCGGAAGCGGCGGCCTCCATGCCCGGGAAATGCTTGCCGAGGCAGGGAATGCAGATGCCGTGAGTCTCCTCAGAGGCCCCCGGCTTCTCGCCCATCACGTCTTTGCACCAGGCGCAAATCCGTCTCATTCGTCCCCCTCGGTGAGCAGGTCCTCCAGAGTCACCTTGCCGGTGTGCTCCTTCTTGTCGGCCAGGCCCAGGTCGCGGGCGATGATGTTGGCGTTCAGCAGGTCCGCAGCAGCTCCGGAGAACTTCTGCTCGTAGATGACTGCCTCTGCCTCGCGTACGATGTCAGAAAAATCTTCTTTCCTTCCGTAATCGCTCCAGGTCTCCCGAGCGATCCCAAGAAAGAAGCACAGGCCCGAAATGGTCATGGCCCGCATCTTGGAGATTTCGGCCCTCCGGATTCCTTCGGTAGCAGAAAAGACCTTCTCCTCCTTTAGCGGGTTCTCCTCCACCCAGGCGAAATAGTCGCAACAGGCCTTCCACAGATCCTCCGGCGTGGAGAAGATCGGCTTTCGGCCGTGTCTGGAGCGCAGTTCCCAGAATCGATTGCCGAGGGGGGCGCTCATGACTTCCCCCGGAAAAAGGAAAAAGCGACCTCCGTGAGAAGTCGCTTCCCTTTACGATCCGCGTATGTCCCATCCACCCGATACATAGGGTTGATGGGAACATAAACGAAAGTTTATTTCATCCGAGTTGTTCCCCTGTTATGGGGAACAGTTCTTGTGCCTCCGCAGCCTTTGCGTCTCCTCTTCGTCCCGAGTGAAGCGCAGGGCCACCGCCGTCCCCTCGGGAAGGGGTACCGGATTGCCGGCCTCATCGATCAGGGCGAACTCCACCTGGTGATAGAGGCCACAATCGCAGCAACCATGCCCGAAGGGGTTCACCGTCGGCTGATACCATCCGCCATCCTCCCCCTGGACGGCCAGATCTCCGCTGCGGGTCTTGAAGCCGCTCATCGCATCGTCCTTTCCATCTGGTCATAGGGATGGAAGAAGGGGATGTCGTCATCCGGATTGAAGGGCGGCTCGCTCATCCCTCCCCCGCCGGAAGACTGCCGGCTCTCCGGCTTTCTCCCCTCGGGCTTGCCGCCGACCATCCGCATCTGATCGGCCACGATCTCGGTGATGTACTTCTTCGCCCCGTCGCGGTCGTCATAGCTGCGGGTCTGGATCCTCCCTTCGAGGTAGACCGTCTTGCCCTTCTCCAGATATTTGCCGCAGATTTCCGCCAGCTGGCGCCAAACGACGATGTTGTGCCATTCAGTTCTTTCCTGCTGCTGGCCGCTCTTGTCCTTGAACTTCTCCGAGGTGGCCAGGCTGAAGGTACAGACCGCCGCTCCCGAAGGGGTATATCGCATCTCCGGGTCCTTGCCCAGATTACCCAGCAAAATAACCTTGTTCACCATGTCGAATCTCCTCTCACTTGGTTGTTTCCTCGCCGTGGCGCTCGGCCCGGTGCCTCTCGTTGGGGATGATCCTCCCCTCGTTGGTATCCTTATCTCCGGCGATCCCGGCGATCAGTTGCCCTAGACGCTTGAAGTTCTCCCGGCGCTCCGGCTCAGGAAGCAGGACCAGATTCCCCACCTCCCGCCTCTTGCGCTCCGGCAGGGCGGCCAGAAACTGAGCCGGCGCCGGCCACTCGGTGCAGCTCGCCCGCAGCTTGCGGAAGGCCTCACGAATTCGAGCGGTATCCTCCGCCTGATCGGGCCGGGAGATATTCTCCATCGCCACTTCCATCCACCCCTGGGCGCAGTTCTGCAGCTGATCGGCCGCCGGGGCGTACTTCAGGCGGATAGCGTAGAGCTTCTCCAGGCCGTTCAGGATCTCCAGCAGGAGCCATTCCATTTTGTATCCTCCTCTTCATTTCGGCTAAAACCTCGCTCCCCTGGGCCTGCCGGCTGCGGGTGGAGGGCGGTTCGGTCGGCTCGATGGGAGCCCATTCCAGCCAGTCGCGCCAGTTGTTGAACCAGGTGGATCCGGCTTTGATGTAGCGCGGCTCGGTCCCCTCGTTGGCAAGATGCTGCAGATAATTGCGCAGCGCCTGGTGGATGGCGTTCAAGGCCGCCTCGCTCTGGACGCTGGCCCGGAAAGACCGGAAGGCCGCCTTCTTCCCGTCCTTGCGCGGGTACCTCTCCCAAACCGTCTCGAACCACTCGGTGACGATCTTCTCCTTGTCGATCTTGTCCTGCTCCTTCTGGAAGGCCTTGACCAGCCAGTCGCGGATCTTCAGGTCCTCCTCCCGGCGGTCGGGATGCTGGTCCCGATAGGTGACGGCCTTCTTGATGACCGAGTGAATGTTCACGTCCGGGAAGAGGGTCTTCCAGTCCTTCAAATCCTGATCGGTCACCGACTCTAGACCGAAGTACTCATCGGCGGGCTTGCCCGACGAGAGATTCTTATTCTTCTCTGTACTCTGTTTCTGCTTCTGTTTCTGTCTCTGTATCTTGGTCCGGACTTTCTCCGGAGCTTGTCCGGATTTTTTCGAATACTCATCTCGATATTTCAACAGGTTAGGGCACTCGATTTCTAAAAATTCTCCCGTTTCTTTCACGGAAATTGACGAAAATTCCGCCAACTTTTCGGCAAATTTCTGGAATCTTTTGGCAGAAAAACCGCAGAAACTTCCCCATTTTTTCGCCGAATAATTGGCGCTGCATTTATCCGTCGAGTCCATCTGTGAGGCGATGACCTCCAGGATGATCCACCAGACGCCATACCCTTCGGCTCCCATCGTGTCGATGATGGCGGCGCCGTCCTCGGCCTGGTGGGTCGTTGCGATATGCTTAAACCACCTCATGATCCCTTCCTCTTCTCCCGGATCAGCTGCGCCCAGAACTCCAGCAGGGTCGAGATCTCCTCTTCAAATCCCCCCCCGTGGCACTCGAAGTGAGCCTCCAGGATCTCGATGTCCATCTTGCGCAGCTTCACCCCGCGCAAGGAGACGCGGCGGTAGTTGCGCTTGTACTTCTTCAGGTAGTCCTGCCGGTCCTGGTAATTCTCGGGAGCGGCCTGGATCTTCTTCGGCCGTCCCACCTGGGGAGCCTCCTGCATCAGCTCGCGGATCTCCGGCAGGGGCAGGCCCTTCTCCTGCAGTTCTCTTCTCAGCACGGGGCACATGGGATTTGCCGGGTAACAGTCGGACAAGGGGCATTCCTCGCAGTCAAAAGCGGTGTACTCTTTCAGGTTGGTCATGGTTTGGCCCTCCCTTGATGACATACTCCCGCCGGTCTTTGAACTCCTCCTTCTTGCCTTTGTTCCACTGCTGTACCGGCCGGAAAAACCCGCAGACGCGGGAATAGACTTCAGTCCTTCCTTGGCATTTCATAGTAGTCCTCCTGCTTCTCAGCCCAGTTGTGCAAAAACATGGCGCAGTTGCCCACATCGGCGGCCTCGTGCATCACATGCCGCCTGGCTCTTTTAAACTCCAGCCACGCCTGGGCGTCTCTGCGGCGCTCGTAGCGGATGCTGGCATAGATGAGGAAAAGAGCGGCCCCCACGAGCTCCAGATATTCCACCAGGGCGAGCCAGAGCAGCCGGGCCAGGGAGAGGCTGGACCAGCTCCCCTTTTGCCGGTTGCGCGGCAGATTGAGCGTCTCCATCATCTTCTCGCGGAAGACCGCCGTCTCGATGAAACCCCTCATGGTTTCACCCACGGAAGATCGTCATGAAGGCGGCTGTCAAGGATGCGTCCAGCTGCTTTTTTGCCGACGCGAGACACCCGAACACCCTCGGGGAATCTATGAGAAGCCCTCCCGACCATTTCTTCCGGGCCCCACTCTCCCCACTGCTTGAAAAAGAACGGCACCCCGGCCGCAGCGCACTGATCCCGCACTGATCGCGCCCAGTCCGGATGCATCGGGCGGGCGTTCTTGCCGGATTCGCCGCCGAGGAGGACAGCATCGATGGCTTTATACTTCGTTCCTTTTGGGCTTCTAAGGTTGTGAAGAAAAGAGAACCCACCACGGTAAAGGTCGATCTCCTCAAGCATCGGCTCTATGGATAAAAAAGTTTTTCCTGGCACATCCCATAGGAACGGGGCTCTTTCATTTGCCTGATCTTGGTTCTCGGTCGTAACCCCGTGCCAAACATGGTCCGGGATCGGTTCCCCGACCGCCGAAAGGAAGTTGCCCATGCGCTCCGATCTCTTGGTCAGAACGAGAAACACATGCCCAAGCCGTCTGGCCCGGTCCATGGTCTGGATAGCGTTGCAGATGAAGTCTAGGGGAACGTCCTCGTGATATAGGTCGTTCCAAACTGCCCACACGGTCGGCGTCTTTGTGCGCAGGGGTAGATCGAGATTGTCCTCGCGGCAGGTGATCCGGCCATCGAACCCGGTCTGCGGGTCAATTACGGACTGTGCCCGGCCACGGATTTTTTCATTCGGATGCCCCGCCCTCATCCCCGTCTCTTGCTCACTCCAGCAGTTGTCACACCCGGGACTCACCTTTGTGCAGCCCTCCACTAATTTCCAAGCCCTTTGCCAGTACAGGCCTTTTCCTAATCTGTCAGGTGAAATCATGACGCCTCCCTTTCTTCGATAAGATCAAACAAACTCGGCATGGAGACTTCGGCTTCCATGGCCTTGAGATACTGCACGCTGTCCAGGAAATACTGCGGATTCAGCTCGCTCCCCTGCCCTTTTCTCCCCAGCTTGAGCGCCCGGTAGGGGACCGTTCCCAGGCCGCAGAAGGGGTCATAGACCAGCTCCCCCTTGTTGGAGTAGCGGGTGATCAGTCGGTCGACGATATCGAACTGCAGGGGGCAGACGTGGAGCATGGCCCGCTTCTGGCTCTGGGCGGTGTTGAGGGTGATCATCCGGTTCACGTCGGTCCACACGTCGGCATGGTGGGAGCCCGGCGCCAGCGACATGAAGGAGGAAGGCAGCGCCCCGCGCTTCTCCAGGTCCTCGCCGATTTTGATGTGAAACTCGTAGTCATAGAGGTTCTGCAGGGTGTATTCGGTAAAAGCCCGGGCCAGCTTGTCCGGTCCAAGGGTCGAGAGTTCCTCGGCGGTCAGCTGCCGGTCGCCGGAGGATCTCCAGAAGGCGTGGGCGTCGACCTGCCAGCGGGCGCGGGTGTAGTTCTTTTTCTCCTTCTTCACCGGCAGATCGGCGTACCCCTTGGAGCGATCGGTCTGGGGCTTGCGAAAGAGCACCACATACTCCGGCGAGCCGACCCCCATCTTTGTTCCGTCCTTGCACTGCTCGCTCCAGCCGAGGCGGTAGGTCTGATTGTTCTCGCGCACCACGTCGGTGACGATGGTGATCATCCCCAGGTAGTCGAAGCCGTGCTGGCGGCCGTGCATGATCGCTTCGCAGTGGAAGGGGGAGACCGTCGGCGCGCCGGCCCCGGTGACGTTGCCGAAGAGGATCCGGTCCTTGACGTGGCAGGCGTAGATCCGGCCGGGCTTCAAGATGCGAAGAAGTTCGGGGGTGAGATAGTCCATCTGCTCCCAGAAATGGCCGTTGCCGTCGGTGTGGCCGAAGTCGTTGTAGCTCGGGGTGTATTCGTAATGATTGGCGAAGGGGATGGAGGTCACGATCAGATCGACGTGGTTCTCCGGTTGCCGCTGCGCCTCGAGAACACAGTCATTGTTCGCCACCGTGAACCTCTCCCCCTTCACCTCCATCCGCTCGCAGCCGATGGTCCGGGCCAGAACATCGGAGAGACTTAAATGGTTGAGCCCATGCTTCTTGATGATCGATGTCATGTTGTCCACCAGCCTTTCATGCTGCTGCCATTTTTCTTGCAGGGTCTTGAGAATTTCCCGCTCGGCCTCCGAGTAGATGACGTGAATCTCCACCTGCTGTTTTTGCAGAAAGCGGTGAATCCGGTGGGTGGCCTGAATGAAGTCGTTGAACTTGTAGCCCACCCCCAGAAAGATGGCCTTGTGACAATGGCGCTGGAAGTTGCAGCCGGATCCGGCAATCACCGGCTTGGCCGCGAGATACTGAAACTTCCCGTCGGAAAAATCGCAGATGGCCTGCTCGCGCTTCTCCAGATCCTGTGAGCCGTAGACTGCCACCGCTTCGGGCAGGGCGTCCTTGATGGCGTGGCGCTCGGCCTCCAGGTCGTGCCAGAGGAGGTAATGGGCATCCGGATCATCTTGCAGGATCTCGGTCATCCGGGCGATGCGGGCCGGCAGGGAATCGCGCTTCTCGGCACTGGCCGCCTGGAGCCCCGCCGCGGCGTCTTTGAAGAGCATCCCCTGGCCGTCCTTCTCCGCCCCGGCCAGCTCGTGATTGGTCTTCACCTCGTGATAGATGACCTTCAGCTCCGGCAGGTCGTAGCCGTCATCCGGATAGCCGAGGTCGGAGGGCTTCTGTAGGAAGATGGCCCAGGAGTTGAGCCACAGGTAGAACTCAGCTTCCTTATGCGGGTAGAGGGTGAGGTTGTTCGCCTGGGTGCTGTCCCTCTGAAAGAAACGGGTCAGCGCCTGGCCGGTGTCCATGATGCCGAGAAAGCCGGCGTAATGGATCAGCTCCTTGTAGCGGTTGGGGCTCGGGGTGGCGGTGGCCACGAACTTATGCTTGACCGCACGGAACAGCGGCAGGAACTCCTGAAAGGTCTTGGAGCCGTAGGATCGCAGGATGCTCGCCTCGTCCAGGGAGACGACGGAGAAGAGCGAAGGATCGAGGCGGCCGTCGCGGATGCTCTCGTAGTTGGTCAGATAGAAGTCGTGGCCGTCCTCGATCTCTTCGCTGCGGCGGATGAACTTGAACGCCACCCCGAAGTCCCGGCGAATGTCGGCGATATCGAAACCGAGCTCGGCGGCCCGCGCTTCCCATTGCTCGCCATGGAGCAGGCCGTCACGGCGGAACTCCTGCCGCACGCCCAGCGGGCAGACGATCAGGGCCTTGCCGCCGCACTCGCGCCGAGTGAGGCGGACGATCTCGATCTGCTGGGAGGACTTGCCCAGCCCGAACGCCTCGAACAACGCCCGGTTACCCCCCTTGACCGCCCACTTGACACAGGCCGCCTGGTGGGGACGCAGCAGGGGGTTGATCTCGTTCAGGTCGTTGGTGTCCACCTCGTAGCCGTCGAAGCGGGCCAGGGGGATCTTCTTCTGTAGGAATTCGAGATAGGTCATGACGCCTCCGCCATCTGCGCCGCGTCGGTCAGGTTGGCGCGGACCAGCGCTTCAGCGAAGACCGGGGGCACGCTGTTGCCGCAGTATTTCACCTGGTCGGTGGCGGTGATCCTGGAGCCGTCGGCCCGCCGGTCGATGATGTAATTCTCTGGGAATCCCTGGGCGCGGTAGAGCTCGCGGGGAGTGAGCATCCGCATGCCGATGTCGATGATCTGGTAGGGCTCGCCGTGAACGGTCACCAGGCCGAAGCGGTGCTTGCCGGTGATGGTGTGCAACGGATCTTCCAGGCGCGGGTCCTGCTCCGTCCCGTAGTATTTGAGGAGAAAAGCCCGGACCTCCCCGATGTGCATCCCTCCGGCCGTGACGGTCGGCATCGGCTCGTCCACCTTCTGGCCGTGGCGGCAGGTCCCCCGGAGCTTGAGAAGGTGGGAGGTGACCAGACCGGTTTTCCCGCTCCCCCCGGCCGTAATGGTGGGGACTGGATCGTCAGAGCCGGAACCGATCGATTTCCCGAAATGGCGAATCAGGCTCGCGGAAACCAGGGAATGGTGATCTCTGGCCGTGACCGTATCGGCGGGCCTGTCCATGGGGATGCCGGCGCCGGAATAGTTGCCGCCAAAATGCTTGGCGAGAAAGGGTGTCACCAGGGCGAAGCGATTTTCGGTGGTCTGGGTCCGCAGCGGCTCGCCCATGCCGTGACCTCTGAAGTGCTCCCCCTTCTTCGCCCCGTAGTAGGTGACGATGAACGGCTCCGGATTCTCCAAGACGAACTTCTGGATCCCCCGGGCGATGCGCTTCAGGGTGTTCTCCGCCAGGGGGCGCTTGCGGGTGAAGATGCTCGGGCAGGGAATGGACCAGTCGATGATCTCGGCGGCCGTCCGGTAGGGTTTCAGGCCCGGGCCGTGGGTCGGCTCCGGCCAGACGATGGGGGCGCCGTCACAGCGAGCGACGACGAACAGGCGTTTCCGGGTGGTCGGTGCGCCGTAGTCGCAGGCTCTCAGCTCCCGGTGCTCCACCCGGTAGCCGAGGTTCTCGAGCTGGGCTTTCCATTTCTCGAAGGTCTCCCCCTTGCGCTTCGGGCAAGGCTGTCCCTTCTTGAGCGGTCCCCAGGTCTGGAACTCCTCCACGTTCTCCAGGATAATGACGCGGGGACGGACCAACCCGGCCCACTTGAGCCCCACCCAGGCCAGACCGCGGATCTGCTTCTTGCGGGGCTTTCCTCCCTTAGCCTTGGAGAAGTGGGTGCAGTCCGGCGAGAGCCACATGAGCCCCACCTTGCGCCCACCACAGGCCTCTTTAGGATCGACCTTCCACACGCTCTCGCAGAAGTGCCGGGTGTGCGGGTGATTGACCGTGTGCATGGCGATAGCGCCCGGATCGTGGTTGATGGCCAGATCGACCGGGCGGCCGAGTCCCGCCTCGATGCCGGTGCTTGCGCCTCCCCCTCCGGCGAAGCTGTCCACCGCGATCTCCTCCTCGAAATTCAGCCGGATCTGGGGATGAATCCGGTAGGTCCCTTTATAGGCTTTCACTCTTCCCTTCCTCTCTCCTTGTAGGCCATATCAATCTGCCGCTCCCGTTCGTACTCCTGCGCCGTGGCGATGGCGAGCTTCAGCGCCCGCTTGGCCTGAAAAGGCGTCTTCGCTTCGTTGGCGGTCAGAATCTCGGTGACGACCTGCTCGGCCAGTTGAATCTGGCGGGTGCGGGGGTGAAGGTTCACAGCGCCTCCACCTTGACCAGAACCCCCGGCTGCTCGCCGTAGACCTTGCGGACCTTGCCCAGCTCGCAGACCTGGGAGTCGTCGTTCCAGACGATGCCGGTCAGGGCGTCCTTGACGCAGCGCACCAGCTTGTCCAGGTCGGGTTTGCTGATATGCCAGGTGGGGGCGTTCTGCTTCAGTGAACGAGAATTCTTCCCGGTACCGAAGTGGGCCTTCAGGCGTGGCATGGTGAACTCCAGCGACAGACGCACCGGCCCGGCCAGGGTCGGAGATGACATCTGCCGCTGGGCATAGAAGGAGATCAGGGAGGCCCAGGGCTTTTGCTTCTCGCGGTTGTCCTGCATGACCTGGGCACGTCCGAGATGTTTGTTGTAAAAGGCTTTCGCGCTTCCCTTGGGGACGGGGGTCCCCGGCACAAAAAATTGAATGGCATGGTCCATCGATCAGGCCCCTTTCCGCGCTGCGGCGAGGGCCGCCCCCAGCTCTGGCAGTTCGCATTCCTCCACATATTCGAGCTTGCCGCACCGGTTGGGCTGATCGGAGGTGAAGTGCTCGCAGGTTTCCTCAGCGCAGAGGTTTTCAGGATCGGGAACAGGCTGGTCCTCGATGCTGAGTTCCTGCTGGCGCTCCCATTCCGGGATCACGTCCGTTTCCACCAGGACGGCGGTGTCCATCCGGATCAGATACCGCTCCCCGGAGGGCCAGTTGTAATACCAGCGGCACTCGACATCCCTTTCCTCCTCGCCGCTCTTGACGATGGGCGCCAGGGTGTCCAGCCTCTCGACCAGGGGCTTGATCTTCTTGTTGATGGCGGCCCGCTCGCACTCCAGCTCCCCCTTGGCGACGATGACATCCGCCAGCTCCTTGCCGTACTCCTCGATCTCGGTAGGGGTCAGTTGAACGGGCAGGTACTTGGAGTCCTTCCGGTAGTCTTTGGTCCGGTCGATCCCCTCCAGGGCCTTTTCCGTGGCGCAGTACAGGCACAGCTCCCCGAAGGAGGTGGCCCCCTCGCGTCCGCAGACAATGCACTCTTTCTCCATGTCGATGCTCAGGCGGTGAATCATGATCTCTCTCCTTTGTTTTTGAGCCGCCACACACGCACCAGGCGGGCATGGTTGGACGGCAGGGTTGATTTCTTGAAGCCGATGCACTCCCACTCGGAGCCGCGGAAGATCCCGCCCCAGGCGTTGGGGTGGGCCGGTTCGATCCCCCAGCAAGCGGCGTAGGCTCTGAGATCGTCGGAGGTGACGCTCCCCTTCTCGGCGGCGATCTTCCGGGCGCGGGTGCGCATGGTCTCCAGGAAGTCGCCGTGGTTCTCCTCGATGACGGAGAGCCCTTCGGCCTTGCGCTCTTCTCCGGTGAACATGCTCATCTGGTTCACTTCAGCACTCCCCTTCTGATGCGGTTGGTCACCGTCTCCCACCGGGCACGCTCGAACTCCTCCCGCTTGTCGTACCCCTCGGGCCAGTCGGCGCGGCCGTCCAGGGCGTCATGGCAGGCGCTGCAGGCGTCCACCGCGTCGAAGTCATCGGTCTTGATCCCCATGCCCGCCCCCGGCCGGTGGGCCAGGACGGTGGTCTTCTTGTCGCGGTTGCAGCAGGACAGGCGCAGGGTGCAGGGCTGCTCCCTGGCGGCGTCCCGGTATTTCTTGGACTCCCAGCGGGTCCGTTTCGGAAATCCGTAGATGGCGGCTTCTTCGCTCATGCGGCCCTCCCGAAGGCCTCCCGGTACAGATCTTCCGGGTGCGGCAGGTAGATGTTCAGGTTCATGGCGTCCTTCTCGATCTCGTCCAGGTATTCGGTCATCTGCTTGACGTTGGCGGTGGTGGTGGAGGTGAGCTTGACGATGCGCCGGAAGAGCATCTGCGCCTTCTCCTGCATCCCCGCTCGGTAGACCTCGCGCACCGCCTCGATCATCTCGGCGAACTCCGGATCGTCCCGCTCGTAGATGGGGACCAGGAACCGCTCCTTGTTGCGCTCGTGGATCTCTTCCTTCGACTCCCCGAGTTCGGCTCCAAGGACGGTGTTCCAGACCCACATGAGCCGGTGCTGAGAGACCGATCGGTTGGCCTTGTGCTCCTTGATCTCCACCTCCTTGGGAGAGTCGAGGGACAGGCCCCCGACGATCTCCCGCAGACGGTTGCGGTCCTGCTCGGTGCGAAGGACGGTCTTCATGCGCGGATCGCTTCGAGCTGCGCGACCAGCTGGGCCACGTCGTCGAGAATGGAGATGACCTCATAGCGGATCTTCTCGATGGCGGCGTCGTCCCGGTGCAGGCGCCTGACGAAGAGCTGCAGATCGATGGGCATCCTCGGGTCATAGGAGACGAAATCGCACCACTGCCGCCTGCAGCAGTCCATCTGGAAGAGCATCTGGTTGACGTGCTCGGCAGGGATGGTGCCCGCCAGCATCCATTCGACGTGGGTGGCGGTGTTGGGGCACTTGATCTCGCACATGCCGTCGCTCCCGATCAGCCCGTCCGGAGAACACCCGGCCATGGGGAGGTGCGCATGATCGACGAATCCGACCTGCTCCACGGCAGTCCCGGCGATGAACTCATAAGCCTCGCGGGCGAAGGGCTCCTGATCGATCCCCCACTGCATGGCGCCGTTGGTGAAGGTCTCGGTCTTCTGTCCCGTCAGTCGTTCGACGGCGAGCTGCACCCGGTAGTTCTTCCGGGTGGCGGCCTCCCCGCCATTTTTCAGACGGGCCATGACATCGTTGATCTTGCTGGCGGTCACCTTGCCCAGGCGGGCGGCGAACCATTCCTCGGTCCGTTGTTCGATAGCAGCGTTCATTGCTTCGGCTCCTTCCGTTTTTTCTCCAGGGCCCGGATGGCGGCCTCATAGTGGGCGGCGGGAATGTCGGTGACTTTCTCCACCCGCAGGTATTTGCAAAAGGCTTCCACGTCGGCGCCGGTCTCGGAGATCATGGCGTCGATGTTGGCCAGCTGCTCCTCGTCCACGAGCTGGACCGTGGGAGCCTCGCTCTCCTTGGCGTCGTCGTCCTGGTCGGCCGTGGCCAGCCCGGTGATGGCCAGCAGGGTGTAGCGCTCCAGGTAGGTGATGGTCGAGGCCACCTGTTGGATGGCGTTCTTTTTGCCGGAGTCGTCCTTGGCCGCCGCCAGCATGACGGAGGTGGAATGTCCGAGTTCATGGGCCAGCCGGCAGGTCACCGAAATGGTGCCGCCCGACTGTTCGACGTTCCAGGAGTGGGACAGGCCGTGCTTGCCCATGATGGGGATGATGGTCTGGACGATGTTGCCGAGGGTGGCGTGGGTGTAGCCGGTGAAAGAACCGTCCCTATTGGTGTAGCCGACCTTCTTGTCCTTGACGATGTGGATGGTCTCCGACTTGAATGCGGCGACGGCCCGGTGATAGGCTTTCTTCGCTTCGTTCTCTTCCCACCGCAGTTGCAGGGCGAACAGCTGCTCCATCTTCTCGATGGACGCCCCGGCCCCGTTGGCCTGTTGAATCAAGTCCATCGGCGTGACGGGCCTCGCCTCGTGGACGGTCATCTGTTGATGGTTTTGCCGGGTCAGCTCGTTTTTTTTGCTCATTGTTGCCTCTCCATTTCTCTGCTGCCGTCGGGGTAGATCGTGATGTGCTTGTCGGTAATGGCGGTGCCGTGGCAGACCAGGCACAGTTCGGGAAACTGGCCCTTGCAGTACCGACACGGCTCATGCTCCAGGATTCGCCGCGGCTTCATGCCGTGGCCGCCTCCAGCGGCTCGACCTGCTCCTCGGCCAGCTTCTCGGCCTGCATGACGATGAACTCGGCCAGGGCGTCGAGCTTCTTTTCGATCCGGGCCATGGCCTTGTGCCCCTCGGCGGTGGTCAGGGTGGGGAACGGCAGGGCGACCAGGGAACCGGCCAAGAGCTTGAGCTTTTCCCGGTCGGGGCGCAGCATCTCCTCGCGCTCCCTGGCCAGACGCTCGGCCTCTTCGCGGGCCTGGCGTTCTTTCTCCTCGCGCTCCTGCTTGGCCTTGAGTTCCTGCTCGGCTCGCTCCTTGTACAAAGCGTCCAAGCGCTGCCGCTCCTGCTCTTCCTCCTCGGCGCGGATCTTGGCCAGGCGCTCCTGTTCCTGGCGCTCTTTGGCCTCTTCGAACGCCCGGCGCTCGCGCTCGAAGGCCTCTTGCTCTTCCCGGCGCTGTTGCATCTCGGCTTCCAGCTGCCGGCGCTCCTCGGCCAGTTTCTCCTGCTCCAGACGGTTCTGCTCGGCCAGCTTCTCCTGCTCGATTCTCTGGCGCTCGGCCTCTGCCTCGGCGGCGAGCTTCTTCTCGCGCAAGGCTTCGGCCTCCTGCAGATAAATGGCGCGGGCGGCGTCGGCGTCTTCTCTAAGTTCCTGCCAGTCGGGTTCGGTCTTGTCGTTGACGATGGCGATGGCCTCGCCAATCTCCGCGGCGGTCATGGCGTGCAGCTCGGCAATGCGGATTCGGCCGAAGCGTCCGTCGATCTCCAGGCGCAGGGCAGCGAGGTGGCGTTCTTTGGCCAGGATCCGCTCGCGCTCCAGGCGCTCCCGTTCCTCCTTCTCGGCCTGCTTTCTGGCCTCTTCGGCTTTGATCAGAGTGTCGAGTGGCTTTTCAATCGCCTCCAAAGAGGCGGTGATCCGCTTGGCCTCGCCGTCGACCCGGCGGCCGTACTCCAGAGCGTCGGCCTTGAGATCCTTGCGCTTTTTCTCCACGGCGATCCGCAGCTCCCGGCACTCCCGGCGACCCGCCATGGCCATGCCCATCGAGGCGCTGTCCTTGATCTCCTGCAGGTCCTTGTACTTCTCGGCGATCTCGGCGATCTTCGCGTCACTGACGCCGTACTCCTGGGGGATGTTGATGTTCTGAATCGCTAATTCCATCTTTCTCTCCTTGTGGTGGCTTAGTCTCGCCGGCTGGCGAGGATCTCTTCTTCGATGGCGATCCGGTCCTGCTCGCCCATCTTCTCTTCCAGCCAGGGGGCGGGCCGTCCCCGGCGGTCGCAGACGGTGAACTCGATCTCGCTGTAGCCGTAGTAGTCCAGATCAGAAGGGGCGGTGCTGGCCGGTCCCTTCCAGGGCGGGACGATGGTGCAGCTGTCGACTTCGATCAGGCAGGGAATCCCGGCGATGCGCGTCTCGATCATTGGGCCTCCAGCAGGCGGTCAGTTATGGCCAGCATCTCGTCCGGCGCCAGGGCGGTGAGGCCCATCAGCGCAACGGCCGCCACAAGCACAGCCAGCAGCACGACCGTGGCGATCTCCTCGTTGCAGTTCTGCCAAAATCCCTTCAGCGATCTCCTGTTCATCCTTGCCTCCATGCAGTTGCAGCCGGTAGGCGGCGGCCTTGGCCCACTTCTCCAGACTCATGCCCGGCTCCTTCTCTCGTCGATGATCGAGCGGCAGTTCTCGGCCAGAAGACCCATCACCTCATCCCGGGAGAAGAGCCGCTCCTTGCCGATGCCGCGCACCCGCTTGAGCTGGCCGGTCTGCACCAGGTTCTCCAGGCCGCTCTTGGAGAGTCGGCAGAAGATCATGGTGTCCTCCGGGGTCCACCAGGGGATGCTGGTCAGGTGGGCGCGGATCTGGGCGTCCTCGATGGCGGTGAGCTTCACGTCTCGTCTCCTTGAGTTCGGCGCGTTAGCTGGCAAGCTTCTTTTGTTCCTTGCGCAGGTACTGGCGCAGGGCCTTCTCCGCCTCCAGCGACAACAGGGTTCCTTTTCGCGCCGCCAGGGCCTTGAGGTCGCGGTGGACTTCCGGGGGGACACTGAGGGGCTTCATTTTCTCGACCATTTTCTTCGTCTCCTTGTTCGAAAGTTTCGTTCGGTGCTCTACAAATAAACGAAATACTCGACCATTGCAAGCAAAAAAAACAAGTTTTTCGTTTTCTAAATGAAAAACTCGCACAAGGCATCTATCTTGCCCAAGAAACCTAACCATATTCTGCACTTGCACGAAATCGGCGGATGCTTCATAATTCCGCACATGATCACTAAAGCGGACTTGGCAGCGCGGGTTAAATTACTTCGCAAGGAAAAAGGAGCGTCGCAACAGCAGGTTGCCGACGATCTGGAAATTTCCAAGTCGACCTATGCCTCCTACGAGGCTGGCAACCTGACGGTCGATGTCGCCGTTCGCCTGGTCGAGTATTTCGGTGTGACCTTCGATGAGTTCTTTACCGGCCGAAAGTTGCAGACCGAAGAACAGATCAGCGCCGACGAGCAGGACCTCCTCCAGGCCTACCGGGAATCGACCCCCATCGGTCAGCGCGACATCCTGCGGGCCGCCCTGCGAGCGCAGAACGAAGCCCGCCACTCGTGACATATTCTGTCACACCCTTCCCTTACCATCCGAGGCGTCGTTGGTTTTGCTTTGCGGGAGGTGGGGTTTTGGAAGACGAGTTGCTGGAGTTGGTCAGGAAGTTGGATCGGGAATCGGTGGAGTATTTGATTCGAGTGGCAAGACGGGAAGTGAAGTGGCTGGAAGATCAAAGGAGGGAAAAGTGCGAAAGGCAATAGTGCTGGCCACCATACTCCTGGCTGGATGTGTGGCAGCACGGCCGGCCGACGATACCCAGGTGCGTGAGGCTGTCTCCGGGTATCGATCCTGCCTTGATCGGGAGGCGGCGCCCTATCGTTTTGCCGAAAAGGAGAATGACACCATCGCCGAGGCGGTGGTCTCCCGTTGCGAACCGTATCTGTCGGCCTACCGCGTGGCGGTTGTCGATTTTCTTCGGGACTCGACCCATGACGGCACCCGGGCGCAGTACGAGCTGCTGATGATCGAACCAGACCGGCGCGTTGAAAATCTTCGGGAACAGGGAAAACGGATCGTCCTTTCTACTCTCCTCGATTAAATGGGTATCTTCCACAAGTATCAATGCCTCCCCTGCGCCGTCTGGCGGCGCACCTCTGGCAAGTGTCCCAAGTGCGGCTCCCCCTTCAAGAAGCGAGAAGCCTACTCCCTCGACTACCGGGACGTGACCGGCCGGCGGATCATCGAGGACACCGAGGCCAAGAGCAAGCGGGCCGCCGAGCACCTTCTCGGGGGGAAGAACAAGGAGGAGAAGAAGCGCAGCGCCCCCACCTTCAAGGAGGTGGCCGAGGACTACCAGAAGGTCAGAAGCAGCCAGAAGTCGGACAAGGGCAAGCGCGACGAATACGCCCTGAAGCGCCTGCTGCCGGTCTTCGGCGAAAAGAAGATGGCCGAGATCCTGGAGCGCGACATCCTCACCTACATGCAGGAACGCGAGGCCTCCGCCGGCACCGTCGCCAAGGAGGTGCGCACCATGAAGAGCATCTGGCGCCACGGCCGGGCGAACTTCGCCGTGGTCAACGATCCTTTCTTCAACGTGCGGGTCAAAGAGCCCAAGCGCCCCATCAAGAACCTCCCCGCCCTGGCCGACGAGGCGCGGATCTGGAACGCCCTGCCCGAGGAACCCCTGCCCCTGTATCAGTTCATGGCCTTCACCGGGGCCCGAACCTCCGAAGCGCGGCTGCTGAAGAAGGAGGACCTGGAGCTGGAGAAGAATCTCGCCTGGGTGAAGCACAAGACCCGCAGCGGCGACATCGAGCGCGAGCCGGTCTATCTCGACGCCAACGCCCTGCAGGCGGTGAAGACGGCCCTTTCAAAATCCCCCGAGGATAGCCCCTACGTCTTTGTCAATCCCAAGACATCCGAGCCCTGGGCCTCCCCCAAGACGACCTTCCGCCGGGCCATGAAGCGCATCGGCGCCACGATCAAGAGCCCCCACGATTTAAGGCACCTCTTCGTCACCCGCCTGGTGGAAGCCGGCGTCCATCCGGACCGGGGCATGCGCCTCTCCCGTCACAAGGACCCGCGCACCTGGATGCGCTACGAGCACGCCTCCACCGAGATGCTCCTGGCCGATCTGCAGAAAGCCCGGCCGCAGGGAGAGGAAGCCCCCCAGGGAAAGAAAAAGAGGATCCGGTTCTCCCCCGAAGAAATGGCGGCGGCGATCCGGGAAAAAGGCGTGGCGCAGGTGGCCAGGGATCTGGAGGTGAGCTATAACGCGGTGGTCAAATTCTGCCAGCGCCACGGCATTCAGAGGTGAAACTGGGAACTCTTTGGGAACAGTGAAAAGAAAAAGGGGCCAGCCGGTTGGCTAACCCCTTGTTTTTTCTGGTGGGCGTTGTAGGGTTTGAACCTACGACCCCTGCCGTGTGAAGGCAGGGCTCTTTACTTTTGAAATTCAGTGCGTTACTGTTCAGCGGATATCCTCAATATTATGTATCAGGGAGCGTGGTGAATGGCGAAAGTGTTGCTGGTCGATGATGTCGAACTTTTTCTGGAGCTGGAGAAATCCTATCTGGAGGATTGCGGCTATGATCTGGTCACTGCGAACTCTGGTGAAGAGACCCTGAGGCGGATCGATGAGCTGGCACCTGATATCGTTCTGCTCGATTTCTACATGCCGGGGATGAACGGTGATGAGGTCTGTGTCGCCCTGAAGCGGAACGAACGCTGGAAGGATCTGCCGATCATCATGGTCACCGCTGCCGGGCAGGTGGAGGAAATTCAGCAGTGCCTGGCCTCCGGTTGTGACGATTATGTCACCAAGCCGGTTGACAGGGAGGAACTCCAAGAGAAAATCAGGCGACTGCTCGGGTTGCTTGATCAGCAGACCGCAGAGCGGGTGAGCCTCTCGTTGCCGGCGATGATCCATGTTTCCGGGCAGAGCTTTCAGGCCCGGACTCGCGATATCTCGGTGACCGGAGCCTATCTGCAGACCGATGCAGATATTGCAGAGAACAGTGCTATCGATTTGACCCTGTCTCTGGGGGACGGCGATTCCCTGCACCTGCTTGGCAAGGTGAAACGGAACAATCCTGAAAGCGGTGACGGCTTCGGTGTCTATTTTATCCACCCGGGAGAAAAGGATCTGGAGGTCCTTAATGACCTTCTCCGGAGTGCCGGAGGAAAAGCAGGTCGTCAGGGGGCCTCACCGGCAGATTGTGATTTACGTCTGAAGGAACTGGAAGAGGAATGTGCCCGCCTGCGGGCGGAAAATGAAGACGCGAAATTGCGGATCGCGGACCTGGAGAAAGAGAACCTGGAGTTTGCCGATCAGTTTGTCCAGATCGAAGAGGTCAACAACAACCTGACCAACTTGTATATCGCGTCCTCCAGGCTGCACTCGACCCTGGATCGCGAAGAGGCGCTGGCGATCATCAAGGAGGTTGTGATCAACTTCGTCGGCGCGGAAAAATTCGCCATCCTTGCCTATGACGAAGCCGATGGACTGTTGCGGTTCGAAACGGGTGAAGGGTTCGAGGAGGGTGAGGAGTTCCCGGATGTGAAGATCGGTGAGGGAATTCTCGGCCAGACGGCAGAGACGAAGGAAGATTATTTTGTCGAAGGATCGATCCTTGAGGGCTCTGATGACCTGGCCCGGCCGCTGGTGGCTATCCCTCTGGTGATTCATGACGAGGTCATCGGCCTGCTGTCGATTTACCGGCTGTTCGTACAGAAGGATCAGCTCGATCCGATCGATTTCCAGCTGTTTTCAATGCTCGGCGAGCACGCCGCGACGGCTCTCTTCTCTTCCGCCCTCTACAGCAAATCGGAACGCAAGCGCCAGACCTATCAGGGGTTCATGGACCTGTTGCTGAAATAGCCCCGTTCAGGGGCAAAGCAGCCCTTCCTCCAGAGCGAAGTTCAATAACTCAAGCCCTTCTGCGGGGGGGAATCCCGGCAAAATTTCCGCCGGAGTCCTGGTTCCGTCCGAGCCTAGCAAAAGCCGGGCAAAATCTTCCTGAAGAGATTCACACAGCACCTCATCGCCCCTACGGATAAATATCCCGGTTGAGCCCCTCTGCTTCAGGGCCTTGTATGTGGCCTCCAGGGTCATCCCGCCCATAGCCGTGAGCTCATCCAGTTCATAGGCGAAGTCGACCAGGCGCAGGTGCCGTGCCTGTTTCCAGCGTTGTTGCCACGCTTTTTTGCCGGCTTTGACCGGGGTTTGCGGATAGATCTCGGGGCCGAGCAGGGTTTCTGCGTAGTGGTAATGGTAGAGCAGCAGGTCATTGACCAATGGCTGCAGCTGTGATTTCCCGCCATGCTTTAGTTCGGCGGCCAGAAATTTCTGCTGCAACGGAAAAATCTGCGCCGGACTCCAGTCCTCAACGGCGAGGATCCGTTCGAGGGCGACCCCCTGGTTCTGCTGAAGCCAATGGGAAAAACGCTCCAGCAGGGACGCCGGCTTGATCCTCAAGGCCTGACAGACGGGGAGGAGAAAGCCGACCGCCCGGCCGCGGTTGTAAAAAATGTCGGTGGCCGCGCTCAGCAAGCGGCTCTCCGCCAGGGCTTGTGGAGGATAGTCGGGAGTGCTGCATATCTCATAGGGGGGAGCCGGCATGCTCTGCAGGTGAAGCTTGTCCTGTTCGAAGAACAGGCGCGTGCCGGGCAGGATCGCCAGGGGGAACATGTCGAGCTGGTTGGGCCCGGCCTCCAGGGCCCGATTCAGGCTGTCGCGGAAGCCGCTGTGGGTGTCTCCGGGCAAACCATAGATCAGGTCCAGCCCGAACACGACACCGGCGTCCGAAAGTTTTTGCAGCCGGTCGAACAGCTGGTCCGGGTCGAAGGATCGCTGCAGCGGATGCAGCACCTGCGGATCAGCCGACTGGAGACCGATCTGCACTGAACAGCGTAATTGCGCCAGCAGGTCGATGGTCGCATCATCAAGAAATTCGGCCTTCGCCTCCAGATGGTAATGGATCTGCGGGGCCGTCTTCAACAGCAGTTCGAGAAGCCTGCGGCCCCGGTCGGCGGGAAAATTGAAGGTCGAATCGAGCACCCAGACCTGCTCCGTGCCGCAGGCAGAGAACAGGCGCAGCTCCTGCTTAAGTCGTTTGCTGGCAAACGGCCGGACCCCGCGGTGCCCCTTCGCATCGTAGCAGAAAGTGCAGTTGAAGGGGCAGCCCCGGGCGACCTCCCAAAGCAGCCCGCCACCCCGCTCAGGCAACAGAACCTGCTGCAGGTAGGGTGAGGGGAGCAGGTCGAGGTTATCACAGTAAACCGGTTCCGGCAGTTCGCCGCCGGGGGTATAGACACCCGGGAGCTGGTCGATCGGCTGACCCGCTGCCAGGTTCGAAATCAGGCTGGCAAATACGGCCTCCCCTTCGCCCCTGACAACTGCATCGAGCTTTCCCTCGCGCAGGACAGCCCGGGCATCGGCGCTGGCTTCAGGTCCCCCGGCGACCAGCAGCAGTTGCGGCCTCTTCTGGCGGAGGTGTCTTGCCAGGCTGAGCACCCGGCTCCGGTTCCAGAGGTAGAGTGGAAAAGCGACAATGTCCGGCTTCTGTTGCGTTTCAATGGCGTCAAGCATCTGGTCCGGCGTCTGGTCCGGGAAGAGGTCGAGCAGGGTCGTCGCGGCCCTGTACTCCTCGGCAAGAGCCGCTTTCAGGCAGGCTGCCGCCAGCGGTGTCGCCTGGGCAGAAGGTCTAACATGCAGGGTCGCGAGCAGGATTTTCAAGGCAGGCCTCTGTGTTGCGGGTCATTCTTTTGGGTAACCCTGGGGCTGATGGCAGTCATCGGCTTGGTTTCGCTTTCTGTCGCCAGATCGACGCGCCGAACCGGCTGGTGATCCCATTGGCAAAAAGGTTGTTTCCGGCCTTGCGGGGGGCTAAAAAGACCGCACCGGAAGAGGGTGCGGGGTCCGGCTACTGTTTGAGACGAACCCTGATGCGTGGTTTCCCGGTGCTGATATCGATCTGAAACTCAACCGGACGGTCACCAAACTTCTGCCTGATCTTATCCCGTTGGACTGCCAGGTAGTCAGCGACCTTGGCCGGGCTTGGCACCGCTCCGGGAATCCCGCACTGTTCGCGGGCCTTGGCCAGCTGCTGATGCAGCTGCTCCGCTTCGCTGGCAGGCGACGTTTGTGCAGGTAGGGTCGCTGCAAGGGTTTTGGCGGCCTTGGTCAGATGGCGGTGGTATTTCCCTTCATCAATCAGTCGCAGGATACGATCCCAGTAGTTGCTGTAAGAGGCAAGTCTTGAGCTCAGGCCATGGTAACGGAACTTCAGATCGGTCTGGGTAATCAGCAGGGGGTTGTACTGCCTGAGCTGTCGAGAGAGATCCTTCCGCTCACTATAGGGTTCGCGCTTTTCGACCCCGGCAAAATACTGCTCATAGCGGATCTCCAGCTCTTTCAGCCGGGCCTGGAAATCCTCCAGATCCCGTGTCACTGTTTGACGGTCTTTCATCTTCTCACCTCTCGCCCAGTGAACTATACTTCAGCCCATCCCCTTTGTAAATGAAATCGGCTGTAAATCGAGCATTTTCGGGGCTATTCAGCTTGACTAGAGATAGTCCATTCGAGATAATTGAGCGTTTTTCCAAAAGCTTGAACCCATGCAAGGGAGACGCAGAAATGAGTCAGGATCTGGCAGCCGTTATACTCGCTGCAGGGAAGGGGACCCGGATGAAGTCAAGCCGGGCCAAGGTATTACATGAAATCGCCGGGCGGGCGATGCTCCATTATCCGCTGCAGGCCGCCCGCCAGGCCGGCTTTGAACGCCTGCACGTGGTGGTCGGACACCAGGCCGATCTGGTCAGGGAATCGCTGGGGGAGGATGGCGTCAGCTTCATTGAGCAGTCCGAGCAGCTGGGGACCGGGCATGCTCTGCTCTGTGCCGCCGAATCGCTGGCGGATTTTTCCGGGACCCTGCTGCTGCTGTGTGGCGATGTGCCGCTGCTGCGGGAGGAGACCCTGCGGCTGCTGCTTGCGACCCATCGGCAAGAAAAAGCGGCCGTGACCGTTCTGACTGCTGAACTTGAGAATCCGGCCGGATACGGCCGGATCATTCGCGACGGCGAAACTGTTCTGCGGATTGTCGAAGAGAAGGATGCGACCCCTGAGGAAAAGTTGGTCGCTGAAATCAACACCGGGACCTACCTGTTCGATGCCCGCTTCGTATTCAGTGCCCTGCAGGGCTTGGGGCGGGACAACGCCCAGGGGGAATATTACCTGACCGATGTTGTCGAGGCGGCGGTCTCCGCCGGGTTGCCGACCCGGGCGGTGACGCTTGAAGATCCCGATGAAGCGATGGGGATTAACGATCTGGCGCAGCTTGCCGAGGCGGCTGAACTGATGCGACAGCGGATCAACCGGGCGCTGATGCTGGCCGGCGTGACCATGCTCGATCCGGCGACGACCTATATCGATGCCGGGGTCGAAATCGCCCCCGGCACCCTGCTCCATCCCAATGTCATGCTGCGCGGCAGAAGCTCGATCGGTGCCGGGTGTGTGGTGGAGATGGGGGTGATGGTTGATGATTCGCAGATTGCTGCCGGAGTCCATCTCAAGGCCGGATCGGTTGTTGAAGGTTCGATTATCGGCAGTGACTGCAAGATCGGCCCGATGGCGCATCTGCGCCCCGGGACTGAGCTGGCCGGGGACAACAAGCTGGGCAATTTCGTCGAGACAAAAAAAGCGGTGTTCGGCGTCGGCTCCCAGGCCAGCCATCTGACCTATATCGGTGATGCCGAGGTCGGCGAGCGGGTCAACTTCGGCTGCGGGACCATCACCTGCAACTATGACGGGGTCAACAAGTACCGGACGACCATCGAGGATGATGTCTTTGTCGGCAGCGACACCCAGTTCATTGCGCCGGTCCGGATCGGTCGCAACAGCCTGATTGCCGCCGGTTCTACCATCACCAAGGACGTGCCGGCCGATTCGCTTGCCCTGTCGCGTACCGAGCAGAAGGTGATCGAGGGCTGGCGTTTGCGCAAACAGAAGAAAAACAAGAAATAAGGGGGTTCTATGTGCGGCATCGTAGGATATATCGGCCCGCAGCAGGCGTCGCCGATCATTATTGAGGGTCTGCGCCGGCTCGAGTACCGCGGCTACGACTCGGCCGGGATCGCCACCCTAGACGGCGGGGGGGCACAGCTGCGGCGGGCCGAGGGGAAGCTGGTCAACCTGGAGAACATCCTGCGGACGGAGCCGGCAACCGGCACCCGCGGGATCGGCCATACCCGCTGGGCCACCCATGGCCGGCCATCGGAAATCAATGCCCACCCGCACCGGGCCGGGGGGATCGTGGTGGTCCACAACGGCATCATCGAGAATTATCTGAGCCTCAAGCAGGCCCTCATCCAGGAGGGCCACAGCTTCAGTTCGGACACCGATACCGAGATTATCGCCCACCTGATCGAAAGGCACTATAAGGAGAGTGGTGACTTTGAGGCGGCGGTCCGTAAGGGGCTGGAGGAGGTCGAGGGGGCCTACGCTGTGGCGATCATCTGCGAACAGGAGCCGGACAAACTGATAGCCGCCAAGCTCGGTTCTCCGCTGGTAGTCGGCCAGGGTCAGGGCGAATATTTTGTCGCCTCCGATATCCCGGCGATGCTTTCCCACACCCGCGAAATGATCTTCCTCGAAGATGGCGAGCTCGTCGTTTTCACCCCCGCCGGAATGCAGCTCAGTGACCTGGCCGGGAACCCGGTCGAGCGGCCGCCGAAGACCATCACCTGGAGTCCGATGATGGCGGAGAAGGGCGGTTACAAGCACTTCATGCTCAAAGAGATCTATGAGCAGCCGCGCGCCCTTGCCGATACCATCGCCGGGCGTTTGCGCAACGATGAGGGGGATGTCTACCTCGAAGGCCTGGGGCTGGATGATGCGGCCCTGAATCGGTTGGAAAAAATCTTCATTGTCGCCTGCGGCACCTCCTGGCACGCGGCGCTGGTGGGGAAATTCTATCTGGAGAAGCTCTGCCGGATTCCGGTCGAGGTCGATATCGCCAGCGAGTTCCGTTACCGTGACCCGATCATCTCCGCCAGCAGCCTGACGGTGCTGATCAGCCAGAGCGGCGAGACCGCCGACACCCTGGCGGCGCTGCGCGAAGCGCGGGGCAAGGGCGGTCGGGCGGTCTGTATCTGCAACGTGGTCGATTCCTCGATCGCCCGGGAGAGCGACGGGGTGGTTTATACTCATGCCGGGCCGGAGATCGGTGTGGCCTCGACCAAGGCTTTTACCACTCAGCTGGTCGCGCTTTACCTGCTCGCGCTGCGGATCGGTCGCGCCCGCAACATCCTCCCGGTGGAGCAGTGTCGTGAGCTGATCGGGGAACTGGTGACCCTGCCGCGCAAGCTAGAGGAGGCCCTGGAGGTTGATGCCCACACCGAGGAGATCGCCCGCCAGTTCATGATGGCTCGGGACTTTCTCTATCTCGGCCGCGGCAACCAGTACCCGATCGCCCTGGAGGGAGCTTTGAAGCTGAAGGAGATTTCCTATATCCATGCTGAAGGCTACCCCGCCGGTGAGATGAAGCATGGTCCGATTGCCCTGATCGACGAGCATATGCCGGTGGTGGTCCTGCTGCCACGCAATGCGACCTATGACAAGGTCGTTTCCAACATGGAGGAGGTCCGTGCCCGGGGTGGCCGGGTCATCGCCGTGGCAACCGCCGCGGAACCGGGCCTTGTTGACCAGTGTGATGCCCTGATTGAACTGCCGGAGACGACGGATGACCTGATGCCGATTCTGACTTCGGTGCCGATGCAACTGCTGGCTTACCACGTCGCCGTGCTCAAGGGGACCGATGTGGATCAGCCGCGTAACCTGGCTAAAAGCGTGACCGTGGAGTAGCTTCCTTTGAATTTTCCCGTAGCGCAACAGCTGCAGAGAGGTGTCCTGCAGCTGTTGAATCGTTTCCGCATCAGCGACAACACCTTCCTGATTATTCTTGCGGTGCTGATCGGCATGCTCGGCGGGCTGGGCAATTACCTGTTCCGGCAGGCCATTGAGCTGATCCACTGGCTGGTGGTGGAACAGAGCCTCGAACTGTTCCAGATTTCACTGGAACAGTGGTCGCCGCAGCGGATTCTGGTGATGTTCCTGCCGGCCATCGGCGGTTTACTGGTGGTTCCGCTCTGGATCTTTTTCTCCAAGGACCTGAAGGGCGGATTTGCCGGATTTCTGGTCAGGGTCAATCTCAAGGGGGCCAAGCTGCCGATGCGGCCGCTCTTTACCCGCGGACTCGGCGCGGCGATCACCCTGGGCACCGGGGGCAGTGCGGGGCAGGAAGGACCGATAGCGATCATCGGCGGAACCATCGGCAGCCAGTTCGGCAAGCGCTTCAAGATGAGCGGGGACCGTCTCAAGGTGCTGGTCGCCTGCGGGGCCGCGGCCGGGGTAGCGGCAACCTTCAACGCCCCGATCGCCGGGGTGTTTTTCGCCACTGAAATCGTCCTGCTGTCTTCTTTCGAACTCGCCAGCTTCACCTCGATCGTCATCTCCAGCGCCATGGCGACGGTGGTTTCTCGGGCGCTGCTCGGTAATACCTCGGAACTGGTGGCCCCCCCCTACCTGATGGGCAGCTTCTGGGAGCTGCTGCTTTACCTGCTGCTCGGCATCATCATCGGCGGGCTGGCGGCCGGGTTTATTGATGTCCATTTCCGGATCAAGGACCGGATCGATGCGATCAGACTGCCGAAACTGACCAAGCCGGTGCTCGGAGGACTCTGTGTCGGAGTGATCGGTATCGCGCTGCCGCAGGTGTTCGGCAACGGTTACGAGTTCATGACCGAGGTGCTCTACGGAGACCATACCTGGTACCTGCTCGGCCTGCTGGTGGCGGCCAAGATGATCGCCACGTCGATCACCCTCGGCTCCGGATTGCCGGGGGGGATGTTTGCCCCCTGCCTGTTTCTGGGGGCCGTCTCCGGCGGGGCTTTTGGTCAGCTGATGGACCTGCTCTTTCCCAGCTTCGGCCTGTTCCCCGGAGCTTACGCCCTGGTCGGGATGGGTGCATTTCTCGCCGCCGCAACCCATTCGCCGATGACCGCTATTTTCCTGCTGTTCGAAATCACCGACAGCTACGAGGTCATCGTGCCGATTATGCTGGCGTGCGTGATCGGCACGGCAATCGCCCGGCACCTGAAAAAGGACAGCTTGGAAACCTTCGAATTGACCCGTGCCGGGATTGATCTGGAAGCGGGTAAGGAACGCAACATCATGAAGGGGCTGGCGGTCGGCGAGGTGATGTCCCGCCGGGTTGAAACGGTTCCGGAGAATATGACGCTGGGTGACTTCGCCCGTTTCATTGAGCGGACCCATCACACCAATTTCCCGCTGGTCAATGCCGCAGGTGAGTTGACCGGGATCATTTCGGTGCAGGACTTCATGGGAGTGGTTTTCGAGAAGGATCTGATGGATCTGGTGGTGGTCAAGGAACTGGCGACGACCGACGTGATTACCGTACACGCCGAGGAAGACCTGGATACCGCCATGCGCCGGATCGGTTATCGCAATATCGAGCAGCTGCCGGTGGTTGACCGGGAAACCCATCGCAAGCTCCACGGGATTATCTCGCGACGCGATATGGTCTCCGCCTATAACCGGGAGCTGATGACCAAGACCTTGGGGGACAGCGATGACTGACCTGCTGGCCGGGTTGAATCAGCCGCAGCTGCAGGCGGTTCTTCATGACCAGGGGCCTTTGCTGCTGCTGGCTGGGGCCGGTTCGGGCAAGACCCGGGCGCTGACCCACCGGATCGCCCACCTGATTCGTGAACGGGGGGTGCCCCCCTGGCAGATTCTCGCGGTGACCTTTACCAACAAGGCCGCTGCCGAGATGCGCGAGCGGGTCGAACAGTTGCTGGGAGGGGGCGATCCCCCCTGGATTGCGACGTTCCACGCAAGTTGCGTACGAATCCTGCGCCGCGAGGCGGAAGCGATCGGGTTCAGCGGCTCGTTTACCATCTATGATGACAGCGACCAGCTCCGCCTGCTCAAGGATGTCTTCAAGGAACTCGGGGTCAGTGAAAAAACCTTAAAGCCACGGGCGGCCGCAGTCTATATCGACAGTGCCAAGAACCGTGGCGAGTTTCCCGAGGGGCTGGCTACGGCAGGTTTCCAGGATGACCTCCCGGTGAGGATCTATGCCCGCTATCAGGAGCGTTTAAGGCAGGCGAATGCCTTTGATTTCGGTGACCTGCTGCTCTACACGGTCCGGCTGTTTGAACAGCATCCTCAGGTGCTGGAAAAATATCGGCAGCGCTTTAAATACATCCTGATCGACGAATTCCAGGACACCAACCAGGTCCAGTACCGACTGATCCGGCTGCTGGCGGGAGATGGCGCGAATCTGTGCGTTGTTGGCGATGATGACCAGTCGATCTATGCCTGGCGCGGCGCCGAAATCGGCAACATTCTTGGCTTCGAACGGGATTTTCCGGATGCCCGGATCATTCGGCTGGAACAGAATTATCGGTCAAGCGAGACCATTCTGGCGGCGGCCGGCGAGGTGGTGGCACAGAACCGGGGGCGAAAGGGGAAAAAACTCTGGACCGAAAACCCTGCGGGCGACCCTGTGACCCTGGAAGTTCTCACCGACGATCAGGAGGAAGCCCGTTTCGTTGCAGCCGAGATCGGCCGGTTGCAACAGGCCGGCCGGCGGGCACGGGATATCGCGGTCTTTTACCGGACTAATGCCCAGTCCCGCTCCTTTGAGGAGGCGCTGGTCCGGGAAGGCATCCCCTATGTCATGGTGGGCGGGGTGAAGTTCTTCTCGCGGATGGAGATCAAGGACATCCTGGCCTATCTGCGGACCTTGACGAACCCGACCGACAGCCTGGCGGCGCGCCGGATTATCAATGTGCCGCCGCGGGGTATCGGCAATGCGACGGTGGAAAAAATTGCCCGGTTTGAGGCCGAGGCCGGAGGATTTTATCCCGCCTGCTCGTTGGCTGTGGAGCGGGGTGTGCTGGCAGCGGCAGCGGCTAAAAAGGTGGCCGGATTCGTTGCCCAGATGCAGTCTTTTGACGAGATGCTGCAGCATATGGCCTATCCCGAAGTGACGGCGGAGCTTATCGAGAGGACCGGTTACGGCCCGTCGCTGCGGGCAGAGGGGACAGAGGAGGCCAGAGACAGGCTGCAGAACCTGGAGGAGCTCAAGGCCGGAATGGAGGAGCATCAGGCGAGCGCCGGGTCGTTGCAGGACTACCTGGAGCAGGTCGCGCTGGTGACCGACCTGGATGCCTACGACAGATCCGACGAGCGGATTACCCTGATGACCCTGCATGCCGCCAAGGGGCTTGAGTTCCCCGTGGTTTTCATGGCGGGGATGGAAGAGGGGCTGTTTCCCCACTCCCGCACCGCTGGCGATGGCGATGCGCTCGAAGAGGAACGTCGCCTCTGCTACGTCGGTATGACCCGGGCGATGGAAAAGCTCTACCTCACCCGGGCCAGAAGGCGCCGGATCTACGGCACTTACCAGTTCAACCCGCCGAGCCGTTTTCTGGCGGAGATTCCGGCCCACCTGCTCGATCAGGAGCCGGTGGTCAGCACCGTAGCGGTGAGTCAGCACAACCTGGCAGGACTGTTTGCGCAGGGTCTCGAAGAAGAAGCGCTCGCGGAGCAGGGGGAGGCGCCGTTTGCCGAGGTTGAGATGGTTCCCGAGGCCGAGGAAGGTCTGCAACTGGGGATGCGGGTCCGCCATGTCAAGTTCGGCGTCGGCAAGGTCTGCCGGCTGGAGGGGAGCGGGGAGAATCAGAAGGTGACAATCTATTTCAACAGCGTCGGGTCGAAAAAACTGCTGCTGAAATTTGCCGGGCTGGAGCCGGCCTAGCATACTTTCTGGGCGAGGGGATGAGATGAAAGAGGGGAGCCAACTGTTTACATTGCTGCTGGTCGATGATAATCCGACCAATCTTTCGCTGCTGGCGCAGATTGTCGAGATGGATCTGCCTGAGGTCCGGGTATTGACCGCGCAGAGCGCCGCGGCAGCGTTAGAACTGGCGGAGCAGAACGAGATTGACGGCGCCTTTGTCGATGTCCAGATGCCGGTGACCAGCGGTTTGGAGCTGTGCCGTCAGCTCAAGGAGGATCCGCGCCTCTGCCAGACCCCCGTCGTGTTGATGACCGCGCATATCGCGACGGCCCAACTGAGGGCCGAGGGGCTGGAGGCCGGCGCCTATGATTTCATATCCCAGCCGATCAGCAATGTGGAGATGCTGGCCCGGATCAGGGTGATGCTGCGCCTGCGGCAGAGCGAAAAACAGCTGATCGAGAGCAACACTGAGCTGCGCCGACAGGTCGCGATGAAAACATCCACCTTGCGCTGGCTGAGCGGACTTCTGCTGGCTGGCGGCGAGGCCGTTGCCGAAGAAGATCGCGAGCTCGCGCTTAAGCTGAGCAGTCGTCTGCCCGAGGACAGCCAGTTCAATATTGAGCAGTTCAGCGGCCAGATGTTTCAGGAGATGCCCTTGCGCTGGCGCCGCACGGTCCTGAAACTGGCGCTGTTGGACGAGATCCCGCTGGGGCTGGCAGAAAGGCTGGCAGAAATCTCCGATATCGAGGGCGCTCTCGATTATCTCTGGCGGCATAACTTCTTCCTTGACCAGGATCGGGCGGCTGACCGATTCCGCCTGCAGGAGACCCTCCGCGAACGGTTCCGCAGGCAGGCAGAATCGTCCCTGACCGACCAGGACCGCGGAGAGGTTCATGGCATAGCCGCTGACTGGTATCTGCAACAGGGGCAACCGTTAACTGCTCTGAATTATCTGCAGACGGCCAATCTCTACTCCGAGGCTGAGCTGCTGCTCAGCCAGTATGGGACTGCTCTGGTTGTCGGGAGGTGGCTGCCGGGACTGGCCGACGTCATGGAGCGGATCCCGGAGGAGATCGCTGCCAAGCGTGGCTGGCTGGCACTGTTTAGCGGAATCAGCAAGCAGCAGCGGCAACCACAGGAAGCTCATGAATGGCTGGAACTGGCGCGGACCCGTTTTGTCGCAACCCGGGAGGTGCATGGTGAACTTCTGGCGCTGGTTTTCCAGGTCGTGCAGTGCCTGGTCGCCGGCGGAAATTTCAGCCTGGGAGCGGAGGCATTGCCGCGCATTGAAGACATTCTTACCCGGTGCCAGGAGCAGCTTGACAGTTTCTATCGGGCAAGCGGACATAGTGCGCTGGCTATCGGGTCGATGTTTTTCACTCAGAATCTGACCTCTGCGGAACAGCATGTGCGGGAGGGGTTGCAATGTGCCATCAGGACATCGTCTGTCGAGCTGCTGGTGCCGATGCGGTTGCTATCCGCTTACCTGGGGTTGGTGCAGGGCCGCTATCCACTGGCGGTTGCCGAAGTGGAGGCGTGCCACGCGCTGATCTCAGAGCTCCCGCAGGCAGATCCATGTCGGTTGTTGCAGCAGGTGCTGAGCTGTGACCTGTTGCTTTGCACGGGAGATTATCTGAATTTCCATGAGTTACACCAGCAGCTGGAGCTTGCCTTGGGCCGGTCCTATCTGCAGCAGAGTACCATCGGCCCGATTCTCTGCCGGTTCCTGGTGGAGGTGCTGCTGGCTGAGGGGCAGCAGCAGCTGGTCCGTGATCGATTGGATCTCTGTGCCGAAGACAGCTTTGTGGTGCGCAATCCTCACCTGCAGGGGATGATGCTCCATTATCGGGCTCTGCTCTGGTGCGGGGAGAGGGAAAAGCACGCGAGCGTTCGCTCTGACCTGCAGAGATCTCTTGAGCTGCTTGAGGAAGGGGGGGGCTTGCGCCACGTCCTGCACTGCAAAATAATTGCAGCGAGCTGTTTCATGCAGATGGGGGACTATCCCCGTGCAGAGCAGCTTTTGCAGCAGGCGCTGGACCTTTCTGCTGCGCAGGATGAGATGCTGTTGCGCCCGGCAATTTTCGCCCAGCAGGCTGAGCTCTGCCTGTGTCGGCAGCAGCACCAGGCCGCCCTGGCGCCCTTGCAGAAACTGCTTGAGCTGCTGGAACAGAAAAAGCAGAAGCATTTCTTTCTGCTGACCCCGGCGCTGCTGAGGCGCCTTTTGCCGCTCGCGGTGCAGCATCAGATTGTTCCGGATTGGGCCAAGAGACTGGCGCAGCATCATCTGGGCTGTGCCGTTCAGGCTGATGGCGGCCTGCTGCCGCTGCTGGAAATCAAGACGCTGGGCCGCTCTGAGATATATCAGCAGGGGAAGAAGATTCTCGACTGCAGCGAGCTGGGAAGTATCTCGCGTCAACTTCTGATTCTTCTGCTTATGGCGCCCAACCATAGGCTCGGGCTCGACCATCTGTTGGGGCTGCTCTGGCCTGAAAGTTCCAGCATCAGGGCGAGAGCCAGTTTTGACAGTAATTTTTCACGGTTGCGCAAGACCCTTGATGCGGCGCTGCTGTCCGGATCGATTCGTGATTATCTGGTTCTCGAGAGGGGCGTACTGATGCTGCGCAATATTACTTCCGATTGCCAGCAGTTTGATGTTTCGGTGAAAAAAGGCCAGTTGTCTCTGCGGCGCAAAGAACTCTGGCAGGCGGGACTTGCGTTCAGAACCGCGAACTTTTTCTGGCGGGGCAAGTTTCTCTCGGGTCAGGATTTGCCCGATGAGCTGTTCGTTGAGCAGCAGAGGTTGACCGAATTGCGGCTTGACATGATTGAATCCTGGAGTGACCTGTTGCTGCTGGACAATGCCGGAGAAGAAGCGGCAGAGTTACTTCAGGAGGGGCTCCGCCTGGAACCGACCCGCGAGTCGCTGGTGAGGAACCTCTGCTGTTATCACTCCGGGCGCAGGGAGATGGTTCAGGCGAAAAAAGTTTTGGAGTTCTACCATCAGGCCCTGCTGGCGGATGATTATTCTCCGGCAGATGCCAGCGAAATTGTACAGGCGCTTGAACGTGATATCCGGCAGTTTTGAGCTGCAGGGTTGCGGGGGTGGTGTTTAGGGCAACGAAGGGCGGGTGCTGCACGTGTCATCCCGGAACGTCGAAGATATGGGTTTCATCAGAAGAAGAATAAAGGAGTTGCTATGAAGATAAGTCGTCAGGAAATTGAACATGTTGCCCGGTTGGCGAGGCTGGCCCTGGAGCCGCGGGAACTGGATGCGCTGACTGAACAGATGGACGCGGTCCTCGGCTACGTGGAAAAACTGAATGAACTCGATACAGAGGGTATTGTGGCGACATCCCATGCCGTGCCGATGGAAAATGCCTTCCGCCCCGATGAGGTAAAACCATCCCGCGGAGTCGCGTGGGCATTGCAGAATGCCCCGGAGTCCTCCGGAGACTGCTTCAAAGTACCCAAAGTTATCGAATAGATGTGGAGTGAATATGCAACTGACGGATCAGACCATTCATCAGCTGGCGCAGCGCCTGGCAAGCGGGGAGATCACCTCTGTCGAACTGACCGAGGCGTTTCTGCAGCGGATCGAGAAGACCGACCAGGAGATCAACAGCTATATCACCGTCTGCCCTGACGCGGCTCTCGCAGATGCCGCGGCAGCCGATAAGAGGTTGGCGGAAGGCGCCGGTGAGCTGCTGACCGGAATCCCGCTGGCTCTGAAGGATATCTTCAACAGCGAGGGCCTGCGAACCACCTGCGGGTCGAAAATCCTCGACAACTATATCGCCCCGTACGATGCAACGGTGGTGGCGAGGCTGAAGGAGCGCGGCGCGGTGATCCTCGGCAAGCTGAACATGGACGAATTTGCCATGGGCAGTTCCAACGAAAACAGCGCCGCCGGTCCGGTCCGCAACCCCTGGGACACGGGACGGGTCCCGGGGGGGTCGTCGGGGGGGAGTGCGGCTGCGGTGGCCTCACGGCAGGCGGTGGCGACCCTCGGCACCGATACCGGCGGTTCGATTCGTCAGCCGGCTTCACACTGCGGTGTCGTCGGTCTCAAGCCGACCTACGGCCGGGTCTCCCGCTACGGTGTTATCGCCTATGCTTCATCCCTCGACCAGGTCGGGCCGGTTGGCCGCGATGTCGAGGATTGCGCTATCATGCTCGGCGCTGTGGCGGGTTACGATCCGGCGGACTCGACCTCGGTGGATATACCGGTGCCGGATTACCGCGCCACCTTGCAAGATGGTGTCAAGGGGAAGAGGATCGGGCTGCCGAAAGAATATTTCATCGCAGGTCTCGAGCCCGCCGTCAAGCAGGCCGTCGATGCGGCAATCGATACCTATAAAAGCCTTGGCGCCGAGATTGTCGAGGTCAGCCTGGCGCACACCGATTATGCGGTGGCCTGCTATTACCTGATCGCGACGGCCGAGGCGTCCAGCAACCTGGCCCGTTATGACGGCGTCCGCTTCGGAGTGCGCAAGGATCAGGGGGAGGGGCTGATCGGCATGTACCAGCGGACCCGCGCGGCCGGCTTCGGTGACGAGGTCAAGCGACGGATCATGCTCGGGACCTACGCGCTCTCCTCCGGCTATTACGATGCCTATTATCTAAAAGCGCAGAAGGTCCGGACCCTGATCCGGCAGGATTTTCTCGATGCCTTCGCGCAGGTTGATCTGCTGCTGACCCCGGTGGCGCCGACCCCGGCGTTCAGGATCGGCGAAAAGGTGGACGATCCCCTGCAGATGTACCTCTCTGACATTTTCACCATTCCGGTCAACCTGGCGGGCACCTGCGGCCTCAGTCTGCCCTGCGGGTTCAGTGATGAGGGGTTGCCGATCGGGCTGCAGCTGATCGGTAAACCGTTCGCGGAGAGTGAGATCCTGCAGGCGGCCTGGGCCTTCGAGAATGCAACGGACTGGAACGGCCGGTACCCGCAACTGGCTGCGGATTGAGATGGGAGTGCGCTGATATGAATTCCAGATATGAAGTGGTCATCGGGCTGGAAGTCCATGTCCAACTGACGACCAAAAGCAAGATTTTCTGTGGCTGCTCCAAGGACTTCGGTCAGCAGCCGAACAGCCAGACCTGCCCGGTCTGTCTCGGCCTGCCGGGGGCCTTGCCGGTGCTGAACAAGCAGGTGGTCGAGGACGCAATCAAGGCTGGGCTGGCGACCAACTGTCAGATCGCCCCCCGTTCGATCTTTGCCCGCAAGAACTATTTCTATCCCGACCTGCCCAAGGGGTATCAGATCTCGCAGTTTGAGCTGCCGATCTGTGAACATGGCTGGCTGAAGATCGAAACCGAGGAGGGGGGGGCAAAAAAAATCGGCATCACCCGGATTCATATGGAGGAGGATGCGGGAAAGCTGCTGCACAATGATGGAAGCAGTTCCTCCGTTGATCTCAACCGGGCATGCACCCCGTTGCTTGAAATCGTCTCCGAACCGGATATGCGCAGCGCCGACGAAGCGATCGCCTATCTCAAACAGCTGCACCAGACCGTTGTCTATCTGGGGGTATGTGACGGCAATATGGAGGAGGGCAGTTTCCGCTGCGATGCCAACGTGTCGATCCGCCCCTGGGGGCAGGCAGAATTCGGCACCCGCGCCGAGCTGAAAAACCTCAATTCGTTCCGTTTCATCAAACAGGCGATCGAATACGAGGTCGAACGCCAGGCGGACCTGATCGATGACGGGGGCGAGGTTGTTCAGGAAACCCGCCTGTTCGATGCCGACAGCGGCACGACCCGTTCCATGCGCGGCAAGGAAGAAGCGCACGATTACCGCTATTTCCCCGATCCGGACCTGGTTCCGCTGGTGGTCTCCGATGACTGGATCGCCTCAGTCCGTGACGGCTTGCCGGAGCTGCCCGCCGCCAAGCTGGCCCGCTACCAGGAGGAGCTGGGACTGCCGTCCTACGACGCCGGGGTCCTCTCCGCGGAGCGGGCGGTGGCGGAATATTTTGAAGCGCTGGTCGCTTTACATGGCAACGCCAAGTTGTGCGCCAACTGGGTGATGGGTGATGTGCTGCGATCCCTGAATGAGAAGGCGATCCCGGTCACCGAGTGCCCGGTCTCACCGGAGCAGCTTGCCGGGGTTCTGCGCCGGATCGATGACAACACCATCTCGGGGAAGATTGCCAAGACGGTTTTCGAGGAGATCTGGCGGACCGGCAAGACGGCCGATCAGGTGATCGCCGAGAAGGGGCTTACGCAGGTTTCCGATACCGGAGCGATCGAAGCGATTCTCGACGAGGTGATTGCCGCCAACCAGGACCAGTTCGAGGAGCTGAAGGGGGGCAAGGAAAAATTGGTCGGTTTCTTCGTCGGTCAGGTGATGAAAGCCAGCAAGGGGAAGGCCAATCCTGGCATGGTGAACCAGCTGTTGAAAAAGAAGCTATCTGTCTAGCTAGAGGGAGAACTGCATGTCCGGTTGTCAGATCGATAACAGTGCCATTCGTCCGATCCGTTTTCTCAACGGTGTTTGCCAGATGCTCGACCAGCGGCTGCTGCCGGCCGAAGAGGTCTGGCGTGAATATAACGACTACCAGGGGGTTGCGGAAGCGATCCGCAGCATGGTGGTACGCGGTGCCCCGGCGATCGGGGTCGCCGCGGCGATCGGGGCCTGGTTTGGTGCCCGCGATATCGAAACCGAATCGAGCGAGGTCTTTTTCGCTGCATTTGAAAAGGTCTGCGCGGTGCTGGCAGCCACCCGGCCGACGGCGGTCAACCTGTTCTGGGCGCTGGAGCGGATGCAGTCGTTCGCCCGCGCCAATCTGGACAGGAGCGTCATGGAGCTGAAAATAGGTCTGGAATACGAGGCTCTGGCGATCACCCAGGAAGATGAACAGCTCTGCATCAAGCTGGGCCGTCAGGGGCAGCATCTGATCGCCGATGGCGCGAGGGTCCTGACCCACTGCAATGCCGGGGCTCTGGCCACCGCAGGCTATGGAACCGCGCTCGGCGTGATCCGGGCGGCGGTGGCGGCGGGCAAAAACATCTCGGTGGTTGCCGACGAAACCCGGCCGTTTCTGCAGGGAGCCCGGCTGACCGCCTGGGAGTTGCAGCGGGACAGGATCCCGGTGACGCTCATTTGCGATAACATGGCCGGTTACCTGATGAGCAAGGGTGAGATCGATTGCGTGATCGTCGGTGCTGACCGGATTGCCGCCAATGGTGACGTGGCCAACAAGATCGGGACCTACACCGTGGCGATTCTGGCCCGGGAGCACAAGATCCCCTTCTATGTCGCGGCGCCGATATCGACCATCGATCTGAGCCTCGACGACGGTTCGCAGATTCCGATCGAGGAGCGGGACTCGCGGGAGATTACCCACCTCGGCGAGCAGCAGCTGGCTCCGGAGGGGGTCGCGGTGAGAAACCCGGCTTTCGACGTGACGCCAAGCCGGCTGGTGACGGCGATTATCACGGAACGGGGGATCGCTCAGGGTGATTACCTGCAGCAGCTTAAGCAGCTGGCCAGTCGCTGAACAGGATAAAGGTTGCTACTCATGGGCGTAAGAACGGCTGAACAAAAGGATTTGGCTGCTGCGCTGAGGCAGGAGACCAACGCAAGCCTGGTCTCCCTGCTTAAAGATCTGCAGCTGACAGTGGTGGAGCGCAGTGCCACCAACCTGCGCCTGCTTCACGAACAGCTCGCCGACCAGGATCTGTTATGCGCGGTCCTCAATGCATCGTTGCGCAGCGCCGATCCTGATCTGGCGCTGAATCAGCTGGAGCGCTGCATGGGGATCGCTGACCCTCAGCAGTTCCACGCAGTGATCTGCTCGCCTCTACGCCGCGAGCAACTGTTGCAGGTGCTTGGCGGTTCACCGTTCCTGGCCGGGGTGTTCTGCCGCGAGGGGGGTTGTTTCAACCAGCTGTTCATTGAGGAGCAGATCGATAGCTCCTGCGACGAAGCAGAGATGCTGGCGGCGCTGCGCCGGCGAGTTCCCGACCAGAGCGATTTTGCTGCACTGAAGCGGGAGCTGAGACGGTTCAAAAATGAACAGGTCCTGCGCATCGGCAGTCGTGACCTCTGCGGTCTGGCCAGTCTCGAAGAAACGACCGCAGAACTGACCGCGCTGGCGGCGGCGTGTCTGCAGCGCTCCTTCGAGATCTGTTCGCAACAGCTGCAGCTGGAGTATGGCGAGCCGCAGGAAGAGACGGACGAGGGCGTGCAGCCTGCAACTTTCTGTGTGCTCGGGATGGGCAAGTTCGGCGGGCGTGAACTGAACTTTTCCTCCGATATTGATCTGATCTACTGCTATTCCTCGACCAGGGGAAGAACCGCTGGCGGTTCGAAAGATACGGCCGGAATCGAGCTGCATCGCTATTTTGTCAAACTGGCCGAGCTGCTCACCAGGGCGCTTGGCCAGGTGACCGAAGATGGCTTTGTGTTCAGGGTCGATACCAGGTTGCGGCCCGATGGAAACAATGGCGACCTTGCTGTTTCCATCAGCGCTGCCGAACTCTATTACGAGTCCTGGGGGCAGAGCTGGGAGCGGGCGGCGATGCTCAAGGCCCGTCCGGTGGCCGGAGAGCTGAGCCTGGGAGAAGAGCTGCTGGCAAGACTGGAGCCATTTATTTACCGGCGCTATCTCGATTTCGGCATGATCGAGGACATCCAGGTGATGAAGCAGAAGATCAACGCCAGCCTCAATCGCAAGCAGGAAGGCGAATTCAACCTGAAACTGGGGCGGGGGGGGATTCGCGAAATTGAGTTCTTTATCCAGGCCCTGCAGCTGATCAATGCGGGACAGAAGCCGCACCTGCGCGAGAAAAACTCACTGTTGTCGCTGAAGTTGCTGCGCCAGGAAGGTCTGATCAGCGACGTTGAAGAGCGCCTGTTGAGTGATGCCTACCGATTACTGCGGACCGTCGAGCACAGAATCCAGATTGTGCAGGAACGCCAGACCCATTCGCTGCCGAAAAAATCGGATGAGATGCGCGCGCTCGCGCGGCGCTGCGGCTTTGTCGATGAACCGACTTTCCTCGAGGAGCTTGAAACGCACCGGGCGGGAGTCAACGGAATCTTTAACGATCTGTTCCACTCTACCGAGGAGGAACAGCAGACCGTTCGTCCTGAGGTCGGTTTTATCCTCGATGTAGATTCGGATCCCGACCTGGTCAAGGACACCCTCGAAGCTAACGGCTTCAAGAATGTCGATGGCGCCTACGAGTCTCTGCAGATATTACGTGGCGGTGGTCACGATTATCGGCTCACCGAACGGGGTGGACGCTGTCTCAAGCGGCTGGCGCCGCAGATGATGAACGAATTGCTCAATTCACCCAGCCCGGATCAGGCACTCAACAACCTGGAAAATTTCCTGCGGATCTTGCGGGCGAAAACCTCGTTTTTTGCCCTGCTGGCGGAGAATCCCAAGATAGTCAAGCTGCTGGTGACCCTGTTCGGTTCGAGCAAGCTGCTCTCGCGAATTTTCATCCAGCGGCCGGAACTGCTCGATACCATGGTCTCCAGTTCTTATGCCCTGAGCTTCAAAACGCAGCAAACCATGGCTGAAGAGCTTGCGGAACAGATGGCGGCGGCAGTCGATTACGAGAATCAGCTCGATATCCTGCGTCGTTACCGGAATGAAGAGTTTCTGCGGATTGCCCTCAACGATCTCCGGGAGCAGATCGGCCAGACCGAAGGGACCGTGCAGATGTCATGGCTGGCCAGCGTCTGTCTCGATCAGGCGGTGCAGATGGGCAAGCATGAACTTGCACCCCGTTATGGCATGCCGACTGTTGCTGAGACGGGCGCAGAGGCCCTTTTTGCGATTGTCGGTATGGGTAAACTGGGCGGCCTGGAGTTGACCTATCATTCTGACCTCGATATCATTTTCATCTATGATGGCGACGGTCAGACCCGGCCCTGTCCGGGGACGGATCCGGACCGGTTTCGCAGTATCAGCAATCAGGATTATTTTTCTCGTCTGGCCCAGCGGATTATTACCGCACTGACCCTGGTGACCCGGGAAGGGTATGTGTATAAGATCGACACCCGGTTGCGTCCCTCGGGAAACCAGGGTCCGCTGGTGACGAGCCTGAGCGCATTCGAGCGCTATCACAAGAGTTCGGCTCAGCCCTGGGAGCGCCAGGCGATGACCAAGGCTCTTCTGGTCTGCGGACCTGAAGCGTTCTGTCGTCGCTGCCAGAAGCTTATTGAGCAGCTGACGTTCGAACGACCCCTGCCGGGCGATCTGAAGTCGGAAATCTATCGGCTGCGGGGGCGGATGGAAAAAGAGATCGCCCGCGAAGAGCATGATCGGTTCAACATCAAGACGGGACGGGGTGGGCTCGTCGACATCGAGTTCCTGACCCAGTATATGCAGTTGTTGTACGGGGGGCGGCATCCTGAGTTGCGCAACCAGAATACTCTGCGGATTCTGAAACAGCTGGCCAATCTGGAACTGATTCCTCAGCAGGAGAGCGAGACCCTGATCAAGGGGTACAAGTTTCTGCGGAGGGTGGAAAACAAGCTGCGTCTGATCCATGATCAGTCGATCAGCCAGCTCTCGGGAGACCAGGCCAGCCTGCGGCGGGTGGCACTGAGCCTGGGTTACCAGCCGCAACCGGTGCCCCCGGAAGCTAAATTTCTGGAAGAATATCGTCAGAAGACGGAGTCGATCCGTGCCCTGTTTGAGCGTTATCTGGATGAGGCCGATGCCGAGAGAGGTTAGCAATGAGTAAAAGGGTGATGGTCATTGATGATGACCGGGGGATTCGCTCCTTTCTGGACAGGGCCCTCAGCGCCAGGGGGATGCAGGTCGACGTTGCTGACCGTGGCGCGGTCGGCCTGCAGCAGCTGCTCAAGGGTGATTATGACCTGGCATTGATTGACATCAATATGCCTGAAATATCGGGACCGGCGATCTGCAGTGCGCTGCGCCAGCAGGGCAAGACCCGCGACCTGCCGGTGGTGATGATGACCGCCATGTTTCACAGCACCGAACAGATTGATCAGGCGAAGCAGGAATACGGGGCGACTGAATTCCTCCTCAAACCGTTCAAGATTGAGGACCTGTATTGGCTTCTGGACAGTTTTTTTGCGCGCCCCGGAATGGAGGACGCGGAGAAAAAAACACTGACCGGCCAGCTTTCGGAACATGCCCTGCCGGTTCTGCTCAATCAGTTCTACAGCCGGAAAACCACCGGGATTCTGACCCTGCAGAGGGATGAGATCAAGAAAGTCATCTATTTTAAAAGCGGGTATCCTATCTTTGCCCGCTCCAACATCCTCAATGAATGTCTCGGTCAGATGCTGGTTAAAGACAGGATGATCAGCCAGGAGGATTGTGACCGCTCAATTGAGCAGAGCAGGAGAAGCAAGCGTCTGCAGGGGACCGCCCTGATTGAGATGGGTCTGCTGACCCCGGAGGAACTGCACGAGGCGCTGACCCGGCAGGTAACCGAAAAACTGCTCTCCGTGTTCGCCTGGCAAACCGGCCGTTATGAGTTTTCCGCAGCCAGGAGTTTCAAGAAAAGCGTCACCGAAATTGAGTTGTCCCCGTCCGCGCTGATTCTCCAGGGGGTCAGCCGCCACTGGTCTGCCGAGCGGGTCAACCGCTACCTTGCGCCGTACAGCAAGGAATTTCTGGCCCAGGCGAAAAATCCACTGTTCAGGTTCCAGGAGATGGGCCTGAACAGGCGCGGCGAGGAAATATTTGAGGAATGCCTGGGTGACCTGACCCTCGATCAGATACTGCACCGTTACCCCTTGTCTCGCAACGAGGTGCAGAAGGTGCTTGCTGCCTTGCTGCTGTCGGGGATGGTGACGGCCAGTTCTGCTCCGGCGATCCTCGATGCGAGCGGCCAGGAGAAAAGACGCAGAGAGCAGCCTCAGGACGAGCAGCTCAGAAAGAAGATTATTGACGATTACAATCGGATTCTCCAGGCGGATTATTACGAGGCGCTCGGCCTCAGCCGGCAGTGCAGCGCGGACGAGGTCCGCCGCGCATACTACCGGATGGCAAAAGAGTGTCATCCCGACAGGTTTCTCGGTTTCGGGCTGTCGCAGGAGATGGAGGAAAAGGTCAACGAGATCTTTCAGTATCTGACCCACGCCTATACGGTTCTCAGCGATAAGGATGCCAGTGCCAGCTACCTGGACGAACTGCTGAACGGCCCGAAAAAGACCATCAATGTCAGCCAGGTGATCGAGGCGGAAACGGCCTACCAGCGGGGGCGAACCCTGCTAAAGGTCAGACGTTATGAAGATGCCGCTGCATATTTGAAAAAAGCGGTCGAACTGGGTTCAAAAGAGCCGGAGTATCTGACCCAGTACGCCTGGGCGCTCTACAAGTCAGACCCGACCCACTACGACGTGCAGCAGCAGGCATTGAAACTTCTGGTCAGCTCCCGTGAAATCAACCCCCGCCTGGAAGAGACCTATCTCTACCTTGGTCACGTGTACCGGGCACTGAACAAGAGCCGGCAGTCGGAGAAATCGTTCGAGCTGGCTGTGCAGATCAATCCGCGCTGCACAGAGGCGCTGCGGGAGCTGCGGTTGATCAACCTGCGCAAAGAGCAGTCGGGGGACGGTGGGATATTAAAGAAGTTCCTGGCGAGGAAAAAAGACTGAATTCTGATAGCTTTTAGCAAATGGAGGTTCAAGATGGTTAAGTTTTTACTGTTGCTGCTGATCCTGCTGCCGTTTCTCGGTGGCTGTCTGCCCTGTGTGCCCTGCCTGTAAAGGGCGGGGGCGTCTCACGCCAAGCTGAAGCTGCTGATCGAGCAGCCGGTGCGGCTGGACATTTCCCAGTGCGCCGAGCAGGCTGCGACGCAGATCAGGGATATCCTCCGCCAATTCTTTCACCAGCTTTTTCATCTTCTGCCGCTGCTGGTCTGTCGTTCCCTCCACCGGGCAGGAACAGCTGATAATTGCGTGCCCATATAGGCGGCTGAACTCGGCGATCACGGATTCTTCAACATAGACAAGTGGCCGGATGACCGTGTGCCGGCCATTGTCCGCCAGCAGTTTGGGGCTCATCGCCGCCAGGGTGCCGCCGTAGAACTGGTTAAGCAGCAGTGTTTCGATCAGGTCATCTAGGTGGTGACCGAGGGCGAGCTTGTTACATCGCAGCTCATCGGCCAGAGAGTAGAGGGCCCCACGCCGCAACCGGGCGCAGAATGCACAATAGGATGATCCGGGGCGCAGTTTGTCCTCGATAATTTCGTATGCGCTGGTGGTTTTGCTGTGGCAGGTAAATCCCTCACCTTTTAAATACTCGGTGATGACCTCTTTATGGTATCCGGAAAATCCTGAATCAATGTTTACCGGGATCAGTTCAAAGTTGACCGGTGCTTTCCTGCGGAGGTATTCCAGCACCTGGAGCAGCGTGTAGGAATCCTTGCCTCCCGACATGCCGACCGCAATCCGGTCCCCCTCTTCGATCAGCTTGAAATCTCCGATTGCTTTGCCCGCAGCCTTGGTGATCTGCTTGAGGAGAAATTTCTGCCGGCGCTGCTGCTCTTTGTCCTGGGACACGTTTATTCTCCAATCGAGGTAAAAGATGTCTGAGTTTCATAGGGGAAAATTATCGAAAAGGCAAGGGTCTCCTTGCCGTTATGTCATGAATCTCTGATTAAGTTTGAAGGCAGGTTGTTGACAAACATAAAATACCGTGCATAATAGATTACCTTAACGGTTATGCATCTATCAGAAAATTCTCTATATAGAATTGATAAACAATGGCTAAACCCCTCGTGAGGGGGGGGGCAGAAAGTTACGGATCTTCCATGACAGAAGATGGCCGTGCTGCAAACAGCAAGACTGTGCAGTACGGCCTTTCTTATTTATTTGTTTGTTGCGCTTTTCCACGGTGTTAAACGTGTCTGTCACTGAAACGGAAATGAGAGGGAGGATGAGATGAGAAGAGTTTTTTTGCTCGTGGTGATGCTCAGTCTTTGTTTGATTGCTGGAGTGGCCTTTGCCGCAGCCGTTGCTCCGGACGAGATCAAGCAACCAGGGACTCAGCCCAACGAAGGCCGCAACCTGGAATCCCCTGAAAAGTGCGACAACTGCCATGGTGGTTACGATGCGGCCGTAGAGCCTGCCTTTAACTGGCGCGGCAGCGCCATGGGCAACGCCGGTCGTGATCCTATCTTCTGGGCGACACTGGCGATTGCCGAGCAGGATTTTGACGGTTCCGGCGACCTCTGTGTCCGCTGTCACAGCACCGGTGGCTGGTATGGCGGGCGCTCCGAACCGACCGACGGGTCCGGACTGGCCGCCAGCGATGACGATGGCGTCGATTGCGATACCTGCCACGCGATGACCAACCCGGACAATTCGGAATTTCTGGGTGCGCAGTTCCCGCCTTTTATTGCCAACGATGGTGCTCCGCCGCCGGATACTGAGGGCTTCTACGGGAGCGGCATGTTATCGCTCTTCGGTGGGGCGGACAAGCTCGGCCCCTATGTCGATGCCGATGCCCGTCACCAGTTCTCCCAGTCCAAATTTCATCGTTCCGTCGACTTCTGTGGTTCCTGTCACGATGTCTCGAACCCGGTGACCGGTGATCTTGCGCCGGGACATGGGGGGCAGCTTACGTCCGACCCGGTTATCCAGGGGGGGCTGGGGAGCCCTATAGAGAATAAAGCCGCTTTCAACTATCCCCCGTATATGTACGGTGTTGTCGAGAGAACCTTCAGCGAGTATAAGGCCAGTGCTTTATCTGAGACTCTGGTTTCCAATTTCACCAACTTGCCAGTCGATCTGCAAGTTCCCGGCGGTGCCCTTGAGGTTGCTTACCAGGCGGCTCTGGCTGCCGGAACCGGTGGCAACTATGCCGATGGTGATCCACGATACTTCAGCTGTCAAACCTGTCACATGAAGCCGGTAGAAGGGTTTGGCGCCAACAAGCGCGGAATCCCTTACCGCCTGGATTTGCCTCACCATGATTTTACCGGAGGGAATCACTGGATCGGCGATCTGATCAAGTATCAGAATACCAATGGTCAGCTACGCCTTGGCGGCGGGATGAGTGATGTTCAACTTGCGGCGACCGATGCCGGAAAGCTTCGTGCGGAAAAAGCATTGACTGAAGCAGGATCTTTGACGGTGACTGGTAACGATGTAAAAGTGACGAACCTGACCGCACACAAGCTGATCTCCGGTTACCCTGAAGGTCGGCGGATGTGGTTGAATATCAAATGGTATGATGGCGTCAGCCCAGATCCGATCAGAACTGATGGTGGATATGGTCCGATCGGCGTGACTGTTCCCAACCCTGCAGGCGGACCTGATGTCGCGGTAAAATCGATTATCGACCTGTATGACGCAAACACCAAAATTTATGAAGCACACTACGGTATTACCCAGGAGTGGGCACAGACATTGATCGACGTTGTCGGCGTCAGCCCCGATTTTGTCGTCAGCTACGATCGTTTGACCGGTTTGCCTGATTATACATTGGGAGAGGTCAAAGCTCAGCAGGCTGGTAGCAGCCATGAATCTTTCCACTTTGTCCTCAATAATGCGGTCGTCAAGGACAACCGGATTCCCCCATATGGCATGCGCTACAACGACGCCCGCAAGCGTAATGCCTTGCCTGTCCCTGCTGACCAGTACGGAAACCCTGGCGCAGGTGGGGTTTATAACTACTCTGATGTCTTCACCCTGAGCCCTCCTCCGGGTGCAACCTATGCGACGATTGACCTGCTCTATCAGGGGACCAGCTGGGAGTATATTCAGTTTCTGGATAAGGCCAATAACAAGCAGAATGCTTTCCTTGGTCAAGAGGGGACCAACCTGCTGGAAGCCTGGCTGAATACCGGCATGGCCGAGCCATTCGTCATGGCATCAGCAACCTGGGGGGTTCCACCGGCTCCGGTCGACCCGCTGGTCGGTGTCGCTGAGCCTTTGGTCGCTGGACTGTATACCGGCAAAGGCAAGACCCAGACCTTTACACCATCCACGCTTTTTACTGCCGGTGATGGCGTGACCTTCCGGGCGCAGGTGAAAGATGAAAATGGTCCTGTGGCTGGGGCCGTGGTTACCCTGACAATTCTCGGCCCCGAGAGTGCAACCTTGACTGCGACCAGTGATGCGACCGGTCTGGCGGAGTTGACCTGGAACACTCAGGCGCCGAACAGAAAAGGGGCGGGTGGAACGGCTCCCGGCGCCTATACTGCAAAAACAACATTGGTTCAGGCGGACGGTTATGCCTGGGACGGGATTGCAACCAGTACAGCCTTCACCCTGCAATAGAGCTGCAGGGATTTATCTACGGAACCAATCAGAATGACAGCCCAAAAGGGCCGCCGGAATTTCCGGCGGCCCTTTTATTATCCTTCTCCGCTTGTGTGATGGGCATGTTCCTGTCGCAGGCCGAACATGCCTCTGACATCCTCCAGGATCATGTAGAGCGCCGGGATCAGCAGCAGGGTGATGCCGGTGGCGAAGAGGATGCCGAAGCCGAGGCTGATCGCCATCGGGATCAGGAACTGGGCCTGAACGCTGGTTTCAAGGATCATCGGCATCAGGCCGAAGAAGGTCGTCAGCGAGGTGAGCAGAATCGGGCGGAAGCGCCGGGTTCCTGCTTCCATCAGTGCGTCCTGCAGGGAAATACCGTAGCGTCGGTTCCTGTTGGCCCGGTCGATTAGCAGCAGCGAGTCGTTGACCACCACGCCCGACAGGGCCACCATGCCGAACATGCTGAGGATGCTCAGGTTGAAGCCCATCAGCAGGTGACCGAGAACAGCGCCGATGATGCCGAAGGGGATCGCGGACATGATCAGGAGAGGCTGGCTGTAGCTGCGGAAGGGGATCGCCAGGAGGACGAAAATCGCCACCAGGGCCAGTTCGAAGCCCTCCAGCATGCTGCCCAGAGATTCTTTCCGCTCCTTCTCTTCCCCTTCCATGTCGAAGCTCAGGCCGGGAAAATCGGCGGCCAATTGCGGCAGCAGGTTCCGCTCCAGGTCGGCGAGAATTTCTCCGGCAGTGGCCCGTTGGCTGTCGACGCTGGCGGTGACGTTGATGACCCGCTTACGATCGGTGCGGTTGATGGATGAAAAACCGCGACTCTCCTTGGCGACCGCCGCCTGCAGCAGCGGCACTTCATTGCCGGAGGGTGTCCGGATGCGCATGGTTTCCAGGCTCCAGAGTTTTTCCCGGTCGGCTTCGGGGTAGCGCACCATCACCCGGACTTCATTGCGGCCTCGCTGCAGGCGAAGTGCTTCGGCTCCATGGAAAGCGGCGCGAACCTGCCGGCCGAGGTCCTGTTCGGTGAGGCCCAGGGCTTTCCCCTGCGGGGTGAGCTGCAGCTTGATCTCCTGCTTGCCCTGGGAATAGGTATCTTCGACGTCTCCGACCCCCGGATACTGTTGCAGCGCGTCACGAATTCTGCGCGAGGCTTTGTCGAGAATCGAAAAGTCTTCATGGGCTAGGCGGATATCGATGTTGGCTCCCAGGTGGATCAGGCTGGAGGCGAAGGAGAGTGAGTCGACTCCCGGGATCTCGCCGACCTTCTCCCGCCAGCGGGCGGAAATTTGTGCGGCAGGAACGCCGCGCTCCTCGCTCTTGGTCAGGAAAAGGGCGACATTCCCCAGGTGTGAGCCGCTGCTGGTGCGACCTCCGTCCGGACCCATTCCGGCGATTGTGCCGCCGTTGACCGAGTAGATATTGCGCAGAATCGAATCCCCGTCGGGCCGGTCGGCGTCGTATTCGACGACCGTTTCCATCGCTTTTTCAAGAATCAGCTGCTGGACCTTGGCTGTTTCATCGATGGAGACGCCGCGGTTCATCTGCAGCGATGCGGTGATCCGGTCGCCATCGACCTCCGGCATGAAGGTGAACTTGATGACCCCGCCCTTTACGATCCCGATGGTCAGCAGCAGGGCAGCCAGGCCGACGGCCAGCGAGGCGTAGCGATAGGTCAGATTCAACTGCAGAAGCTTGCGATACGGCCCGTTGATCAGGACGTCCAGCCCGCTGGAGACCAGGCCGCGAACTTTTTCGATCGCCCTGAGCAGTCGTCCGGGGTTGCTGGTCGGTTTGCCGAGGGCCAGGTGGGCGGGGAGGACCAGCAGGGATTCGACCAGCGAGACCAGCAGCAGGGTAATGACGATGATCGGGATAACCTTGATGAATTTCCCCATCATGCCGGCGACAAAGACCAGCGGCAGAAAGGCCGCGACCGTCGTCATGATCGAAAAGGTCACCGGGATCGCGACCTCGAGGGCCCCGTCGATCGCTGCCTGCAGATAGGGTTTGCCGAGTTGCCGCTGCTCGTAGATATTTTCTCCGACAACGATGGCATCATCGACGACAATTCCCAGGGCCAGAATAAAGGCGAACAGGGAGATCATGTTGATCGAGACACCGAGCACCGGCATCAGGAACAGGGTGCCGAAGAAGGAGATCGGGATCCCGAGCATGACCCACAGCGCCAGCCGGATTTCGAGGAACAGGCCGAGGATCAGGATGACCAGCGAAAGGCCGATGAAGGCGTTCTTTTCCAGCAGGCTCATGCGGCTTTCGAATATCTCCGAGGTGTCGTTCCAGATCGCCAGTTTCAGGCTCTCCGGCATGTTCTGCTGCCTGGCCTCGATATAGGCAAGAATCTGGTTGGAGATTTCGATCGGCTTCTGCTCGCCGATACGGAACACCTTGATCATGGCCGCCGGTTTTCCGTCGAACAGGGCGTACTGGTCGGTGTCTTCAAAGTCATCACGGACTTGGCCAATATCGCTCAGGGTGACCTGGGATCCGTCAGGATGACTGAGGATGACGATGTCGGCATATTCGGAGCCCCAGTAGCGGCGCTCCTTGGTGCGCAGCAGAATCTCTCCGCCGGCAGCCTTGACCGACCCCCCGGGGAGATCGAGAGACGCTTGACGAATCTTGGCAGCGACCTGGTCGAGGGTGAGGTTATAGCGCCTCAGGTTCTCTTCCGGGATATCCACAGATATTTCGAATTCACGCACTCCGCCAAGGTCGACCTGGGTGATGTCAGGCAATTCCAGCAGTTCGTCGCGGATGGCTTCCGCCTGCTCGCGCAGGCTCCGCTCCGAAGCCTCTCCGTAGACGACCACCGAGACAACTTCGCGGCGGTTGAGCAGTTTGCTGACGACAGGCTTTTCCGCATCTTCGGGGAAGGTGGTGATGCGGTCGATTTCGCTCTTGATATCCTGCAGGATCAGGTCGGGATTCTGGTCGGTATAGATCTCCGCCGTAACCGTTCCGGCTCCCTCGACGGCTGAGGCTTTGAGCTGTTTGATGCCATCGACGCCGGTCAGGCTCTCTTCGATCTTCAGCAGGATTCCGTCTTCAACCTCTTCAGGCCCGGCACCGGGATAGGCGACCGAGACCTGAATCCGGTCCAGGGAGACTTCGGGAAAGATTTCCTGGATGATCTTCGGGCCCTTGATCAGGCCACCTAGAATCAGCACCATCATCAGCAGGTTGGCAGCCACATGGTTCTTGGCCATCCAGCGGATTGCTCCCATCATGGCGCTACTCCTGCTCGACCGGGCGCAGCTGCAGACCATCCGCCGCCCCGTCAAGGGTGGTGAGGATCAGTCGTTCTCCGCCGGCCAGCCCGGCATCGATCAGCAGCAAGTCCTGTTCGCGCCGGAGAATATTGACCGGCCGGATCCGCAGTCGGTCGTCCTGGTCGGCGATCCAGAGACTATTGTTTTCACGCAACGCCCGTCGCGGGATCGTCACGATGGCGGGCAACTGCTTGCCATGCAGGGTGATCTCGACAAACAGTCCCACCGCCAGGTCGAACTGCGCACCTTCCGTGTCGCTCTGCCGGTAAGGGTCGTCCACCGCCACCACGACTGTTGCCATGTGACTTCTCGGGTCGATCTCGCCCAGAGAGCGGACGATGCGACCCTTCCACCGGAAGGCCTGCTTTTCAGCTTGCAGTGTTATGATCGCGGGTGCGCCGGAGTCGCTTTGGCCGGTCCGCGGGATTTCCAGCCATTGCAATTCGCTCAGCGGCAGCGGCACATTTATTTCCACCCGGTCGGTCCCCGCCAGCGTCGCAATTGCATTTCCCGCCCGCAGATACTGACCGGGGTCGACCTGTTCAGTACGGACCCGGCAGTTGAAGGGGGCGTACAGGACGGTGCGCTCCAGGTTGAGCCGGGCTTTTTCCAGTCCGGCCTGCGCCGCGGCAAGGGTGGCCTGCTCCCGCCGCAGCTGCGGTTCACGCAGAACCAGCGGGCTCGGTTCGCCCTTGTCGGCCAGTTCCAGCAGTTGCCACTCCTCCAGGGCTAGCCGGGCCTGCTGCTGCTCGGTCTGCAGGGAGACCTCGGCACGCGCCAGTTCAGCCTGCGCCTGATTGAGCGCCAGCTGGTAGTCACGTCGGTCGATAACCAGTATTTTTTCACCTTCGCTCAGGAACCCGCCACTGACCAGCTTCGGCGACAGCCAGACCACCTTGCCGCTGACTTCGGGAACCAGCGAGATTTCCATGCTCGGCTGGACCGTGCCGGTAGCCTGGACAGTGACCAGGTGTGGTGCGCTCGTCACCCGGATCACATCGACAAGCAGCCCTTTTTGCGGAGCTGCCTGCTTCTTCGGCGGAGCCTGCATGCCGATCAACATTTTAAAGCCGGCCAGACCGACGGCGATGATCAGCAGGGGGAGGATGATTTTCAGAAACAGGCTTCGTTTACTCATGGTTTTCTGCCTTTTCAGAATTGAGTCGATTTGCTATTTCAGCGGACATCCAGCTGCCGCCCAGCGCCCGGGCGAGACTGATCCGTTCCGTCAGCAGCTGCTGACGGGCGGAGAGCAAGCGGCTCTGAGCCTCGAAATGGAAGCGCTGGGCGGTCAGAACCGGCAGGTAGTCGGAGAGTCCTGACCGGTAGCGATTGGTGGCAAGCCTTAAGGTCGCCGCGGTAGAAAGTTCGGTGGCGCTCAGTTGCTCGATGCGCAGTTCGGTCGTCCGGTTGCGCGCCAGCGCATCCTCCACTTCACGGAACGCGATCAGCACTTGCTGCTGGTAGGCGGCGACAGCCTGCTCCAGCACGGCACGGCTTCGCTCGACCTCGGCCTTGCGCCGGCCGGCATCGACAACCGGCATGGCCAACTGGCCGAGGAAGTTCCAGAAGTTCCCTTCGATCAGGCCGGCGGCGACATCCTGGCTGCTGCGGCCGTAGCTGCCGAGCAGGTTGACGCGCGGGAACCGCTCGGCGATCGCTGTCGCAATTCTGGCGTCAGCCGCTTCGACGCGGCGCAAGGCCGCCTGCAGATCAGGGCGTTTGGCAATCAGCTCGGCAGGCAGCCCGGCCGGGAAAGCCTCCGGCGTGGGCGGAATGAGACTAAGTTCGCCGCTGCTCTCCCGGTCCGGGTAGCGGCCGAGCAGGACCGCGATGGCATGTTCCACGACGGCCAAATTCGCTTCGTTGAGGTGACGGTTGGCGCGCGCCCCGGTGAGGATCTGGCGTGACTGATAGACATCGATCGACTGGACCAGCCCTTTCTGGTAGCGACGCTCCACCAGGGCCAGTGTCTCCTCCGAGGATGTGATCGTCCGGTCGCTCAGTTCGAGTTGGGCGCGCAGGGCCACCGCCTGATAATAAAGATCAGCCAGTTGTGCCGATAAGCCCAGGTAGAGGGTACTCAGGTCTTCTAGCGACGCGGAGAAGTCCTTTTCCGCGGCAGCGATCTGCGATTTCAGCCGGTTCCACAGGTCGATTTCAAAGGTCGCAGTAGCCGCCAGCTGCCAGCTGTCGCCGGTGAAGTCACCGCTGAGCTGCGGCTGCCGGGAACGACCGGCCTGTCCTTCGAGACTCAGCGACGGGTAGCGGGTGCTGCTCACCGAGCCGAGCACCGCGCGCGACTGTTCCAGCCGGGCGAAGGCCTGGGCCAGCTGCAGGTTTTCGGCAAACAGCTCACTCATCAACTGGTCAAGCTGCGGGTCGTTGAGCGTCAGCCACCAGCGTTCCGGGGTGACGGCTGTCTCCGCTGGGGTGGTCTGTTCCAGGTACTGTTCCGGGAGTTCCGCCGGCAGACCGACATTCCGAGGCTGGTGCAGGCTGCAGCCGGCCAGCAGCAGGACGCAGATCAGGGCAGGACTGATTCTCAGCATGGCGCCTCCAGTCCGGCACAGACAAACCCGATCAGGGCTTCGGCGACCGCGGCGGAATCGGCAGGAGAGGGTTCGACATCGACCTGCAGCGGTCTCTGATCCGGTGCGCACATGGTCCGTCCCATCGCGCCCATGGCGAACTGCAGCCGGGTCAGCAGGATGGCCGGAGGGAGGGCGGGCAGGGCGCGTTGCAGACTGCTGAACAGCAGTTTGAACAACGGTTCGATCAGGGGGATGAAGCAGTCGCGAATGGTCGAGTCCATTTCCGCCATCGATCTGCCGATCAGCGAGACAAACGCCCGGGTACCGGGCCCCTGATTGCGGAATGACAGGGTCGGTTCGATGAAGGCCCGCATCAGGTCCCTGACTGCAGGAAGCACTCCTGCCTGCTCGGCCTGTTCCAGGATCTTAAGCAGCCGCTCTGAGCGCTCCCTGTTCAGAGGCAACAGGCGGCGCTCGAAAACCGCCAGCAACAGGGCGTCTTTCGAACCGAAGTGATAGTTTGCCGAGGCCAGGTTTACCCCGGCTTCGCTGGTGATGGCACGGATCGAGGTGTTATGGAAGCCGTGCCTGGCGAACAGCTGCTCTGCCGCATCGAGGATGCGGCTTTTGGTGTCTGGTTGAGACATGGTCGGTCCTGGGTTGAGGGTTATACGGACATTTAAAACATTCGTTTAAATATTGTCAAGATCGGCCTTGTAAAGTGATGTAAAAGAGCGGCACAATGGGGAAGAGATCCGGCAGGGTAAATATATATGCACCCTTGCCATTCAGGGGCGTCACCGCTGTGGTTCACCCGAAAAGAACGAGCGAAAGAGGGAGGTCTGCGTGGCCGGATCACTGAAGAAGGTCATTTGTGCAGCGCTGCTCGGGAATGCCCCGGTGGCGGTCACCAAATCTGTCTCCGCAGGTCCGACCGGCAGTTCGTCAGGGAGTATTCCCCCGGTTGTTGACACCGGGGTCAGGCGTTCCTGCTGCTTGGCCTGCTGATCGGTCACGTCGCTTTTCACCACAGCGGCAATGACCGGTAAAAGCCAGTCGTGCAATCAGGTTGCGTCCGTTTCTTGCGTTGCCTGGCTACGCTGCCGATAGACAGGCCTGCTGAATGTAAACTTCTTTCAGGACGGGACACCCGGATCAAATAGGCCTGGTCGAACGTCAGGAGGGCCCCCTTCGCGCTCTCGTGACTATCTCCTCCGGACTTGTTCGCGGAGCTGTTCGACGCTGACCAGTTTAACCAGGCCGGTCAAGAGTTCGGCGATCAGTTCGAGCATGTCGTCTGCGGCGAAGATGCCGACGATGGCGCCCTCACTGTCGATCACCGGTAGCCGTCGCACCCCCCAGCCGCGCATTTTCTCCACCGTCTCCATGATGTCGTCCTGTTCGGTCACCGTGACCAACTCATAGCTCATCGCATCGCCGATGGATACACTGTTCAGGTCAATTTCCGCCGCCAGCAGTTCCACCACGATATCCCGATCGGTGATGATCCCGACCGGAATACTTTTCCCTTCCTGCTCATCGACGACAATCAAGGAACCGACATGATGCCGGCGCATCAGCTGCGTCGCTTCGAGAATGGAGGTCTCCCGACCGGTGATGATCACTTCGCGGTTACAATATTCGCCGACAAGCATGTCTGCCTCCCTAGAGGGTTTCAGCTGTGTTCAGTGTTCGGCCAGAGCCTCTTCGGAGCCTCCGACCAGCGGGACAAATACCACCCCGAGGATGTCCCTGGTGTGGCATTGCCCATTCAGGTCCTTTGACACCAGCAGCAACTCCTGATGCCTGCCCGTCATACCGAGGGGGATGACCAGCCGGCCCCCCGGTTTCAGCTGCTGCAGAAGCTTCGGTGGCAGGTGGCTGGCGGCGGCGGTGATGATGATCCCGTCAAAAGGGGCCTGCGCGGGCCAGCCGCTGTGACCATCGCCGAGTCTCACCTCGACATTGTCGTACCCCAATGTTCTCAGCCTGTGCATCGCCCGCTCAGCCAGAACGGGGACGATCTCCAGGCTGTAAACATGTTTGACCAGGCGGGACAGGATGGCGGCCTGATAGCCTGAGCCGGTGCCGATTTCGAGGACACGGTGGTCCTCCCGCGTCTCGAGCAGATCGGTCATCAGGGCGACGATGAACGGCTGGGAGATGGTCTGCCCTTCACCGATCGGCAGGGCGTTATTGTCGAAGGCTTTGAACCTTATCGCGCGGGGGACAAACTCGTCCCTCGGGACATGTCTCATCACCTCCAGCACGCGCGGATCGAGTGCGGCCCGACCGGTCAGGCCTTTGGTGAATTCGGTCTCCGATTCGATGGTCCGCAGCATGTTTGCTATTCTTCCGTGACGCATCGCCTGCTCCTTACTAACCCATATCACTGTGGGAACGATCGTCAAGGACCTGATGGAAAAATCTTCTGTAACCGGACGAATGTGGGAGGGACGGGATGCTCACCGGACTCAGGAGCCAGATGTCATGCTGTCTGTACGGTGGCCTGCTTGTTGTGTTTTGAGGTTTTTATCGGAGTGCCGAGTTAACTCAACAGCCAGTCGTAGAGGAATTTGCCAGCCGCGCCAAGAACCAGCAATTCGACAATCGCGAGCAGAATGAGCATTTTTTTCTTCCCTGCACGTCTCTGCAACTTTTGCGGCAGCAGTTTTGAGATGTCGTTGGACATATTCTCCCAGGCTTCCCTGAAGACGCCGTCCTGTTTCTGATTCTTTTTCAATGGCCGATCCTTTCCGGTTTGTTAACCCGTTCTGAACGGTTGCTCTCCGGCATGATTGTCAGAAAACGCATGCGGGAATGGCAGATGGACCTGAAACACAGCCCCTCCCTCTTCGCCGGAGAACACGTCAATGGATCCGCCATGCGCCTGCACAATGCCGTAGGAGACCGATAGCCCCAGTCCTGTCCCGTTGCTCTTGGTGGTGAAGAAGGGATTAAAGATTTTCCCCCTGAGATCATCTGAAAGTCCCGGACCGCTGTCCTGGATTGTGATGCGCACACTGCGATCACCAGCGTGACTGCCGAGAGACAGGGTTCCCCGGCCATCCATCGCCTGGACCGCATTTAACAGAACGTTGGTAAAAACCTGCCGCAGGCGTTCCCGGTCCCCCTCGACTGGCGGCAGGGATGGAGAAAACGCCCTGACGACCTGGATATCTCTCAAGCTGACCTGGTGGCTGAGCTGGGCTAGGATCTCCTCCAGAAGGTCATTCAGCTGGACCTGCTCCGGGGTGACCACCTGTTCGCGGGCAAAGCTGAGCAGGTTTCTGGTGATCATCGAAACCCGTTCCGTCTGTTTCAGGATCTCGTCGGTTTCTTCGCGGCCGGGGGCTCCGTCAGCCAGGATCATCTGCAACAGCTCAACGTTCCCGCGGATAATCGCAGTCGGGTTGTTGATTTCGTGGGCCACCCCTGCCGCAAGGGAGCCGATGGCGGCCAGCTTTTCGTTGTGCAGCAATTTCTCCTGAGCCCTGATGAGCTGCAGCCCTTTCTCTTCCAGCTCGGCAGTGCGCTGCTGAACTTTTCCTTCCAGCTCTCGATTCAGGCCAAGCAGGCGCTGGTCTCTTTCGCGCAACGTCGCGGTCATCTGGTTGAAGGTTCTGGTGAGGTGGCCGATCTCGTCATGGCTGGTGATCGGCAGGAGAATCTCCGTGTCTCCGGCGGCCACCCGTTTCGCGGAGGCTGCGAGCTGCTGCAGAGGGCGGGACAGTCGTCGGGCGATGGCAAGGCTGAGCAGCAGGCCCAGGGTGCCGCCGAGCAGCAGCAGGCCCACTAGCAGCAGCGAAATTTTCCGCTTCAGTGCATTGAATGGCTCTTCGAGCTGCCCCACGTAAAGGACGCCGATCGCCTGTCCTGCCGGACCGAGGATCGGTTCATAGGCAGTCAGATACCATTCGTCGACAACTCGGGCGCGCGCCAGCCAGGTCTGTTTATCCTCGAGAACGGCGTCGGCAACTTCCCGGGAAATCTCCGTTCCCAGCGCCCGATCACCGTTTTTCAGGCGGATGGTGGTGGCAATTCTCAGCCCTTCAAGAAATATCGTGGCACTGCCGATCTCGGTCCCTTCGTACCGTTTCTCGCCATAGACGACATCTTTGATCCGGTCAATCAGCGTCAGGTTGCCGTTTAACAGGATGCCCCCGTAAAGGCAGCCGATCACTTCCTGCTGCCGGTTGCGCAGCGGAGCTGCGCCGATCAGGACCATGCCGCGCCGCTCATCAGCGCCGGGGATGTCATTATGGCGGATCAGCGCCCGTGCTGCGAGATCAGGGGCTTCACGAAGCATTTCAGCAGGAGTTAACAGGACCGTCCCGGAGAACTCGTCGCCGCGCAAGACCTGCCTGGCGAAGGACAGGGGAGCCCCCTTGTCGACGACCTCTTCCGCACGAATAATTTTGCCGGTTTCATCGGTCAGGGTCAGCAGGTCGAGCCCTTCCCGCTGGCGAATGATTTCGAGCTCTTCGCTGATGAACTGCAGATCCCCCTCGGTCAGGGCCCTGGCCAGCCTGTCCATGCTGACGGTGAAGCGCACGATGTTGCTGATGCGCAGCTCCTCGTGATGGAGGACCTCGTGCGCTGCGCTCAGATCATTGCGGATCTGCTGCTGGGTGTTGCCGACGATCCAGCCATTGATCAGGTAAAAAGCGGCAAAGGAGACCAGCAGCAGGATCGTGACCAGGGGGGTGAGGGCCGCCAGGGTCATTTTGCCCCGGATCGACATGCCTTTTTGCGGAACGGATTTCATCTGTCCGCCGACGAGTCCTGGCTGAGGTGGTATTCCTTGATCTTGCGGTCAAGGGTTTTTCTGGAGGTCTCGAGCAGCTGTGCAGCCTGTTTCTTGTTCCATGCCGTCTGCTCAAGGGCGCGGAGCACCTGGAGTTTTTCCGCCTCACGCAGGGTGAAGGGGGAGTCGGGTGGCAACTGCAGGTGACTGGCCGCCGCCGTGTTGAACGGCAGCAGTTCTGTCCCGATCGGGTTTCCGCGAGAGAGAATGGCGCAGCGGGAAATGACATTTTCCAGTTCGCGCACATTGCCCGGCCAATGATAGCGCTGCATCGCGGCCATGGCTGCGGGTTGGATGAGGGGGAGCGGATAGCGGAGTTTGGTGGCCATGCGATCGAGAAAATGCCTGGCCAGTGGCTCGATATCTTCAACCCTGTCGCGCAGCGGCGGCAGTTCGAGGCTGATGACGTTGATCCGGTAGAACAGATCCTCCCGGAAGTTCCCCTTGACGATCTCCTGTTCCAGTTTTTTATTGGTGGCCGCGAGAAAGCGGACATCGACCTGGCGGGGTTTGGTCGAGCCAACCGGCAGGACTTCACCGAACTGCAGGACACGGAGCAGCTTGGCCTGGAGCGCGGGGCTGAGTTCACCGATCTCATCGAGGAAGAGGGTCCCCCCGTCAGCCTCTTCGAGCAGACCCTTCTGGGTCTGCGTCGCCCCGGTAAATGCTCCCTTGAGGTGGCCGAACAACTGGCTTTCCAGCAGGGTCTCCGAGAGGGCCGCGCAGTTGACGGTCAGGAACCTTTGCTCAGCGCGGCGACTGGCGTAATGGATTGAGCTGGCAATCAGCTCCTTGCCGGTGCCGCTCTCTCCCAGGATCAGAATCGCGGCGTCGCTGTCGGCCACATCCTGGGCCATCTGCAGGACTTCGCCGAAGCGGCTGCTTTGGAAAACCGGGGGGGCGGGGATATGGTGTTCCCTGATCTCCCGTTTCAGAATGTTGTTCTCTTCGCGCAGGCGCTGTGCTTCCAGGCAGTGCCGGACCATCGCCAGCAGTTTCTCCTGGGGGAAGGGCTTGGTCAGGTAATCGTAGGCCCCCAGCTTCATCGCTTCCACCGCCGATTCGATGGTCCCGTGGCCGGTCATCATGACCACCGGAAGGGCGGGGCGCAGCTGCTTGATCCGCCGGAGAGCCTCGATTCCGTCCATCTGGGCCATTTTGATGTCGAGCAGCAGCAGGCTGCCCACGCTCTCCGTTTCGTTGGCCCAGCGGAGCAGCATCTCCGGCTCGGCAAAGCTTTCCACCTGGTAGTTCCAGTTGCGGAGGATTTTCCCGAGATAGAGGCGCATCCCCTCTTCGTCGTCACAGATCAGAATTTTTTCATCCATTACCAACCCCTGTCAAGATTCCCTGTCCCGGTTATGTAAACAGAAAAAGTGCTTTTTTGAAAGTCGTTTTCGCGACCCTTGAAAAGTGGGTCATTTCTTCCCTGGTGGGAAGAAATGACCCACTCGGTGTCGGCCGAGATGATCTTTCCGTGTGCGTCAGGAAAATCCCATCATCTTGTTTTAATAGGGAAAACAAAGTTCTGTTTGATCGCATTGATGGCTTGGCACAACTGTTGCCATTTGTTGCCATCCAGCTTGTTATGGCCGGCGAGATTGCCGGCCTGGGTAATGAACAGCAAAGGAGAGAGAAGCATATGGGAATTTCCAGAAGAAATTTTCTCAAGGGTGGTGGATTTGCCGCCGGGGCAGTGGCCCTGTCCGGGACACCGGCGAAGGCCGGAGTCGAGACCCCGGCACTGCGGACCAAGGGGCTGCAGACCAGCACCACGGTCTGCCCCTATTGCGCCGTCGGGTGCGGAATGATCGTGCACACCAAGGACGGCAAGGTCGTCAACATCGAGGGTGATCCCGAGCATCCGATCAACCAGGGGGCGCTCTGCTCGAAAGGGAGTGCCCTGTTCCAGGTGGCCAATAACGAGAGGCGCCTGACCACGGTGCAGTACCGCGCGCCGAAGAGCGACAAGTGGGAAGAGAAGTCCTGGGACTGGGCGATGAAACGAATCGCCGAGCTGATGAAGGAGACCCGCGACCGGAATTTCGTCAAGCAGGAAAAAATTGACGGCGAGATGTACACCGTCAATCGCAATGACGGCATGGCGATGATCGGCGCGGCCGCACTCGATAACGAGGAGTGCTACCTGCTCGGCAAGTTCGCCCGGGCGATGGGGGTGGGGTACCTCGAACACCAGGCACGAATATGACACAGCGCCACAGTTGCCGGTCTGGCAGCCTCATTCGGTCGCGGAGCAATGACCAACCACTGGATTGATATCCAGCATGCCGATGTCATCATGTGCATCGGTTCCAACCCTGCAGAGAACCACCCGATCTCTTTCAAGTACGTGGAACAGGCGATGGACAACGGGGCCAAGCTGATTTCCGTCGATCCGCGTTACACCCGGACCTCGTCCAAGGCTGACACCTACGCCCAGCTGCGTCCCGGGACCGACATCGCCTTTATCGGCGGGTTGATCAATCATGTGCTGCAGAACGGGTTGATCCACAGGGAGTACGTGGTCAACTATACCAACGCGGCATTTTTGGTCAGTGAAAATTACGATTTTAACGACGGGATATTTTCCGGCTACGATGCCGAGAACTTCCGCTACGGGAAAGAAACCTGGGCCTACCAGATTGGCGCGGATGGAAATCCGCTGCGCGATGACAGCCTGGAACATCCACGCAGCGTCTATCAGTTGATGAAGCAGCACTACGCTCGCTACACCCCGGAAAAAGTCTGCGAAATCACCGGTACTGCAATTCAGGATTACATGGCCGTGGCAAGGGCGTTCACCGCGACCGGAAAGCCGGGTAAGGTCGCGACCATCATGTACGCCATGGGGACCACCCAGCATACCCACGGCACCCAGAACGTGCGTTCCTATGCTATGTTGCAACTGCTGCTCGGCAACATCGGACTCGCCGGTGGCGGGATCAATGCCCTGCGGGGCGAGTCGAATGTGCAAGGTTCGACCGACTATGCGATCCTCTATCATATCCTGCCCGGATACCTGAAGGTCCCGACCTTCGACAACAAGACTCTGGCGGCCTATAACGCCAAGTGGACACCGCAGACCAATGACCCGCAGAGCGCCAACTGGTGGAGCAACACCCCCAAGTACATGGCCAGTTTATTGAAAGCCTACTGGGGCGATGCGGCGACCGGAAAGAACGATTTCTGCTACGACTACCTGCCGAAGCGGAGCGGCAACTACTCTTTTATCAAGCTGATGGAGCGCTTGCAGGGTGGCGGTTTCGAAGGGCTGGTCTGCATGGGCACCAATCCGATCGTCGGTGGCCCCGATGCCGGAGCCATCGCCAACGGCCTCGACAATCTCAAGTGGATGGTCGCCGCCGATCTGTGGGAGACCGAGACTTCGGTGTTCTGGAGACGACCCGGCGTCGATCCGCGGAATATTGACACCGAAGTCTTCCTGCTTCCCGCGGCGTCATCGGTGGAAAAGGAAGGGTCCATTTCCAACTCCGGCCGCTGGGCGCAGTGGCGCTACAAGGCGGTCAATCCGCCCGGCCACGCCGAGAGCGACGCCTTCATGATCGACCAGTGGGTCAAGAACCTGAAGAAGCTCTATGCCAAAGACGGTGTCTTCCCCGGCCCGATCACCGACCTAGCCTGGAATTATGGCAACGGTCACGAGCCGGATATCGACCAGGTGGCCCGCGAGTGCAACGGCCAGTTCACCCGCGACACCGTGGTCAAGGGCAAGTCCTTCCGGAAGGGGCAGCAGGTGCCCTCCTTCGCCTACCTGCAGGCCGACGGCTCGACTACCAGCGGCAACTGGCTCTACTGCAATTCCTACACGGAAGACGGCAACATGATGAAGCGTCGCGGCCAGGAAGACCCGACCGGTATGGGTTTCTACCATAACTGGTCATGGTGCTGGCCGGTCAACCGCCGCGTCCTCTACAACCGTGCCTCGGTCGATCTGAATGGCAGGCCGTGGAACCCGAAGAAGCCGGTTATCAGCTGGAACAGCCTGACCCGCAAATGGGAAGGGGATGTCCCCGACGGCGGCTGGGCGCCGATGAGCGAGGACGGCACGAAATCCCCCTTCATCATGCTCGCTGAAGGCTATGGCCGGCTGTTCGCCGCCGGACTGGCCGATGGTCCCCTGCCGGAACACTACGAGCCGATGGAGAGCCCGGTCGCCAACGCCATGAGCGCGCAGCAAAGCAACCCGGCGGTCGCCATCCCCGGTAAGATCGACAACAGCGGCAGGTATCCCTATGTCGGCACCACCTACCGGGTTTCCGAGCACTGGCAGGCCGGGGCAATGACCCGCAACCTGCCCTGGCTGGTGGAGTTGGTGCCCGATATGTTTGTCGAGATCAGCGAGGAGTTGGCCAAGTGGAAGGGGCTGAAGAACGGCGACCTGGTCACGGTTTCTTCCGAGCGTGGATCCATCGAAGCCCGTGCCCTGGTTACCGCGCGGATCAAACCGCTGCGGGTCAGCGGCAAGATGGTTGAGCAGGTCGGCTTGCCCTGGCATTTCGGTTTCAACGGACTGGCCACGGGCGGCAGCGCCAACATGCTGACCACCGCAGTGGGTTGCGCCAATACCACGATTCCGGAGTACAAGGCATTCCTCTGCAATATCGAGAAAGGGGGCATTAAATCATGAGCAAGGTAGAGACATCGAAGAACAACGCCTTCCTGATCGACATGACCAAATGTACCGGCTGCCGTGGTTGTCAGGTGGCCTGCAAGCAGTGGAATCAGCTGGAGGCGGAAGAGACCGAATTTTTCAGCGGCGAGGGCTATCAGAACCCGCCTGCCATGTCTGAATACACCTTTACCCGGATCAAGTTCCGCGACTACCGGAAGAATGGACAGAATGAGTTCGCCTTCTACAAAGAGATGTGCATGCACTGCAACGAGCCGGCCTGCGCATCGGTCTGTCCGGTCGGGGCTTTCGAAAAGACCGCCGAAGGTCCGGTCATCTACAAGGCTGAGCGCTGTATCGGTTGCCGCTTCTGTATGATCGCCTGTCCCTTCGGTGTGCCCAAGTACGAATGGAGCAAGGGGTTGCCTCTGGTCAAAAAATGCACCGGCTGTTACAACCGGATCCAGGAGGGGCTCCAGCCGGCCTGCGCTACCGCGTGTGCGATGGCGATCAGCTACGGGCCCCGCGACGAGATGATCAAGCTTGCCGAACAACGGCTGGCCCGCTATCCAGACCGTTATATCAACAAGGTGTATGGCAAGGAGGAGGCAGGCGGAACCAGTGTCATCTACCTGACCTCCCTGCCCTTCGACGAGCTTGGCTTCAAGTCGGTGACCCTGCGGCCGTTGCCCGGGTACACCTGGCAGGCGCTGCGCCTGGTGCCGGGAGTGTTCCTTTCGGTGGGCGGCGGTCTTTCCGCCTTCTCCTGGATTACCCACCGGCGTGATCGCCTCAAGAACGAGAAACAAGCACAGCTGGCAGAGCAGGGCGCTGCCCAGCCAAAGGAGGAGCAAGAATGACCGCTACACGTCGTATTGCCAATGAAGTCAACAGTTTCCACTGGTTCATCAAGCTGCTGATGCTGCTGGTCGGGGTCGGCGTGATTGCTTCGCTGCTGCGCTTCGTCTACGGCCTCGGCGCGACCACCAACCTGAACGATACCTATCCCTGGGGGCTGTGGATCTCCTTCGATGTCGTCACCGCCGTCCCCCTGGCGGCCGGCGCGTTTACCCTTGGCGCCATCGTTCACTGCTTCGGTATCAAGAAGCTCGAACCTCTGGTCCGGCCCGCGATCGTCACCGGCTTCCTCGGCTACTCGCTGGTTTCCATCGGCCTGCTTCTCGACCTGGGCCAGCCCCAACGGGGCTGGCATGTGTTCCGTTACTGGAATGTTCACTCGCCGATGTTCGAGGTTTCCATGTGCGTGGCGGCTTACACCACCGTCCTGTTCCTCGAATTCCTCTCGCCGGTCTGCGAAAGATTCGGCCTGCACCTTCCGCTGAGGCTGCTGCGCTGGATCGAGATGCCCCTGGTGGTGTCGGCGGCGGCGATCTCGACCCTGCACCAGTCGACCCTTGGCACCTTCTTCCTCATCGCCGTCGACAAGTTGCATAACCTCTGGTACAACCCGCTGTTACCGTTGCTGTTCTGGATCAGCGCCATCTGTACAGGGATGTGCATCATCATCATCGAGGCGAGTGCCTGTCATAAATGGATGGGGCAACCGAACGAAGGGACCCTGCTGCGCACCCTGGCGAAAATCATGCCCTGGACTCTGGGCCTCTATCTCTTCGTCCGCCTGTTCAGCTTGTTTGCCCTGTCAGACGGCCCGTTTTTCGACCGGCCTGTGCTGACTCTGCTGTTCTTTCTTGAGCTTGGTTTCGGTTTCATTCTGCCGTTTTTCATGTTTGCCCAGAAATCGATCCGGAATGATGATCGCCGTCGCGTGATCGCTGCCTGCCTGGTGGTTCTCGGGCTGGTGCTGAACCGTTTCAATGTATCTATGTTCGGCATGATGGACCCCAATCAGATCTACTATCCTTCGCTGATCGAGACGCTGGTGACGGTCGGCATCATCGCCGGACACATCCTGTTCTTCGTCCTGATCGCCCGCTACTTCCCGATTTTCGAGCACCACCCGGAAACGGTCGATTATTCGCTCCCCGATCAGTTTCGCAAGATAGAGACCGGGGAGCAGGCGCCGGAGGCCGGAACTTTTCCCGCGGGGGAAACAGTGACCGAGGCCCGCTGAAAAGAGGTGTCGCTGCCCTGAGGCGGTTCGTTCTGTCGCAGGGCTTCCCGCACTGCAAAAAGATTGAAGCGGACGCGCAGAGGCGGTAATCTTAAAAAGGATGCTTGCTGTGAGGGTTGCCGGCGATTGTTTCGGTCGGCGATTTGGAGGCAGGGGATTATACGATGGGAAAGATGACACAGAAAATTGTCCGTGTCACTCAGGGGCGGAGCGAACAGACCGAGAGGCGGGTTGTCGAGGAATACCCGTTGCGCCTGCGTGTCAATGGACGGGAACTGGCAACCCTGGTCTGTTCTCCACATCAGCTGAACTTCCTGCTGGCCGGTTTTTTCCGTCTGCAGGGTTTTGTCGAGACTCTCGATGATATTCTTTCAATGGGGATCTGCCGGGAGTTCGGGCTGGCGGAGGTGCGTATCCGGGGGGATCTTCCTGCACAGTTGCAGCCGACCCTGACCTCCGGTTGCGGAACCGGCATCGCCTACAACCTGCCGCAAAACCTGTTTGCCGGAACAGCGCGGCAACGCACTTACTGCAGTGACGAGCTGTTCCGGCTGTTCAGGGAGTTGAACCGCCGCGCCGAACAGTATCGCGACCATGGCGGAATCCACTCGGCGGCGATCGGCGATGCGACAGGCCTGCTCCTTGTTGCCGAGGATATCGGTCGACACAATGCCCTTGATCGCCTCGCCGGGGAAGCGCTGTTCCGGCAGATCGACCTGCGGGACAAGATGCTGGTCACTTCAGGGCGCATCTCCACTGAAATGGTCGCCAAGGCGACCCGCCTCGGCATCGGCCTGATCGCGTCCCGCACCTCTCCCACTGACAAGGCGATCGAACTCTGTCATCAGGCCGGGATAACTCTGGTCGGATACCTGCGCGGGAGCGGCCTGGAGATCTACAGCCATCCACGGCAGCTGCTGATAGCGGATGAAAAAAGCCGGATTCCCGGCATCACCGGGGTTATCCTTGCCGGCGGGGAGAGCCGCCGCATGGGGAGCGACAAATCGCTGCTGCCGATCAAGGGCGCCAGGTTCATCGACCATGTCTTCGCCCGGATGGCATCGCTCTTCGATGAAGTCGTTATCGTTACCAATTCGCCCGAACTCTACGGAGATCTTGACTGCCGCAAGGTTCCCGACCTCTATTATGCGCAGGGTGCGTTGGCCGGGGTTCACTCCGGGCTGCTGCACGCAAAGCATGAGCAGATTTTTGTCGTCGGTTGCGACATGCCCTTTATCTCGGCCCGCGTCGTGCGACATATCTGCGCACAGGCGGATCGCGGCGATCTGGTTATTCCGAACAGCAGGGGAGGGCACGAGCCGCTCCACGCCCTCTACAGCAAGACCTGTCTGCCCGCCATGGAAAGAATCCTCGATGCCGGGCAGCGGCGGATCGTGCTTTTTTTCGATCAGGTAAAAGTTGTGGAAATTCCCCACCATGATGTGATAGAACTTGACCCCGGGGAAAAGAGTTTTCAGAATATCAACACCCCGGAGGATTACTTCCGCCTGCGGGGGAATTTCGGCAGTGGTGACGCGCCGCTGCCAGAGCTGTCACGCGAGCGTAACAGCAGTTAATCCATAAATATAAATATCGGTTCTCCGAATCGTTTTGCCTAAGGGATTGAGTTCTTATGGTGATTCGATCGATGGGTTTGTCTGGAAACGGGCGGGCCTCCCGTTTGGAAAGGGGATCCTGAATACGGCCGCTTCAACAGTTTTAAGCTGTTCGCGGCTGTCAGGGCTCCTTCCAGGCGGAAGGAGTTTTTTTTTGGGGTATGCCTGATGACCATGCTTATGGAGATGCACGACGTCCAGCTGCAACGTGGCAATTTTTCTCTCCGGATAAGGCAGTTGAGCCTGGCGAGGGGGCGTCTCTATGCTTTGGCAGGGGAGAACGGGGCCGGCAAGAGCACCCTTCTTCAATTCCTGGCCCTGCTGCAACCACCTCAGTGCGGGAGGCTTACGTTTGACGGCAGGCCAGTTTCATTTACCCCGGCGAACCTGCAGGAACTTCGCCAGCAGATAACCCTGCTCGAGCAGAACCCTTACCTTTTTTCCGGCAGCGTGCGGCAGAATCTGGCGTTCGGCCTCAAGCTGCGCGGGGTCCATGGCAGTGATCAGCGGCAACGCATCGAGGACGCGCTGGCGGCTTGCGGTCTGCAGGGTTTTGTCCACCGCCCCGCCAGAGAGCTTTCCGGAGGGGAGTCCCGTCGGGTCGCCCTGGCCCGCGCTTTGGCCCTGCAGCCGAAGCTGTTGCTGCTCGACGAACCGACCGCGAACCTTGACGCCGGTCAGGTGGCGAGCCTGGAACGCTTTCTGGTCAGCCTGCCCCAACGGGGAATGACGGTGGTGATTGCCACCCACGATGCCTTCCAACCGGAGCGGCTCGGAGGCGAAACCATCACCCTGGCGGCCGGAGAACTGCAGGCCGGAGCCTGTTACGGCAAAAAGGATTATCGGCCCTTGAATCAGATCAGCAGCGTCCCTCAGCCTTTACCAGGAGTTCAGCAGAGCCGTTCAATGGATTGACACATTATTATTCTCCGAGTTCCTCTTCCTGTCGGCGCGTGCCGTGGATTTGGAACCGTCGGGTCCGGTCGGAAACAACCGGGCCTCCCGCTTGGAAAGAAGACCTGCAGACGCACGATGGGTGCGGCTGTTTACGCCTTTCCTGCGGAAGGCGTTTTTTTATTTCAGGAGACAGGAAGCATGAAAACACTGAAAATCGCGATTCTGCTGACAGGCATGGTGCTACTGGCCGGGACCGCGCTGGCCACGCAGCATCTGCGCCTGGCCACCACCACCTCGACGGAAAACTCCGGTCTGCTGGCAGAACTGCTGCCCCCGTTTGAAGAGGCCAACGACTGCAAGGTCGATGTCATCGCGGTCGGCACCGGCAAGGCGATCAAGCTGGGAGAAAGCGGCGATGTTGACGTGGTGATGGTCCACGCCCGCAGCAAGGAAGACAAGTTCGTCGCCGCCGGATTCGGCATCGACCGCCGCGATGTCATGTACAACGACTTCGTCATCCTCGGCCCGCCCGCAGATCCCGCCGGGATCAGGGGGGGGAGTGACGCTGCTGCCGCGATGGGGAAAATCGCCGGTAGCGGCAGCACCTTCGTCTCCCGGGGGGACGACTCAGGGACCCATTCCCGGGAAAAGCAGTTGTGGAAGAAGGCCGGCATCGAGCCTGCCGGCGACTGGTACCTGGCCGCTGGCCGCGGCATGGGAGAGGTGATCGTCATGGCTGGTGAGCGTCTGGGCTACACCCTGAGCGACCGCGGCACCTACATCGCGTTCAAGGCGAAGACCGAACTGCAGATTGCCGTTGAGGGTGACAAAGGCCTTTTCAATCCCTACGGTGCGATCATGGTCAACCCGGAAAAACACCCGCATGTCAAAGTCGATCTGGCCGGGAAGTTTCTCGATTACCTGACATCGGCCCAGGCCCGCAGGCTGATCACCGGTTTCCGCAAGGGCGGCGAGCAGCTCTTCTATGTGGCTGATTAGGATATTGAATTGGGTTATCTGACCGAGTCACTGCTGACGGCTGTCGAGCTGATCGTCGGTTTCGACCTGGAGGTCCGGATGACCGTCTGGACCTCCCTCTACACCTCCAGCTGTGCCATCCTTCTGGCATCACTGCTCGGGGTGCCGATCGGCCTGTGGCTGGGGATCAGCCGTTTCCGCGGTCGCCGGCTGCTGATCACGCTGCTCAACACCCTGATGGCGCTGCCGACGGTGGTCATCGGGCTGTTCCTGTTCGGCCTGTTCAGCCGTCAGGGGCCGCTCGGCAGTCTTGGTCTGCTGTTTACCCCGATGGCGATGATTGCCGGCCAGATGGTCCTGGCGACGCCGATTGTCGCCAACTATGTGCTGGCCGCGGTGGCCGGCGCGGATGAGCGGATCATCAAGACCGCATTGACCCTCGGCGCGACACGTCTGCAGGCTGCCCTGCAGCTGCTGCGGGAGATCCGCTTCGGAGTCATGGCCGCGATCATCGCCGGGTTCGGTCGGGTGATCGCCGAAGTCGGGGTGGCGATGATGCTCGGCGGCAACATCCGTGGCACCACCCGGACTATGACCACCGCCATCGCTCTGGAGACGAGCAAGGGGGAGTTTGCCTTCGGCCTTGCGCTGGGACTGGTGCTGCTGGGAGTGGCCCTGCTGGTCAACCTCGGTCTCAACCAGGTCCAACAGCGCTGATGCGACTGTCTTTTCAAGGAGCTTACAATGGATCTCTCTTTTTACCAGGCGCGGGAGCAGATTCTCGCTTCCGTTGACCCTCTGGGAGCTGAAGATAGCCCGCTGCTTGATGCCGTTGGGCGGGCCGTGGCTGAAGATATCGTCGCCCCGCTCCCTTTGCCGGCCTTCGATAATTCGGCCATGGACGGGTACGCGCTGCGGGCCGCCGATTGTTTTCCGGGAGCGGTTCTTCCGCTGGCGGGGTACCTGCCCGCCGGAGGGGCACTGAACTGCCGAGTCGAACCGGGAACCGCGGTCAAAATCATGACCGGAGCACCGATCCCGCCGGGAGCCGATGCCGTTGTTCCCTTCGAGGAGACCAGGGAGGCCCCTCAGCAGGTGACGATTCTCGGACCGGTGAAGGCGGGGGATCACATCCGCTGGCAGGGTGAGGATATCGGACCCGGCGACCTGATCATCGGGGCCGGCACTGTGCTGCGCCCTGCCGAAATCAGTTTGCTGGCGAGCATGGACCTGCCGACGGTGAGGGTGGGGCGCCGGGTCCGGGTGGCCATCCTGTCCACCGGGGATGAGCTGCGGGAACTGGGCGAGCAGGGTGCCGCGGGGACTATCGTCAACAGCAACTCCTGGGCCCTTGCGGCAGCGGTGCGTGAACTTGGCGCAGCCCCGGTGGTGCTCGGCATTGCCCGTGACACCAAAGACGATCTGTACGAAAAGATGAAGCGGGGGCTGGAGGCCGACGTACTGATCACGTCGGCGGGAGTTTCCGCAGGGGATCGTGATTACGTGCGCGAAGTGCTTGATGACTTGGGGGTCGAGCAGCACTTCTGGAAAGTCAACATCAAGCCGGGCAAGCCGACCGCTTTCGGCCTGAAGGGGACGGTGCCGGTTTTTTCCCTGCCGGGGAATCCGGTCTCGGCGATGATGACCTTCGAGGAGTTCGTGCGACCCGCTCTGTTGAAGATGATGGGGCACCGGACCGTTCTCAAGCCGCTGTTCAAGGCGAAGCTGCAGGAACCGATCCGCAAAAAGTCCGGCAGGTTGCAGCTGATGCGCGTGGCGGTCGAGTTTGATGCGCAGGGAGAAATGAAAATCTGCAGCTCCGGGGATCAGAACACCGGCATCCTGAGGACCCTGATTAACGCCCAGGGGGTCGCCCTGCTTGCCGCGGAAAAGGATTACTTCGCGGCGGGAGAAGAGGTTGAACTGCACCTGCTCGGTGCTTCGACGGCCCTGGGGAGCTGAGATGGGGCGATTGTCCACTCCACCCGCGATCTCTTTTGTCGCCCGCTCCGGGACCGGGAAAACCACCCTGATGACGGCCCTGATCAGTGAGCTGAAAACCCGCGGGTACAGAGTCGGCGCGATCAAGCATGACGCCCACAGCTTCGAAATCGACCATCCCGGCAAAGACAGCTACCGGTTCACCGCTGCCGGTGCTGACAGCATGCTGATCAGTTCGAACCGCAAACTCGCTTTTGTCAGTCAGCACCGGCAGCCACCGGACATCGGGGAGCTGATCGATCGCTATTTCAAGGATGTCGATCTGATCCTCATCGAAGGGTTCAAGCGGGTGGGGCTGCCGAAAATTGAAGTCTTTCGCCAGGAGTGTAACGCCACACTCCTCTGCCGGGGGGAACATCACGATCCCGATCTGTTGGCTGTGGCAACCGACATCGAGCTAGACGTCGATGTCCCGCAATTCGACCTGAACAACCCCGCAGCGATTGTCGATTTTCTGCTGACCTGCTGCGAACTTTGACACGCATCGGCCTGCAGCTGACTGACCCGTGCCCACAATCTTGACGGGTCTCGCAGCGAGTTGGGCACATGCAAGAAGGAAACTGCATCTCAATGAATGATTCCCAGGGGCGGACGATAAATTACTTGCGCCTGTCGGTGACCGATCGGTGCAACCTGCGCTGCCAGTACTGTATGCCGAACGACGGCATCGACCAGGTCAGCTGCAAAGAGATTCTGCGCTTCGAGGACTTTCTGCGCATTGTCGAGGCGGCCACCACGCTCGGCGTCCGCAAGGTGCGCATCACCGGCGGGGAGCCACTGGTCCGCAGGGGAGTGCTCGGATTTATCCGCCAGGTTGCGCAGACCGCCGGGATTGACGAAGTGACCCTGACAACCAACGGCCTGCTGCTTTGCGGTCAGGCTCATGCGCTGCGGAGTGCGGGGGTGCAGCGCTTGAACATCAGCCTCGATTCCCTGCAGGCTGAGACCTACAAAGCGATTACCCGGGGGGGGGACCTGGAAAAGGTATTGCGGGGGGTGGCCGAAGCTGAAGCCGTTGGCCTGAAGATCAAGCTCAACATGGTTGTCATGCGCGGCGTCAATGATCATGAAATCGTCCCTTTCGCGACACTCAGCCAGGAGAAGGACTGGTCCATCAGGTTTATCGAGTACATGCCGACCATTCGCGAACCCGACTGGAAAGAGAAAATTGTCCCCAGCCGGGACATCTTGACCCGGCTGCAGAACCGGTTCGATCTTCAGCCGCTTTCCAGCACCCGGCTCAGTGGCCCGGCAAAACCCTACCGGATAGCCGGTGCTCCCGGCACGATCGGCATCATCAGTCCGATGAGTGATCACTTTTGCGGCAGTTGTAATCGCATCCGCGTTACGTCGACCGGTTTTGCGAAAAGCTGCCTGCTCAATCAGGGGGCAGTTGACTTGCGCCCCGACCTGGCGGCCCCGGGGATTGAACGCCTGCAAAAGACCCTGCGGCAGGTCATTCAATCCAAGCCTCCGCGGCATCAGCTGGACAAGGATCAGAATCCCTCAACAGCATTCAGCATGGCAAAGATAGGAGGCTAGGATGGCAGCAAAGATTGTCGCAACCTGTATCAGCCGCAATAAGGGAGAACGCAAGACCCCGGCCAAACAGGTCGAACTGCGGGAAAACCATGGGATTGTCGGTGATGCCCACGCCGGTGACTGGCATCGCCAGGTGAGCTTGCTGGCCAGGGAGAGTATCGAAAAGATGCGCGCCCTCGGGCTGGATGTCGACAGCGGTGATTTTGCCGAGAATTTAACCACCGAGGGGATTTCCCTGGTCGACCTGCCTGTGGGGAGCCAGCTGCGGATCAATGACTGTCTGCTTGAAGTCACCCAGATCGGCAAGGAATGTCATACCCGCTGCGCCATTTACCACCAGGCCGGTGACTGCGTCATGCCGAAGGAGGGGATTTTCGCCAGGGTGTTGAACGGTGGATCGGTCGCTGCGGGGGATGACATCATCCTGACCCACGGCGCGGCGCAAAAAAACTAGTTTCCGAGCATCCCCCCCCGCCGGACAAGATAAACCGGCACCGCGACCTGATCGCATCAAGGGCTCACGTGATTTATTCCCGTGGGCTCTTTTCATTGCTCATATGCCCACCAGGGATCTCCGCGCAGGGAGGACAGAACCCGTTCTCCAGGCACAATCCAGGAGCAGATTGCTCTGCCTCCGCCCCCACCCCGGGCATTGCTGGCATCCTCTATGCAACTCTTCTCTGTAACTGAAATTTCCAATAACTCCCCGGGAGAACAGAATATGAAAACAGCTCTGGTGGTTGATGACGAGCCCTTGATGCGTCGGCAGGTGATGGAAACTCTTGATAGCTATGGATTTGAGCGGATAATCGAAGCGTCGGACGGTGCCCAGGCGGTGAACCTGGTGGCCCTTGAAAGACCGCTGCTGGTGGTGATGGACGTGCAGATGCCTGTTATGGATGGAGTCACGGCTGCTGAAAAAATAGGCAAAAACAACCCCGTACCGATTGTCCTGCTGACTGCAACCCACGATACCGAGACGGTCGGACGGGCGCGCGATGCGGGGGTGATGAGCTATCTGCTCAAGCCGTTCCGCAACGAAGATCTGCCGCCGGCTGTCGACCTGGCGATCCACCATTTTATCAGCATGAACGAGCTGCGCAAGGAGGTCAGCGATCTGAAGCAGACCCTGGAAACCCGTAAGCTGATCGAAAAGGCCAAGGGGGTGTTCATCTCCCAGGGGTTGTCTGAGCCGGAGGCCTACCGCAAGATGCAGAAGCTGGCGATGGATAAACGCAAGTCGCTGAAAGAAGTGGCTGAGGCTATTTTGTTGATGGCGGATTGATGAGCCCGGAAACCCAGCAACAGAAATTATTCCAGGCGCTGATTGATATCGGCAAGGAGCTGGCGTCGATCACCGACCTGGATCACCTGCTCGACCGGATTCTGGAGATTTCCCGGGAAGTCTTCCGTTTCGAGAACGCCATCATCCGGCTGGTGACCGAGGACGGTCAGTCGCTGCGCACGGTGGCGGCGTTCGGCTATAGCCCTGAATCGACCGAGCCGCTGCTCTCCGTCGGTCGCGGCGTGATGGGCCGGGTGGCCAGCAGCGGCGAGCCGATGCTGATCGAGGATCTGACTCAGCTCGATGATTACGTGGTCGGGATCGACGGCGCCCGCTCGGAGCTGGCGGTGCCGCTGATCTCCCGCGACCGGGTGATCGGCGTCTTCAACGTGGAGAGTCCCCGTCCCGGCGCCTTCAATCAGACCGACTGCGACGCTCTGCTGACCATGGCCGGGCAGGCCGCTATTGCCATCGAAAACGCCCGGCTCTACAGGGATGTGCGCGCCATGTCGCGGGCCAACGAAGAACTGCATCAGGTCAATGAGCGGATTCTGCAGAGTGTCAGTCTTGGTATCTATACGGTGGACCGCCAGCTGCGCATCACCTCCTGGAACAAGCGGATGGGGCGGATGAGCGGCATCGGCGCGCAGCAGGCCCTGGGCAAATCGGTTCTGGAGCTGTTCCCGGTGCTGGAAGAAGAAGGGATTGCCGAACGTCTGCGGCGGGTGCTTTCCACCGGTGAAGCGGAAAAGCTGCGGATTCTGCACCGCGGCCGGGCGGGTGGCAACCGTCTGCAGAAACGTCGGCTGGCGCCACTGAAAGAGAACGGTGAGACGATTGGCGTGGTTGTTATCGTCGAGGATATCACCGAGTTTGAAAAGCTGCTGGCGCAGACCATCCAGTCGGAAAAACTGGCCGAGGTCGGTCGCATGAGTGCCGGGATCGCCCATGAGATCAACAACCCGCTGGCGGTCATTGGCTATGCGAGTCAATTGCTGCTGCGGGACGAAGGTTTCGATGGCGAACAGCGCGAGCTGCTGCAGCGGATCGACAGCGAGGTGTCGCGACTGAAGACCCTGACCAGCGGCCTGCTCTCCTTCTCCGGCAATTCCACAGTCAAGCGCAAGCGCACCGAACTGAACAAGGTGCTGGAGGACGTGCTGGTGCTTCTCGGTTACGAGATTAACCGCAAGCAGATCACGCTGGTGCGTGACTATGCGGATCTGCCCGAGGTGGAAGTGGACGGCAACGCCTTCAAGCAGGTCTTCATCAACCTGATCCTGAATGCTGTGCAGGCGATGGCGAAGGGGGGGGAGCTGACATTGAGCAGCCGGACCTACGCCGAGGCCGGGATTAAGATCAGCATCAGCGACAATGGGCCGGGGATCCCGGCAGAGTTAAGGGACAAGATCTTTGAACCGTTCTTTACCTCGCGCAGGGATGGCGAAGGGACCGGGTTGGGGCTCTACATCTGCCGCAAAATAGTGACCGATCATGGTGGCGACCTGCGACTGAAGAAGGGAATGGATCCCGGGAGCTGTTTCGAGATTCTGCTCCCGGCTGCTAGCGGGACAGAACAGGTGGCAAAGGTGTGACGTCTGGCGCTGAATTTCGAGCCCCCGCACTGCCCTGAAGAAGGCAGAATAGCTTAAAAAATGTGCAAACAATTGAGGCGCAAAATAGAAAAATCAGCAATATCAGTTATTTGAAATTTTGGCACGGAGCCTGCTATTAATCCCCATGTCGTCGGCAAGGATGCTGGCGCAGAAGATAAAGAATTCCAAACAAGATAAACAACCCGCGACACGAAGTGGTTTCGCAATCGGGTTGGTTGATAGGGCAACGGCGCTCTGACCTCCAGAATCTGGAGGTGGAGCGCCGTTTTGTTTTTTGCAGTTTCTGTATCTCTCTGGAAAGGAGAACGTCACATGAGAAAGATCGAATGCATCATCAAACCGTTCAAGCTTGACGACGTCAAGTCGGTCCTGACGGACCTCGGAGTCAACGGCATGACCGTGAGCGAGGTGCGCGGGTTTGGACGTCAGAAAGGGCACGCGGAGCTGTACCGCGGTGCAGAGTACCAGGTCGATTTTATTCCCAAGGTGAAGATCGAGCTGGTGATCGCCGAGGAGATGGTCTCCGCGGTTGTCGAGGCAGTGCAGAAGGAAGCCTGTACCGGCCGGATCGGCGATGGCAAGATTTTCGTCAACCCCGTCGAGCAGGCGGTCAGAATCCGTACCGGTGAGAGCGGCGTCGATTCTCTCTAAACCCATTATTTCACGAAAATTTCAAATAAGGAGAAGAACCATGAAAAAGTCGATTTCCCTGATGGTCGCGGGCCTGTTGCTCGCCTTGCCGACTCTGGCCCTGGCCGAGGACGCTCCGGTCTCGGAGATGTCCTACATTCTCAACACCTTTTCATTCCTGATCATGGGCATCCTGGTCATGTGGATGGCCGCCGGTTTCGGCATGCTGGAGTCCGGTCTGGTCCGTTCCAAGAACGTTGCGACCATCTGCCTGAAGAATATCTCGCTGTTCGGCATCGCCGGCATCCTCTTTTACCTGATGGGCTACAATCTGATGTACGCCGGTGTTGACGGGGGCTACATCGGCTCTCTCGGGCTCTGGGGCGCTGACGATGCGGCAGCCCTGTCCGGGGATTTTTCCGGCGGCTATGCTGCGTCTTCCGACTGGTTCTTCCAGATGGTCTTCTGCGGTGCGGCCTGTTCGATCGTTTCCGGCTGTGTTGCCGAACGGATCAAGCTCTGGTCTTTCCTGCTTTTCTGCGCTGTCCTCTGCGGCGTCATCTACCCGATCCAGGGGTCCTGGGGCTGGGGTGGCGGCTGGTTGTCGGAAATGGGCTTTGCTGACTACGCCGGTTCCACCATCGTTCACTCGGTCGGCGGCTGGGCCGCTCTGACCGGCGCCATCATCCTCGGCGCACGGAAAGGCAAGTACGGCAAAGATGGCCGCGTTAACCCGATGCCCGGCTCCAACATTCCCCTTGCAACCCTCGGAACCTTTATCCTGTGGATGGGCTGGTACGGTTTCAACGGCGGTTCGGTTCTCGCTCTGGGTGATGCTGCTTCGGCAATCGAAATGTCCAACGTTATCGCCAACACCAACATGGCGGCCTGCGGCGGTATGATCGCGGCAATGATCATGGTACAGGTCCTCTACAAAAAAGTGGATGTCACCATGGGGCTCAACGGTGCCCTGGCCGGCCTGGTTTCGATCACTGCCGGTCCTGCGACTCCTTCTCTCGGCGCTGCGGTGCTGATCGGCGGCGTTGGCGGTATTCTGGTCGTCCTGGCGGTTCCGCTCTTCGACAAGCTGAAGATTGACGACGTGGTCGGTGCTCTCTCGGTTCACCTGGTCTGTGGTATCTGGGGAACCATGGCAGTTCCCTTCACCGACAGTGAGGCCAGCTTCAAGGTTCAGCTGATAGGTGTTGTGGCAACGGGTGTTTTCGTGATGATTTCGTCCGCCATCGTCTGGCTGGCAATCAAGTTCACCATCGGTATCCGCTGCAGCGAAGAGGACGAGTATCGTGGCCTTGACCTGTCCGAGATCGGCATGGAAGCCTATCCCGACTTCCAGACGATCCACATCGGCGGTGGCTCCGGCATGCCCTCCAACGTGGCAGCCCAGGTTATGAACGCCACTGTCAGCAAACCGGTCAAGCAGAGCTGAGCCCTCCTCCCGGGCCATGGCGGGTTCGCAAGAACCCGCCAGTTCTGATCCATTGATTTTGCAAAGGCCGCCTCCCGTAATAAGGGGGGCGGCCTTTTTCCTGTCCGGGGGATGAGAAAGAAATGGAAAATTTCCCTGAGCGGCTATTTTTAACTCCCCGCGGTATAAATGTCAGGATCAGGTAAACTTTCTTCAGGCTTATCCGTCCAAATAGGCAGGTCGAAAAGGATATCCGTTTAAATGTTCTCGACAGGCCGGAGTTCACGTTGAAGGGTTCCCTCGTGATGACAATGGATGACAGTTGTTCTCTGCCGGTCCAGTCGGTGACTGAGGATATCCTGCTTGATCAGGCGCGCAGCGGTCATGAGCAGGCGTTTGCGCAATTGGTGGCAATGCACAGCGAAAACATCATTGCCCTGGCGTGGCGTCTTGTTGGACAGCGGGAGATCGCCGAGGAGATCGCCCAGGAAGCGTTTCTTCGCCTGTATCGATCGCTTCCCGGATTCCGCGGGGAGAGCCGGATCGGGACCTGGCTGTATCGTACCGTGAGCCGCCTTGCGATTGACCATCTGCGCAGGGAAAAGCTGCGCAGAAAATTTTTCTTCTATCGCAGCGAAAAATCCGAGCAACCGGATCCGCTGGACCTGGTCGCTGATAACCGGGCCTCTCCGCAGGAGCAGCTTTTAGCCAGGGAGACGGGACAGCGCATCCAACAGGTGCTGGCAAAATTGCCAGCGCGGCAGAAAGCGGTGTTTGTTCTGCGCCACATGGAGAATATGACGATCAGGGAGATCGCGGCCACCCTGGACCTCCAGGAAGGGACGGTCAAGGCCCACCTGCACAGGGCGGTTATCCACTTTCGCAGAGAATTCGGCGAAGCAGCGGAGGAAAACCATGAAACCAAATAAGCCGTGCAACCAGGAGCTGCTGACACTCTATCATTACGGCGAACTGACCGGTCCGGAAGCCCGCACCCTGGAACTGCACCTGCAGCACTGCTTGCCCTGCCGGCACGATTTAAAAGCGATCCAGAGAGTGCTGGCGGCCGTTGCGACCCCGCACCTTCACCTCAGCGAGGCACAGCGGCACAGTTTTAGCGAAAAGGTCACCAGTCAGGTGCAGCGGAGATCGAAGTCGCGTGCCGGGATCTGGGCCGGAGCACTGGCTGCTGCGGCCATGGTGGCGGTAATCCTGTTGTTGCGCCCTGTCGATCTGCCGGTAGCGAATGCACCTGGTCAACCGGCGATGGCCGATTTTGAGATGCTGGAACAGCTGGAACTGCTGCAGGAACTTGAACTGCTCAGGGATCTCGAGCTGTTGCAGGAGATGGAGCAGTGGGGATGAGTCGCATAGTCGTTTTACTACTTATGGTTCTGTTTGCAGCTCTGCCCGTCATTGGTGCGGAAGATCAGCCGGAGCCGCCACCGGGGCTGATCAGCGAAGAGGATCGCAAGGTTGCTGAACTGCTGGAATTGCTTGAACTGATGGAGCTGCTGAATAACCTGGAGAACGTAGAAGTCCTGGAGGAAAACACATGAAAAGTCGCATTCTGCTGTTTTTATCCGTTTTGCTGATCGTCTGGCCCCTGACCGCCAGCGCAGTTGACTCGGCAGCGGAACAAACCCTCTCTGCGGAGGCTGCAGGCTCAGCGGCAGTGGAGCGCTGGCAGCAGCTCTCCCCGGCGCAGCAGCAATTGATGCGCGAACGTTACCAGCAGTTCATGCGATTGGCCCCTGAGCGGCAGCAGTTGCTGCGGCAAAGGCTTGAGATGTTCCGCCAGCTCTCAGCTGAAGAGCAGCAGCAGCTGAAAGAGCGTTTTCGCACCTGGCAGCAGCTCTCCCCCGAGCAACAGCAGAAGCTGCGTATGCTCAAGCAACAGATGAACGCGCTGTCTGCCGAAGAGCAGCAGCGACTGCGGGAAGAGATGGAGGAGCTGCGGGGTCTATCCGCGGGCGAGCGGGCAGAAAGGCGCAGCGAAATGCGCGAACGCTATTTCAATCGAACAAATGGCAGCGGGGGGCACGGGCGCAACTGATCCCGCTTCATTCATATTTTAATACCTGGCCGGGCTTGTCCCGGCCTTTTTGTTGCGTCTGGTTGATAGTGAAATAATTTTATCTTTTCCGATTGTAAACCGTTCCTCCGCGGGTGCGTCTAACAGAACAGGAGAAGGGGAAAGATCAACCATTAACTTTACAGGAGGAACATCATGAAACGCTCACTCTATTTAGCCATCACTATTGTCGTCGCCTGCTGCCTGGTATTTCCGGTGCTGAGCCTCGCCAAGGGGAATCGTGGCGCTGACAGCGGATTCAGTACTGACCGGATCGATCGGCAGGAATATCGGCAGGAGCGGATAAACAACCGCTATCAGTATGAAAATCAGCATCGGAACCAGGTTCTGGAACAGCATCAGGAGATGGCGGAGCCCGGGAATCCGGATGCCGTCGTGCCGGATACTCCGCAGGAGCGCAAGCAGCTCCGCCATGAAAACCAGAACCAGATCCGCGAGCAGGTACGGGAACAGAAACAGGATATGGCCGAGCCGGTTACTGTCGATTCAGTAGAAGCAGATCAGACGCAGGACCGGCAGCGGATTCACCTTGATGATCAGACCCGGATTCGTGACCGGATCCGCGACCCCGAGAGTCATCTCACTGACACACCCGATACGGGAACCACGAACTGATTCCCTGGGTTGCTCTCGGAAAGGTGGGCTGAAAATCCTGCCATGAGCTTAAGGCCGGCACAAAAAATTGGTTTTTGTGCCGGTTTTTTTACTTGCATTGCGCGATAGAACGGTTGGAGGGATTATGCCGCAATCCGACATGGAAAAGGCTCTGGAGCTTCTCAAGACTGCACAACTGCTGCTCGCAGAGTCAGAGGTGAAAAATCTGCGAATCTCTGCCGAATACCTGAAGGCCTCGATCAAACTGCTCAGTCAGGGGAACAGAGAAAACGGTCCGAAGTGTTCCGCTCAAAGATCGAGATAGCCGAAAATCCCGAATCCCCAGTCCGGACTGGCATCGCTCAAGCCGCGGGAGAGGTAAAGATTGTAACTGGTGCGTTTACCGGACAGGCCGCTCAGTTTGAGTTTGACTTCCAGGGGGTTGTCGGCACCATCGAAAGGGGCGGTTCCCCCGGAGAGCGACATGCCGGGGCGCAGGTTCGAGCGGACCCGATAACTGAGAGAGAGCAGCCAGTCCCAGTAACTGTCCGGATCGTAGTTCGTTGAAGTTCCCGGGACAACACGCATTGCCTCGGCATAAAATGACAGCTCGGCGAATCTTTTCCTCACTCCCATCCCGACACCCCAGTCAAATTCACCCGAACCAAGCCCTCTCTTTTCGTCGCCGGTGGGCAGCTTGGCATAAAGCAATCCAGTCAGCTGCGGGTGCTGCGGGCTGCCTTTGAGCAGGGTCAGGTAAGTGTCCAGGGTGATATCTCCCAGCCCGCTTTCGGAATGGGATGTCTCAACCGTGGACATGGTTTCCGTGCCCATCGAGTCACTGCCGTGCATCTGTCCTTTGCGGCTTCCGGTCGGCGTCGGGGTGCCGCCGATCAGCACGGTCTCTGCGGTGAAATCCAGCCTCAGAAACGGGATCTCCAGGGCAAAGCCAAAGCGCTCGGATGGGGACCATTCGACAATCAGCGGGACCCTCAAAAGTTCCGAGGTGGAACCCGTGCCGTAATCGCCGGATTCGTATGTGAGGCCGGTTCCGATGGAGAGGTTGAGGTACTCAGGTTCGAGCTGCTTTTCATCACTGGCTGCCCACCCTTGAGCAGCCAGGCAGAGGCACACAATGAATAAAAAAAATGATATCGGCTGGCGCACGGTGAACTCCTCCAGGATTGATGATACATATGGCTGAATCCCTTAGACGAACCCTGTTAGGAAAAGGTTTACCAGAAAATCCTCTACAGAAAGAAAAAGCTTCAATTTTATCTAAAATTTCGGTTCGCACCTTGCGCCGAAGCTACTGTCTTCGGCAGAATAAAGAGGAGAGGAGGTGTGTGATGGGAACAGCAGCCACATACCCTTTGGAAATTTTCTACGATGGATCCTGTCTCGTCTGCTCCAGGGAGATGGACATCTACCGCCGCCGCAATCCAGAGCAGCGCCTGGTTTTTATAGATATCAGCCGGGACGATTTCTGTGCCGGGGACTACGGTCGCAGCCAGCAGCAGTTCATGGCTGAACTGCACGTCCGGGATGCCGACGGCCGATTCGCTACCGGTGTCGACGCCTTCCTGATGCTGTGGCGCGCCTTCCCTTGCGGGTCTCTTTACCGTCTGCTCGGCGGGGTGGTTTCCCTGCCCGGGGTGCATCTGGCGTCCCGTTTCGGTTACGCGCTGTTTGCCCGCTACCGCCACCTGTTACCGAAGGCGTCCGATGACTGTGAATCCGGAACCTGTCACCTCAGGCATCCCCGCAGCTGATACCCCTGACCTGGATTGTTTTTCGCTGACGAAAAATGTTATCTTTCAGGACGTGACTATTATTTCCCAGACAAGGAGGCTGGTATGAAGATCGATTGGGCTTACCTGCGCAAGGGCTGAACGTCCTGTAAGAATGCTCAAGAGTTTCTTGAGAGAGAGCAGGTCACGATCTCCGAGGTGGTCGATGCCAAGACCACCCGCTTCGACGAACCGGCGGCTTGGGCGCTGCTGAAAGATGCTCGCACAGTGGCTATCGCCAAGGGGAAGAAATTTACCCGTTTTACGGCAGTGGCCAAAGAAAAGGAAGAAATTCTCAAGCAGGCCATGGGGCCGAGCGGCAACTTGCGTGCACCGACCTACCGGGTCGATGACAGTTTCATCATCGGTTTCAATCCCGAACTCTACCAGGAGTGGGCCGGCTGAAGCGGGCTGAAAGCGTACAAAAAAAGAGCGGGTTGTCCGCTCTTTTTTTGTACGGGGGGGATTCAGCGTGGCCGGCGCGGCAAGTCGGAGAAGAAAAAGCTGGCACCGGCACCGCCAAGCTCCTTGCCGCCGTCCTCGCTGGATTGGCCTTCGTAGCCGAAGGCGATTGCCCGGCTCCCCGGCGGCACCGCGACGTTGGCCGCGAAGGGGAACGAAGTTGCCGGATCGGCATGCAGCGTGCTCAGCAGGTTCGTCGCCTGCAGCACCTGGTTCTGGTCGTCGAGGAAGAACAGGTACAGGGCCAGCCGGTTGATCATGGCACTGTTCAACTGGTGGTAGAGACTGAAATCGAGGGTGCCGGTGATGTTGAGCCGGCCGGTTTCGGCTTCCATGCGGTAAGTGAGGTTGAGATCGAAGCTCTTCCAGGATCCGTCCGTTGTGATCAGGGGAACGGTGCGATCGTGGTCAGCGCGATAGCCGAGAAAGAAGGTTTCAGTCGTCTGACAGCCTGCCACCAGGAGAATACCCAGAAGCAGCAGGCTGGTGCCCCATCGGTATGAGGTGTAGCCCAAACCTTTCATGGTTGACTCCTTGCACACCGGTCGACTCAACCGGCACATGAACGCTTTCCTTCCATGATAAACCTCTCGGTTGGGCGAAGCAATGCCGGCCGGGCGCGAAAAATTCCGGCGGCTAAGGACCTTCAGGAGCTATCGGTGCGGGGCATCGGTGGAGAGGGCCAGGATGCGACTGATCTCCGCGAGCCCGAAGCCCGATTCCTGCTGCCAGCGGTTGTAGGCCTGCTGAACCTTCCGCAGGGCGGCTTTGCCGCTCGGCGGCTTGACGATCACGCCGGCTTCGATCAGCGCCTGGACGCCGTCGCGCGACATGACGAAACCGTCCCTGCCGATGAAGCGCAAAAAGTACTGTGCGGTCATGCCGCCGAGGCGGGCGCCGCGCCGGCCGAGCAGGTCGAGCAGGCCGATGAACTCCTCGGCCGGCCAGTCGGCCACCAGGCGCGCGAAGCTGCCATGCTCAGCGGCGAGTTCGCGGATCATCACCGCGTTCTGCGGCACGGTCAGGATCTTCTGGCGGTTGCGGATGATGCGCTCGTCGCGGCACAGGGCGTCCTCGTCCTCCGACGACATGAAACTGCAGCGGCCGATGTCGAAGCCCCAGAAAGCCTCTTCGAAAGCTGGCCACTTGTGGTCGATGACCTTCCAGACGAAACCGGCCTTGAAGATCGCCCTGGTCATCTCAGCCAGAAAGCGGTGATCGGGAGTCGCAGCAAGGTCTTGCGAGGACTTGATGTCGCGGGGCAACAGCGCGCGCAGGGCCTCTTCTCCCCCCTTGCGCGCCACTGCCCGTCGATAAATCTCATTGAAACCGGTCATGCATTGCTCTTCCGTCAAAGGTTCAGAGAGAGTATAGCATGCGTTTGACACTGAGGACTGCCACTGAAACGGCAACAGGTAGGACGGTCTTCAGCTTGAAGCGAGATAGGCCCCGGCACCGATCATTACCGCCCCCGCTGAGCGGTTCAGGGTTTTGGCCCCGCGCGGGGAGCGGAAATAGTATCGTGCCGAGGTGGCGCCCGCGGCGATCAGCATCAGGCCAGCCATCAGCGCAACAAGGGTCAGCGCCGCCGCGAGAGCAATATCCAGATGACTCAGTACGGTCAGGTCCATGAAGGTCGGCAGAAACGCGATGTAAAACAGGATCACCTTGGGGTTGGAGGCGGAGATGATGAACCCCTGGAGGAAGCTGAAACGAGCATTCTCTTTGGGTCGTTCAGTGGTGGAAAGAGAGTGGGTCGACCGGGTCCGCCACATTTTTACCCCGAGGTAGATCAGATAGCCGGCGCCAACAATCCGCACCACCAGGAAGGCGTCTCCCCAGTGTTCCGCCAGCGCGGAGAGTCCGTAACAGGCCAGCACCATGTAGACGATGTCGCTGATCACCATCCCCAGCGCCAGTGGGAAACAGGCAGAAGTGCCGGACATCAGTGCCCGGCCGAGGATGGCAAAGACCCCCGGTCCGGGGGTTATGCCGAAGATAAAGACGGCGATGAAGAATGTGATGGCGCTTTCCAGAGACATGAGTCCACTCCCTGCGCGGAGTGTAGAGAAGTTTGATTTGCAGATCAACGTAAAAGAGGCGGGCTGCCATCCGGACAGCCCGCCTCTTTCAGGTCATGTCGTGGTGTTCAAAGCTCTTTCGGTTGGCAGACATTGGCCGCGTCATGAACCTTGATCCCACAGTTAGTGCAGGCAAAGCGCGGGTTTTCAAACATCTTGTCGATCTCGGGGTTCCTCATGCTGGCGGTCAACTGACAGGCGTGCAGATCACAGTGTTCCTCGGGATTTTCACAGCTGAATTCGGTCATCGTCCTCTCCTTGTCGCTGGAATGTGCAATCGCATTTACTGTTCATTATACAGCTGATCGGGGGACGATAAAACAGGTTACGCCATTTTTGCTCGGAGCTTTTTGTTTCTTCGACGTTTGGCTGAATCCCGACTGAATTGATTGACAATTGATGAGAGGGTGCCGTATACAAGTGTAATATATTGATTTTAATGATTTTTAACGAGGACGGATTGCTGCAGTGATGTGTCCATACTAAAAGGGGGTACAGAGTGAAATTGAAGCCTGTTCAGGCCATTCTTCTTATCGTTTTGGCAATCTTTCTTCTGACGGGTTGTGGCGGCGGTGGTAGCAGCAGTGGTGGTGGCGGTAGTGTCACGGTAAGTGCTCAAGTAGATACCGCGACCTATACGGTGGTGCCGAAACCGACGTGGTTGGATAAAGTATATGCGCTATTCGGGGGTGAAACGGTCTACGCGCTTGGAACCGGCGTTGTGAACCAGGTTGTCGCCATTGCCAGTTCTGAGACCGGTGTTTTTCTGGAGAATATGGTGACCGCTGATATTGACCCGGGCGACGGCAGCTTCTCTATAAACCTGGATCGTTCTTATGAATGGGTTCTGCTTCTGGTGAATACGGAGGCTCCAAATAAATTTGAAAAAGTTGTTTCCTATGTGGCCACAAAGGTCACTGATACCGACAATCTGGTTGCATATTCTGGAACATCCCTGACCTCTAATCTTGCTCTAGGAACCTTGGTAAACGAAGGTGAAGAAGCTGTCGGGACAAGCAATCTGCTTGCTTTCAGCCTTGATCTGGCTGAGTTGACCGCTGTTGCACAGGCCGACAACGGTTACAAGCATATGATCAATGCTTATTTGAATTATGATCCGGCGACAGGTCGGAGCTATGGCATTGCTCCAATTTTTGGTTTTCAGGCCGGAGATATCGCTGATTTTACCGGTGCTATTGCAGCACCACAGGTTGAAGGTGGAGGGTTGTCCTTTTTTATTGAGACAGCGGACCTTGAATTGCCTCTTAACATCACGGATATCTGTCTAGGTCTTGGCGATTTTGGCCTTTATCCTCCGGGAGCCATCTCAGATGCTGCTGGGAAAGTATATGGCCCCAGTGACGGTATCGTTAATGATGGCAATTTGACTGCCAGTGGTGGTACCAACATGGGATCGGAAAACGGTCCTTGGGATGACGGTTGCTATGACGGTGATATGGGGGTTAGTTTTCCTGATGGAGTGGGTTCTCGTCACCTTTTTATGGGTCTGAAAACTGCGGAGGATCAACTCCAGATTCCTGTGACGGGGATGCCCGAAGGCCATTGGAAGTTGAAATCAGGCTTAGGTGAAAATGAAAAGATCATTGCAGAGTTTGATCTAGCGGTTGGCTCGCCGTTTGACGTTGCAGGAAACTTAACGATTCCGGTGCCGTCAATTCAGGTAGTCTCTGAAACCGATGGAAAAATTACCGCGATCAACACGTCTTGGTTTGTTTACAGTTCCAGTGCTGGTGGATATGTTCCGCTGACGGGGCGTAACGCATTCGCTGTTGGCTCGTTAGTCAGTGGCTCAGTTGTCAGTATTCAGGATGAAGATGGACCGGATCCTGGGGGGCCGCTAGGAGCATATAATGTTTTCCTGAAAGATCCTGGGGATTTTCATAGTGGAGTTGGAGGGACCCCATACCCACATATGTCCGATGGACTGTGGGCAACTCCTATCGATTTTACCACTGAAGTGTCCCCCGAATCGCCTTCATGGTATCTGCCTGGAAGTTCTGGGGCTGCAATTGCAGGCAACCTTTCCCCAACGCATATCAGGGTTGACGTGGCGATAGGTGGGGTAGACTACCAGTTTTCCTTTAACGGACCTGATTACATGCCTCAGTAAAACGATGACCCCCAAAGGCCACCCTGATATTTCAGGGTGGCCTTTTTATTCACTCTTTCACGATCCGTTTCTCTGGGGTAAGATACCCTCTTAAAGTTATTCCCCCCCCGGAGGTGTCATGAAGGATCGCTTGTCTCTCAATTTCAACACCAAACTCTGCGCGGTGATCGGCAACCCGGTCTCGCACAGCATGTCACCGGCGATCCACAACGCCGGTTATGCTGAACTGGGTCTCGATTTCGCCTATGTTCCCTGCCAGGTCGAGGACGTGGAGGGGATGCTTAACGGCATGCGCGCCATGCACAACTTCCGCGGCCTGAGCGTGACCATCCCGCATAAGGTGACGGCGATGCAGTATGTTGACGAAGTGGTTGAGACTGATCGGGTGATCGGCTCGATCAACACCATTGTCAAGCAGGATGGCAAACTGGTCGGCATGGGCACCGACGGCCCGGGCGCCTTGAAAGCGCTGACTGATGCCGCGGTCAATCCGGACGGCAAGACGGTGCTGATGCTCGGTTGCGGCGGCGCGGCGCGGGCCATTGCGTTCACCCTGGCGCAGCAGACCCGGTTGGCAGAGCTCAGCCTGCTCGATGTCAATGATGAAATGCTGCAGGGCTTGACAGCTGATCTGCGAGCAAACACCGGGGCGCAGATCCGTTCGGAATTGATGAACGATGTGTCGCTGACGGCGGCGATGGCCAAGGCCGATATCATCATCCACTGCACGCCGATCGGCATGCACCCCAAGGAGGAAGCTTCGCTGGTTCCTGCTGAGCTGTTTCGGCCGGGGCAGGTGGTGTTCGATATCGTTTATAACCCGCTCAGGACCAAGCTGCTGACCGATGCCGAGGCAAAGGGGTTGCAAACCATCTCGGGCGTCGAGATGTTTATCAACCAGGCGGTTCTGCAGTTTGAAATTTTCACTGGTGGCCCAGCTCCGGAAGAGATCATGCGAAAAGTCGTTATGGAGAATCTGAGCCAATGAATATCGTGTTGATCGGCTACCGCGGCACCGGGAAGAGCCATGTCGGTTTCCTGTTGGCCAGGCAGTTCGGAAGACAGGTTGTCAGTGTCGACGAAGAAATCGTCAAGACAGCCGGGATGAGCATCCCGGAGATAGTCGAACAATTCGGCTGGGCGGACTTTCGCGATCGTGAGACAGCCGAAGTCAGTAGACTGGCCGGTCGGGATGAGCTGGTGATCGATTGTGGTGGCGGGATTATCGAGCGGAATGAGAATATTGACATTCTGCGACAGAACGGTCGGATCTTCTGGTTGAAGGCGTCCGTGGCGACAATCGTCGAGCGGATTCAGGACAGCGGCAATCGGCCAGCGCTGGTTGAGGGGAAAACTTTCACTGAAGAGGTGGCGGAGGTACTCGAGCGGCGTACGCCGCAATATCGCTGCGCTGCAGATCATGAGATTGACACCGATGGCGTGACCCCAAAACAGGTGGCGGCGCAGATTGCTGCCCTGCTGAGCGAGCCCGCGGGCTGAGCGTGTTTTTCAGCAATAGAGGGAACAGAAAAGGGGCGCATCATTTGAAGCGCTCCTTTTCTATGGGCTACAATGGGGAAAATTGATATTCCCGGAGTCGGAGTCGAATGATGACCGGTAACAGCAAGGGTGACAATGACTACGCAGGGTTTGAACAGGGCCCGATCCGGCCGCCGAGCGAGGCGGCCAGCCTGCTGCTGCGGGTCACCCGCAACTGTCCGTGGAACCGCTGCAGCTTCTGTCCGGTCTACAAGGGTGCGCAGTTTTCGCTGCGCCCCGTCGACCATGTGCTGAGGGATATCGACGCTGTCCATCGGCACGTCGTCGCGCTGCGCGAGCGCATGGAGGTCTCAGGGACGCTCGACTATAGGCAGCTCTCGCTGCTGGCTGATGGCCTCGGTGACGGAGATCAGCTGGCCCTCTACGCCGCCCGGGCCTGGCTGGCTGACGGGATGGAGTCGATTTTCCTCCAGGATGCCAACAGTTTGGTGATCAGGCCGGATGACCTGGTCACTATTCTCAGGTATATCAGGGAGCGGTTCCCCGAAGTCGAACGGATCACCTCCTATGCCCGTTCGCAGACCATCGACCGGATCAGTGCCGAACAGATGGGCCGATTGGCAGAGGCCGGGCTGAACCGGATTCATATCGGCATGGAGTCGGGCAGCGATGCCGTGCTGCAGAAGGTGCAGAAGGGCTGCGACCGGCAGGTGCATATCCGCGCCGGACAGAAGGTCAAGGCGGCGGGGATGGAGCTGTCAGAGTATGTCATGCCCGGTCTCGGCGGGCGGACTTTGTCCCGCGAGCATGCCCTGCAGACCGCCGATGCCCTCAATCGCATTGCCCCAGATTTCATCCGCTTGCGTACCCTTGCGATCCCCGGTCACACGGAGCTGTTTGGCGAATGGCGGGAGGGCCGGTTTGACAAGCTGGGTGACCGGGAGGTGGCCGAAGAGATCCTGCTGTTTCTCGAATCTCTCGACGGCATCAACAGCCGCGTGCAGAGCGATCATATCCTCAACCTGTTCCAGGAGCTCGAGGGAGACCTGCCGCAGGATCAGCCGTCGATGACCGGCGTGATTCATCGCTTCCTGGCCCTGGCCGACGAGGAACAGCTGGTCTACCAGGTGGGCCGCAGGATGGGTCTTTTTGCCCGGCTGGATGACCTGCAGCACGGCCCGCGCCGCCGGCGGGCGGAGCAGGCCATTGCGCAGTATGGCGTGACGCAGGAGAACGTCGATCAGCTGATCGACGACCTGATGAAGCGATTTATCTGACCCTGGAGAGCCGTTCCTGGCAGAGGATTCTTGATGTCTCCAGGGGTTTCCGGTACATTCTCGAGAGGTATTTCCTTGCTCCTCCAGCCTGTGATGAGGGTCCCGTCATGATTATCGGATTTGCCGGAAAAGCTGCCTCAGGAAAGACCACCGCCGCCAACCGGATGAAGGAGGTGGCGACCGCTGCAACGCATGTCATCCCGATGGCCAAGGTGCTGCGGGATGAAGTTGAAGCGTTCCTGCGCAACTCGGGGGCGGGGGAGTATATCCCGCTGGTCTATGGCTGCCAGCAGGACAAGGTTCGAACCTTTTATATCGATGAGCAGCGGGCATTGAGCCAGTGCGAGAAGTGGATGGAGTTCGTTGCCGACCACAGCGACATTCAGGACCGGCCGGGACTGACGGCGGTGACCGTTCGGCGTCTCCTGCAGTGGTGGGGGACCGAATACCGCCGGGCCCAGGACCCGGATTACTGGACCAAGGCCTGGGCGGCCAAGGTCGGCCAGTATGATCTGGAAAGAGAGCATGTGCTGATCGACGACGTTCGCTTCATCAATGAACTCGAAACCATCAAGCAGCAGGGGGGGCTGATCTACAAAATCGAACGCCCCGGCTTTGACGGTGCCAACAATCATGCGAGCGAGACCTCGCTGGACGACTATCGCTTCTGGGACGGCATCCTTCGGAACGATGGCACCTTGCAGGAGTTCTATCGCAAGGTAGAGGTGCTGGCCGCTCAGCAGCTTGAAGGCTGACCGCTGCAGCGGAGCAGAGTTGCACCAAGTTGCTCCGGTTTCTTTCGATCAATCCGGCAGCGGGATGAATTCCGTCTCTCCCGGGACCTTGGCGAATCGGTTCTCCCGCCAGTTCTGTTTGGCCTTTTCAATCAGCTCTTTACGGGTGGAGACCAGGTTCCACCAGACGGTTCGTTTCCCCAGGGGAGTCCCGCCGATAAAGACCAGCCTTGAATCCTGCCGCGCAGTCAGTTCGATCCCCTCAGCGCAGTCGAAGACAGCCATGGTATGGCGTGGAATGGAGATGTCGCTGGCGGTCACCTCGCCGGAGATGACATACGCGGCCCGTTCCTCGACCTGGTCGGGAACGATGACACTTCTTCCCGCCTTGAGATTGACTTCCGCATAGAGGGTGGGTGACCAGGTTCTGACCTCGGAGCTGAGTCCGAACGCCTCTCCGATCATCACCCGCACCGATCTGCCCGGTTCTTCACGCAACGGCAAGACCTGCGAAGCATAATGATAAAACGCGGGGTCGGTTTCCTGATCCGCTTCCGGCAGTGCCACCCAGAGTTGCAGTGCGTGAAGGATGTGTCCCTGAGCGCGAAGTTCCGGTGGGGTCCGCTCCGAATGGACAATTCCTCGGCCAGCCGTCATCCAGTTGATCTCGTTCGGGCGGATCGGCTGGACCTCGCCCAGGCTGTCACGATGGAGAATCTCCCCGGCGAAAACATAGGTGATGGTTGCCAGCCCGATATGTGGATGGGGGCGGACATCGATCCCCTTTCCGGGAGCAAAGACCGCCGGGCCAAGATGGTCAAAAAAAACAAAGGGACCTACCGAGCGGAGGTCGGTTGTCGGCATCAGCCTCCTCACAGTGGCTTTGTCGAGATCTTTTTCTTTCGGTTTGAGGAGCAGTTTAACCACCGAACAGGGTGCGTCGATATGGCTCAGGCATGCGGTTTTTTGGCCGATCAGGTCACTCATGGGGATTCCTCCGATTTCTGACCAGGTTGGCGGTGCGAAGAATTGAATAAAGTCTAAACGGTATCGTCTGAATTTCCAGGGCTGCCGTGGTTTTATCGGTGGTGAGCCGGAGCCGCCGGGGAGGAGCAGGGCGCAACATAGTTCATGGGCCTGCCGCTTCTTCTGCCGAGCAGCGCAGTTGTAATTTTTTACTTGCTTTTGCGCTTGGAAAGCCGCAAATAGATTCTATAATTAACCAGCATCGGCAGAGAGGTGAAACCATGAAGAAATATCTCTTTATCGTCTTGATTGCGCTCGTTGTTCCAGGGGGGGTGTTCGCGTCAACCTATGGCAAACCCTACGGGGCGACAGATGAAACAGCGGTTGAGCGGAGCGATGTGAAAACCATCGATCAGCTCAACCGCAGCACTGAACTGGAAGAAACAAAAGAACCTGAAGAACCGGTCGTGGAGCCGGAGCCGGCTGTCGAGGAACCGATCCCGGAGCCCGATGCTCAAACTGAACCGCTGCAAAGCGAAGAGTCGGAGAGCAAGACTCAATAGCGCGGGAAAGGAACAACTTCCTGAGGAAAAGCCCTTCACCGTTCGGTGGAGGGCTTTTTTGTCTGCAATCAGTCTCCATCTTGCAATTGCGTGACAACCTCCACCTCCCCATGGAGGGTCTTGTGCACCGGGCAGCGGTCGGCGATCTCCAGCATCCGCTGCCGCTGTTCGTCAGTCAAATCGCCGACCAGTTCGATGTCGCGCTCCAGCCGGTCAATTTTCCCATCAGTCGCTTCGCACGCCGCACAATCCCTGGCATGAATTTTTTCATGTGAGAGCCGCACGATCGCTTTCTGCAGCGGAATGTTTTTCCGCCGCGCGTACATCTGCAGGGTCATGCCGGTGCAGGCGCCCAGTGCCGCCAACAGGTAGTCGTAAGGGGTCGGGCCGCGATCGGTGCCCCCATAGGCGACCGGTTCGTCGGCGACAAGGGCATGTCCATTGGCAAACAGTTCGGTGAAAAAGCCCCCATGTGCGGTGCTGACGGTTACCCGGTTGTCGACCACCACGTTTTCTCTTTCCGGCCTTTGAGGGGAGGTCAGGTAGCGCCTGCTCCATGCGGCTATCATCATTGCCGCATAGAGAGAATCCGCCTCTTTCAGCAGCAGGTGATCGGCATCGTCGAGGCTGATGAAGCTCTTCGGGTGTTTGGCGGCACGGTAGATTTGTGCCGCATTTTCGATCCCCACGGTGGTGTCGCGCGGTGAATGCATCACCAGCAGTGCCGCGTTGAGACTGCGGATATGCTCATCGAGCTGCTGCATCTGCAGATCTTCCAGAAACTGTTTTTTTATGGTGAAACTTCGCCCGGCCAGGGTGACCCTGGCCTCGCCGTGCTGTTCGATCTGCTGGCGGTTTTCCGCGAAATGTTCAGCAACATGGTTGGGATCGTGGGGCGCAGCCAGGGTCGCGACGGCCCGTGTCGAGGGAATCCGCTGAGCGGCCTGAAGCACCGCTGTGCCTCCCAGCGAGTGGCCGATCAGAATCTGCGGGGCCTGGTGCTCTCTCTCCAGGTAGCGGGCTGCCGCAACCAGGTCGGCGACGTTGGTGGTGAAATTGGTCTCGGCGAAATCGCCTTCGCTCTGTCCCAATCCGGTAAAGTCGAAGCGTAATACGGCGATCCTCTCCCGGTTCAGGGCTGCGGCTATGTTGACGGCCGCCTTGATGTTCTTGGTGCAGGTGAAGCAATGGGCGAACAGCGCATAGGCGATCGGCGCCTCGTCCTGTGGCAGGTCGAGACGGGCGGCGAGCATCTGCCCCTGTGAATTTGCAAAGCTTATTCTCAGTGATTTCATGACATCCTCCTGGCGCTTTCGGTCTCTGCTTAGTCTATCATAGAGGGTCTTCTGGAACCGGAGTTCGTACGGGACAGAGGTCTTGGCTGAAATGGTATAGTTATAGCTCACCATGAGTCGCCAGGAGGATGCTATGCAGGTTCATCTCAAGTACGGCAATGACGGTCTCGATCTGGACTTCCCGGCAACGGCCAACTTTAAGGGGGTCCTCTACCCGGCGGAAGCTGCACCCCTTGTCGATCCGGCTGGCGCCGTTGCAGAGGCCGTGAATGAGCCGATCGGCACGCCCCCCCTGCAGGACCTGGCCCGGAGGAAAAAGGATGCGGTGATTGTTATCAGCGACATCACCAGGCCGGTGCCGAATGCGCTGCTGCTGCCGGTCATCTGTGGCGAACTGGAAGCTGCGGGGATCCCCCGTGACCAGATCACCATCCTGATCGCCACCGGCATTCACCGTCCCAACGAAGGGGAGGAACTGGAACGGCTGGTCGGCAAGGAGATCGCGGCGAACTACCGGGTGATCAATCATTTCTCCAAGCGGCAGGAGGATATGGTGTTGGTCGGACATGTCGGGGAAGGAATTCCGGCTTACGTCAACAGGCACTACGTTGCGGCGGATCTCAAGATCCTTACCGGTTTTATCGAACCGCACATGTGGGCCGGTTTTTCCGGGGGGCGCAAGTCGATCCTGCCGGGAATCTCCTCGGTACAGACCCTCGAGTTCATGCATGGCCCGGAGATGGTCGCCCATCCAAAGACCGCTTATGGCGTGCTCGACGGTAACCCGTTCCATCAGGCAGGGCTGGAAATCATGGCGAAGGCAGGTGCGGATTTCATCGTCAACGTCACCCTGGATACCGGCAAACGGGTCACCGGGGTGTTTGCCGGGGATCCGGTCGGCGCCCATCTTCGAGGGGTCGAATTTCTGTCCCGGCATTGCATAAAAAATCTCGATGAGCCGCTCGATTTTGTCGTTACCACCAACGCCGGCGCTCCCTTGGACTGCAACCTGTACCAGACCGCCAAGGGTCTCTCCGGGGTCTCCGGCGCCACCCGGGAGGGCGGGGTGATCCTGATCGCCACCGAGTGCCTGGAGGGATTCGGCAGCGAGGAGTACCGAGCTGTCTTTGAACATGCCACCAGCCCGGCGGAATTCATCGCAAGGTTACTGAGGAAGGAATTTTTCATGCCAGATCAGTGGTGTGCCCAGGAGACCTATCAGGTGATGCTGAAGAACGAGGTCTGGGTCTACACTCACGGGATTGATGACGAAACGCTCGAGCGGTTCCATTTCCGACCGGTCAGCGATATCGGTGCCGCAATAGAGCAGCTGCTCTGGCGCTTCGGTCAGGACGCCCGCTGGGCGATCGTCCCCGACGGGCCGATGCTGATTCTGCGGGTTACGGAATGATCCTTGGACTGATGGGGGCGGACTGAAAGACCCACAGTGGCAGCTGCCGGCAGGGCTTTTCTCAGAGCAACCCCTTATGGCGCAACTGCTCGGCAGCGTCCGCGGTTTTCGTGAGAGTCAACCCCATCCCGCGTAAAACAGCGGGTGTCTTGCAGAACTGGATGTCCCGGTATTCAACGACCTGGATATAGTTGCCCCAGGGGTCGTAGAAATTCAGCCCCTTGCCGGGGATCAGCTCGACGTCTTCCGCTTCCAGTTGTGCCCGCAGACCGCTCCGGTCATCGACGACCAGACCAAAGTGCCGGTGTCGGTCCCTGGTCAGATGGTCGGACTCGGAGAGCGCAATGAACTGGTCGCCCATGTCGATGAAGGCCATCTGTTCGCTTCGCCCCCGCAGGGTGAATTCAAAGAAACGGCCATAAAAATCCAATGCGTCCTCGATATGACCGACTTCCAGGGCGACATGGTTGATGCCAACCAGGCGTGCCCTCTTTCCAGGAGATCTGTCCATAGAACCTCACTTTCTTGCTCCTTATTATATACCAACAAGAAAACAGGCACCCCCAACCGAAGGTGCCTGCGAGAGTCTGGATAGTGTTGATGTTGACCCTAGTCCATGTTTTCCAGCGTGCTCTTGACCTGTTCGAGGGTCATCCAGCCTTTTTCATGAAGGATTTCCCCGATCAGACGGTGAACACCGGTATCCAGGTTGATGTCCAGCTGTTCCAGCATCGCCTCGCGCAATTGGTCCTGGGAGACAAAGCCGAGCTTGACCGCGGCCATGCCGAAGCGGGAAGGGTATTTGAGGATATCTGCCTGTTTAGATTCTGTCATGTGCGTCGCTCCCGGTCGAAGGAATTGAGCTGTTCTCATGCCAGCGGTACAGTTTTTTGATGCTGTGAATAATAGGAAGTTACGGCTGTTTTAGCAAGTCTTGCGTAGGCAGGGAGCTGAAGTTCGCTAGAGGGGGATCTTTCCGACCGGTGCCAGGTAGATGGTAAACTCATCTTCGCCGTCAACGCCCAGCAGTCGATCCATCAACTCCTGATGATAGGCTGCAATGGCGCAGGTCCCGGCATTCAGCGCTTCACAGGCCAGGTAGAGGTTCTGGCAGAGGTGGCCGGCATCGATGGCGATCACCCGGTGGGCGGCGATGTCGTAGCGCCACTCCATGCGGTAGGGGATGACCGTCCAGGCGAAGACGACGGGTGCCGTGGCGATAAAGCCCTGGCTGAGGGTGGCGCGGGTCAGTTCTGCCTGGAAATCATCCTTTTCCTGTTCCATCACCAGGGCGTGCTGCAGCGGCAGGTAGCGATACACGCCGCAGGCAAGATCGTCAACGTTCTTGATCAGCAGATAGCTTTCAAAGGCATGGCGGCAGCCGGCTGAGGGGACGGTTCGCAGGGCACAGCCTGGCTGAAGCACCTGCCTGACTCCCTGGGTGGCCCAGAGCAGAAATGAGAGTTCATTCAGGGTCAGCGGACTCCGGGTGAAATGTCGATGACTTTTGCGATCGGCTATCGCGTTGACCAGGTCGGTGCCGGCAAAGGCATCAAAGGAGGTCTGCCCCGGCAGGGTTATCAACGGCTGATCGTCCCGAGGAGGTTTCTGCACCGGCGGAGGGCTGACTCCCCGATGCTGATCGGTTTTGTGGAAATCGATCTGCAGGCGCAGGGAATCTTTAAGAAATTCCCGATAATGTGACAGCTCTTTTTTGTTCATCAATATCCCCATGTCATCTACCTGACAAGTATACCCTAATTGTCCACTTCCTGGTCGGCCGCTGATTCCGCTTCCGGTTGATGACAATCCGCTATCCGATTTGACAGTTTAAAAAAGTTTGATAGACATTTCAGAGTGCCATGAATTGCGCCGGCGACAGCTGATCGCCGCTTTTACTCTGATTCATCATAAGGAGATATGATTATGGCTAGTGTTAAAGGGACTGAAACGGAAAAGAATCTGCTGAAATCCTTCGCCGGAGAAAGCCAGGCAAGAACCCGCTACACCTATTTTTCTTCTACCGCCAAGAAAGAGGGATTTGTCCAGATTGCCGATATATTCATGGAGACCGCTGAGCAGGAGAAGGAACATGCCAAGCGGTTTTTCAAATTTCTCGAAGGGGGCGATCTGGAAATCACCGCCTGTTATCCTGCCGGCAGGATAGGGACGACCGCCGAGAACCTCAAGGCTGCGGCCATGGGTGAAAACGAGGAGCATACGACTCTCTATCCCGCTTTTGCAGAAGTGGCCCAGCAAGAGGGTTTTCCTGAGATAGCGGCGGCCTGGAGGTGTATCTCGATTGCCGAGAAGCAGCATGAGAAGCGTTATCTGGATTTGCTCGCAAACATAGAGCAGGAGCGCGTTTACAAGCGTCAGGAAGCTGTGACCTGGCGTTGCCGAAACTGCGGTTACCTGCATACAGCTGAAGAGGCCCCCGGCACATGCCCGGCCTGTATCCATCCTCAGGGGCATTTCGAATTGCTGGGTGAGAACTGGTAAGAAGGATGTTTTTCAGGCAAAGGAGGTCGAACAGAAACCCGACTGAACCCTTTTGCCTGATTTCGTAACAAAGTCTTGTGGCCGGGGGCGAAAAAAGGAAAAGAGTGCTGGATGAGAAATAAAAAGCTGCTGCCGCTTCTTTTTTCGCTGTTCCTTGGAGGCTGCGTTGTCCTGCCTGATGGAATCGAGCCGGTGGCCGGCTTCGATCTGCAGCGCTACCTGGGCACCTGGTATGAAATCGCCCGGCTAGATCACTCTTTCGAGCGTGGCTTGAGCCGCGTGACTGCGGAGTATTCCCTGCGTGAGGACGGCGGGGTCCGGGTGATCAATCGGGGCTTCAATGCGCAATCAGGTGAATGGAAAGAGGCGACGGGGCGCGCCTACCTGATCGCCGGTCCGGATGTCGGTCGCCTCAAGGTCAGTTTTTTCGGACCCTTTTACGGTGGTTACAATGTTATCGAGCTCGACCGCGAGAGCTACCGCTGGGCCATGGTCTGTGGTCCGAACCGGTCCTATCTGTGGCTTCTGGCCCGTCAGCCGGAACTGGAAGAAGATGTTCTGAAAAGACTGATTGGCATCGCCGCGGAGCTTGGTTTTGCCACCGGAGACCTGATCAGGGTAAGCCATGAATAGCGGACTCGCCTCTCACGATACTTCAACTGTAGCGTTCAAGGTATTTTTTTACTGAGGTCTTGCGCGCGGTATTCTCCGAACTCATATAACGGACTTTGCCGAATACCGGTCGCTCCGGACCCCAGGGGCGATCGAAGCGCCCCAGACACCAACTGATGCCGCTGTAGGAGTTCGGATCGCGGCCGTCGAGGGCATGGCGGTCATTGAGCTCGATCATCGTCTGCAGGGCGGTTTCCGGGTCGGTACTCCATTCGAGAATTTTTTTCCCCCAGAGCATGCGCAGATAGCTGTGGATGCGCCCTTCGCGCAGCAGCTGACGTTGAGCAGCATTCCAGAGCAGGTCATGGGTCTGTGCACTTTCCAGTTCCTCTTTGCTGTAGAGACGGGGGCGGGGGTCGGCACGGTGGAGGTTCAGGCTGGTCCGCGCCCAGTCCGGCAAACCCCGATACTCAGCGTAGTCGGTTCGATGCTGACAGAAGACATGGCCGAGTTCGCGCCAGGTCACCAGCTCATCGAGGAAGGCTTCGGCGGATTCAGACATGCCCCACCAGCCGCAGCGTTGACCGGATGGCTTGAGGGCGAGGCGCCGGCTGGTCCATCCTTCCTTTTCTGCCAGTCGGGCGAAGATCTGATGGCTGGAGATCTGACCGAAATGGAGGTAGGCGGACATGTGACTGGTGCGATCCAGATCAGGGATATTCCGCTGTTCGGTGTATGCGGCTAAATCTTCGCTGAGAAAATCCTCCAGTCTTGATTCGGCACTTTCGCTTCCCCCGCACAGCGGCGCGGGTTTGACCAGGTGATCGATGGGCAGCTTGTTCAGGTGGTTTTCTGCGAGCAGTGCGTCTGGATCTGCAGCAGGCCAGCGCTCGGTAACCGCACGCGGGGGGACGACCGGCGGCAGCTGCAGCTTGATGAGCGGATCGGCGAGCGGGCGGTCATCGATAAAGGCTGGCAGCGCCTTGTGCAGCAGGCGACGGAACGCATAAGCCGTTGTGTAGGCTTTTTCCGTTACCGCCAATGGCAGCAGGCCATTGGCGTCGACGACTTCAAGGCGCATCGGCAGTTTTTCCGGTGCCATGCCGAGCAGGCGGGGCAGAGTGGCCGTGGTGACATGATCGGTGACGACCAGGCAGGCTTCAGCGGCCAGGCTTTCCAGCAGCCCCCGACTCTCACCGGGGCAGGTCTCCACCCAGGGCCAGTAGAGAACCGGCTTGCCGGAGAGGTGATTGCGATTGTCACGCATCCCTTCAATGATAAAGTGATGTGTGCGCTCGCAGGCGAAGGGGTCATCACAGGGCAGTGGTTCGCAGATCAGCAGGCCGACCCCAAGTTCCCGGGCTGCCTCGGTTGCCCGCTGCAGGCCAAAGTTCCAGTGGCAGCGGCGCGCAGCGATCATCCAGTAAAGGATGTAATGACCCTGCGGATTGACCGGTCTCTGGTTGCCCGTCTGCAGGCGCAGCGGGGAAAAGCTGCAGGGCAGAGTGATGGAGGTTGTCATCGGGGCAGCTTTGCCAGCTCCTTCAGCAGTACTTCGTTGTCCGGAACCCCTTTCTGAATGAAGCGGATAAAACCTTCACGATCAACGATATAGGTAATCCGTCCGCTGCCGAAGAGACGACGGATCTCACCCTTCTGGTCGGAAATCAGGGGATAGGTGATCCGGTTGAGTTCGCTGAATTCCCGATGGGTGTCAAGGCTGTCACCACTGATGCCCAGGACCTGGGCATTGAGCTTTGCAAAGCGGGGAAGATCCCGTTGAAAAGCCTGCAGTTCGCCTGTTCAGACCGGGGTGAAGTCGGCGAAATAGAACGCCAGAACCAGATGCTGCTCACCCAGCAGGTCGCCGATATGGAGGGTTCCCCGCGTCGATTCCCCGGTAAACAGAGGTACCGACTGTCCCACATCCAAGGCGTATGCACCCAGGGCGCTGATGGCGACCCCGGCTGCGGTCAGAAATCCTTTAACCAGTTTTTTCATCTGCTCTCTCCTTTCCTATAAACATATCAGGGGCCCGCCAAACAACAACCATGACTGTTCCAGGGGCTCCGCCGCATGGTCGAAAACCTTTTCTAAGCTACTGAAAAATAGCGGTTATTATTTTGTGTTGGGGCAAGGGATGGGCGGTCTCCACGGTGTTATAATGAAGAAAACAGGAGTCTGAAAAAAGGAGGATGTTATGCAGAGAGATGTCAGAAAGTTTGGAATCAGCGACAAACGCGGACGGGTCATGACGTCTTCAGATCCTTATATCCCTGACGAAGGTTTGGAGGAACCGGCGGTCTGCGCTTCTTGTCATGCCGTGTATCAGCAAAAGCGCTGGATTCAGGACCCTTTGCTCTTCATCCACATGGAAAAGGAAGCCGCTACCAAGCAGGTGACCTGCCCCGCCTGCCAGAAGATTGCCGAGGGCTACGCCGAGGGAATTCTGACGCTTCAGGGTGATTATCTCTGGAAACATGAAGAGGGGATCATGCAGTTGCTGAAGAATGTCGAGAAAAAAGCGACCGCCAAAAACCCGATCGACAGAGTCCTTCGCAGACTGCGCGAGGATGAAAGGCTGGTTATAGAAACCACCGGTAGGAAGCTGGCCGAGCATCTGGGCCGGGCCTTGCACAGGGCGCATAAAGGGGATATCAGTGTTTCCTGGTCACAGGACCACGATCGCTGTCGAGTGACCTGGGAGCGGATGAACTGACCATGCTTCATTTCCCCGAGGACGGCTGCCGAGCGCTATGACAGGTTATCGATTACTGGAACATACCGCGGACATGGGTGTCGAAGCGTGGGCGGAGTCTGTGGCGGAACTGTTCCGGCAGATGGCGCTGGGCATGCGGCAGATCATCACCGCCTGCCCTGCGGTTCGCACGCAGCACGAACTGGAAATTGCGGTGAGCGGGGGCGATCTCCCGGAACTGCTGGTCAACTGGCTGGGGGAGTTGGTTTATCTGCTTGAGGTCCGCAACTTTGTCTTTGCGGACGTGGTTATCGAAGCGCTGGATGAATGTTCTCTGCGTGCCCGGGTCCAGGGGGAGACGTTTGATCCCGAGAGGCATTATCTTGAGCGGGAAATCAAGGCGGTCACCCATCACCAGGTCCGGGTCGACTCCGGCCCGCACGGCTGTTCGGCGCGGGTTTATGTCGATCTCTGAGGCTGCGCAGACGCCGCGAAAGAGGCAACCATGAGTGTCAAACTGGAGCAGATCGATGAGTGCCGCTGGCGGATCCCCCGGGAGGGGGCGATGCGCACCGAGGGGCTGGTCTTTGCCAGCCGGGCGATGATCCAGGCCCTGCAGAAGGAACAGGCCCTGGACCAGGTCCGCAATGTGGCCACCCTGCCCGGCATCGTCGGGCCGTCGATTGCGATGCCCGATATCCACTGGGGTTACGGGTTTCCCATCGGCGGAGTGGCGGCTTTCGACCTTGAGGATGGTGTGGTTTCGCCTGGCGGGGTCGGCTACGACATCAACTGCGGAGTGCGCCTGCTGCGCAGCTCACTCGAGGTCCAGGAGGTCCGCCCGCGCATCGAGAAACTGGCCAACGCCCTCTACCGCAACGTCCCTTCCGGTGTCGGCTCGCACCGCAAGGACCTCAAACTGAGCGTTGTCGAAGAGCGCAAGGTGCTGATCGGCGGAGCCGGCTGGGCGGTGCGTAACGGATTCGGCCGCGGGGAAGATCTGGACCATATCGAGGAACAGGGCGCGATCAGAGGGGCCGACCCGCAGGTGGTTTCCGAGCGGGCTCTGGAGCGGGGCCGCAATCAGCTCGGCACCCTCGGCTCCGGTAACCATTTCCTGGAGATCGACCTGGTCGACGAGATTCATGATCAGCAGGCCGCCGATGTGCTTGGCCTCTTTCCCGGACAGGTAACGGTCAGCATCCATACCGGCAGCCGCGGTTTCGGCTACCAGGTCTGCGATGATCACCTGAAGATGATGCTGCAGGCGGCGCGCAGCTACGGCATCGAACTTCCGGACCGGCAGCTCTGCTGCGCGCCGATCGGGAGCCGGGAGGGCAGACAGTATCTGGCGGCGATGGCCTGTGCGGCGAACTTTGCCTTTGCCAACCGGCAGTTGATTACCGCCTGGGTGCGGGAGAGCTTCCAGGAGGTGCTCGGCAAAACAGCCTCCGAGCTGCGCATGTCGCTGATCTACGATGTCTGCCACAATATCGCCAAGATCGAGGAACATCAGATAGCTGGCCGGAAGCGGCAGCTCTGCGTGCATCGCAAGGGCGCAACCCGGGCCTTTCCGCCGGGTCATGCCGAGACTCCGGCCCTCTACCGGAGCGTCGGTCAGCCGGTGTTGATTCCCGGTGATATGGGTCGTTATTCCTATGTGCTGGTCGGCACCCAGGGGGCCTTCGATGAAACCTTCGGTTCTTCATGCCATGGCGCGGGGCGGGTCTTGTCCCGCCATGCAGCCAAGAAACGGGTGCGTGGACAGAATGTCGAAGCGCAACTGGAATCGCAGGGGATCATCATCCGTGCGGCCAGTCGGGCGACCGTGGCTGAAGAGATTCCTGAGGCGTATAAGGATGTCACGGAAGTGGTGGGGGTGGTCGAGCGGGCCGGTATCGGCAAGATCGTTGCCCGTCTCAAGCCGCTGGCTGTGATCAAGGGGTAGCGTCGTCAGTTCCAGCCGCCTGCCACCGCAAGGGCTGGCTGGAGGTCTCTCCGACGCAGGTGGTCAAGTAGCGCTTTGCGGAACCAGCAGGCTGCCCGCGAACAGGGTACAGGAGGCGACCACGATCGAGGGGCCGGCCGGCGTGTCCCACTGGTAGGAGCCGTAGAGGCCGGCGCAGACGGCGAGGCAACCGATCAGGCTGGCCAGCAGCGCCATCCCTTCCGGGGTGCCGGCAAAGCGACGGGCGGTCGCCGCCGGAATGATCAACAGCGAGGTGACCAGCAGCAGGCCGACCACTTTCATCATCACCGCCACCGTCAGGGCGATCAGCCCCAGAAATGACCAGTTGACGCGATCGACCGGGATTCCTTCAACCCGGGCCAGATCCTCGTGAACGGTAATTGCAAGCAATGGTTTCCACAGCCAGAACAGCCCGGCAAGGGCCAGGCCCCCACCGCAGAAGATCCAGATCAGGTCTTCCGTTCCGATCGCCAGGATGTCCCCGAACAGGTAGGCGAGCAGATCCACCCGGACATCCTCCATGAATGCAAGGCAGACCAGGCCCAACGAGAGGGCTCCGTGTGAAAAGATGCCGAGCAGGGTGTCGCTGGCAAGCTGCTTCTGGCGTTGGCCGAAGAAGAGCAGGATAGCCAGCAGTTGGCCGATCACCAGAATGCCCAGGGTCAGGTTGATGTGCAGCAGAAAACCGAATGCGACGCCGAGCAGTGCCGAGTGGGCGAGGGTGTCGCCGAAGTAGGCCAGGCGGCGCCAGACGACAAAGGACCCGAAGGGGCCGGCCACCAGGGCGACACCGATCCCGCCGAGCAGCGCGCGCAGCAAAAAGTCAGCGAGCATGATTGCCCTCCTTGCAGTCGGCACAGGAGCTATGGCGATGATCCCGGTCATGGGTGTAGATAGCCAGGTTTCCGACAGCCTGCGGGCCGAACAGTTCCAGGTAGGCAGGGTCGCTGGTAACAGCCTCGGGAGAGCCGCTGCAGCAGATGTGGCGGTTCAGACAGAGTACCCGGTCGGTGGCGGCCATCACCAGGTGCAGGTCATGGGAGACCATGAGGATTGCGCACCGGTGCTGGTCGCGAATGCCGGCGATCAACTGGTAAAGCTCGATCTGTCCGTGCACATCGACGCCCTGAACAGGTTCGTCAAGAACCAGCAGGTGAGGGTTGCGGAGCAGGGCATGAGCGAGCAGGACCCGCTGCATCTCGCCGCCGGAAAGGGTCTGCAGGGGGGAGTTAAGAACGTGGGCGGCACCGACCTCTTCGAGTGACTGCCGGATCCTGCTCTGTTGCGGTTTCCCGGTCATGCTGAGAAAACGTTTGACGGTCAGGGGAAAGGTTGGATCGATGTGGAGCCGCTGTGGCATGTAGCCGACCGTGATCCCGGCCTGACGGTAAACCCGGCCGGAGGTTGCCGGCAGCAGTCCGAGTGCGACCCGGACCAGGGTGGTTTTCCCCGCACCATTGGGACCGATGACGGTGAGAATTTCTCCCGGCTGGAGTTGCAGGCTGATCTTCTCCAGCAGGAGTTTCTGGCTGAGGACCAGATCCACCTGTTCAAGTTCGAGGATGTTGGCGGATTGACTCAAGCTGCTCTCCTTCAACGGCAGCGGGGACAGAGCCCCATGATTTCAACGGTCTGGCGATGCGCTTTGAAGCCGGATCGATCGGCGCTCTGCTGTATGGCGTTGCTGATCTCCGCAGCATCCAGTTCTGCCAGAGTTTTACAGGATTCACAGATCAGAAATTGACCATCGTGGGGGATCCCCGGATGAGCACAGCCGACATAGGCATTGAGCGAAGCGATTCTGTGAACCAGGCCCATCTGCTGGAGAAAATCGAGGGCGCGGTAGACGGTCGGTGGGGCGGCACGACCTTCCTGCTGGAGCGCCTCCAGAACCTGGTAGGCACCAATCGGTTTGTGCTGGTGCCAGACCAGTTGCAGAACGCGGCGGCGGATGTTGGTAAAGCGCTGCTTGCGTTGCCGGCAGAGAACTTCCGCGACATGGATCGCTTCTGCGATACATATCTGGTGGCCGCCTTTATTGCAGCTGAAGAATGTTTTTTCCGCATGTTCCATCGGCCGCTCCGGAACGACTTGATTTATAGTAATGTTATAATATAACATTTTATTCAGAACAGTCAAATTGCCACCCTGCGGAGAGTGACTATGAAACGATCTATGTTGCCGGCGTTGCTGCTGGTTGCGACGCTGCTTGGCGGTGCCCAGGGCTGGAGTGCCGAAGCTGCGGTGCCGAAGGTTGTGGTCAGCATCAAGCCGATCCATGCGCTGGTTTCAGCTGTGATGCAGGGAGTTGGCGAGCCGGTGTTGCTGGTTAAAGGTGGAGGCTCACCGCATGGCTACGTGCTGCGCCCCTCAGAGGCACGGGCGCTGGCTGGTGCCGAACTGGTTGTCTGGATCGGGCCGCAGCTGGAAAGCTTTCTGGAAAAGCCCTTAAGCACGCTGGGACGAGACGCTGCTCAACTGAAAATGATTGAAGAGCTGCGGGCTGACCTGCTACCGGCCCGCGAAGGGGGCAGCTGGGAAGAGCATGGCGAGGACCACGATGGCCCTCATGGCGGCGATCGGGAGATGAATCCGCATCTCTGGTTGAATCCTCTGCTGGCCCAGAAGGTTGTGGAAAACTGTGCCGAGGCATTAAGCCGGATTGATCCGGGGCGCAGTCAGACCTACGCGGCAAACGCAGCGCGGGTCAAGGTCCAGCTTGGTGATCTGCACGAACACCTGGAGCGCAAGCTCGCCCCGGTGAGGGCGGTGCCCTATATCGTCTTCCACGATGCTTACCAGTATTTCGAAACAGCTTACAACCTCAACGCGGTCGGCTCCATCAGTGTAGATCCCGAGCGTCGTCCGGGTGTAAAGCGTCTTCTTGAAATTCGCGAAAAGATCAAAACCCTGCAGGCGCGCTGCGTTTTCAGTGAGCCGCAATTTGAACCGCAGCTGGTGCAGGCGATCATCGAGGGGACCGGAGCCGGGATTGGAACCTTGGACCCTCTCGGTATCGATCTGCCGGCAGGGCCGGAGGGTTATTTCACCCTGCTCTCCAGGTTGGCGGACAACCTTTTGACTGGTTTGCAATAGCCATTGAGATGATCTTCTCGGCTAGTGAGTGTTAGCCGCTTCCTTCCGGCTGGAGTCGTCTTGCGCTTTTACCAATGAAGATGTAAAAATCCGCGGAGATTTTATTTGCCGGTTGGCAATTTTTATCCAGGAGGCTTGACGATGGATTTCGTGCTCCCCGCTCTGGCGTGGTTTGTCGCTATCTCCTCAGTGTTGCTGTCGCCCAAGGCGCAGACTGAAGGATCTTTTTTCAGAGGCTTGAGTGCGACCGGCGAGCAGCCGGGGCTGCTGACCCTGACCTTCTCCCAGGTTACGACCTGGATCTTCGCCCGCTCCCTGCTTAATGCAGCTATCCTCGGCTTTTATTACGGGATCTGGGGGACCCTGGCCTACGCTTTCTACTATTTCTCCTTCATCACCGGCGGCCGGATCGTTGACCATCTCCGCTTTGAACAGGGGTTCGACAGCGTCCAGCAGTTTCTGGGGGCCCGTTTCGGCCGCTGGGGAACCGCTTGTTACAATTTCGTTATCGGCGTTCGCCTGATCAGCGAAGTGTTTGCCAACCTGCTGGTCATCGGGATTCTGTTCGGTGCGGCCGGCAGCAACGCTTACACGATCAGCATTCTGGCGTTTGCCGGGGTCACCCTGTTCTACTCGATGCTTGGCGGATTGCGCGCCTCGCTGCGCACCGACCTGTTCCAGATGATCCTGTTTCTCGGCACCCTGGGAATGCTGCTGGTGCTGGTCGCAGGCAGTGCCAACGTCGGTTTCAGCGACCTCTGGTTCAAGCCCTTCGAAATCAGCCAGCCCGGTCCGGTGCTGATGCTGGTGGCCCTGCTGCAGGTCTGGAGTTATCCGATGCACGATCCGGTGATGATGGACCGCGGTTTCCTGGCCGATCGCGAGACCACCCGGCGCAGTTTTTTTCATGCCTGCTGGATCAGCTTTCTCTGCATCCTGTTTTTTGGCTGCCTGGGAGTGCTGGCCGGAGCCAATGCGATCAGCGGTGAGTCGATGAACGCAGCCCTGATGCGGCTGCTGGGGGAGATGCCGATGCTGATCTTCAGCAGCTGCCTGGTTATCTCTGCGATGTCGACCCTGGACAGCACTCTCTCAAGTTCGGCCAAGCTGATTGCTTCCGACATGGGGGTGGTGCGGATGAGTCTGCGCAACGGGCGGATGGTGATGGCGATTTTCATGCTGCTCGGCCTGCTGCTGGTGTTCTGGGGGAACAAGGACCTGTTCAGCGCGGTGGCGGTGAGCGGCACCGCGTCCATGTACCTGGCCCCGGTTATTTTCTTTACTCTCTGGGGCAAGCGGAGCGATATTCCGCTCTGCAGCTACCTGTTCAGTTTCTTCCTGGCCCTGGGGGGCGCGGTACTTTACTTCACTGAGTCGGGCGGACACTCCGCCCTGCTCGGAGACCTCCACAAATACACCAAACTGCTCTACATCTGTATCGTGGTTCTGGGCGGCGGATGCCTCTCTTTCTGGTTGGGTGGGCTGGCCAATCGGGGCAAATCTTCCGGAGCGCTCGGGTGAGTATGACCCCGGGACCCGATCTTGGTCGGCTGCAAGGACCGTTGCTGATTTTCGGCGGAGCCTATGGCAACCTGCCGGCAACCCGTGCGCTTCAGTCACTTGCAGAACAGCTGGGGATTCCCCCGCAGAACATCATCTGCACCGGCGACATGGTGGCCTACTGCGCCGAACCGGAAGAGACCGTACAGCTGATTCGCAGGTGGGGCATTCGTGCCGTCATGGGCAATTGCGAGCAGTCGCTGGCGGTGCGCGCGGCCGACTGCGGCTGCGGTTTCGAAGAGGGGAGTGTCTGCTCCACCCTCTCGGTCGAGTGGTTCCGCTACGCCGACAGCAGAATTTCCAGCGAGTCGCGCAGCTGGATGGGGCAATTACCGCAGACGCTGTCCTTTCAGATGGCTGGCCGCAGGTTTGCAGTTGTGCATGGCGGGGTGACTCAGCTCAACCGGTTCTTCTTTGCTTCGACCCCGCTGGCCCTGAAGCAGGCCGAACTCGACCGGCTCGACGATGATATTGATGGGCTGATCGCCGGACATTGCGGTATCCCCTTCGGACAGCAGGTCGCCGGCAAGGTCTGGCTCAATGCAGGGGTGATCGGCATGCCGGCCAATGACGGCACCCCGGATGGTTGGTATCTGCTGCTTGACCAGGAAGGGGGCCTCCTGCAGGCCAGCTGGAAGCGCCTGAACTATCCGGCGCAACAGGCCCGCTCCGCAATGCTCAACGCAGGGCTGACCGGTTATGCCGACGCCCTCACCAGCGGCCTCTGGCCAAGCGAGGATATCCTGCCCGAGACTGAAAAAATGGGGAGGGGGGTCGCCCTGAAAGTGGCGCCCCTCGTTTTCTGAATCCCCCCTTGAGGGCTCAGCCAGAGGATATTTGACCCCTCCGGTCGATCCGCTTGGCGATCTGCATCGGCGTGGTTCGCGGATCGACCGTGATTGATAAGTCCCGCTCTCTTTCCGTCAACGGTTCATGCCTGCTGAGCTGTGACTCAAGGACCTCAAGCCCCGCTTCGGAGATCGCGCCACGCGTCTCCGACCGGCTCAGAATCCGGCGGCGCAACTCGTCTGGTGTCACCGCGAAATCGAGAATCAGCAGGGGCACCCGCTGTTTTTCCGCCAGGTGCAGAAACGGTTCCCGTTGATATCGCTTGAGGAACGTGGCATCGACGATCACGGAATGGCCGGCGTCCAGAACAGTCTCCGCCAGCTGTTGCAGTCGCCGGTAGGTCGCGCTGTCAGCAGCGGGGGTATAGATGCCGCTATCGAGCGGCGAGTTGCTCCTGGCTTCTGCGGCAAGATTATGCAGCCTTTTCCGTTCCCGGTCCGACTGCAGGTGCAGCAGGCCGGACAGCTCTGCCAGTGCGCCGGCAAAGGTGCTTTTTCCTGAACCGGAGAACCCGTGAGTGAGGAGCAGCCGGCGGGGCCTGGTATCGATATAGCCCAGTGCCAGATCCAGATAGCTGCGATAAAGCCTCAGGTCCTGCTGCCGCTCTGTTCCGCTCAGTCCTTCCTGGGCCAGCCGCAGGGCATTGACCTTGGCGCGGACCATGGCCCGGTAGACTTTGTAGAAGTTGAGCAGGCTCAGCCCCTGATAGTCGCCGGTTCGCTGCAGGTAATGGTTGAGAAAGTGCCACCCCAGCTCCGGCCGGCCCCGGTCGTCGAGGTCCATTACCAGAAAAGCGATGTCGTTGATGACGTCAATCCAGCGCAGGTTGCGGTTGAATTCGAGACAGTCGAACAGGAGCGGTTGCTCCTCGAACCAGGCCATGTTGGCCAGGTGGAGGTCGCCGTGGCATTCACGGATATAGCCTGCTGCGCGTCTCTGCCTGAGCAGCGGTTCGCACTTGGCGTACATGTCGCGCGTCCACGTTTCCAGCTGGGGGAGCTGGTCTGCGTCAGCCGCTGCTGAGTCGTGGCGACGGATCTGGGCAAAATTTTCCAGCATGGGAGCCAGCACCGCTTCAGGCTCCCCGTACGGTTCGTTCATTGCGGCGCGGGCTGCACCCTGATGCAGATGCGCGAGCTTCTCGGCAAAGGCTGTGAGCTGGCTGCTGTCGAGTTGATGCCTGGTCAGCAGGCGATCGCACTGACATGCCTGGGGGAAGCGTCGCATCTTGACCGCATATTCCAGAGGCGGGTCCGCTCCCAGGGAAAGAGAGTCGATGCTGCCACCGATCTGTTCAACCGAGAGGTAAAGGTGCGGGGCGAAACGACGGTTAAGGCGCAACTCCTCATGGCAGAAATGGAGACGCTTGGCGAGGGTGGAAAAATCGAGAAAACCGAAATTAACCGGTTTTTTGACTTTGTAGGCAAACTCTCCTGCCAGAAATATCCAGGAGATGTGACTCTCGAGCATTTCTACCGTCTGCACCGGGTGTTTGTAAAATGTCGGGTCGTTCAGTGCCTGAACAATCCGCTGCTCCCATTCGGTGGGCATCGGCCAAATTCCCCCATCACTGCCCCAGGCAAATCGGGCTGAGCCAGTCTCATCCGAAGCCGGGAAGAGAGATTCCTTTACCGCTCTAGTGCCTGCATGTCTGTCCCCATCAGGCGGATTCTTCGTTATAGCCTTCCGGTATCCTGACCACAAAGACCGGGATGGTTGAGCTGTGCAGCACCTTGAGGGTGGTCGTGCCGAGCATGGCGTCGGCCAGTGCCGAGTGGCGGTGGGACCCCATTACGATGATGTCAGCGCCGCATTTTTTCGCTTCTTCGAGGATGGCCTGCTTGGGGGGCAGTTTGGCGACGACGATCTCTTCGACCCGCTGACGGCCCTGGGGATCGTTGCAGAGTTCCTTGTCACAGAGTGCTTCAAGGTTTTTAAAGATTATATCCTCTGCTTCCTTTGACGCTCTTTCAAAGACCTCCTCGGCGGTTTCCTTGAACATGTACAGGTCCGCCATGTTCTGCGCTGTTGAGCTCAGTGGCTCCCGGCCATGGATAATGCGGATCTTGGCATCGTACTGCTGGGCAAGGCTCAAGGCGTAGCGGAAGACATATGGAGCGCCTGCTCCCAGGCCGGTGGCGTAGAGGATTTTTTTCAGTTTCGGCAACATGACATTTTCTCCTTTCTCCAGCAGGATGTGGCAAAAAACAGATATATTCAGGTGGAGTTGCGACTCATATAGGAAGTATGCCGCAGAATGGAGATTTTAAAAGGCAAGAGGGAGGATTTTCGGCTATTCCGGCTCCACCGGTGGAACTTCGGAACCGAGCAAGATTGCCAGCCAGGAAGTGTCCGGATTTACTTCGAGAGCTATTTTCACGATCATGGTCAGCGGCACCGAGAGGAGCATGCCGACCGGGCCGAGGACCCAGCCCCAGAAAACCAGGGAAAGAAAAACGATCAGAGTGGAAAGGCCTAGCTTGCGCCCCATCAAGCGTGGTTCCAGTACGCTGCCCATCAGAACATTGGCGGCAACATAACCGCCGGCGACCAGCAGGGTGGGGCTGGGGCCCAGTTGGACCAGCGAAAGCAGGACCGCCGGAACCGCAGCGAGAATCGATCCGATGTTCGGCACATAGTTCAGCAGAAAAGCGATCAGTCCCCAGAGCAGAGGGTAGTCGAGGCCGATAACCCACAGCCACAGGGCAATCAGGATTCCGGTCGCCAGGCTGACCAGGGTTTTGATCGCCAGGTACTGGCGGACACCATCGGTAAAGCGTTCGAACGAACTCAGCGACGATTCGGCATCTTCCAGTGCGGCGCGCAGTTTTGCCGGCATGCCGGCAGCTTCGAGTAGAATGAAGATGACGGTCAGCAGGATCAGGAATGCGTTGGTTAATACCCCCCCGGTCGTCGCCAGGGTGCTGGCGACCATCTGCATCGCCTTGCCGGGGTCGAAATGGTCCAGCAGGTCCCCGGGGGTAATTGTTATCCCCATTTTTTCAAGCCATGGGAGCAGGCCAAGCGTAAGCTCACGCAACTTGTCCTGGTAGAGAGGAATCGAGGAGGTAAAGTCGTTAACCGAGGCTCCGACCAGGGTCAGGATCGTCAGGCTGACAGCGACAAAGGCAAGGATGATGAGCAGGACCGCCATGGCGGTTGGGACTTTGCGCTGTTGCAGCCAATGCAGCGGCCCCGTGCAGATAATGGCAATAAAGATTGCCAGCAGAAAAGGAACCAGCAGCGGCTGAGCTGCGCGCATCCCGGCGACGACAATGACGAAAGACGCCAGGGTCAGAAGCAGGCTGCGGTTGTACCTTTTTGTGGCCGCGGATGATGTCGGCATCGACTGTCGACCTAGTCAGAGGATATATAACAAGAAAATATCTGCCATAGGATGAACTCTGCCGGTCTGCTTGTCAACCGCGATTGCTTTTGGGCAGGCGCTTAGGGGGCTCCCGCAGGGGCGAGCACGCATAATTTGTCAAAGCATGCCGAGCTTTTCTATTGACATTTGCACCAATTCGCATATTATTTGTTTCGGAGGGAGTCGCAAGACACCTCCTGAGCCCGGTGACCCCCCCCCTCCGTCACCGGGCTCTTTTATTGTGAAATATTAAAATCTCCTCACGTTTCAGCTCGGTTTTTTCCTCCAGATCAGCAGATAGAGAGGCTGTTTTCCCTTCCTCGGTTTGATTCTGGCTCCTCAGTTTGATTGACAATCCTGCGCCGTTTGTTTAGCTTTGTACGATAATGATTCGTGGAAACCATCGGTTTCGCAACTACTATTCATGGATTCGTATCATCCGGAAAGAGAGGGTACAATGAAAAAAGGCGTGTTGTTGTCTGTCGTGTTGTTGCTTTGCTTTGCAGTTGCCGCCGTCGCGGTCCCGTCAGGAAGAACCCTGGATTTTGACAAGAGCCCGATGGGCACAGTGACCTTCTCCGGTGAAATCCACAAGAATGCCGGCGTGGCTTGCAAGGAATGCCACAATGCCGACATGTTCCCGAAGATGAAGATGGGGACCGTCGAGATCAAGATGGATGCTATCTATGCCGGACAGCTCTGCGGCAAGTGTCACAACGGCGAGCGTGCTTTCGAGGCCAAGAAGAATTGTACTCGCTGTCACAAGAAGTAGAAATAGCAGCAGGCTTAAAAATAATTATTTTTTATGAAAAAATTCTAAAAATTTGTTGACAAGTTAAATCTGTTCAGCTACAAAAGAAGCACATTGACTGAAAAGTCTCCGATAATGGCAAACCCGGGGTAACCCGGGGACGCAAAACCACGGGCCCTAAGCTGACAGACAGCAGGGCAGCCGGGTTGTCGAAGAGAAGGAGCTTGCAACACAGAATGCCCGCCTTCGACGAACGATGGCGGGCGTTTTTGTTCAGGGTCGGAGACAGAATTTTGTTAACATCCAAACCCCACAAAGGAGAAAAAAGATGAAACGGATGATGATTCTGCTGGTGATGGCCCTGGTGATGTTCAGTGGTAGTGCTTTTGCGGCGACGGCAACTTCGACAATGACTGTTACCGCATCGGTAATCGGTTCTTGTTCCATTTCGACTACTGCTGATATGGCATTTAATATCGACACCTTTTCAAGTGTTGATGCAGGAGCGACAGGCACTGTTGAAGTTACCTGCGGCTCGGGGATCACTTATGCCCTCAGTGATGACGGTGGGGTAGGCGCCGATTACACCATGACAGATGATGCGACAGGCCTTGTTCCTCTTGCGTATTCTCTGGCATATGACACCACGACCCAGACTGGTGACACAACTGCTCAGTCTTTTAATATTACTGGTACCGTCGCCGTTGCTGATTTTCAGGACCCGAGTGTCGTCACAGGAACATACTCTGATACCGTGACAATTATCGTTTCTCCGACTCCCTAATATTGAGATCGCAAACTGGCGGGCGGGCGAACTGATATTTTGCCCGCCCGTTTTCTGTTAAAGTGATTGATTATGGTCTTGCCACGAAAGAAAATTTCTTTTCTGATCTGCTTTCTGGCGTTGTTCGTCTGGCTGGGCTGGCCGGCGCACGGATTCACTGCACCGCAATCTATCACGTTAAACTTGTCTGCCACGGTTACAACCATTAATCAATGTAAGTTCAATACGAAAAATTCGGCTTTGGCTTTTGGGGTTCTGGACCCTTTCAATCTTGCTGATGTGCAGGCAACGGCGACTTTTCTTTTCATTTGTAAAGGTAAAGATAATCCAGCAACGTTTCTTTTTTCACACGACAGCGGCCTGTATGAGACAGGCGTTGACTCCCCCCAGATGGCTCATACACTTCAATCGGGGGAATTTCTCCCTTATGAATTCTCTCTGTCTCCACCTACGGGAACAATTCCTAAGAATTCAGAGCAGACCTTGACGATTACTGGCACCGTGCGCTGGGCAGATTTTCAGAACGCTCTACCTGGTGATTTTGAGGACACTGTTGTTATTTCCATTTTCCCATAACCTTTCCATCTATTTTTCTTTCAATCGCGCTGAATTAAAATATTTTATTGCAAAGCAAACTGTTCTGCAGTAGTTTTTTCGCATGGATATCACTTTTAAAAGAACATGGAGATTGGCTTTATTTATTCAATTGGCAATTATATTGCTGCTGATTGTTTTTTCTTCTGTTGTTGTTGCAGGAGAGTGGCGTGTTTCGCCAACGCGTGTCGATTTTGACAAGGGGTCAAAGAGTTCAGTTATAACCGTTTGGAATGAAAGTAAGGAGATATTGACCTTTTCTACAGAAGCGCTGGCATGGACACAAGATGACAGTGGTAAAGATATGTATGCCTCGACAGGAGATCTGGTTTTTTTCCCAAAAGTCCTGACGATCAAGCCCGGGGAATCAAGGGTGATTCGTGTTGGAGTTCGTGCCCCGGCAGTGCAGACGGAAAAATCGTATCGTCTTTTTATCAAGGAACAGCCCTCCAAAGAAGCGGCCAAGGCAGGGACGGTTGCCGTTGTGATGCAATTCGCTATCCCTGTTTTTTCCAAACCGGTGCAAGAATCGTTTGCTGGGTCTTTCGAAAATGTGGTTTTGCGGGATGGTGTGCTCAGTCTTTTATTAAGAAATACAGGAAATGTTTTTTTCCGAATCAATGATGTCAATTTCTCCGGCAAAGATGAGACGAGTAGGGAGGTTTTTAAGCACGAGTTGAAAGGCTGGTATCTATTGACCGGGTCGGCACGTGATTTTTCTATCGATTTCCCCTCCGAAATATGCAGGACAATCCATGTCCTGGAGGTTGTTGTCAACACGGACCGTGGTCCGTTGACCAGGCAGATCGAACTTAATCAGGAAATGTGTTCCTCTTCACAGTGAATGCTAACAGCGATATCTCTCTTCTTCGATTGGCTGAGCTTCTCAGTTCTTCAGCTAAGCGGCTTCTTTTCTTTTTTTTATTGTCTTACTTAATTCTTGGCTCATCTGCCTATGCCGGCGAATTCATTGTTGTCGGTATTCAATTAAATTCTCAAGACAAAGGCGAATTTTTTGTTGTTTTCGAGGAAGACGGAAATTTTCTCGTCAAGCCTGAAGATTTAGCGCAGCTGGGGTTAAAGGAAATAGATGGCGGGAGAGTGTTGTTTCAAGGGGAAGAATATTTCTCACTGAAGACAATCAACGGGGTTTCTTTTGCACTAAATGACGCGACCCTCGTCCTGCAAATAGACGCAGATCCTGATCTGTTGCCAGAACAGTTCGTGGACATGAGCCCGCTGCGCAAAGAGTCAGTTTACGAACCTCGAGAAACAAGTATTTTCTTCAACTATGGCATCGACTATCTGACGGCATCCGGTGATAATTCAGATAATTCTGATGTGTTCACATTGACCAATGAGTTTGGGGTCCGCCACGAAAATATTCTCTTCCTGAACGACCTCCTTTACACCGATAATGCTTACGAGGACAGATTCGTCAGGCTGCATACCAATTTCACCCGTGATTGGCGAGAAGAGATGCAGCGCCTCATTGTCGGTGATTTTTACGCGTCGTCTGGCGATCTGGGGAGTCAGATCAACCTGGGTGGTGTCAGCTTCTCCAAGACTTATCGGCTCAATCCTTATTTCTATGAGAATCCACTCTTCAACTACAGCGGATTTCTCACCCTCCCTTCTGATGTGGAACTCTATGTCGACGGTGTTCGTCTGCGTACCGAGAGTCTATCTCCCGGAAAATTTGAACTGAGAAACTTTGAAAGCAGTGGAGGGGGCCGGAACATCGAAGTGGTGGTTCGCGATTCTCTCGGGCGTGAACAGCGTTTCAGTGCCCCCTTCTATTTTACCGACCGGCTGTTACGTAAAAACCTCCACGAGTACAACTATAGTCTTGGTTTTTTGCGTCGGGAGTTCGGCCAGGAAAGCAACCATTACTCACATCTGGCAGGGTCCGCAACCCACCAATATGGCCTCACCGATGATCTGACCGTTGGCGGCCGGTTTGAAGGGGGAGATGGTTTGTTTAACCTGGGGGGGGAGCTGTTTTATCTCGCGGATCATTACGGACTGTTCCGTTTCAGCCTTGCAGGAAGTCTCTTGGGAAGTGAATCGGGCTTTAGCGGCCTGCTTGGTTACGAGTATCGCAGTCGAAATTTCAGTACCCGCTTACACTACGAGCTTTTGGATGAGGAGTACCGCAACTTCAATCGGTTGCGCGCCACAAATTTGGTGAAATCAAGCCTGAATTTTGGCATCAGTTATGTTGATAAAAAATTAGGTGGATTATCGTTCGATTTTGCCAATGTGGATTATACCCTAGAGGAAAGCAGGACTATCTATTCCTTCTCTCATTCCCGGCGGCTGGTTAGAAACTGGTACCTGTCAACGACGTTGCGCCAGAACGACGCAGAAGAGTCTGAAACCGAAGTATTTATCAATCTCAGTTATAATCTGAAATCAAACCACAGCCTGGCAAGTCGGCTCTATTTCGGGGAAGACAACAGCACCCAGCTGATCGAAGCGCAGAAAAATGTTCCGGCGGGTGCCGGACTGGGCTGGCGGGCGGCTCTGGAAGGGGAGCAGTTTAACTCATCGCGGAGTTACGCAATCGACACTTCTGCCCAGCAGAATGGCAGATACGGCATATATCGGGGAGAGCTGCGAGCAACAACGGGTGATGAGATAGACCACCGTGAAGAAATCAGACTGTCAACCTCCGGTGCGATAACCTATGTTGGGGGATATCTTCGCCCGACCCGACCGGTGAACGACAGCTTCAGCCTGGTCAAGGTCAGTGATCTCGAGGGTGTCAGGGTTTATCTCAACAGTCAGGATATGGGCCGGACCGACAAGGATGGAATCCTGGTCATTCCGACCATGAGTTCATACTTTGATAACCAGATTTCGATCGACGACAAGGATATCCCCATCGATTATCTGATGCCCCAGGTGAGCAAGAACCTGTCGCCTCCCCTCAGGAGTGGCTCGTGCAGTTATTTCCCGGTTGAAAAGTATCAGGCCTATATGGGGCAGCTGATCAGCCGTTCCGGAGCAGAGATGACGCCACTTGAATATTACGAGGGACTCTTTACTGCCGGGAACAGGACGGTAAGCTTCTTTACCGGTGCCGGAGGGGAATTTTATTTTGATAATGACCCGTCAAATTCTCGGGTCAAGGCAGAGTCCGCTTGGGTTGAGGGGTGCGCGGCGATTATGGCGACCGAAGGGTTTGTCTTTGGGGCAGAAACCTATACAGGGGTTGCCGTAACTGAAGAGGGAAAAATTTGTACGTTTGAAGTTGCCCTCAGTCCCAGTGAAGAGGCTTATGTCGATCTGGGTCATGTGCACTGCAGGAATGTTTCTGCTGGCAAGGTAGGGGATGAAGATCCTGCTGAACATCTGCCAGAAGAAGAAATGAATAAAGGTGAAGCCGAGCTTGATCCCACGACTCTTGAAGACGCTTCAGATGCTGTACTTTAATGTGCACCCAAGGGGAAGAATGGGAAAGGAGGAGTCATGAATCTGTCCAGAGTTGCTGTTCTGCTGATGTTACTGCCAATGTTGCCGAGTCCCATAGCTCTAGCGATTAACTGCACAATCGTGACCGCCGGCTTCAACTTCGGCAACTATGATACCTTTTCTGACGTTCCTCTCGATTCAGCCGCAAGCATCTCGGTGACCTGCAATAACCCGGTGAAGGGTCCTAAGAAGCAGCCCGTCCCGGTGATGCTGACACTTAGCCCGGGCAATTCGGGATCCTTTGCGACCAGGTATATGACCCCGCTCAGCGGTGGGTCTGACCTTCTGTACTACAACCTGTCCACGAGTCCGTCGCATGCGACGGTTTTTGGTGATGGCACTGGTGGCTCCGATATGGTCACCGCACTGGTTTCGAAAGAGGCTCCACTGAACGCAAAAATTTATGGTCGGATTCCGGCGAAGCAGAATGTAATCGCTGGAAGTTATAGTGATCTGATCACTGTTACGGTGACCTGGTAGCTTTTCATTCCCCTCTCTTTGGCCCAAGTTCTGCATAATGCCTCTCAAATCCTACAGAGGTGATAACACAATGGATGGCGGAACCGGGAATCCATGACTGGACACGTTTCATCGGCAGGCATTCAGCCCGTTGAGAAAGCTTTATCGCGCCGAGATTGCTGACTCTGTGGCGGAGCAGATGGTCGCTGATCTGCAGCAGGCCGTCGTGGAGCCCGAACCGATTGGATGCCGTCTCTGGAGCCAGACTGATGTTATTCTGAGCACCTATGGCAACTCTGTAATCAGTCAGGACGCAAGCCCGCTGCAGACGCTGCAGCGCTTTCTCGCTGATCGCCTGACCGGTCCGGGCAGCACGGTGCATATCCTCCTTTTTTCCTACAGCTCGGACGACGGTTTCTCCGTCATCGACTATTACCGGGTCAACCCCGAACTGGGCTGCTGAGATGATGTCGCTACGACCGGCGATCAGTTCGACCTGATGTTCGATCTGGTGATCAAGCATGTTTCGAGCGAAAGTGACTGGTTCAAGGATTTCCTCGCCTAAAATCACCGCCGATCCCGCGACCGATCTGATCAAAGGCCGGTTGTGCGGCGGCGAAGGAGTATTCGTGATGGTCGAGCAGGGTCCCATCGAGATCGGTGAAAACGAAAATCTGGCGCATCCGTTAAGCTCCTTCCGGCCGGGTTGGCTGGCAAGGCAAGGCGTTCCGCCGGATTGAACCGGTTCAGGAGAGCCATATTTCGCCCTTTAAGGGCTGACTCGGGAGAGGGCAGTGCGGATAGGTATCATTCAGTTTGATCCGGATGTTTCTGCCGGGACCTATGGTCGCTGGCTTGAGGAGTGGGGAGTCGCATGTTCCCTGGTGGGCTCTGACGACAAGGGTTCCCTGCGCTTTGAGGAGGCGGATGCGCTGTTGCTGCTCGGTGGCCATATGGGGGTCGGCGACCGGGAGGATCACCCGCTGCTGCAAGAATTTCATGCCCTGCTGCCGGGACTTGTAGCGCGGGGCATGCCGGTTCTGGGGATCTGTCTCGGGGGGCAGCTGCTGGCTGATGCACTGGGCGGCCGGGCGACCGCCAGGAGCAGAGGAGAGCGGGGTGTCAGGCGTATCAGCCTCTCCAGGGAGGGGGAATGCGATCCCCTGTTTGCCGGTCTGCCGAACCCGTTTGTCAGCTTCCAGTGGCACTACGACAGCTTCGATCTGCCGGCGTCGGCAATCCACCTGGCCTCGACCGGAACCTGTCCAGGTCAGGCGTTTCGCTGTCAGAACGCCTACGGACTGCAATTCCATCCCGAGGTTGACGAACCGATTATTGCCGGCTGGTGTCGGCGTGCCGGGGTGGATGATGCGGCAGTGACTGAGTTCAGGGAGGTTCATGGGGCATACCAGGCCGCATCGCGGAAAATGCTGCAGAACTTTCTGGCCATGCTCTAGAGGTTATCCCAGACACTCCCACAGCTCGGCTGCTTCCTTCCAGCGGAGGGCTTCAGCGACATCCTGGGCAACTCCGGTCCCCGTGGAATACATGATGCCGAGACAGTACTGGGCCTTGGTCTGGCCGTGATCTGCGGCGCGGGTCCACCACTGTCGGGCAACATCGTAGTCGCGGGGAACCCCCTTGCCGTTGGCAAACATCACTCCCAGATTGTACTGGGCATCCGCATTTTCAGCGTCGGCCGCTGCCGACCAGCAGGCATAGGCCTGCTTCAGGTCCGGATCGGTCCCTATCCCTTTGGCGTAGAGCAGGCCCAGGGTGACAGTGGCGGGCAGGTGGCCCCCGCTTGCTGCAGCACGACACCAGTGAAATGCCAGTTGCGGGTCGCGCTGCTCCGGATCTCCTTTGAGCAGCAGTTTGGCGACGCGGTACTGGGCCTCCAGGTGATTCTGGCGGGCCGCTCTCTCCAGCCAGTTGCGCGCTTCCCGCTGGTTTTCCAGGACCCCGGTCCCCTTGAGATACATGATGCCCAGATGGTACTGGGCGGCGGGAAGATTCTGTCTGGCCGCCTGAAGAAACAGCTGCCGGGCTCTCGAGTAGTTGCGCTTGATCCCTGCTCCGTGCAGGTACATATGGCCGAGGGTAAACTGGACCTTGGCATTGCCCTGCTCGGCCGCCCTGCTCCACCAGCTCATCGCCGCGATGGTGTCTTTTGCCACACTCAGTCCTTTCGCATACATCAGGCCGAGGTTGTACTGGGCGTCGGAGAAGTTCTGATCGGCGGCCTGGCGGAACCATCTGAGGGCCTGATCATTGTCGGTTGGAACGCCCTGCCCTTTGAGATAAAGCTGGCCGATCAGGTTCTGGGCCCGGGCATAGCCGAGTTCGGCAGCCCGCAGGTACCATTTTGCCGCTTCTGCCGGATCAGCGTTGACCCCTCTGCCGCTGGTGTACATGCGGCCGATCATGAACAGGGCGCGGGGATAGTTGTCCTGGGCCGCCAGCTGGAACCGTTTAAAGGCTTCGACGTAGTTCCTGTCGACCCCTTTGCCGTGGAAATAGTTCATCCCGAGGCGATAATGTGACTGGGCCAGACCTTTCATCTGTGCTGTTCTCCGCAGAACGGGGGGAGTGGTGCCAGCGGGACCGGTATACGAAACCATAGCAGGTCCGCCGGTCCACTTCAATCTGCGGGGGTGTGATGGAGGCAGGAGAAACAGAAAAGGGGCTTGCCGTTGCTGGCAAGCCCCTGATTTCTATTGGTTGCGGGAGAGGGATTCGAACCCCCGACCTCCGGGTTATGAGCCCGACGAGCTACCAGACTGCTCTATCCCGCGGCAACGGTCGTGGAGATTAGCGAAAAAGCTGCCGGCGGTCAATCTTTTTTATTATTTTTTTTCTTTCAAGCGTTATCAACGGGCAAAGGAGCGGATGGCTGGGGGCAAGAGGCTTTGCCTGCGCTGAAAAAAATGGTAGAACCTGCACCAGCTAGGAAAGGGTAGGCTTTTGGACGGTCCAATGTTGCAACCGGTGATAGATCTCGAACAGGCACTCCTGCTTCGGCGCAGGGGTGCGCTGCTGGTCGATGTGCGCTCGCCGTCGGAATTCGCGGAAACGACGATTCCCGGGGCGATCAATGTGCCGATATTTGACGACCAGGAGCGGGCACTGGTGGGCACCCTCTACAAGCAGCGGAGCAAGGGGGTCGCCCGCCGTCGCGGGATCGAGCTGGTGGCGCCGAAAATTCCCCAGCTGCTGCAGCGCATCGAGGCCGCCCGTGACCCGGATGGACCACCCGTGGTCGTCTTCTGCTGGCGGGGCGGGTTGCGCTCGCTGGCGATAACAACCTTCCTCAATCTCGCCGGAATCCCGGCTCGGCAACTGCAGGGCGGCCATAAGGGGTTCCGCCAGAGGGTCTCCCGCTATTTCGAACAGGCGGATTGGCCCCGGGTGCTGGTGCTGCGCGGCCTGACCGGAGTCGGAAAGACCCAGCTGCTGCGGGAGCTGTCCGGTGAGGGATATCCGGTGATCGATCTTGAAGGGTTGGCCAACCATCGCGGCAGCGCCTTCGGAGCGCTGGGGCTGGAGCCGCAGCCGGGGCAGAAAATGTTTGAAGCGCTGCTCTGGGATAACCTCGACCGTTTCCAGGGCTCCGACTACCTGTTGACCGAAGGGGAGAGTCTGCATATCGGGCGGCTGGTCGTGCCGAAGCGGTTCCACCTGGCGATGCAGAAAGAGCCCAGCCTGTGGATCGATGCTCCGCTCGATTACCGGGTCCGGGTCATCCTCGATGATTATCCCGCCCTTGATGATCTGCGGCAGGCATTCGAGGCCCCGATTCACGCCCTCAGGGAACGGCTAGGCAAACAGACGGTCACGGAAATGCTGGAACTTCTGCAGCGGGGCGAGTGGGAACTGCTGGTCCGGGAGCTGATGGTCCGATATTACGATCCCCTCTACCTGCATACTCTCCCGGCAGAGCGCAGGGAGGTCAGGGTCGAGTCGCTGTCCGAGGGAGTCCACCAGTTGCGACAGGCGATCGCCGCGATCCTGGGCCTGCCTGACGGCCGGTGACCTTGCGTCAGATTCTGGCCGGCGGTATCCTTAATTAAAAGGACCGCCAGTCATGGCAGAGAATCTCGCCCCACCGAAAATTTCACCGCTATTCCTCAGCCGCTTCACGGTCGATTCTGCCGCTCCGTTCGAGCGCCATCTGAACCGTCTCGAAGTCGAGATCGGCCGGGAAGACTATGCCGGTCTCAAGCGGGTCGAACGGATCGACCCCTCCCCGCCGCCGACATTTTTTGCCGGCATGGAGGACCTCACCGGGCGTCTGTTGAAAACCACCCAGAACAACTACAACCGCGAACTGCTGAAACGGATGGAGATCAGCGTCCGTCTCGATGTCCCCCGTTATCATGTCTATTACCACTGGCCCGGATGCTGCCTGCGGTTTGTGCCGGTCTGGCGCGAGCGGGTTTTGCAGCTTTTTTTTCATGATCTGCCGCTGGTGGATCTCGACTGGCGTGATTGCGGGTCGGTGCTGCCCGGTTTCCGCTGTCGTTTTGTCGCCGACGGCGCGGGCGGTTCTTTGCTGCTCGAGAACAGTTCTTTGAGCCCCGCGCTGCCGCTGCTGACTGTCAGTCATGGCCCCTACGATCCGCATACCCTCGATGTCGCGCTCTATTTTCTCCGTTCTGGCCGGGGGCGGGCGGCGCTGATCAACCTCGGCTTTTCCGGGCGCGAGCCCTTGTCCGATGGCAACCTGCAGCGCCTGAAGGAGTGGGGTCTGCCGCTGAATCCAAGCAACATCGATGTGATCTATCCCTACGTCGACGCAGGTGGGCATCCCTACTGCTACAAGCAGGAAGAGGGATTGCCCCGCTTTGTCGGTTATCTGAACGGGGCAGAACCTGACCTGATCCTTGACCTGCACGGCTACGTGGGAACCCATGCGGAGGACCGGCGGGTTCTGGTCGGTCTCGGCGGACTGCCCCCCTACCCGCGGGCCGCCGAACTTGGGCGGCTTTCAGAGCGGGGCGGTGTTTTCCATCTGCTCCCTGCCGGCAGGCTGAGGCGGGGGCTGAAAATGGTCCGCGAATTGTCGGAGGAGATCTACGTCCAGTTCTGTGAGGACGCGCATCGGGCCTATCATTTTGCTGTCCTCGGGGGGTTGCAGCTGATCGGTCGCAGCTTTGACCCCCGGGACGAGATTGCCAGCCTGCTGGAGGGGGAGGAGAGGCATTACCTGCCTGCGGATAATGTGCGCTGGCTGCCAAGTGCCGGTGCCAACGCGGTGCAGCGGATCAACGCCGGTCACCTCTTTTCCCGCCCCCAGTGCCTGCACGTTGAAATCCCGACCTGGGTCAGACGTCGCATCGCTCTGCGGATGAGGGAACAGGCCATTACCGACTCGCTTGAGTCGAGTGGCTTGTAGCGGCGCTCAGGCCTGGACCAGGGTGAGTGCCTGGCGCAGCAGCGGGGCGAATTCCTCTGCCGGCAGGGCTCTGTGCACCAAGGGGCCCTGAACTTTTTCGCACCCGATGCGGCGCAGGAAATTCAGCTGATCTTCCTGCTCAACCCCCTTGGCGATGACGGCCAAGTCGAGATTGTGCGCCAGGGCGACGATGGCTCGGATGATCGCCGTATCGTTCGGGTCGGTGGAGAGATCCTTGATGAAGTTCCGGTCGATTTTCAGCGCATCGATCGGGAAGCTTTTCAGGTAGGTCAGGGATGAGTGGCCTGTGCCGAAGTTGTCGATCGCAATCCCGATCCCCTGCTCTTTCAGCTTGAGCAGAATCGTTCTGGCGACCTCGCCATGTTCGAGCAGCACGGATTCCGGAAGTTCAAGCTGCAGGTTGCCGGGGTTGACCTGGTAGTCCTGCAGGATCTGGCCGATCATTTTCGGGATCTTCTGCTGGTTGAACTGGTGGCTGGAGATTTTGACCGAAACCGGGACGCCGACTTTGCCCGTTTTCTGCCAGAGCAGGATCTGCTGGCAGACCTCGCGCAGAATCCACTTGGTGATCTCTGGCATCAGGCCGAGATCTTCCGCCAGCGGAATGAATTTGCGGGGCAGAATGGTTCCATGGCCCGGGTGCTGCCAGCGCAGCAGGGCCTCGGCGCCAACGATCTGGCCGCTGTGCGGATCAGCCTGTGGCTGGTAGTGGACGATGAACTGATGATGAGCGAGGGCTCTGCGCAGGTCGTTTTCCAGTTCCAGCCGTTCGGCGGCGCAGCTGTTGAGGTTTTTTTTGTAGAACTGCATCCGGTTGCGACCATGTTCCTTTGAGTGGTACATGGCTGTGTCGGCGTTCTTCATCAGCGTGTTCGCATCCTCGCCGTCGCTCGGGAAAATGCTGATCCCCACGCTCGAGGTGACAAAAACCTCATAGTCCTCCAGGTCGTGAGGCTGGCGGATGTTGTCGATGATCCGCCGGGCGACTTTGCCGGCGTCGCCGGGAGACTCCAGGTCGGTCAGCAGGATGGTGAATTCGTCGCCGCCGAGCCGGGAGACGCAGGAGATCGAGTCGTCTTCGCTGGAACGGGTCACCGCATCTGTTTCGCGGATGCAGGTCTCGATGCGGCGCGCGACGCTTTGCAGCAGCAGGTCGCCGACATGATGGCCGAGGGTGTCGTTGATTTTTTTGAAGCGGTCCAGGTCGAGGAACAGGACCGCCAGTTGTTTGTCGCTGGCCCTGCTCTCCTGCAATGCTTTGTCCAGGGAGGCCTTGAAGAGCGAGCGGTTCGCCAGGCCGGTCAGCTGGTCGAAGAATGCCAGGTGGTGAATCTGTTCCTGCTTCTCCCGGGACTTGCGCAGGGCGTCGCTGGCCCGGAGCATGTAATGCACCCGGTGCTTGAGGATGGCCTGGTTGATCGGCTTGTTGAAAAAGTCCGTGGCACCGACCTCGAACGCGTGAAGAATGGATTTTGTATCATCACGGCCGGTGACCATGAGGATCGGGACATGCTCGCCGCCACTCCGGCTGCGAATCTCCTGGCAGGTTTCAAAGCCGTCCAGTCCCGGCATGTCAACGTCGAGCAGGATGGCGTCAGGGCGTATTTTCTCAAAGAGAGAGATGGCCTCCTGGCCACAGCATGCTTCGATAACTCTGAACCCGGCTTCCTCCAGGGTGGCGCGCAGCAGCATGCGGATCGTCGCGCTGTCGTCTACGACCAGGATCTTCGCCTTTTTGCTGTATGCCAGTGAGGTCATGGGTCTGTGTGGCTCCGCTCAACAAAATGCCCCTCTCCGGGGCAGAAGACGGGCATCCATCGTGCCGAAACCATTGGGTTCAGCGTGAATCGCCTGCTCTTCGGTAGCCCGGCTGTCCCGTCAGGGACCCGCAGCTTTGCGTCGCCAGATTGCTCTGGGTTTGCTCTTCTCGGAGAGGTTGATCATTAATTATTTATAATCCTATCCGATGGATTCTTTTTTGTCCAGTTTTTTTCGTGCCCTGCCAAAGAAAAATGGAGCTGGGTGTTTTTTGCTTTTGCCAGGGTGGAAACATCCTGATTTAATTGTAATGTTATCTGAAGGGGGGGCTCTCTTGAGGAGAGCCTTTGCCCCCTCCCCGTTTTATCCCAGCCAATGAAAAAAGGAATAGACCCTATGGAATTCAAGATAAAAAAAGGTGCGCTCGAGGCCCAGAAAACCTCTTGCCTGGTTCTCGGCGTCAGTGAGGGGCGGGTTAAAACTCAAGCGCTGCAGGCCCTGGATCAGTTGCTGGAAGGGCGTCTGCAGCGTTCTTTCCGGACCAGGGAGTTTACCGGAGCGGATGGCGAGATGCTGCTTGTTCACGCTGGCCAGGATGTGCCATGGGAGAGGGTGCTGCTGGTCGGTATGGGGAAGGAGAGAAATCTGTCCCTCAGGCTGTTGCGCCAGTCCGCCAGTAGCGCCGCCCGGTTTCTTCTGGAGCGTAAAATCTGCAGTTTCATGTTGGCGTTTGACCTGCTGCCCGTCAGGGGCAGCAGCCTGGCGGAGCGGGTTCAGGCTCAGGCGGAGGGGGTGCTGCTGGCCGACTACCGGTTCGAGTATTATCTGGCGGATGAAAAGCGAAAGCCGCAAACGGCCCTGGTGCTGGCCGCTGTCTGGCTCGCGCCGGACAGCAAGCGGGGCGAGGCTGAGTCGGCGCTCGAGGTGGCCAGGCAGGTCTGCGCCGGGGTCAGTTTCGCCCGCGACCTGGTGAATCAGCCCGGAAACTGCAAGTCGCCGGAATATCTGGCGCGCCAGGCAGTACAGATGGCCGAGAATGCGGGGATTGAGGCGACCCTGCTGAAGCGGAAGGATCTTCAACGGGAGGGGTGCGGCGGAATCCTCGGGGTCGCCCAGGGAAGTTGCCGCGAACCCTATCTGGTTATCCTCAAGTATCAGGGGGGGACTGAGGATGCCAGGCCGATTGCCCTGGTCGGTAAGGGGGTGGTGTTCGATTCGGGAGGGATCTCGCTGAAGCCCGCGGAAAAAATGGACGAGATGAAGATGGATATGGGGGGCGCGGCAGCGGTGCTCGGTACCATGCTGGCCGCCGCCCGGCTGAAGCTGCCGGTCAATCTGGTTGCGGCAATTCCGGCGGTCGAGAATATGCCTTCGGGGTCGGCGATCCGGCCGGGAGACATCCTGACCTCGCTCTCCGGTAAAACCATTGAGGTCCTGAATACCGACGCGGAAGGGCGGTTGATCCTGGCCGACGCGCTGACCTATGTCGGCCGCTTCAATCCCCGCGTTGTTATCGACGTGGCAACCCTGACCGGAGCCTGCATCATCGCCCTCGGCCATCAAGCCTCAGCAGTCCTCGGCAATCATGACGGACTGGTGCGCCAGCTGCTCAAGGCCGGCGAGCGAAGCGGCGAACGACTCTGGCAGCTGCCCCTGTGGGAGGAGTACGCGGCGATGCTGAAGAGTGATTTCGCCGACCTGAAAAACATTGGCGGCCGGCCGGCGGGGACGATTACTGCGGCAGCGTTTCTTCAGAACTTTGCCAGCGACTATACCTGGGCCCATCTCGATATTGCCGGGACGGCCTGGGAGGAGAAGGGGCGCCCCGGGTATCCGAAAGGGGGGACCGGTTTCGGGGTGCGGATGCTGATCGAGTATCTGCGCGGCGTGGCGTAGGTCCCTGCAAGCGAATGAGCTGTTTGGCCGGGCCGGGCTGTGTGCCCGGCCTTTTTTTATCCGCTGCCCGAAGAATATGGTCATCCAGGGGAAATGGTTCTCTAAAATATACCGCCGTTACATCAGTATTACCAATTCAGTAATTAATTGAATTTTATATTTTATTAAATGATAATAGACATTTAAAATGTAAAAATAAGATAATCTCCATATCGTGATTTAATGAGTATGAAAATAATCAAATTTTTAACTAGACATCAATAAAATGATGTTTTAGATTCCCTAAAGTCATTGCCTAGATAAGGAGTCGGGAACTGTGAATGTCTTCCGGGAATTTTACCATTGGCTGGAAAAACAGTTTTTTAACACCCTGACGAAAAAACTCGTCGGTAATTTTCTTTTTCTCGGGCTGCTGCAATCTGCCTCAATCTACATTATTTATCAGAACCAGGCGCGCATCGATAAGCTGGTTCATGCTTCGGATGTCAGCCCGGCACTGGCAGCAGAAATAACCTCCGCGACGCAGCTGGCCCTGAATCATGTGATTGTCCTGCATCTGGTGGCCGCATTCATCTTTATCCTGATGATCCTTTTTCTCCGCCACCTGATTGTCCGGCCGATCAGGCTGCTTTTTGAAATCTTTTCCGACTTCGGCTGGGAGCAGGGGGATATCAGCAGTCGCGTGAAAGCTGTCTCCCACGACGAGCTGCGGGTGCTTTCAGAAAATTACAACAATTTCCTTGAGCGTTTGTGTGAAGTTTTCCTTCATCTGCGCCAGATGGGGCTGAATATCGCGGTCAACTCTGCGACCGTTTCCAACCGGGTCTCTCAGTCGGCCCGCAATGCGCGGCATCAGGAGGAGCTGGCCGAGAGTATTTTCAACAGCAGCCGGGAATCGTCCCAATCGCTGCGTGAGATGGCGGAGCATGCCCGCGGAATCTTCGCCACGACCACCAGCAATCTGGCCGACGCGAAAACGTCGTTCGCTGAACTGGAAGAGGTCCGGCAGCAGGTTTCGGCAATGACCGGGATGCTCGAAAGTTATTCGTCGACAATTGCCGATCTCGATGCCAAGTCCCATGAAATCCAGACCCTCGTTGACCTGATCAGTTCAATTTCCCAGCAGACCTCACTCCTCTCCCTCAACGCTGCAATTGAAGCTGCCCGGGCCGGAGAGGCGGGTCAGGGGTTTGCCGTTGTCGCGCGCGAGATTAAAATTCTCGCCGCGCGGGTCGCTGAGGCAAACAGCAATATCTCGGAGCGGGTCGGCATGATGCTCAGCCAGCTCGGCAATTCCTCCGATGAGGTGCGCAGCATCCTGGTCTTTTCCGAGCAGACAAGCAAGGTGGTGCAGGCCTCCTGCGATCATTTCCGGGGGATGATCAACGATTTTGAACACAACTCGGCACAACTGGAGGAGATTCATCTGGCGATCAATCAGGTCACCGCCGCCAACCAGGAGATCACCGCAAAGATGAGCGCTATCAACAGCTTGAGCCGCAAGGTCGCCGGCATGATGAGCATCTCGGAAGAGCATTCCGTGACCCTGCGCGAGGAGGCCGAGCGGATGCAGGAGGTGGTTGCCCATTTTAAGACCGGCGAAGGCTATCTGGAGCAGATGATTCAACGCACCAAGGCCTTTCGGGATGATATCCAGCGGCGTCTGGAAGAGCTGCAGGGGGACCAGGGAATGGATCTCTTCGATGAGAACTATCAGCAGATTCCCGGAACCAATCCACCGAAATTCAAGACGGTGTACGATGCCCTTTTCGAACAGCGGCTGCGGCCACTTTACGACCAGCTGGTCCGCGAACTGGAGGGTACGACCTATTGCCTCTGCGTCGATCGGAACGGCTACGGGCCGACCCACAACAGTCAGTTTTCCAGGGCGCTGACCGGTGACTATCAGGTTGACCTGGCCCAGAGCCGTGATAAACGCTTTTTTGATGATCCGACCGGTTTGCGCAGCGCGCGGAATACCAACCATTTCCTGTTGCAGACCTACGCGCGGGATACCGGCGAGGTGCTGAGCGACCTGGCGTTGCCGATTGTCGTCGATGGGCGGCACTGGGGCGCGGTACGGCTGGGATTTGATCCCCATGTGCTGCTGAAAAAGAATGTGGCGACCGGCAACTCCGCCGGAAGGGAGGCGGCCGTTGAGCACTCGGCGGCCTGCGGCCACGTTGTCCCGGCGTAATCCCGTGTCCTGTTGAGAGAGTTTTGAAATGATTCTGCAAAACTTGAAAATCGTCCAGAAATTGTGGCTCATGCTGAGCCTTTCCCTTCTGACCCTGGTGGTGTTGACCGGTTTTTTCCTCTGGGAAAGCCGCGACCAGACCATCGCTGACCGCAAGGTCAAATTGCGCAACCTGGTCGAAACGGCTTACGCGGTGACCGATTACTACTATCAGCAGGCCCAGGCCGGAATGCTGACGGTCGAAGAGGCTCGGCACCGTTCTCTGGAGCTGGTCGAGCAGATGCGATACGGGGACAACGGCTACCTCTGGGTTAATGACATGCAGCCGAAAATGATCATGCATCCTTTTGCCAAGCAGCTGGAAGGGCAGGATCTCAGCAATTACCAGGACCCCAATGGGACCCGCCTGTTTGTTGAGTTCGTCAAAACGGTGAACAGCGAAGGGGACGGCTTCGTCGATTATGTCTGGCAAAAAGGTGCTGACAGTTCCCTGCTTGCAGCGAAGCTTTCCTATGTCAAAGGGTTCTCCCCGTGGGGTTGGATCATCGGCACCGGCATCTATATCGATGACGTGGACGTCGAATTCCACCAGCGCGCGAAACAGATTGCACTGGTTATTCTGGTGGTGATGGTGCTGCTCGGTTTTGTCTCCTATCGGATCGGCAAGAGCATTGCCCGGCCGGTTCTCGTTGCGGTGAAGGTTGCCAACGGTCTCGCCAGAGGGGATATGTCCCGCGAGATAAAGCTCTCCGGCCAGGACGAAGGAGGGCAATTGCTGGCGGCAATGCACGAAATGGTTGTTTCGCTGAAGGGGGTCGTTGCGGTTGCCAGGGAGATTGCAAGTGGCAATCTGGCCGTCGAAGTCAGGGAGCGCAGCGACCGGGATGAGCTTATGCAATCGCTGAATGCCATGACCGGCCGGCTGGTAGAGGTTGTCGGCGGAGTGCATTCGGCTGCCGACAATGTCGCTGGGGGGAGCCATGAGGTCAGTGTCTCCTCCGAGCAGATGTCGCAGGGGGCATCGGAGCAGGCTGCCGCGGTCGAGCAGGCTGCCGCCGCGGTCGAAGAGATGGCCGCCAATATCCGACACAATGCGGACAATGCGGTGCAGACGGAAAAGATTGCCACCAAGGCCGCAGAAGATGCCCGGGAAGGCTCTGTCGCGGTCGATGAGACGGTGGTTGCGATGCGTGAAATTGTCGAGAAGAATACGATCATCGAAGAGATCGCCCGGCAGACGAACCTCCTGGCGCTGAATGCGGCGATCGAGGCGGCCCGCGCCGGGGTCCATGGCCAGGGATTTGCCGTGGTCGCGGCCGAGGTGCGCAAACTTGCCGAACGGAGCCAGGTGGCCGCCGGGGAGATTGGTGAGCTTTCGAGTTCGAGTATCGGTATTGCCGAGCGGGTCAGCTCACTGTTTAAACAGATTGTCCCGGATATTCAGAAGACGGCGGAGCTGGTTCAGGAAATAGCGGCGTCCAGCCGAGAACAGAATGCGGGTTCCGAGCAGATCAGCAGTGCGATTCAACAACTGGATCAGGTCATTCAGCAGAATGCCGCCTCGGCCGAGGAAATGACGGCGACATCCGAAGAACTTCGCGGTCAGGCCGAGCAACTGCAGAAAATGATAGGTTTTTTCAGGCGAGGGGATGAGCTGGGAGATGAGCCCGGCCGTCTGCCGCACTTTCAGTCTGAGCGCTAGTTGCGCAGTCCTGGCCGTGCAGGGGGGGATCAGCGTCGGGTCGAGGGAGCCGGACGGTGGCGCTGGAGGAAGGCATGGGTAGCTGCCTGCAGCAGCTCGAAGCTCATCTCGCTCTGCCGGTCCCAGCTGTCGATAACCTGCTGTGCCAGCTGCCTGATCCCTGCCGCATAGAGACAGTCCTGCTGATCGCGCAGCAGCAGGGTGCGTTGCCTCACCGAGCGCCGCACCTGCGCGTCGTGGAACAGCAGCCCGAACCAGTCGATCCGCAGAGACAGCTGCTTCAGTGCGGCACTTTCGACGGGCCGGGCGACCAGCATGTCCTCAGCCTCATCTGCCAGGTTGAAGACCACCCGCGGGCGGTAGGTCTGGATAACCAGGTCGGCTTCCCGGGCCGCCTCGGGGCTGATCTCCTGCAGGCGTTTGCGGATCATGTCGACGGTCAGCAGGGCCGAGCTGACCGTCTGGCGCTGGATGGTGCGGATCAGTTTTTCGGTCTGCGGGATATGCTTGATCCGGGCGATGATATTGCGCAGCAGGAAACTCTTCAGAAACGCCAGCATATTCATCAGCGAAGGGGTGTCGGGGGTCGTCAGCAGCATGCCGAGCGGGGCCAGGCTGAAATAGTCGATGGTGTTGAAGGATGTGCCGGCACCGATATCGACGATCACATAATCAGCTTCAAGGCGGCGGATCTCCCGCGCCAGTTTGATCTTGTGGGCATAGGAGAGGTTGGCCATGAAGGGGGTGCGGCCGTCTCCCGGAATGTAACTCAGGCCGGGATAAGCGGTGTCGACCTGGTAGTCGCCAAGGGTTCCCTCCCTGGTCATAAGGTAGTCACCGATGCCGGGGTTGCTGTTCGACAGGCCGAGATAGCTGTAGAGGTTGGACCCGCCCAGGTCAAGATCGAGCAGAATCGTTCGTCTGCCCAGTCCCGCAAGCGCGGCCGCCAGGTTGGCCGCGGTCAGGCTCTTGCCAACCCCCCCCTTGCCCCCTCCGACCGGGATCAGTGTGGTTCCCTTTTCCATTCTTCCGCCTTTCAGGCTGTGCCGACGCTTTTGCCCCAGTATAAAAAAGTCGCCCTAGGATGGCGAGGACTTTGTTGTTTTTCGCCGCGATGATTGTCTCCGACGTCTGGTCGGAAAGGAGCAGCCGCAACACGTCGGGACGGGAGCGGACCGCGGCTGTTCAGAGGAGGCGGGCAGCCTGATTAAGCAGGTCGGCCAGCTTGACATCCGGCCCTTCTGTTGCTAGATTGCGAGCTTCGGCCAAGATCCTATTTCACGTAATTTTCGACCTTTAACGGTGGACAAATGGCAAGCAAAGTACTGGTAGCAGACCGGTTGTCACAGCCCGGGCTTGAAATCTTTGCCAAGGCGCCCGCTGTCGAGTTGCTTTATCAGCCTGACCTGACCCAGGAGCAGCTGCTGGAGGCGGTTGCCGATGTCGATGCCCTGGTGGTGCGCAGCGGCACCCACCTGACCGCCGAGGTGTTCGCCCGGGCGGAAAAGCTGCGGGTGGTCGGCCGCGCCGGGATCGGAACCGAAAATATGGATCTTGCCGCCGCCAATCGCAAGGGGCTGGTGGTGATGAATACTCCCTTCGGCAGTGCCATTACCAGTGCCGAGCATACCATTGCCATGCTGATGGCGCTGGCCAGGAATATTCCCCAGGCGAGCCAGTCTATCCGCCAGGGTGAATGGAAAAAAGATCAGTTCCAGGGGGTCGAGATCTCCGGCAAAACCCTCGGCGTCGTCGGCGCCGGCAAGATCGGCCGGCTGGTTATCGAGCGTGCCCTGGGTCTGCGGATGAGGATCCTGGTCTACGATCCCTTTCTCTCCGCCGAGGCGGTACAGCAGATGGGTGCGGAGCAGGTCGACCTGGAAGAGCTGCAGCGGCAGACCGATTTTCTGACCCTGCATATCCCTCTGAACGGTGAAACCCAGAATCTTGTCAACGCCCGCTTTCTGTCCAGGCTCAAGCCCGGCTGCAGGGTGATCAACTGCGCCCAGGGGGGGCTGGTCGACGAAATGGCGCTGGCCGAAGCGCTCCGGTCTGGGCATATCGCAGGCGCGGCGCTTGATGTGTTCAGCAAGGAACCGCCGCCGGAGAATCTTCCGCTGCTGCAGATGGATCAGGTGATCTGTACCCCCCATCTGCGGGCGGCGAGTGCCGATGCCCAGGTGAACATTGCCGTGCAGATCGCCCAGCAGGTGGTCGATTTTATTCAGCACGGGATTATTGTCAACGCCCTGAACGTCCCCTCGATCAGCGCCGAACTGCTCAGCGAGATTCGTCCCTATATCGAATTGAGCGAGCGGATGGGGCACTTTATCGAGCAGTATTGCGCCTCGGGGCTGGAAACGGTGTCGATCGAGTATTCCGGCGGGATCGTCGATTATCCCACCGAGCCGGTGACCGCGGCCTTTTTGAAGGGGCTGCTGCTGCCGATGCTCGGCGATGATGTGAACTATGTCAACGCCGCGCTGCTGGCGGATGAGCGGGGAATCAAGATTACCGAGGCGCGATCGAAAACGGCGGATGAGTTCGCCAGCATGATCCGCGTCCGGGTCACCGGCAGCACAGGTGAGCACAGTATCTGCGGTGCGCTGTTCGGCAGGGACGACTATCGCCTGGTGCGGATCGACGATTACCCGGTCGAAGCGGTTCCCGCCGGACATCTTCTGGTGCTGCGCAATCAGGATCAGCCGGGAGTGATCGGCGGGGTCGGACAGGTGCTTGCCTCCGCCGGGATCAACATTGCGATGATGAACCTGTCCCGGCGCAAGGTCGATGGCAAGGCCATCTCGCTGATCGGGCTCGACAGCACGGTTCCGGGAGAGGTGCTGGCAGCGCTGGCAAGCATCGAGGGAGTTCTTTCGGCGACCCTGGTGACCCTGCCAGACGTCGAATAACAGATTTTTAAATCGGCCGGGCCGATTTTAGCGGAGTTCGCAGCATGCGTTTTGTCGATTCAGCACCGGAGGCCGCCCTGCCGAAAGGGGTAAAGGATTTCCTGCCGCTCAAGGCCGCCAAGGGAGAGTACCTGCAGCAGCAGCTGCGCAAGGTCTTCTCCGCCTGGGGATTCCGGCCCATCGTTCCGCCGCAGCTTGAATTCCTCGACGAACTGGAAAAGGGGCTCGGCGACGAACTGCGTGAGCTGACCTTCCGCTTCGACGATCGACAGAGTGGCCGGCTGGTCGCGTTCCCTCCCGATATCACCCCCCAGGTTGCCCGCATCGTGGCGACGCGGATGCGCGAGATGCCTCTGCCGCTGCGCCTTTCCTACGCGGGCCGGGTGCTCCGCCACGCCGAACAGCAGGCTGGCAAGGATCGTGATATTTTCCAGACCGGAGTCGAGCTGATCGGTCTTGCCGGTCCCGAGGCCGACGCCGAGATGATCGCCATGGCGGTCGAGTGCCTCTCTGCGGTGGGTGGCACGGAGTTCAGTGTCGACATCGGCCAGGTCGATTTTTTCCGCGGGGTGATGGACGGCCTGCCCCTGACCGGTGAGCTGGCCGGCAAGGTTGCCGGGGCGATCGCCCGCAAGGACAGCTCCGAACTGGTCAAGCTGCTCGAGCTGGTGTCGCTCAGCGACCAGTCCCGCGAGGAGATTCTCGCCCTGCCCCGCCTGTTCGGTGGCCGTGACGTGCTCGACCGGGCTGAACGGGTGGTCCGCAATGACCGCTCCCGGAAGGCCCTGGAAAACCTGTCGCGGGTCCTGGATGTGCTCGAGGTCTACGGGGTGCTGGATCATGTCACCCTCGATCTTGGTGAACTGCGCGGTCTCAACTATCACACCGGGATCACCTTCCAGGGATTCCTCAGCGGGATCGGCCGCGCCGTCTGCAGTGGCGGGCGTTACGACAACCTGACCGGGCAGTACGGTTTCCCCGCGCCGGCCACCGGGTTCACCTTTGACCTGCTGAATCTGCTGTTCGCCCTTGACCGGAGTTTTGACGAGCGGGTCAAGCTGGGGACCGATGTCCTGATCTTCGCCGCCGGAAGAGATCTGCGGCCAGCCCAGAAGCTGGCCCGCGGACTTCGCCAGAGAGGCTTTTCGGTGGCGCGTGACATCATTGATCGCCCCCTCGAGGCCGCCCTGGACTATGCCCGCAAGACCGATTTTAAAATATTACTCGCAGTCGCCGGTGAGGCGGACAACGTCCGCATTATCCGCACCAGCGATGGCGCAGAACAGAGCAGTAGCTATCGGGAACTGTTGTCGGAAAGCTTCACGCTTAAATTGCCAGTATAAAAATCTATCCAGGAGCTTGTAAAATTCATGGCCAATGTGATTATCGTCGGCGCCCAGTGGGGCGATGAGGGAAAAGGAAAAGTTGTTGACATCTATACCGAGCACGCCCAGCAGGTGGTGCGCTTTCAGGGAGGCAACAATGCCGGGCACACGCTGGTGGTCGGTGAGGAAAAAACAGTCCTGCACCTGATCCCCTCCGGGATTCTGCACGAAGGGAAGCGCTGCATCATCGGCAACGGCGTCGTGCTTGATCCGAAGATCTTCCTCGAGGAGATCGACGGCCTCAAGAAGAAGGGGTACCTCAAGGATGATACCCAGCTGCTGGTCGACGGTGCGGTCAATCTGATCATGCCCTATCACCGGGCGATCGATATCGCCCGCGAGCAGAAGGCCGGTGGCAAGAAGATCGGCACCACCGGCCGGGGCATCGGCCCGACCTATGAGGACAAGGTCGGTCGGCGCGGCATCCGTTTTGCCGACCTGCTCAAGCCGGAGACCTTCGCCCGCAAGCTCAAGGACGTGCTGCCCGAGAAGAATTTCTATCTGGAGAACTTCCTCGGCGAAAAGCCCCTGTCGGAAGGTGCGATTCTTGATGAGTATCTCGGCTATGCCGAACGTCTCAGGGGGTACCTGGGGAATGCGTCGATCGAAGTCAACCTGGCGATCAAGGCCGGCGAGAATGTCCTCTTTGAGGGCGCCCAGGGCAGCCTGCTCGACGTAGATCACGGCACCTACCCCTATGTGACCTCGTCCTCGACCGTCGCCGGCGGCGCCTGTACCGGTGTCGGAGTCGGCCCAGGTTTGATCGACGAAGTGATCGGCATCACCAAGGCCTATGTCACCCGGGTCGGCGAGGGGCCATTCCCGACCGAGCTGCATGACGAGATGGGCGAGCAGATCCGCAAGACCGGCAGCGAGTTCGGCGCAACCACCGGTCGCCCCAGGCGTACCGGCTGGCTCGATATCGTCGCGCTGCGTGAAGCGGTCCGGACCAACGGCCTGACCGGCCTGGCCCTGACCAAGATGGATGTGCTCAACGAACTGGACACCATCAAGGTCTGCACCGCCTATCGCTACAAGGACCAGCTGATCGAGAATTTCCCTGCCGATCTGGACATCCTGCGCGACTGCACCCCGGTTTACGAAGAGGTCCAGGGCTGGCAGCAGGACATCAACCATGTGAAGGAATATGCGCAGCTGCCTGCCAAGGCGATCGACTATGTCGAGAAGATCGAAAGCTGGACCGGCTGCCCGGTGGTTCTGGTTTCAGTCGGCCCGCGTCGCGACGAGACCATGGTGCGAAAAAACCCCTTTGTCTGAGAAGTCAGCGGGAGGGACTCGGCAAAGCTGAAAATTCTGAAAAAAAGGGGTTGACGCCCCCAAATGAATGACGTATAAAGATGACCTTTTGTGGGCCGGTAGCTCAGTCGGTAGAGCATCTGACTTTTAATCAGATGGTCGTGGGTTCGATCCCCCCCCGGCTCACCACAAAATTTTGGCACCGCAGGTTCATTTCCTGCAGGGTACCTTGAAGATACAGGTCCCTATCGTCTAGCCTGGCCCAGGACACCGCCCTTTCACGGCGGCGACGGGGGTTCGAATCCCCCTGGGGACGCCAAATCGAGAGAAGCCTCTACACGAAAGTGTGGGGGCTTTTTTCGTTTGGGTTGGTCATGGGTTGGTTGCCGGAGGGGTTGGGAATGGAGGGGACTGGTGGTTGTCTGCTATCTAGGGATGAAAGTGGTGCGAAAATTTATTTGGGCCTGCTAATTATTACGACTGATTTCAAGTGCTTTGTAGAATTATTCTTGACTGTTTTTGGCAACAACTGATAATTTTTACGTTATTCTTTAATTTGGAGGTAAGGCCTATCAAGATTACTCAAATATGATTTAGCCATTGAATGATTATTAGGAGGGACCATGCAATCACGTAAGCTTCTTGCCTGCTTGTTGTCTATCATTATGACCATGATTCTTGTTTCCTGCGGGGGCGGCGGGGGAGGTGATGGAGCAGTAGCTGACGGGGGGGAGTTAAAAGAACCCATCATCACTATTTTAGGCGATAGCACAATACATCTCCTACAAGGGACTTCCTACCTAGAGCCAGGAGCCACAGCGATTGATGGATCTGGACAGTCTATTGATGTCATAATTAGTGGGACTGTGGATACATCAACTCTCGGAACATATACTATCTCATACTCTGCTACAGATAGTTCTAGAAATGTTGCTCATCGTATAAGAACGGTTACCGTCTATTCTGTGCTGCCGAAAAGTTTGAATATAGCGCCCACCATTTCAGGAAAACCTATATCGAGAATCCTCGGTGGCGAAACAGAGATATTAGAATATGAATCTGGCGTTTCGGTATTCCCTTATAGTGAGACAGATTATCTCGTTATAGCTTTAAACAACGAAGATACGGTTGAATATTTAGGCATTGCTGATCAACATAAAGAAATAGTCCAGTTAGACTCATTTTCAACTGCAATATCCCTGGTCCTAATGTTTCCTTCTCTCATATCTGCCTATCAACTCGACCCTGACCTAGTCAAAATGACCATTGAAGGTGATCCAAAAGTCATGGTTTTAGCTGAAGTGATTAGCAGAAATTCTGACTGGAGGTTGATGTCAGTTGCAGAGTTGCAAACGGCTTATGGTGATGCAGTTACTTCTGTTCTTAACTCTCTTAGTGCTCTCCGTGATGAGGGTTTGACTACTGGGGTACTGCCCAGTGCTTTTCACCTCTCTCCAGCAGACGACATATCTCAGAAAAGTGGGGTTACTTTTTCTCTGATAGGCATGAATGACCTCCGCTCTGCAGATCCTCCTAACTTTACTGTCTATATTGAAAACGACTTTGCGCGCTGGGTCAGTATAGAGGTGAAAGAAAAGAGCACGGGAGTTAGGCTTAAAGAATTAGATGGCATGCCAAATCCTCGCTATTTAGCACCTGATTCCCCATATTTCTTCGTTTCTACTCCTTCTTTTTACATGAACTATGAAAGTAGCTCAATCCCCGAAGAGGAGATAATTGTTTCAGCAATTGGTCCTGGAGATCATGGAGACTTCTCTGCCTTCTCACAAGACCAAAAAAATCGCTTCAAGATTGCTTCAATTTTTACCTTAATGCAGGAAGTTGTTGGACCAACCATTGGTGTAATAACAAGAGCTGACCACTGTGCAAAAAGTATTTTTGACCCAATGAAAGTGACACAGGGCTACTTAAACAAATTTCTTGCTTCAGCAGAACTTGAAGAACATATTCTTCGTAGAGAGTACGTAAACGCAGGCTTCGAGTCAGTCAGCCTGGGACTTGAAGCAATCCAAGAGTCTATCGCCTCATGTTTAATTGGGACAATAGCTGAAGAAATTGCCACACGCGTAATTCCCATTTTAAGAGAATTAAAATTTCTCGTAAAAACAGGAGAGGCGGTTGTCAAAATTACTCCATTTATCCTCCATGCTAATGCAAGCAATATAATCGAAGAATGGACTCTTCAGAATTCTTTAAAGACCGATTTTTCGATGGAGGGCGTTGACTATATGTTAGCCGCCGGCTATGGCAAGCTGAACTATACAAAAGCTGAGGATCTGGAGCCAAAATGGACTGAACTTTATCAAGGAGATTGCCCTATTGGTGATGATGGTTTGCCGCCCAAAGACACTACTTGTGAAGGTTACACATACGACAGTGATGGTCCATATAGGATGAAGTTTGACATTGAATGTCGCCACCCTGAAGAATCCTATATTGTCCCTTGTAAAAGAGCCTTCTTTCTACCAGATAGCAACTTGTTTAATGTAGAGTCCGTCGAGGCAGATGCAAATGGAGTCATATCATTCACGCATGATTACGAGATGGCAAAGGAGTTTCATGGCTATGTTGAAACAGTAGATGAGTTTGATGCTGTAACTAGTCAGAACCTTTACGTCCAGATCAAAAAAGCTGAGCCTCAAGTAGTTATAATGCAGAGCCAAGTTCTCCCAATGTTTCACGAAAGTGGAGTGTTGCGCACCGTCAATCCATATAAGTTTCCTGGATGGGGTATTAATCAGCAAACCATAACGGAAACATTTAAGTTTGTGAACAGGGGTACTGGTAGCGCTATTATAGAGACAGTCCCAAACAGTTCGGGCCCTTTCAAAGTCTCACCTGATTTGACAGGTACGGTTATTCCTCCCCTTATGCAAGTTTCTTTTGATGTGTCTTATACCCCTCAAACCGATTCTGACCCCAATGGCTTACTTCAATTTTCTGGGTCATTGGGTGGCGATTCTTTCGGGGGTATTTCTGATGCGGAAGGGTGGCCAGAATACGAGTATTCCAGTATAGCGATGGAAGTTGAACCTCCACCATATTGCCCAGATCCAATTCCCTTGTTGGAATACAATGGTGCTTATTACAGTTCTACATGGGGTTATGTTTCCGAGGGAGGTCCGGTGACCATAGATGCATCACAGTCATATGTGCCCGGTTTTGAAGATACCCCAAATAAGGGGATAGCAAGTGTTACTGAGGGTGGTTATATTTCCGTTGATGGAACGCGTACCGATGAACAACCTGGCTGTTTAAGAGAAGGAGAAATCACCCTGACTTCTGTGTGTGGATCTCAATCGACGGTACCATGGTCCGTAAAGTTCCCTGGATATTCTGGATCGGTTACAGCGACCCCTTATTGTATTGAAGGTCATACCACCACTTATGTAGAGTTTTGTAATGGAACAAGTGGGACTGTCAATCCTTACTGGAGCATATCCTATCTTGGTTCAGGTGAGTGCCGTTCATTAGCGGGAGGTTGTAATACCTCTTTGGGGTATGGCGTAATAAATGAGTGTGGCATAGGGTCCCCTGGAGAATCTATTGAGTGCACGGAGGATTTTTGGCTTGGAGTATGTGTTGAGTAACAGGATAAGACTATTTTCTTCGGTAAACACACTTGTGAAGATTAGCGGGCCTGAAATATCAACCAAATGTCTCTCTCCTGAGGAGAATTGATTAGTGAATAAATAATTTCAATTTTCATTTTGATTTAAGGAGGGAACAATGTACCGGATCGCCTTTCATATTTGCCTAGTTGCAATCACTTTTTACCTCAGTGGATGCGCTGAAAGCCTGAAGGTAAAAAGCTATTCCCCTAGACCTGAAATCGGCGATGTCATTAGTGGAACAATTGTCAAACCTGATGGTGAGGGTCCTTTCCCCGGCATTATTATTCTTCATGGATGTGCAGGCATTACAGATAATGACTATCAATGGTCTAGGCGATTAAAAAGTTGGGGATATGCAAGTCTCATTTTAAACAGTCTTGGCAGTAGGGGTGTTGCAGACAATTGCGGCTACCCCAAAAAAATCTTAGTCTTAGAACGCGCGTTAGATGCTCATGCAGCAAAAGTTCAATTTGGAAATTTACCGTTTGTTGACAGGAATAGGATAGGAGTTCTCGGATATTCCGAAGGTGGCATGACAGTTCTTGAATCCGTGCAATTTAACCTAGTTGAATATAGTTTACCTGAAGAGGCCAGAGATCCTTTTAAGGCCGCTGTAGCACTTTACCCTTGGTGCAACAAAAAAGTGGGAGCCAATACAAATCTTATGATTTTAATTGGTGAAAAAGACGATTGGACTCCAGCTAATCTTTGCCAGGAAAACTTGCCCACAGTCCATTTCCCCGAAGATGAAATAGCCTTGAAAATTTATCCTGGCGCTTATCATAAATTTGACGAAAATAAGCGCGATCGAGTCTCCAGAGGACACTTCCTCAGTTACAGCGCCTCTGCCATGAACGATGCTGTTCCCCGAGTCAGAACCTTTTTAGAAAAGCATGTGAAAAGCGAATAATAACTGCCACAAGCCTAGAGGAGATTCTCTTGGAGGGCCTATAAAGAATATGGTGCAAATGGCCCGCCGGTGAGAGTAGCGGCATCCGTCCTTCAAACATAATCGAAAGCAGATTTCCTTTGAGCCGTTGCCTGAAAAGGTAGCGGCTCTTTTCATGGGAGAAATGGCAGGGTTGCCCCAATGTTGGCTTTGAGTGGCAACCAGAGGCCGGATTGAGGGTGCTTTAGGTCCTCTGTGTTCAAAGTTTTCCTAGTGCCATACCAAGTTCCAGAGACTTTTAATCAGATGGTCGTGGGTTCGATCCCCCCCCGGCTCACCACAAATTTTTGGCACCGCGGGTTCATTTCCCGCAGGGTACCTTTTTTATATAGGTCCCTATCGTCTAGCCTGGCCCAGGACACCGCCCTTTCACGGCGGCGACGGGGGTTCGAATCCCCCTGGGGACGCCAAATCGAGAGAAGCCTCTACGTGTAAACGTGGGGGCTTTTTTCGTTTGGGTTGGTCATGGGTTGGTTATGATGGACTCTGTCAAAATCCTCGCCCACCGGTCGAGAGCATTCCTGATAAGTTAATATCGAATTGTAAGTATCAATGAACATTGAGGTTGATCACAGGGCAACCACCCGGACATCAACCACCAATTCTGGTGGTGGGCCATTACGACCGACAAAGCTTCCAGCAACCGGGGGAACCGTCTCTGGATGCCTGGCCACGGCAACCGGAATATGCCGTCTTCCTGTGACCTCGCCGGAGGTTGGGTCAAAGCCCTTCCAGCCCGATCCCGGCAAGAAAACTTCGGCCCAGGCATGCGTCGTTGTCGACCATTGTTCACTTTCGGGCAGATGGGCATAACCGCTCACGAATCGGCTCGCCAATCCAAGGGTGCGACAAGTCTCGACAAAGAGCGCGGCAAAGTCGCGGCAGGACCCTTGATGGCTCTCAAGGGTTTGTCTGGGGGCCTGGACTCCCGGTTCTTCGCGGACGGTGTAGGTAAAAGATCTGCTGATGTTCTGGCACATCTGGTCGAGCAGAACATACGTCTGCTTAACGGGCTGATCGAGCCCCATCAGGTTAAGCCAGTTGCGGATGGCCACACCGGAATTCGGATAGACCGGCTGCAGGAAGGGCTGCAGTTCGGCTCTTTCGAGTGGGTCATATTGAAACGGATAGTTGACAGCATACTCCTCAACGAGAAAGTCGAGGGGATTTTCCTCATAGTGTTGAATCACAACCTCACTGGCAATGGAAAGAGTCTGGGCCGGTTCGAGGAACTCGACCACTGCCGTCGCGTTATCGAGTGCATCTCTGTGCCATTTGACTTTGTTCGCCGGAAAAACAGTCAGAGACGAAGATTCGATGTGTACTTCGGGACCCTCCCGGGGTCGCAACAGGAGTTGATGGGGCTGAAGAGTTACGGTTTCAGCAAATCGGTATTCTGTTAAATGGGAGATTCTTAGACGGCGCATAGAAAAGCTTTCTGGACAGTGTTAAACTGCGTTCACAAGTGGATATCGTAAAACATAAGTTAGTTTTCTGTCTTCTTCCTATCAGACTATCAGTGAACTGTGAATGATCAAGAGCCTTTATCCATAGAACAGGGACACGTCATCGACAGCTCTTTTTGGGTCAATAGGCTGATAACTGGAATATAATCTTTGGAGAGCTTGATGATGGTGGGTGCGATCCACCCCCGGCTCACCACTAATATTTGGCACCGCGGGTTCGAATCCCCCTGAGAACGCCAAATCGAGAGAAGCCTCTGCACGAAAGTGTGTGTGGCTTTTTTCGGCGGGGTTGGTTGTAGGTTGGTTTGCTGTGGGGGGTGCAGTTGAGTGTTGATCAGCATACCGATTTGACCCATCATCAGCATACTGGGTCTGAGAAGAAAGCTTAGGATAATTCACTGGTAATACATCAGAAATCAGGACCACGGTGGGTCAGCCTTCGACGCCGATACTATTTCGAAATGGGTCAAAATTGCATGCTGGCTGACATTCAGCAATTGGTTATCAAGCGAAAGGTTATTCGCCAATTCTTATTCAATAGTTTATAGATGGAAAACTTTTCCGGGGGAACGAATTCCCTGGAGGTGTCAATCGAGAGAAGCCTCTCTGTTCCCGCAGAGGGGCTTCTCTCGTTGGGGCTGGTTGTCGGAGGGTGTTTTGGGGAGCATGCAAATGCAAATGTGAGAATGTTGTTCTCTGTTCTCTGTTCTCTGTTCTCTGTTCTCTGTTCTCTGTTCTCTGTTCTCTGTTCT
>JAVVDY010000002.1:184021-230349 GCA_032251255.1 Desulfuromonadales bacterium
CATCTGAAAGTGGTAAAGGGGTTAAGTTATGGTTTCAATGGGTATAAACTTTATTTGTCTGCTTGATTCTTGACAATGTTAATAGTGATGCTAGTTTTGAAGGAAAATTGATGCGTTTGCTCCCGATAATGCCAAACCGTTTGTGGGTACGGGACGGAATGTTCGGGTCTCTCGTTTTTTCACCAAGGTGACCGAATTGCCGAAGGAGAACTGTCCCAAAGCACGTTCGGTCTTTTTGCTGCTTGGAGAAAGATAGGAGGTTCAGATGTCAACGTGTAAAAGAAGTCTGGTGATTTCAGCTGTTGTGCTGTTTGTCCTAGGGCTCTTGTCATGTGGGGGCGGAGGAGGTGGGGGCGGTAGCGACCCGACTTTTTCAATCTCTGGTGCCGTTAGCGGAGATGTCCTGGCAGGCGTCACTATGAGTCTAAGTGGTGCATCGTCTTCAACAACAGTTACAGATGCATCCGGAAATTACAGTTTTACGGGCTTGTCGAATGGCGCCTACACGGTTTCTCCAAGCCTGGCCGGGTACGATTTTACTCCCATCCAGAAGAATGTGACGATTAGCGACGCCAACCTTCCCGCCGTGGACTTTACTGCTTCAGCAGCAATTGTCACTTACGAGATTGCTGGAACCGTCAATACTTCCACTGGAGGGGCCCTGGCTGATGCAACAATCTATCTGGGGACTGGTCAAATTGATCCAACCCCCTCTTCAAGCACAACAGATTCGAGTGGTTATTACAGTTTTTCAGACTTAAATAATGGTCTTTACACACTCACGCCAAGCAACACCGGGTATACCTTCGACCCGACAAGCAGACCAGTTACGATCAATGGAGCCAGTTCTTTAGCGAATGATTTTACTGCGACTGAGATGACCTGGAGCTTAAGGTCGTTCGGGCAGCCTTTGAGGAGTGTTGCTTATTCCGGCACACGATTTGTCGCAGTGGGTGACGACGGAATACTGGTGACCTCAACTGATGGTGTGAACTGGACTGTACGTCCACAAACCATTGGATTGTTGGATGTTTTACAAATCATCTGGGCGGGCACTCAGTTTGTCGCAGTCGGGGGCAACTCGTTTTTTACGTCTCCTGATGGAGTCAATTGGCTAGGCCATGACACAGGGGTAACTGTATCGCTTCAAGGTGTCGCCTGGTCAGGATCGCAATATGTTGCGGTCGGTCCCAGCTCTGTCGTTGCAGGTGTCGGAATGATCCTCCGCTCATCTGATGGTGTGACATGGTCAGCTCAGTCTACAACAGGCAGCCTCTACGCTGTCACATGGTCGGGAACGCAATATGTTGCGGTCGGTGGCAATTACCCCGGGGCAATTCTGACATCTCCCGATGGGATAACCTGGACAAGCAGAGACCCGGTTGTGCCATGCACACTTTCTTCTGTCGTCTGGTCTGGGTCCTTATTTGTTGCCGGTGGCCACAACGGCTCAAGCCAGACGCCCCAAGGTGTAATCTTGACATCTTCTGATGGCTCGACGTGGACTTCTCAAAATCCAGGGTCCACCTCTCGGATCTATGGAGTTGTCTGGTCGGGAGCAGAGTTTGTTGCTGTCGGCGCAAATCCTTATGCAGATGATGGTGACAGCGTCCTGACATCCCCGGACGGTGTGACATGGACAGCGCAGCTCGACCAGGCGGCGGCATCTCTCACAAGCATTACCTGGTCCGGAACTCAATTTGTAGCAGCAGGTCATCAGGGCACAATCGTGTCATCTCCTGACGGTGTGGACTGGACAATGCAGATCTCCGGGATCGGAAATGAGCTAAACGCAGTCGCCTGGTCCGGGACGACGTATGTCGCAGTTGGCCCAAGCAACGAAGTCTTGACCTCTCCAGATGGCATAGCTTGGACACCACGATCAACCATCCTGGGGCACCGCCTGTACGACATTACCTGGTCCGGAACCCAGTTCGTCGCTGTTGGCGGGACCGATGGACTGGTTGGGGTGGTCGCGACTTCCCCCGATGGGACAACCTGGACGCCGCAAGAGTCCGGGACAACGAACCTGTTACGAGGCATCACCTGGTCGGGCACCCAGTTCGTGGCTGTGGGTGGCTATCCAAATGTAACCGGAACGATTCTGACTTCAGCGGATGGTGTGAGCTGGACGCCACAGGTCTCCGGGGTGACGTCCTCTCTCACCAGCGTCACCTGGTCGGGAACCCAGTTCGTGGCTGTGGGGGAGAATGGTGTGACTCTGACTTCTCCCGATGGAATTACGTGGACATCGCAGATTTCAGCCATAGGTGACATCGCCCTTAATGATGTCGTTTGGTCCGGTACCCAGTTTGTCGCGGTTGGAGACTCTGGTGTCTATCAGACGTCTCCTGACGGAGAGACATGGACAGCACAACCAACCTTTATATCGGCCAATCTAAATGGTGTGAGCTGGACCGGTTCTCTCTTTATTGCTGTTGGCTCGTCAGGGGGTGTCCTCTCAGGCCAGATTTTCTCATCGGCGGATGGCGTTCTTTGGACCGAGCAGATTCCTGCTTTTGGCTCCGGAGGGCATTCAGATGTGGACTGCGATGGACCCAGATGTGTCGTTGTTGGGTATCCCGGCAAAGTTCAGAGTTTTCCTTAGCGGCGGAGTTGTGCTGCGAACAGGCCCCCCTGCTCACGCGGAGGGGCTTGTTCTGTTGCAGGTTGGTGGCTGCCACGACCCAAGTTGACAGCCGCATTTGCTTACGTTCTTTGCCCGGCATTTAAGTCGACTGGCGGAGATAACAAAATCGGCCGTATAGTTTACTTATTTAGTTGACAATAGGCGTGTTTTGATTTTAAGATTTTTGCTATGCTTTATCTCGTTCGCCACTATGCTGTCCCTCTCGCGTTGCTGCTGACGATCTTTGTTTTCGCAGGGACGGTTTCGCCCGCAACTGTCATGGCCGCTGATACAACGGTCAACCAGTGTTGCGATAAAGAGCCGCCGACCCAGGCCCCGGCGAATGAAGACGAGTGTTTCAATTGCGGTTGTCTCTCGTGTTTGGCGGGTTTCTTCATGCCTGCTGAGCCGCACGCCTCTTATTCCTTGATTTCCGCCACCTATCTGGGCGTCCTTGCTGAGGGCCACCCCTCCGGATTCATCCGTTCTATCGATTATCCCCCCGAATTCGCCTGATCTGATCTGTAACAAGAAATTCTCTGCTATCAGTACTCATTGGCACCGGTGCGCCTTGCACGCGACCGTGTGTCTGAATTCGACAGAAAAGGATGGATGTAAATGAAAAGATTCGTAAACAAGGCGGTTTTGCTCGTCGTGCTGTTTGTTTCCATTACCGTAATAAGCGGATGTCAGGAGGGTGTGACGGTTTTTCAGGTCAATGATGTCGTTTCCGATCCGGGTGCGTTCAGCAAGCCGCTTACGCTGGAAGGTGTGGTTTACCAGCATGCCAAAGGCGATGCGACCATCGTCGGTGTGATGGACAAAAAGGAACTGCAGTGCAAGACCCCGAACTGTAACAAAGCTCTGATGGCCGTCAAGGTTACCGGAACCAGTTTGTCGATCGGCGACGAAGTCAAGGTCTCCGGAACGATCGTCAAGGAGCGCTGGGGTTACCTGTTCAAAGCAGACCAGGTGAAGGTCGTTGCCAACCACAAGTTCGGAGTGTGAGATGACCCCTGCAAAACTCGTTATCAAGAATCTGACGCGTCGACGGGGGCGTTTTGTCTTCACCCTGCTGGGAATCATGATTGGAATGGGTTCTTTCGTCACTTTCATGGCCCTCGGGGGGAGTCTCAAGTCCCAGATCGAGCGGGAGTCGGCGGCACTCGGTGCGAATCTGGTGGTGACTCCCAAAGGCAGCTGCGCCTACGAGCAGGTCTCCATTCTGACCGGTGAACAGCTCCCGACAAATATTACCAGGGAGGAGGTCGCAGCGATCCGTTCAATTGACGGGATGACGGCTATCCCTTACCTGGCCGAACGGTCGGCCATCGACAATCGACCGGTTTCGGTGATGGGGATTCTCCCCGAAGAAACGCGCGCTTTCAAAGGCTGGCGGCTGGCTCAGGGTGACTATTTCCCGAGTGAAGAAGCGGAAGGGGCGGTCCTCGGAGCGGTCCTCGCCGAGCAGTTTGGCTTGTCGCCCGGTTCCGAGGTCCGTGTTCGCGGCACTCAGATCAGGGTGCATGGGGTCCTTGAAGAGACTGGCGGAAAAGACGATCTGACGATTTTCCTCAGTCTGCCGGTCGCGCAACAGCTCTATGGGCAGAACGGGCTGGTCTCCTATGTGGCCGTTCGCGTTGATCGTCTGGATGAGGTCGAACTTTACGCCAACAAGATCAAGGACAAGGTCAGCCTCGGCGTGGTGTCAGACAAGCAGATGCGCAGTTCGGTCCTGTCGATTGTCGGAACGGTGAATATCACCCTGCAGCTGATTGCTGCGGTTGCCATCCTTGCTGCTGCATTTGGTATCGTCAACACGATGATGACCGCGACCTATGAACGCAAACGGGAGATTGGGATTCTTCAGGCCATGGGGGCAACCCGCACGGGTATTTTCCGTCTGTTCCTGCTCGAGTCAGGGGTGTATGGCCTGATCGGCGGAATCGGTGGCGCTCTGCTTGGAGGGCTGACAGCGGTTTTTGTGACTCCTTTTATCGCTCAGAACGCCGCGACTTCGTTTGTCAAAGGGTCACAGAGCAGCCTTGATCCGTGGATGTTCGCCAGTGCGGTCCTGTTCTCGACCCTGATCGCAATGGCCGCCGGCCTTTATCCGGCAATCAAGGCATCGAAACTTTCTCCCGTGGAGGCGATCAGCTATGAATGATTCAGTCATTTCCGTAAAAGGTCTCGTCAAGGAGTACGGCCGCGGGGCGACTCTGGTAAGAGCGCTGCGTGGCGTCGATCTGGACATCTCCCGGGGAAGTTTTACCTGTATTGTCGGTCCGTCAGGGCATGGCAAGTCCACTCTGATGCATCTGCTTGGCGGTCTTGACCATGCGACCGGCGGCAGCGTTGTCATTGACGGACAGGAAATTTTCAGTCTCGGGAATAGAGCCCTGGCTAAACTCAGGGCCGAAAAGATCGGCTTTGTCTTTCAGTTTTTCAACCTTCTGCAAAGTCTGACAGCGGCAGAAAACGTCCAGACGGCGCTTATGCTGGCGGGGGTTCCCGAAAAACAGCAGAAGGGGCGTGCCAGGGAGCTGCTGGCGATCGTGGGGCTGGAGGACAAGGCTGACGCCAGACCCGGACAGCTTTCGGGAGGACAGCAGCAAAGGGTTGCCATCGCCAGGGCGCTGGCCAACAATCCACCGATTCTGCTTATGGATGAACCGACCGGCAACCTCGACTCCGTCGCTGAAGCTGAGGTGTTGAATGTGCTGAAGGAACTTAATCGGCAGGGCAAAACGATTATCTTTGTGACCCACAGTAATGAGATAGCGTCCAGCGTTGGCAATACCGTTACTGTGCGAGACGGGCAGATTGAAAGGCTTCAGCACATGAAAAGGGCAAGTTAGTGGAAGACTGGGGGCGAAACCCCCGGGGGACGGCCAAATCGGAAAAGCCTCTCTGCTGACGCGGGGAGACTTTTCCGTTGCCGGGGTCTTTGGCCGGTTTCAGGAGTGGATTTGTCAATCCAATATGGCTGGAACGCATGTCGCATCACTTCTTTTTGTCCGATGGTTTGTCGGTGTGCCCCACCAGTTGTGCTCGCTCCAGCGAACGGTCCCTTCAGAAACCCCGAAGCGCGCATCGGGGGTTCGGTATTGCAGGATCTCTCCTGTCTCGTGGGTCGAACTATTGAGCGGATTGCCGAGCAACGCGACCAGTTCTTCCCTGCTTGTCTTGCCGAGCATTATCTGGCTCTGTCGTTCTTCGTCATCTCCCTTGCCGAAGAGCTTGTGCAGGCCATAACCGGGGGCGGCGAGAATGACCAGAGGCAGATGGGTTATGATTTCAGCCATTTCTCCGGCCGAGAGAGTACTGTTGGCAGGGACCTCTGGAGAATCGGGGGGAGTGAGTTTTGAGACGTCACTGCCCAGCATGTTTTGTTGCTCTATCCAGGCGACGGTTTCTTCGAACCCTGCGAAGGGCCAGCTGTCCTTTTCCATGAAGTGTTTGCTCCGGCACATGTCGAGTTCGGTGACCGGCTGATCAAGGAGTAGGCTCACGAGCTGGTCGTCCTTGAAGAGCAGTCCATAGAGAGTCTCTGTGACCGGGTACCTGCCCTGAATATATGAATATAAGGTCCCGTTTTCGGAGTAATTGAATATGTAGTGATTGTACCGAGGCAGGTTTTTCCGCACCTCGATTGTCCGCATGCCCTCTCTGAGACCGGTGAGCCATTCGGTTTGTTCTGAACTGTAGTTAGCCGCCTCCTCTTTCGTTAGCGTTTTACTGCCGGACAGACAGCCGACAAAGGTCACAGTGAGGAAGAGGATACTGGCGGACCGAAGTGTCCTGGCATGCTGAATCAGGTTGAGAACCATGGATTGCTCCTTGGAGGCTGTGGTCCTTTTATGATCGCCTGGCTGGAGTCTGTATATAAGATTTATATCAAACTTGGCATCTCGCTGCTGAAAATCAGCAGCGCGGCGTGCCCCTGGCGGGAGGCTCGCCAGCGCGAAGCGCGCCGGATCTCTCTGAGTGAATTGCTAAATCGACCGGGATCGGGTACATTTGACCAGGAACAGAGCCTTTATAGCCTTTACCGGTTGGCTCCGGGGGAAAGAGCGGTCATGGCAATCCAATCACGTAAAATAACAGCTTTTTCAAGCCTGCTGGTATTCTGCCTTGCGATTTACGGGTCCGCCTTTGCCTCTATGGGGTGTCATTCGGTCGGGGAGGGGTTTCAGAGCATAGCATGCAACGAGGCTCACCGCCCTCATGCCACCCCTTCTCTTGATGATGACACCAGGACCCTTTGTGTCTGTGATCAGCTGGCCTGTCGGCTCCTCGACTCTCGTTCCCGGGGCAAACGTCTAGGTTCTGAGGCAGGCCCTGTTGCCCTGTGCTCTCCTGCCGATCTCTCTCCACCATCTTCTGACCTGTTCCCGGGGCGCTGTACGGAAAATCATCTTCATCTCCCCGCAAGGTTTCTGGCCTGTCTGCGGACCGTGGTTCTGCTGCATTAAGCCCTCATCTCTGCCTGCCCTGTCCCGGTTTCTCCAGCACGACAGCACGCCGGGAAGCCTATGTCCGGCTTCATCTGCCGGGTTACAGCCTGCCCGTTGAAGGGAGAAGAGATGATGAGTGAATTTCTTGAAAGCATTGAAAAGTCAGTAGAATATCTCAGGAAAAGGTATGCCGCAGATCTTCCGTTGCTGCTCGATCTAGAAAAAAAATTAGACCACTTGAAATCCCGGGAGGGGAAATCACTCCGGAATATGCCCTTGAGTGGCAAGGGGACCGATTAGCTTTACCGGGAGAGCCCGGAAGAAGGTTCGCCAGGCCAGCAAGCAATGCAGCCCAAGCGCCCTGTCGATTTATCGGCAGGGCGTTTTGGCTTTGTGAATGGAAGCCCCCGGACGGAATGTCACCCGCAGAGCATTTTCAATCCCGCCTTGCAAATGCAAAACCTGGAAAGAGATTTTGTCCGGGACAATAACTGTCTTTTTCTCTCCGCAATGAGATATTCAGGGTCTGGAATGGAACAAAAAGATCAGTGTTTTAGACAGTTACAAAGTCAAGCAGGTCTCTTTGGTTCAGTTGGCAGTCCGAGGAGGGATTATTTTTTTCCAATGCCAGGCCATCTTCGGGAGTTAATGAACAATGATATCAGCGGATTATTTTCGGGTCTTCTTATAGTGTTTTTTAATTTATAGGAAATGTAGCGGGGTCTGCTTGACAGCTTGAAAATATGTGATTTATGGAAAGGGTAGGGTTGCGTTAAGTGTCTGATTTATAGCTTTATTTTCTATATATGGATGAGCTGGGAAGGTGAATAATTTACATAAAGGATATCCACAAAATTCAGGAATAAGCGAAGAGTAATCCATCTTGATGGAGGCTGGCATGAGACGGTATCGCAAGTACAGAGGTTCTCGCTTTTTTGATCACAAACCCCTCTCTTCAAAACCCAGTCGCCACCACAGGAAAACAATCTTCGAGCCGCTTGAACCGCGGCTCTTGTTGTCTGCGGATCTGCAACCCTTTGCCGGGATTCTGGCTGACGCGATCGGGGACCTGCAGACGGACTTCAATAACCTGTTCACCGTCCTTTCCACCGATCTTGACACCCCGCTGCCACTGATCAATCAGGTCGAAGGAACCATTGAAGATGCCTGGAAGGTCGCGCCGAGCATCAATGACCTGCTGGCGATGACCGTCGATTATTCCTACGATGGGGTAATAAGCGGCGGTCCTTTGAACGAAACCACGATTGACGATCTTGACAGCGACTCTGACGGCAAAGTCGAAATAACAGAGTATTTACAGAAGTTCACTGACGATATCGCTGATCAGCTGGACAGTATCGCTGGTGGTGGCACATATAATCCCGCTGATTTTGACGACTGGTTGTCCTCCAACCTCGATTTCAGTATTTCAACTGGTGGACTCACCTCAAGCGATGTCGGTTATGAGGCTGTTGATATCGATGTCACTGCAACCTACAGCAACACCAACCAGAATGCCTACGATCTCCATTTTGACCTGACCGCGACCAAGGTTCTCCCGATTGACCTGGGTCGGGCCGCAGATGATTACGGCCTCAGTTTCCCCGAAGGGGTAACGGTCGAAGCCAATGTCGCTTTTGACCTGGATTTTGGTGTCCTGACTTCCGGGGAAAGCGCATCGCTGAACGATGATGTTTTTGTCGAGTTGAGTAATCTCACGGCCGGTGCCCTGGCCGACGTTAACCTGAATGGCATGAAGTTCAATCTCGGGTTCCTCGGACTCGAAACCTATAAGGCAGGTACAGACGATTCCAACATAACACTGGACGTCGAAGTCGGAGCAGATGCGGTTGATCCGACCAGCCCTGCAGCCCTGGGGTTCACGGCATCGCAGTTCGGGGATCTGTTCCTAAACGGCACTATGACTGCGACCAATGCCCCTTCCGCATACGATCTGACCAGCGACGCACACTTTATTCTGCGGATCGGTGACAGTGACGCCAGAACCGTCAGGGTGACGGATTCACTGACCAACGGAAACGGTGACATTGGAGCCCTGATTGTTGATGTCAACACCGCTCTTAATAACGCGGGCCTTGGCAATGTCGTCGAGGCTGACAATAACGGCGGCAAGATCAGTCTCTCGGTGGTCAGCCAGAATTTTAATGCCCTGGGTTTCGCGAGCGAACTGACCTCGGACGGAGCGGCCCAGACGGCTGTGAATCTCCCCACTTTTGATACCGCCATCCAGTTTGTTCTTTCTGTCGACCATGCGACCCCGCAGCTTATCTCGATCACTGCGACGACCCCCGCCCAGGGGATTGATGAGATCGTTTCCAAGCTGAATACTGCGCTGAGCGGGACCGGTGTGACGGCAAGTAAGGAGGATATTGAAGCCGGCCCTGGTACGGATTATCGCGTTAAGCTGGATCCCGGTTCACACCATTTCCAGGTGACGAACAACCTGACCTTCGATTCCAAAATCTCCTACTACGACCTGACCCATACATCCACCGCTAATCTCCTGAATTATTCAGTCAATCAAGCCACTGCCGAGATCGATCTGAATACAAAAATCACGTCCGGGATTGATGGCCTGTCCGCAACCGGCCTGGAGATCAACTTCTCCGGGGATGCCTTTGGCCAGGTTCTGGACAGCAGCGCTCCGGACCCGAACGATCAACAGCGGATCTACCTGATCCCCGGCACCGACATTACCTTTACCGGGTTTGGCGACCTGCTCAATTTCAAGGATTTCTCTGCCTCCACCGTGATCGGCCAGATTCAGCAGTTGGCCAACTGGCTGGGACAGGTGGGCAGCAGCGACCTTTTCTCCGCGATCGACGTGCCTTTCTCTGAAGGGGATCTGGCTGACGTTCTTGATTTTTCAGATATGATTGCCGATGCGCTGCTGTTTGACGACGGTGATGACGGTATCGGTGGCACGGGTGATTTTGACAAATTGCTCGAGCTTGATGAAGGGACTCTGGTCCCAAGTTTTACCAATGCTCAGGAACTGGCGTCCAAGCTTACCGGGTTGTCACTACTCAACGCATCGATCGACGGAACCCCTTTGCATTATGACTCCGGTACCAGCACACTCACCTACGACATCAGTATTCAGCATAATCTGATCGATGTGCTGCTGCCCATCGATTTTAATTTTGACCTGACACCGCTGCTCGACATCAGCAGCAGTTCCCAGGTGGTTCTTGATGCCACCGGAAAACTCAATGTGACCCTGGGTCTTGATCTCTCATCTGTCAGCGGAGGTGAACTGCTCGGTACCACCACGCTCGAGTCCCTTGGAGTCGATATGAGCGCCGTGGAGATGGCGCCGGCGCTGACGGCCCTGAACGGACCGAGGATTGTCTATGGCCGTTTGACCAACGACGCGACCTTCAAGATTGCGGTCGGCGGCGATATCTATCGGGTGACCGTGGATGCCGACAACGCGAATGACGCTGATACGGCCAAGCCCAATGACGATTCGATCTCCCATACCCTTGACAATGTGACGATCGATGATCTTTTGGCCGATATGACCTCCGCCATGCAGCATGCAGAAAAATGGAATGGCAGTTCCTACAGCGGTGATTACGATATTTTTGCTTTGCCTTACAGTTTTGCCATCGGCAAAGATCTCAACAACCCGAACCGCATAAAACTGAATGCGACAGCGGCCTTTACGGTAACTGCTGAAACCGGCGATCCGGCAATCAATGAGCTGGGCTTCAAGGCGAACCATGTTGCAGAGGGGAGTGGCCTCTACTCGCTGGTCACAACCAAGGATGCCCCGCGCAATGTCGGGGTCCTGAGTGACAACGCGGTCATGACGGTCAATATTGACGGGACCGCTTACACCGTCACCATCGAAGCAGCCGACACCGAAGCCAACCGGACGGTTATCGATTTCACCAAGGATGTCGAATCGGCCTTCGCAGAACCGTCGCTGATCTCTGATGCGGTAAGCGTGACCGGCCTGACCGGAACGGCGAATTTTTCGGTCAGCATTAACGGCGGGGCAGCGGTTGCGGTTGCCGTAACAGCCGCATCGACCGATGGAACGGCCTATGTTGAATTTGACGGCGGTGCTGCTGCCGACGTGACCGAAAACACTCTCACCCTGGCCGCGCACACGTTCTTAACCGGTGACGAGGTGACCTATTCCAACGGCGGTGGGGACAGCATCGGTGGGTTGACGCACAATGCCGATTATTACGTCATCGTTGTCGACAGCAACACGATAAAACTGGCCGCTTCGGCCGATGATGCCAACGCCAATCTGGCCATCGATCTCCTTTCCGCTGGTGTCGGCGCTTCACATCGACTGACGGATACCGCCAATGCTGACTTCAGTGATCTTGTTACAGATATCAACCGCGCCTTTATCGGCACCGCCCTTGAGGGCAAGCTGCGCGCGGAAGCTTATGCATGGAACTCGAACGACTATATCCGGCTGAAAGCCATCGATGCATCCGTTGCATCGTTCGCACTGACGGTCAGCGGTACGGACCCGGCCGCAACCGACCTGTTCCTGCCGACCGGAACGACCCTGTATGCCGAACTGCAGGACAAGATCGATGTTCTGTCGCAGGGCAACAGCCTGGTTCTCAGGGCTGCGGACGGTTCCGGAATTACCACCTTCTCCGTCAGCGGTTCGGGGACCGGTTATAGCGATCTCGGTTTCGCTCCATCTCAGTCTGCCAATAACGATGACCTGAGGATTTTCCTGACCGACAGCACGGTCAACGGCGGACTCGGTTACTACGATGTCCACCTGGATGGGGCAACGGATATCGCGGGTATCATATCCCGGATCAATACCCAGACCGCGGGGGATGTCCTGGCGGAAATCAATCCCGATAACGATACCGGTTTGCGTCTGACCGACACCACCTTCAGCGCCCCGGGTTCTTCAAGCGACCCGCTGTTCCGGGTGGCGCCGGTCAATACCTCACCGGCGGCGATCATGCTCGGCATCCTGGCCATCGATCCGATCGGCGACGATAACGGCGACGGCTATATCAATGCGGCTGATGGCGACGGCAAGATTACCGGGGCACCGTTGACCGGTGTCGACCTGATGGATCGTTTCTTTGTCGAAAACTTCGATCTTTCCGCGGACTTCTCCTTAAGTGCCGCTGAGCCTTTCAGCGGCCTGACAATCGACGGCAGTGATAACAAGATCATTATCCATGAGGACTTTGACCTGGAGCATGTCGGCCAGTACATCGACATTCTCAGCGGATCGGGCTTTACCGCAGGTCGTTATAAGATAGTCAGCGTCGATGCGACCACGGGCGCCGCTACTCTCGATGGTGCTGTCGGTACCACGGGTTCGACAGGCGGGACTGCCGAAATCAAAGCCCAGGCCACGGCCTCTTTCGGCTTTGTCGGAGTGACCCTGATCGGTGACGGTAGTCTCTCCGGCAAGGTGCAGACCGGGCTGAAGGCTCCGACTCCTAAAACGCTGAACGATCTGGTCGATGGGTTAGGGGACTTGGGTTCGCTGATCAATAATCCCACCATCAGCAATGATTCCGGGACCCTGACTCTTGACCTCGAGCTGGAACCTGACTTTGCCGATATCGTCCTCGGTGGCACACCGCAGATCCAGATCGACATCGCCAATATCGGCAACCCCTTTGCGATCACGGAATACAGCAGCCCGACCTGGGTTTCCGATAACAGCTTCAGCCTTGCTGGAGACCTTACCGGCATCTTCACCACGGGGTTTGTTGTTGATATAGAACTTGGGTCACCGGTTATTCCTGCTGAGGTACTGAGTAGCAGTTTTGACGCTGGAACCACCACTGTCACCCTTGTCAATGATGTGCTGTCAGGAGGAACCCTGGCCAAGGTGTTTGCTGCTGATCCTGCAGATATCAGCGTGACCAAGCTGAACCTTGGAGATCTGCTCAAGTTCGAAGACCTTGATTTTGACACGGTGCTGGCCGCATTGCAGCAGCTGTTGTCCCTGCTCCAGGGGATGGAAGGGTTCGAGCTTTTTGACACCGAGATCCCGCTGATCAACAAGAGCGTCAACGATTTCCTCGGCATGGCGGACGATCTTGCGACGGCCCTGACCGAGATCGAGAACGACGCGGCCGCGACGATCCAGACGCTCGAAGATAAAATAGAGAATGCCTTTGGCCTGCCCGCAGACGGCAGCGGACCTTACGGGATCAACCTGGACCTGATCGGCGACATGCTGAAGTTCGAACTCGACCTGGGGGTCAGTTTCAATGAGTCAATCGGAGTGGAAATTCCCGAATTCCTCAACCTGGCCGGCCTTGGCATCCCGGGTCTCGAAGGTTCAGTCGGCCTGAGCGGTTCTGCCGACCTGAATGCGTCCGGGTCGCTGGTCGCCAATTTTGATTTCGGCATTGATCTGAGTGCGCTGCCGACCGATCCGACGGCCATCGATATCCAGATCTATGACACCACCGGAATTGCTGCCAACCTGTCTGTCAGCGGGCAAAACCTGAGCTTCAGCGCAGGTCTCGGTCCGCTCGGCCTGACGATTCAGAACCACGATGACTATCTCAGCCAGCTGGCGATCAGCGGTGGTTTTTCCGCAGGGCTCAAGAGCACCCAGTCGATCGGGGATATCACCTTCAATTCAAGCGATTTCGATACCTCGATCACCGGCACAATCAGTGGGACCCTGCCGACCTACTTCCCGACCGATTCCAAATATATTGGCAATATCACCGTTGCCGGGGATCTGGAAGACATTCCTGACATCCAGTTCATCACGGACACGTCAACTGCAGCCCTGGCCGACCATATCGTGATCGATGCCGGAGAGGTGATCGATAAAATCAAGAACTTCGATTTCGCCAACCAGTTCAACCTGTTCGATAATATCCTGCTCGCCGTTGACGGCATCGACATGTTCTTTGAAGGCGTCCAGTATGTGCTGGATACAGATGTCTTCAGCAACCTCAATGTGCCGATCGTTGGCGACGCGTTCAGCTACGGCGTCGACTTTATCGAGGACGTCCGCAAGGATTTCATTGAGCCTCTGCGGGCCCTGATCGAAGCCGTCGAGGATGCCGCCGACGATTTCGCCGATGCGGACAAAAACCTGATCTCCAAGTTCCTCAATGACACCCTGGGGAGTCTCATCCAGGCCACGGAATACGATTCCTCCGACGCCCCGGCGGTTGATGAGTTCCAGGGCTACTACGGCAATGACGCGGACAAGAAGATCGCCCTGACCACCAACCTGGACGATTACCTGAACGGCGGCAGTACCGAACTCAAGGACACCTATATTCAGTGGAACCTGGCGATCGGCGACACCTATACCTTCGGCACCGATTTCGGCTTTGATGTGGGGCTCCCGGGCCTCGGGCTCGAGGCGGACGGAGATGTCAGCATTAATATCGGCTGGGATCTCGATTTTGGCTTCGGCATCAGCTTCAAGGACGGCTTCTACATCGACATTTCCGACGGCAATGAACTGACCGCCTACATCGATATCGATCTGGGTGACTCGACCCTGGCCGGAACGCTGGGGTTCCTGGAACTGAGCGCCACGGTCGACCCGGTCACAGACCTGGGCCTTGCCTTTGCCATCGATATCCAGGAAGAGGGCGCCAGTGGTGACGACGCCAAGAAACTGCAGTTCACCGAACTGGGCCAGATCGACTTCAGCACCGGGATCGCCGCGGCCGCCGATATCGATCTCGACCTGGCGCTGGAGTTCAGCACAGATATCGTCGGTTCCAACGCCTCCGGGTTCCCCAAACTGGGCGCCGATTTTATCCTCGACTGGGGCATCGGGACATATGTGTCGGATAATCCTTCAACGCCACTGGTCAACGAGACCGAAACCAGTACCTTTGTGCCGTTGACCGGTATCGGCAGCGCCATGGCTGACGGGCTTGAGGTTGTCGAGTTCCGTGACATTACCCTCGACCTCGGCTCGTTTGTCAGTGACGTGCTCGGCCCGATCGTCGGCAGCGTCCAGGACTACACCGAGCCGATCCAGCCGCTCATCGACTTTATCACCACGCCCTTCCCGGTTCTCAGCGACTTCGGTCTCAATATCACGCCCCTCGACCTGGCTGCCATGTACGGCAGCTTCGATCCGGGGCTGATTTACGCCATCGCCGACATTATCACCCTGGTCAACAGCATTCCTGATCCTGATGACGTCGGCTCGTTGCTGATTAACTTTGGAGATCTGACCCTGTTTGAAGATGAAACCTTTGAGGGCATTGATCTCACCAATCCAAGTTTAGATCTCGCAGGCTATTTAGATGATATCCCTGATCTTTTCGGAGATGGCTGGTTCTCTGGTGCTTTGAGTTCTTTAGCTGGAAAAGCCGCTGACATCATGGGCGGTTTGACCGAGGAGGCTGCGGAGACCAATCCGTGGGCGTTCCCGATCCTGGAAGACCCGATGCAGGTCTTTGGCCTGTTGATGGGTAAGCCGGCGGTGCTGGTGACTTATGACATGGCGCCGCTCGAGTTTGAGTTTGAATACAGCCAGTTCTTCCCGATCTATGGCCCGCTGGGGGTCTCGATCAATATTGAATTCGGCGCGGAAATTGATTTTGCCTTCGGCTACGACACCCTAGGCATCCAGGAGTTCGTCGAGAGTGATTTCCGTAACCCGCTGCTGCTGTTCGACGGTTTCTATATCAGTGATACCGATCTGCCAACGGGTGCTTTCGGTACCGATGTGCCTGAACTGGTTCTGACCGGCGGATTGTGGGCGGCGGCCGAACTGAACCTCGGCGTGGCCCGGGCCGGCGTCGGCGGCGGGGTCTTTATCGAGATCGATTTCGACCTGTTCGACCCGGACCGTGACGGGCGGGTGCGGTTGAAGGAGATCGCCGGAAATATAGTCAATGAATGGGAATACGGCAACCCCGCACTGGCTCCTCTGGCCATCTTCGATGTTCATGGTGAAATCACCGCTGAACTGTTTGCTTTCCTGAAGATCGACTTGTTCATCCTTAAAATCGATGAACGTTTCAACATTACACCGCCGATTACTATCTTGGAATTCGATATTCCGTTTACCAGACCGCCGATACTGGCGACCGAGCTTGAAGGTGGAGACCTGCAGATCAATGCCGGTGAGTTTGCCGACCAGCGCCTCAATGGCAACCTTGGTGATTTTGGTGAGCATTTTGTGGTCCAGAGCATTTCGGCCACCCAGATTCAGGTGAAAGCCCCAGGTCTGTGGGAAGACTGGCAGACCTATGACATGTCTGCAGGTGGCACCATTATCTTCAAGGGAGGGGAAGGGGACGATATTTTTGACGGATCGGCTATTACCCATGCCTTCAAGTTTGATCTCGACGGTATGACCGGTAATGACATCCTCAAGCTGAGTGCTTCACCCGGCGCGCCTGGTGCTGCGATTATCAAGGGGAGTGAAGGGGACGATATCATCTACGGTGGTGCCGGGGATGATATTATCTACGGTTTGAAGGGGAACGATACCATTTACGGCGGTGGCGGCAATGACATCATTTTTGCCGACGATGGCCGGATCAGCAGCGAATCGATCACCGGCTTCTTCAACCCGCTCGAAGATGGTGATGACACGGTTTATGGTGGTGGTGGCAATGACATCATCTTTGGTAGCGGCGGACTTGACACCATTTATGGTGATGATGATGACAGCGTTTCCGGTGACCCTGACAATGACCTGATTATCGGTGACGGCGGCAAGCTTGATTTTGCCAATGATTCAGTTGCCAAGACGGTAGCAAACGTTATCAATGTATCCAATACCCAGCGTGATCGGCTCGATCCGCAGGGCGGCAACGATATCCTGATCGGCAGCGCCGGCAATGACATCATTTACGGCGGCACCGGCAATGATCTCATCGACGGTGGTGACGGCCAGGATACGCTCTACGGCGAAGAGGGATTCGACACCATCTACGGCGGCAGTGATGTCGACACCATCTACGGTGGCGACGGTGGCGATACCATCTTCGGTGAGCGTGACGCCGCTGTATCCGCCCCGTATGATACCCAGGATTCCGGCAGTATCGCCGGTGACTACATCTATGGCGAAGCCGGCCGTGACCTGATTTATGGCGATGAAAATGATGATGATGGCACGGCGACTGGCGCCGATGAGATCCACGGTGGTGCAGGCGCCGATATTATTGATGGCGATGGCGGCAACGACACCATCTTCGGTGATGGCGATCCAGACTGGATCCATGGTGGTTCCGGTAACGATATCCTTGATGGCGGGGCCGGCAACGATGTCGTCTTCGGCGATCGCGGGTTCGAGGACATCAGCGGCACTTCCCCGGTCTTTGACGGCAGTAGTATCGCTTATCTGGATCCGGATTATGACCAGTTCTATCTGGTCAACCACGGATTCCTGACCGGTCAGGCTGTCCAGTACAGTGCCGGCGGCGGTACCGCGGTAGAAGGACTGGTAGACGGTCAGACCTATTACGTGATTGTTAACGACCAGCACACGATTCAACTTGCCGAGACCCTGCTGGATGCCTGGAGCTTGACCCCGATCAACATTACCGCCCTGGGGAGTGGCACTGAGCATGTCTTCATTCCCGCGTGGAATGAAATCGTCTATGGCTACAACACCCTCAAGAACGATCTCTATCTCTTCGGCGTGACCAAATCCGCGGACCCCGGCAGCGGGGAAGCGGACCCGAATAACGATGCGGACGATGATATCCGCTCGGGCAACGGGTCCGACTTCATCGACGGCCAGTGGGGGGACGATGTCTACCGGATTCGCCTGATGGGCGCCGCCAACGACGGGATCATCAGTGTTCATGACAGTGGTGACAGTTCCACCCAGAGCGATGTCCTGCGTATCAAGGGAACCCTGTATGATGACAACTTCCTGCTGCGCAAGAGCTCATCGTCAACCGGGCTGGCTTTTGTCGCTCTTCTCAACGATGAACCCTACACCGAGCGGATCAACTACTGGAGCGTCGATGGCGGTCTGGGGCTTGAGCGGATGCTGATTTCCGGCCTGCTCGGCGACGATCACTTCGCCTCGGACGATGTCGGCACCGATACCACGATCGAAGGGAACGAAGGCGAAGACACCTTCCAGATCGGCCAGCTCTACAATTCGCCGCGCGACATCTGTGCCTACGACTACAACCATGTTGAAGTTGAAGATGTCTTTGCGACCATCGAGACCACGGTCGGCTGGCTGAGTGACGGGATCAATCGGCCGATGACCATTTACGGCGGAGTCGGCAACGACGAGTTTACCGTGTTCCACAACAAGGCCGTTCTGTCCCTGTTCGGTGAAGACGGCGACGATACCTTCCTGATCAAGGCTTTTGCCCTGGCCGGGTCGCAGGAGCCGTTCCGTGACCGGACCGACGTTTCCGGCGGGGCCGGGGTCGACCTGGTCCAGTATGCCATGAACGCACCGGTCAATATCGACGGGGGTGACGGGTTTGACCGGGTGATCATCATCGGCACCGAATTCGGTGATGACTTCGTGGTGACCAAGGACGGCGTGTACGGCGCCGGCCTGAATGTCAACTTCGTCAACATCGAGTCGCTGGCGGTAGACGGGGCCGAAGGGGATGATCGCTTCTATGTCCGCAGTACCGGTGAAGATTTTATCACCGAGCTGTTCGGTGGTCTGGGCAGCGATACCTTCAACATGAGCGGTGATGTCCCGCCGGTTATCAGTAACGATTTGCGCGGACACAGTGGTGTGATAACGCATGACATTGAAAGTACTGGCAACGCTTATGATGAAACGATCATCGCCGGTATTTCAGCCAATATTACCGACAATGATACCCCCAACCCGGTGATCGTCATCAGTGAACCCGACGGGAACACAGAAATCACCGAGGGTGGCGGATACGACTCCTACTATATTGTCCTTCCTCAGGCACCGACAGGGCCAGTCACTGTTCAGGTCAATGCCCCGATCCAGACGCTCGACCAGCAGGAGCGTCGCTCCATGTTGTTCATGCTGGATAGCCCGACCAAGGTGAACTCTTCGGATAACGGACGGGTGATTTCACTGGTCTTTGAGCCTGATGATACCAACGGGCTTGTCTGGTGGCGGCCGCAGGAGGTCCGGGTCAGCGCTCCAGATGATGGGATGACTCTCGATGATTATGACCACCTGACCAACCCGCTGGCTCCCCTGGATGCTGACGATTATGATGATGACGCCATTGAAGGGGATCAGACCGGATTCATCAACCATGTGGTCACCACGTCAATCGGCATAACCGGCATCCCGGATTCCTTGACCGTGACCCAGGATCCGGTCGATTCAACCAAGTACACCACAACCTTTGTGGATGCGCAGCCGGTCGATAATGACGGTAATCCGACCAGCTTCCCGGACCTGCAGGGGTATATCCTGCAGATCACCGACGGCCCCGGTGCCGGCCAGTCTCTGCGGATTCTCGAGACGATCAACGGCACAACCCTCCTGCTGGATGGCCAGTTCCGCGGCTGTGAGGGCGTGCAGGTCGGTCCGGCCAGCAAGTACAAGATTACCCGCGATATCGAGGCCAACCGGGCTATCACCGTCCTTGTCCATGACAACGATATGGCTGATGTCACCGTGACCGCATCGGATGACAGCACCGAGCTGTTCGAAGGCGGTGCCACCGATACCATCGATATCGTGCTGACCCGGGCCCCGGCCGGGACCACCCCGACCGATGTCACCGTCACCCTGAGCAGTCCGGACAACCAGGTCAGTTTCTCCGACACGACCCTGGTGTTCGATAAGGACGATGGTGATCCGAACGACTGGAACGATGTCCAGACGGTAACCATTACCGCCATTGATGACGAGATCCGGGAAGGCTTCCACCACGGCCTGATCAATTTCGAGGTCAGTGGAGGCGATAGCGACGGTTTGTCGGCACCAACGTATACCGACACCATAATTATCGGAGCGATCGATGGTGAAACCCAGGCCTATGTCGGCCTGCTCAACCGTCCTGCTCCGGATGGCAGCGGTGGCTATATCGTCACAGACGTTCAGGTTGACAGCGTCTCGCGTGCAGCAAGTTCCTACGAAATCGTCAATAACAAGATCGTCTTCCTGACCCCGGGTGGCGATTACGAGGAACTGGCGGTCGGAGCCGTGGTCGAAGTGACCTATCGTTATGAGACAGTTGGTTATGATGGCCGCTACGTCAAACCGCACCTGACTGATATCGGTGACGACGAAGTGCCGCAGGTCAAGATCAGTGAGACCGGTGACGGCACCGATGTGATCGAGGGCACTATCATGTCCTGGCCTTGGTTCGATACGTACCAAGTCGTCCTGACCCAGGAGCTGACCGGCACAGAAACCGTTCAGATCCTGGTTGATCCGCAGATTACCAAGACCTCGTCAGGTAAAGTTATCCACTGGGGCGAACAGGTCGAAGTGATTTCCTTCCACCCCGATGCCATTGACAACGGCGACGGATCGGTGTCTCTGGTGTTTAACGCAAGCAACTGGGACGTCCCGCAGACGGTTTGGGTTGTTGCTGTCGATGATACCAATATCGACGGTGATGACACCCAGGTGTTCGCCCCGGAACCCCATACCGTCAGTGATATTCAGGGACCGCTCTATCTCTATGGCGAAGGTGGCAACGGCTCGATCGTCGATTTCGAACCGCTGATGCTGCACTACGAAACCGACTACATGATCGAAACCGACGAGGTGACCGATGTCGCTGTTGACGGGACCTCCATCACCGTTCCCAAGAAGACCCTGATCGACGCCGCTGAGCTGCTCAAGGATGAGATCCATGACCTCATCGAAGACGGCGCCTCTGACGATGATATCCTCCAGGCGATCGTCGATGAGATGCTCACGGTCACCCTGGCTGACGGAACCTACGTTGACCAGGTTACCGGCGAAACGGAATTCCTCAAAGAGATCGGTCAATTCCGCCTGATTGTTGACGCGGTGCTGAATGAGAATGGCGCCGGTGAGGAGGATGACACCGTCACCCTGACGCTCAACGAAGCCTGGGACCTGAGCAAGTCCTGGAAGGACAGTACCGAGGACCTCTATTCGCAGATTACCGAATACACCCTGACCGCGATGAGCCCGAATTTCTTCGCTGACGAGACGGAACAGATCGATTACCTGTTCGTCTACAACGAGGACAGCCAGGCGGACAATGAAGTGCCTGACAGGGAGGGCTGGCTGACCGACTCGACCACGATCGGCTACGAGGGCAACGGCATCGTTGAGAGTTTCGTCATCAACCAGGACGGCAAGTGGCTGCGCGGCTTCGGCATGGCCACTCAGGACCTGTACCTTGGCGATGTCTGGCACCCGCGCGGTATCACCTATGGTGACATGGAAGTTGTTGAGATCAACCTGGGCGACGGCATCGACGAATTTACCGTGACCGACACCCATGTCCGTAGCGACGGATTCCAGACCTGGACCATTATCAACACCGGTGACGAGCCTGTTGTTGACTTTAATGGTGATGGTTTCATCGACGGCGATACGGTGACAGTCGATCTCGGGTCCGATGTCGCTGAACTGCATAGCGGAACGGTGACGGCCTGGACCAGCGACAGTTTGACCGACAGCAGCGCCAGCTTCCCGCTGACAACAGGTGAACGCGGCCTGGTCGGCTACCGGGTCGAGATTACCGGCGGAACCGGCCTTGGTCAGCAAAGGATCATTGCCACGAACGATGAGACCATGTTGACCTTCACCGAGGCCTGGGATGTCCTCCCGGACGGAACCAGCCAATACCGGGTCCTCGGCGCCGAGATTATGGTCGACGCAATGTCGGCCACCGATTATGACAGTTTCCTTGCCGAAGCCGGTCTCACTACGGCCGATGTCGCTATCCTGGACGAAGCAGAGGAAGCTGCCCTCAAGGTCCTGGATACACTCTTCGGGGACTTCACGAGTTTTGCCACCGATGAATTGCAGGGGCACGTCATCGAGATCATCGACGGCGCTGGTGTCGGGACCAGAAGAGAGATTGTGGCCAACGACGCGACCAGCCTGACGGTCAGCTCCAGCTGGAATTCAGTGCTCGACACCACGACCGTCTACCGGATCTACGGCGACCAGGACGGTCAGATCGCCATCAACACCCAGGGGGGCGATGACATCGTTGACGCTTCGACATCATCGATTCCGCTGGTGATTTTCGGCGGTGACGGTGCCGACACCCTGACCGGCGGCTCCGCCGACGACATCATCTTCGGCGATCGCGGCCGGGTTGAATATGTCAACGAAGATGGCAAAATCGTCACCCTGTTGGGCCTGGCCAGGGAGCTGCTGGATCCGCAATATCTCGATGACTTCACCCTCAACACCCTCACCGATGTCGATGGCGACTACCCGGTTCAGACCATTGATATGCAAGGCCTGATCGGCCTGATGTTGTCGACTCCTGACGGCCGTGGTTTCGGCCAGAGGGTTCAGATTGTCTCAAATACCCCGGATACCCTCACGGTCACCCCGGACTGGAACCTGGAGGATGAGAACCACTGGACCGTATTTGACGGTGCCAGCGATGTGAACCCGGGTAATGACACGATCACCGTGGGGACGCACAGCTTTATCGATGGCGATCCCGTTATTTATACCAACGGTGGAGGGACCAGTATCGGCGGTCTTACCGAGATGGCGACCTATTACGTGATTTATGATACGGCCACAACCATCAAACTGGCGGCAACAAAGGCCGATGCCATCGCAGGGACCTTCATCGATATCACCGCTGATGGCAGCGGGGCTTCGCATGTCCTCTTTGATCCGCTGAAGGTGGTCCCGGATCCGTACGATCCAGTCACAGATTTTGATGCGATCAACCCCCAGAACAACCCGACCAAGTACCGCATCTCCCTGGTGCCGGAAGACCAGACCGACGGCGTCACCCGCGACCCGAGCCTGCTGATTGCGGTTGCTTCCGCAGCTGCAGCGGATGACACCATCATCGGTAACGGCGGGAATGACCGTATCTTCGGTGGTGCAGCAGACGACACCATCAACGGCAATGACGGCGACGATATTATCTTCGGTGACCTCGGTCGCCTCGATTACACCCCAGCTGTGGTTGGCGGTGACGATGGCCCGGCCCTGGGTGATTTCGTCCCGGCCAGCCTCAACCGTGCCCGGACGACCTACGATGATGTCGGTGGCGCGGACACCGTTTACGGTGATGACGGCTATGACATCATCTTTGGCGGCTTCAATACCGAGGGCACGACAGATGCGCTCTATGGCAACGCTGACGACGATGTCATCTTCGGCGACAACGGGGTCATGCTGTTCGTGCCGAACGAGGACACCCCCAACGATCCGCGCGATGTCTACCTGGATTCCCTCGAGACCCTGGCAATCGATACGGGTGGCGAGGATATCATCTCGGGTGGCGGTGATAACGATATCCTGATCGGTGGAACCGCTGCCGATACGGTTTACGGCGATGACAGCAGTGCCAGCGCCGCCGAAAACGACGGGGAAGACATCATCCTCGGCGATAACGCCAGCATCGACTTCGATCCAGGGGTCGAGGGACGTCTGAATGCCTTTGCCAGCGGCGTCAGGTGGATTCAGACGACGGATACCAGTGAAGCGACCGGCGGGGATGATACCCTGAGCGGTGACGCGGCGAGCGATGTCATCCTGGGTGGTGTCGGCGGCGATACGATCTACGGTGACGCGGCAAGCGAAGGTTCCGCTGATCTTGCCGATGTCATCCTGGGGGATAATGGTTACGTCAGCTTCGTTGAAGATGACGAAGAAGACCCGATGACGCTCGAGCTGATCCGCACTGAAGACACCGATCTCGGTGGCGTGGATATCATCAGCGGTAACGACGGTGATGACATCATCTTCGGCGGCAAGGACGGCGACACCATCCACGGCAACGCCAACGACGACTTGGTGCTCGGAGACTTCGGCCGCATGGTCCTGGGGGATGCCGATAGCGAAACCTCTACGGAAGAAACCTACGACAAGGTCTTCTTCAACTCCATCGCCCGCCTCGTCGAAATCACCGACAACACCGAAGGTGGTGTGGATACCATCTACGGTGACGCTGACGAGGACATCCTGATCGGCGGCGCCAACGCTGACAACATCGACGGTGACATGGGCGATGACCTGATCTTCGGCGATAACGTCCGCCTGGATCGTACTGGTGATGCCTATGAAGATGACACCAGCCCGCGTTTCCGTACCCTGGATGGCGAGGCGATCTACGGCGAATCCGGGGCCGACGACGGTGAGTTCCTGAACAATGATACGGATCGCCTGATCCCGGATCTGACCGGCACCCCGGTGTGGCAGGATTGGGACATCGAGATCCTGTATCATACCGCTGCTGCCCCGGATAACAGCTTCGGTGACGATTACATCGCCGGCGGCGGGAATGACGACACCATCTTCGCCCAGCTTGGTGATGACATCGTCCAGGGTGACGGCTCCATCGACGGCAAGATCGACGATGGTACCCCGGTATTCGCCTACCGCGATGGTGATCATCTGTTGCAAATCAACCCATCCTTCGAAGACCCGAGCGACGGCGACGACTACATCGAAGGGAACGGCGGTGATGACGTGATCTTCGGCAACCTCGGCCAGGACGACATCGTCGGTGACAACTCCAGCCTCTTCAGCCTGGATGACCTCGATGAGCGGTCCCTTGACGGTATGGACCTGATCTTCGGTGGCGCAGGAACCGACATCGACCGCAACGACATCGGCGATGCGACGGTCGACGCGGACAATTTGATCACCGTCGATCCGACCGGCCATGCCCGCGACGCCGACATGATCCTCGGTGACAACGGCAATATCTATCGGTTGGTCGAAACGACCGGTACCAGCGGCGATCCGAAACTCGATGCGACCGAGTACCTCGAATTCAACTATGATCAGACCACCGCCTATGAAAACCGTGGGGATCTGCGGATTATCGTCCGTGCCGCTGAACTGCTCGACTACACCCCGGGCGGTCCGGACTTCGGTGCTGATTTCGTCAATGGTGAAGAAGACTACGGTGAGGTCGACGAACTCCACGGCGAGTCGGGTGACGACTTCATCTACGGGATGACCGGGTCGGATGTGTTGTTCGGCGAAGGGCAGGACGATGACCTGATCGGCGGTTATGGCAACGACTGGATCTCCGGCGGTACCGGCCAGGACGGCGTGATCGGTGACGACGGCCGCATTTACACCAGCCGCAACAATGGCGATACCGATCTTAATGGTGAGCCTCTGAACAATATCGAACCTCTGCTCACCCATGACCCGAGCACCAAGGAGTCGAACGGGAACGTACTGGATGAAGAGATCGCCACTCCGGGTAAGATCCAGACCGCAACGATCAATGTTTCCGGTGAGCTGAAGAAGTCGGTTAACCTGACACCGTTCAGCTACGACTCAACCTGGTTCGGCAGTGATGATGAGTATCCGGACAGCTCCGGTGCTGAATATGCGGATGACATCATCTTCGGTGGTCTGGGCAGCGACTTCCTCCATGGTGGTTCCGGCGATGACGCCATCTCCGGTGCCGAAGCCCTTGATCATGCTTATCTCCCGGATTATTACGATCTGGTTTCTGGTGAGCTCCTCGATCTTGGCTATTTGGTTGCTGGCCTCAGTAACACCAACCCCGGTGATGTCCTTGCTTTCAACATCGCTGATCTTGATGGACAGCACCTGAACAACCGCTTCCGGGCAGGAGAATTTGCCCTTTACAACGAATACTACCCGCTGAACAAGGTGCTGCTGAATGGTGATGGAACCCTCTGGGATCCGGAAACCCAGGTTGCTCCCGTCTACGAATTCCTGTTGAACTTCGACGAGGGCGAAGGCGTTGTCAGGCCTGAAGGCGTGCTTGAAAAAGCCACCGGGCAGGAGACTCCGAATTATCCTGCCGTTCATGATGACGGTGGTGATGTGATCTTCGGTGACCTGGGCAACGACTGGCTGGTCGGCGGCACCGGAACCGACACTCTTTATGGTGGTTGGGGGAATGACCTGCTCAATGCCGATGATGACCAAACGACGAACGGTTCATTCAACGACCAGCCTGATACCCATCCGACCTACGAAGATCGTGCTTACGGCGGTGCCGGGCGAGATGTTCTGATCGCCAATACCGGCGGTGACCGCCTGATCGACTGGGTCGGTGAATACAACAGCTACCTGGTGCCTTACGCGCCATTCGGTGCGGCGACGGTAAGCCGCACGCTGCAACCGCAACTCCAGGAATTCCTCTATGCCTTGTCCGCAGGTGACGGGGCCGATGCCACCCGCTCTGCTGATACCGGTGCCGACCCTGAGCGTAACGGTGAGCCGGAAGGCGAACTTGGACTGGTGATCCAGAAAGACTTTGCATGGCAGGATCAGACCGGTGCTCCTTCCGATCCACAGGCTGGCAATATCCCGGGGGGTAAACGCGACGTGCTGCGCACCTCAAGCTTCAACGACGGTGATGTCAACAGCAACGCCATGTTCGTTGACAGCGGTGTCTTCAGCGTTGAAAGCGGCAAACTGATGGTCTCGGCCGAGTCGCTGGGTGGCGATGCGATCTCGGTTTACAACGTCGATGAGATGTTGCCGAGCTACTTCGAAATCCAGGCATCCATCACCATGGAGAAGCCGACCGGTGGCTGGAAGGCCAACGCCTACATCATCTTCGATTACCAGGGCCCTGACGACTTCAAGTTTGCCGGAATCGATGCCTCGCGCGACAAGATCCAGCTGGGTCATCGTACTGCTGAGGGCTGGATTGTCGATGCCGAAACTCCGTCCAGGATCAAGCCGGGAACCTACTACAATATCCTTGTCGCAGTGAATGGCACCAACGTGACCGTGGTCGTCGATGGACAGGAATACTTTACCCATACCTTCGCCCCACGTGTTGATGATGACGGTTGGGTCTACGGTATTAACGACGGCATGATTGGCCTCGGCTCCGACAACAGCCGTGGAACCTTTGATAATATCGTGGTCCAGGTCCTGCCACCCGATTACACTCTGGATGTCACGGAAGATTTCGAAGACACCGCGGTTGAATTCCTCATTGTCCCGGCATCCGGAACCTGGACTATGGTGTCAGGTTCTTATGAGGGAACTCCGGATCTGAGTGGTTACGGGATCAGCCTGGTTGACTTCGGGCTGGTTGCTGGATTGCAGGCCAACTCGGTTCTGGATATGGAACTGACGGTGAATACAGAAGCCACCACCGGCATCGTCTTCGATTACTATGATATCGATGACTTCAAATACGTTGGACTTTCGGCGGCGAGTGATGCACTGATCATCGGTCACTATGTCAATGGCAAGTGGGTGATCGATACGTCCACCCCGTTCAACATCAAGGCCGGGACTGACTATGAACTTTCCTTGTCGCTCAAGGGAACCACGGTCGATGCTGCTATCAGGGTAGAAGGCGCCCAGAACTGGCAGGCGATGGCCGGGCATGTCTTTAATGCCGTCACCGTCGACGGGCAGTTCGGTCTGCTGGCCAAGGACGGGATGGCCTCGTTCGACAGCGTCACGATCAGAACCGACGATCCGGCCTTCCGTGACGCGGCGCTGGTTGCCGCCACTGCCGCTGCAGACCAGGCCGCGGGTGAGGCGCTGAGTGAAGAGAGCCTGGCGCCGGTCGTCGCCGCGGCGATTGACCGCTGGAGCGCTTCGGGCCTGGTGGACGAGGTGGCCCTGGCGCGGATGGCAGAGGTCGACTTCAACATTGCCGATCTCGACGGCCTGCTGCTCGGCCGGTCAGACGATGGCACGGTGACACTCGATATCGACGCTGCCGGTCATGGCTGGTTCGTCGACAGCACCCCCGCGGACGATGCGGAATTTATCGCCGATGGTTCCGGCAGCCTGGTCGCATCGGGTGACAGCGATGCCGCGGGCAACATGGACCTGCTCTCGGCGGTGATGCATGAGCTGGGTCATGCCGCAGGGTATCAGCATTCCGAGCATGGGGTCATGGATGCGGAGCTGGCCGCCGGTGAGCGTGTCGCGCTGGTCTTTGATGATGTCAGCGGCGAGCTGAGTGATGCGGCAGCGCAGCGCACCTGGCAGAACGATCCGCTGCTGCAGATCGACCCGAGCAAGTGGTACAAGGTCGGCGCCAGGTGGGATCCTGAAGCCGACGATGAGTGGATGATCCGGATTTAGCGATCCAGGGAAACGTTGCATTACCCCTTCCGGGGAGAGCAGAGCCCTGCTCTCCCCGTTTTTCTGTATAGCCAACAAGATGTCTTTTCTGTGGTTTCATTAAAAAGTACAGAGCTTTTCTTTAGTAATTGTGTCGGAAACCTTTACAGTTAAATCCTTCCTTGCTTATCCCTATGGAATTATTTGAGATATTCTTTGGAATATTTATTGCAAAACACCGTTTGGTGCTTTGTGCGCAGAAAATGCTTCTAAGTTATTAAGTTTGTTCCAATGAGGTCCTGACACTATATGGGCGAATGAATAGAGACAGTCTGAGTGAAAATATAGAACGTTGTTAGTAAATAAGGGTGTGCTTTTAGGTAGACCCCGTCAGTGGAGGATGTGAGTATGAGACGGTATCGTAAATTCAGGGGTTTCCGCTTTTTTGATCACAAACCTCTTACCTCCAAAACCTCCCGGACGCGCCGAAAAACAATTTTCGAGCCTTTAGAGCCACGCCTGCTGCTGTCGGCAGACCTGTTTTTTGCCGGCGCAGCCGCCCTCGATCTCACCCTGCAGCTCGACTACGCGGACTCCAGCGTTCTCCAGCTGATCGACAATACGGACAGCTCGGTGCTGATTGAACAGGCCCTGAGCGAAACGTCCGGCGTGACGATCATGGGCTCCGCTGACTCCGATCGCCTGGTGGTCGACCTGGATGCACCCCTCCTGCTCGCAAACGGCATCGACTTCATTGACGCCACCTCCGGTGACGGCGATACCCTGGTCGGTCCCAATTTTGACAGTACCTGGAATATTGACGGCCAGGACTCCGGCGACGTTGAGGGGATTGAGTTTTCCGGCATCGAGAACCTCTCCGGCGCGGCGGGGAATGAGGACACCTTTGTCTTCGCTCCTGGTGGCGGATTGTCCGGGCAGCTTGAGGGTGGCGACGGTGGTTTTGACAGTATTTCCCTCGAAGGATCATATCAACAGGTTGAGTTTCTGCCTTCCGGTCCTGATTCAGGGGCTATTGTTTTTGACGGACAGACAATAACCTACAGTGGTTTTGAGCCGGTAGACCTGAGTAGCGGTACGGTTCAGGACGCCGTGATGACCATTAACCAAACCCCGTATACGTTATTCAACAGCGGCGAGGATATCAGGATTTACGAAAGCTCTCCCGGCACCCTGACGGTTGAAAGCACAACGGGTGAGTTCGAAGATCACAGTTTTGATCTTTCCACCCTGGAAACCCTGACCATTAATCTGGGAATCGGTGATGACACGATCATTATCGACAACATCGGCAGTCATGCCGATGCGCCGGCCATTTCAATTTTCGATGGCGGCGGAAAGGACACCCTCATCCGCAGGGACGATGTCACCCTGGCCAATGTCTCGCTCGGTGTTGACGCCAGCAATAATGAGGTTGAGCAGGAATCGGCGACGTTCTCGTATGTGCAAAGCTTCCTGCAGAACAGCGGTGTCATCTTCAGTGGCGCCACCATCGTCACCCATGGCTATCAGCTGACGGACGACAATGGCGACTCGCTGGCCCCGATCGCAGAAGCCATTCATGCCCTGCCCAACCAGAGCTGGTACCTGGATTATGATATTGCGGGCGATGAACAGCCCGGTCTTTTTGACCTGACCCAGTCGGAATTGCCCGGTGCCGGCGACAGCAGTACCAGCGGTGAGCTTATCCTGCTTTTTGACTGGGCCGCCGAATCGAACCGCTCCTCCGGTGGCTGGACGGAAGCTGCTGGCGATGCCCTTTTCTCTATGCTGGTAGGTCTTGGCGTGGTTGATGTCAGTTCAGCGAATAGCGACCACAGCGACGATATCCCGCTCCATTTCATCGCCCACAGTTTCGGTTCCGCGGTTACCAGCGAGGCCATCGAGCGCCTGGCGTATTACGACATCCCGGTCGATCATGTGACCTTCCTCGATCCTCATGATTTCGACCAGGACGGTGTTCCGGTTGACCAGAACCAGGCACAGTATTCATTGAATTTGCCGGACGGGTACGGTGTCTCCATCTGGGATAATGTTGAATTCGCCGATGTCTATTACCAGACCGCGTTGACGCCAACCGAATTTTCACCCTTTCATTATCTGCTTTACCCGGCAGGAAGGCCGATACCCGGTGCACACAATGTCCTGCTGGATGGGGACAATCTGTATAAACCACCGGAAGATGATGGCCTCGGAACCTTGCTCGAGAATTACCATAGCTGGGTCTGGACGGACTTTTACAAGGCCACCATCCTGGGCAGCGTGGCAACCGTTAACGACTCCACCAATGGTATAGATCTGACCTCCGGCTATGCCTACAGCCGTCTCGCCCAATCTGTCAATACCGATTTCTCCGGGAGTTCAGACCTGCCACAAACAGCGACCCGGCCGGCAATGGACAATTTTGCCACAGGCCAGGATCACGAACACACCCCCGATGCAATCTGGGACAATGGCCAGCTGAATGCCGCGGGGATTGCCGCCCTGGGGCTTTTTAACTCTGCTGGCGATCCGGTGACTGCTGCCAACCTGGCCACGGTGAGCTGGTCCCCGGAATGGTCTCCGGAGATCGTGAACGGCACGTTTGAGGATATCTATATCAGCTACCTCGACCCCCTCGACTGGTGGGAATTCTCCGAAATCCAGCCGGGCTGGTCTCATCATGGCGCCGGTGACACCCTGACAGGTGGGGGTGAAGGAGATGTTGCGGCTGACTGGTTTGTTGTTAACAGCTACCTGGAGTTAAACTCCGGGGACACGGACAGGACCCATAACCGGTTCTACGTGCCGGAAGGGACGACAGATCTCTACTTTGATATCTATGTCACGGATGCCGGGTCAGCAGCCTATGATGGCACCCTCATGGTCTTTCTCGATGACCTGAACGGGAGCTCTTCAGATCCGAATATCATCGCCGAAATCGATCTTGGCACCATCGTCAACGACACGACGGGCACCTGCAGTGATCCTGCGGGTGGTTTTACCCGTTATCATGTCGAGGACATCGATCTGCCGGGCAACTTTGCCGGCGAGATCCACACCCTGACCTTTGAGTTGTTCGACATAAGCGGCGAAGCGAATGTCCGCATTGATGACGTCAGCTTCAGCTCCACATCCGCCAACGATGATGCTCCCCTGCGGACCTATAGCCTCGACGGTCTGCGACAGGCCCTGGGTGAAGCGCGGCAGTATCTGGAGAATCTGCAGACTCAATATCCTGTCATCGTCAACTTTGAGGTGCCGTGGATCGATGCCTCCATCAACGACGCCCTGCAGCCGACCATCGACCTGCTGAACGACATTGACACGGTACTGAGCCAGCTGTCCGGTGACTATACCCTCGCCGATATCTGCGCACCGATTCAGCAATTGTTGAATACGTCCAGCAGCAGCCAGTCTCAGGCTTTGAGCTATACCCTGGCAGGGGATCAGCTCAGGTTCGACATTGACCTGGACATGCTGACCTCCACGCAGAAGACCCTCAGCTTTGGCCAGAATTTCGGGAATGGCATTGCCCTGGACTTCAACGCTCTGGTTGACCTGGAGACATCTCTCGATTTCGATTTTTCCTTCGGTCTCGATTTCAGTAACGTTGACCTCGCGGCGCTGGCCGACGGGGATGATCCCTTTGATAATTTCGACTACTTTGTGGAGTTGAACAGCCCGCTCGAGTTCTCCCTGGATTTCCATCCCACTGACTTGGCTGCCGAAGTGACGCTCGGTTTCCTTGGCGCGGGGATTGAAGGGGGCACGGTTGATTTTGACCTGGACACGGTCATCGATTTCAACGGTGCGGCGGCAGATACTCCGATTCGCCTGACAAACGGCGATTTTTCGCTCCTCTCGGCGGCAGAGTTTAGCGCAACGAGCGCCTTGGCGGCCTCTCTGCCGGTTATCGTCTCCGCTGATTTCGCCCCTGTGACTGGCGAAGAAACGTCGGTTCAATGTGCCGTGATCGAGCTTGCTCCGGTGGACTTGCTCAACGGAGATTCCCTTGACGTACAATTCAACCCGTCAGCCTCATGCTCGCTGGACCTGATCGATAATTTCACCAACATGAACGCAGCCAGCTTTGTCAGCATGTTGTCTCAGCTGAGCAACTGGCTGGAGAATATGCGCACCAGCGGCGCATTCGATATCGATCTCCCGCTGGCCGACGCGGCCATAGAGGAAGTCCTCGGCTTTGCCGAGATGATCTCCAGCAAACTGCTCTATGACAAGGGCGCCGATCATGCCTTTGACCAGGCCGATACCCTGCTGGTGGACTTGAACAGCGCCCTGGACGAAGCCGGACTGCGCGACAGGATTCTTGCGATCGCCGATGGCACCAGCATCACCCTCGTCGCCATTGATCCTGATATCAGCGGCTTTTCCCTCGCGGCCAACGGCAGCAACGACGGTGGATTCGCACAGCTCGGCCTGTCCGGACTCTCAGCAAGTGGAACCATCTGCTATCACCTGGACATGACACCATCCAGTGCTGAACTCAGTGGTGATGCCGGCTTCGACATCAGCATGACCATCGATGGTCAAAGCCTGGTCGTCCCGGTTCTCCTCTCCGCCTCCGCCACCACCGGCAATCAACGGATCGGTGACGATACCGCCAAGCTGGTGCGGGCGGATTCTTCCGCCACCTTCAGGACTATCCAGGAACTTGAGTACCGCCTGACCTGTATTCTTCTTGATCAGAACACCACTCTGGCCAGCAATCTCCTCAGTTATGACAAGAACAATTTTGTCCTGGAACTGAACCTGGGGTCCCTGCTCAACTATACCTACGCCGAGGAGTTCCCCCTCGACTTCGCCTTTGAACTGGGCCCGCTGCTCGATATCGAGAGCGACTCCACCGTGGCCGTCGAAGCGACTGTCGGCTTTGACGAGAATTTCACCATCGGCCTTTTCCTGGGGGACCAGGTGCCTGGCGCCAATGGCACTCTCTCCTTCGGAACGGCCCTGTCAACATTGAACGACGGTGACGGGGTCAATATCAAGACCGACCTGGCGATCACCGCACCGACGACGCCGGTTGTCTACGGGCGCCTCAGTGGTGACGCCACTTTCGACCTGACGATCAATAATGGTACGACCTATCAGGTGACGGTTGAAGAAGGTGTTGCCAACGGAACCGATTATCTCTCCTTCAGTGGTGACAGCAGCGTTGTGAACGATCGCATTACCTTCGCGACAAACCATGGTCCGAGCAACGGTGATCAGGTTGTTTACAGTAGCGGCGGCGATGTCGGCGTCGGCGGCTTGCGCGATGGAAAGAGCTACTACGTCGTCAATAAGACCAGTACCAGTCTACAGCTTTCAGCGACGGAAGGTGGCACCGCCCTCTCGCTCACCGATGGGGGTTCGGACAGCAACCATCGCCTGACCTTTGCGTCAGGGGCAGCCAATAAAACCATGTCCGACCTTGCTGCCGATATCAATGCCGCTCTTGCTGAGGCAGGCGTAGGGCACCTGGTCGAGGCAGGGTACAGTGATGAGCTGCATCGTATCGCTCTCGTCGCCAAGAGCACCGGCGTTCATAACATCAGTGTTTCCGTTGATTCAAATGATCCTGCCTCCCGCGACATCGGCCTGACCAGCGGCTCAGTCAGCCAGGACGAGAGCGAACTGGTGACATATTGGGCGCAGAAAGCGGTCACAGCCCTTTACGGTCGGCTGGATGCGGATTTGAACCTACAATTTTATATTGGACAGCCAGTTGATATCCACGTTGACCAGCAAGTTACGGCAACGAACCGCTATGTCTTTGACCTGGCGAAGGATATCAACGACGCCATCATTGCCTATGCCAATGCTAATCAGGCTTCTGAAATCTATGATGCTAACGCCACGAACAACCCGGACACTCCCCGGGATGAAAGAATTCTCCTGAGGGCGGAGGCCGCTGGTAATCAGATCGTCTTTACCTACAGTGGCACCCAGAGTGCCTCCATCAATGCCGAACCTCCTGGCAAAATTGTTCTCGGTTTCATCAATCCGACTGATTTCAATACCTATGACCTGGCGATTTATCCCAGTGGCAGTTCCAGCCCGCAGTACATCAGCCTGGATGGGGTCACCGACCTCGCCGGAGTAAAGAGCGCTATTGAAGCGATCGCCGGGGTCACGGTCGAACTGAACGCCGGGGCGACCGGCCTGGATATCCATGGGGTTTCCAAAATAATGCCGGTGAACGGATCTTCCGCCGGTCTGGATCTTGGGATTGTCGGCCTGGATTCGACCGATCCGAACGATGCCGATGGCATCATCAACGGCTCGCAGCTGGCCGGGGTCAAGCTGAGTGACCGCTTCTTCGTCACCAACGCCGACGTGCATGCCGGGGTTAAGGTCTCTACGCCATTTACAAACTTGACCCTTTCCTTTGATGGCGCAGGGGAAACAGTCAATGATCTGAAGGCGATCAATGGCGGCGAAGATATAGATTTTGTCTCGGGTGATGATCTAGAGATTCAACTCAGCGACGGGAGCAAGTTCAAGGTTGATCTGAGTGGTTCTGTCACTACCTCGGATATCCGGACAAAGATCCAGGACGCCAGCAAGGATGGCAACGGCGCTATCAGGGTCGTTGTGAGTTTGGCCGCCGGCTCCGGTTTTGTTCTTACCGATACAACGTTCAACTCATCCGATCCTTCGGCGAACCCCGAGGAATTCGTCATCAAGCCGCACAATTGTTCCCGAGCGGGGGTCCAGCTGGGCCTGGTCGGCAGTGATGCCGGCCTGATCAGCACGGCAGGCGCGGACGGCAAGATTGAGGGGGCGAACCTAGGCCTTTCGGCCACTGCCAAGTTCGGTATCGTCGATGTCGGCCTGTACGGTGGCGGTTATCTTGGTGCCTCGGTCGATACTGGCCTGAACGATCCCAACACGTCACCGGGGACATCGGGCTTCATCAGCCTGACCGAGTTGATCGGCGCGTTCAACAGCACCGCGGGGATCAGCGGGATTCTCAAGCCACTGGACTTCGACGCCGAGGCCATTCTGGACCTGAACGCCTGCGTCAGCGAGCCTTTTGCAGACCTTCTCGGGTCTTTGCCGAATATCTCTTTTGCCCTGGATTTCGATCTCGGCAGCTCGTCCGGCAGTGACTGGGACTTCGGCGACTTCAGTTTCCCGGATATCTCATTCCCGGATATTACTGTGCCCAATTTCGAATGGCCCGATGTCGATTTCAAATTCGGCTCCGGGGGAGACAGCGATTGGGGCTTCGACTGGGGGTTTGGGACCTCGTTCGATTTCGGCGACCTGTTCGATTTCAGCAACCTTGATTTCAGCTTCCGTTCCATTCTTGACGGCCTGGAGCTGGTGTTCGGTTTCCTGAACGGTCTGGAGGGGTTCGACTTCCTCGACTTCAAACTGCCGGTTCTCGACCTGAGCTTTAACGATCTTTTCGCCTCACTCGATGATTTCCGGCTCTTCATTGACGGGCTGGGCGATGGCGGCTCTCTGCAGTGGCTCAACCTGAAGATTCGCGATCTGCTTGGCCTCGACCTGGACAGCGACCTGTTCAATATCTCCTTCGGTGATTTCGGGCTGACTGACGGTGACAGCAACCCCTTGGGCATGCTGCGCTTCGATCTGCAGCTCGGTTCAGGTTTCGAAGAATTCTACCGGACCAGCCTGGATCTCGGTGCGCTCCTTCCTGGCCTTGACGATCTGGTCGGTGGTGCCGCGAATCTGCGGGCCAGCGGGGATGTCGATCTCACCCTCAGCTTCGGTATCGATCTTGACAACCCGGGCGACGTCTACATTTTCCCGGACAAGACCGGCGTCCGCGGCAGTTTGTCCGCAAGCGCGGATGACCTCACCTTTGTCGCCGGGGTCGGGCCGATCGACCTGTCGATCAAGGAAGGGCGCATTCAGATCCTGAACGGTCTCGACCTGGACGGCGAGGCGGGGAACGATTCCCTGTTCCAGATCCGGCTGAAGGACGAAAGCACGCCGCTGAAGCTGACCTCGACCCTGCTCGGGGACCTGGGTCTCGATCTGTTCAATATCGACGTCAAGGGTGATTTCGAACTGGACCTGCCGGTCTATTTCCCGACCCAGAACAGCTACCGCGGAGATATTGCGGCCGTTGCCGGGATCGAGTGGTTCGATAATGCCCCATTCCAAGGAAGCACAAATGAATTCGTTGTCGGGGACATCACCTGGCATGAAGCGACAGACAACCTGGGCTACTACTACGACCTGATCAGTCCTACTCCGGAAACCCTGGAGGCCATGTTCAACGTCGATCTGCGCCAGCTCAGCCTGATCGACAAGATCCTGTTTGCCGTCGATGGGCTCGACTTCTTCCTCGGTGAACTGGAAGGGCTGCTGGCGGTCGACCTGTTTGATGTCGATCTTCCCCTGCTCGGCAACCTTGGCGACGCCGGCAACTTCATCACCGATTTCCGCGTGGGCTTCCTCCCCGAGTTCCGTCTGCAGATCGAGAATCTGGCCAACCCGGACATGAATATCGTCACGGACCTGCTTTACGCAGCATTCGGTCCCAGCGGGTTGGGGATCCTCCTCGACGTGACAGACAGTGATGGAGATCTCAGCGCGGTCAGGGACTGCGACGGCACGTATCATTTTTCAGATTCTGCTGGTGCAGATGGCAAAGACGAGATCATTCTGCGGACCAATATCGATAACCCCGATATTCCGGTTGAAGAGCTGTTCATGGAATGGGAGATGATTCTCGGGGACAACCTCGATATCGGGCAGAATCTCTCTTTTGACCTGGGCTATGACGCTTTCGGCCTGGAAGTGAATAACGCTGAGCTCAACGTCGACCTGGATTGGCAGCTCGATTTCGGTTTCGGTCTGAGCTGGACGGATGGTTTCTACCTGCTGATTGACGATACCGACGAACTGCTGGTGGATATCCACGCTGATCTGGGCGGCAGCCAGAGCAATCCTGCTGAACTGATCGGCCGCTTTGGAATTTTGCAGCTGACGGCGCGGGACGGGCTAAATCGGGTCGATGACCCCGCAACGACGGACGATGATGACGTTCGGGAAAAAACCCATTTCGATGCGCAGTTCAGTATCGACCTGGGGAATGGGCAGCCGGGCCAGGAGAATGACGAGCGCTTGAGTTTCTCAGAAATCGGCTCGCTGGAAATCACCCCGGAACTCTGGGCGGATGCTGCTGTTTACCTTGAAATGGAGTTGGGGATCAATGGCGCCGGAACCGGCTTCCCCAAGATCACCGGTGACTTCGTCCTGGACTGGGGGGTCGGCAGTGCAACCGGGGTTGACGCGAATTTCAATGGCCTGATCGATTTCTGTGAGATGGGGAACGTCACACCAGAAGCGAGCCTGAGCGCTATCGGCGATGCCCTGGTCGACGGTCTTGAGTACGTGGCTTTGGAGAACTTTAACCTGGACCTGGGGTCCTTCCTGGCGGAAGTGATCGGACCGATGCTGTCCGAAGTCCAGAATGTCACCGAACCGATGCAGCCGCTGATCGATATCATGACGACTCCGCTGCCGGTTATTTCCGACCTGGGGCCGGATCTGACCCTGCTCGACCTGGCCGCGGCCTACGGTGAGTTCGATCCAGGCCTGATTTACGCCCTGGCCGACCTGATTGAGTTCGTCAACAGTATCCCTGACCCGCAGGATGTCGGGGCGCTGCTGCTGCCGCTCGGAGATTTTGTCATCTACCAGAGCTCAGACGCCGCCGAAGATATCGACGATATCTGGAACAAGGCGAAAAACAACTATGAAACCCTGAAAAATGATTTTGAAAATAATTTCAACCTGGATACGGCGTTAGCTGGCATCAATGGTGGTGACGCCGCGACAAAAGAGTCGATGCAGACCCTTACCGGTGGTGGTGGCGGGGCGTTTGCCTTCCCGATTCTCGATAACCCGTCCCAGGTGTTCGGCCTGCTCATGGGGAATGACGTGACCCTGGTGACCTATGACCTTGCGCCATTCTTCATGAAGTTCGAATGGTCACAATTCTTCCCGATCTACGGTCCGCTGGGGGTTTCAGTCAATGTTGAATTCTCTGTCGACATCGACCTGGCCTTCGGGTTTGACACCTACGGCATAAGGCAGTTCATCGACGCGGACTTCAGCAACCCGCTGCTGATTATGAATGGCCTGTATGTCAGTGATGATCCCGATTTGAGCGATAATGATGGTATCCCCACAACAGACGATCCCGAACTGATTTTCGGCGGGGGCCTGTGGGCCGCTGCGGAGCTGAATCTGGGCGTGGCGCGTGCCGGTGTCGGCGGCGGTATCTTTGCCGAGGTTGAGTTTGATCTGTACGACCCGAACAACGACCTGAAGATTCGCCTGGGTGAACTCGCGACCAACTTCATGAACGAGTGGAACTACGGAACGCCTGCTCTTGCGCCGTTGGCTATTTTCGATGTTTCGGGGATCATAACTGCCGAACTGTTTGCGTTTCTCAAGGTTGACCTGTGGCTCCTTGAAATAGATGAAACATTCAATATCACGCCTCCGATCACCCTGGCCGAGTTTGATATCGACTTTGCCCGGCCGCCGGTGCTGGCGACTGAGCTGGACAACGGTGACCTGCAGCTGAACATGGGGGCATTTGCCGAACAGCGCATCAACCCGGCTGATGGCGAAGGCGACAAGCCCTTCGATGGCGCGGAAAAATTCTACGTGGCGACAACCGGCAACAACCAGGTCGCGGTCTGGGCGCCCGAACTCGGCATCCCCGCGGATAAGCCGCAACTTTACACGGTCACCGGCAATATCCTCGCTGGCGGCGGTGACTACGACGACATCATCGACCTGTCCGGCGTCACCCAGGCGAATATCGGTTTCATCCTTGATGGTGGAGCCGGGAGTGACAAGATCTATGCCGGTGCCGGAAATGCCGTCATCCGCGGCGGCAGCGGCAACGACACCCTCGAGGGGGGCAGCGGCAACGACGTGATTTATGGCGAAGATGGCGCTGACACAATAAAAGGTGGCGGAGGTCACGATACCCTCTTCGGCAACACCGGCTCGATCCTGGGCGGCTCGATAACCGTATCAGCGTCCTCCGGGGATGATCCAGACACCATTTACGGGGACGCAGGGAACGATTTCATCCTCGCTGGCGGGAACAATGATCGGCTGGAAGGGGGGGCCGGGAACGATATCCTGCTCGGTGACGGCGGTACGATCCGTTTTGTCAACGATACGGTCGCCAAGACCGTGGCCAACGTCAGTAAAGTGGACTACAGCGACGACGCTGATCTGAGCATAGGCTACGGAGAAGATACGCTGTTCGGCAATGCCGGCAATGACCGGATTTACGGTGGGCCGGGCAACGACATTATTGACGGTGGTGCCGGCGACGACATTATCAGGTCGGAGAGCAGTACCAGCGGCAATACGGTCTACGGCGGCAGCGGCAACGACCAGATCTGGGGGAGTGACAAGGGCGATACCCTCTACGGCTTCCGTGATACTGGTGATGCGAATGCGGATCAGGCCGATACGGCGACAGATGGAAACGACATCATCTACGCCGATGCAGGGGACGACGTTGTCTACGGCGGCGCCGGGTCCGACCAGATATGGGGTGAGAGGGGGAATGATGTCCTTTTCGGTGGCGACGATGCCGATATCATCTCAGGTGGACTGGACAATGACCTGATTGCCGGTGGGCTCGGCAAGGATGAGCTTGACGGCGGGTCCGGGGATGACTATGTCTTCGGCTGGTATGTCTATGACCTGACGGCTGCTGGCTACCAGACAGTTGTTCCAGGGAGTTTGGCTCCCTCTAGCATCGTTCTTCCGGCCCAGTTCTCTCAGTACATTGAGGCGACCCCTGACACAAGCAGCTTGCAGCCAGAGGCTGATGACGACACCATCTACGTGAAACAGGCCGGTGGCGATTTCCTCGATGGCCAGCACGGTAATGACAAGTACATCGTCAACCTGACGACACCCGTCCTCGAGTGGCATACCATCGAGGTCATGGATACCGGCACAGTCTATTCGGCAGCCGACATGCTGACCCTTCGTGGGACCGACGAGGACGATACGTTCCTGGCCCGGGCCAGCTACCTTGACGAGGGCCTGGCATTTGTTGCCCTGGTGAAACGCCCGGCTGACGACGGGATCAGTGTGGATACCAACACCTATTACAACCGCGCCAACTATTACAAGTCGCTCGAGAGCATCACGGTTGACGGGCTGATGGGGGACGACCGTTTCTTCATCGATGACACCAAGGCGCGCATGACCATCAGCGGCGGGGCCGGGAACGACAGCTTCCAGGTTGGCCAGCTATTTAAATCGGCCCGCAACGCGGACGCACAAGTTGCCGAGCTTGATGTCTTTGCAACCCTGCCGACGACCCGCGGCTACCTGAGCAACGGGGCCAGTGAAGCGCTGACCATCAACGGCGGGCTAGGGAACGACAGCTTCAGCGTGTTCCATACCATGGCGGACCTGTCCCTCTACGGGCAGGACGGCGATGACACCTTCGTGGTCAAGGCTTTCGCCCTGGCCGGCGCCTCCGACGAAGGGGACGTGCCGCGCATGTTCGTTGATTCCGGCGGCGGGGCAGACTTCATTCAGTACGCGATCAATGCGCCCATCTTTATCGATGGCGGCGACGGGTTCGATACCCTGGTGGTCACCACCACCGAATTCCGTGATGACATCGTCGTGACCGAAGACGGCATCTACGGCGGTGGTCTCAATGTGAATTTCGTCAACATCGAATCCTCGACCGTTGATGCCGCCGAGGGTGATGACCGCATCTTTATCCTCGGCACCGAGGAAGGCGTGTTGACCAGTGTCGCCGGTGGCCTGGGCAGCGATACCTTCAATGTCTCGGGTCCGACTCCGCCGGTGGTGGCCAACGACCTGCTGGGGCACAGCGGCATCATCAGTCACAGTGTGGACAGCGCCGATGCCAGCTATGACGGGCTGAAGGTGGAAGGGATTTCGGCCAATGTCGCTGATGATGACGAACCGGGCATCGTGATTACCCCCAGTTCCGACATCATGGACCTGATCGAGGGGCAGCAGCTCAGTTACACCATTGTCCTGACCAAACAGCCTACGGCCGATGTTCAGGTGACCATATTCCCACCCGAACTGCCGGCTGAAGATCGGGCCAAGGGCTACAAGACGATCAAGTTCGTGGGTGATGGTGCGCCGACCGTGCCTGGCGATCCGCTGGTTCTGACCTTTACCGACAGCAATTGGGACGAGGTGCAGACTGTCACGTTCGAGGCCATCAAAGATTATGTGATCGAGGGGACCTTTGAGGGCAAGATCAGCCACAAGATCCAGAGCCTCGATTTCATCGAAGCGGACATGGAGGCGTGGACCGACACCGCCCTGACGGCAACCGGAGCATTCGAAGGGGTCGACACCCTGGTCGGCCTCACCGTCACCCTGGTTGGCCCGGACGGCGTGATGCAGAACCGGGTAATCGCGTCCAATACCGCTGACACGCTGACCTTGCGGGGAGACGACGGCTGGCTCTTTACCCCGGATGCAGGCAGTAAGATTCAGGTCAGTCGCTACGATGGCCTGACCGCCCCGGGCCTGTCATTCAAGATCAGTGATGCCGACGAAGCCAGCGTGGTTGTCACCCAGTCGGGTGATTCTACGGACCTGATCGAAGGTGGAATCGGGGACAGTTATGAACTGAGCCTGACCCGCAAGCCGACAGAGGATGTAACCGTATATATTACTGCAAATGACGGCCAGTTCACGGTTGTGGACTCGGTAACCTTCATAGCAGACAGCGTCACGGTAGATTCGGAGACCGGAGAGGAAGTCTGGTCTTTTGGCAATTGGAACACCAGCCAGACGATTTCACTGACTGCTCTCGATGACGGCACGAAAGAGGGGTTCCACAACGATTACGCTTTCCACATGGTGACCAGCCTGGATACCGGGACCGTCGAGAGCACCTATGACGCCTTCGCCGCAAGCGAGGAAGATCGCACCTCGGTTCTGCTGAAACATGATCCGCTGGTGACCGAAATATCGAGCGGCACTGCAGAAGGCAGTGGCATCGTTGATGATGTCCCTGACGGCACCATGGGTGTTCTGAATGAGGCGAACATTGTAGCTTCTGGCCCGAATGTCCTTCTTTATGATGCCGAGGCTGATTTTGGCAGCAACAATTCCCTTGCTGGGAAGATCCTTTACATCAACGATGGTCCTGGTCGCGGTCAGGTTCGTCTCATTACCGGTAATACATCCGACACTCTCGTTGTCGATCGACCATGGGCAACAGCTCTTGTCGCCGAAAGCAGCACTTACCAGATTTTCGACTATTCCCATATTTCCCTGGTGACAGAACTGGCGGACGAAGTCGCTGCGGGTTCCGACCTGAACGGTGATGGCGTTCTCGGCACTGCCTCGCTGGTGGTTGAGCTGGGGCATTACCTGGCCCTCGGCAATACGATCATGTTTGTTGACGATGACGGGAAACCGCTGCCTCGCAACGGCTCCATCACCGTCGAGTATGACTACCAGGTCAGCGGGTACCATGACGCCGATACTGACAGAGTGCTTGTCAATCTTGCCGATAATGAAGCCCCCGGGGTCATTATCACCGAATCGAACGGTTCGACTAACGTTATCGAAACCCCCGATAACGATGGCGTGCCATGGACGGATACCTACGACGTAGTTCTCAGCAAACGGCCGGATCAAGACGTTTATGTCACTATAACGCCGGAAGAGACGCTGACCTCCAATGTGGAGCCTCCGAGTTACGCACAGGTGACAGTGAGCAGCAGTGCACCGGACTCCGTCGATAACGGCGACGGGACCATCACGCTGAAATTCACCAAGGATAACTGGAATACGGCCCAGACCGTCAAGGTGGCGGCAATCGACGATACCCGTGTCGATGGTGGAGATGTCAAGGTGTTTGCCGACACCCTATATACGGTGAACGGCATCCAGGGCCCGCTGCTTATGACCGGTGCCGGAGGGGAAGGTTCGTTATCAGGGCTTGGTGCGCCTTACATGCTGCAGGGCGAAACCAACATCAAGGCCTCCCTGGGCACGATCAGCGATGTTGACACCGTAAATAATACGGTGACCGTCAGCTATGACGAAATCTTTGGACTGGATGCCGAAACCAGAAACGACTTCCAGCTTGATGACGTCAACTCCGTCGAAGATCTTGTTGATCGGACCTTCGATATAACGACCGGTCCCGGATCCGAAGTCGAGTATTACAACGAGACGCTGGGTAAAAATGAAAATCGACCCCAGTTCCGTTTGATTACCGCAGCGCTCGATAACGGGGACGGCACCATCACGTTGACTCTCAATGAGGCCTGGTCTGTTAAGCCTGGAGAGACTCCCGTCGCGGATGACAGCACCTACGCGATCACTAAGGAGAGCCTCAACTTCTTTGTCGATGAGACTCAACAGGTCGATTTCCTCAATGTCCTCAACACCGATTCGGTGGCGGATACCGTCGGCTACCTGACTGACAGTACCCTGGATCCCAGCAAGTACGACAGCCACCTCTCTGGCCTCGGCATGGGCCTGGATACCAACATTGGTGGAAAGGAATTCCCCGGAGGCATAACTTTCGGCGGCATGGAAGTCTCCACCATTTACCTGGGTGAAGGGAACGATACCTTTACCGTCGACGCGGCCCAGCGTCGCGAAGGCTTCCAGACCTGGACCATCCTGCATACCGGGGAAGGGGACGACACCGTTTATGTCGTTCTGCAGGATGACGGCGACGAACTCTTTGAAGAGGGCGAAGACGGCAATTTCATGGTCGATACCGGCCTTGGTGATGACCATGTGTATGCCCATGACTCCACCCTCGGGATCACCATCTTCGGTGGCCTGGGTGAGGATGAACTGGTTGGCGGTTCCGGAGCCGACACCATCTTCGGCGATCTCGGTCAGGTGGACTATGTCAACCAGGGGGCCGGTGAAGTGGTCACCCGACTGGGGACCGACCCGATTGCCGCCTGGCTGCTGACCGAAGGCGAAGCCTCGGTCGAGCATGCTTCCGGTCTGGAAACCTACGTCGGTCTGGCCGGTGGCTCCATCTCCGGGTGGGTTGATGCCAGCGCGGTGAACACGACGACAACGCAACTCATGCTTACCGGCAGTGAGTTTGCCGGTATGGATCTGAGCGGTCTACGGGTTTACCTGGTCAACGGTATCGATACGCCGCAATCCCGACTTATTGAATCGAATACCGACAATATCCTGAATATCGATGAGGACTGGGATCTCACCGGGCTTGGCGCCAAAGTCCTGGTCTACATCGGCGGTCTGCCCCAGAACCAGACCGACGGCGTCCTGCGTGATGCCGAATTGCTCCTTTCGGTCAATGGCGATACGGGTGGTGTGGACACCATTACCGGGAATGCAGGGGATGACGCGATTATCGGCGGCGCGGGCGGTGATATTATTCATGGCAACGCCGGTAACAACGTGATCTTCGGTGATAATGCACGTCTCTTTGCAGCTCCTGTAGATGCAGCCGCGATGGACGCTGGGGCCCCGCTGTACTGGTCCGACTTGTCAACCCAATTGCCTGATGTTGGGGGCAATGACGTCATCGATGCGGCTGGTGATAACGATATCGTCTTCGGCGGTGCCGGTGCGGATACTGTGACTATCTCTGGTGGCCATAATATAGTGCTGGGCGATAACGGCATGATTAATTATGGCAGTGACGGCGATCTCGGCGATATCGATCTGATCGATAGCACTGATCCCGCTGTTGGTGGCGTCGATATGGTCACAACCGGCTCTGGTGACGACATGATCGTTGGTGGCGCTTACGGTGACATCATCGACTCGGGGGATGGTTACAACCTGGTGATTGGTGACAATGGCTCGGTCACCGCGACTGACGGGAGTTATCAGACCCTGCCAAATCAGCCGATGACCATCGGTCGGATCGAGACCACCGCGTTCGGTATTGGTGGTGTTGATGTAATTACAACCGGGACCGGCAGCGACATCGTCCTCGGCGGCCATGATGAAGGGACAACGACAGTTGGTGGTACGACCTATTCCGGTGACACCATCAATGTCGGCTCCGGCCACAACATCGTGCTGGGTGACGACGGGACAATCGTCTATGACGACGACAGCGATCCTTCCGACATCGACGAGATCGTTTCGACCTCGACGACGGCAGCCGGTGGTGCGGACAGCATCACCTCGTTGGGCGGTCAGGACATCATCATCGGCGGTCGTTTCGGCGACACCATTAATGCCGGTGACGGTGACAACCTGGTGATCGGCGACAGCGGCCGGATTCGTGCTGGAACTCAAGATGAGCCACAACTTTCTGGCCAGCCAATGACCTTTGGTCTGATTGCGACGATTCAGCCTGATGATGGTGGCGTAGACCAGATCACCACAGAATCCGGTGAAGATACGATTCTGGGTGGGTTCGATGGTGATACGATCACTGCCGGGGCCGGTGATGACCTGATTCTGGGCGACAACGGCCTGGTGAATTATGGTGCCGACGCGACTTATCTGGACCGGGTGGAGAGCAAAAACCGCGATCTCGGTGGCAGCGACACGATCAGCGGCGATGCCGGTTCCGATACGATCATCGGCGGCATCGGCGGCGACACCATTTACGGTGATAATTCGACCGCTGCAGCCGGTGCTGCGGACGGCGAAGATATCCTCATTGGTGACAATGCCGAAATCATCTATGCGGCAGACAGCTATCAGGAAAGCGACCAGGGCCGGTTGTACAGCCTCGGTGATTCCACGGTTTCGTCAATTTCAACGACGGATACCGAGGAAGCGACCGGTGGCGATGACGATATCACCGGGAATGCTGCTGGCGACCTGATCGTTGGTGGCGTCGGTGGTGACACCATCTACGGCGATGCGCCGACACAGGGAGGTTATGACGGTGACGACCTGATCCTGGGCGACAACGGCACGGTCGATTTCGGTGCTGACCCTGATTACCTGGACAAGGTTACGACAAGTCAATATTCGACGGCGGCAGGTGCTGCGATCCTGGGTGGTCATGACGAAATTACCGGTGATTACGGTTCCGATACGATCATCGGTGGAGTAGGTGGCGACACCATTTACGGTGATAATTCGACCGCTGCAGCCGGTGCTGCGGACGGCG
>JAVVDY010000002.1:230449-292724 GCA_032251255.1 Desulfuromonadales bacterium
AAGATATCCTCATTGGTGACAATGCCGAAATCATCTATGCGGAGGATAATAACCAAGGCGTTGGAAACGGCTACCTCTACACTCTCGGTGATTCGGTTATCTCCAGTATCGTAACGACTGATACGGAAACGCCGACCGGCGGTCAGGACACGATCTCCGGCAACGCGGCTGGTGATTTCATCCTTGGTGGTGTTGATCGCGACACCATCTATGGTGATGCCGAAACTCCGGTCTCCGACCTGGATGGCGACGATTTCATCCTCGGTGATAACGGCAAGTTCGAGTTCGAACTTGCCCAAGACGACGTCACCGAGCTCGGCCGGCCGGATGTGGTCGCTCATCTCAAAGGCACCATTCTTGAGCTCGATGGGGATACCCTCGATCCGACAACCCTTGACCGGGTCATGACCATCGATCCGATGTTGGGTGATGATGATGTGATCCACGGCGATGCCGGCAACGACACCATCTTCGGTGGCACCGGCAGTGACCAGATCTTGGGTGATAGCGATATTGACAATGCGGTCGACAACGCTACTGATCACGATGGTGCCGATATCATCTTCGGTGACCATGCCAAGATCTATCCGAGTTTGCCGGTTCCTGGTGTCCCGTATGCCGATTCTTACTTCATCAACAACAACTTCTTCTCCATCGATACGGCCGAAGCAGACGGGTTCAACACGGACGGCCTGGCTGAGCAGAACAACGGCAATGATTTCGAAGATATCATCTTCGGTTCCGGTGGGGACGACACCATCATCGGCGGGCAGGATGACGATGTCCTGTTCGGCGGCGAGGACAATGACATCCTGATCGGTGGTCACAACGTGATCGATGGCATTGATGAACTCGATGATATGGATCAGGCATTGCAGGATGCCATCCTCAGCGGCGTGCTGGCAGACAGCGACCCGAGCGATATCAACGATATCAATGACGTGATGGACGGGGACGGCGACGAGGACGTCATGGCCGGCGACAACGCCATTATCGTCCGTCAGACGAGCGACACGACCTCCTTCCTGCTCGGCTCACAGAGCCTGCGCTACCAGGAGCTGGATGGGGCGGAAATCTACTCGATGGCTTCCGAAACGGTCGACGGGTTGATCAACGTGGATGTCGGCTTCGAGTCGAACATCAGTGGCGATGCTCAGTATGAGCCGGGCTCGACCGTCGGCTACTCGGTGATGCTGCTCAACCATAGTGGTGCCGAGGCCGGAACTGCAGCTTCTAACCCCACGGTTTCGAGAACCTTCGGCAACGATGTCATGGCCGGCGGTGCCTTCAATGATGAAATGTTCGGCCAGCTGGGCGACGACATCATGCAGGGCGACGGTTCTGTCGAACTTCAGGGCGATACGAACGTCACTTCATTTGATCCGTCTCCGGCGGTTGCTCCATCCTTCACTGTTCCCGACGGGAACTCCTACTTCGAGGTACAAGGGGGCTATCTCCTGTTCAACGTGGCTGAAGATAACGATGCCTCCGACGCATTCGGCTGGATCGACGGCGACGACTACCTGGAAGGCAACGGCGGCAACGACCGCATGTACGGCAACCTAGGTCAGGATGACTTGATCGGCGGCAGCTCGACCCTGTTCGGTCTGGCCGAAGCCCTCGTTAGTACCTTGGCCGATGGCGTGTTGGGTGATTCCGTTATTAACGAGGTTCAGCAGATCACGCTGCTGAACGGGTCGTTCTATGGCGTCAGTGGTGGTGAAACCGCGAGCAGTTATCAACTGACCTTCCGCGGACAAGAGACTGCACCCATTGGGTATGGTGCTGATGCAAGTGAAGTTGAAGCGGCCCTTGAAGCATTGACTGGTGGTGATGTAACCGTCAGTTTCGATGGTGAAGTTTATACCATCGAGTTTGTTGGCGACAATTTCATCGGCGATATCGGCGAGCTGACTGTCATTACCGATCTGCGCCCGGACGGCGCCGACATGATCTACGGTGGAGCGGGTGATCCTGATCGCCTAAGCCGCAACGACTATGTCGGTGCAAGTGTGACTGAACCGGGTGACGACACAATCCTCGAGCTGAACCGTCATGCCCGCGACGCCGATGTCATCGCGGGTGACAATGCCAATATCTTCAGACTTGTCGGCACAGTGGATTATGACGGTGATAAAGAAGCCACCTACGGCTTCCTCCAGTATGCCTACGATCAATCAACCTACGAAGCTCGTGGCGACCTGCGGATCGTTCCGAGAGCCGTCGATCTGCTTGACTATGGTTATACCTTCAACGATCCCGCTGACCCGAACAGCCTGTCCTTCCTTGGGACCGGTTCCGGCGACCTGATCTACGGCGAGAGCGGGGATGACATCATCCACGGCATGACCGGCGATGACGTCCTCTTCGGCAACAGCGAAGACGACGATCTCTACGGCGAAGCCGGCAACGACTGGATCTCGGGAGGGACCGGTGAAGACGGTATCCTCGGCGATGACGGCCTGATCAAGACCAGCCGCAACGACCTGGTTGCGGAAACTCTCTATGGCGTCGATGCCCTCAATCCCGACCAGGGCGAGCTGAGGAACAATGAGGAAGTTGACCCGAACTCCCTCAATGCCGTGATCTCGACCCCGGGCGACATTCAGCGGGCCGTTATCAACATTGAAGGTGAACTGAAGAAGACTGTCGACCTGCTGGCTTTCGACGGCACGCAGGCCGTTGGCGTCAACGATATCATTTACGGCGGCCTCAACAGCGACTTTATCCATGCCGGCGGCGGTGATGATGCCGTTTCCGGGGCCGAGGCGCTGGCTGACTACTACAGCGGCGGCACAGACATCAATCAATTGCTGCAGGCTCAGCAAACAGCTCCGATCAATACCGAGCTGTGGGTTGCCGATAATCCCTCATGGTTTACCTTCGCTCCTTACAACCCGGGCAACATCCTCAGGTACGAGGGGAACACCGATCTGTCTGATCCGCACGGCAAGACCAAGCAGGAATTCGCCCTCTATGACGAGTTCAACCCGCGGCGCAAGATCATGCTGGATGCCAACGGCGAGGCTGTCGCCACGGAGGCAGAGGCCGTCTACGACTTCCTGTTGAACTTCAACGAGGACGAAGGACCGCTTGGTTACCTGTTCCTGGGTGATGATGCTGCCATGCAGACCGACGGCGACGACCGGATTTTCGGTGATCTCGGCAATGACTGGATTGTCGGCGGGACCGGCCGCGACCATATGTACGGCGGTCGTGGCGACGACCTGCTGAACATGGACGATAATCACGATAGCGGACCTGGCGGCAAGGTTGGTCCGCATGATCCAAAACCGGATGCTCTGGACAACACCCAGTCTGACGAGTACCAGGCTTATGCAGACATCGTTTACGGTGGTGCCGGTCGCGACATCATGATCCTGAATACCGGGGCCGACCGGGCCATTGACTGGGTGGGCGAGTACAACAGCTACATCGTGCCGTTCAGCCCCTTCGGCGCCTTCCAGATCAGCCGTGCCCTGGCGCCCCAGGTTCCTGAATTCCTCCAGGACCTGTCGGTGAGCGACGGTGTTGATACCAGTGTCCCGGACGGGGCGCGGTACGTTGAACAGAAGCAGCAGGATGTCCGCGTGGACGATCCTGACCCGTTGCGCAATGGCGAGCCTTACGGTGAGCTGGGCATGGTCCGCCAGACCGATTACGACTGGCAGGATCAGACCGGTGCGCCGAATGATCCGCAACCCGGCAACCTGCAGGGCAAGCGCGAAATCATGCGGCGCGAGCTCTTCAGTGATGATGTCGCTGTCAAGTCTGCATTTGCTCCGGATTCGGGAACCTGGCTGATCAATAACGGCAGTTACCTGGTTGCTCCGGAAGCCCTGGGTGAAGATTCCATCAGTATCTATCACCTCGACATGATGCAGCCGGGCTACATGGAAATTCTGGCCACTGTCTCTGCGACTAAAGCTACGGGCGGCCTCGATTCCAATGCCTATATTATCTTCGATTACCAGAGCGCGAGCGATTTCAAGTTCGCCGGAGTCAATGCGGGTCTCGACAAAATTCAGATCGGTCACCGTAGCGCTGAAGGCTGGATCATCGATACGCAGATCAATATGCAGCTGAAATCGGACACGGCTTATGACCTGACCCTGGTCATGTACGGAACCGTGGCAACGGTCTGGGTCGACGAGAGTGTATCGGCCAGCTTCGACTTCGGTGCTGCCCTGAATACCGGTTACCTCGGTCTGGGCTCCGATAACAGCAAGTCAGTTTTCGATGACTTCCAGGTTCAGAAACTGCCGCCGACAATCACCTTCGAATACTCGGGGGCTGACCATCCGTTTGAAATTGAAACTCCGATTGCTGGGGTATGGGCGTTTACTGACGGCCATTACCTGGCAACTCCCGATGCGGGCGGACTTGCTCTTACCACCCAGTACCTCAAGCTGGCGCCTTATTCACGCGTGGAAATGGAGGCTGTTCTCCAGACAGCTGCAACGGGCGGCCTGGTCTTCGACTATTACAATGCGGATGATTTCAAGTTTGCTGCTCTTGATGTCGAGGCCGGCCTGGTCATTATCGGGCACCACACCTCCAGGGGCTGGTTCATCGATGCCCAAGCTGCCTACAGCCTTGATGCAGGCCAGACCTACAACCTTGGCGTCAATATCTTCGGTTCCAACATCAGCGTCACGGTGGATGGCGAAGCTGTTGTCGGCTATGTCTTCAACAGCCTGTTGAATGACGGTGAGTTCGGACTGATCAGCCAATCCGGCTCAGTCGCCTTCGACAGCTTCCTGGTCCGTGGCGACGATCCTGCCTACAGCATGGATCTGGCACCTGTGGCAGCAATCGCCGATGTTTCAGTGGTCGAGGGGGACAGCGGGACGAACACCGCCTACCTGACCATCGAACTGTCAAAGTCTGCCGATGAAGTGGTTACTGTCGATTATACGACTGTAGCAGGCACGGCGACTGCCGATGTCGATTACCAGTCCATAAGTGGCACCGCGACTTTCGCTCCGGGACAAACCGGAGTGCAGATTGCTATCCCGATCCTCGGCGACATGGACTTTGAAGGGGATGAAACCTTCACCCTTGAACTTTCCAATCCGTTCGGACTGGAGATCGATAGTGTTCATGGTCGCGCGGTTGTGACCATTGTCGGTGATGATGCGCCGCCGGTTGTGTCTGTGACAGATGTCTCTGTCGTGGAAGGTGATACGAATGGGACCGTGACGGTTGAATTTAGCCTGTCCGAAGCGGTCGCTGAAGAAGTGACCGTCAATTATACAACAGCTGACGGTACGGCTGCCGCCGGTGAGGATTATGTTTCGTCAACCGGCACGGTCACTTTCGCTCCGGGTGAAACAACCAAATCGGTCGCTTTGACCATCACGGGTGACACGCTCCAGGAGGCGGACGAGGCGTTCAATGTTCTTCTCTCGAATGCTGTGAATGCCCAGATTATTGACGACACCGCTGTTGTGACTCTCAAGAACGACGATTTGGTTCCGGTGGTTACGGTAAGTACAGAAGACGGTAGCGCTTCTGAAGCTGGTTCGGACAGCGGTCGCTTCGTCGTCAACCGGACGCTCACAGACGGTGACCTGACTGTTTCCATAGAGCTTGGCGGCCTCGCGGAACTTGGTTCTGACTATACTCTCGAGTCAGCTAACGGTATCTGGAACGAAGCGGCCGGCACCCTGACCCTGCTTGATGGTGTTGACTCGGCAACCCTGACCCTTACTCCTGTCGATGACGATGTGGCGGAAGGGACGGAAGATGTTGTCCTGACGGTTGTCCCGGGTGACGGCTATGCGGTTGGTCCTGAAACAAACGCCACGCTCAGTATCAGCGATAACGATACGCCGCTGCCGAGCGTATCGGTCGAGAACTTGACGGTTGTCGAAGGGGACAAGCCGAAGAACAAGGCCACTCTGCTTGTGACCCTGTCTGAATCTTCCGCTGACCCGGTATCGGTGACGCTGACAAGCGCGAACAGCACGGCTATCTGGGGTGAAGATTATCGTGCTTTCGAGACCATCGTCTCCTTTGCTCCTGGTGAAACCAGCAAAGAGGTCACCGTCACAATTCATGGCGACAAGGTGAGTGAGGGGACGGAGCGCTTCATGGTCGTGTTGTCGAATGCGACCAACGCCGTTATCGGTAACGATGTCGCCGAAGTTACGATCATCGATGACGACGGGGCCAGTCTTGTTGCTGATGCAAAAGCGGTTGAGACGCAAGATGAGATCAGCACCCTGACAGATTCCCAGCTGGCCCCGATCGTGGCTGAAGCCATGAATCGTTGGGAAAATATCCTTGAGGCGGACAGTCCTCTGCTGGCAAGCCTTGAAGGTATTGATTTCCAGATCGTTGATTTCGACGGCCTGACTCTCGGGCAGACATCTCAGGACACTGTTTATATCGATTCTGACGGTGCAGGTTATGGCTGGTTCGTTGACAGCACGCCCGCTGACGATGCGGAATTTATCGCCGAGGGTTCCGGCAGCCTGGTTGCGTCAGGTGGCAGCGAGGCCTATGGCAAAATGGATCTTCTTTCGGCAGTGATGCATGAACTGGGGCATGTGGTCGGGTATCAGCATGACGACCAGGGGATCATGGAAGCCGAACTGGCCGCCGGTGAACGGACCAGTGCCCTGGTTTTTGATGATGTCAGCGGCGAGCTGAGTGACGCTGCGGTCCAGCGCACCTGGCAGAACGTTCCGCTGCGGCAGATCGACCCGAGCAAGTGGTACAAGGTCGGCGCAGAATGGGATCCTGAAGCCGAAGATGAGTGGATGGTCCAAGTTTAGCGGCCCCCGGAAACAGGATATCACCCCTTACGGGGAGGGCAGGTTTCCTGCTCTCCCCTTTTTTTCAATAAAGACATATAGTTAAACCTTTCACCTAATAGACAATCAACAACATCCTTGTTACACTTAGCAAGAGTGCTCATCAGGAGCGAATGACAGCCTAAACAAGTGGAGGAGATCATGGAAAAAGCGACGGAAAAGGAAGTCAAGATTGACGAGAAGACCGGTGCGATCCCCAAAGTAAAATGGGATGATTCCAACATGAGTACGGCCTATGCCAATGTCTGTAATGTCTCCAGCACCCGCGAGGAGGTGACCCTGCTGTTCGGGACCAATCAGACCTGGCATGCCGGGCAGAAGGAAGTCACGGTACAACTCAGTGACCGGATGATTCTGAATCCCTTTGCGGCAAAGCGGCTGGCTCTTCTGCTGGCCAATGTGGTTGGCCAGTACGAAAAGAAATTTGGTGAAATAGCCATCGAGGTTCGCAAGGCGTAAAAATAACCCCGACGGACATCTCTGTTTTGATTTATTGACATCTTTGCCAGATGGTTGTTTATGCCGGAAGATCATGACAACAGAGGGACGATGTCTGCCCAGCAGCGGGAAGAGAATGTCTCCTTCCTGGAGCCTGCGCTCTGGCGGACGTTGAACGAAGCTCAGACGGACCAGGAGTTCTGCCTCAGCTGGCTGGAGTTGCAGTCACATATGATCATCGGTACGACCAGCGGGCTGGTCGGTTTCGGATCTGTCGAAGCAGGAACTTTCGCTCCTGTGGCCTTCTATCCAAGAGGGTTACAGGAGCGAAAGCATTTTGCCGGTGTGGTCGAGCAGGTTTTCCAAGAGCGCAAAGGGGTCGTGTTGCGCAATGACGCCGCTGGCGACGCCCTGATACCGGAACAACTACGCTTACTGGCGGGTTATCCGATCTGGGTGGACGGTGAACTGGAAGGGGTTGTCGCGCTGGAACTGCTCCCCAGACCATCGTCAGAATTGCAGGCGGTTATGCGCCAGCTGCAGTGGGGCAGCGCCTGGCTGCAGAAGTGGCTGCTGCAGAAACAGGCGGAGCCGCAGCAGCAGATCCAGAGCCGGCTTGAAACGGCACTGGAACTGACCATCTGCACCCTCGATGAAAAACGCTACCAGGCTGCCGCCCTGGTTGCGGTGACGGAACTGGCGATGCGCCTGGAATGCGATCGGGTCAGTGTCGGTTTCCTGCACCACAATCAGGCCAAGGTCAGCGCCCTGTCCCACAGCGCCCAGTTCGGCAAGCAGATGAACCTGGTGCAATCGATTGCGGCTGCGATGGATGAGGCCATGGATCAGGGGCAGGTCGTGCTTTATCCCCCTTCCGAGGCGGGCCCGACGGCGATTGTCAGGGCTCACAGCGAACTGGCGGAGCAGCTTGGTAACACGGTGATCTGTACCGTTCCTTTCGTCAACAGCGAGGGAGACGTCTATGGTGCCCTGACTTTTGAACGGTCCGGGTCAACCCCTTTTGATACCGAACTTCTCGAGTTATGCGAAACCGCCGCTGACGTCCTCGGCCCGATTCTGGAAGAGAAGCGCCTCAACGATCGGCATATCTTCTGGAAGCTTGCCGCCAGCGGCAAGTCGCTGCTCGGCAAGTTCATCGGGCCTGAACATATGCTTTACAAACTGGTTTTTGCCCTGCTGACCGCCCTGGTGATTTTTTTCAGTTTTGCGAACGGCGATTATCGGGTTACGGCGAAAGCTGCGCTGGAGGGGCAGGTTCAGCGAGCGGTGGTTGCGCCGTTCAGGGGGTACCTGTTCTCTGCCGACGTGCGCGCAGGCGATGTCGTCCGCGAGGGCCAGCTGCTGGCCTCGCTCGATGATCGCGACCTGCGTTTGGAGCGGAATAAGTGGGCAAGTCAAAGGGCCCAGCATCAGCTTGAATACCGGCGCAAGATGGCGGAAGGGGATATCGCCGCGGCCAATATTTCACAGGAACAGGCTGTGCAGGCGCAGGTGCAGTTGACCATGCTGGAGGAGCAGATCTCCCGGGCCCGGATTCTGGCTCCTTTTGACGGGATTGTTGTGACCGGGGACCTGAGCCAGGCTCTCGGCAGCCCGGTGGAGATCGGTGATACCCTGTTTGAGGTGGCACCCCTCGATCGTTACCGGCTGAAACTGCAGGTCGATGAGCGGGAAATTGACCAGGTCAGGCTGGAACAGACCGGAGCGCTGATCCTCAACGCTCTGCCTGAGCTGCCGCTCCCCTTTACGGTCAGCAAGATTACCCCGGTCTCCCTGGCCGAAGAAGGTCAGAACTTCTTTGTCGTGGAGGCCACTCTCGACGAGGTCTCTGAGAGGTTGAGGCCGCGGATGGAGGGGTTTGGCAAGATCACGATCGGCGAACAGAAACTGATCTGGATCTGGACCCATGAAATGATCGACTGGATGCGTTTGTGGGTCTGGACCTGGTGGCCCTGATCAGGGGCGCTTATGGCAGAGTCGCTATTTAGCCCATCGTGGTATCGCGTCGCCAGGCTGAAACCACGGCTGCGAGGACACAGCCAGATTCATCGGCATTTTTATCGCGGTGAGCTCTGGTATGTCCTGCAGGATCATGTTGCCGGCCGGTTTTACCGCTTTTCTCCGGTGGCATATCAGGCGATCGGACTGATGGATGGCAGCCGGACTGTCGAAGAGCTCTGGGAAGAGGTCCTCGAGCATTTCGATGAGGCGGCACCTTCTCAGGGTGAGATGATCAAGCTGCTCACCAAGCTGCACAATGCCGATGTCCTGCTCTGTGATGTCCCCCCGGATACCGCAGAACTGTTCCGGCGTGGGGAGAAGGTGAGCAAGGCGCGCTGGAAGGGGAATCTGCGCAGCCCCCTGTCGCTCCGTTTCCCACTCATCGATCCGGATAAATTTCTCAACCGCACTATCGATCTGGTGCGACCTGTCTTCAGCATTTACGGGGCGCTTATCTGGCTGGCCGTGGTTGGTTTTGCCCTGATCCAGGCCGGTCTGCACTGGTCGGAGCTGACGGAAAATATTACGGATCGGGTTCTGTCCATCGGCAACCTGTTCGTTCTCTGGTTCGCCTACCCCATGGTCAAATTGTTCCATGAACTCGGGCATGGCTATGCGGCAAAGCGCTGGGGTGGCGAAGTGCACGAGATGGGGATCATGCTGCTGGTGCTGATGCCGATCCCCTACGTTGAGGCATCCTCCTCGTCGGCGTTCCGGGCCCAGTGGAAACGGGTCCTGGTCGGGGCGGCCGGCATGCTGACGGAACTTTTCATTGCCGCCATCGCCCTGCTCCTGTGGGTCGAGATGGAGCCGGGGGCGGTGCGCTCGGTTGCTTACAACGTTGTGATTATCGGCGGTGTGTCGACCCTGTTCTTCAACGGCAACCCGCTGCTGCGCTACGATGGTTACTATATTCTCTCCGACCTGCTCGGGATTCCCAACCTTGCGCAGCGCAGTCTCAATTACCTGGCTTATCTGATCAAGCGTTATCTGCTCGGGCTGAAGGATCTGGAAGAGCCTTATGTCGGTCCGGGGGAAAGAGGGTGGCTGGCGTCCTATGCGGTCGCGGCATTTATCTACCGAATATTTATCTATGCCGCCATCATTCTTTTCATTGCCGGAAAATTCTTTTTCGTTGGCGTTCTCCTGGCGATCTGGGCGGGCATCTCGATGCTGGTTGTCCCCCTATTTAAGCGGACTCACTTTATGCTGTTTAATCGACAATTGACGGGAAAGCGCCTGCGCGCCTGGGCAGTGACCGGAACGTTGCTGGTGGCGATCATCGGCGGGATATTCCTCTTGCCGTTGCCTTTGACAACCCGTACCGAAGGGGTGGTCTGGGTTCCGGAAGAGGCTCTGGTGCGGGCCGGGACCGGTTGCCAGCTCGGTCCCGTTCTGATGGCCAGCAATTCCCAGGTCAAGCAGGGACAGCTGTTGATTGAATGCTTCGACCCGGTTTTGTCCAGCCAGGTCGAAACTCTTCAGTCACAATTGCGGGAGTTTAACTCACGCTATATTGCAGCGTTTTCGCGTGACGAAGTGCAGGCCCGGATGATTCAGGAGGACATCGACACACTCAGGGAGAATCTTTCCCGTGCCGAAGAGCGCAAGCGGGAATTGCAGATTCGCAGTCCCCAGAATGGGCTGCTGGTCATGCCGAATGCCGAGGATTTGCCGGGGCGTTATATTCAGCAGGGGGAACTTCTCGCCTATGTCCTGCCTGAAGAGAACCCGACGGTCCGGGTGGTTATCTCCCAGTCGGATATCGATCTGGTCAGGCAACGGACCAGGGGGGTTGCTGTCCGCCTGGCGGAAAACCTGAGTGATGTTTTGCCCGCAGCCGTATTACGAGAAGTTCCGGGGGCGGTTGAGCAGCTGCCCAGTTCGGTCCTTGGCCGGTCAGGTGGAGGTGAAATCGCCATTGACCCCTTCGACAGCAGTGGCATGAAGGCGTTTGACCGCCTGTTTCAGATCGAGCTGGATATCTTGAAACCGCTCCAGAAGGTTTATTTCGGAAGCCGGGTATTTGTCCGCTTTGATCACGGTTTCGAGCCACTGGCCTTCCGCTGGTACAGAGATTTGCGGCAGCTCTTTTTACGGAGATTCAATGTCTAGCCAGTTACTCACAGCGAAAGCGGCCAGGGGTTTTTACCTGGAGCGGCCGTTGGACAGGGAGTCGCGGCTGGACAAGGTGCTGCGCAGCGCATTCGGGCGCTTTTCCGCAATCTTGAAAGGGAAAACCCTGAATCAGAAGCATTTTCTGCGCAGCGTCAATCGGCTCGGAGAACAATACCAACAGCTTCCAGATGACGACCTGTCCCGCGAATTTGCCGCGATCCGGGTCGAATTGAAAGGACAGGAACTGGGGAGCACTCACCTGGAACGAAGCTTTGCCCTGATCCGCGAGGTTGCCGATCGACGGCTCGGTTTACGTCACTACGATGTCCAGTTGATCGGTGGCTGGATTCTCTGCCATGGCATGGTTGCCGAGATGAATACCGGGGAGGGGAAAACCCTGACCGCTACTCTGCCGGCCTGCGTCGCTGCGCTGGTCGGTTTGCCGGTTCATATCGTGACCGTCAATGATTACCTGGCTCGCCGGGACGCTGAGTGGATGCGCCCCATCTACGAGGCCTTCGGCCTTTCGGTCGGGGTGGTGACCCACGGTCTCAGCCTTGCTGAGCGGCGCCAGGCCTATCGCTGTGATGTGACCTATTGCACCAATAAGGAGCTGGTCTTTGATTATCTGAAAGATCGACTGGTGTTCGGCCGCAAGCCCTCCAGGGGGTTGCTCAACCTTGAACGGTTGACGAAATCGGCCGAGCGGATGGAGCGTCTGTGTTTGCGCGGGCTCGGCTTCGCTCTGGTCGATGAGGTCGACAGCATTCTGGTTGACGAGGCGCGGACACCGCTGATTATCTCCGGGCAGGGAGACAATTCGTACAAGACCCAGGTTTACCAGCAGGCCCTGCAGATCGCTGAACGACTCATCGAAAAAGAGGACTTTACTCTGGATCTGCTGCAGCGGCGACTGACCCTGACGGAGCGCGGGTCACAAACCCTTGAGGAGCTGACGGCCAACCTGCCGGGGATCTGGCAGGGCCGTTTCCGGCGTGAGGAATTGATCAGGCAGGCGTTGACCGCTCAGCATCTCTTTCACAAGGACCGGGACTACCTGATCAAGAATGACCGGGTGCAGATTATCGATGAATTCACCGGCCGGACGATGGCCGATCGATCCTGGGAGCAGGGCCTGCATCAACTGATCGAGGCAAAGGAATGCTGCGAGGTCACGTCACAAAAGGAACCTCTGGCGAGGATCAGTTATCAGCGTTTTTTCCGCCGTTACCAGTTCCTTTCCGGCATGACCGGAACCGCAAGGGAGGTCGCCGACGAACTGTGGTCCGTGTATCGCCTGAATGTCGTCGCGGTGTCTCCCCATCGCCCGGTGATCCGCCAAGAGCGGCCTGGTCTGACGTTTCGCACCGAGGCCCAGAAATGGGAGGCAGTGCTGAAGCGGATTCGGTTCCTCCATGAGCAGGGGCGCCCTGTGCTGGTGGGGACCCGCTCGGTCGAAGCGTCCGAACGTCTTGCCGGGAAGCTGGTTGAGGCGGGTTTGCCGCACCGGGTTCTGAATGCTCGCCAGGATCAGGAAGAGGCCGAGATTATCGCTCTGGCCGGGCAGACCGCACAGATTACCGTGGCCACAAATATGGCCGGCCGGGGGACCGATATCGCCCTGTCAGATGCGGTCAGGTCCGCGGGGGGATTGCATGTGCTGGCCACCGAACGGCATAGCGCCCGCCGGATCGACCGCCAGCTGTTTGGCCGTTGCGGTCGGCAGGGTGACCCGGCGAGTTGTGAGTCAATGGTGTCCCTGGAGGATGAAGTGTTGGCGCTTTACCGAAACAGCCTGACGGGCAAACTGCTCTGCCCGCTGGTTGGGCATGAGAGCGGATATGGGAGAGCCGTTGGCCGTTTTTACGCCGGTTACTGCCAATGGCTCACCGAGCGCAAGCATTTCCGGATGCGGCGGGAGCTGCTGGACCTGGATGAGATGCTTGCTGATGCGCTGGCTTTTTCCGGCCAGGGAGAATAGGCGGGCAATGGCCTCGCGGAGCCGTGGTGTTCAGTTGCGCAGAGTCAGTTCCCGGTCGATCGCCTGTTGAAAACGCACGGAGCGGGCATCGTTGCGGAGGGTTCTCAGGGTGTCTGTCTGCATGTGCGGAATCAGAAACATCTGCCAGCGGCCGATCCGCGAACGGTCCTTCATCCACTCGAGGATGTTACGCGCACGCTGGATCGACAGCGGATGGCGGTCATTCTGAAACGCTTTGGCCATCAGTTCCTGGGCCGAAGGGTTGCTGATGAAGAACTCGGTGACGGCGGTTAACCGGTCCTGCTGGCGCAGCATCAGCAAAAGGGCGGTGGCAAATTCATCGGCCAGCTCTTCGTTGTCGTAGAAAGGATAATCCCATTGGTAGAGCAGGACGTGGCCGATCTCGTGGAAGATGGTAAAGAGCAGAACATCGGTGGCCTTTTGCTTGTCCTGTAGCGATTTTTGAATTTTCTCGACAAACTCGGTGCAGAGGACAACTCCTCCTTTGCCGCTGAACGCGCCTTCTTTGCCGCATCCCTGAAGGTTGATCGGAAAGGGATCGAAAACAAACAGCTTGTTCAACTCGGTACTGATCCTGCCAAGGTTGTTTTGCAGTTGTGCTTGGGTATCGGTCTCCCGGTCTCCACTGACAGCCGTTTCAGCGTGGATCTGGAGTTGCAGGTCGACAGAATTTTCCTGATCCTTGTTGTCGAGAACCAGGAAGTAATTGCCCGATTCCGGTATAGTGACGCTGAAGGAGAGGTTGTCATAGCTGCGACCCTTGAAGAGCGGCCGGTCCGCTTCCGGGTAGTTCTGATAGTCGACGCGGTCGAGGATCGAAATATCCACCGCGCCACTTCCCCTCACGGTGACCGAGAGGGAAGCTCCTTCGACAAGTCTTTTGAGCCGTGCGGTCTTCCAGGTGGCAGGCGGAACCTGCACCGTCAGCTCAAAGTCGCGTTCCTCGCTGCCGGACACGGGCGCGGGTTGAATCAGCAGGAGAAGCAGAAGGAAGAACAGACCTTTTGTCAGTATAGAAGAGAACGGCATGTGCTGAGTATAGCATGAAAGTCTGAATACGCTGATCTGGACTCTATGAATAAAGGATTTTGCCCATGATTCTGTTACGACATCTCACCTTGTCCCTTTGTGTTCTGGTGGTTCTCGCCGTCCTGTGCCCGCCGGTCTGGTCGGCCGGGGTCGAGGCCATTACCAAGCCGAGTGCAGATATCCTGCTCTCTTTTATTCGTGGTGGCCGGGTCAGCGAAATCCTGGTGAAGGAGGGGGTGCGGGTCAGGCAGGGTCACGTGCTTGCCCGGCAGGAGGATCTGGCCGAGCGGATTCAGCTGCGCCAGTTGCAGGAAAAGGCTGACGACAACACCAGGATCAAAATGGTCGAGGTCGAACTGGCGCAGAAAAAAGAGGATCTGAAAAGGATGGAATGGGCCAAACAGGAGGGCGCCGCAACGGAATGGGAAATAGAGCATGCCAGGCTGGAGGTGGAGACCGCCGAACTGTCGCGCCGCCTCGCGGTGTTCGAACGTAATCAGGCGCAGCTGCAGCGGGACGAGTTGAGCGCACGTATCGAACAGCTCTCCCTGTACAGCCCGGTCAGCGGGCAGGTTGAAGAGGTGGTCATCGAAATAGGCGAGGCGGCCGAGCCCCTGTCTCCGGTGGTTCGGGTCGTGAAAATAGATCCGTTGTGGATTGATGTCCAGGTTCCTCTGGAAAAGGCCCGGGCCTTGAAGGAAAATCAGCTGGTCGAGGTTGATTTCGGCTCAACCGGTACAGAAAAGTTGAAGGGCCGGTTACAGAATATCGCCGCTGTTGCCGATGCTGCCAGTGATACCTTGCGAGTCCGGGTCGAAGTGCCTAATCCGTCCCGGCGCCCGGCCGGTGAGCGGGTCAAGGTGTTGTTCTAGCCGACAGGAGGGTTTATGCAGACCTGCTTGAATAGATGTGGTTGGTTTTTCCCCGGGCTGATGTTTCTGCTGGGATTGATGATGCTGCCCGGATTCACCTGGGCGGCCACCGAAGAGGTCAAGCCGCTCGGCAATTTTCTCTACATGGCCGGGACGGACCCGGCTTCGCCGCAAATCAATATTGATCCGCTGCAGGGAGATTCCGCCGTGACCAGTGACATGGGCGAGATCCTTTCCCTGCCTGAAGTCCTTCGCTATGCGTTGGAGAGAAACCGGAATATTGAGCTTGCCGCCTATCAGCCCCTTCAGGCCGAGCAGGATCTCAGGCGTTACCGGTCGGTTTATGACCCGGTCGCCTTTGCCGCAGGATCAGCAAGTCAGGTTGATCGGCCGGTCCAGAGCCAGCTGGATACGGGCTCAATCCTTGACGATGCGCTGACCGAAGATCGCTGGCTGGTGCGGGCCGGGATCAAATCTCTGGTGCCGAGCGGTGCGACAGTCTCTCTTTTTCAGGAAATCGATTACCTCGACAGCAGCAGTTCGCTGATTTTCCCCAATCCCCAGGGGACCTCACGCGTGACAGCGCAATTGAACCAGCCCCTGCTGAAAGGGATTGGTGACTGGGAAAATCGTACCGCAATCAAGGTGGCCCGCTTAAACGTCAATATCAGCAATGAAGACTTCAGGCAGACGGTTATGGATGTCGTTGCCAACGCGGCCCTGACCTATTGGCAGCTGGCCCAGGATCAGCAGGTGATCGATATTGCTCAGCGTTACCTGGATAAGACCAAGGAGATCTACCAGCGCGAACATTATCGGCTGGGGAGGGGGCTGGCGAAAGAACTCGATGTCGCCCGGATTGCGGCAAACCTCGACAGCCGTCTGAGCGAACTTATCCTCTTGCAGAAGCAGGCGAAGACCACCGAGAAGCGACTGCAGCAGCTCATCAATGCTCCCGGGTTGTTTGTTGCCCCCAGGCAGCTGAAGGTGGATATGCGCAAAGAGTCAATCCTCAATAATGTTAACCTCGACCATGCCATGGCCGAAAGTGAGGCCCTGCAATATCGACCTGAACTCGAACGGGTTAGCAAAGAGCTCCAGGTTGCGGAGCTGAACAAGGGGTTGGCAAAGTTGGATCGATTACCGACGCTGGATTTTCAAGCCAGTTACTCGAAAAATGCTCTGGATGATGAAAAGTGGGATGTGGGGGAGGATGCATACGAAAGTGACAAGGAGAGTTGGACGCTGGGCCTGAATTTTGAAATCCCGCTGGGAAACCGGGCGGCAAATTCACAGTACCGGCGAACTGAGTTCGATTACCGCCGAAAACTTGCCGAGTATGCGCAGGTCAAAGAAACGATCCTCTTCGAGGTAAACCAGGCCTTGACCGATCTGGAGCTGGCGCAGGCAGAAGTGAAGGCCGCTGAGCGGGCCCGGGAGACGGCCCTGCAGGTTGTCGAGGGGGAAAATGCTCTTTTCGAGCTGGCGCGGGCTGACACTTCTGACCTGCTTCAGGCGCAAAATCAACTGGATCAGGCTGAGCGCAAGCTGACACAGGGGCTGGTCGCGTTCAGCCGGGCCAGAATTGTTCTGCATCGGGCCAAGGGAACCCTGCTCAACGAACTCGGCGTTCAGCTGCAATAAGCGTCTTTGTGCTGGCCGTCGTCCAGCAGGTCCGAATCGAGAAGCCTCCCTGTGCCAGCAGGGGGGCTTTTTCGTTGGCATACGGTTATCTGTATTTCAAGGGCCGAAAAGCAGCGTAGATAATGCGGCATTTGCCCCACTCTTTTGTCCGGCCGGGTGGGGAATTCCGGAGAATCGGTTTTTTGCCCCACATGTGAAAATCTATCCTGCTGAAATTATTGGTCATTAATTTTGGCATATTGCATGCTTACAGATGCAGTATGGATTGTTTGTGTGTATATGGTATTGGGTATGCAAAGGATGACAGCTGCCGCGCCTGCCGAAGTCGATTGGTCGGGAGGCTTCAGCCGGGGTCGCTTCATCCCTGGAGGGAACTATGTCGGAAAAATACTGCTGTGACCGCTTGTTGATCTGTCCTTTTTTCAAAGCGGTGAAAGAAGCGGAACAGCCGCTCGATGTTTTAAACGAATATGTTCATGTCTACTGCTGTGGCCCGTTCATGGACAAGTGTTATCGGGTTCAGTATTTACACCGTCACGGTGAGCCGCCGGGGGACAATATTGCCCCTTCCGGCCTTGATTTCCGCCAATATACCAGCCTGTGAAGATACACACTGGGGGCTTTACCGATCTGCTGTGCGGTCGCTGCCGGTGTCTGAGTGGGTGTTGACTCTCGATTTCCATACAAGGGTCCCCGGAGAAAAAACTCCGGGGACCCTTGTGGTTTGTTTCGCTGAAGCATGATGCCCTGACAAGCTCAGCGTGATGTATTGTCATTTTCTTTTTTAGCAATAACCGCTAAAATCAATTCAGTTGTTGTCCCGGTTCTTCTTGTCTTCCGGAGATTTCAGATTGTCAAGCAAATCCAGCCCCGGCCAGCTCGCTGGTTCTGGCCCCTTATCCCCCGTCAGCGAACCATATGTCAGGAGGCTCTCCGCTCTGCTTCTTTGCTGGTGCATTGCTGTTTTCCTGCTGCTGTCCGGTTCGGGATGCGCCACCGGGCTCTCCGAGCCAAACTCTCCGCTCGAACTGCCGGTGCGGTTTTCCAGTGACGGCGGAGCCCCTCTTCCCGACCAATGGTGGCAGGCTTTGGGTGACGAGGTCCTTGATGACCTGATAGCTCGGGCACTGGCGGACAATCTGAACCTGAAGATTGCCTGGGAGCGTCTCAATCAGGCCCGGGCTCAGGCGCGTATTGCAGGTGCCGGAGGTTTTCCGGCCCTGGAAGGACAGGCCGGTCTCTCGCGAAACTGGCTGCACGAAAGCGGTCGGACTGAGAATAGCGGCAGTTATCGTCTTGCCTTGCTGGCCAGTTATGAAGTTGACCTCTGGGGTCGTATCCGCTCGCAACGTGATGCGGCGCTGCTTGATGCGACCGCGGGAAAGGAAGAATTGCAGGCGGCGGCACTGACCCTGTCTGCCCAGCTGGCCACGACCTGGTATCAGCTGGTTGAGCAGAATGGACAGGCCAGGATTCTCGAGCAACAGGTTCAGACCAATACCCAGCTGCTTGAACTGATCAGCCTGCAGGTTCGCACCGGTCAGACCGGGATCGCTGATCTTCTCCAGCAGCAGCAGTTGATTCAAACCAACCGGGGGGAGCTGGCCAGGCTCCGTTCAAGAGCGCAGGTGCTGGAACATCAGCTGGCGGTTCTGCTCGGGTTGCCTCCGGATCAGCCGGTGGCGCCGGTCGTGGATTCTTTGCCTCCCTTACCTCTGTTGCCGGCGGCCGGGTTGCCGGCGGAACTGGTTCAGCGGCGCCCCGACATCAGGGCGGCCTGGGCCCGCCTGCAGGCGGCGGACCAGCGGCTGGCGGTCGCAGCTGCCGAGCGCTTGCCCCGGCTGAGTCTGAGCGGCCAACTGGGTTCTGAGGCGGAGCATATCGGTGACCTGTTCGATAACTGGCTGGCGGCGCTGGCTGGCAACCTGATCGGACCGATTATCGACGGCGGTCGCCGGCGCGCTGAAATTGAGAGAAACCAGGCTGTTGTCGCCGAGGAGCTGCATCGCTACGGGCAGACCGTCCTGACTGCCTTGGCAGAAGTGGAGGATGCCCTGGTCCGTGAGCGCCAGCAGCTGCTCTATATCGAAAAGCTCGATCGTCAACAGTCCCTCGCGGAGCAGGCCATCGAGCGGATTCGTGATCGTTATGTAAACGGCGGGGAAGATTATCAGCGGGTGTTGACCGCCCTGCTCTCCCTGCAGGGGCTGCAGCGCAACCGTTTATCTGCGCAGCGGGAATTATACGAGTTTCGCATCCAGCTGTGCCGGGCGCTGGCCGGGAGCTGGGAGCTGGACCCACCCACGAGTTTACATTGAGCTGGCCGGCAGAGATGACTTTGAAGACTGTTCAATTTGATTCCGACGAGGGACAGGACATAGGAGATGAGCATGACTCATGACCCTGACACAGGTCAGCCAGTGCCTGACTCGCAGGAGCCAGGCCGGCAGGAGCAGCCAGGCAAAGGCGTGCTTCTGCTGCGCATTATTCTGCCCTTGCTGGTTGTCGGAGTCGGGCTGTTTGCGGCTTTCTGGCTGATGAAAACCGGACCCGAAGCCAAGCCGCGGACGAAAAGCCGCAATGCCGCACTGGTCAGTGTCGTCCCGCTCGAGTACAAGACACACCGGATTCATATCGAAGCAATGGGGACGGTCCGGCCGAAGCAGGAGGTCTTGCTGAAACCCCAGCTCAGTGGTGAGATTGTCGGAATTAGCGATGAATTCCTGCCTGGAGGATATTTCTCCGCAGGTGACATTTTGCTGAAGATTGACGAGACCGATTATCGCCTGGCTGTCGAGCAGTTGCAGGATGAGGTGTCACGGGCCGAAGCCGACCTGCAGCTCGAGCGAGGCAGGCAGCTGGTCGCGATCAAGGAGTTTGAGCTGCTGGGGGAAACGCTCAGTGAAGAGGAACAGGCCCTGATGCTGAGGCAGCCTCAGCTGGAAAGCCTTCGCGCTGTCCTCTCCACGGCAAAGTCGAAACTGCGGCAGGCGGAGATCGACCTGCAGCGAAGCGAAATCCGGGCACCGTTCAATGCCGTTGTCCTGTCGCGCGAAGTGAATCTCGGCGCCCGGGTCACCGCAGGGAGTGAGCTGGCCCGGCTGGTCGGGACCGATGCCTACTGGGTGGAGGTCTCGGTCCCGGTGAGCCGCTTGCGCTGGATCGATATTCCCCAAACCCTGACGGAACGGGGCGCGGCAGCCAGAATCTATGACCAGGCCGCCTGGGGTCCGGAAGTGTCACGCAGTGGCCGGGTTGTCCGGCTGTCCGCGGCGCTGGAAGAGAAGGGCAGGATGGCCCGCTTGCTGATCGAGGTTCCCGACCCGCTGTCACTGGATCCGGAGAATTCGGGGCAGCCCGGCCTGCTGCTCAACTCCTACGTTCGGGTTGAGATTGCAGGGCAGAAGCTGGCCGCCGCGGTTGCACTCAGCAGGGATCTGCTGAGGGATAATGAGACCGTCTGGATCATGAATGCGGAGGATCGTCTCGATATTCGCAAGGTCGAAATTGCCTACAGCGGGGAACAAGAAGTATTTGTCACGGCCGGTCTTAATCAAGGAGAGCGGCTGGTGACCAGCCTGCTGTCGGCTCCGGTTCAGGGGATGCCTTTGCGGGTCCCAGGAGATTCCCGCGACCGGCAGGATGGCGAACCGGGTCTGCGAGTCGAAGAGCCAGGGGCACAATGAAAACCTCCCGGGTCAAAGCATGGCAACGCGGGCCGCTTTACTGGATGGTCCACAACCGGGTGACGCCCAATCTGCTGATGATCTTTCTGCTGCTGGGTGGCTTCTTCATGTCCGGCCAGATCAAAAAGGAGGTTTTCCCGTCCTTCGAGCTCGACATGGTCTCGGTCAGGGTCGCCTACCCAGGGGCCAGTCCCGAAGAGGTGGAGCAGGGGATTGTTCTGGCGATCGAAGAGGCGATACGCGGTCTTGACGGGATCAAGGAGTTGACCGCAACTGCCGCTGAAGGGAGCGCGTCGGTCAACGTAGAACTGCTGGTTGATGCCGATCAGCAGAAGGCGTACCAGGAAATCAAGCAGCAGGTCGACCGGATCACCACCTTCCCCGATGATGCGGAAGAGCCCCAGGTGACTTTGCGCTCGCGGCGGCGTGAAGTGCTCAATCTTCAGGTCTACGGCAATGTGCCGGAAACGGTGCTGCGGGAGACGGTCGAACAGGTCCGCGATCGATTGCTCCAGGTGGACGGCATCACCCAGATCGATCTGGCCGGGGCGCGGGATGTTGAAATCCATGTCGACGTCCCGCAACAGCGGCTGCGCAGCTATGGCCTGACCCTGGCGGAGATCGCCGGCAAGATCGACAGCGCCTCGCAGGAGATCCCCGGCGGCACGGTCGAGACCGAGTCCGGCGATATCCTGCTGCGGGTCAAGGACCGGCGGGACTGGGCCAGGGAATTCGCCCGGATTCCGATAATCACGACGGCGGATGGCAGCGTGGTCCTGCTCCAGGATATCGCGGAGGTTCGCGAAGGGTTTGAGGACAGTGACCGCTTTGCCACTTACAATGGCGTCCCGACGATCGGGCTAGACGTGTTCCGGATCGGTGATCAGACGCCGATCGGCGTCTCCGCGGCGGTTCGCGACGCGATGGTTGAAATTGAAGCGGACCTGCCCCCGGGGATCAGCTGGGACATCAATCGCGATCGCTCGGAAATCTACCAGCAGCGGCTGCAGCTGCTGCTGAAAAATGCCTTCATCGGGCTGGTGCTGGTGCTGCTGCTGCTCGGCCTGTTTCTTGAGTTCAAGCTGGCCTTCTGGGTCACCATGGGGATTCCGATCTCCTTTCTCGGCGGCCTGCTGTTTCTGCCTCCCCTGGGGGTGTCGATCAATGTCATCTCCATGTTCGCCTTCATCGTCGCGCTGGGGATTGTCGTCGATGACGCCATTGTCGCAGGTGAGAACATCTACGAGTACCGGCAGCGCGGGGAAGGGCTTCTCAAGGCCGCCGTTCTCGGCGCCCGAGATGTCGCAGTGCCGATCACCTTTGCGATTCTTACCAACATCGCCGCCTTCATGCCGCTCTATTTCGTCCCCGGCTACATGGGCAAGATCTGGAAAGCCATCCCCGTGGTGGTGGTCACCGTCTTCATCATCTCCTGGGTTGAATCATTGCTGATCCTGCCCGCCCACCTGGCCCACACCCGCAGCAAGCCGACCAGCAGGTTGACCGCCCGGCTGCACGAACTGCAGCAGCGTTTCAGCCGGGGGGTGATAAGCTTCATCGACAGGTATTACCGGCCGTCTCTCGATTTCTGCATCCGCTGGCGGGGGGTGACGGTTGCGGTCGGCATTGCTGTCCTGCTGGTGGTGCTCAGTTACGCGCTCAGCGGGCGGATCGGGATCATCCTTATGCCGCGGGTCGAATCGGACCGGGCCGTGGTGACGGCAGTACTCCCCTCAGGGACGCCGGCCGGCGAGGCGCGGCTGGTCCAGCAGCGGCTGGTGGCGGGGATGGAGCGAGTCGCCGCAGAACATGGTGGAGACCAGCTGCTGAGCGGGATCTATGCGGAAATTGAGGAAAACCAGATCGGCGTGACCGCCTACCTGACGCCGCCGGGGGTCCGGCCGCTGAACACCGGGACGGTGACCCGGCTCTGGCGCGAGGAGGTCGGACCACTCGCCGGTCTCAAGTCACTGCGCTACGAATCCGACCGCGGGGGCCCCGGGGGGGGAGCCGCCCTGACCGTGGAGATGTCGCACCGGGATATCCCGACCCTGGAAGCTGCCGCCGCAGCCCTGGCGCAGCGCCTGGAGGAGTTTCCCAACGTCAAGGACATCGATGACGGGACCTCCTCGGGCAAGCGGCAATACGATTTCCGGATCAGCACGGCAGGGCAGAGTCTCGGCCTGTCTTCCAGTGAAGTGGCCCGCCAGGTTCGCAACGCCTTCTCCGGTGCGGTCGCCCTGCGTCAGCAGCGCAATCGCAATGAGGTGACCGTCCGCATCAGGCTGCCCGAAGAGGAGCGCCGCAGCGAGTATGATATTGAAAATATGATGATCCGCACCGCGGATGGTTTTTATGTTCGCCTGCAGGAAGTCGCCGAATTCTCCCAGGGGAGGGCGTACAACACGATCAACCGCCGTGACGCCCGGCGAACCGTTTCGGTGAGCGCGGCGGTTGAGCCGATGGATCAGACCGGACAGGTCATCGCCACTCTGGACAAGTCGGTGCTGCCTCAGCTGGTCGAGGATTTCCCCGGGCTGACCTATGGTTACCAGGGGCGGCAGGCGAGCATGAAAGAGAGCGCCACGGGACTTTTTTCCGGCTTCGGGGTGGCCCTGCTGGTCATCTATTTCCTCCTGGCGATCCCGTTCCGCAGCTACATCCAGCCGCTGGTTGTCATGCTGGCGATTCCCTTCGGCGTCGTCGGGGCGGTGCTCGGCCACCTGCTGATGGGCTACAGCCTCAGCCTGATGAGCATGATGGGGATCGTCGCCCTCTCCGGTGTGGTGGTGAACGATTCGCTGATCCTGATCAATTACGCCAATCAGCGGCGCCTGGAGGGGGAAACGCCCATGACGGCGATCCTGGCTGGCGGAGTGCGCCGTTTCCGGCCGATTATCCTGACGACGCTGACCACCTTCGGCGGCCTGGCGCCGATGATTTTTGAGACCTCACGGCAGGCCCGGTTCCTGATCCCCATGGCCCTCTCCCTCGGCTTCGGTATCCTGTTTGCGACCCTCATCACCCTTATTCTGGTCCCCTGCCTTTACCTGCTGATCGAAGATGTGCTGTGGTTCTTCGGCCAGGGGGACGGGGTTTCCGGCTCGGGGCGGCGCTAGCCCCGGGTGGCGAGATTGCCCCTCGGGCCGCTTCTTCAAATACCCCATCCTTTCTCTCCTCGTCCGGTCGCGATCATCTGCTCGCGTGGAAAAGGAGAGTCTTTACCGCCTTCCGGCTAATTATAACCAAACGAGTCATATATAGAAAAAAATAACTTGACAGGTATTGTCAAGAACTGTATTTTGATAACGGTTTTCAATTTCGGATCGGAGCAGGTGGTTCCGATCCGCTCTCTAGGAGAATGGTTATGCAGGTCAATCTTGGACAATTGTCAGTCGGTGATAAAGCGATCGTCAGCGGGTTTGCCGCCGGAGAAAAAAAATATCGGGCCAAGCTTCTGGCCATGGGCCTGACCAAGGGGATAGAGCTTGAGCTGACCCGGGTCGCCCCGCTGGGGGATCCGCTGGAGATCAGCGTCAGGGGTTTTTCGTTGAGCCTGCGCAAAGCGGAAGCGGCGGCAGTGTTGGTGGAAAGGAACGGATAGATGCAGAAAAAACGTCTTAAAATAGCGGTCGCAGGAAATCCCAACTGCGGCAAGACAACCCTGTTCAATGAACTGACCGGTTCCCGCCAGATGGTCGGCAACTGGCCCGGTGTCACGGTTGATCGCAAGACCGGCATCTACTCTTTCGAAGGGCACGATTTCGAGCTGGTTGATATCCCCGGAATCTACGCCCTGTCCGCCCATTCTACGGACGAAAAAGTGGCCCGCGATTACCTGCTCTCCGATGACTATGACCTGATCGTCAATATCGTCGATGCCGCCAACATCGAGCGCAATCTCTACCTGACCACCCAGTTGCTGGAGATGCGCGTGCCGATGATTGTTGTTCTGAACAAGATGGATGTCGCCAGGTCCAGGCAGATCCGGATCGACATAGAAGAACTCTCCGATCGCCTGGGTGTGCCGGTTGTCCCGGTCGCTGCCTCCAAGCGTACCGGACTGACCCTGCTGAAGAAGACCGTTCATCAGTGTGCGGAGCAGAATCCGGTCGCCGAGGCCGATGTCATCTACCCGGTGGAGATCCAGGAAGCGGCGACCACTCTGGCCGGAGAGGTCGGCACCCTGGCTCTGGCCAACGGTCTCAAGGCAGACTGGCTGGCGATGAAGCTGCTCGAGGATGATGCTGAATTCGTCGCCCTGCTCGATGCGGAACAGGCGGTCAGGTTGGAGAAGGTGCAGCAGCGACTGGTCGCCCAGCTCGACGAGGATGCCGACATCGCGATTGCCGATGCGCGCTACGGCTTCATCAACTGGCTGACGGAGAGTTCCGTGTCGCATACCACCAAGCTGGACAAGACGGTGACCGACAAGATCGACAGGGTCGTGCTCAACCGGGTTCTCGGCCTGCCGATTTTTCTGTTGATGATGTACCTGACCTTCATGTTCACGATCAATGTCGGCGGCGCCTTCATCGACTTTTTCGATATCGCCGCCGGAGCGATCTTTGTCGACGGCATGGCTGAACTGTTGACCGGCTTCGGCGCGCCGGCCTGGCTGATCGGCGTCGTGGCCACCGGCATCGGCGGCGGTATCCAGACGGTCGCCACATTTATCCCGCCGATCGGTTTCATGTTCCTGGCCCTCGCCGTACTGGAGGGCTCCGGCTACATGGCGCGGGCCGCTTTCGTCATGGACCGCTTCATGCGCATGCTCGGCCTGCCGGGCAAATCCTTTGTCCCGCTGCTGGTCGGGTTCGGCTGTAACGTGCCGGCCATCATGGCCACCCGCACCCTGGAGAACCAGCGCGACCGGACCCTGACCATCATGATGAACCCGTTCATGAGCTGCGGCGCCCGACTGCCGGTCTACGCCCTGTTTGCCGCCGCGTTCTTCCCGGTCGGCGGACAGAATGTGGTTTTCCTGCTCTACCTGGCGGGGATCGGCTTCGCCGTGCTCACCGGGATGGTCCTCAAGCATACCCTGCTCAAGGGGAGCATCACCCCCTTCGTCATGGAACTGCCCCCCTACCATGTGCCGACGGTCAAATCTGTCCTGCTGCGCACCTGGGACCGGCTCAAGTCGTTCCTGCTCAAGGCCAGCCGGATCCTGATCCCGATGGTGGCATGTCTGGCACTGCTCAATACCATGTCGGTCGACGGTACGATCGGTCACGACGACAGCAAGGATTCCCTGCTCTCCACGGTCAGTCGTGCGGTGACGCCGATCTTTGCGCCGATGGGCATCTCCCAGGACAACTGGCCGGCGACGGTCGGTATCTTCACCGGGGTCTTCGCCAAGGAAGCGGTGGTCGGAACGCTCGACGCCATCTACCTGCAGAACGAAACCCAGGAAGAACGTGCCGCCGGAGAAGAAGCCGTCGCATTCAGCCTCAGCGCTGCGCTGCAGGAAGCGGCGCAGACCATTCCCGAGAACCTCGTCGGTGTGGCCGATACCCTGACTGATCCGCTCGGCTTGAGCATCAGCGCGACCGGCTCCATTGACTCTGCCGCAGAGGAACTGGCGGTCACTGCAGGAACCTTCGGTGCCATGGGCAAGCTGTTCGACGGCAAGGTCGGCGCTATCGCCTACATGCTGTTCATCCTCATGTACTTCCCCTGTGTTGCGGCGATGGCCGCTGTCTACCGGGAGACCAACATGCGCTGGACGGTCTTTATCGCGGCCTGGACCACCGGGCTGGCCTACGTGTCGGCGACCAGCTTCTACCAGCTGGCAACCTTCGCCCGCCATCCGGCCTTTTCGACGGCCTGGCTGGCAGGGTGCGCCCTGCTCTTCATCGTCATTGTGCTGGTGATGCGCGCCATGGGCAGAGACACCAGGCCGGCCGGGATTGCGATCCCGGTCAAAGGTTAAACAGTTCAATACGCCGGGTGTCGAGCCCCGCCGGAGAAGGAGAGAAAGAATGACCCCCAGTGAAGTAAAGCGTTATCTGACCGAGCGCAGGATTGCGACCCTGAGCGATATCTCGCTGCATTTCGACATGGAGCCCGACGCGGTGCGCGGCATGCTCGATCTGTGGATCACCAAGGGCCGGGTCCGCCTGCATCAGGACAACGGCTGCCAAAGCGGCTGCTGCGGCAGCGGCTGTGGTGATCATGGCAACAAGGATGTCTACGAGTGGCTGCAGTAACCTCAGCCGAATCATTGGCAAAAAATAACGGGTGAGACAGGGCATGCATATCCACAAACTCGAACAATGGCGGCACGGGCATAACTTCTTTGTCCACCGTGAGCAGAACGAGAAGAACACCCAGAAGGTGATGGGCCTGACGGCGGTGACCATGGTGGTGGAAATCGCCGCCGGGATCATCTTCGGGTCGATGGCCCTGCTGGCCGACGGCTGGCATATGGGGACCCATGTCGCCGCCTTTCTGATCACCCTGTTCGCCTATCGCTATTCACGCAAAAATGCCGATAACCCCGATTTCAGCTTCGGGCCGGGAAAGATCAATGTCCTCGGTGGTTTTGCCAGCGCCGTGGCGCTGGCGGTGGTGGCGCTGATGATGGCGGTGGAGTCGACCGGTCGCTTTTTTGAGCCGGTTCAGATCCATTACAGCCAGTCGATGCTGGTCGCAGCCGTCGGCCTGTGCGTCAATGTCGCCTGCGCCTTTTTGCTGCACGGCAGCCACGGGCATGATCACCACCATGGTCATGGCCACAGCCACGGCGCTGATGACGAACATCATCACCATCACCATGAAGACCACAACCTCAAGGCCGCCTACTTCCATGTGCTGGCCGATGCGCTGACCTCGGTGCTGGCAATCGTCGCGCTGCTTTTCGGCAGCCTGTTCGGCTGGTGGGCGCTTGATCCGCTGATGGGGATCGTCGGCGCGCTGGTGATCACCCGCTGGGCGTGGAGCCTGCTGAAGGAGAGCAGCGCCATCCTCCTCGATGCCGGGGTCGGCGAGGCCCTGCGCGACAAGATCCGCAGGGCCATCGAGGCGGATGCCGACAACCGGGTCAGCGACCTCCATGTCTGGAAGGTCGGCCCGCATCACCTGGCGGCGATCGTCACCCTGGTGACCCACTACCCGCGGCCGGTGGAGGAGTATCGGCAGCTGCTGACCGGATTCGAGCAGATCAGGCACCTGACGATCGAGGTGAACCGCTGTGCAGACGAGCCCTGCGTTGCGGTTGAGCGGGCGGGGTGAAACGGTGTCGGTCTTTTTTGATAGAAACCGACCCAAACGGATTATACGTCAGTGACAGTAACTGATTAAATTTATACCGCCCCTTTCCATTCCCCCACCGAAAGGATCGTTTGACCCGTGTGAGCGTAGCGATCCGGGGCTTTGCCGGTTGCTGCGGCAACGAAGAAAGAGCAGCCTTGTTTCAATTGGCCGGATAATTCCATTCACCGGCCCCGCGACCTTCTTTCCTGGTCTGCGGTATTCATTGACCCGACGCCAGGCGCCAGGCGCAATCATTCCTCCCCTTCGATCCGCGCCAGCTCGCACCCCAGCAGCGCTTTCTTCCGCTCCGTCCCCCAGCGGTAACCCCCCAGCTCACCGTTGCCGCGCAGCACCCGGTGGCAGGGGATCAGGTAGGCGATCGGGTTGCGGCCGACGGCGTTGCCGACGGCGCGGCTGGCGGTCGGCGTGCCGAGCTGCTCCGCCAGGTGCCGGTAGGAGACCAGCGCACCTTCGGGAATTTTCAGCAGCGCCTGCCAGACCTTCAGCTGGAAATTGGTGCCGCGCAGCAGCAGCGCCAGCGGCTCGGCGCCATCCCGGCGTCGTTCGCCGAAAATCTGTTCGACAGCGGGGCGTGACGCCGCTGCATCCTCGACAAGGGTCGCTTTCGGCCAACCTTCTTTCAGCTCCCTTACAGCCTCATCGACGAGCCCGTCATCGATAAACGCCAGGTGGCAGATCCCCCGCCCGGTCACACCCATCAGGCAATCGCCGAAGGGGGTCTCGTGCAGTCCGTAACGGATAATTAGCCCGTCACCACCCGCCTTGAATTCCCCCGGCGTCACCGCCTCCACCTTAACCATCAGGTCGTGCAGCCGGCCGGGCCCGCTCAAACCCACTTCCAGGCTGGTCGCAAGCACCGATGCCGAGTCGCTCAGCAACCGCTTGGCGTGCTCCGCCGTGAGGAACTGCAGAAAACGCTTCGGGCTGACTCCGGCCCAGCGGCGGAACAGGCGCTGGAAATGAAACGGGCTCAAGCCGATATGCTCGGCCACCGCGTCCAGCGAAGGCTGGTCCAGCGTATGCTGTTCCAGAAACCGGATCGCCCGGGCGATGCGTTGGTAGTCGTCGTTTGCCATCGGAAACCCCTGAGAGCAGTCTGTCAGGTGTGACAGTATCATTCGCTTTCGGTGGCGCCAACCCGATTATTGCTGTTCCCCTTAACCTGCCGGATTTGTTGACTTGTTATGGGGAAGGCAGTATGGTGACGGGGTTGTTGTGCTGCTTGTGGGGGAATCATGTTTTTCAAAAGCGACAGGCAGGGAGATCCCAAAACCGTATGGACCCGTCGATGACTGGCTGTGCGGTTTTTTTGCTGAGGACGGCTTTCACATGCTCCATCGCAGGGTCCGTTCTTTCTGCCCATCATCCGGGGATGATTATCTGAACCAGCGTGAAATGGATAAGTTGATATAGATCTGGAAGATAATGAAATAAAACAGAAATTGGCAGAAATGAACTTATCGTAAGGGTGTTTTATGCAAACCGACACCCACGTACGGCATTTTAGACGGTTCCGCCTAATCCCTGTTGTGCATCAAAGGAAAATGAAAACAGTGCCTTTATCAGCCTACTCACTTGATACTTTTGTTGCGCCCCACATGTCAAAGCTTACTTTAGTCGGGGCACCTAGCCTTGAAAGTGTTACCGGGGAGTACTGCTACTGGGTAAACAATTTCATATTGAATACAATTTTTCATATCCGCCTAGAAGATCGAAAAAGACAACTCTTTCTATACTTTTTACGAAAAGTCGAAGGGTCTTTTCAGGAATATGAGCAAGGTCGTCATTTTTTGGCGACCTACATAGAAAAACCTGGCGAAGCCGTATCAGCGTACTTTCATGCACTCAGACATTTCGAAGTAGCTACAATACTCGCCTATCATGCATACGACACTTTTCGTTCACTTACTCAAGAAAAACTATACGTAAAGGGAGATGGTTCCGCCCTCCAAAGGCTTAATCGCTTGCAAAACATCAGTAAGCATGCAAACCAAGAGCTAGGTCGCGGCACCATCCCAGACAACCTCAGCACTCCAATTTGGCTAACAAATACTGGCATTGAAAGTCACGATGCCGCTCTTTCTTTTGAAGAACTTAGTGAACTTTTAAAAGAACTTGCAGGTGTTGCGGAGGTGTTCTCTAAGCCCCAAATTATTCCTGAAATTGCATAACAAACTTAGTCAGCCGGATGCAAAAGTCATCTGCTCTATTTTGAAATGAAAAACCTGAAATTGCGGTGGTGTTCAATGATTCACTTCGCCACCTTTAATCACGAAGCGTTAGGCACCTCATTGAAGGACGAGCATAAATGACATCGAAAAGCGACGTTCATAGAACATGCGCTATCTGCGGTAAATATGGGTGTGCAGAATTGAAAAATCTTTAATTGCGAAGGGTCCTCCTCGCCTCTTCGCGGGTTATCACGACCGTCAGGTTCCAGGATAAAACATGAGCAGTACAAAAGTAGAAGAGTTTAGAGTTGAGGTGCCCGGAGGGTCCTTGTACGCAAAAAAATGGACGCCTGAATCGGAATCAACCAAATCGCCCCTCGTCTTACTCCATGATTCCCTGGGCAGCGTCGATCTGTGGAGAGACGTCCCGGCAACGCTGGCTGAACATCTTTCGCGCAGCATCGTGGCCTACGACCGTCTGGGGTTTGGTCATTCGGATGCCCGTGATGGACTCCCTTCAGACGACTTCATAGAAGAGGAGGCCATCACCTATTTTCCCGCGGTAAAAGAACACCTCTCCCTGCAGAATTATGTTCTTCTGGGGTACAGCGTCGGAGGCGCCATGGCAATCAATATCGCCGCTCGCGATCCCGATTGCCGGGCAGTCGTGACCCTGTCCGCCCAGGCTTTCGTTGAAGACCGCACTCTTCAGGGGATACGGGACGCAAAGCGGATGTTCGAGCGGCCTGGGCAGATGGAGCGACTGGAAAAGTGGCATGGTCCCAGGGCGAAATGGGTCCTGCATGCGTGGACCGATGTCTGGCTGTCGGCCGCGTACGCCAATTGGAGCCTGGCGCCGATTATTGGGAGCGTCCGCTGCCCGGTCCTGGCCATCCATGGTGAAAATGATGAGTACGGTTCTTCGGCTTTTCCCAGGTTTATTGCAGAAAATACGGGAGGGGGGGGCAGCATGTTGCTGATAAAAAATTGCGGTCACATTCCCCATAGGGAAAAGCCCCGGGAAACGATCGATGCGGTGAAAGACTTTCTGGCCGATATTTCCTGACCACCTTTCCCCTCAACACCATACCCGCTATGATAGAGACTGCAGGCTGAACAAACTTCATCAGATTGGACACTGTCGATGCTGCGTCTCGGGCTCTGCTGCCTGTTCAAAGAAGCTCCAATCCGTTTCCGGGCGGCAACCGCCAGGGTTATGAAGCAGTATGAGCGCGGCGAACAGCTGGCCCGGCTGAGTGCTCTCTGCCTGGAAAACTGCCGTTCCCTGGTTGCGGCGCTCGACGAGGTGCGGCGGCTCGGCTTCGGGGCGTTCCGGGTCAGCTCGCCGCTGTTCCCCCTCTACACCCACCCCGAGGTCGGCTACCGGCTCGACGACCTGCCGCAGGCTGCCGAGATCGTTGCGACCCTGGCCCGGGTCAAGTCCCGCAAATCTAGATACCGGCTGCGCCTCAGCTTCCACCCCGACCAGTTCACCCTGCTCTCCAGTCCGCGCCCGGAGGTGACCGCCGCCTCGCTGCAGGAGCTGGATTACCAGGCGCTGCTGGCTGAACAGATCGATGCCGATGTGATCAATCTTCACGCTGGCGGGGTGTATGGCGACAAGCGGAGCGCCCTCGCGCGACTGGAGGAGCAGGTCGTTGCGCTGCCGGAGCCAATTCGCAGCCGCTTGACCCTGGAGAATGACGATGTCAGTTACACGGTTGCCGACCTGCTGCCCCTCTGTGAGAGGCTGTCCCTCCCGCTGGTCTACGATGTTCATCACCATCGCTGTAACCCGGACGGCCTGACGGTCGCCGAGGCGACCGAGGCCTGCGCGCAGAGCTGGCGGCGGGTCGGTCGTGAACCCTACCTGCATCTCTCCTCGCCGAAGTTCGGGTGGCACGACAAGCCGAAACCGCACGCGGATTTTATCGACGTCGCTGATTTCCCCGCGGAGTGGGCGGGGCTCGATGCGACCATCGACGTGGAGGCCAAGGCCAAGGAGGTCGCCGTGCTGCAGCTGATGCAGGAGCTGCGCCTGCCCCGCTGGGAGACAGCCGGGTGTTCCGCAGACCTCAGCGAACCATACCGCGCCGGATCAGGGCAGCGCGAAGGTTTTCTACCCGCTTCCGATTGACCCCCAGGTCCGAATACCCCAGGCGGGAGGCTGAGCGCACCGCGATGATATTTTCGGCGGGGCGCAGCTGGACCTCCAGGTCATCGACGAAGCCGAGCAGGGTGCGGCACTCGGCGTGCAGGTAGTCGGGGGTCTCGCTGATGACCTGCGTGCGTGGCAGCTCCGCGACCAGCTGCCGGACCGCCTGCCAGGCTTCGTCTGGTGTGGCTGCCAGCTGCAGCGGGGCGATCCGGTGTTCCCCGTCCGCTGCGTCACTCGAAACACAGTTCGGCGAGGCGGGGCATGGCGCCAGGCGGGCATCGCGCAGGCCCGGCGCGGCAGGACTTTTGCCGCCGCGGCATGAACTGAGCGCAGCGCACATCAACAGCAGCAGGGCTGCCGTCGCTAAGGTTCGGCTTCCAATCATAAGCACCTCCCGCCAATTGTGTCCGCTTAATCAGTCTCCTCGGCGGGGGTCCCGTCACCGATCAGCGGGAGGATTTTTTCCACCGCGAAATAGACAATGAATTTCGGCCCCTTGGCCCGGTCCTCTTCTGCCGTCAATGTCCGCCGGGTCATGCCCTGGATCAGCTCCGCGTCGTCGTCTTCACGGATTTTTTTCAAAAACAGGCGCACCCCCTGGTAGCCGGCGGCCTGTTCGATAAACAGGTACGCCGCGTGAGGGTTCTCCTGGAGGTTCTTGCGGGTCAGGCGGTCGCGCATGATCATCGCCACGGTGCCGTCCTCCAGCACATGTGGCCGGGCATAAATGGCCGCGTCGACCTTGCCGACACCATCGGCCGTGGAGAGGATTCCGATCCCGCGGTTAGCTGTGAAGTATTTGTTCAGATCCATGTTGATCTCCTTTATCGAGTGATGAGCGCGTGAGGGGGGCGGTCTGCCGTCGTTTCCTTGAATTCCCGTCGGCAGATATCGGGAATCTCCCGCAGGTCGCTGCAGATGGTCATGCCCGGCAGGCGGACGCCCTGCCTGACGGCGCTCCCTCCGGCGACCAGCTTAATGGTGGAATCCAGACTCTTTCTCAGCGCGACGAGATCCTTTTGCGCCTGCCGGGCCGGGAAATGGAGACTGAAAGAGAGTGCCACGCCCGCGACATTCAGGTCGAGGGCCAGCCGGGGAACCTCGGACAACGGCAGGTCTCCCTGCAGCAGCAGGCAGTCCATGCCCTGTTCCCGGAACAGCAGTGCCGCCATCAGCAGGCCCAGCTTGTGCCGTTCCCCGCTGAGGGTCAGAAAGAGCAGCCTGGTGCTCCCTGGCTTCTCTTGCGCCTGGCGCAGCTGTTCTTTCATCAGGGCCTCGAGCCGGTCGGAGATCAGGTGCTCGCGGGCGATGCTGAGGCTGCCGTCGGTCCAGCCGCGATCGAGAACCTGAATCAGCGGCACCGCAACCTGCTCAACAAATCTGCCCGGCCCCAGTTTCCGAAGTGCGCTGCGCAGGGTGTGATCGACCTCATCGGGTGCCAGCTCTGTTGCCAGGCGGAGCAGCGGTTCGTCCTGCGCTGGCCGGTGCTGGAGAGCCTTTTCGAGGACTTCGCGACGTTCCGCGGGCGACAGGGAAAAGATCCTGCTCGGCCGGTAGCCGAGGTGCTGAAGTTTTTTGACAATGCGCAGCTCTTCAACCTGTTCGGGCGGGTAGTGTCGGTGGCCGCGGCGATTTCGCTCGGGAACTGGAAAGCCGTAGCGGCGTTCCCAGACCCGCAGGGTGTCGACCCCGATACCGATTTCCTGGCTGAGTTGAAGAATTGTCATTTGCTGTCCTAGACAAAATAGTATTTATGTGAATAATATATAGAAAATAAAATATTTCAAGAACAAAAAATGCCCCGGACAAAAGGAGGAGTGAGATGGACAAGAAGCTCGAACAGCTTTTCTATGCAGTGCTCGGCGGAGCCCTCGCGGTCAAGGAGAAGCTGGAAACCAGCAGCGAGGAGATCAAGGCCTGGCAGGAGAAGAGCGAAGAGAACGCGCGGACCTTTTTCGACGAGATGGCCCAGCGCGGCGAAAAGGAGAAAGAGCAGTTCAAGAACATGTTCAGGGATATCCTCAAGGAGATTGTCGACGACCTGGATCTGGCCACCAGAGAGGACCTGGAAAAACTGAAGCGGGAGCTGGGAAAATAACTTGATCCGGCGATTCTTCATCACCATTTACCTCTGTCGCCCCCAGCGCAGTTACGCGATCTTCCGTTTCCTGGTCACCGTGTTCCTGCTCTTTCGCCGGCGTCGGCACTGGCTGCTGTGGCGGCCGCTGCCGCCGGAGGCGCTGGTGGAAAATATCCGTTCGCTCGGCGCCAGCTTCCTCAAGCTGGCCCAGGTGCTGGCGACGCGGGCCGATTTTTTCGACCAGGACTATCTGCAGGCGCTGCGCCAGCTGCACGACCGCATGCCGGCGATGAGCGACAAGCATCGGCGTCGCGCGTTTGGCCGGGCCTTTCCCGATCCGGAGGTCTTCAGCACCTTCGATGAGCAGCCGCTGGCCAGCGCCTCGATCGGTCAGGTGCATAAGGCCAGGCTGCGGACTTCGGGGGAAACGGTGGCCGTCAAGCTGGTGAGGGAGCATATCCAGTTCCAGGTGCGCATCGATATCCTGCTGCTGAACATGTTCCTGAAGCTGTTCCGGCCGCTGTTCAGCGACCAGACACGGCACTCCATCGAGTCGGTTCTGCAGGCCTTCACCCGGGTGATTCTGCAGGAAGTCAGCATGCACCAGGAGCTGGCCAACCTGGAACATTTCAGTCAGGTCTATGCCTCGGCCGGGGTGCGGTTTCCGGTTCCCCACCGGGAATACTGCTCGGATCATGCCCTGGTGATGAGCTTTGAAGAGGGGATCCGCATCGATGATGTCGCGGCCATGGCCCGGCTGGAGATCTCCTTCAGCGAGCTGATGAAAAAGCTGGTGCTGTTCTACACCGAGCAGATGCTGGTCAAGGGTTTTTTTCATGCTGATCCCCACCCGGGGAACCTGCTGGTCAGCCCTGCCGGGGAGCTGATCCTGCTCGATTTCGGCATGGTCAGCCGGATTCCGCAGGGCATGCGCCAGGCGATGATCTATGCCGTCAAGGCAGCCTACGAGAGGGACTTCGAACTGCTGGTCAGCGCCACCCGCAAGATGGGGATTCTCACCGAGGACGCTGACCCCCGCACCCTGAGCGGGATTGCGGAAGGCCTGTTCGAGATCTTCGACAGCGAACACCTGAATGCGTCCAGCATGCAGGAGCTGGCCTTCGGCGTCCTCAATGTGCTCCATGACCAGCCGTTCAAGCTGCCCCAGGACGTGATCTACGTGATGCGGGTCAGTTCGCTGGTCGAGGGCCTCGGCACCCAGTACATTGAAAATTTCAACGGCATCAAGGACATCCTGCCGATCCTCCAGCAGAATCTGCCGCGTGCCCTGGGCGAGGACGGGCTGGGACTGGAGCGGCTGCGCCGGGAGTTCCTGCAGCTGCCGCTGACCGCGATGCGGGCGCGCAAGGTGGTTGAGCTGGCCGAGCAGGGAGAGCTGGTGGTGCGCATGGCGCCTGCGGACCGCCAGTATCTGCTTGAGCGGCTCGCGAAATCCGTGCGGATTCTCGGCAGGCTGGTATTCTTTCTGGCATTGGCGTTCTATTTTCAACAGCTGGGGCAGAGCTGGTCACCCTATCTTTCTGCAGCCTGTCTGCTGGCGGCGGCGGTGACCCTGTTCAGGAGAAGGTGAGAACGGATATGGACAGTTCCGGAGCGGGAACCAACCTATGAATGTCGCGGTGATCGGTGCGGGGATCGCGGGCCTCACTGCGGCGCGTATGCTGCAGTCCGCAGGTGTGGAGGTGACGGTTTTTGACAAGAGCAAGGGAACCGGCGGGCGTCTCTCCAGCCGCTCTCATGCAGGAGGCTGGATCGATCATGGCGCCCCCTACCTGACCGGTGGCTCCCCGGGGTTTTATGCTTTCCTTCGCGATCATCTTGGCGCCGGGATTCTGCAGGGCTGGCGGGCCAGCCTCAGCGGAGTGCCCGGTGACGCTGAGCAGGTCGACTATATCGGCGTGCCGCGCAACAGCGCCGTCACCCGTTCGCTGCTCGGCAGTCTGGCTTTTCAGCCCTCGACCCGCATCGCCCGATTGGAAGCCGTCGAGCAGGGCTGGCAGCTCTACAACGACGGGGAGTCCCTGCTCGGAACCTGGCAGCTGGTGGTGATCGCTGTTCCGGCGCCGCAGGTGTTGCCGCTGATCAGGCAGCACCGGGTTTGGCTTGAACTTGTCAGGTCAGTGGTTATGGAGCCCTGCTGGGTTGCCGCCATTCAAACCGGAAAAGATCTGCCGGGGCTGGCTGATGTGAGCTTTTTCGAGCATCCGGTCATTCACCGGGTGATCCGCAACAGCGCCAAGCCCGGCCGGCAGAATGAACATGTCTACCTGGTTCAGGCGTCCGCGAGCTGGTCGGAGGAACATCTTGAAATGCCGCCGGAGAGTGTCGCTGTCGCTTTGCTGAAGCACTTCAATGCCATGTTCCCGGCAGCGGTGGAGAGTACGCTGCTGTTCTCCCATCGCTGGCGCTATGCGTTGACAGCCAGGGCTTTGGGGCAGCCGTTTTTATGGGATGAACAGTTGCAGCTGGGGATCTGCGGTGACTGGTGCCTGGGGCGCTCTGTCGAAGATGCCTGGCAGAGCGGAATGGAGCTGGCGGGAAAGATTGGACACGGAGCGGACTAGCAGCGTTGGCGAGGTGTTATGCAGATCAGTCAACCGATAGAGGCCCCGATCGAGAAGGTCTGGGATATTCTCACCGATACCCGCCAGTGGCCGCTCTGGGGGCCATCAATCAGTGCGGTTGCTTGTTCGCAGAGACATATCACGGCGGGAGCAACAGGGCGGGTGAAAACCGTTATCGGCATCTGGGTGCCTTTTCGGATCCTCCGGTTTGATCCCCCGTCCTATTGGAGCTGGCTGGTGGCGGGAGTTCCCGCCACCGGGCATCGCCTCCAGCCGCTCGGGCCGGGGCGCTGCGCGCTTACCTTTGAAGTGCCTGCGCCGGTGTTCCCCTACGCCCTGGTCTGCCGCCGGGCGCTCAACAACATCAGCCGGCTGGCCTGCCGTGGCTGATGGCCAGGGGGCACAACAAAGGGCAAAGAGAAGGTTTCAAACCATGATGACATCATCTCGAAATCAGCGCGAAGCCGTATCCAGAGCGACCGCCGCATTGCAATCAATGTTCATCGCCGATGCCCTGGCGATGCCGGTCCACTGGTATTACAACTACCATGACATCGGCAAGGCTTTTGCCGGAGGGGTGACGAAATTCGAGGCCGCTCCCGATTATCACCCCTCGTCAATCATGGCTCTGCATTCCACCAGCAGAGGCGGCAGGGGGGGGCAGTCGAACGGTGGCCGGCAGCGTGAAATCGTCGGCGAGGTGATCCTCAAAGGGAAACGTCAGTATTGGGGGCAGCCGAACCAGCATTATCACCGGGGGATGTCGGCCGGCGAAAATACCCTCAACGCCCACTGCGCCCGGGTCGTCATACGGTCATTGCGGGCGGCCGGTGGCCATTATGCGAAAGACCGGTTTCTCGATGACTATATCTCCTTTATGACCGCTGACCCGCCTCTGCACCCGGATACCTATGCCGAGTCGTACCACCGGGGGTTTTTCGCCAACCTGGAGAGCGGGAAAGCGAAAGATCGTTGCGGCGCCGTGACCCACGATACCCCTTCGATCGGCGGGCTGGTGACCATTGCGCCGATCCTCTTTGCAGAACGGCTGCGGGGAACATCGCTGGACGAGGTGCAGGCCCTTTGCCGCGAGCACCTGTTCCTGACCCACCCTGATCAGGGACTGGCGGAGGTCTGTGCCAGCTATGTCGAACTGCTCGATGGCCTGCTGTTCCGTAGCGAAGGGCAGGCTGCTGAGCCTCTTCTTGCCCGGGCGGCCGAAAACAGCATGGGACTCAATCTTCCTGCCCTGGTCGAAAAAGCCCGCAGCGATCTGGATGTTGTCGGCGGCCTGTTCTCTCCGGCCTGTTATATCAGCGGTTCCTGGCCGAGTGTGCTCTACCTGGCCTACCGCTATCTGGCAGACCCCGGACGGGCGTTGGTCGCCAATACCAACCTCGGCGGCGACAATGTTCACCGTGGAGCGGTGCTCGGTACGATCGTCGGTCTGGCGAATGGCTATCCGCCGGATGGATTGTTTGCCCAGCTGAAGGACCGGGAGGCAATTGCGACCGAGATCACTGAGCTGCTTGTGACGCCGGAAACGCAACAGAACAGATAAGGAGTAACCCGTGATGATCTATTATCTAAAGCTCTACCTGCTGACCATTCCGGTGTTTTTCGCCATCGATCTGCTCTGGCTGGGGGTGGTCGCCAAAAACCTCTACCAGAAGAATCTCGCTCATCTGCTGAGTCCCGAGGTCAACTGGCCCGCGGCGCTGCTGTTCTATCTCATGTATATCGTAGGGATCATACTGTTCGCCGTCAGACCGGGGCTGGAGGCGCAGTCTCTGGCGAAAGCCGCCCTGTGGGGAGCCCTGTTCGGGTTTTTTACCTATGCCACGTACGACCTGACCAACCTGGCGACCCTCAGGTCCTGGCCGATCAAGGTGGTGGTTGTCGATATCGTCTGGGGAACCCTGCTCTGTACCCTGGTTGCCTCTCTCAGCTACCTGATCGGTCGCTGGCTGGGGTAGGGCTGTAAATGGAGTGAATCATGCGAAGCGTATATCCTCTATTGCTCTTTCTGTTTTTATGCCTGAACAGCTGGAACCCTGTTTTTGCCCACAGCGTTGATCTGAACAGCCGCCAGGTGACCTCTCTGGAGAGGATCATCGCGGATCTGATGCAGGTTCGGGCAGTCTTCATTGGCGAGATGCATGACCGCCAGGCGCATCATGACGCCCAGTTGCAGCTGATCAGGGAATTGCATCGTTCTGGTGCTGTCCTCAGTGTCGGCCTTGAGATGTTCCGCGAGGACGGGCAGCCGGATCTCGACAGGTGGGTTGCCGGAGAGATCGATGAGCCACAGTTCGTCAAAATTTTTAACGAGCACTGGCAGGACTGGCCGCTCTATCGGGAGATCTTTGTTTATGCCCGGGATGAAAAGATTCCACTGATCGGGCTGAACATTACCCGTGAGATTGTGAACCAGGTGGCCCGGGCAGGATTTGCCTCACTTTCGGACGGGCAACGCGAGAAACTTCCCTTTGCGACCTGCGATGTCAGCGCGCAGTACCGGGCGTTCATCCGCCGTGCTCTCGGTGAGCATGCCGGCGCGGTCCGTAATTTTGAAAATTTCTGCGAAGCTCAGCTGGTCTGGGATATGCACATGGCAAAAGTCATTGAGGATCATCTGACTCAGCAGCCGCAGCGCACCGTTGTCGTATTGGCCGGCAGCGGGCATTCCTGGAAGCATGGAATTCCTGAGCAGCTGAGCCGGCGCGGCACATATCCTTACCGGGTGCTGTTGCCGGAAGTGCCGGGCCACATCGATTTGCAAACCATCGATGCGGCGGATGCCGACTATCTTTTGCAGGGGGTTGAACTGGCGCCGCTGCACTAGCGGCAGGCTCATCTCGGAAAGGTTGGCGCGCAATGAACCTGTTCCTCTGTGTCGGTTCTCTTCTGCTGATTTTCATGACCGCGGTCTTTGTCGTGGCCATGCTGATCAGGGACAACAGCATTGTCGATATTGCCTACGGCATAGCGTTCGTCCTCGCAGGGTGGGGAGCCTATCTGTATGCCGGCAGCGTCCATCCCCGGCAGCTGCTGATACTGTCCCTGGTGACGGCTTGGGGAGTCCGCCTGTCAGGCCACATCCTGCTGCGCAAGCGGGGCGAGCAGGGGGAAGACTTCCGTTACCGCCAGTGGCGTGAAGCGTGGGGCACAACCTTTATCTGGAGGAGTTATCTGCAGATCTTCATGCTCCAGGGGATGGTGATCTATCTGGTGGCGCTGCCGGTACTGCTGGTGATCCATCGGCCCGGCGGGAGCCTCGGCCTGCTCGACCTGATCGGCGCACTGGTCTGGCTGGTCGGTTTCCTCTTCGAGGCCGCGGGTGATTGGCAGCTGTTGCGCTTTAAAAGGAATCCGGCCAACCGGGGAAAGATCATCCAGAGTGGCCTCTGGCAGTATACCCGCCATCCGAATTACTTCGGTGAGGCCCTCCTCTGGTGGGGGATATGGCTGATCGCGCTTGGGTCCCCTTACGGGATTGCCGCTGTTGTCAGCCCGCTGCTGATCGATTTTCTGCTGCTCAAGGTCTCGGGAATTCCGATGCTCGAGGCCAAGTATGCCGGCAACCCGGTTTTCGAGGCCTATAAACAGCGGACCAATGCATTTTTCCCCTGGTTTCCCAGGGCAGAAAAAGGACTGGATCAGTGAGAGAGCCGATTGCTCCGAAACAGAATATTGCCGTGATAGGAGGCGGCGTCGCAGGTATCGTAGCGGCCTACCTGCTGCAGCATCAGCATCGGGTGAGCCTGTTCGAGCAGAACGACTACCTGGGCGGTCACACCAATACCATCGAAATCAGCGAAGGGCCCGATGCCGGTCTGGCTGTCGATACGGGTTTTATCGTATTGAACGATGCGACCTACCCGCTGTTTCAGACCTTCCTCGCCCGCCTCGGGGTCGAAACACGGGCCGCGGAGATGTCTTTCGGATTTCAGTGCCGGCAGAGCGGACTGGTATATGCCGGCAATAACCTGAACGGTCTCTTCGCCCAGCGGAGCAACCTGCTCAGCCCGAGCTTCTTCCGCTTTCTGCTTGAGATCGCGCGCTTCAGTCGGCGAGCGAAAAAAGATCTGCTGGCGGGGACGCTGCCGGCGGTGACGCTCGGTGAATACCTGCAGCAGGGGCGCTATTCCCCGTTCATGGTCGACAACTACCTGCTGCCGATGGCGGCGGCGATATGGTCAACGCCGACCCTCAAGGCCGCCGATTTCCCGGCGGAAGCCTTTTTGCGCTTTTTTAGGAATCACGGCTTGCTCTCGTTCCGCGATCGGCCGCAATGGAGAACCGTCGTCGGCGGCAGTTTTGCCTATGTCAAAGCCTTTCGCCGCAGCTTCCGCGGAGATATCCAGCTCAATGCCGGGGTGGAGAAGGTTTTTCGCGCCGCGGATGGCGTTCGGCTGCTGTTCGCCAACGGAACGCACCGGCAGTTCGACCAGGTCGTGATCGCGACCCACGCTGACCAGGCCCTGCAATTGCTGGGCGACCCGAGCGACGATGAGCAGCGGCTCCTCTCGCCCTGGCACTACCAGTTGAATCAGACGGTTCTGCACACCGATTCTTCACTGTTACCGGAAAAAAAAGCAGCCTGGTCGGCGTGGAACTTTACCCGCGAGGAGGGAGATGCGGCTGATCGGCCGGTGTTCGTCAGCTACTATATGAATCTGCTGCAGGGGCTTGAGGCGGAGCAAGCTTACTGCGTCACCCTCAACCGGCGCCAGCCGTTCCGACCGGAGACGGTGATTGCCGAGTTCGCCTACCAGCACCCCCAGTACAGCTTCGCCTCGCTGGCCACCCAGGCGGAACTGCCCCAGCTCAACGGCCATCGCAACAGCTGGTTCTGCGGCAGCTACTTCGGTTACGGCTTTCATGAGGACGCGGTTCGCTCGGCAGTTTCCGTCGCCGAAAAGTTCGGGATAGCGCTATGACTTCGTTGATTTACCATGGAGACGTCAGTCATGCCCGCTTGTCTCCGGTGCAGCACAGTTTCCGCTACCCGGTCTATTTCTACGGGTTTGATCTCGATGAACTGCCCGACCTGGCGCGCCGCAATCCCCTCTTCGGCTACAACCGGATCCGGCCTGTCGCCATTCACGACCGGGACTACCTGACGCCCGGCAACGAGCCGATCCGGGACAAGCTGAGGAAAGTTCTGCTCGACTCAGGGATCGCGACCGCGCCGGGGAGGATTGTGCTGATTACCGCCGCCCGCTATTTCAATTATGTCTTCAACCCGATCAGCTTTTTCTACTGCTATGCCAGAACCGGTGAGCTGCTCTGCGTGCTGGCGCAGGTCAACAACACCTTCGGCGAGATGCATCTCTACCTTTTGTCACAACCGCAGGCCGAATCCGCTGACGGCAGGCTGCGGTTTGTGAACGACAAGCAGTTCCATGTTTCCCCATTTTTTTCGCGGGATGGACAATATGTCTTCCATCTGACCGAACCGGAGGAGAACCTCGATAACCAGCTTGATTTCCATCAGGGGGGGCAGCTGGTGCTGGTTGCCAGAATGCGTGGCCGGGCCCAGCCGCTGACGACCGGCAACCTGCTGCGTACCATTATCCGCAGACCGCTGACCGCCAGCCTGACCATGCCGCGTATTCTCTGGCAGGCGGCCAGGCTCTACTGGCAAAGGAGGCTTCCTGTGTACAACAGACCAATTCCTGACCATGCCATGACCATCCGTCCGGTTGCGCCGACCCTGCTCGACAGGATCGGCATGGTTTTATGCTGCAGATTCCTCTCCCGCTTGCCCGGGGGGGAGCTGCGCATGCGTCTTCCGGACGGCAGCCTTTACCGCTTCGGCAAGGTCGGCGCAGAACCATCATTGCAGCTGTCGGTCCGCGAGTATCGCTTCTTCCGCCGAGTCATGCTTTCAGGGGATATCGGTTTCGGGGAGGCCTATACCGGTGGCGACTGGACGACCGATGATCTGCCGGGGTTGCTGACCCTGCTGGCTGCCAACGAAGCGAAGCTGGACGACCGTCGTATTGTCACTGCGGTTGTCGGCCGCTTGGTCAATTATCTCCGTCACCTGTTGCGGGCGAACACGCTCAGCGGCAGCTCCCGCAATATCCGTGAGCACTACGACCTGAGTAATGATTTTTTTGCCACTTTCCTCGATCCGAGCATGACCTACTCTTCGGCGATCTTCACAAAACAAGAGGATTCCCTGGCGCAGGCCCAGCAGAAGAAAATAGCGCTGATTATCGACAAGGCCGAAATCACCGCAGCCGATCATGTCCTGGAAATCGGCTGCGGCTGGGGCAGCTTCGCCATCGAGGCGGTCAGGCGGACCGGCTGTCGCGTGACCGGCATCACCCTGTCGAAAGAGCAGTTGAGTCTGGCCCGGCAGCGGGTGCGGGACGCCGGGCTGGAAGAGTATATTGATCTGCAGCTGCGCGATTATCGCCATATCGAAGGGCAGTATTCAAAAGTCGTCTCCATCGAGATGCTCGAAGCGGTGGGGCATGCCGGCCTGAAGCCCTATTTTTCAGCCTGTGACCGTGCCCTGCGGCCCGGCGGCAGGGCGGTCATCCAGGTGATCACCATTCCGGACCGGAAATATAATACCTACCGGTTCAGCTCCGACTGGATCCGCAAGCACATCTTTCCCGGTGGTCACCTTCCTTCGCTGGGTGCGATGACCGCTGCGATGGCTGCGGATTCACGCCTGATTGTCGCCAGCCTGGAAAGTTACGGGCTCGATTATGCCCGCACCCTGGCGAACTGGCGGCAGTCACTGCTGGAAGGGCGTCAGCAGGTTTTCGACCTTGGCTACGACGAGAATTTCCTGCGCAAGTGGGAGTATTATTTTGCCTACTGCCAGGCGGGTTTCGCTGCGCGGATTATAGATTTGGTCCAGCTGGTACTGGAGAAACCTGAAACCTGATGAAAGGTGGTGATCGATGTCTCCCCGGACGAGCAAACTGATCAATATCCTCATGTATCAGCTCGGTTGGTTCAGTTGTGTCCTCGGAGCCGCCTGGGGCTATCCTCTACGTGGTGCGCTTGGCGCTTTACTGCTGTTAGTCCTGCATCTGCTGCTGGCTGAATCGCGACGGGCCGAATTGCGTCTGATGCTCTGTGCCTGCCTGCTCGGCGTTGCTGTCGACACTACCCAGCAGGCGCTTGGCATCTTTACGTTCATGGGCGATCCAGTCTGGCCGCTGTGGCTGCCGCTGTGGGTCTTCGTCATCTGGATGCAGTTCGCCACCCTGTTTCATTACGCTCTGTCCTGGCTGGCCGGCCACTACCTGCTCGCCGCACTTTTTGGACTGATTGGCGGCCCGCTCGCCTATTGGGGCGGGGTAAGGCTCGGGGCGGCCAGCTTCGCTGACAGCCTGCTGCTCAGCCTGAGTTCGCTGGCGCTGGTCTGGGCTCTGGTCACGCCGCTGATGCTCTGGCTCAGCAAATGGGCAGGGGGGTCTCAAGGGCGCTATCGACCGATCTTTGTCTCCAGGAGGATGCCGGATGACAGTTAATATCTTCTTCCGAAGCCTCTGCCTGGTCAGCCTGCTGCTGATGCTTCCTGTGAACGGGAGCGGTGGCCAGATCGCCGGGGTCGATTTTGCCGAGACTTTGAGTGCCGGGAAGACCGAGCTGCGCCTCCATGGTATGGCCGTACTGAAATGGGCGAGGCTGTTCGATGTTTATGCCGGAGCGCTTTATCTGCCGGAAGGGTCCGCGGGGAAGGATTGGCGCGATGATATCCCCAAGCGCCTCGAACTCTGCTATTTCCGTCAGTTCACGGCCGGTGATTTTGCCAAGTCCTCTGACAGGCTGCTGCGTGACAATCTGACCGGAGACGAGTATCAGCTGCTGGAGCAACGGTTGGCAAAGCTCTACAGGCTCTTCAGGGATATCAGGCCCGGGGACCGCTACAGCCTCAATTACACACCTGGTATCGGAACCGAGCTGCGATTGAATGAAGAAACTCTCGGGGGAGTTGGCGGGGCAGATTTCGCCGCGGCATACTTCGGGATCTGGTTGGGAGACAGGCCGATCAATGTCCAGTTTCGCGATCACCTGCTTGATGGTCGATAAGGGCCTTGCCCCACAGCGGCAGAGGCTGATTCAGGATAGGTGGAGGATGAAAGCAGGCCATTTTCCGGGGATTGACAAATAAGACTGGAAATCAGCTCTGGCTGTGGTGTAAAAAATAGATGATATGGTCTACATATCTGTTATGAATGCGAAAAACGTGTTGTCGGGGGTCGGATATGACATGCAATCAGCACTGCCTGCGTTTCGGAGAACTGGCGGTCAAGATGGGATTTATCTCCCAGGGGCAATTAAATGCTGCGCTGCTCAAGCAGGAGGAGGATAACCGGCTGAATCGTCACCGCGTGATCGGCCTGATCCTGCACGACGAGGGCTGGCTTTCGACCGCCCAGATCGAAGAGGTCCTGAAAGGAATTTTTCTTCAGCCGGAGCGACCGGCGGATGGCTCGGTTGCCTGACAGCGGAACCACAACGGGTGTCCACTGCATCTAATAGAAAACGGGGCGGATTCATAAATGAGTCCGCCCCGTTTTCTGTCCAATAGCCACCGCCGTTAGTGGCGCAAGGCCTCCAGGGCGGGGACATAATTCAGGTTCTGGGCTTTGCAGACCGCTTCATAGGTGATCATCCCCTTGTGGACGTTCAGTCCATTGAGGAGATGGGGAAGGGCCTGCAGCGCATCGGTCCCGTAGTTGGCGAGGGCAATGCTGAAGGGCAGGGTGCTGTTGTTGAGGGCCAGGGTCGATGTCCTGGCAACCGCGCCCGGCATGTTGGCAACACAGTAGTGGACGACCCCGTCGACGTTGTAGGTCGGGTGCTCGTGGGTGGTGGCTTTTGAGGTTTCGAAGCAGCCCCCCTGGTCAATGGCGACATCGACCAGCACCGAGCCGCGCGGCATCTTTCTGATCATCTCCCTGGTCACCAGCTTCGGCGCTTCGGCGCCGGGGATCAGCACGGCTCCGATGACCAGGTCGGAGGTCAGGACATGGTTTTCGATGGCGGTTGCCGTGGAGTATTCGACCCGCACCCGCCCCTGGAAAATATCGTCGAGGACCTGCAGACGATGAACCGAGCGGTCGAGAATCAGGGTTTCGGCGCCGAGTCCGATCGCCATGCGCGCCGCGTTGGTGCCGACCACCCCGCCACCGATAATGGTGACTTTGGCCGGCGCGACGCCGGGGACGCCACCGAGCAGGGTGCCGCGGCCGCCCTGGGCCATTTCCAGGGCATGGGCGCCCGCCTGAATCGACATGCGTCCGGCCACCTCGGACATCGGTGCCAGCAGCGGCAGGCCGCCGAACTCATCGGTCACTGTTTCATAGGCGACCGCAGTGCACCCCGACTCGATCAGGCCCTGGGTCTGGATGGCATCGGGGGCGAGGTGCAGATAGGTAAAGAGGATCTGCCCTTCGCGGAGCATTTTGCATTCCTGGGGTTGCGGTTCCTTGACCTTGACGATCATCTCCGCCTCGGCGAAGACCTCTGCGGCGGTATCGACAATTCTCGCGCCGGCCTCCATATAGAGGTCGTCACCAAAGCCGATTTCCACCGCAGCGTTTTTCTGCACCAGAACTTCGTGGCCATGGTCGATCAGTTCGCGGACCGATGAAGGGGTCAGGCCGACCCGGTATTCCAGATTCTTGATCTCTTTCGGGACTCCGATGCGCATATGCTCCTCCTGCAGAATGGTCTGAAGTCTCTTCGCTGCTAGTAAAGTTTATCCTGATCCCGGCAAGTTTTCAGAGCTGCCGGCAGCGGATATGACTATTGGCATTCATCTGCGGAGAATTGTAACGAAAATAGGCTGGCAGTTTGTTGCAAAGATGCGATAAAATGTTTCTATTTTCGAAGAATATTTCTTTATAGGTCATTTTATATGCAGAAAATTGCGGAGTTGTCCCTCGATAAAATTGATCAGGCGATTCTGAGCGAATTGCAGCGTGATGGCCGGCTTGCCAACGTCCAGCTGGCGGCCCGGGTGGGGTTGTCGGAATCGGCCTGCCTGCGCCGCGTTCGGGCGCTGGAGGAGAGTGGTGCGATCGACCGGTATGTGATGCTGGTCAACCAGGCTGCCATCGGCAAGCCGGGGAACGTGCTGGTGCGGGTTTCCCTGGAAGGGCAGCAGAAGGAAAAGCTCGCCGGCTTCGAAGCGGCGATCAAAAATGTGCCGGAGGTCATGGAGTGCTACCTGATGTCCGGCGAGATCGACTACCAGTTGCGCATTGTTGTGCGCAACGCCGCTGATTATGAACGTCTGCACAACGAACTGACCAGCCTGCCCGGAGTTTTGCGGATCCACTCGTCGTTTGCGCTGCGCACGGTGCTGAAGAAGACGGAGATCCCCATCCGCTGATTCGGCCGGCGAACCGGCCTTAACCCGGACCAGGCCAGGTTGCTCAGATCGCTTCCGTCAGGCGCAGGACGGTGAGATCCTTCTCCTCCTGGCGGCGCTGCTGATCCCAGCCCAGTTCTGCGGCCATAAGTTCCAGAACGCGCGGTGTCGCCGCTTGCGCCGCGGCGGTGTCGAGCAGTGCCAGGGGCATCCGCCGCGTCAGGATGTCGATCACCCGTTCGGCCAGTTCATGACGCACACCGTAGAGAACCTCTGCTTCCACAACCGGGTGCCCGGAGACCAGCCGGGAGCCGTATCCTTCCTTCGCCAGCTCCGCGACCCGTTCGGCCTGATCACCATAGGTGCGATAAAGGTAGCGGGCGACGTCGGTGGAAAGGTCGTAGCTTGCCGCCAGGTTGTCCGCCCCATCATCGCGGTAGCCGGCACTGCCGAGAATCGGCAGCGTTTCGGTCTGGCATGCTTGCGGGGCGGACAGGTTGAACAGGTTCAATGCGTGGTCGACCGTATCCAGCGCCATCTTCCGGTAGGTCGTCCACTTGCCGCCGGCAATGGTCAACAGCCCGCTGGCACTCTCCTCGATGACATGATCACGGGCCAGCCTGGCGGTATCGACCGCCTTGGGGTCCGACACCAGCGGCCGCAGCCCCGACCAGACGGCCTTGATGTCTGATCTTGCGACCTGCAGGTTGAAGTAGCGGGTGACGTGGCGCAACAGGTAGTCGATTTCCGTATCCAGCGGCCGGGGGTGCTCAGTAATCTCGGCAGGCTCATCGGTGGTGCCAACCAGGGCGTGCTCTTCCCAGGGAAGAACGAACAGGACGCGGCCGTCCTCGGTTTCCGGGATCATCAGGCCGGTATCCGGGGGGGCAAAACGCTTATCGAGAACAATATGGATGCCGGTGCTGGCGGAGAGGATGTCTGCCGCCTCCGGGTTGTCGAGTTTTCTGATCCGGTCAGCAAAGGGGCCGGTTGCATTGACGACACCCCTGGCCCTGAGCGGCCAGCTGTCTCCGCTTATCGAATCTCTCAAGGTGACCCCGCAGATCCGCCCGCCCTCTTTGATCAGGCCGGTGACCTCAACATGGTTGGCGATGATCGCCCCATGTTTTGCTGCCGTCAGCGCCAGGCCGAGGGCCATGCGGGCGTCATGAAACTGGCCATCATAATAAAGAACCCCCGCCTTAAGCCCTTCCGCTTTCAGCCTCGGGAAGCGACGCAGGGCTTCTTTTCTGCTCAGCAGCCTGCTGTGGCCGATGTTTCTCTTTCCCGCCAGGATGTCGTAGAGCTTGAGGCCGGAGAAGACATAAGGGATATCGATCCAGCGGTAGAGGGGAGTGACCAGGGAGAGACGGTTGGACAGGTGGGGGGCATTCTGCAGCAGGGTATGGCGTTCCCGGAGGCCGTCCCTGACCAGGTTGTACTGGACCCGGTCCAGTTTCTTGACCGCCATCTCCAGATAGCGAACCCCGCCATGGACAAGCTTGGTGCTGCGGCTGCTGGTCCCTTCGGCGAAGTCATTTTTTTCCACCAGCGCAACCCTCAGGCCACGACTTGCCGCATCCAGGGCGACACCGCAGCCGGTCGCACCGCCGCCGATGACGACGAGATCGAAGATCTGACTCTCCTGAAGCTGCTGCACATGTTTCAATCTGTCCATAAATTCCTCTCCACAGCAGAATATGTTCCGCTGGAGCGGGCAAATACCGGGGGCCAGGGCATATTGTCCCTGGCCCCCGGGGTCGTTTTGACAGGCTGGTCAGAAGAAAACGGTATTGCCACCTGTCTCTGGTACGGGACTTACTTTACTTTGCCTTCGCGCCAGGCCTTGATGAGATCGTCGTAATTGACCGTCTCTCCCTGCGGCTTTTCATTGGCCAGTTTTGCCTTTGGCGAGCCCGGCTTGTTCAGCCAGTAGGCTTCATCACGTTCTTCATTCATCACCGGGCCACACTCTTTCTGGGACTTGCTGCGCGCAATGCGGGTAAGAACTTTGTCCTGTTCGCGGGCAAGGTTATCCATGGCAGTATCAACGGTGACTTCACCCGAAACCGCTTCACCGATATTCTGCCACCAGAGCTGAGCCAGTTTCGGATAGTCAGGAACGTTGGTGCCGGTCGGGGTCCAGGCCACCCGGGCCGGGCTGCGGTAGAATTCCACCAGCCCGCCAAGCTCCGGTGCACGCTTGGTAAAGGATTCGTGGCGGATGTCGCTGTCGCGAATCGGGGTCAGGCCAACGTGGGTCTTCTTCAGGGAAACGGATTTAGATACGCAGAACTGGGCGAAAAGCCAGGCCGCCTTGCGGCGATCGACCGGGGTACTGTTGAACAGGGTCCAGGAACCGGCATCCTGGTAACCGAGCTTCATCCCCTCTTCCCAGTAGGGGCCATGGGGAGACGGGGCCATCCGCCATTTCGGAGTGCCGTCGTCATTGACCACCGGGGTTCCTTTTTCAACCATTGATGCGGTGAAGGCCGTGTACCAGAAAATCTGCTGGGCGACGTTCCCTTTGGCCAGACTGGGCAAAGACTGGTAAAAGTCCATGCCGAGAGCGCCGGGCGGGGCGTACTTGCGCAGCCAGTCCATGTATTTGCGGAGCGCATATTTTGCGGCCGGGCCGTTGGTGGCACCACCACGGCTGACACTGGCCCCGGCGGGGTTGCACCCCTCGACACGAATGCCCCATTCATCGACCGGTTTGCCGTTCGGCAGCCCTTTGTCGCCGGCGCCGGCCATCGACAGCCAGGCATCAGTAAAGCGCCAGCCGAGATCGGGTGCTTTCTTGCCGTAGTCCATGTGGCCGTAGATCGCTTTACCGTCAATTTCACGAACATGCTCGCTGAAGAACTCAGCGATGTCTTCATAGGCCGACCAGTTGACCGGAACACCCAGCTCATATCCATAAAGTTTCTTGAACTGTGCTTTCAGGTCGGCGCGGTTGAACCAGTCGTAGCGGAACCAGTAGAGGTTGGCGAACTGCTGGTCGGGGAGCTGATAGAGTTTGCCGTCAGGGCCGGTGGTGAACGACTTGCCCATAAAATCGTCGACATCGAGGGTCGGCAGGGTCACGTCCTTGCCCTCGCCGGCCATCCAGTCGGTCAGGTTGACGACATGACCATAGCGGTAGTGGGTGCCGATCAGGTCAGAATCGTTGATATAGGCATCAAAGACATTTTCACCTGACTGCATCTGAATCTGCAGCTTCTCAATAACGTCACCCTCCTGAATCAGGTCGTGGGTGACCTCGATGCCGGTTATTTCGGTAAAGGCTTTAGCAAGCACTTTCGATTCGTACTCATGGGTCGGAATGGTCTCGGAGACAACCTTGATTTTCATCCCCTTGAAAGGTTTGGCCGCGTTGATGAACCATTCCATCTCTTTCATCTGTTCTGCTTTTGTCAGGGTTGACGGCTGAAATTCGTCATCGACCCATTTTTGGGCTGCGGCCATGTCGGCACTTGCTGATGTCGCTAAGAGCATCAGCAATGTTGTGGTGAGACTGATCAAGAGCCCCACGCCTGCTTTTTTCCTGCGGATTGCTTCTGTCATCATCTCTCTCCTTGAACTGGCCCCCAAAGATATGCCCGGCTTGCCGGGTCTCTTCGCCGGTGCGAAGGCCCTGACTCCGACGAAAGAGGAACTCATGCTGAGTTCTGTTTATCCCCAACGCATCAATACAATCATCCAGACCAGCGCAATGACGAACGCGATCCAGAGGGTCAGTGTGGTCAATCCGATCCAGGCAAGGTGGATGTAGGCGCTGCCGAGCAGCCCGATAAACAGACGATCACCCGGAGTCGTGGCAATGGGCAGGAAACCCTTGCGCTCGATGCTGGGGGCTTTGATCTGCCAGATTGTCATGCCCACCAGCAGTGCGGCGATGGTGATAAAGAAAATTGCCGTCGGCGTGGTCCATGCCATCCATTCCAGAGTCATGTCTGCCCCCGCTAAACCCGACCCAGGGCAAAGCCCTTGGCCAGATGGTTGCGCACAAACCAGATCACCAGCGCCCCCGGAACGATGGTCAGAATCCCTGCCGCAGCGAGCAGGCCCCAGTCAAGCCCTGATGCGCTGACGGTGCGCGTCATGGTGGCAGCAATCGGTTTTGCCACCGTTGTCGTCAGGGTCCGTGCCAGCAGCAGTTCGACCCAGGAGAACATGAAACAGAAAAACGCCGTAACCCCGATTCCGGTGCGGATCAGCGGCATGAAAATGGTCAGGAAAAAGCGCGGAAAGCTGTAGCCATCGATGTAGGCCATTTCGTCTATTTCCCGGGGCACGCCTGACATGAAGCCTTCCAGGATCCACACTGCCAGCGGCACATTGAACAGGCAATGGGACAATGCGACGGCAAAATGGGTATCGATCAGGTTGAAGGTGGAGTAGAGCTGAAAAAACGGCAGCAGAAAAACGGCTGGCGGAGCCATCCGGTTGGTCAGCAGCCAGAAGAACAGGTGCTTGTCGCCGAGGAAGCTGTAGCGGGAAAAGGCATAAGCGGCCGGCAGGGCGGTGAGGAGCGAAATCACCACGTTCATGCTGACATAGTAGATTGTGTTCAGGTAGCCCGAGTACCAGGACTTGTCGGTGAAGATTTTCAGGTAATTATCGAAAGTCGGCTCATGGGGATAAAAGGAGAAGACGCTGAGGATATCCGCATTGGTCCGGAAAGACATGTTGAGCATCCAGTAGATCGGCAGCAACAGCAGGAAAAAATAGATGATCAACCCAACGGTTCTTTTCTGAAATTTCATGACTTGTCTCCGGTGCCGACTTTCAGCAGGGCCTGGTAGAAAAGCCAGCAGAACAAGAGGATGATCAGGAAATAGATGATTGAAAATGCCGCTGCGGGACCCAGGTCGAACTGTCCGACCGCAAGCTTGACCAGGTAAATCGAGAGGAAGGTGGTTGAGTTGCCGGGACCACCTCCGGTCAGGACAAAGGGTTCGGCATAGATCAGGAAACTGTCCATGAAGCGCAGCAGCACGGCGATGGTCAGAACCCCGCGCATTTTGGGCAGCTGAATGTAGCGGAAGGTCGCCCAGGTCGACGCCCCGTCGATCCGGGCCGCCTGGAAATAGGCCTCGGGAATGGCTTGCAATCCGGCATAGGCCAGCAGGGCAACCAGGGGTGTCCAGTGCCAGACCTCCATCAGCATCACGGTAATCCAGGCGTCCAGAGGTGATCCCGTGTGGTCAAAAGCGATCCCCAGGCCGTTGATGGCGGCGCCGAACAGGCCGATATCGGGGCGGGTGAAAATGATCCAGATGGTGCCGATGACGTTCCAGGGAATCAGCAGTGGCAAAGCCACCAGAACCAGGCTGAGTGAGGCCCCCCAGCCCTTTTTGGGCATCATCAGGGCAATCAGAATGCCGAGTGGAATTTCAATCAGCAGAACCAGGGCAGAGAACAGCAGCTGGCGATTGAGCGCGTCATGCAGGCGCGAGTCAGTGAGGACTTCCCGGTACCACTCAATGCCGACGAAAATTCGGTTGTCAGGTCCAAAGATATCCTGGATTGAATAATTGACCACGGTCATCAGGGGCAGGATGGCAGATACCGCAACAACCAGAAAGACCGGAATGACCATGAACCAGGCTTTGTTGTCGTCCCATTTTTTCATTGTCGACTCTCCTGTCCCGGGGGGGGCTCCATTGCGGGTTCGATCAATTTTCCATCGGCATAGAGCCTGATCCATTCCAGCGGGAACTCGAGAAAGCCTCTTTCCGCAGGGACCTCCTGCCCCTCGGCAACCTTGACCTTGAGGGTCTGTTCCTCGAACCGCACCGTGACGATTTGGCAGTTGCCGAGGTTTTCCACCTCCTTGATGGAGACCTTGTGGGTTCCCTGGAGCGGGGCGGCATGAAGTTTGAGAAACTCCGGGCGAATTCCCAGCACAATTGTCTTGCCCTGGTGGTCTTTGGCGCGGAACGGGATGCGCAGCTCGCCGACGCTGGCTGTGTCGTTTTTCACCCGGCAGGGGATAAAATTCATCCCGGGGCTGCCGATGAAGTTGCCGACGAAGGTGTGTTGCGGGTTTTCAAAAAGATCCTGGGGGGTGCCGATCTGCAAGACCTGACCTTCGTTCATCACCACGACCTGGTCGGCAAAGGTCAGTGCTTCCAATTGGTCATGGGTGACATAAACCATGGTCAGCTTGAACCGGGCGTGAATCTGCTTGAGCTTCCGCCGTAACAGCAGTTTCAGGTGCGGATCGATGACCGTGAGTGGTTCGTCGAAAAGAATGGCGGCAACATCGCTCCGGACCAGCCCCCGGCCAAGAGAGATCTTTTGCTTGGCATCCGCGCCCAGGTTTGCGGCACGCTTCTTCAGGTCGTCCTGCAGCTCCAGCATTTCGGCAACTTCCATAACCCGCTCACGGATATCTTTCTCCGGCAGTTTGCGGTTTCGCAACGGAAAGGCAAGATTGTCGTAAACGCTCATGGTGTCGTAAATCACCGGGAACTGGAAAACCTGGGCGATGTTGCGTTCCTGGGGGAGCAGGGAGGTGACATTTTTGCCGTCAAACAGAACCTCTCCTTCCGAGGGTTTCAGGAGTCCGGAAATGATATTAAGCAGGGTGGTTTTACCACATCCGGAGGGGCCGAGCAGGGCATAGGCACTGCCGTCCTCCCAGGTATGATTTGTTCTGTTCAGGGCGTAATCCGCCTCAGTGGCAGGATTGGGCCGATATGCATGAGCCAGATTCTTAAGATCTATTCGGGCCATGATCGCTCCCTGAAAGAGGGTGCTGGGGAATTCTGCTCCGGGGAAACTACCAGGTGCCCGTCGAGGTCAAAAACATACAGCCGGGCCGGGTCGATATAGACCTGCGTTTCTTCTCCCATGCGGTAGTTGTGAATCCCCTGCTGCTGGACGGTCCAGGTCTCTGCGTCGTGGAAAACGTGAACAAAGGTTTCCGAGCCGCTGATTTCGGCAAGGTCGAGGGTCGTCTGGAAGGCAATCTCTGAATCGGTTGTGCGCTGCAACTGCAAGTGGCTGGGACGCATGCCGAACCGATAGTCGCCTGACTGCAAACCGCTGAGATGGTTCAGCAGGGGGGCCGGCGGGGTAGCGCCCAGATACAGGTGGTTGCCAGCGACTTTGCCTGCAACAAAATTCATCGCCGGATCACTGAAGGCCTGGGCAATTCTGGTCGTCTGCGGATTTTGATACACATCAATGGTCGGGCCGAACTGCTCAAGGCGCCCCTCATGGAGAACCGCGGTATTGCCGCCGAGGGCCAGCGCTTCAAGCGGTTCAGTGGTTGCGTAGACGACGATCGACCGGCGGCGCTTGAATATTTCGCGCATTTCGGTGCGCAATTCTTCACGCAGCTTGTAGTCAAGATTTACCAGCGGTTCATCCAGCAGCAGCAGTTCGGCATCCTTGACCAAGGCACGTGCTATGGCGGTGCGCTGCTGCTGGCCCCCCGAGAGTTCCACCGGGAGTCGCTCAAGCAGATCCTCTATATGCAGCATCTCGGCAACGTCACGGACCCTGCGCTCAATCTCGCTCGGGGAAACCTTTGCCAGGCGTAGCGGCGACGCGATGTTCTCGGCGACGGTCATCGAGGGATAATTGATGAACTGCTGATAAACCATGGCGACGTCGCGTTTCCGTACCGACAGGCGGGTCAGGTCCTGGCCATCCATCAGGATCCGCCCGGCGGTCGGCTTGTCCAGCCCGGCCATCAGCCGCATCAGGCTGGTTTTCCCCGACAGGGTCCGGCCGAGCAGAATATTGAAGGTGCCCGGCTCGAGGTCGAGTGAAATGCTGTCGATATGCTTTTCATTTGCAACCAGTTTTGTGACGTTTTCAAGAACCATTGCCATGAAGCGGTTTCCCTTTTCTAGATTGTCGCCACCGGGAGAGTCTTCTGGGGGGGAGACGGGCCGGCAGTGTGCAAGGTCACGCTTGTTTCGGCCAGGATTGCTGAAATGTGCGGCGGCGGGGGCTGGTCGGTGAAAAGCGCATCGATCTGGTCTATCCTGCCAAGCCGGACCATCGCGCAGCGATCAAATTTGCTGTGGTCGGCGACCAGAAAAACCTTGCGGGAATTTTCGATGATGGCCTGTGCCACCCTGACTTCATGATAGTCAAAGTCGAGCAGAGTGCCGTCTGCGTCGATGCTGGAGATGCCGATAATGCCGAAATCGACTTTGAACTGACGGATAAAATCGATGGTCGCTTCGCCGGTGATGCCGCCGTCGTGAGGTCTGACCGCTCCACCTGCTATAATAATCTCGAAACTCGGGTTGCTGCGGAGCATGGCCGCCACATTCAGGTTATTGGTGATGATCCGTAACCCGGAATGGTTCTGCAGGGCCTTGGCAACCTCTTCGGTCGTGGTGCCGATGTTGATGAAAATTGAGGCGCGGTCGGGAATGAGCTCCGCAGCCATTTTCGCGATCAGCTGTTTTTCTTTCTGCAGCATGACCTTGCGGGTGGCATACTCAACGTTCTCGACGCTGGAGGAGAGGCCGGCCCCGCCGTGATAACGGGTGAGAAGTTGTTGATCGCAGAGAGTGTTGATGTCGCGGCGGATCGTTTGTGGAGTGACCTTGAAATTATGGGCCAGCGTTTCGATCGAAACGAAACCATTCTGATTCACGAGAAGCAGTATTTCCTGTTGCCGCTGATTCATCTTGAATCCCGATCTGTCGGCTGGCCGGTAATCGATAGGTGCGATTTTCAGATAGGCAGTTACTTCTTATAGCAGACTTTCTACGATTCACAAGCAAATGAAGCCATATTTTTTTTCAAATTCGAACATTCTGAACGTTGTTAGTTTTCAGTTATGGTATTTTTTGAATTAAAACCTTTCATTCTGCGTTGCGAGGAGGCCTTTTATGAGCGGACGACATATCCTTGCCATCGATCAGGGAACGACCAGTTCCCGGGCGATGATTTTTGCCCAAAACGGGCAATGTGAGGTGCTTGCCCAGCAGGAGTTCAGCCAGATCTATCCGCGGGACGGATGGGTCGAGCACGATCCGGAAGAGATCTGGACCTCGGTGCAGTCGGTCTGTCGCAACGCACTGGGGCAGGCCGAAGAGACGGGGATAGAGGTTGCCGGCATCGGCATCACCAACCAGCGGGAAACAACCCTGGTCTGGGATCGCCGGAGCGGTGAGCCGATCTACAACGCCATCGTCTGGCAGGATCGCCGCACTGCCGGGCTCTGTGCAGAACTGAAAGCCGCCGGTCTGGAAGAGGCCGTTGCCGAGAAGACCGGTCTGCTGCTCGACCCCTATTTTTCGGCGAGTAAGCTCTGCTGGCTTCTTGATCATGTCGCGGGCGCCCGGGAACGGGCGGAAAAGGGTGAGCTGGCGTTCGGGACGGTCGATTCGTTCCTGCTCTGGCGGCTGACCGGCGGGAAGGTGCATGCCACCGACGCAACCAATGCGTCGCGAACCATGCTGTTCAATATCCATTCCCAGCAGTGGGACGACAGTCTGCTCGAGTTGTTCAGGATTCCACATTCTCTCCTGCCCGAGGTCAAAGACTGCTGTGCCGATTTCGGGACGAGCGAGGCGGGACTGTTCGGACATCCTTTCCCCATAGGCGGGATCGCCGGGGATCAGCAGGCGGCGGCGATCGGCCAGGCCTGCCTGGAACCGGGAATGATCAAAAGTACTTACGGGACCGGTTGTTTTGTCTTGCTGAACACCGGCGACAAAGCGTTTCGTTCGCATAACCGGTTGCTGACGACTGTCGCCTACCGGGTCGACGGCAAGACCAGTTATGCCCTGGAAGGCTCTATCTTTGTTGCCGGTGCCGCTGTTCAGTGGCTTCGCGACGGGCTGAGGCTGGTCGATTCCGCCGCAGAGGTGGAGGAGTTGGCCCGCACGCTTGAATCGAACCGCGGGGTCTACATGGTGCCCGCCTTTACCGGGCTGGGCGCTCCGTACTGGGATCCTCACGCCCGTGGTGCGATTTTCGGTCTGACCCGTGATACCGGTATCGCCGAAATTGTGCGTGCCACGCTGGAATCGGTCGGTTATCAGACCCATGATCTGATGCAGGCGATGAACCGTGACAGCGAGTCCGGGTCGAAAGCGCTCCGGGTCGATGGCGGGATGGTCGCCAACAACTGGTTCCTCCAGTTTCTTGCCGATCTGCTGGATGTTCCGGTTGAGCGGCCGCAGGTCACCGAGACCACGGCGCTGGGGGCGGCCTACCTGGCGGGGGTGCAGCTCGGCATCTATTCTTCGCTGGCCGATATCGCGCATCACTGGCAGCGCGATGCACGATTCACCCCGGCGCTCGCGGATGCGCAGAGAAATGAACTGCTGAAGGGGTGGCAAAAAGCGGTCTCCAGGGTCCTGGAATCGGATTAATCAGGAGGGATGGATATGGTGAAGACAGCAGCAACAGATCTGTTGAGAGCGGATCTCTCCGGCAAGATCATCCTGGTGACCGGTGGCGGCAGCGGCATCGGCGCGGCCATCGCGGAAGGGTTCGGTCGCTGCGGAGCCAGGATCGGAATTCAGTACCATCGGAGTGATGAGCGGGACATCTCCGCCCTGGAGAGAAAGATCCGTCTGGCCGGCGGCGAGGCATTTTCTTTGCGGGCGGATTTCACCTCAAGCCGGGCTGTTGCAGACTGTGTCGCCCGGATTGGCGATCATTTCGCCGGCCTGGACGTGCTGGTCAACAATGCGGGGAGCATGGTCGCCAGGCGGCCTCTGGCAGATGTTGACGATGTCTTTGTCGATCAGGTTTTCGACCTGAATGCCCGCTCGGTGGTGACCGCCTGCCGCGAGGTACTCCCCCTCTTCGCCCGCCGGGGCAGAGGATGCATCATCAATGTCAGTTCGATCTCCGCCCGGACCGGAGGCAGCCCGGGGTCCTCCATCTACAGTGCGTCCAAGGCGTTTGTCAGTACCCTGACCCGCGCACTGGCCCGGGAGTTAGCAGAGCAGCAGATACGCGTCAATGCCATTTCTCCCGGAACGATTGATACCGCCTTTCATGAACGTTTTTCCAGCCGGGAAAAATTGGCCGCGACCCGTGCTGCCATCCCGCTGCAGCGTCTCGGTGACCCGGCAGACTGTGTCGGCTCCACGCTCTATCTGGCCTGTGAGCGGTTGAGTGGCTATGTGACCGGCCAGGTGATAGAAATCAACGGTGGCCAGCTGATGGCGTGAGGTCATTGAGGCCGGCGGTTTGCGTTGACCGAAGAGTTGCTGGTCCCGATAATCAGGGCCCGGCCGGGCGATCTCCCGGCAAAAAAATCTTTGCGCCGGCCGAAAAATTGGCTTGATTTTCTGTTGCAGTCAATATATAAATTTTTCTTCGCAGGGTCGATTCCTGCAGGGAACTGTAGCATTAAGTCCCTATCGTCTAGCCTGGTCCAGGACACCGCCCTTTCACGGCGGCGACGGGGGTTCGAATCCCCCTGGGGATGCCAATTCAAATGGCCCTTCCGCTTGTATGAGCAGAAGGGCCATTTGTGTTTCGCGGGGTGAACATATGGGTACGGCAGGTAAGGTGGTGGAGATCTTCTCGGACGGCGCCTGTTCGGGAAATCCCGGACCGGGAGGATACGGAACGATCCTCCGCTATAACGGAACGGAGAAGGAGCTCTCCGGTTATGATCCGGAGACCACCAACAACCGGATGGAATTGCTCGGTGCCATCGCCGGGCTGGAGGCGTTGACGCGCCCCTGCCGGGTGCGTCTGACCACCGATTCCCAGTACCTGGTCAAGGGGATGACCGAGTGGGTCGAGGGGTGGGTTAAGAAGGGCTGGAAAAACTCCCAAAAAAAGGATGTCCTCAACCGCGACCTCTGGGAGCGTCTGCTGGCCCTTTGTGAACGGCACCAGGTCGAGTGGGTCTGGGTGCGCGGGCATGCCGGTCACGACGAGAACGAGCGTTGCGATGAACTGGCGCGGGCAGCGATTGTCGCCAATAACTGATTTTCTATTAACCTGCCCGCCGCGCGCCCCTTTGGCCGCAGAAAATATCCGGTGCTGAATAACCGTTCGTCCCTCCTCAACGCCTCCCGGTTCTCCGTGGTCACCCCTCCGAATTCTCAGCTTTTCCGGCATCGATTTTTTTAACTTAAAATTTGTCGCGCACCGTTTCTTTGCTAAGCTTGAGACGTGAATCGGACCGCTTTCATTGGAATGACGCGCTAGACAGAAGGTCATGGGCAAAGGCAAGGGAACGATCGGAATTTTGACCGCTGGTTTCGTTTGAGGAGGTTTCTGTTAAAATCGTTCCAGATATTGCGGTTCCGTCAGCAGAAATGTTTCTCATCCGGACCTGTTTCGGGGATTCCGGTTTGTCAAATATTGAAATCCTCTCTATTATCGGAAATGAGCTGGATGTCGGACCGAATTTTGAGCCGGTCCGGTTGTGGGATAGCGAGCCGACTTCAGTAAAAACCGTGTTGTTGTGAACACATCTAAAGGCATGCGGATATGATTCAGATTAAAAAAGGTCTTGATCTGCCGATAAGCGGCGTCCCTTCACTGGAGATCGACGAGGGACCGTCGGTGTCCCGCGTGGCGCTGCTGGGCGGTGATTACCAGGACATGAAACCAGCCCTGCTGGTCGCCGAGGGGGATTCGGTTGCTTTGGGACAGCCGCTGTTCAGCGACAAAAAGCACCCGGCTGTACTCTACGTTTCACCCGGTGCCGGGAAGGTGGTCGCGATCAACCGGGGCGAACGGCGGCGCTTCCTGTCACTGGTGATCGAATTGACCGGTGGAGAGGAGAAAACCTTTCCGGCCACGCCGGCAGATCGTTTGGAGCAGCTCGCAGGCAGTGAGATTGAAGGCCGATTGCTGCAGGCCGGACTCTGGCCGGTTTTTCGTACCCGACCATACAGCAAGGTTCCGGTCCCTGGCAGCCGTCCGGCCGCGATTTTCGTTACCGCCATCGATACCAACCCTCTGGCAGCAGATCCGCAGCCGGTGATTGCCAGGCAAGCTGAAGCGTTTGCAGCCGGGCTGAAGGTTGTGCGACGCTTGACTGAAGGCAAGCTCTATCTGTGCAAGCAGCCGGATGCTCAGATTTCCTCCCCGGCAGGGGTCACGGTCAGCGAATTCACCGGCCGGCACCCGGCCGGTCTGGTCGGGACCCATATCCATTTTCTCGAAAAAGTGGACCAACAGCGCAGCGTCTGGCACCTCGGGTACCAGGACGTGATCGCCATTGGTCACCTGTTTCTTCACGGACGACTGCTGACCGAGCGGATCGTCGCACTGACCGGGCCGTCCGTCAAAAATCCGCGCCTGGTCCGCAGCCGGCTCGGTGCTTGCCTGGCGGAACTTCTCGCTGGTGAGCTGCGGGACGGCGACAACCGGGTGCTCTCGGGCTCGGTCCTCTCGGGCCGCACCGCTCAGGAACCGATCGGTTTTCTCGGCCGTTATCACAACCAGGTGACGGTGCTTGCCGAGGATCACCAGCGTCGCCTGCTCGGCTGGGGGTTGCCCGGTTTCGATAAGTTTTCGCTCAAGCGGGTATTCGCCTCATCGCTGATGCCGCGCAAACCGCTGGCACTGACCACCAGTACCCATGGCAGCCCGCGGGCGATGGTGCCGATCGGCGCCTTCGAAAAGGTGCTGCCGCAGAACACCAAGGCGACCTGGCTGCTCCGCTCGCTGTTGACCCTCGACACCGACCTGGCTCAGGGGCTTGGCTGCCTGGAACTGGACGAAGAGGACCTCGCCCTGTGCAGCTTCGTCTGCTCCGGGAAGATCGATTACGGCAAATATTTACGTCAAACCCTGCAGAAGATAGAGAAAGAGGGCTGATGAAAGCGCTGCGTAACCTGCTTGATAAACTGCATCCGCATTTTGCCAAGGGGGGCAAGCTCGAAAGGCTCTACCCTCTGTTCGAGGCGGCCGACAGCTTCGCCTACACTCCGGGTGAGGTGACCGACGGCGCCCCGCACGTGCGGGATGCCATCGACCTGAAACGGGTCATGATCACCGTGGTGATCGCCCTGATTCCCTGTTTTTTCATGGCCATGTGGAACACCGGCTTCCAGGCCAACAGTGCGTTGCAGGCAAGCGGCGGCAGCGTCGAGGGTTGGCGCGGGGTCCTGCTGGGGATGCTCGGTTTTGCCGGCGATCCCAACAGCTTTGCCGACAACCTGTTGCACGGAGCTGTCTGGTTCGTGCCGATCTACCTGGTTACCAACCTCGTCGGCGGCCTCTGGGAGGCGCTGTTCAGTATCGTCCGGGGTCATGAGATCAACGAGGGTTTCCTGGTCACCGGTTCGCTGTTTCCGTTGATCTGCCCGCCGACCCTGCCGCTCTGGCAGGCGGCCCTGGGGATCAGTTTCGGGATCATCATCGGCAAGGAAATCTTCGGCGGCACCGGCAAGAATTTTCTCAACCCGGCCCTGACCGGGCGGGCCTTCCTGTTCTTTGCCTACCCGGCGCAAATCTCCGGTGGCAACAGCGTCTGGATTGCCGCCGACGGCGCCACCGGCGCGACGGCCCTCGGCCGGGCGGCGGAAGGGGGAGTGCAGGCGGTGACCGGCATGTACAGCTGGTTTGATGCCTTTCTCGGCACGATTCCCGGTTCGATGGGCGAAACCTCGACCCTGGCCTGCCTGTTCGGTGCCGCGATCCTGGTGCTGACCGGCATCGGCTCGTGGCGGATCATGCTCTCCTGTCTACTCGGCGCGCTCTCCCTTTCAGCGCTGTTCCTGCTGGTCGACAGCAGCAGTAACCCGATGTTCGCCCTCGGTCCGCACTGGCACCTGGTGCTCGGTGGCTTCGCCTTCGGGCTGGTGTTCATGACCACCGACCCGGTTTCCGGGGCGATGACCGAAGAAGGGCAGTGGCTCTACGGACTGCTGATCGGCGCCATGTGCATCCTGATCCGGGTGGTCAACCCGGCCTACCCGGAGGGGATCATGCTGGCGATCCTGTTCGGCAACGTCTTTGCGCCGCTGATCGACCAGCTGGTGCTCAAGTACCACATCAAGCGGAGGCTGCGCCATGTCGAGGGATAGTACCAGCAAAATCCTCAGCGT
>JAVVDY010000003.1:0-154656 GCA_032251255.1 Desulfuromonadales bacterium
TTCCCATGCAACATTATCTCCTAAAAATGTTGCACTTGGAAATTGAGCGCGCCGTCTTAAAACCCAAAACTTAACACTTAAAACTGATTCCCTGCTCATCCGAACATCTCCTGCTCCACCAGGTCGCAGAGCAGGTGAATGACGGTCGCGTGGGCTTCCTGGATAGAGGGAGTGTGCTGCGACGGGATCACCAGGGCCAGGTCGACAAGGCCGGCAATCGTGCCCCCGTCGCGCCCGAGCAGGGCGAGCGTGAAGCAGCCCCGGCCTGCCGCAACCTCCAGGGCTCCCCGGACATTCGCGGAATTGCCGCTGGTGGAGATACCGATCACCAGATCACCGGGAACCGCCAGCGCTTCGACCTGACGGCTGAACACATGGTCAAACCCGTAATCGTTGCCGACCGCGGTGAGGATCGAGCTGTCGGTGGTCAGGGCGATTGCGGGGAGCGCCCTGCGTTCGCGCAGAAAGCGGCCGACCAGCTCCGCGGCCAGGTGCTGTGCGTCGGCGGCGGAACCGCCGTTGCCCATAACCAGCACCTTGTTGCCACGCTGCAGGGTGGCGACGACCTGCGCCACAGCGGCGGCGATGGCCGCGTCGAGCGTCCCGGCCACCTGCTCCATCACGCGGATATGCCCGGCGAAGTATTCCTGAATTTTATCCTGCATGCAGATCTCCGTATTTTCTGACCCGACGACAGCTTCAGCCGACAACAGAACTGTCAGTTTTCAATCGAAACAGATTAACATAAAGCCGCATATCTAGCATGCAAAACCGGGGATCCGCAAATGGAAATTGCCCCGGCCACGGAACAGTCGCTTGGCATCCGGGCGAACTTTCTATAGAATGCCTGCCACTTTCCAACTTTCTGTATCTTCTGCGCGCGCAGCAAAGCGGCGCAGGGGAACCATGGACAGCGAATGAACAAACTGCCGCCGAAATCAGTCTGTATCCTGCGCCTTTCCGCGATCGGCGATGTCACCCACGTGCTGCCGACCCTGCACACGCTGCGCAGCAACTGGCCGGGCGTGCAGATCAGCTGGATCATCGGCAGGACCGAAGCGGCGCTGGTCGGTGATATCGAGGGGGTCGAGTTCATCGTTTTCGACAAGAGCCGCGGCCTCTCCGCCTACCGCGAACTGGGAAAGAGGTTAGCCGGCCGCCGCTTCGATATCCTGCTGCACATGCAGGTCTCGCTGCGGGCCAGCCTGGCCAGCCTGCTGGTCCGGGCGACGACCCGGCTCGGCTTCGACCGGGCCAGGGCACGCAACGGCCAGTGGCTGTTCACCAACCGCAGGATCAGGCCGCGGGCCGACCAGCATGTCCTCGACAGCTTCCTCGAGTTCCCCCGCGCGCTGGGACTGGAGCAGATCGACCTGCGCTGGGACATCCCCGTCCCCGCGGCGGCGGCCGCCTACGTCGATGAGCTGATTCCGCAGCAAAAAAGGTTTCTCGCGATCAACCCCTGCAGCAGCAACCGGGCGCGCAACTGGCGCAACTGGGAGATCGACGCCTATGCGGCGATTATCGATCATGCCTGGGAGAGATACGGGCTGCTGACGGTTCTGACCGGCGGGCCGGACGCCAGGGAGATCGCCTACGCGGAGCAGATCAGCGCGGCCGCCAAACACCCGCCGCTCTCTACCGTCGGCAAAACCAGCCTCAAACAGCTGGCGGCCCTGCTGCAGAGAGCCGAACTGCTGATCGCGCCTGACACCGGCCCGGCACACATGGCCAACGCCATGGGCACCCCGGTGATCGGTCTCTATGCCAGCTCCAACCCGGAACGAACCGGGCCGTATCTTTGGCGAAGAATCACGGTCAACAAATACCCGCAGGCACTTGCCGAAGAGTTCGGCAAGCAGGTCAGCGAGGTGCGCTGGGGTCAGCGGGTGCGCAACCCCGCGGTGATGGGTCTGATCGGCGTGGATGAGGTCAGGGAGAGGCTCGACGAATTGCTCAACGATCCCGGCCGGGATCAGGGCAGCACCAGGTAAACCGGCTCCGGCTCCAGGGTGACTGTCACCGGCGTGCGCGGAAACTCATCCCCGTCGACCTGCACGGCAACCCCCACCCCTTCGATCTCGACCGAACAGCTGCGGAACAGGGTCGCCATCTTCTCCGGGAAGGGGCGGCGCAGGACCATGCAGAGGGAATAAGTGAGCATCGCCAGGCGACCGGAGCGGGTCATGACGCAGACCTCCAGCGAGGGCTCGCGGATCGAGGCGTCCGGGGTCAGCACGAAGCTGCCGCCGTAACAGCGCGCTTTCGAGATCACCACGCCACATCCTTCGACCGACCGACCTGCCCCGTCACTCACCCGGAAGCGCGGAAACCGGTAGCTCCACAGCTGCTGCAGCGCGCTGACCAGATAGGCGCCCTTGCCGATCCGTTTTTTCAGGCGGCCGCTGACCTGGTGGACGGTCTCCGCGTCATACCCGGCGCTCACCATCAGCGAAAAGAGGCGGCCATTGACCCGTCCCAGGTAGACTTTCTCGATCTGTCCGCCGAGAATCTTCGCGCAGGCCCGCTCGACCGCAAACGGCATGCCGATCTCGAGGGCGAAGACGTTGGTGGTGCCGAGCGGCAGGAAGCTGACCGGCAGGGTGCTGCCATGGATGCCGTTGAGAACCTCGTTGAGGGTCCCGTCCCCTCCGGCGGCAATGACCAGGGAATAGCCCTGACCGATGGTTTCAGCCGCCTCCCGCTCGCCGTCCCCGGCGGCCCGGGTGAAATAGAGATCGACCTCCCCCCCCCTGCTGCGCAGGAGTTGCGCCGCCCTTTCGGTCTTCTCGCGCGCCCCTTTCCCGGCAACCGGGTTGGCGATCAGTTTTATCCTGTCAAACTCGGCCATCTGCTTCTCAGTTTTTGCTGCTGAAGACGGAAAGATTGCGCATTACGGAGAGGATAGTGCTCTGCCGCGACTGGAAAAAATGCTGGGCATCCGGGTAGGGCTGATCATCCCTGGTCGTGACCGCATCATCAAACAGATGGCTGCCGGCCTTGAGCGGGATATTCGCCTTGAACTCCGCGTCGATGTAACCGAGCCGGCTCCAGTCGGCGGCCATCGTATACTGGCGGACCTGATCACCGAGCATGTCATACCCGAGCGAGTAATCGCCCGGCGGGTTGCTGACCCCGAGAAACGGCAGCAGGGTCGCCGGAATATCCAGGTGGCTGGTCAGGCGATCAATGCGTCGCGGGGCGTGGCCGGGAACCGCCAGGATCAGCGGCACCATGGTCTGGGCATCGGTGAAGGCGTTGTTGTGCCCCCAGCGGCCGGTATCGAGAAACTCTTCACCGTGATCGCCGGTCACCAGGACCAGGGTGTTTTCCAGCTGGCCGCTCTGCTCGAGCTGGCGATAGATCTCCCCCAGCAGGAGATCACTGTAATGACTCGCATTGATATAGCGGTTGCGGATCAGCTCCACGTCCTTGTCAAGGCGCATCTTGAGATAGTTCAGGTCCTCCAGGTAGGGCGTTCTCAGCGCCGTCTCTTCGGCGAAGGTATAGGGCGCGTGGGGCGCCTCGAGGAACAGGTAGGCAAAGAACGGCTTGTCGGGCTGCTGCTCCCGCAGGAACCCCTTGAGCTGGTCCACCGTGGTCCGGTCGCGCAGGTAGCCGGGGCCGTCAACATTCTGCTGCATCAGCTCCAGCGGCAGGTTGGCGAACACCGTCTTGTCAAACTCGGGGTAGGTGATTTTCTGGCTGGTAAACACGCCGAAACGGTAATCCTGCTGCTGCAGGGTGTCGATCAGCACCGGGCTGCGCTGCTGATCGAGAAACTTGAACCAGTACGGGCCGTACAGCCCGTAAAACATCGAGAAAACCCCCATGCGAGTGGCGTTGCCGCCGCTGTAGTGCTGGGTAAAGTGGTAGCTGTCAGCGGCCAGCCTGGCGCTGTTGGGCATGATCTCGGCTGACAGCATATCCGCACGCAGCGACTCGACCACGATCATCAGCAGGTTGAGCGGTTTTTCCGGGGGCTCCACCTGCAACGGCTGCAGCGGGTAGTTGAGCTGGCGCCCGGCATCCTCGTAGGTGAACCCCTCGCTGCGCTTGACCTCCACCCCGAGTTTCTTCGCCAGCTTGCGGAAGGTCATCGGCATATAGAACGGAAGGTGATTGGCAGACTGCAGGACCGGCGGATGCGCCTGAATCTGACTGATGCCGTAGATCAACCGATCCCCGGCTGTCGCCAGCAGCAGGAAGACCAGCAGGGCGCGCAGCGGAATCCGCAAGCCGGCGATCAGCGGTGAACGGCGCCCGGCAAGCTGGCGCAGAACCAGCAGCAGCAGGGCCTCGCCCGCCAGCACCGCGCCGACAATCAGCAGGATCGACAGGTAGGTCCCCCGGCTGCCGCCGAGGGACTCGATCCCCCCGGGGGTCATCAGCAGGTTCCAGACGAAGCCGTTCAGGTGAAACTGGTAGAGCTGGTAAATGAAGGAATCGGCATAGAGCAGAATCAGCGTCAGTGAGCTCGCGCAGAGGGCCACCAGCTGCACAGGCCAGCCCCCACCGAATCCGGGGCGGAGCAGTCGGAACAGAGCGGCAACGACTCCGACCAGCAGCAGCGCGGGGAGCAGGCAGAGAAAGGCCTGGCTGAACAGGGCACAGAGGGTGAACAGGGTCGTCCGGGCATCCGCCAGCTGCACCACAGGGAAGCGGTACAGGATCAGCAGGACAACCAGCAGGTAGTTGACCACGAAAAACGGGCGAAGGATCCCCTGGTATTGATTGCTACGCATCTGAAACAGCCTCTTGCTATGGCGTGACGGCCGGACGGAAAAAGTTTATCGACCAGTCGCAACCTTATTAGTCGTTCTCTCCGTTCTGTGCATATCCAAGCCGGAGCTGCTGCCACTCTTCACAGCTGAAACTGGATTCGGGGTTCTGGCTGGAAATTTTTTCCAGTGAACGCTTCAAACGGAGAAGATTGCGCTCTTTCCAGGACCGATCGGTCCGTCGGCGCCCCCGATCGAAATCGATGAGATACACCCGCTGTTGCCGGTCGAGCAGGATATTGTGAGCATTCAGGTCGGCATGACAGATCCCCGCATCGTGAAAGCGGCGCAGACAGGCTCCGATCGCCGACCAGTTTGCCACAGAAAGCGAGTGTTTGAGAGACGCCGCAAGAGTGCGGGTCTCAGGGATCAGTTCGGTCAGCAGGTCGGCGCGGTAAAACAGACCCTGTCTCTGCACCGAGGCCGCAATCGGCCGAGGCACCGGCAGGCCGCAGGCCGCCATCTCTGCGAGCAGCCGGAACTCCCTCCAGGACCGGCTGGCGTCTCGTGACAGGAAAAGATAGCGGTCACTGACCAGCTTCCCCACCAGGCCGCCACGACGGAAGTGCCTGAGCACCAGCTGATAATCGCCGGAACGGAGGAAGTAGGCCTCTCCCCGTCCCTTGGCCCGGCCGGTCAGCAGTCCCTCCTCCGCCAGCTGTGCCGGGCGGAACAGGATCTCCGTCACCTGTCCGGCAAACCCGCCGGCGCAGAGCACCGACCGGTCACCCAGCTGCAAAATTTGTGATTCTGTTTGCGTCAACCCTGCCATCCTGCGGTGTCAATCAGATCCATGTTCCATCAGGTACGCGGCGATCCGTTCGGCGGCGCGGCCGTCGGTTGTGCCGACCAGAGCGTCGCTATACTCCCTGCGCTTTTCCGCAAACATCCCCGGTTCCGCCAGCTGCCCCGCGACCACCCGGGGCAGCTCCCGGTAGCGCGCGGCGTGCGCCCCCAGGTCACGGTAGTTGAGAATGTCAGGATCCATCCGCCGGTCGAAGCGGTAGCGCAGCGGGCCCCGGTAGGTCCAGCGCAGCTTGAGAAAATCGCACCAGACAATCGGCTTGTCGAGCGCGGCGAACTCGAACAGCGCCGAGGACGCCTCGCTGATCAGCAGGTCCGCGGTGACCATGAACGGCACCAGCGACTGCTCTGCCATGCCCGCCAGGTAGACATGCGGATACTTCTGCCACAACTCGAGCTTGCGCCGCTGCCTGGCGTAGCGCTTCTTCACCAGGGAGAAGAAATGCGGCTTGATGATGATATTGCAGTCGGGCAGATCCTCCGGAAAGCGATCCGGAAAACATTCCAGCGAGCTGGGGTAGAAGGTCGGGGCATAGAGGATCGTCTTGCGGGACGGGTCGAGGCCGTTGGCGGCAAGGTCGAAGCCCGGCTCTTCCCCCCTGAAGGCCCGATCGAGCTTGGCGAAACCGGTCTTGACGAAATTATCCCCGGGGTACATCTGCCTGATCAGCGCATAGCGCCCCTCCCCTTCGACGAAGCGGACCGTCATCGGCAGGGAGGACTTGGTATAGTAGCTGCGCTTCGGTCCGACCCCGTGGCCGAGCTGGGCGCTGCGGGACACCTTGTGCAGCTGCTCGACCCGGGCGAAGCGGTTGCCGAAAACCACCCAGTCGGCCTTCTGCCGCAGGTAGCAGACAAGGGCTTCGTCACTGTCGGCAACCCACTCCACCGGCACATCTTCCGCCGCGATCGCCTGCTGGTAAAGCTCGTGAAAATCACTGTTGCGGTAGACCACCAGCCTGCATTCGCAGCCCCGCTCGCGGAGCACTCGGACAACCGGAAGGTACTGCGGCAGGTAGTAAAATTCCTGGACATCAAAAAGGATCAGCATTCTGTTCTATCCTGCACCAAAGCGCTTTTTCAGGGGGCATCCATCCCGGGCGGGGACGCTAGGAGAAGAGTCCTTTGCAGAGCGGGTAGTGCAGTTCTCGGCGTATTTTCAGGCGCCGCACCAGGTTCAGCGGCTTGCGGCGCAGCCTGTCGCTCCAGCGCTCATCGATAAAGCGATCCACCGCCTGCAGGACCCGTTCACTTGAATGCCCGTCCCTGCAGGGATGTAATTCCGCACCCAGTCTTTCTATTTCAGCCATGAAAGCATCGGGGTTGTCAAGCACATGCCGGATGGCCGGCTCCAGCTGTTCAGGATCATCGATATCATAAAGCCAGGGTCCGGGTCTACGGTTACGGAAGGTGACCACCGGTTTTCCCAGCAGCAGGAATTCAAATATCACCGACGAGGTGTCGGACACCATCACATCGGCCTGCTGCAGCAGGGGAACGATATCATCGGTATCGACAAAGGTCAGGTTTTCATTCTGCAGATTTCGATATCGAGCGACCGTCTCGGGGGCCATCTTGGGATGCATGGTGACCAGAACCCGCCAGCGACCGCTTTCCGCCAGCTTGCGGATCGCATCGTGGAGCGGGACCGCCAGACTGAGCGAGGGGGTGAAGGTCGAGGTGATCAGCACCGTAGGCCGGTCGTCCGCTGCAGCTGAGAGATCCGATCCGGGACGGAAGAGCGGATCGAGCTTGCACCAACCGGTTTCAACCACGGCAAAGTGGCCATGCGTGTCCGCCAGCGGTTTAAACACCTCGGTGACAGTCGGTCCGTGGGTGCAGTAAAGATCGAAGAACCCGCGGACCCGCTGAAACCCCCTGTGGGCAGGACGCTTCAGGGCATCGAAGCCGTGAAACAGCTGGACCTTGATCCCCGGGAAGAAGTCGGGAACCACGTTGCTGGCCACCATGACCGCGTCGGCGTTGAAGGAGATCACCTCCTCAACGGTCTCCAGCAGCCTCTCCCTGGGGCGCCGGTATGGGGCACAGGCGGACGGGTGGTAATAATACCAGGCAACCTCGTCACCCCGCTCAAGGGCGGCGCTCTGCAGGGGTCGAAGGATGGTCAGTGAATAGACCTGGGAGGCAAACAGAAGTATTTTTCTGGACATGACGTCTTCTATATCAATGAGAACTGAAGGAGCTTCCGTTGCGGCCGGGCGCGCACCGCACGTCAGCGGTTACGTCTTGCGAGCGGCCAACCGCTCCTGGCGCTGCAGGTACCACAATGCCGCGTACTTGTTGAACGCCCCCTGGCTGTACATGACCGCAACCAGGAAACCGACCGGGCCATCGAGAAAGCCCCCCCGGATGATGTAGATCTGGAGAAAGACCAGCAGGGCCCGTACTGCCGCACCGACCAGCCCCCCTCCCCGCTTCCCCTCTGCGTAGCGGCGCTGACCGCCGAGCCAGGCGTATTGCCGGTTCTTCTGCAGGTAGTGTTCAAAGTCGCGATGGGTGTAGTGCAGCAGCCGGCCACGGGTCCGGCCGATCTTTCCCGCTGGAACCCGGGCGTGTTCATGGACGATCGCCTCGGTAAAGCGGGTTCCCTCCCGGCGGAAAAGGCGCAGCGGTGCACGGGCACTGCGGCCGTGATTGAGCTGCTTGCCGAAGACGATGACCGCCCAGGGCAGCCGGAAAGCGACCTCCTCGCAGTCCGAGTCGAGAATAACCGCGATCTCCCGCTCCAGCTCCGGCGACAGCGCCTCGTCCGCATCGATGGACAGGACCCAGTCGCCCGTGGCCCGATCCAGGGCGCGCTGCTTCTGGCGTCCGTAGCCGGGCCAGTCGGTCACCTCAACCCGATCGGTATAGTGACCGGCAATCTCCACCGTCCGGTCGGTGCTGCCGCTGTCGAGAACGATGATCTCATCCGCAAGGTCCTGCACCGAAGCCAGGCACTGGCCGATCCGGTCCTCTTCGTTCTTGGTGATCACGGTGACGGAAAGCGAATGTTTTCTTTTCTTCTGCAGCATGTGATAAAGCCTTATCTCTCGTCATGAAACACCAGCAGTCGGATTCGGCTGCGGAGCAATCAACAGCCCTGCAGCGAAATCGGCGCGCAGCTTTTGCAGTTTCTCGTCCAGACGCTGCTCAACGCGAGCCAGGGCAGGCTCCGAGGTCATCTGGGGAACCGCTGATGTGGCCAGCGCGGCAAGCCACTCGGCAGCGCCGTCGAGCTCTGTAGCGGTTGCCCGGCGACAGGGCATCCTGCGCCAGCGGGCGGGGGCCAGCGGAAGGTGGGCCAGGGGACTGCGCAGTCGCCGTTTCAGGAGTTCCTTGAACGGCAGTTGCGCATCCAGCACAGCGGGCATGTCGTGGATCACCAGATCGAGATCGAACGCCGAGAGCCAGTCATGCCACTTGCTGTCAAGAAAGCGGTGACTGTAACGCACCGCCACCCAGGGGATACGCAGCGCATCTGAGACGATCGCCGCATGCATCGCTTCCGCCAGCACCAGGCTGCATGAGGAGATCCGCCGCAGGGTCTCGGCAACCGGGGCGCAGGGATCAAGGTAGGTGAGCCCTGCCCGTTCGCACAACCCTGCCCAGTCCAGGTAACGGAGGCTGGCATGGTGGGGCATGAAACCGACCCTGCCGGCGACCGGGGCAGCTTCGAGCAGGCGCAGCTGACGCAGCAGATAGGCGCCGTCTCCAACCGCCAGGTCGGGGCTGACCCCCAGCAGCCGGGCGGTCAATTTGCCGCGGACGCAGTAAACCCTCCAGCTTTCATCCAGAATCGGAGCCCGGCGATATCCGGCGCCTGAAGAAAAGACAACCTTCAGGGTGCTGGCCGGGTAATGCCGGTGGAGAATCGTGCCGATCCCGAGGAACTGGACATTGTCGTCCCCGTCGAACAGCTCCGGGGCACACTGCGGCCACAACCAGGGGTTGAGGTCATCGCCGAAATTGCCGTTTTTCAAGTGGGCATATTTTAATTTCATCTAGCGCGCCCCGAAACAGTCTCGATTTCCTGAAACATGCATCAGAAGGTTTTTTTGAAAACGGCGCTTCTGACCGATTCCACATCCGGATGAAAATCGATTTCGTCCCAGTCGTCGGGGTCAATCTCGCAGATATCGATCCCCTCGCCGTCAGCAACCAGGGCATTGAAGATTTCCAGCCAGAAACGATTGCGGTTCTCCAGATCCTGTACCATCTCGAGGAGTTTACGCCGGAACAGGGCCCGCTTCTGCTCACCCAGAATCATGACCAGCCCGACCGACTCGGCCTCGGCGGCCTCAATCTCAATCTGCTTGGACACCCGCTGCACCTGACCCGACTGCAGCTGCACCTTCATGTCGTCGTCATCATAATGATCCTTGTAATCGATGGTCAGCTGGATGGTCTCAGCGATGCCGGCGGAGATCTGATCATAGATCCCGGTTTTGTAAATATTGTCACCGTTGGTGATAATGAAGTCCTTCCCGTCCATGATGTAATTCGCACACCAGAGCGAAAGCAGGTTGTTGGAGATATCAAAAAACGGATTATAGACGATCTCAACGGGAATATCGGCGCTGAGTTGTTCGATCCGTGCCTCGATCTGAGCGCTCCGGTAACCGGTGACGACATAGACCTTGTCAATCGCATTGCATGCGACGGCGTTGTTGATCTGCCGCTCCAGCAGGGTGGTTCCGTCACCCAGGTCGATCAGCGACTTGGGGGTGTTTTTGGTCAGAGGCAGAAGGCGCGTCCCCTTGCCCGCCGCAAGTATTATCAGATTCACATATCCTCCCCGGCAGCATATTCACTGCCTTTGAAAAAAACATTCTTCATTTCGTTCTCTAGACTACCCTTAGGTCATCTCGGTGAGTTGATGTCTGCTGCTTGAAATCAAAATAAAGCTATACGCTAGATATGCAATAACAAGCGGTGACCTTGTCAGCCACCCTTCTGTCAAACCAAAGATAGCGAAACCAAGCAACATTGCCACGCCCGCCACTTTAGGCAAAGAATCCGGTCCTCGCCGGGGATGCAGGCGCAAAAAAAACTTTAAGGGGAAAAAAAACAGGGACAGCACCATAGTAGAAAGACCGACTAAACCCGTTGAACCAAGCTGATCAAAGTAGATACTGTGAGCATGGCGAAAGGACTTGCCAAGTTTCGTCTGTTTTGTTTCTATCCGTCTATCAACTTCATAGGTAAAATCACCGTAACCGGAGCCGATCAAAGGGTGCTCTTTGAACATCTCATAAGCAACACCCCATAACTGCAAACGTGTCCCCAGTGGCGTATTGATTTTCTCACCACTGCTATAGCGTATTATATTATTAATGGTCTGCCGTTTCCCGCCTAAAAACACATTGTTTTTTTCAGCCAACCCCAAGACCCCTAAAAAGAATACGACGATAACTGCAATACGTGACACCAAGGCAATGTTAAGCTTATTGCTGGATAAAGTTAACAGAACGGGAATAACAAGAGGGAAAGCAAGCAGCGCTCCCCGTGAACCGGACAGAAAGCTCGCAATAAAGAAACAACACATGGAAAAAAAGACCAGTGCCCGTTTTAGACGACTCCGGGTAATGCCGGTCAGCACACAGGCCGACAGGACCAGTCCCCCCAGCATCATCAGGCTGCCGAAGATGATCGGATGATATGCGCCCTGGGCGCGTTCATAGCCCGTCACGTAAACGCTGTAGAGGGCGATCAGCAGGTTCAGCGGCCCTGCAACCACCAGGCCGGCGACAAGGGGCCGGACCAGCGGGACAGACAGTTTGCCGGAGACCAGCAAGAGGGGGAAAAGTGCCAACAGGTATAAAATTTTCCCGGTATGATCGATCCCCTCCGCCAGGTCATGGACGTTGACCAGGCTGAGCAGAACGGCGCCGCAGAACAGCAGCATCCAGAATAACAGCTGGCGATATTCCAGTTCCAGGGGCAACCGCTCCCGACAGGCATACCAGCAGGCCGTCAGCACCATAAGAAAAAACAGTGTTGAAGCGTAGTGTGAAATGGACGCCATGCCCAGGGGAAAGAGAAACACCAGGCTGGCGAAAATCCGGTCCTGCATTCTGTCAGATACCCTCATGCTCCCCCCCGGTGCAAATGTTCTATTCGTCTTCCAACGCGCGCGCTTCATCGATCAGCATGACCGGGATTCCGTCCCGGACCGGATAAGCCACCCGGCACTTCATACAGATGATCTCCCCCCCCTGAAGGGTGACCCCATCCTTGCACCTGGGGCAGGCAAGTATTTCCAGCAGTTTTTCATTCAACTCCATGTTTCACCTCGCGACAGATCTCAACCAGCTTTTCTGCAAGAGCTTCATCCTGCAGTAATTTCAATTCCAGGGAGACAATATAACAGGGCTTGGTGAAAGGCAAATCTGCCAGCTTGACCGCATCCTTCTCCGTGGTGATGAAATAATCCGCGCTATCCCCGAGCGCCGCCAGGCGCTCGAACTCCCGGGCCCCGTAAGCGGCATGATCGGCGAACGCAACCTGCTCAAAGAGCTGCAGCCCTTCAGCCAGCAGACCGGCAAAGAACGCCGGCGGATTGGCAATCCCGGCAAAAGCGACACCACGCTTATTTACCAGGCTGTCCAGTTCCGTTGTCTCTCCGCCGAGCGTGCGCAAGGTCCGGGAAAGATGATGCCGACAGGCAACCGTCGGCAGGGCAAACCTCCCGGGGTGATTATCGATCGTTTCGGCGCGGGTCATGACCAGCAGGTCGGCCCGCCGCAACGCGACCGGAAATTCCCGGAGCAGGCCGGCCGGCAAAGGAAAACCGTTGCCAAAGGGGCGGGCGGCGTCGAGCAGCACAATGTTGAGGTCACGGGCAACGGACAGATGCTGAAACGCATCGTCCAGAATGATCAGGTCCACCTTTGCGGTCGCGGCCAGGTGGCGGATTGCGTCGCGCCTGCGCGAGGCAATGAGAACCTGCGCACCCGGATGCTTTTGCGCCAGAAGATACGGCTCGTCGCCGCACTGTTCGGGCGGCATAAGCGGTCCGTTACCGGCGCAGACAACTCCTACATTTCCGGAAAAACGGCCACCGTATCCGCGACTGATGACCGCCGGCCGGATCCCCCTGGCGGAAAAATAAGCGAGCAGATAATCGACAAACGGGGTCTTGCCGGTTCCGCCGACAGCAAGATTGCCAACCGAGATAACGGGGATTGTGGCCGATGTCACCCTGAACAGATTTACCCGGTAGAGCAGCGAACGGACCCACATGAGTGAACCGTAGAGCACGCTGAGCGGGACCAGGAGAAGAAACAACACAGTTTCAAGGAAACCGGTCGGCCCGCTGGACACCAGTCGTTGATGGAACCGTTCCAGGTGGTTCACGGTTAAGACTCTAGCAGTTCGCTGATACTGGCCAGTGTCCGTCCGGTCGCGCCGGCATTTCCCCTGATCAGCTCCTGCCCAGCCTGTCCCATTGCCTGGCACAGATTTTTATCGTCGTACAACTGGACCAGGCTCTTGACCAGATCCTCCCCTGACTTGACTTTAAGTCCCGCGCCCGCCTCGAGCAGCATCTGCGAGATCTCCTTGAAGTTGAACACATGCGGACCAAACAGCACCGGCTTCCCCTGCTGGGCCGGTTCCAGCATGTTGTGCCCACCCTTGGGGACCAGACTGCCGCCGACAAAGATGGCCTGTGCCAGGGCATAAAATCGGGTCAGCTCACCTACGGTATCGACCAGCAGCAGCTGGCTCTTTGCGATTCCGGGCGGGGGGGATTCCAGCTCCGAGCGCAAGACAAAAGGGAGATTCTCCTTTTTCAAGAGCTCAGCTATCGCTCCGCAGCGTTGCGGGTGACGCGGTGCCAGAATCGGGAAGCTCGGGATACCCTGCTCGATCAATTGCTGATGACATCCGAGAAGGATCTCCGCCTCGCCGGAGCGGATCGACCCGGCAACCCAGACAAACTTGCCACGCAGCAGCCTCTCCAGTTCCCCGTTACGCAGCAGGTCGCTCATCTCCGGGACGGACAGGGGCAGATCGAACTTCATATTTCCGGTCACCTGAACCAGCCGACCCGGCGCGCCGAGCGCCTTGATCCGCCTGGCACAGGCGCTGTTCTGCATGGCCAGCACCGAGAATTTTTTCAGCAGCGGCTGGATAATTTTTCTGATACCCAGGTAGCGGGGGAACGATTTTCGCGAAATGCGGCCGTTGGCGAGAACCAGCGGGATCCGGTTCTGGTGCACCTGGCGGATGAAGTTCGGCCAGAGTTCCGTCTCGATAATGACCACCAGGGTTGGTTTCAGCGCTTTCAACGCCCGCTTGACAACTGCAGAAAAATCGAACGGGAAGAAGATCACCAGATCGACACCCGCAACGGTACGGGCGATCTGATTCCCGGTAAAGGTCATCCCGGAGAGGACAATTTTGCAGTCGGGATAGCGCTCTTTGAGGGACTTGATCAGCGGCTGCGAGGCCCGGACCTCACCGACCGAGACCGCATGAACCCAGAAAACCTTTGAGCCCCTGAGCTTCAGCAGCTCTGCACTTGAAAAAAACCCGAGCCGCTGCCGAATTCCGGCGAAACTGTTTCCATAAGACAGCCCCTTGAAAAACGCATAGGGGACGAGAAACAGCCCGGCCAGCAGCAGGATCAGGTCATACAGCAGATACACCAAGTTCCTCCAGACGTGCCTGAGCTTGCTGCTGAACCATCTCCATGGCCTGCCGCAGGCGGTCCCTGAACCCGTCCACTCCCTCATCCTTGAGGAAATGCAGGGGTTCGCCAAAAGCATAAATCCCGCGGCCAAACGGCAGCGGGAACAGAAAACGATCCCAGGAGGAAAAACGGAACCCGCGACTGCAGCAGAAGGCCATCGGAATGACCGGTCGACCGGTCAGCCGGGCAAGCTGGACGACCCCGTCTTTCAGCTCCCGGCGGGGTCCCCTGGGACCGTCGGGTGTCAGGACCAGGTCCACCTTCTCCCTGCCCAGCGCAACCAAAGCCCTGAACGCGGCACGTCCGCCCCGCGAGGAGGATCCGCGTACGGCATCAATGTTAAAAAAGCGCATGGTCCTGGCCAGCAACTCTCCGTCCTTAGAGGCGCTGATCAGGACATTCACCTTCGGTCCGCGATAGGCGAAAACCATCAGCATGGTCTGTTCATGCCAGTAGGGCAGGATCACCTGTTCATCACGCTGCCAGAAAGCCCGCAGGTGCTCTTCCCCGAGATACTCAATCCGGTTCAATTGGTACAGCGCGCGGATCAGGAGCGCCGCAAGGGGCGGAACCAGTACCAGCAGCAGGCGGTCCCGAAACTTCATGGCTGAGCCCTATTCACTGAATTGGATATCATAAAGACGTTTATACAATCCACCCTGCTCGAGCAGCTGCTGGTGTGTTCCGGACTGACAGACAACGCCGTCCTGCAGAACCAGGATCCGGTCAGCATGAATCACGGTTGAAAGCCGATGGGCGATCACGATTGTGGTGCGGTCACGCATCAGGTTGCCCAGTGCCTGTTGTACCATCGCCTCGCTCTCGGTATCGAGCGCGCTGGTTGCTTCGTCCAGCAGCAGGATCGGCGCATCCCTCAACAAAGCCCGGGCGATACAGAGCCGCTGCCGCTGGCCACCGGACAGACGCACACCGCGATCACCGATGGTCGTCTCGTAACCCTCCGGCAGTTGGCGGATAAATTCATCCGCATAGGCTTTGCGCGCGGCCTCGGCAACCTCTTCATCGGTCGCATCCGGGCAGCCGTAACGGATGTTTCCGCGGATCGAATCATTGAAAAGGAAGGTTTCCTGATCCACCAGTGCCAGGTTCTGATGGAGACTCTTCTGAGTCAGGTTGCGAATGTCGTGCCCATCGATACGCACCACCCCCGATCCGGGGTCATAAAAACGGCTCAACAGGCCTATCAGGGTGGTTTTCCCGGCACCACTCGGCCCCACCAGGGCAACAACCTCACCGGCCCTGATTTCAGCCGAAAAATTCCTCAGAACCGGTTCATCCTCATAGGCGAAATTGATCCGCTCGAAGCTGACATCCCCTTTACAGCACGGCAGGGCAAAGGCCTCCGGCGGATCGGCGATTTCAACCTGCTCATCCAGCACCTCGAACATCCGCTCCGCTGCTCCCAGCGCCTTCTGGATCACGTTATTGACCTTGACCAGCTGTTTAAGCGGCATGTACATCAGGGTGATCGCGGTCAGAACCGAGAAAAGCTGTCCCTGGGTCATCTCGCCGCTCATGACCCGGTCAAGGCCGAACCAGAGTGCGGCGGCAGCGCCGAGCGAACTCAGCAGTTCGACAATCGGCGAGGAGCCGGCCGCATACTTGATCTGCTTGCGCACCAGACGGTAATAGGAGAGATTATTTCGTTTGAAATCCTCAACCTCCATCTCCTCGGTGGCGAACGACTTGATCACCTTGATCCCGGTAAAGGCCTGCTCCAGCTTACTGGTTAAATCCCCCATCGCTCCCTGGCCACGTTTGGAAAATTTCTTGATCCGTCTGCCGATCACCGAGGCCGGGTAGACGGTCAACGGGATCACGACAAAAGCGGCCAGGGTCATCTGCCAGTCGGTATAGAAGGCAACCGCCGTCAAGGCGATCAGGGTGAGGGATTCCTTGAACAGGGTCACCAGAACATTCGAAAGGGTGGTCTGGACCATGTTGACATCGTTGAGCAGCCGTGACATCAGGCTGCCGGCGGAATGCCGGGCAAAGAAGCGGACCGAAAGCCGCATCGAATGTTCGAACATCCGGTTGCGGATATCCTGGATCGCCAACTGTCCGGCGGTGCGGATAAAGTATTCCTGAATGTAGCGGGAGGACCCCTTGAAGGTGGCGAGGATGATCACGAACAAAGGGACCAGCCGGGCCAGACTCAGATCCCCCTCGACGATGATCCTGTCGATGAACGGCTCAACAAACTTGGCGACCGCGGCATCGGTCCCCGCGACCCCCACGGAAGCGAGCATCGACAGGGCAATCCGCCACTTGTACGGGGCCGCATAAGCGAACAGGCGCTGGTAAATGGTGCGGCTGTCAGTGTCCACGTGCTGCCTTTCTGTATGAACTGGAGTGGATCTCTCCGCGACTCATCTCTGCCGCCATGATCGCGACCTTGCGGGAGCAGCCGGGCTCACCCAGCAGTTGCCGGACCCGGGCGAGCTCCTGACGCATCAAACCGGCGTGCTCCCTGTCGTTGAGCAGCCGCAGGATTTCACGGCCGAGGGTCTCCGGGTTCGCTTCGTCCTGAACGTATTCCGGCACGATCCGTTTCCCGGCAACGATATTTGCCAGTCCGAAATGATCGATCTTGACCAGCCGCGAACCGATCGCATAGCTCAACGGCGAGGCCTTGTAGAGAATCACCATGGGCGTCCCGGCCAGGGCTATCTGCAGGGTCACGGTCCCCGAGACACAGAGGATGGCATCACAGCAGGCTGCGGCCCGGTAGATGTTCCCCTCGACGATTTCAAATGGCAGGCCGGTCTCGGCAAGCCGTTGTTCAAAATAGCTCTTTTCCAGTGAAGGGGCCACCGGCAGCAGGAAACGGATATCGGGCTGCTGGCGAATGATCCTCTCTGCAGTCTCCAGAAGGGTCGGGAAAATATACCTCAGTTCGCTGCGGCGACTGCCGGGAAAAATCCCGACAGTCCGGACGTTCCCTCTCGGTCTGCAGCCGTGCAGGGGCTCTGCCTCCATTGCCAACCCGCTAAATTCGTCCAGCAGGGGATTGCCGACGTAAACCGCCTCCACGTCCTCGCCGGCAAAAAGTGCCGGCTCAAAAGGGAAGATCAGCGCCAGCCGGTCGACCCGCTGGGCGATCGTCCTGATCCGGCCACTGCGCCACGCCCAGACCTTCGGGCTGATGTAATAGAGCACCGGAACTCCCGCTTCTTTGGCGGCCTTCGCCAGACGCAGGTTGAAATCGGGGAAATCGATCAAAACCAGCAGATCAGGCTTCTGCGGGCTCCGTAAAATCTTTTTCAGCTGGCGCAACCGCTGCAGAATACGGGGCAGCTGAAAGGCGACTTCGACCAGCCCCATCACCGATAGTTCCTCGGCCGGGAAAAGGATCCGACACCCTGCCTTGCGCATCCGCTCACCGCCGACACCGAAAAAACGCAACCCCGGGTCGATCTCCGCGGCGGCCCGCAGCAGATTGCCGCCATGCAGGTCGCCGGAAGATTCACCGGCGACAATCATAATGTCTCTTTTATCAGCTGACGGTTGCAGCATAAACACCGCTCTTAAAAACAAAAGGCGAGAGCCTTAATGACTCCCGCAACTTCTGCCGACCAACAGAGAGGGGGGCCTTAACGGGCCAGGCCCCGCTCACTTTTCCTGATGAAATCAACGAAAACAGTTAACTCCGAAGAAGCCGCCAGCTCATTCTCGATTTTTGTGAGGGCTTCTTCGAGCGGCAGTCCGGCGCGGAAGACAAAACGATATGCCTGCTTGATCGCCTTCAGCACCTCCGGAGAAAAACCGCGCCGCTTCAAGCCGATCAGGTTCAACCCGACGGTTGTGGCCCGGTCACCCTGCACGATCGTGTAGGGAGCCACATCCTGGGTCACCATCGCGCCGCCACTGGCCATGACATGACACCCGATCCGACAGAACTGATGCACCGCGGAAAGACCGCCCATGATGGCATAGTCGTCGATCTCGACATGGCCGGCCAGAGTGGCCGCGTTGGCCAGAATCACGTGATTGCCGACGACACAGTCATGGGCGACATGAGAATAGGCCATGAACAGGTTATCACTGCCGACCGTGGTCTTGCCCCCCCCGTCTTCGGTTCCGAGATGGATCGTCACGAACTCGCGAATCTTGTTCCGGTCACCGATACTCAGGGTCGATTCCTCGCCGTGGAATTTAAGGTCCTGGGGGACCGCGCCCACCGAGGCGAACTGAAAGATCTGATTGTCCCGACCGATCTCGGTCCGGCCTTCGATCACAGCGTGGGGACCGACCGTGGTTCCGGAACCGATGCGGACATGCTCACCGATGACGGCGTAGGGCCCGATGCTGACGTTGGAATCAATTTCTGCACCCGGTGCAATAATCGCTGTTTCATGGATCATGGTAAATCGCCTTTTCTTTATTTATCGGCAAATGTTGCCTTCAGTTCCGCTTCGGCCACCAGCGTCGTCTCGACATAGGCCTTGCCGGAGAACAGGTAGATTCCGCGACGGCAGGAGACCAGCTCAAGTTCCAGGCGAAGAACGTCGCCGGGCAGCACCGGTTTGCGGAAGCGGGCATTTTCCACCCCGACAAAGTAGGTCACCTTGTCATCTCCGATCTTGTCGACGACGGCAACATAGGCTCCGCCGACCTGGGCCATTGCCTCGATGATCAGCACTCCCGGCATAATCGGATGACCGGGAAAGTGCCCCTGGAAAAAAGGCTCATTGATCGTAACGTTCTTGTAGCCGGCAACCCGCTTCCCCTCTTCGAGTTCCTCAAGGCGGTCAACCAGCAGAAAGGGGTAACGATGGGGAAGGACTTTCATGATTTCCTGAATATTCATAACCAGCATGATCTTTAACTCTCCTCTAGCATCGATTGCAATTGCTCTATCTGTTTTTGCAGCAGTTTGATCTCTTTACGCATCTGCGGAATCTTTGCAAAACTGGTGCTGGCCTTCAGCCAGTCCTTGTGATTGATCGCCGGGAACCCCGACAGCATCTGCGGATGGTCAGAACCAGCGACGTTGTTGGTGACGGCGCTGCGCCCGGCGATGATCACATTGTCCCCCACCTCGATATGCCCGGTCGCAGCTGACTGCCCGCCGAAGGTACAGTGCCTGCCGATTCTCGTGCTGCCGGCGACCCCGGCCTGTCCGGCCATTACGGTGTCCTCGCCGACAACCACGTTGTGGCCGATCTGCACCAGATTGTCCAGCTTGCTGCCACGGCTGATCCGGGTTTCGCCGAGCGCGGCACGATCGATACAGCTGCAGGCGCCGATCTCGACATCATCTTCCAGGACAACGATACCGACCTGGGGAATTTTATAATAACGCGGACCGTCCGGAGCAAAGCCGAATCCGTCCGAACCGATCACCGCGGAGGGCTGCAGGATAACCCGATTCCCCAGCCGACATCCCTCCCTGACCACTGCTCCGGCATGAAGGACGCACCCCTCGCCAATTTCAACATCGGCATAGATGACGACACCGGGAAAGAGGGTCGTTTCGGGACCTATGGTGACATTTTCGCCGATCACGCATCCCGGGTGAATCGTGACATTCTCACCGAGACGCGCGGAATCCGCCACATGGGCACCAGGCAGGACCCCCCTGACCGGCAGCGGCGGGGCCTGCAGCCAGGTCAGGATCCTGGCAAAGGCCAGATAAGGGTTGGAACAAACCAGCAGGTTCCGGTCCGGCAGCTCAATTCCGGGAGCGACGATAATTGCTGCAGCCCCGGTCGTACCGAGCTTTGACAGGTACTTCGGATTGGCAAGAAAGGTGATTTCCCCCTCTCCGGCACTGTCGATCGGAGCGACCCGACCGATTTCACAGGTCGCATCCCCCCTGACCTGTCCACCGACCAGTTCCGCCAGTTGTTGCAAGGTGGCCATCAGAACTCCCCTATTGCTGTTTGGCGTTGTAAGCGTCAATCACCTTCTGGGTAATATCGATCCGGCCTGAGGTATACAGGATGCCGGTCCTTTCCAGCACCAGGTCGTAATCTTCGGCCTCCCCGATCTCCCTGATGACCTCGCTCAGCTGCTCAAGAATCCGGTTGGTAAAATCGGCGTCCTTCTGCTGCAGCTCCTCCTGGATATCCTTGGTGAAGCGCTCCAGGTCCTTGCCCTGCTGCTGATACTCCCGCATTTTTTGCGATTTTGCATCTTCGGAAAGCAGCACCGACTGCTTCTCTATCTCATCCTTCAGGGTCAGCAGCGCATCCTGCTTCTCCTTGACGATCACTTCGTACTTTTTTACCTGCTCGCTGATCTCCTGTTTGGCTGCGACGCCGGCATTCGAGGTATTCAGGGCCTTCTGCAGGTCGACATAGGCTATTCCACCGGCGGCCAGCACGGAGGATGCGGTAAAGGCCAGGGCGATCAGAGTCAGTACACATTGTTTCATTCGATTTTCTCCTGTCAAGTCATGATTAGAACGCGGTGCCGATGGAAAATTCAAAAATCGTCCGCTTTTCATCGTCTTTCGGGTCAAGGTTGTAGCCCCACTCGAAACGGAGCGGGCCCAGCGGGCTGAACCAGCGGATACCGCCGCCAGCACTGTAGCGCATATCGGAAAAATAATCCTCTTCCTGCAGCCAGGCGTTGCCGATATCGTAGAAGAGGACCCCCTTCACCCCCATGCTCTTCGAAATCGGAAAGAGGTATTCCAGGTTGAAAAATGCCGACTTTTCACCACCGATGAAGTCGCCGGTCGCCGGGTCCACCGGACCGACTTCACGGGTCTTGAACCCGCGGATCGAGCGCAGCCCGCCGAGGAAAAACTTCTCGCCGATCGGGATCGGCTCGCTGGTGGTCTCGTAGACATAGCCCACCTGCCCATGCAGAGAGATGACGGTCCCAAGAAATGCAGGCCAGAAATGCCGGTGCGACCCGACCACCTTGCCGAAATGCTCGGTGCCGCCAAGTCCGCCGTATTCAAAGGTGAACTTGGAGATCCCGCCGGAAGACGGATCCTGATAGTAGTCGGTGCTGTTGCGATTCAGCGCGGCAGTAATCGAGGAGAGGATCGCGTCCCCCTCCTGCTCGAGGATCAGCAGGCTGTCCGACGTCACATCATAGATTGTTTTCTCTTCGTAACGGTAGGTCAGCAACCAGCGCAGATTCTTGGTCAGCGGGTAGCCTCCCCGGATCGCACCACCAGTGGTGTCTTCGGAAAAATCGGTCCACTCCTGTTCCCGCTTGTAGAGATCGAACCCTGCGGTCCACTTGGTATCGAGGAAATAGGGGTCGGTGACCCCGATCCGGTAGGTGGTGGAGGACCCGCCCAACGAAGCCGCAAGGTCCAGCTTTACTCCGTAGCCGGCAAAGTTGTCCTGACTGATTGACCCCTGGGCAACAAACTTGTCCACGGACGAGTACCCTGCTCCAAGCGAAAAGGTACCGGTCGGCCGCTCGGTCACTTCGATGTCCAGGTTGGCCCGGGAGGCGTCCTCCCCCTGAGAATCGACAATATTCACCGAATCGAAAAATCCGAGGTTTCTGATCGCCCGGCGACTCTCGCGGATCTTGCTGCCGCTGAAACGGTCGCCCTCTGCCAGCGCCAGCTGGCGCCGAATAACCTTGTCCCGGGTTTTGGTGTTGCCCCGGATGCTGATCCTGTCGATATGAACCAGCTGCCCCTGCTCGACGTCCAGAGTCAGATCAATCGTGCGCTTGTCCCGGTCTTTTTTGGTCAGTGGGGTCACATTGACGTAGGCATATCCCTGGTCAGCGTAGAGATCGGTGAGAGCCAGGACAGATTGCCGCAGCTCGGCGCGGCTGAAAACTGTTTCAGGAACCATAGACACCCGCTCCAGCAGTTCGTCCTGAGCAAGCAGCAGATCGCCGCTCACTTCGACATTGCCAACCCGATACTGACCCCCTTCTTCAATTTCAAACAGGATCAGCAGAGACGTGCTGTCATCGCTGAGCGACACCTGCGGCTGACGGATCTCAACGTCCATGTAGCCGTGGTTATGATAATACTCCTGCAGCAGGTAGACATCATTGCGGGCCATGTCCTCGCGATAGGTTCCCCGCCCGGTCAGCCAGGAGAGCCACCAGCGCTCGCGGGTTTCGATGACCTTCCTGAGTTCCTTGTCCCTGAAGACCCGGTTCCCGTCGAAGAGGATCTCGCCGACCAGAGTATTTGCCCCTTCATCGATCCTGAACGTCAGGACTGCCTCGTTCTTTTCATCGGTCGTCAGCTCCGGTTCAATCTGTGCGGCCCGGTGCCCTTCCTCGACATAGGCCTGCTTGAACGCTGCGACCGTTGACCTGACCTGGCGCGGATCGTAAAGTGTCGGAAGTTTGATTGTGATCAGCGCGCGCAGGTCCTCTTCCGAGATTTCATCTTCACCCTCCAGACGGATCTCACGCAGCAGGGGGCGTTCCGAAACAGAAAAGATCAGCACCTGTCCACCGTCCCTGTCGCTCAGCTCTGCGGCCACATCATCGAAACGGCCGAGGGCAAAAATGTCCTGAACCGCCTGATCGATCTGTTCGGCCGTGACTGTCTGCCCGGGAACAATGTCAAGCACGGCCCTGATACTGGCAATGGAAACCCGGTCATTACCGGCAACTTCGACATCCACGACCGTATAGCTTTGCGCTGCGGCCAGTCCCGCCCCGCAGAGCAACAGGCAGGCAACCATCAGGAAACGAAAATACATAATTAGATACGACCTCTACAAATTTGCAGAATTACTGCAATGACAATTTATTCCGAGCGTCTCCCGCCAGCAGGCCGTCGCGCATCCGCAGTGTCCGGTCCAGGCTGGCAGCCAGCCCCTCATTATGCGTGACGATCACCATGGTCAGCCCGCGGTTCCGGTGGAGGCGATCAAGCAGGGCCATGATTTCATCAGAGGTCCGGCTGTCCAGGTTGCCGGTCGGTTCATCCGCTAGCAACAGGCGCGGCTGCCGGATCAGCGCCCGGGCGATCGCCACGCGCTGCTGTTCCCCACCGGAGAGAGCCCCGGGTTTATGGTCCAGCCGCTGCGCCAGGCCGACTTCGGACAATAATGACGTTGCGGCAGCTACCGCCTCCCTCCGTTCCACCCGGCCGATCAGCAGGGGCATCATGACATTTTCCAGGGCGGTGAATTCCGGCAGCAGCTGATGAAACTGGAAGATAAAGCCGATCTGGCGGTTACGAAAGGCATCCAGCCTTGCTCCCTGCAGGGAGAACACATCTTCACCGTCGAACAGGACCTGTCCACTGCTCGGCCTGTCAATCCCTCCCAGAATATGCATCAGGGTGGTCTTCCCCGCCCCTGACCGGCCGACCACGGCGATCCGTTCACCATCGTCCACAGTCAGATTCAGGTCCTGCAGTACTCTGAGCTCGCCCCCCGCCGTGGCAAAATTCTTACACAGATTCCGAACTTCAATCATCGACCGGACCTATTCATAGCGCAGGGTTTCAGCCGGGTCCATCCGCGAAGCACGCCAGGCGGGATAAATCGTCGCCGAAAGGGAGATGGTCATCGCCACGACGACCACCGCAACCACATCCGTAACGACGACCTCGGAGGGAAAGCGTTCCATACCGTAGACAGCCTGGTCGAAAATCTTGATGCCGAACTGCCGTTCAAGGCCCTTGATCAACGCATCGGCATAGTGGGCCAGGGTGACGCCGAGAGCGGTCCCCATCGCCGTTCCCAGCGTGCCGATGATAAAGCCTTCAAGGACGAACACCTTCATGATACTGCGGGCGTTGGCCCCCATGGCGCGCAGGATGGCGATATCCCGATGCTTCTCCATCACCACCATGATCAGGGTTGTCGCAATATTGAATGCAGCCACCAGCACGATAATCGCCAAGACGATGAACAGTCCCAGTTTTTCCAGCTTCAAAGCGGACAGGAAAGAACCGTAGAGGCTCTGCCACGGGCGGATGATATAGGGGAACGCAAAACTGCGGCCGAGCTCCTCGGCAACGGCAGGGGCCCTGTCAAAGCCATCCACCTCGATTTCGATACCGCTGACCTGTCCCTGCATGTCAAAAAAGCTTTGTGCTACAGACAGCGGGATATAGGCATAAAAACTGTCGATCAGGCTGCTCTGCTTTTCAAAGACTCCGATCACCTCAAACGGCTTCATCTTGGGAATCATGCCGAAGGGGGTAATATTGAACAGCGGGGGGATCACATTGACCGAATCGCCGACAGAAACGCCGATGCTGGTCGCCGTGTCGACTCCGATGATAATCCCCGGTCGTCCGGCGGACTCATCAAAGAGCAGCTCTTCGGCGGTCTGTCCGTTGGCCGTCAACATCGACTGGCTGAAAACCTTGTGCCCGGCCTCCACCCCTTTGATGCTGACCGCAGCGACATTGCCACGGGAGACCAGCATCGCCTCCTTGGAGACAAACGGGGACGCCGAAACAACGTGAGCTGTGCTCAGGGCCTGGTCGACAAATTGCTGATGCGCCGAGATCCCCTCCCCGAACTTCTGGGCGAGGACATGGGGAACGTTGCCAAGAATCTGCTGGCGGACGCCGTCAGTGAACCCAGTCATCACGGCCAGCACCAGAATCAGTGCCGCGACTCCCAGGGTGACCCCTGCAATGGAGATAAAAGAGATTACCGAGATGAACGTCTGCTTCCGCTTGGCCCTCAAGTAGCGCAGACTGATGAACCATTCATAGGTCATCTGAGTGTCCGTTCCGGGTTCTCAGCCGGCTTCCGGCCTAAGCTGGGGAAATAGAATGACGTCCCGGATCGATGCAGAATCGGTCAACAGCATGACCAGACGATCGATACCGATCCCCTCGCCCGCCGTCGGCGGCAGACCATATTCCAGGGCGCGGATGTAATCTTCATCCATGGCATGGGCTTCCTCGTCGCCAGCGGCCTTCTCAGCCAGCTGCTGATGGAAGCGCTCCTTCTGATCGATGGGGTCATTCAGCTCGGAAAATGCGTTTGCCAGCTCGCGACCGACGATAAACAGCTCAAAACGGTCAACGACATCGGGTCTTTCATCATTTTTGCGTGACAGGGGCGAGACCTCGGTCGGATATTCGGTGATAAAGGTCGGCTGCCAGAGGTTCGGTTCAACGACTTCGTCGAAAATTTCCGTCAGAAGCCTGCCATGACCGATGCCCTTGTCCAGCTCCAGGCCGAGGGCCCCGGCATACTCCAACGCACGGTCACGATCTTCAATGACCGACATCTCCACCTTGCCGTATTTGACGATCGCCTCTTTCAGGGTCAGCCGATCCCAGGGAGGAGTCAGGTCGACATCCCTGCCGCCGTAGGGGATCACATAGCTGCCGCAGACGTCCCTGGCGACCTGACAGATCAACTCCTCGGTAAAATCCATCAGATCATGGTAGGTCGCATAAGCCTGGTAAAACTCCATCATGGTAAATTCAGGATTATGCTGAATCGAAATCCCTTCATTACGGAAGTTCCGGTTGATCTCAAAAACCCGGTCATAGCCGCCGACCACCAGCCTTTTCAGGTAGAGCTCCGGGGCGATGCGGAGGAAAAGGTCCATCTTCAGGGTATTGTGATGAGTCACGAACGGTTTGGCCGTGGCCCCCCCCGCCACCGGCTGCATCATCGGCGTCTCGACTTCGAGGTAGCCCCGGTCGACCATGAAATTGCGGATCAGGCTGACAATCCTGCTGCGTTTGCGAAAGACCTCACGGACATCCGGATTGACGATCAGATCGAGATAGCGTTGACGATAGCGAGTCTCGACATCGGTCAGCCCATGCCATTTCTCCGGCAGCGGCAGCAGAGACTTGGTCAGCAGGCGAACAGCTGCGGCGCGCAGGGAGAGTTCATCGGTTTTGGTCCGGAACGGGGCGCCGGAGACACCAACGATATCGCCGATATCGAACTTGCGGAACAGCTCAAAATTGTCATCCCCGATCTGGTTCTTTGCCACGTACACCTGAAAGCGGCCGGTCCCGTCCTGCAGCTGCAGAAAGGCCGCTTTGCCGAAATCGCGCCGGGCCATGATCCTGCCGGCGATGGAATATTCCGCCACGGACTCCATAAGAGCGTCGGCGTCGTCATCGAGATGCAGGCCGGCAATTTCCGCAGTGGTATGGGTGACCTTGAAATCATTGGCAAAGGGGTTGATTCCCGCCTCGCGATAACTATCTATTTTTTCACGTCTTTGACGGAGTAAATCGTTCAGTTCTTCCATTGACAGAGAATCCTTTTCACAAAAAATTAAGTTTTGAAAGATAACGCTTCCGTTCCTGCTCCGTCAAGGAAAAAGCCGGCATCCTGCATGGGGGGAAAACGTTGAAAAAACAGGGGAGCAGGGATGCAGCGAGGCAAGAGGTTCCGACGGGCCGCGCAATCGTCATCGCTGACAGTGCCGGCAGAAGAAAGTCGACCGCTGCCCAAGGCTTGTCTTGACGATAGATCGCCCGCATCCAGGGCAGGGCTGCCCGTCTCTCCCGTAGACCTGCAGCTGCTGTTTGAAATACCCCGGCCGGCCATCCGCCTGGCGGAAATCGGCGACCGTCGTTCCGCCGGCCTCAAGTGCCGCCAGCAGGACCTCTTTAATCTGCCGGGACAGCTCCTCATACCGTTTCGCCGAAATCCGCCCCGCCTCGCGGTCGGGACGGATTCCGGCCCTGAACAGTGCTTCGCTGGCGTAGATATTCCCGACACCAACGACGGTTCGCTGATCCATGATAAAAGGCTTGACCGCCAAGCGCCGGTTACGCGAGCGCTGAAACAGAAAAGTTCCCCTGAAGTCGGTGGCAAGCGGTTCAGGGCCGAGGTGGGTCAGCAGAGGATGGTCACCAGGAGCCCCCAGAAAAAAAGAGAGCAGGCCAAAACGGCGCGGGTCATTAAAACGCAGACATTGGCCGTCCGCAAAATGAATATCGACATGATCATGTTTTCCTGCCGGAGTCTGGAATGGCACCACCCGTAGGCTACCGGACATGCCCAGATGCAGTAGCAGGCAGCCCTGTTCAAGCTGAATCATCAGGTATTTGGCCCTGCGGCAAACCGCAAGGATCTGCTGGCCGACCAGCAGTTCAGGCAACCGAGGATCAAGCGGCCAGCGCAGCTTTGGCACCCGCAGGACGACCCCGGTTATCCGCCGGTTGCAGATCAGCGGTTCGAGACCGCGCCGGGTGGTTTCTACTTCGGGAAGTTCGGGCATGGCAGATGATGCTCAGAAACGGATTTTGGGTTCAGCATTGTCAAAATGGTGAAAATCGATCTTTTCAGCCGGTCCCGCATAATCTTCAGGAGTCAGCTTCTGCGCGGAATGATAGCTCCAGCCGTCGTCGGATGCGATCAGCAGTGCCAGTTCATACAGTTCCCGGCATGCTCCCCCTATATCCATGCGCAACCAGCAGAGAACCTCGGTGGCGCAGCCACTCCGTCGCTGGCCGAAGAGTTTCCACTCGACCAGCGACACGTCAGCCAGATTCTGTTCGGCAAAAGCGAGGTAATCCTGCCTGGCGGGAAAATGCTGCAGGAAAGGAGCGTCAGGGTGATAGCTGTCATAAACCAGAGCTAAATCAGCCTCTGCCAGGGCGCGCAGCCTGCCCTCCAGCAAGGCGACGGGGGTGCCGTAAAAAATCCCGGTCATTCCTTCAACCTCGGATCGAGAGCATCCCGGATCCCCTCTCCCAGCAGGTTGTAGCCGAGCACTGTTATCAGGATCGCCAGCCCGGGAAACACGGACAACCACCAGGCGCTTCCCAGGGTCTGTTTGCCGGTGATCAGCATATTCCCCCACGAGGGCGTCGGCGGCTGGACGCCGATACCAAGGAATGAGAGCGCGCTCTCTGTCAGGATCGCCCCGGCAACCCCCAGGGTTGCGGTAACCAGCACCGGCGACAGGGCGTTCGGCAGGATATGCCTGAAGATCAGCCGCATATCCGAGGCCCCGAGGGCTATCGCGGCCTGAACGAAATCGCGTTCCCGCAGCGACAGGAATTCAGCGCGGATCAGGCGTGCTACGCCCATCCAGCTGGTCACCCCGATAACAATCATGATGTTCCAGATCGAGGGGTTGAGAAAGGCGATGACCGCCAGAATCAGGAAGAAGGTCGGGAAGCAGAGCATGATGTCGACAAAGCGCATGATCAGGGTGTCGACCCAGCCCCCATAAAACCCGGCCAGGGCGCCGAGAAAAATACCGATCAGGCAGGAAATTCCCACCGCAACGAAGCCGACCAGCAGGGAAATCCGTGCCCCGTAGAGGAGTCGGACCAGCACACTGCGGCCCAGGTCATCCGTCCCCAGCGGGTGCGCCAAACTCGGCGGCAGCAGACTCTGACTGACATCGATCGCGGCGGGATCACCACTGACCAGGCTCGCGATCCCCGCCAGGGCGAACATCCCCGCGACAATCAGGCCACCGGCCAGCGCCATCCGGTTATGTTTCAGGCGCTGCCAGACAACGGCACGCCAGAAGGATTGACGATTAAGCACTGCAGGTTCCTTCTCCGGGCAATTAATTATTTGAGCTGATCCACTTCACTTTGGGTCAGAATCCCTCTCGCCTTGAGCAGGTCAATCAACCGATCAAGCCGCTCCTCTCTCGCTCTCAGGCTCCTCATCGTCGGATCACCGGCCTCGGGCAAAGTATAGAGAGCTTCGGGCTTCCTCCGCGGGAAGTATCGTTTCAACGCGGCCAGGATATCCTCTTCCGGGGCAGAGGCAGGAATTACCCGACACCCCGCCATGAACTGCAGATCATCAACCAGGAAGAGGTTGTCGGGATCAGCCATGGCGACAATCAGTGACCGGCCCTTGCCATCCTTGCGCAGTTCCACCGGAAACGCTTTGCATTTGTAGAGCTTCGCCGCCGGGATCAGGTTCAGCAGTGTCGCCGAAACCGTCAGCGCAGCCAGGTCGACCACTGGACCCTTTGCCTGCCGGGCAACAAACTTTTGCACCGTCTCCAGGGAGACATATCCCAGCTTGACAAGCGCACTGCCGATCCTGCCCCCCATGTTGCGGTGGTAGGAAAGAGCCGAGTCCAGCTGGAACTGGTCGATCAATCCGGTCTGCAGCAGCATTTCTCCAAGCCTGGCCGATTTCTGTTGCATAGCTCGCTCCGTCTTGTCACTCAACTTACCGATCGCCCCGTCCCTGTCTGATTCTGGGGTCCGCCAGAGCATAGGAGATATCAGCCAGCAGGTTTCCCACCAGGGTCAGCACCGCCCCCATGACCAGGATACCCATGATCAGCGGATAGTCGCGCATCATCACGCCATCATAAAACAGCTTGCCCATTCCGGGAATCGCAAAAATCGTTTCGAAAATCACACTGCCACCGATCAGCCCCGGGACAGAAAGACCGAGAATGGTGATCACCGGCAGCAGGGCATTGCGCAGAGCGTGCTTGTAGATCACTGTCCGTTCCGACAATCCTTTGGCGCGGGCGGTGAGGATATAATCCTGTCGCACGACCTCGAGCATATTGGACCGCATGTAACGGGAGAACCCGGCCAGACCACCGATCGCTGAGATGAATACCGGCAGAACCAGATGCTGAACACGATCCAGCAGCTGACCGCCCAGACTCAGATATTCGTAGCCGAGCGACTTGATCCCTGAGATCGGCACCAGCCCCAGTCGCACCCCGAACCAGTCCATCAGCAGCAGGGCCAACCAGAACGACGGCATGGCAAAACCGACAAAGACCAGCACCGTTGTCACCCGATCGAACAGGCTGTTGCGGCGCACTGCGGAAAGAACCCCCAACGGCACGGCAATCCCCAGAATCAGGACGATCGACAGGACATTGAGCAGGATAGTGATCGGCAGCCGTTCAATAATCTTATCCAGTACCGGCCGATGATCGAGCGCAAACGACTCACCGAAATCGAGCCGCAGCAGACGCCCCAGCCAGTCGAAGTACTGGATGTGCAGCGGTTGATCCAGTCCATACTGGACCCGCAAGCGATCCTGCAGTTCACTGCTCGCCTCCGGATTGAGCTGGGTCTGCAGATCGGTCGGCTCACCCGGCGCCAGGTGGATCACCACAAAGGAGATCAGGGTGATCCCCAGTAGCAGGGGGATCATCAGCAACAGACGTTTTGACAGGTAGTGGAGCATATCGATCTGTATTCCCGTTGCACAAGGCTGCGCCGTCGGCCAGCCTCAGGAAAATTTTTTCAGCGGCTGTACTTCTGTTCACCGCGCGGAACGTACCATTCGATAAAATTATAGCGGATCCCTGCTGCGGCGGGTTCGACTCCCCTGAAACGCTTGGCCACGGCAGGTAACGCTTCGGCAATGTAGAGAAAGGTGTAAGGCTGTTCCTCTGCGAGGATCTCCTGAAAGCGGTCATAATAGCTCTTGCGCTCCTGCAGGTCGAAGGTTCTCCTCCCCTTCTCCAGCAAAGCATCGACTTCCGCATTTTTAAAACCGATAAAATTCAGCTGGCGGGGTCCGGTCTTGCTCGAATGCCAGATGTTGAACTGATCCGGTTCCGGTCCGCCGGTCCAGCCGAGAATCGTTGCATCAAACTTGCCCGGGTTGATGAATTCCTTGAGGAAGGTCGCCCACTCAATTATCCGCAGCTGGACGTCGACTCCCACTTCACGAAACCGCCGCTGGATGATTTCGCCGCTCTTGGCGCGCAGGTCGTTGCCCTGGTTGGTCACGATGGTGAACGCAAGCGGCCTGCCATCTTTCTCCAGGATTCCGTCTCCGTCCAGATCTTGCCAGCCTGCGGATGCCAGCAGTTCCCGGGCCTTCTGCGGATTGTATCCGTATTGCTTGACTCCGCTGTTATAGACCCAGGTATCCGGCTTGTAGGGACCGGTGGCCGCGCGCCCGTAACCGAGCAGAACGCCTTCGATAATCTCCTGCTTGTCGATGGCATAGGTCAGCGCCTGACGAACCCGCCTGTCCTGGAACAGAGGCCGATTCAGGTTGTATCCCAGGTACGAGTAGCCGAAATTCAGATAATTGTACTTGTTGTACAGGCGTCTGAACGCGACCGTGTCGGTCTGCCGATCATACTGCAGCGGCGAAAGGCCCATAAAATCAAGGCTGCCGGTCTGCAGCTCGAGAAACTGGGTGGACTGATCAGGAATGATCCGATAGACCACCCGCTTGATGTGGGGCTGACCTTCAAAATAGTCGGGGTTGGCCTCCAGAACAATCTTTTCTCCGCTGCTCCACTCCTTGAACATGTAGGGACCCGTGCCGATCGGCGCCCTGGAGAGCGGACTCTTGGTCACATCCTTGCCTTCCAGGAGGTGCCTTGGGTGGATCGCCATTCCCCAGCTGATCAGGGCAGGTGCGTAGGGCTCAGGATAACTCACCCGGAACGTATGGGGATCGGGTGCTTCCGCGCTGGCCACCTGTTTGAAAGACTCGGCATAAGCGGTCGGGGTCTTCGGATCTGTGTAAAGCTGGTAGGTGAACAGGACGTCTGCCGAGGTGAACGGGGTTCCGTCGTGCCATTTCACCCCTTCGCGCAGGGTGAAGGTGATGGTCAGGTTGTCTTCGGAAATCTCCCAGGATTCGGCCAGCTCCCCTTCGATTTTCAGATCTTTGTCGTAACGGACCAGGCCATTGTAGACCAGCCCGTTGATATCACTCGAGGCGCTATCCGACGAGAGGACCGGCAGCAGGTTGCTGGCGTCCCCGATCGACGCCTCGATAAAGGTGTCACCATGGGCCGGTGCAGTGTCTGGAGCGGAGACCTCGGTAGATTGCTGCGAATTGCTGCAGGCGGTGAGCACCAGCAGAACTGTCAGCATCAGTCGCGCAAATTTAAATATCATGCCTGCCTCCGGTTGGTTGCCAATTTCATTCCGGCAGATTTTCCAGCGTGGTATTGGCCGGCTGGACAAACGAAAAACGCTCTGCAGGAATCGCCACATTGGTCCGGACCTCTGAGAACCTGACCGACGCGCTGGTCTTCTGCCCCGGGATTTCTATCCGGATGCGGGAAGGAAATCCGCTGACCTCGGAAAACTTTTCATAACCGACCTGCAAACTGAGCTGGTCCCGATCAAAATAGCTTATAAACACAGGGCGCCAGCGCCGGTCAAAAACAATCTCCTGCCGCTGTGAGCCCCCGTCCAGAGACAAAAGAGCACCCTGCGGATGATGCGCTACCCGGAGTGCCGCACTCGCGATCAACGGAGGATCATAGAGCAGCAATTCGAGCATCTGCTCCAGTCCGATCGGCAGACGGGTAAAACGCCACAGGTTCGCGTCACTTGCCGCCCCACGATAATATCGACCCGGCACAGTCGTGTTGAGGAAGACCATCATTTCATCCCGGTCGACCGCCAACTGCAGGAGCAGTTGGCCGAAGGATGAAAGCGCGTCGATCCGCAAACGGTCTGGCCTGTCCACCAGCAGGAACTGCTGGCTGGAAAAAAACTTGTCAGCGACCGTCACGCCGACCCTGGCCTCGCCGTCGAGGGACCGGTAGAGCCCTTGAGTGCGGGCAAAGCTTTCAAGCAGCTCAGACGCTGTCGGCAGCGGCCTGAGCGCGCTGTCCGGCCGGGCACAGCCAGCCATAAGCAAGAGCAGAATCAACAGGCCCTGCTTCATTGGTGCTGCCCCTCCGGCAGGGAGTCCAGTTTTTCCTGGACGCCCTCTGCGAGGGGATCCAGTTCAAGAATCTGCCGGTAGGCCTCTGCAGCCAGCTGCCAGAGGCTGAGGGCACGGTACAAATCCCCCAGATGTTCCAGAATGACCGTATCATCCGGACGCAATTGCAGGGCCTTCTCCAAGGGCTGACGGCCCTCTTCGAACCTGCCGAGTTTATAATAGACCCAGCCTAGAGTATCAAGAATATAACCGGCCTCTTTCGTAGCCAGAGCGCGTTTTACCTCGCTCAAGGCCAGCTCCAGGTTCTCCCCGGTCTCCGCCTTGAGGTAGGCCATATAGTTGAGGGCATCAGCATGTTCAGGGTCCAGTTCAAGGATCCGCTCCATTTCCTGCCGAGCAGCGTCCCGTCGCTCCAGTTTTTCGAGCACGACTCCGAGCTGGTAGCGCAGGTTCACATCTTCCGGATACAGCTCCAGCGACTCGCGCAGAACCCGTTCAGCGGGTTCCAGCTGGTCCTGGCTGGCGTAGGAAGACGCCAGGTAATAGAAAAGAATCGGCGCGCTGCGGCCTTTATCCAGTTCGGTTCTAAGGAGCGCAATGGCTTGCTGTGCCTGGTCGCTCAACTGGTGGAGATAAGCCCGCTGGGTCACCGCTTCAAGCCGAACCGGAGAATCTTCCGCAACCCCGGCAAGCTCCTCGAGGGCGCCCGGGATATCCCCGGCACCGGAGAGGGCCATCCCGAGATAATAGCGACTGCGGTCATGATCGGGCTGCTGCCGGAGAATTTTACGGAACATCAACTCCGCCTCCGCCCATCGCTTCATCTCCAGTTGCAGCAGGCCGATCCGGCTCAGGACCTCAAGCCTGTCGGGGTACCGGTCGTTCAACGCCTGCAGCTGCTGCAGCGCTTCCGGATAGCGCTTTTCCCGCACCAGAAGGCGGGCCAGCCGTTCCCGCATGGCAATGCTTCCCGGCTGTTCTTCCAGTCCGTCAAGATAAAGTTCCAGGGCCTCGTCAATCCGGTCCAGCTGCTGCAGAAGATCCGCAAGTTCGAGCAGGACCTGCTCCTGGCCGGGTCTCATTGCGAGAATCTGCCGATAAACGTTCACGGCCTGGGAGAACTGCCTGTCTTCCCGGTAATAACGGCTCAGCGACAGCATGGCGGACATCGAATCCGGCTGGTCCTGCAGAATCGCCGAGGCCACAGCGATCGCCTCTGTGAGTTCACCGCTCCGGGCCAGCGCCATTCCCAACTTGAGCCTCAGCGGCGTCGATTGCCCTCCGGCTGCCAGTGCCTGCCGGTAATGCGTGACCGCGTCCGACGGTTTTTCATCATACAGCAGGAGATCAGCCAGCAATTCATGTCCGTCGGAAAAGTCCGGATATTGTTCCAGAAGATCCCGCAGAAGTGGTATGGCCCGGTCCTGCTGTTTTGTGTGCAGGTAGGCCTTGGCCAGGGTCATCCGCAGATAACGAGAGTTCCCATCCACAGCAACAGCCCGCTCCAGAGCAGCAAGGGCCTCGTCCCAGCGCCCTTCAGCAACCAGCAGCCGATATTGCGTGTAGGCGAAAGCGGATTTTGCCTCAGGCAGGCTGATTTCAGAGACATAGTCTGTCGAGCCCTGCTCAACGTGGGCTGCCCGCTGGGCAGCCCCCCCGGGATAGCACCCGGTGAGCAGAACAAACGCGACGAGCAGAAGCGCAGGAGGATACTTCAGGCGATGAGAGACAATGCACACAGAGGAGACTCCTGGGTCTGGCTGGGACAGGAACAACGCATGACCGGCAACCTGTTCGTCACGGGATCAATCGGTTTTAGTAGCACACTCGCCGGAATCGGTCAAACACTCAGGCGGGTGCCAGAACCATTGATGAAAAAACTCTTCCCGGCCGAAGCAGCCGTGCAGAGCTGAAAAATTGTGGAAAACGGCTTCTCTCACAATATACCCCTGCACAAGACCTGAAGTCGAGCAGGTCGCTCACGGGGCTTGCTGCGGCCGGAAGGACAGGACAGTAAACGGCCTTCACCCCGGACATGAACGAAAACAGAATAATTCAAACTACCTAGCGCATATCATGCAGCGATCTTCCTGTCGACAGCAGCTGTTGACTGGTCTATAATAAAAAAAGTCAATCTGTCGGCAACCCTGAAATCGGGATACCCCATGAAGAGATACCAGGGCAGTTCAACACGGGAGGCCTGGGTCCTTTGCCTGATCCTGGGCATCATCATGCTCAACTTCCCCTTCATTCAGATTTTCAATTCCTCTCAATTGTTTCTGGGTATCCCGATCCTGATTCTCTATTTCTTTGTCGGCTGGCCGCTCTCAATCCTGGTCATCTACCTGTTCACCTGCCAGCTGGGGCAAGACGAACAACCCCACAAATCCGACAGAAGCGACCGGACGAAATCATGATATCGGTCCAGACGGTTGCGCTGACATCAGTCGCCTACTTCGCCCTTCTGTTCGGGGTTGCCTACTACGCTGACAGGCGCCGCGCCCAAGGGCGCAGCCTGATTTCAAATTCGTACATCTATTCCCTGTCGGTGGCCATCTACTGCACCTCATGGACGTTCTACGGGAGCGTCGGCCGGGCGGCAACCAGCGGACTCGACTTCCTCCCGGTCTATCTCGGCCCGACCCTGATCGCCTTCACCTGGTGGTACCTGCTACGTAAAATGGTCAGAATCAGCAAGCAGGAGAACATCACCAGCATCGCCGATTTTCTTTCCAGCCGCTATGACCGCTCTGCCACGCTGGGCGCGATTGTCACCCTCTTTGCGGTCCTCGGCATCATGCCCTATATCGCCCTGCAGCTCAAAGCGGTGGCACATACCTTCGACCTGCTCTGCAACCCGCTGAGCATAGCCAGCCAGCCGATCCAGACCCTGATTCCGGCCTTGCCCGGCTACATCGATACCGCATTGATCATGGCCCTCATCCTCGGCCTGTTCGGGGTCCTCTTCGGCGCCCGCAACCTTGATGCCTCGGAGCGTCATGAAGGCCTGGTTGCTGCCGTTGCCCTTGAATCTCTGATAAAAATCATTTCTTTCATCGCGGTCGGCCTGTTTGTCACCTTCGGCCTGTTTGACGGGTTCGGCGATATTTTCGAAAATTTCCTGCATCAGTACCCCCAGCGGGAAAACCTCTTCCACCTTGGTGAAAACTCGGTTTCCTTCCCGAACTGGTTCACACTGACTTTCATCTCGATGATGGCGGTCATGTTTCTGCCTCGACAGTTTCACATCATGGTTATCGAAAATGCGGATGAATCCCATATCAAGAAAGCGATGTGGCGGTTCCCGGCCTACATATTCCTGATCAACCTCTTTGTGATCCCGATCGCCCTGGGAGGACTGCTGCTCAACGGAGGGGACACCACACATGCAGACTATTTTGTCATCACCCTGCCGCTGAGTGCCGGACAGTCCTGGCTGGCGCTGCTTGTTTTCATCGGCGGCTTTTCCGCTTCCGCCGGAATGGTCATGGTCTCCTCTGTCGCCCTGTCGACCATGATCCTCAATCATCTGGTCATGCCGGTCATCCTCAGGTTCAAACTGGGCATGGGCGACTACTCCACCGTCCTGCTCAACCTCAAACGACTCGGCATCCTGCTGGTGGTTTTTCTCGGGTATCTCTATTACCGGATCATCGGCGATTCGTATGCTCTGGTGAATATCGGGCTGATCTCGTTTATGGCTGCTACCCAGTTCGCTCCCGCCATGCTGGGTGGGCTCTACTGGAAGCGCGCCAACCACAAGGCAGCGATCGCAGGCCTATCCTTTGGGTTTTTGCTCTGGTTCTATACCCTGCTGATCCCGTCCTTTGTCCTCTCCGGCTGGCTTGAGAGCGACATTCTCGAGCGCGGGCTGTTCGGCATTTCACTGCTGCGCCCGTTGCAACTGTTCAACCTGACAGGTTTTGACATCTGGACCCATTCCCTCTTCTGGAGCCTGTTTTTCAACCTTGCCGCATTCTTGACGCTCTCTTTCTTCACCGGGCAGACTGATTCAGAAGCAGAGCAGGCGAGTCGATTCGTCGATGTTTTCGGTGATGTCCAGTTCATATCTCAGCGGCAACGGATCAGTCAGGCACCGACGATTCTGGAATTTACCGAACTGATGTCCAAGTTTATCGGAGAAAAGCAGGCCAATACTGTGATCTCCGAGTATCTGCGCCAGAACAACAAGGAGATAAATCAGCGCGGCAACCTCTCCGACGAGGAAATCCCCAAACTGAAAAGCTTTACCGAGAGGACCCTCGCCGGCTATGTCGGTGCCGCGCCGGCCCGCATCATTCTGGAAAACTATCTGTCTACCCGGGGCAGCAAGATGGAGGATGTGTTCGACATCTTCGGCTCGGTCACGCTCAGTCGGACCGCCAGCCGGGAGCAGCTCAGCGTCCTCTACGAAGCCTCCCAGATCGTCGCCGGGAGCAACAATCTGCAGCAATCCCTGGATGATATTCTCGCGCTGCTGGCACAGCAGTTCAAATTCGACCTCACCGTCATCCGCTTTCTGGATGAGGAGCAGATGATGCTGACCGTGCGCAGTCACCACGGGATGAGTTCAGAACATTTTGGCGGCTCTGAACGCAATCTGGACATGAAAACCTATATCGGGACAGCCTTCCTCTCCAACAAGGCGATTCTGGTCAACGACACCGACTACCTCGACAAGCCTGAATCGGCGGCGGTTATCCACCGCGAGGGGATAAAATCGTTCGCCCATGCGCCGATCGTCCTGGAAGGTGAGCCGGTCGGCGTTCTCTCGGCATTCTCCCGTTCGGCAAAAGGTATTTTCACTGATGAATTTGTCGCCCTGTTCAACAATATTGCCGGCCAGGTCGCCATCGCCTGGCGCAATCACAAACAGTTGACCGGCCTGCTCGAAGTTCGGGAACAGGAGCGAGAGTTACAGATAGCCAAAACCATCCAGATGGGACTGCTCCCCTCCAGAACCCCGGAAATAAGCGAGATCGAGCTTGCCGGCCTGTGTGTGCCGGCCCACCAGGTCGGAGGAGACTACTACGACTTCATTGAACGTGAAGACGGCTCGATCGATCTGCTCATAGCGGATGTCTCGGGCCACAACATCGGCTCGGCATTGATTATGGCTGAGACCAGAACCTTCATTCAGGCGCGCTCCGCCAACATAGACGAGCCGGCCAAAATGCTGCGGGCCCTGAACAGCTTCTTCTACAGCGATCTCACCAGGGCGGAACTTTTCGTGACCATGTTCTACCTGCAGTACCATCCAGACGTTGGAAAACTGTATTACACCAGCGCCGGGCACAACAAGCCGCTGCTCTGGCGGAAAGCGGACAATTCAGTTGAATGGCTCGATGCGGAGGGGTTGATCCTCGGCATCAGGCCGGAAGTCGATTTTGAGCAGCGGGCCATCTCACTTCACCCCGGTGACCTTCTGGTTCTGTACACCGATGGCGTCACCGAAGCGGAAAACGAAGATAACGAGCTGTTTGGCGAAGAGCAACTGCAGAAATTGATCCAAGAATGTACCGCGCTGCCGCCTGAGGAGATTATCAACGCGATCCTGCAGCAGATCAGAATTTTTACCGGACAGCATCACTTCAATGACGATATCTCTGTGGTGGTCCTGAGAATCCTGGACTCTCCGGAGAGCTAGAACAGGCAGAAGCAAGGGGACGGCACCACAGGCTACCCCTACTGAGTTATACTGTCTTCTGACAGGAACAGAAGCTCAGGACACATCAACAAGGAGATTACTGCATGCAACTGACGACTGAAGAACATGGTGAAATTGTCAAGATTATTGTCCAGGAAGAACGGATGGATGCCCACAACAGCGGCTCTCTCAAGGAGGAGATGTTAAAGCTGTTCGACGAAGGCAAGTGCAACCTCGTGATTGACCTCTCCTCAGTGCGCTTCGTCGACTCCTCGGGCCTTGGCGCGCTGGTGTCCGGCTTTAAAAATGCCAGCACCAGGGACGGCAATCTCAAGCTGTGCTGCCTGCAGCCCCAGGTCCGTTCCATGTTCGAGCTCACCCGACTGCATCGAGTCTTCGAAATATTCAGCTCTGCTGATGAGGCCCTTGAGAGTTTTTGATCTCTCAGACAAGGACGTTCAAACAGTATGCAAGATCAGATCTCCGTCGACATAAACATCCCGAACCAGACGAAATATCTGGGACTGATTGGCCGGATCAGTGAAAACCTGGCTCATGCGCCAATCCGCTTCAGTGGTGACCGGGATGAACTTGCATTCCATCTCAACCTGGTCCTCACCGAAGCGGCAACCAACGCGATCTGTCACGGCAACGGGGAAGACCCGAACAAGCAACTGCGGATCACGATTGTCATCTCGGAATCAAACCTGACTCTGAAGGTTTTTGATGAGGGGGACGGTTTCGATATTTCCGCCATGGCCGATTCAGAAGCAAAAGAGACTGATGAGGAGGGGCGCGGGATCCAGCTGATCTATCGCCTTATGGACAATGTTCACTACCGCAGGCAGGGACAGGGGAACGTCCTGGAAATGACAAAGTACCTGCGCTGAATCCCGTTCACACAAAGGGGCTGATCCGTTTCAGCCCCCCTTCCCCGCGACCGGTTCAAGGCGGTAAGCTCATGCGCCGGAGGACCGTCCAATCCAGTTGAGCAGCTGCCGGTGACTTTCCAGCCGCCAGGCCGCCGGGATTGCACTGCCATAGCAGGCAAACGGCACCCCGGCGCGTTCAGCCGCCTGTTGATCCAACTCCGAATCCCCGACAAAAAGGCAAAGCTCAGGGGCAAGCTGCAACCGGTTTGCCGCCAGCAGCAACATGTCAGGTTCCGGCTTGGGTCGGCACACATCGTGACTGCTGACGACCGCCTGGAAATAGCCGTCCAGAGCAAAATGCTTCAGAATCGCGTGGATACTCTTGCCCCTGTTTGTCGCAACGGCCAGCGGCAGCTCAGTAGCCAGGGCTTCCAGCATCTCCGTCAGGCTTGGTTCCGGGGTCATGAAGGAAAGGAATTCACGATAATCGAGCTGGGCGGCGAACTCCAGGGCAGGCTCTACATGGTCAGGCTCCAGCAGTTCAGCGAGAACAACCGGGCTGCTCGCTGTATGGCAGAGGTGGGCACGCTCTGCCTGATCGGCGGTTACGGACGGATAACCGAACGCCGCCAGTATCCGGTTGTAATAGGCAAGATTGGCACTGCGACTTTCAAACAGGACCCCGTCACAGTCAAAAATAATTCCGCGGACCTGTTTCATACCCTTGTCCTGTAACGCAGATAGAACAAACCGCTCACCCCGAAGAGGATCATCGGCAGAGAAAGCAGCTGGCCCATCGTCGCGCCGGCCCAGAGGAAGCCAAGATGTGCATCAGGTTGCCGGACAAATTCGACCATAAAGCGGAAGAACCCGTACAGCATAAAAAAGCTGAAGAAGACGGATCCACTCGGCGTCCCGCGACGATAAAGATACCAGAGGCAGACAAACAGCAGCGGCCCTTCAAGAACGGCTTCGTAGAGCTGGCTCGGATGGCGCGGATCGGGACCCGCCGCGGGAAAGACAACGGCCCAGGGGAGGTCGGTGACCCGGCCCCACAGTTCACCGTTGATGAAGTTGCCAATACGACCCAAACCAAGGCCGATCGGCGCAGCCAGAACCGTCACATCACCGAGTGCCAGCGGCACAAGTTTGCGGCGTCGGGCGAAGAGGGCCATGGCAGCCACCACACCGAGCAGACCGCCATGAAAGCTCATCCCCCCTTCCCAGATATAGAAGATTTCCAGCGGATGACGAATAAAATAGGCCGCATTATAGAAAAGGGTATAACCGAATCTGCCACCGAGAACGACGCCAAGGACTGCATAAAAAAGCAGATCGGAGACCCCGTCCTTTCCCAGTTCCACCCCCCTGGCCGGAGCAAACCGCAAAATCACCAGATAAGCGAAAACAAAGCCCAACAGGTACATCAGACCGTACCAGCGCACTGCAAGTGGACCGATACTGAAGATGATCGGATCAATATTTGGAAAGAGCAAAATTCAGCCTCTTAAAAAGGTTGAGGGGAAACAGCGCGGACGCTGTTTTTTATTCAGCCATCAGTTGAATTCTCAATGTCGCCATATCATGCGGCAATCCGGCCTCGAACTCAAGCGACTCGCCGGTCACCGGATGAAAAAAAGCCAGTCTTGCAGAATGGAGCAGCGGACGGCCGATCGGCGCATGGTTCAACTCCGTCATGCCTCCATAGCGCAAATCACCCAATAACGGGCAACCTAGCTCAGCCATATGGGCACGGATCTGATGAGATCGCCCGGTCAAAAGATCAAGTTCAACCAGGCTGGTGCTTCCGTACCTTTCTGTCACCCGGTAGCGGGTAACCGCTTCCTTCCCCCCGCGCGGAACCGAAACCACCTTGTTCTCTTTCCGGCTACGGGCCAGCAATGATCTGATTTCTCCCAGTCCCGGTTGCGGAACGCCGCCGACCAGCGCAAGATAGCGTTTATCGACCCGGTGATCCATAAATATTTTACTCAGCCCCTTGTGGGAATGTGGATGTATCGAGAACGTCATCAGTCCGGTTGTCCCCCGATCGAGACGTTGAACCATCCCCAGTTCAGGTTTTTTCTGCGGGGAGAAACGATCCTGCAACAAGACCTGCAGCGCTTCATAAACAGTTCCCTTATAGCGTGCATGGGTCGGCTGAGTGTCAACTCCGGCAGGCTTGTTCAGAACAATCAGGTACTTGTCCTGGTAGACAATGTTGTCAGGCGTCAGGCGAAATGGCTCCAGCGGCAGATGGTCGAGATAGACCTCTATCTGTTCATTTTCGGTCACCGCACGTGAACAACTGCGCATTCGCCGTCCCTCCAGGTGTACTCCACCGATATCAATGATTTTCTTCGCCTGTACTCGCGACAATCCACTGATGGTATCTGCCAGATAGCGGTCAAGACGCAGGCCAGCCTCTGAAGCAGTGACTGTCAGCCGATATATTTTCCATTTCTTCATTGGCTATATCTATCCATACCTATAACTGCATATCGGGATATACCATTTAAATAATCTAATTTTTTACCCTTGACATCAGGCCTATAACTGATAGCATATTGATTAATCATAAGTTCTTTGAAAACTCTGGGATGTGCGCATCTGCGACAGTAGCTTGACCAACGTAAAAAGTATTGGCCGCGCTGTGAAGTGTCGGTGAGCAAGCCTGCCCCCGAGCAGGAAGCCTGATGTCACTTACGGCAGCATAGCTTATTGTGCAAGGTCATTTTATCGTTGCGATTACGGCATCCTGGAGCGAAATGGCAATTGGCATCCGAGTCTGAAAGCGTTAGCCGCTGCGAAGCTGAGCTTCGAGCCCCAGCAACCGGAACATGGAATGAGGGGAAGCCTCACAAGGTCTTCACCAGTCCATTGAGTAGGACGCCCGGGGAACGCTGGCTCCTTTCAAACAGGTTGATGCCAATTGTCTGTTACTGAAAAAGCCCCGGTCAAACGACCGGGGCTTTTTTATCATGGCGGAAAACAGATAACTCACCGGTTAATCGTCAACCCGCTCACGCAGTTCCTTGCCAGTCTTGAAGAAAGGGGTCTTGCGCGACGGAATCCGGACCAGTTCACCGCTTTTGGGATTACGAGCTTCCCTGGCTTCACGCTCACGCACCGAAAAAGACCCGAAACCACGAATTTCAACTCGATCACCGGTTGCCAGAGCATCGCCGATCCCATTGAAAATAAGATTGATTACGGATTCAGCATCTTTTTTGTTTAACAGATGGTGTTCGTCAGACAACCTGTCAATTAATTCACTCTTCGTCATCGTATTCTTCCCTCCATCTCTTCAGCATGGATGATTAACATTTCAGGAATATCGACAAAGAGTTTGCCAGATATTCATGATATTTGAAACCGTAAAGTGCCCTAGAACCCGGTCCACAGATACTGGGCACCCGCCCCCGCGTTCGTGTTGATCACGTTGGTGCCAAAGCTGCCGAGCGACGACTCGAGCAAACGCTTCAGCAATTCCTTTTTTTCCGGGCGGGGATAGATCAGGGAAGGGTCCTTCCCCAATCCGGTCAACTCCGCAGCATAGGCAATAGCATCCTGCAGGCTGCCAAGCTCATCAATCAGACCGACATCCAGAGCCTGACGGCCACTGTAGATACGACCATCGGCCAAAGGGGCCACCTGCTCGGTCGTCATTTTCCGACCCAGGCTGACCGCCTCGACAAACTGGGCGTGAACATCATCAATCAACGACTGGATCAGTTTCTGGTCCTCTTCGGTGAATGACCTGACTGCGGAGCCTGTATCCTTGAACTTGCCGCTTTTGACGACCAGGCTTTTAACCCCGACCTTGCCCATCAACTCCTGATAGTTGGCAAAGGACATTATTACCCCGATGCTGCCGGTTATCGTTCCCGGGTTGGCGAATATCCTCCCTGCCGGAGCGGCAATATAATAGCCTCCGGAGGCAGCAACCGAGCCCATCGAGGCGATGACAGGCTTTTCTTCGGCCAATTTTCTGATCTCAGAATGAATTTCCTGAGAGGGACCGACACCGCCGCCGGGAGAGTCGATTCTCAGGACAACGGCCTTGATCGAACCATTGTCGCGAAAATCCTGGATCTGTTCAATCAGGAGTTTTGAATCTTCGATCGGCCCCAGAACCTCGATGATACCGATTTTCTCACCGACAACTACAAGCTCTGAATGGCCCCACCAACTCCCTGCGACAAGGACAACCAGCAGAAAGAACAGAAACATCCCGCCGATTGTCAATGATGCCATTAACAGTGGGCGTTTTTTCATGACCAATCCGATCAGAATAAAATGGGACTTCAGCGGTCACTGAAGTCCCATTTACAGCACACGTCAGGAATTATTCTGCGTCGTCGCTCTCGGAGCGACCCACCGCACCCTGAAGAAGTTCTCCAAGGTTGGAAGTAGCAGTTTTTTGTGCACCAAGGAATTCATCAACCTCGGCTTTCTCTTTCTGCACATCCAGATTCTTGATCGACAGGGCGATCTTGCGGTCTACCGTATCGACCTGCAGTACGGCTGCTTCAAGGTCCTGCCCAACGGAGGCAAAATCCTTTGGCGACTCAATTTTCTCCTTGCTCAGTTCGGAGACATGAATCAAGCCCTCAATCCCCTCTTCGAGCTCGAGGAAGACACCGAAATCGGTCACAGAGGTCACCTGACCCTTGACGATCGTCCCTGGCGCGTAACGCACGGGAACCGTCTCCCAGGGGTCCTCATTCAGCTGCTTGAGACCCAGCGAGAAGCGCTCATTCTCACGGTCGATATTGAGGACAACCGCTTTGACGAGATCCCCTTTCTTGTAAATTTCAGAGGGGTGTTTGATCCGCTTGGTCCATGACAGGTCTGAAATGTGAACCAACCCGTCGATTCCTTCGTCAACGCCGACGAAAATGCCGAAATCGGTGATATTCTTGACCTGACCTTCGATAATCGTCCCGATCGGAAACTTCTCACCGATAACATCCCAGGGGTTCGGCTCAACCTGCTTGAGGCCAAGGGAGATGCGCCGGTTGTCAGAATCGAGCGCCAGCACAACCGATTCAACCTCGTCGCCGATCGACAGAACCTTGTTGGGGTGCTTGACCCGCTTGGTCCAGCTCATCTCAGAGACGTGAATCAGGCCTTCAACACCCTCTTCCAGCTCGATGAATGCACCGTAATCGGTGAGGCTGACCACCTTGCCGGTGACCTTGGCGTCGACCGGGTACTTTGCCTGAACGTCCAGCCAGGGATCGGGAGCGATCTGCTTGAGACCGAGGGAGACCCGCTCCTTGTCACGATCAAACTTGAGAACCTTGACATTGATCTTGTCACCCACCGCCAGAATGTCGGAAGGATGCTTGACGCGTCCCCAGGACATGTCAGTGATGTGCAGCAGCCCGTCGATCCCGCCGAGATCGATAAATGCACCGTAATCGGTGAGGTTCTTCACCACGCCTTCGGCGACCTGACCTTCTGACAGGGTTTCCAGGGTATCGGTACGCTGAGACTCGCGTTCCTGCTCGAGCAGAACCCGGCGGGAAAGAACAATGTTGCCACGACGCTTGTTCAGCTTGATAATCTTGAATTTGTAGGTCTCGCCGATCACCTTGTCCAGATTGCGGACCGGACGCAGGTCAACCTGTGAACCGGGCAGAAATGCGGTCACACCGATGTCGACCGAGAGACCACCTTTGATCCTGCTGATGATCTTACCTTCGACAATGGCATCTTCCTCCAGGCCGTTCCAGATCTTCTGACGATCCGCTTTTTCCTTGGAGAGCATGATCATGCCGCTGTCACTTTCGCCGCCGCCGAACAGGACGTCATAGACGTCACCGACCTTGACGTTGATCTCGCCTTTTTCATCGGCAAACTCACGGAGAGGAATAACTCCTTCCGATTTGTAGCCGACATCGACAACCACCGAATCAGGGTTCACCTGAACGATCGTGCCTTCAACGACATCATTGCGCTTGAGACCGAACCCACCCTGTTCGTACTCGCTGAGCAGCGCTTCAAAATCCTCAGCGCCTTCCATTCCTTCTTCTACTTCATTTTCGTTCACAAACTCTTTGTCCTCAACCATTGGGTATCTACCCCCTTACGAATTTCCCGACGCCTTTCGACGGCGGACTCTTTCGAGACTGCGCAACTTATCACAGCAATCTGAAAAAAACAAACCAATATTTTTCAGGCAGTTATTGAATCATCGCGAGCAAAAGCGTCGGGCTCTCGTCGCATTACGGGATCAGTTCCGGAGAGACAAAAGCCTCAGCTAAGGTCACGACTCCCGGCATCAGACCACCCTCTGCAGGTTGGTGCGGCGGGCGATTTAGTCAAAGGTCCCCATTTGTCAGCGCCGGTCACTCCATCAAACCGCAGATTTTCTCTATCTTCTCCAGGACCTCTTCGATGATCCAGCGTGGGGTCGATGCCCCGGCGGTGACCCCGATCCGCTCTTTGCCGGCAAACCACTCAGCCTCTAGCTGATCGCTGGTCTCGATATGGTGGGTATCCGGCTGCTGCTCGCGGCACAGGGTCGCCAGGCGCGAGGTGTTGGCACTGTTGAATCCTCCGATCACCAGCATCAGGTCTACACCGGCGGCAATCCGGCGAGCTTCTTCCTGCCGCACCGAAGTGGCATCACAGATGGTGTTGAAAACTTTCAGCTCCTTGGTTTTTGCCAGGCAGATGGATACGATCTCAGTAAAATTTTCCAGCGACTGGGTGGTCTGGGCGACCACGCCGATTTTCTTCAGCCGCGGCAGCTGCTGCGCCTGTTCAGGGCTGCCAACAATCCTTACCGCACCCTTCGCATAGGAGACAATGCCCTGAACTTCGGGATGGTCTTCCTCTCCGACCAGAACCAGCAGATAGCCCTCACGACTGAGTTGCTCCGCGTAATCCTGGGCCTTTTTGACAAACGGGCAGGTCGCGTCAACCACTTCGAGGCCGCTCTGCTCAATCTCCGAGAGTTCCCGGGCGGTTACTCCGTGGGAGCGAATCACCACCGCCCCGCCGGGGATATCCGCAACTTGCCGGCAGACGGAAATCCCTTCCTGTTCCAGCTTTTCCACCATTTGCGGGGAATGGATCAAAGGACCGAGCGACGCAATCTGCTTATGCTGATGAGCAGCATCGAAGGCCATCTGGGTGGCCCGCTTCACCCCGAAGCAGAAACCGGCACTCTTGGCCAGAATAATTTCCATGTGACACCTCACTCCAATGCTTTCCGCCGTTCGGCGACAACAGCCAGCATCTTCTGCAGGACCTGGTCGATACTCATTGCAGTCGAATCGATATCGACCGCATCAGCAGCCCGCCTGAGGGGCGCATGCGCACGCTGCTCGTCAGCAGCATCACGCGCCTCGACTTCGGCAATCGTCCGCTGCAGATCGACTTCGGTGCCCTTCTCACGCAGCTCATCGTAACGACGTCGTCCGCGCTCCTGGGCTGTCGCCGAAAGAAAAAATTTGACCTGGGCGTCGGGAAAGACCACCGTGCCGATATCCCGTCCCTCCAGCACCACGCCCCCGGCCTTTCCCATTTCACGCTGCAGGTGGAGCATCTCCCCCCGCACCACCTGACTGGCGGCAACCTGCGCCGTCAACAGACTGACCTGCGGGGTACGAATCGCCTTTGAAACATCCTCACCGTTGAGCAGAACCCGTTCTCCCTCAGGAGTTCCGACAAAAGAAATCCTGATGCCCTGACACAGGGTCTGCAGGCCGTCAGCGTCAGCCGGGTCAACCTGCTGGCGCTGGGCCAGAAGTGCCACCGAGCGGTACATGGCACCAGTATCAATGTTCATATAACCGAGCTCACGGGCCAATGCCCTGCTCAGAGTGCTTTTCCCGGCGCCGGACGGGCCGTCGATGGCAATGATCAATCCTTTACTCATCATCAATTCCCTGCTCAAGGTGCCAAACCAGATGGTTCAGGAAACGTCGTCCAACAATTCCCAGAAATTCGGAAATGATGTTGCCGTACAACCGGTATCCCTGATCGTGACCGCAGCCTTGGCAGTCAAGGCGGCCACCGCCAGACTCATCGCAATCCGGTGATCTCCGCAGGAGTCAACCACACCACCCTGCAACGGGTTCCCGCCGGAAATCCGCATGCCGTCCTCGAGTGGCGCGATATCCGCGCCGATTGATCCCAGGGTGTCGCACATTGCGGCGATCCTGTCAGTCTCCTTGACCCTTAACTCTTTGGCGTCGCTGATCGTCGTGATCCCTTCAGCACATGCGGCTGCGACACTGATCACCGGGAACTCATCAATCGCGCGCGGCACCAGTTCGCCGCCGATCTCAATCCCGTGCAGATCACTTGACTTCACCAGCAGATCGGCAACCGGCTCGCCGGAGAGTTCGCGTTGATTCAGCACCTCGATCTTCCCCCCCATCGCCTGCAGGATATCAACAATCCCACTGCGGGTCGGGTTGATGCCGACATTCTTCAGCAGTATTTCCGACCCGGGAACAATCAACCCTGCCACCAGGAAAAAAGCGGCCGAAGAAATGTCCCCGGGAACATCGACATCGCGGGCGGTGAGGGTCGCCCTGCCTCTGACTGAAGCCCCACCGTCGAAAGAGGTCACATCGGCACCGAAAAAACGCAGCATCCGTTCACTGTGATCGCGTGAAAGGTGCGGTTCGAAAACCGTGGTCACCCCATCCACCTGCATGCCGGCCAGCAGTATCGCCGATTTAACCTGAGCGCTGGCCACCGGAGAGTGGTATTCGAAGGGCTGCAGCTGCCCGCCGTTGATGGCAAACGGCGCCTTACGGCCCAGGTCGCGACCGGAGATCCGGGCTCCCATCGCCGTTAAAGGTTCGATAACCCGCCCCATCGGCCGCCGGCGCAGATACTGATCGCCGGTCAGCACGGAAAAGAATGGTTGTCCGGAAAGAATCCCGCTCATCAACCGCATGGTCGTCCCGGAATTTCCACAATCAAGTACGGTGTCCGGTTCCTGCAGCCCCCCCAGCCCCCGGCCGTCAATCAACAGATCACCGCTGGCTTCTTCCTGGACATTCACACCCATGGACTGAAAAGCTGCCAGGGTCGACATGCAGTCCTCACCACGCAGCAAACCGCGGACCCTGCTTCTTCCTTCGGCCAGGGACGCGAACATGATGGCGCGGTGTGAAATTGACTTGTCTCCCGGGACAAGGACCTCACCACGCAGGGCTGAGACCGGGACAATGGTTCTGGTTTCAGTTTTGTGCATCAGACATAAACCTTTCGGCAATTTTCGATACTCGTGACCCTGCGCTGCGACAAGAGCAACGAACCCTGGCTACAAAACCTCGGAAAGATCAAAGTATCGCATCTCTCAGCTGTTTTGAGCGGAGGAAAAATTCGAACAATTTTTCATCGTCAGCGGAACGGATATCCTCCTTCAGTTCGGCAAAAAAGACTTCAAAGTGCTCCATCATCTCGATCAGAGCCTCCCGATTGGTCAGTGCTATGTCACGCCACATGGTGGGGTCGGAGGAGGCAATTCGGGTAAAATCCCGGAATCCGCCAGCTGAATATTCGAGGATATTCTCTTCGTAGTGATCGTAGGACCCGACTGAATTGACCAGCGAGTAGGCAACCATGTGGGGCAGATGACTGATCGCGGCGAGAATCCGGTCATGTTTTTCCAGCGGCATCCGCACCACCTCGCTCCCAGCAATGGTCCACATCCGATCCACCAGATCCAGTGCGGCGGCATCGGTTCTCTCGGTCGGGGTCAGGATACAGCGTTTCCCCCGGTAGAGGGTCGCAAACGCCGCTTCAGCGCCACTCTGTTCTGTCCCGGCTATCGGATGCCCCGGGACAAAATGAATCCCCTCCGGCAACAGCGGCTCGAGTGCCCGGGCGACTTCGCCTTTGACACTGCCACCGTCAGTGAGGATCGTCCCCGGCTTGAGCCCCGGCAGGAGCGCCTCTGTCACTCCGGCCAGAGAACAGACCGGAGTGGCGAGAAAGACGACATCCGCGTCCCGCACCGCTTCCACCGGATCACGCGAATAGCGATCGATCACCCCCAGTTCGACAGCTTTTTCAAGATTCGGCTTGCCCCTGCCGCAACCAACGACTTCACCGACCGCGCCAGCCTCCTTGAGCGCCAGAGCCAGAGAGCCGCCAATCAGGCCAACGCCGATAACCGCCAGCCTCGGGATCAGAATTTCATCCTGCATGTCCGTTAACCTCCTCCTCTGTATTGCGGTTGGCGAGTGGATAGGAGCCGAGGACCTTGAGGAAATGACAGCAGCTGCGCAATTCTTCAATTGCATCTGCAACGGGCGGATCCGTGACATGCCCTTCCAGATCGAGGAAGAAAATATATTCCCAGGCCTTCTGCTTCATCGGCCGACTTTCGATCTTGGCCAGGTTGATCTGCCGCTTGCTGAACGGTTCAAGCATCCGGTAGAGGATTCCCGGCTCGTCCTTGACGCTGAACATCAGTGAGGTCTTGTCGTGTCCGCTCTTTTCCGGCGTCTTCTTGCCGATCACCAGGAACCGGGTGTAGTTGTTCGGGTTATCCTCAATTTTACCCTTGACCACCTGGATGCTGTACTGATCAGCCGCGGCGTGACTCGCGACCGCAGCCACGGTTTCATCTTCCGCTGCCATCTGGGCAGCTGCCGCAGTACTGGCCACATCGACCAGGGGCACATCGGGGAGATTCTCCTCCAGCCAGCGCCGGCACTGGGCTAACGCCTGCGGATGGGAAACAACCTTGCCGATCTGCTCAAGCCGGCCGCTGCGTGACAGCAGATCATGGGAAATTTCCAGCAGCACTTCAGCAATCACCTGGAGGTCGGAACTGATAAACATATCGAGGGTGTGATTGACGACCCCTTCGGTCGAATTCTCCACCGGAACAACCCCGTAGTGGGCTCGCCCACGTTCCACTTCCTCAAAAACCGCCGGGATGCTCTTCATCGGCACCAGTTGTGCTGAAAGGCCGAACTGGCGCATCGCGGCAACATGGGTGAAGGTCGTCTGCGGCCCGAGGAACGCGACCTTCATCGGCAACTCCAGGGCCAGGGAGGCTGAGATGATCTCCCGGAACACCTTGCGCACCGCTTCGTTCGGAAAGGGGCCGGGGTTGGCCCCAGTCAACCGCGCATAGATCGCCTGTTCACGGCTGGGGACATAAAACTCACGACTCTCGCCCGATTTTGCCCGGCCGACATCCAGAACCACTTTGGCGCGGCGATTGAGCAGTTCAAGGATCTGATCATCAATGCTGTCGATCTGATCACGCAGACATTTCAGGTCATTCGGCATCTATTTCTCCTGTCATCAAAAAGGATCATGGACTGTATCCCATCCACCATTAAAAATCAATTTCTCCTGTTATTTCAACCACAACAGACAACAATTCGAAATGGCTGAATATTTCACGCCGGTTGCCCAGTCGTGCACAGGACATTGTTCTTTGAGTATCCATCGAGGCAGCCAGCATTTCCATTCCTTACCCCTCGTCACACTTGACCACCAGAGGCCACAAGCTTAAACTGCGGCTGGACAAAAATTGATAACTTCCACCAGCTGTCATGCAAAGGTTTACTTATGTCGATCTCCAGCAAAGTCAAGGGTTGTATAGAAAGTGCCTCCTGGATCCGCAAAATGTTCGAAGAAGGCGCTGCTCTCCGTGAGCAGCACGGCGCAGACCAGGTCTTTGATTTCTCTCTCGGCAACCCCACCGTCGAGCCACCGGAAGAATTCCTTGCCGCACTGAAACAGCTGGCCGACAACCCGATCCCGGGGATGCACCGTTACATGAACAATGCCGGTTACGATGAAACCCGTGCCGCGGTTGCCGAAGTCGTTTCAGAAGCCTGCAACTTCCCGGTGAGTGCCGCCCAGGTCGTCATGACCTGTGGTGCCGGAGCAGCCCTCAACGTGGTCCTCAAAACGCTGCTCAACCCGGGAGATGAAGTCATCATCCTCACCCCCTTCTTTGTCGAATATAAATTTTATATCGACAACCAGGGGGGGGTTCCGGTCACCGTCGCCACTGATGAAACATTCCAGCCCGACCTCGCGGCCATCGAAGCGGCAATCACCGCAAAAACCAGGGCGATCATCATCAACTCGCCGAACAACCCCACCGGCGTCATCTACCCCAGGCCGCTGCTGGCAGCCCTTGGAGACCTGTTGACACGGAAAGAACAGGAACTAAAGCGGCAGATAACCGTCATATCGGACGAACCCTACGCCCGCATCAGTTTCGATGACGTGGTTCCGCATATCTTTCCGTGCATCAAGAATGCGGTCATCGTCACCTCGCATTCGAAAGACCTCGCCCTGCCCGGCGAGCGGATCGGCTATCTGGTTGCCAACCCGGCCATGCCCGACGTCGATCTTTTCATTCAGGGGGCGATCTTCTGCAACCGCGTGCTCGGTTTCGTCAATGCCCCGGCCATGATGCAGCGACTGGTTGCGGGTCTGCAGCGCAGCAGCGTCGACATTGAAGAATACCGCTACAAGAGGGACCTGCTCTACAATAAACTGACCGAGCTTGGTTTCGAGGTCATCAGACCGGGTGGCGGCTTCTACCTGTTTCCCAAGTCTCCGCTGGCGGATGATGTTGAATTTGTCAGACTCGCACAGAAACACCTGATTCTCCTGGTCCCCGGTTCCGGTTTCGGAGCCCCCGGGTATTTCCGTATCGCCTACTGCACTGATAACGACATCATAGAACGGAGCCTGCCCGCCTGGGAAAGGCTTGCACAGGAATGCGGATTGTCATCCGAGAGAGAGTTGGGGCGGTCCTGATTGCCTGATCTGTCAGCCATCCCCCAGGGCCGCGCCCTGGAACGGGTCATCCAGCTATTGAAAAACGCTTTGCGTTTGATGTAGTGTGTTGCACTTATATCAAGCTTTGAAAATGCCGCTTCCCGGAGGTTTGCATCTATGCGTTGGTTGATTGCCCTTTTTCTTGTTATCAGTTTCACCTTGTCAGGCTGCGGGGCGGAGACCACGGCAACGAAAGAGAATGATTTTTCACCCCTGTCCGATATCATCATCACCTCGGAAAATCCCTTTATCGCCAACAAGACCAGCAATCAATTCACTGCGACGGGCAACTTCTCCGGCCTCTTCACCGCTGACATCTCCGATCAGGTTATCTGGTCCTCCTCTGATGAGGGAATTGTCACCATAGACAGTGCGGGACTGGCCAGCGCCGTTGCTCCTGGAACCGCGCAAATTTCGGCGCTCATGGATGGCGTGGTGGGGATTTTTTATCTGACCGTAACCGACGCCAAACTGAGCAGAATCGAAATGCTGCCGATCCTGCCGACGGTTTCCAAAGGCCTGACCCAGCAGTTTTCAGCGGTCGGAATTTTCAGTGATGCCAGCACCCAGGTTTTGACCGACACCGTAACCTGGACCTCGCTGGACGTGGACGTGGCGACCATCGACCAGACCGGCCTTGCTGCTGCGCTGGAGGAAGGCGTCTCCAACATCACCGCCGCCTTCGACGGAGTCACTGAAACGACCACCATGACCGTTGTCGATGCCGCGCTGATCTCCATTGAAGTGTCCCCCGCAGCCGCTGTCGATATTCCCCAGAGGGTCAATGTCAAGTTCCTCGCTACGGGCATCTATTCCGACAACAGTCTCAGACCGATCACCACCCAGGTCACCTGGTCATCGTCAAATCCGGCCGTTGCCACTGTCGACCCTCTCGGCATTGCCGTCGGTACGGCAGCCGGAGACGTCCTGATCACTGCCTCGATGGGCCCGATTTCGGATACGGCAACCATGTCCATTACTGCAGACAAGTTGGTTGAGATCAGGATTGTCCCCGCAACACCAAGCGTCGCCCAGGGGGCAACCACCGCATTGACAGCTGTCGGCATCCTTGACAACCTTGCAGAATTCGATATCACCAAAGGGGTCATCTGGGAGACCGACAATAACAATTCCACGGTCAGCAACAGTGCGCCGACCGAGGGGATAGCAACCGGCATCACCCCGGGAACCACAGTGGTGAAAGCGACCTCGGGCAACATCACGTCAGAACCGGTCACCCTGACGGTCAATTAATGCGATCAGCTGCCGCCGGCAGCCTGGCTGGAGAATGCTCCAGGGAGGATCTGTTGAAACAACTGTACATCAGGCTCATCTGCTGCATCTGTCTGTTGCTCTGCACGGCGACTATGGCATCAGCTCAGCATGCCCAGCCCTACGTAAGCCTTATTGGGGGAATTCAACTGACTGACGAGATGACGCTTTCCGATCAGACCGGGGATTACAGTCTTGATTTTGAAGACGGTTTTTTTACCGGCGGGACGTTCGGCTTCTACCTCGGAGACGCATTTCCGCAGCTCGGCAAAGGACGGATCGAACTGGAAGTCGGCTTTCGCTATAACGAACTGAAGGAGGCGCACTTTGCCACCGGGACGGACCCCGCCTACGGGGAGCTGACCACCATCAGCGTCATGCTCAACACGCTTGCCGAATACAGAACCTACTCTCCATATTACATTCCGTATGTCGGCGTCGGGGTTGGACTTGCCCATGTCGCCATGATCGACACCCGGGTCGGGCTGAGTCCGATGATTGACGATGAGAGCCTGCAGATTGCCTATCAGGCCCTTGCCGGTGTCAGCGTCCCGCTCAGGGAAAAGCTGTCCCTGGACTGTGGTTACCGTTTTTTTTCAACCTTTGACCCGGAGTTCACTGATTCCCAGAACCGCAAAGTTGATGCTGAGTATGCCAACCACACATTTGAACTTGCCCTGCGGCTGAGTTTCTAAAACTGCCCCTGCCCGCTGAACGTGATCTCCACATGGCCAATCCAGGCCCGCTTCCAACGGGCCTTTCGCTCTTCTTCCGTCTGATCTGAGAATTGCTGTGCTGGCGGGATGATGGCCCTGTCGATATGCAGCCCATTGATACTGTTGGCATTCAACACGGCATACATGGTTCCATCGAGTTCACTGGCAATAAAGGGATAGACCCCACAGCGCCGACAGATGTAGGCATCCGCAGACTCTGAGCCAAAACGATAGGTCTGCAGCATAGCGCGGTCTTTGATTCGAACTGCCAGTCTCCCTTGAGGATGTGACGTGTAACAGGCCCCCTGCCTGGTGCAGAATGAACAATCGCAGGTCCTGATCGGCAGCTCTGTTTTCTGCAGCGGGGACGTGAATTCGAATTCGATGTTGCCGCAGTGGCAACGCCCCGAAATTTCGTAGAGCGCGCTCACCTTTTCGTCTTTTCAGCAACGGGCCCGGCGGCCGCTTTCCAGGCATCGAAACCACCCCTGATATGGCAGACATTCTTCAGGCCCATCTGCTGAACAACCTGGGCGGCCAGAGCTGATCGCCAGCCCAGGTTGCAGTAAAAGACAAACCTCTTGTCCGGGGTGAAAATCTTGTTGTAGTAGGGGCTGTCCGGATCGACCCAGAACTCCAACAGCCCCCTGGGCGCGTGGAAGGCTCCGGGAATCATGCCTTCACGATAGAGTTCCCTGATATCACGCAAATCAACCATGACGACGTTGTCACTCCGGTAGAGAGCGAGTGCTTCGTCAACAGAGATTGTCTCAACTTCGGCTTCGGCACGATCTACAAGCTCACGGAATCCGACCTTCATATCTCCTCCCTGATGGGTCTCTGAATGACGCCAGTCGTACAGCAGTTATGGCCAGTCGACACCGCTACTGACAGGACTCCGGCACCGGGTGGAACACCCGCCCTATTCTCCGCACAAAAACCAGACCGGCACTATCGCCTCGTCGTTGCTGGGGCACCTGGAGTATCTCTCCTGAGAATTCTATATAAAAAGGTGTCTCAGGACGGGTCGCAAAAAGGCTATTCAATTCCGATTCGATCTCTGGAATGGGCCATACCCAGTAGTTGTGTTGCTCGCCACACAAACGGACGACATCAACATCAACTCCATAAGTATAGGTTGCAGTGTACGTTTTTCCGGTCGTTCTGTTAACCATACAGCCCGCCAGCATCAGGATCAGCAGGGCGAGTGTCAGGGCCAGGGTGAGGCGTATCATAATTTAATCCCTCCTGCAGGATGAGGATGAGTTATTACAATAACACAGAACATAATCCTGGCAGAGCTTAAAGCTGGGGCTGAAGATCGCGGTGCCGGATGCCCAGCCAAAACACCGAAAAGACATTCGCAGAAATGCAATAAAAACCTTTTCACCTTTAAATTCCGAGCCGTTAGACACCCTCCGCAACAACCCAAAAGCAGCAAAACAGCATATTAATTTGCAGAATCGCAAAATCTGGGGCATCGCACTCAGGTTCTTGCAACCCAGCCATACAGCCTTTTATACCAATCTTTCTCAGCCAAGCATATATTTTAGAACGTTGGTATAACGATTGCTATATGACTTGCGAAATACTTGGTAAAACCACTCTCTCCGTCTCAATTTTTGGGAAACCCTATCGAGCCAAAGCCAGGAGCAGACAGATGTATGCAACCGTTAACGGAGTCAATCTCTACTATGATGATCATGGTCGTGGACCGGCGGTTCTCTTTATCCACGATTTCCCGCTGAACAGCAAGATGTGGCAACCGCAGGTCGAAGCTGTAGCCGAAGCCGGGTTCCGAGTCATTACCCCGGACCTGCGCGGGTTTGGCAACAGCGAGCATAAAACCGGGGCCGCCGCCATCAGCACTTACAGCGAGGACATTATCGGACTGCTCAACTTCCTGGGCATCGGCAGGGCAGTCATCTGCGGTCTCTCAATGGGCGGCTACATCCTGTTCGACCTGCTCGAAAACCATCCCCACCGGGTAGCCGGTGCCTGCATGGTCTCAACCCGTCCGGTTGCCGACGACATCCATGAGCGGGCCAAGCGGAGTGAATTTCTGATCGCGCTGAACAAGGGACAGGTCGACAATGTCCGTGAGGAGCTGTGCAACATGCTGATCGGTGATCGCGAGGAAAAGATACCAAAGAGCTGCAGGGAGAAAATCCTGAGCCTGACCCGCGGCGCCGAGCCCGCCGCGCTGATCAATGCCATCCTTGCGATCACCCGCCGCAAAGATTACACCTTTCAGTTGAAAAACATGAGAATTCCGACATTGATCATAGGTGCCGAACAGGACCGGATCACCCACCCTCAGCACAGCGAGATCATGGCCCGTCAGTTGCCCAACTGCTACAAGGCGGTCAAGCTGAACTGTGGTCACCTGGTCAACATGGAAAAAGTACAGGCTTTCAACGCTCACCTGATCGAGTTCCTCAGCATACTCAATCCGCAAACGAGACGTGTATCACCGATCATTCAGCCTGCAATCTGAGGCTTGCCGATGCTATTTTCCGGCAGAGGGTGGCCAGCATTGCCTGGCCACCCTTTTTCCAGCACCAAAATAAAAAATCTGGCACAATAGCGTACCCCCTTCACTCACAGAGCGGATCAGGCCCGGGAACACGCATGCAAACATTTTCAACCCCGCTGGGGGACTTCCATCTCGCCCGCTACCCGTTGCGAAAAAAGGATCCTCTCCGTGCCTGGGATGCGGCCGACACGCACCTGATCAGGGAACTGGCCGACTCTGAATCCGCCTGGCAAGCCTTATCCGTGTTGCTGATCAACGACAGCTTCGGTGCGCTCGCCCTACCGCTGTCAGCCAGCCGCCCGCAGCTTCTCTCCGATTCATACCTTTCCCACTGCGGTGTGCAGTACAATCTGCATCTGAACAACCGCCCGAGCGACACTGTCAGGTTGTTGACCAGCCTTGAGTCTCCGCAGGGATCAGTCGACCTGGTCCTGATCAAAATCCCGAAGACCCTGGCTCTGCTTGAAGACCAGCTGTACCGCATCCGCCCGCACCTGCATGCCGAGACAAGGATTGTCGGTGCCGGGATGGTAAAACAGATTCACAACTCAACCCTCCAGCTCTTCGAAAGAATCATCGGACCGACCAGGACCTCATTGGCCGTGCAGAAATCCCGTCTGATTCACTGCTCCTTCAACCAGCAACTTGATCCGGGCACGTCACCCTATCCGACAAGTTACCAGCTTGAACGCCCCGAGCTGCGCCTGGTCAACCACGCCAATCTCTTTTCAAGAGAGCATCTCGACCTGGGAACCCGTCTGCTGCTGGACCATCTCCCGGAAGGATCGGAGACCGGGAGGATTATCGACCTTGGCTGCGGCAACGGAATCATCGGCCTGCTTGCCGCCGAACGCAACCCGCTCGCCGAGCTGGTCTTTACCGATGAATCCTTTATGGCAGTGGCGTCAGCAGAGTTGAACTTTAGGGGCAGGTTCGGCAACAGGCGAAAAGCGCAGTTTCTGGCCAGCAACTGCCTCCAGGGAATCCCTTCCGCCAGCGTCGACCTGATCCTGAACAATCCCCCCTTCCATCAGCAGAGAGCCGTCGGCGACCAGATCGCCTGGGAGATGTTCCAGATGTCGAGAACGGCCCTCAAACGCGGCGGCAGGCTGTTGCTGGTCGGCAACCGGCATCTGGGTTATCACGTCAAGCTCAAGCGACTGTTCGGCAACTGCTCCGTGGTCGCGAGCGACCGCAGGTTTGTCGTGCTGGAGGCCCACAAGACAGGATAGGGAGGTGCTGCGCTGAGCGTGCGTTCACCCTTTAGCGCCCCGGTAGCTCTTGAAAAGTTTCAAACGGTAATAGCTTTCCCGCTCCCGTTCCGCCAGGTATTGTGAGATATCTCTTATTTCCTGATGAATATCTGGCAGCACCCGCTCTTCTAAAACCCTGATTCTTCTCGTGATCCTCAGCAATTCTTCGCCAAGACGGCGAAACATTCCCTCGTAGCGGGCGATGGCCAGCATCTCCTCGACAATCGTTTCGAACAGCTGCATCGTCTCATCGAGGTGGTCAGTGGCTGCCGGATAATCGTAGCCACGATCGACCAGGGATCGGCTGGCCGTTTCAGCTTCTTCCAGATCGCGATAGCGGATTCCAAGCAGGTTCATCTCGACGACCTTGACCCCGAGGTGCCGCTGGCTGATCAATGCCAGGGAAGCAATGTAGTCTTCCCCCTCCAGGCCGATGCTGGACTGCAACTCTTCAATCCCCTTGGCGTAGCGATTGCGGGTCTGTTCACGTGAGGCAACCAGCGGACGCCCGATCTCAAGAAATTTCTTGATCAATGCCTGGCGGCGACCCTTCAAAATCCCGGCACAATTAAGCACCGCGCGGCGACGCTCCTTGAGCAGCAGAAGGTTGGTTCTGGTCGGCTGAATCATGGCAGCCCTACCCCGTATTGGTTGAGCAGCTGTCGGCCGAGATCGAGGGTCTGAAAAATATCGCGTCGTGTTTTTCCCTGATGAACAAAGCGTTTCTCGAACTCATCTGCCATTTTCAGGATCACCCGATCCTCCTCCAGTAACCCCTCTGTACCGACCACCGCCTCCAGCTTGCGCAGGTCACGCCCCTTGGCATAGGTCTGATAGAGCAGATTAGCCACCTGGTGATGATCTGCCCGGGTCAGCCCCTCTCCGATTCCGCTCTGCATCAGTCTCGACAAACAGGGGAGCACATCAATGGGGGGGAAGATCCCTTTCTGCTGCATCTCTCGGGAGAGCACGATCTGGCCCTCGGTGACATAGCCGGTCAGGTCGGGGATAGGGTGGGTAATATCATCCTCGGGCATGGTCAGCACCGGCAGCATGGTTATGGATCCCGCACGTCCATGCAATCGCCCGGCCCGTTCATAGAGAGACGCCAGGTCGGAATACATATACCCGGGGTAACCACGCCGACCGGGCAGCTCTTCGCGAGAGGTTGAGATTTCCCGCAAGGCGTCACAGTAATTGGTCATGTCGGAAATAATGGCAAGGACATCCATTCCATGATTGAACGCCAGGTCCTCGGCGACGGTTAAGCCCAGCCGCGGAGCCAATAAACGTTCAACAACTGCCTCTCCTGCAAGATTGAAAAAGGCGACAAATCGACTTGGCATCTGTTCGAGCGTCTCACGAAAAAAGCTGTATTCGTGATATGACAATCCCAGCGCGACGAAGACCACGACAAAATTTCCCTCTCCAGGCAGACGGGCGTGGGAAAGAATCTGCGCCACCAGTTCCTGGGCAGGCAGGCCGGCGCAGGAAAAGATGGGAAGTTTCTGCCCCTTGATCAGGCTGTTGAGACCGTCTATGGCAGAGACTCCGGTCTCGATCATTTCATGTGGGAACTCACGGGCCACCGGGTTAATCGGAGCACCGGAGACAGCTCCCCAGCCCTCGGGGATATACATCGGCGCATCATCAATCGGCTTGAATGATCCATTAAAGATTCGCCCCAGGCAATGCCGCGACAAGGGAGCCCGCTTCACACTGTCATGAAAGGTCACTGTGGTCTTTTCCAGGTCAAGTCCGTACGTTTCGCCAAATACCTGGATAAGCACCTGCTCGGTGTCAATCTTCAGCACCTCCCCTTCCAGGAGCTGCCCGTTCGGAGCCACCAGGGTCACGGTTTCCCCGATACGCGCCGAGAACACCCGCTCAACAAACACCAGTGGCCCGCGGATAGCACTGATGGACCGATAACAGTGTTCAGCCAGCCGCATCACTCACCCCCCGAAGAATATCCGAGAGCAGCTCTCCGTCCTCCAGTCGCTTCAGGGCCAGATCATAACTGTCAAGAATCGACTGAATCAGCCGAACTGTCTGCTGAGGAGAGGAGAAGGCATCTTCTGAAAAACTGTTCTGACAGAGAAAATCTCGTCGCACCCGATCCGCTGCCGACATCAGCAGCCGGTCACGATCCTGCAGCCCCTCCATGCCGACCACCTCGACAACTTCACGCAGGGCATCCTCCTGCTGCATGATATCCTGACAGCGGCGTTGCAGATCAGGCCAGCGGTCATCGACCTGTTGACGAAAGTAATCTGCGGCCTTGCTCCCAAGCAGGGAATAACTCTGGGTCCAGTTAATCGCGGGAAAATGCCGGCTGTGCGCGAGCCCGGTATCGAGCATGTAGAATGCGCCCGCAGCGCGCAGGCAGGCCTGGGTGACAGGTTCGGAAAAATCTGCCCCGGGTGGTGAAATTGCCAGGATCATGCTCAATGAGCCCGTCCTGCCACCGGCCAGTTTCATCACACCGGCCCGTTCGATAAATTTGGCGAGTCGCGAACCCAGGTAGGTCGGGTATCCTTCTTCACCGGGAATTTCCTCCAAAGCCGAAGAGATTTCCCGCAGAGCCTCGGCCCACCGGGAGAGGCTGTCGGCAAGAAACAGGACATCGTATCCCATGTCGCGATAATATTCAGCCATGGTGACGGCGGTAAAGATCGAGGACTCACGAGCGGCAACCGGCATATTCGAGGTGTTGGCGATAATAATCGTTCGCTCCAGCAATGGCCGGTCGTTGGCGTCCCGCAGGTCGCCGAACTCAGTCAGCAGTCCCGCCATCTCATTGCCTCTTTCTCCGCAACCGACATAGATCACCACATCACTGTCTGCAAACTTGGCGATGGTCTGTTCGAGGACGGTCTTACCGGTGCCAAACCCGCCGGGGATGACCGCCACTCCTCCCTTGACCATCGGAAAGAGAAAATCGATGCATCGCTGCCCGGTTATCAATGGCTTCTCGGCAGGACATTTACACCCCAGCGACCGTGGCCGCCGCACCGGCCAGTTTTGCCAGCCAAACAGCTGCTCCCCACCTTTAAGCCTGACAAGGGGCTCGGCAAGACAGACCCGGCCCTGGGCAATCTGCGCTATCTCACCGGCAAGAGCCGCAAATATCGGATGATCGAGATGTCCTTCCCGCACCAGACCAATTTGCTCACCTGCGGTTACCCGCTCACCCGCTTTCTTTTGCGGGATAAAATCCCAGCTGCGCTGGAGATCGAGGGATGGAATCTGACCAGCACCGTGGATAAAATCTCCGCTCTGCTGCTGCAGACCGTGCAACGGCCGCTGGAGCCCGTCATAGATTCCACCCAGTAAGCCCGGACCGAGAATAGCCGTCAGAGGCGACCTGGCCCCAACCGCCGGCTCGCCAATGCTCAGCCCGTGGGTATCCTCAAAAACCTGGACAGTGGTTCGATCCTTCTCAAGGTGGACGACTTCCCCGGAAAGCCTTGCATGGCCGACATAAACCCTGTCGTACAGCTGCAGGCCACGCAGATCGACGCTGACGGTTGCTCCTGAGATACTGGTGACAATCCCTTTCATAGTTCCAGCCGCACGTGGTAGCCGAGAGCCCGTTTGATCAAACGCTGCAGATAATCGTCTGCGGCAGCGTCGCGCTGAGGAGCCGGCAGCGTCACGAGCAGGCCCCGCCAGCTTTGTTCCAGATCACGGTAATGTTTTGCGTCGATCGCCCTGACCAGACGCTCATCTATCACCACGACCCCGACATCGGTATCGTCAAGAGTCCGGCGGAGCAGTTCTTCCGCCTGCTCAGCGTTAACCGTCAGTTGCGCAGTTCCTGCCAGGCTGAATCCATGGCGAGCGTCTTCTGGTGTAATAAAGACAACCCCTTTCATCCCGCAGCCTCCCCGGTGGCAAATTGCTCCGCCCCGGCCAATTCGAGTCCGCGAGTCCTTGCTTCCAGCTGACAGCGCCAAAGATAATCGATCACCAATCCCAGCTGCAGGGGATCCCGCCCGTCCCGACTCAACCTTGCGCTCAAGCCGCGGAGCAGATAGTCCTCGACCCCCTCTTCACCCGGACCGTCCACCCGTTTTGCCCGCTTGCGGATAAGCTCCAGCAAGTCGGTCAAATTCTTTTCTTGCCAGATCTTTTCATACCTCTCCGGTAAGAACTCACCTCCTGAGAGGATCGGCGGCGCGACCGGAACCTGCCAGCGGATATGCTTATAGAGTGCCTGCAGATTACGCATATCAAGCAGATAACGGAGGAACTCCCAGACCTGCCGGGAACGACTCCGGGCGATCCCATGCTGCAGGCAGCAACCAACCAGAACCTGTTCCAGCCCACCCGGACCCTGTCTCAGATACGTCGCCGTCAGGTCATTGAAATAGGGATAATCCTCTGCCAGGGAACGCTCCAGCGCTGCAGTCAGCAGGGCAACCTGCTTTGTTTCCCTGAGCAACTTAATAATCTGCGGATGGAGAAGACTCAGGTGCAGTTGCGCAGACATGGAGGAGAAATCTCCGGCGGCCAGATAACGCAGAGCGATCACCAGGGTTCTCAATTCAAAATATTCAAAAACCGGCAGCAAACGGTTTCTGAGTCGTTGATTCATTTCTTCATAAACCCATTTATATTCTGCCCTTAAATCAACTCGAGGGTCACCCGATCTGCCCCATCGAGCTGTCCCGGACGAATCGAGGTCTGCCCGGCGACTGCGGATTCTGGCATAGAGATAATCGCTGGGTGCGCCAGGAACAGCAATCTCACATAACAGTTTCATGTTCATCCAACCTCAGCCTGATATCCCTGAAGATCTCCGGCAGGAGCTCGGGCCACAGGTGCTCAAGCCGCTTCTCCAGGCTGTTGACAATGACGATCCGCCCTTCCTGACTTTCAACCTTGAGCCCTCCTCCGATCTCCTCCGTCGGAACAACCTCGGCAGCTGGAAATCTCGATTTTGCCAGTGCAAAATCCCGGGGGTTGACCATAACCCTGCGCCATTCATGCTCGGGAATTTCATCTGCCAGGGCCATGAACAGCTTTTCGCCACCCTGTATCGCCAGTTGCCCGATGATTGACCCAGCCAGCTGTTTAAGCCGCTCGACGAGCCGGTTTTCTGCCAACAGGCGATTTCTCTGGGTCTTCTGTATGGCAGCTGTTCGCGCAGCGTCTAAGACAGCGGACATCTCTTTTTCGAGGCGCATCTTCGCTGCCCGTTGCTGTCGATCGAGTTCAGCCGACGTGTTACCGCGCAACGCCTCAGCCTGCTGTTCGGCTTGCCGCCAGATATCATGAATCTTTTCGTCACCTTCTCTGCGTAAGGCCGCTTCCAGTTCGTGCTGGCCCATAACTCAGATCATCACCAGGATCATAGCCGCAACAACAAAACCGAGAATCACCATGGTTTCAGGGATAGCCACCAGAATAATGATGGTCCCTGTCATCTCAGGCTTTTCCGCCAGAGTTCCCGCCCCTGCAGCGCCGATCCGGGACTGAGCCCAGGCGGTTGCGATAGCCGGGATACCAACCGCCAGGGCAGCAGCGAAGGCCAATAACACTTTTTCCATTGCACTCCTCCTTTAGCGCTCTGCAACTTGAGAGTACTCGGTCGCCTGCTTATTTCGGTCTTTTACTCAGCGGCTCGAAGCGCCTGCCGCCAAACTCGAGAAATTTACTGAAAAATTCCACGTAATGGAGCCGTAGCGCATGTACCGTCGGCGAAAAAACGCCGAGCAGGAGATTGAAAAAATGCAGGACCCCGGCGACCAGAAACCCCGCGATGACATTGCCGGTCATCCCCCCCAGCCGATTGGCAACATCAGCCAGCAGGACAGAACAGAGCCCGATGGCCATAACCCGCATATACGAGATGATATTGCCGAAGTTCTTGAGCAACTCCAGTGGCGCCAGCAAGCCACCGGCAAGGATCAGAAGAGGAATCAGCAGCAGCAACGAAGCCAGAAGGGGCATGGTGACCGCCCAGGGATGTGGAACCAGAGTGCCGATCAGGCTGAAACCGATGATGAAGATAACCAGCAGGTTGATCGCCTTGACCAAGGCCTCGCGATGCCTCTTGCGCTTCACATCATAGCGGATTCCAAGTCCCAGCCCGAAAAGCACATGGGCAGTTCCGACGGACAGGGCAAAGCAGATCAACGGGACGATGGCTTGACTGCGTTCTACCCAGATCGGTTGCAGGCCGAACAGCTGGTGACCGAGATCCCCAAACAGTTCGCCATACAAAACCCCGAAAATGGTTGCATAGGCCGCCGAAACTCCGAGAATTTTAGCCCCATCGCAGAGGTTGTTCCGCTCGGGGAAAAAAGAGATCAACAGAATCGCAATCAGGCCTAAAATCAGTCCGTAGCCTATATCACCAAGGATCATGCCGAACAGCAGGGGGAAGAAAATACCGAGAAATGGGGTAGGGTCATAAGAGCTGTACTTGGGCAGCGGCAATAAGCGGGCAAACAGTTCGAAAGGTTTGAAGTAAAGAGGATTATGCATGATCACCGGAACCCGGTCGAGGTCCTCCTGATGAATCTCCAGTTCATGGATGAGGACCTTGCCGCTGAAAGCACCATTCAGTTCCCGGCGCAATTCAGCAACTCCAGAGCTCGCCATCCAGCCATGAATCACAAAACATTGCCTGGTCTCGTAGGCTGAAGCAGTAGCTTGATAGAGTGCGAGCCTCTCCTCAAGCCAATCCAGGGTTCGACGATAGATGGGTAACCAGTGGCGGGAGAATTCTTGCTGCTTACCCTCGGCAGCAGACAGACGGAGCGAAATCTCTTCCAGCTGTTTCTTCAGGGCCGAACTTTTTTCCCAGAAGGGCAAAGACGCAAATTCACCGGGGAGCGTCAATTCCGGAACCCGTTCAGCTGAGAGTAATTGGCGCAGGGGATGTTCCATCTCCGGATCGGTCGTAATCAGGCCGACGATGGTTCCGTCTTCCATGCTGGCTGTCGACAAGCGGCAACGGCCGCGTGTTTGTGTCTCCAGGGCTTCACGTAACAGTTCGATTTCGGCGACAGAGCGAATCGTCACCCCAAAAAACTTCAGCCCTGAGTTCCCGTCAACTTCGCGGACCATCGGCTCGAGAACAGACCAGAAACGGAGATGCCGGCCCAGCGTCTCCTTATTTTCACGCAAGGCGTGACACTGCTGCTGCCATTCCCGGCAAGCCACCAGGTGCTTTTCCACCAGCGCCTGGAGAACGTCAATGATAGGAATCGGATGAAGATAGACGGTTCGTGAGGGGACCTCCGGCAGACAGCTCAGCAGTTCGATAATTTTAAGCCGCAGATTGTCAAAAAAAATCTTTTCGCCGACCGCGTCTTCATTCAGCAGCAGCCCTCTTATGTGAGCTTCATCTTCCCTGCGAACGTATCCCTTGACCTCAGCATCAGGGTGAAACACCCCCCTGTTCCGCAACAGTTCAAGAACATCCATCAGTTGATCCTTGGGCCCGACCATTTCAATTTTGGACATCTTGATGATCATCGCGCCACCCCGGCAGAATTTTACCAATGTGCCTGTTCAACGCCTCCAGCAGTTCATTCTCTCGAAGGGCCTCCAGCTTGCGGCAGTAGACTGCCCCCTGCCTTTCAATTTCTCCAGCCTCGGCCTGAGCCTGCTGCTTGATCTTTTCTGCTGTTTCTCGATCGGTCTGCTCCTGTTCCTGACGAAATCTGGACAACCTGAGGTCCTGTTCTCCTGTGACACGCGCAAGCCAGCTATCGGCGCTTTCCTGTTCACGTTTCAACTGCTGCTGAATGTTATTTTCCAGCCCAATAATGTCGCTCAACAGATCATCAGCCATCTGCGCACCCACTGCCTGGTAAAGGTAGGCCCTGCTAGCTCTATTATAACAAACATACTTTGTGTGGAATTTCTCTGAGCGAGTTGGCAAACAGACCGTCAAGAAGCAGAACGACAGCGGGGAGCGAAGAACGGTTTCCGTTCACCAGGTATGATAAAATAGTAAGACATGTCGGGAGCCTGAGAGAGGAAGCAATCGGCCGGGACCGCCACGGAGACAGGGTCGTCTGATGGAAAATCTGATCTCTCTGATATCACATCTGGCCCATGACAACCCAACGCTGAACCTGCTGATGCTCATGGCCATCGTCTGGACCACGGGGGTCATCTGCAGGATGATCCACCAGCCGCCGGTTCTGGGCGAACTCATGGCCGGGATCATCTTCGGGCCGGCGTTTCTCGGCCTGATCTCTCCAAACGAAATGTTGCATATCCTCTCTGAACTCGGGGTCTTCTTCCTGATGTTCTACGCCGGTCTGGAAACCAATCCGATGGATCTGAAAAAATTCCGGCTGCAATCAACGCTGGTTGGCATCTGCGGTTTTGTCATTCCGTTCCTGGTCGCCTACTACACCTGCAAGCTGTTCGGGCTTCCTCTGGAACAAAGCCTGTTCATTGCGCTAGGCTTGTCGATCACGGCAATTGCCGTCAGCGCACGGGTTCTGCATGACCTTGAACTGACCGACTACCGGGTCACTCCGATAATCATCGGGGCATCGATCATAGATGATGTCATGGCGCTCTCGTTTTTTACCGCGATCACCGATATCGGAACAAATTCCGGACATATCCACTGGCTCAACTTTGCCCTGGTGATGGCGAAAGTCATCGCCTTTTTTGCCGTTTCAATTGGCATCGGAATCTGGCTCTATCCCAAAATCGGACGTTTTTTTGCGACTCGTTCATCCAAAGGTTTTACTTTTGCACTGATTATGGCCCTGCTCTTTGGCATGCTTGCCGAAATCGCCGGCCTGCATATAATTATCGGTGCCTATATGGCCGGTCTGTTTGTCAGGGAGGGTGTAGTCAGCCCCGAGCTGTTCACGAAGATATCGGATCGTTTCGTTTCCATCACCTATGGCTTTCTGGGGCCGATCTTTTTCGTCAGTCTGTCATTCCATGTCACATTTGCGATTTTTCAGACCCATCTGCTGCTGACCGGTTGCCTTTTGCTCGCAGCCATTGTCGGCAAACTGGCCGGTGCCGGTGGCGGTGCACTCGCCGGAAGGATGAACGGTCGGGAAGCGACGGTTGTCGGACTGGCGATGAATGGTCGGGGAGCCGTTGAACTGGTGGTCGCTTCGATCGGCCTGCAGATGGGTCTGATCAACGATGAAATTTTCTCGATCCTGGTCCTGATCGCTTTTGTCACCACGAGTCTGCCCCCAATCTCCCTCAAGCTCTATCTTGAGAAAATCAACTACAAACTCATTTCGGATCCATACACACGCAGATAAATGCTCCATGTTATGATCCAGAACAGACTTTACAATCACCATGCAAACGACTTAAAATTTCAGCGTATAAGCGTCAGCCTCCTTTCCAGCGGTTCCTCCAGAAAAACACTCCGCTTGTACAGCAGTCTCAATGATCGAATCGGCACCTGACCATTGCACACACATTTTTTGTGCCGCTACAGCAAAGGATAAGTCATGCGTATAGAAACTGATCTGAAACTCGGCTTTAAAGATGTCCTGATCCGCCCCAAGCGCTCCACCCTCAAGAGTCGCGCGCAGGTCAATCTGGACAGGACCTATACCTTCCTTCACAGCCGCAAGCAGTGGACGGGCGTGCCGGTTATTGCCGCCAACATGGATACGGTCGGCACCTTTCAACTGGCGGAAGTCCTTGCCAAACACAAAATGCTGACGGCCATCCACAAGCACTATGAGGTAGAGGAATGGAACTCATTTCTGAAGGGAAAGGACGACGATATCTATTCCCGCATCATGGTCAGCACCGGCACCTCAGAGGAAGATTTCGACAAGCTGAAAACGATCTTCAGTCATAATCCAAAACTCGAATTTATCTGCATAGACGTCGCCAACGGCTATGCGGAGGCATTTGTCGAGTTCGTCCGCAAGGTGCGGGACAGTCATCCTGACAAAACCATCGTTGCCGGCAACGTCGTCACGGGTGAAATGGTCGAGGAATTGCTGATTTCCGGGGCGGATATTGTCAAAGTCGGAATTGGCCCCGGCTCGGTCTGCACGACCCGGGTCAAAACCGGGGTCGGCTATCCCCAGCTCTCAGCGGTCATTGAATGTGCCGATGCAGGGCACGGTCTCGGCGGCCGAATCATCTCGGACGGCGGCTGCATCTGTGCCGGAGATATCGCCAAGGCGTTCGGTGGTGGTGCGGACTTTGTCATGCTCGGTGGCATGCTGGCAGGTCATGATGAAAGTGGTGGTGAACTGGTTGAGCGTAATGGTCAGCAGTACAAGAAATTTTATGGCATGAGTTCGGCAACGGCCATGGAGAAACACGCCGGCGGCGTTGCCGAATATCGTGCCTCGGAGGGCAAAACAGTTGAGGTCCCCTATCGTGGACCGGTCAGCGAAACGGTCAAGGATATCCTCGGCGGGGTCCGCTCGGCCTGTACTTATGTCGGTGCCTCTGCGCTGAAAGAGTTAACCAAAAGGACCACCTTCATTCGCGTCCAGGAGCAGGAGAACAGGACCTACTCCTGAGCCCAGGCGGGTCATTTCCCCCAGTGCGAGAGTTTCGCATTGGGGGGATTTGCCCAATAATCTCAACACTTGAACCTTAGGCCCTCTCCCAAGGCCCTGAAATTCATCTCATTTCAGCCCGGGTCCTCACCGAACGAATCGTTCAACCCGCTGATATCACAAAGAAAGACCGCTTTATCACCATATCTGAATAATCCGGCTGACTTTTGAGTCCTATTGACTGCAAAAGGGTCAAATTCTTGCATGCGAAACAGGATAGTTTTCAGCCATCTTCGCTATTTAAGGTCACTCCTGCCACCAGGTTCAGGTGCACAATGGACATTTCCTGATTTTATGGATATGAGATGCCGCTTTCTGCAAATACTCTGAAATTTCTGCTCTGCTCTTTTATGCTGCTGCTCTGTTCCTGCCAGGTTGCGACAACCCATCTGCCGGATGAGTTTGAGCCTGGCCATTCTGCTTTTTCTGCGGTGACCGGGCTGCGGCAAACCATTGACGAAATTGCTGGCGGCGGAGGAAATCTCGGCAGACTGGCGGCACTCCGCAGGCAGATCGAGAACAAAGGGCTGGCTCCATACCTCACCAGTCAGCACATCGACTGGTACAGTCTGCAGAAAAACCTGATCATCGAAATCCCCGGCAAGTCTTCGCAGCTGATTTATTTCGTCGCACATTATGACAAGACAGATGCGAACCCGCTCACCTTTGTCAGCCTGATGCTCAACGGATTCCTTGACACCCTGATCTCTCCAGTCTTCCTGTCGGACGGTGCCCTTGACAACGCCACCGGAGTTTCGGTCCTGCTTGAACTGGCCCAGCAAAGGAGCCGACAGGAGAACTACTATACATACCGTTTTCTATTTGTCGGTTCCGAAGAGACCGGCTTGCGCGGTAGCCGGGTTCATGTGGCAAGATTGTCCGAAGCGGACAAAGCGTCAATCCAGTTTGCCGTTAATGTCGATACCGTCGGCGTCACAGGTGCGGCGAACTGTATCACCGACGGGGTTTCTGACCCACAGCTCAGCTATCAGGCGACGGCAGCCGCCAAAAATCTCGGCTACACCCTGGAGAATGATCCGTCCCCCTCTTTTTCCACCTCGGATTACCTGCCTTTTCAGGAAATGAGTTTCGCCTCAGACTTTGCCTACGGTCTGCAACTGAACTTTGTCGGGGGAATCCTCCCCCAGCGGAGCTGGTTCACTGAATCCGGTTCAGTTCCGGTCATGAACTTCAGCTCCTGCGGCATCATGCAGTCTTCGGCTGATTTCATCACCAGCTTTCTTCTCCCCTTCGGCCAGCTGCACAGTTTTCGCGACAGCGCCGAACTGGTTGATCTTGGAGAATTGCACGAACTTTATCTGATCCTGGACGGCATGCTCGGCAGAATTGAAAAAGACGGTGTTGGCAAAGATCCCTTCTACCGCATCGTCAAACATGATGGAATCTCTTCAATTCAACCCGTCTCTGCAAACTGAACAAAATGCCAACAGCAAAAGACCCCGGTCCGAACGGACCGGGGTCTTTTGCTGTTGGCATTTTTCTGTCAGCTAGAACTCAGGAAGTTCTGGAGGAAGTTGATCAAAAATAGTCGAAAACTCCCAATCCTGTGACGCCTCGTAGGGATTCCCATGCAGGTCGGCAATCCCGGAGATATCTACCTGGTAAGTGGAGAAGGCCGTTAGCAAGGCATCCGGAACAAATTCAAGTTGCCTGGAGACCGGGTCGTAAGACAGAGATCCCGCCACCGGCCCAGCGGGTCCGAATACCTGAAAAGAAGAGTCCTGAAGGGTTTCCTGAGCGATATCTTCATCGAGCGTCAGGGTCACAACGGAATCGATCGACGCACTGCCACCGGCAGGGGGAAGTTGTCTGACAGCCTTCGGCGCTGCCATATCCCACACCGTATGATCTTCCTGCATCCTTTCAATATACCTTTGCAGCAGTACTGCGTTCAATCGGAACGTATCGATCCCGGCGAGAAGACCTGTCAGGATCTCTTCAATGGCAGCTGGGCTATCCGCCTCATCTAGCGCCATGGCAATCCTTCCGCAGTTCTCCATGATCTGGTCACTGATCATCAGGGCGGTAGCCGCCTTGCGCTTTCCATCGTCAAGAGAGCCTGCATTCAGTTCTATCTCGGCCTGGAGGACCCCCATCAGACCGGCGATAATCCGTGCAGCGCGGTGTGCATAACCAAACTCGCTGCGCCCGACATAATCCTCGAACAGTGAGATATCTCCCGCCAGCCCGATCCGTGAGCGGACATTCTTTTCTGCTTCAGTCTCGCTGATGGCCGGGTTCTTGTCCATTTCGGTTTTGATCAGTGTCGTCAACGGCGAGATAAATTTCCACCGGCCGGCCGGTGCTTCCAATTGGTAGCTGTCACCCACGTGCTGTCCTGGCTGATCTTCATCAATTGTGCGGCCGGCAATGATTTCGGCAACCACCGGATAAAGTTCTCCCTCCCCGGAAGCCACATCGAGGGAATACCGGCCAGCTTGTCCCGTTTCGGCCCAGGGCTCTCCACTGTCCAGTATACGGTTGCCGTTACGGTCAAGAAAAACCCGCGCGCCAACCAGATAACCATCGGCAACCTGACCATTGAGAACGGTACCGGCAGGCTCTCCGGATCCAGAGACATAGACTTCTTCACCCGGGCCACCACAGGCGGCCAGGACGAAAATGATCAAAAGAATCAAAATATTTTTTGCGTATTTGACGATAGACATTACACACTCCCTAGTACTGCGGTTTGGGTACGCTGACGGACAGAACATCACTGTCAGAGTTCACATAGATCCAGTACCCGATCCGCGGAACAAGCGCTGCAGGCTGATCCCCCCTGCTGCTTTCAAAGATATTTCTGTTACCCCAGTCTCTCCCGGAATAGTAATAACTGCCATCGACCAGCAGCAGGCTATCGGCAGCCTCCTGCCAGCTGATTTGTCCAAGCGAAACCGTCTTCACAAGCAGGTCGGATAAAAGCACGGTCCCGCCGTATGGATTGGCAATGAGGTTCCAGCCCACCTTGACAGGGATTTCATATGTCAGAGACTCGATCTCTCCAAAATAGTTCAGTGCAGGCAGGGAGTTATTGATACGCTTGACGACATAACCTTCTCCCGCGACAACCGGTCCGCCGGTGTCAACCCGCTCATAACTGCCGTTGCGTTTCTCAGTCGGAATCCATCGATAGGACAGATCAGTGCCGATTGCTTCAGTGCTTCCGAGAAGCGCCTGGTTGATATTGCCGGGGACACCGACAATGTTCTTGCCGTTCAACAGCTCCACCAGTGGCCCCTGCAGTTCCTCATCCAGCGGCAGACGTGTCAAAGTGTTGCCATCGGCATCTCTGGTTTCAAAGTGGAATTGATGAGAAGCCGCAGGACCGAGACGGGTCTGATACACATAAGTTGCCCCGGCCATGACGTTGCCGCTTTCCCGTACCATCTGGTAGGCATATCCATTAAGGACCAGCATCACATCAGGTAGCGGCACTTCCGAGGTTTCTTTCAGAACGACCTGGAAAGCATATTCGAGATCACCTTTCGGTGTGCCGTCAACAAGGTTGCCTGAGTCATCACCACCATCGACACGGTCAACTCCGGGCAAACCTGCTTCACCCGTCACCAGGCTCAGGCCATCGGGTTCAGGCAGGAATTCAGCTTCAATCTGGTGATGAGCAACCACATCTGCAAACAGATACTGCCGGACGGGACCGATGGAGACTCCGTCTACGATAACGTCGCTGAGATAGAAGCCACTTGCCGCTGCGATTGAAATGCTCAATGAACCACCGTACGCCAGCAAATTCTCTCCGGCAGGAGAGATAGCGCCCCCTTCACTGGCGATCGCGGTAATGACCCAGGCACTGATAGACGCATCAAGGGGATCACTGTCAGCCGAATCACTGACACCATCGTTGTCATCGTCGCCATCGGCATTGTTACCGATGCCATCCCGGTCGGTATCGATCCATTCCGTGGAATCGTGAGGGAACGCATCCTCACTGTCGAGAATGCCGTCGCCGTCACTGTCCACCGGAAGGTCTGCGTTAACGGTGATCAGCACCACGGCGGAGTTGCTCAGATCGCCGTCGCTCACGCTGAAAGTTATCTCGTAATTGCCCACCTGACCCAGCTCCGGGACCCAGCTGAATGATTTGGCCAGGGTATCGAAGTTTGCTCCGGAAGGCAGCCCCGAGGCAGTAAAGATCAGGCTGTCGCCGTCCGGATCTGTCGCATTGACGGTAAAACTCAGACTTTTCCCTTCAACAACTGTCTTGTTGTCGAGTGCTGCCAACACCGGTGCCTGGTTGGCAACGCCAACATTTATTGCGACCTTTTCAGAATCAGCTAAGACACCATCGCTGACGACGAAAGTCACCACATAATTCCCGGACTGGCTGCTTTCAGGGATCCAGTTGAAGGTTTTGGCAGCGCTATCGAATGTTGCCCCGCTCGGCAGGTTTGAAGCCGTGAAGATCAGGTTGTCGCCATCAGCATCGCTGGCGCTGACAGAGAATCCGAGGCGAGTTCCCGCGACCACGGTCTTGCTTCCGATTGCAGCCAGAATGGGAGCCTGGTTCGTGCTTTCAACATTGATGGCTACCTTTTCCGAATCAGTCAGGGATCCGTCACTGACAGCAAAGGTCACCACATAATTGCCGACCTGGGAGTTTTCTGGCGTCCAGCTGAAGACTTTGGTTGCAGGATTGAAGGTAGCACCGGTCGGCAGGCTGGAGGCACTGAAGCTCAGGTTGTCGCCATCCGCATCGCTGGCAGAGACGGAGAAGCTAAGGAGAGCCCCTGCCGTCACTGTCTGGCTGCCGATTGCCGCCAGTAGTGGTGCCCGGTTATTATCGGCAACATTGATAGCGACCATCTCAGAATCGCTTAACGTGCCGTCACTGACGGTGAAGGTGACAATATAGTTTCCCGCCTGGGAACTTCCGGGGACCCAATTGAAGATTCTCGTCGAAGGATTGAATGTGGCTCCGCTCGGCAGGCTGGAAACGCTGTAGCTCAAGCTGTCGCCATCGGGGTCACTGCCACTGACCGTGAATCCCAGGACACTCCCTTCGACGACAGATTTACTGCCAATCGTTGCCAGAATTGGTGCCCGATTGGGCAGAGTGGCGACTACGCCGCTTTCAACAATATTTGAATAGCTGCTTTCATCACCTGCAGAGTTATAAGCGGTCACGGCAAAGTAGTGAACCTGGCTATCAGAAAGCCCGCTCAACGAGGCTGTCAGAGCATTGCCGACATCAATCGGAGAGCCCCCCTGGGCAGCCCCACTGCCGTCAAGCGGCAGTGCCGAAGAATCAGCTTTGTAGTAAACCCGGTACCCCGCGATGTCGCTGTCAGGGCTTGGATCCCAGCTGAGATCAACCGTTTTTGCGCTGGCGGCTGATGCCCACATGAGCCCGAGTGAAAATGCCAAGACTATTACTTTTGCTGCACATTGAATCATATTTTTCTCCCACAATCGTTTGAACCAAAATCTCTTTTCCGTCAGGCTCTAACAGCAAAGCGCTCACCTCGTTACCGAAGGTGAGCGCTTTGAATTGCGGAAGATAAATAGGGCAAAGTTGCGAACACTCTCTTCGGCAACCCGGCTGTCCTGAAAATCAGGACCCGTGGCTTTGCGTCACCAGATCTCTCTAGCTTTGCCCTTATCGGAGACTTATTTAATTTTCAGGTTGAGATGCTACGTCATCAGATCAACTCCCGGAACCCTTTGCTTTCAATTGAAACCACGGTGGTGAACGTGCACAACAAAAAAAGCGCTCACCTCGTTACCGAAGGTGAGCGCTTTTTGCGGTTTGACATACAGGGCAAAAAGATAGCGAACACTCTCTTCGGCAACCCGGCTGTCCTGAAAATCAGGACCCGTGGCTTTGCGTCACCAGATCTCTCTGGCTTTGCCCTTATCGGAGACAATTTATTCAATTGTTCGAACCACACTCAATGCAGTTCACGTGCCATTCTTACAAGTTACTGTTCTCACAGTCAAGGATTTTAACATCAAGAGAGATTCGTGGTCATTTCACCATAACGAGCGATATCGCGGCAGCGATTTGACCACACTCACCGTTCCTCCTCGCCCAGGACATGGACACCAAACTGAGTCAACATAGTCACCAGTTTAATCAGCGGCAGGCCGATCAGGCTGGTATAATCATCCCCCGCCATCTTTTCCATGAGAGCGATACCCAACCCTTCAATCATGAAAGAACCGGCACAGTGAATCGGGCTTTCGCGCCGCACATAATTGGCAATCTGCTGATCGGAAAGCTCTCGTAAGGACACGGAAAATGTCGAAAAATCAGACTGATGACTGCCATCACGATTGTCAACCAGGGCCAGCCCGGTAAAGAAGGTGTGGGTTCGCCCTGCCATCTGTCGCAGCTGCGATTCTGCTGCAGCGATACTGCCGGGTTTGCCGAGGGCACGACCGCGCTGATCAACAAAAACCTGATCCGATCCGATCACAAGGGCATCGGGGAATTTATTACACAGACTTAGAGCCTTGCCCAAAGCCAGATGGCGAACCAGCAACTCCGGAGCCACGGTCGGATCGATATGTTCCTCGTAATCTGGCGCGGCAGTTGTAAAAGGGACGCGGAGCTGTTTGAGCAGCTGCTCTCGGTAAGGGCTGGTTGACGCAAGAATCAGCTGACGCATGCAAACCTCGGAGACAGGCAAAAGAGGATCCGAAAATTATCAATTCTGCTCAATTCTCAGGCTGTCTTTTTACCGCAGGACCAAGCGGAATGCAATCCATCAAATCAGGCTGCCTGCCAACAGGGACGCGCTTCTGCAACAACGGCCCTGCCATGGGGTTTTGCCTGTCCTCCCCGCAGCCGGTACAGGCGGCCAGAATCTGCATAGCCCGATACATGGCCGGGGCGTCTCCTGCGGGGGGGACTCTCAACGCAGAAATAGAGCTGATTCAGGGTTTCGAGAATCAGCCGCGTCAGCTCGTACCGGTCAACACGCTGATCGAGTATCCCGCCGCTACCATCCTCATTACAGATCGGGACAATCTCAACCTGGGACAATTCGCCAAGTTCCACGCGGACAAAGGCTTCATCACAGCCATCTCCAACCATCCCATTGATGCAATAGCGGGTACGTGGCTGCTCTCCCCAGAGCTCAATACTACGGATTTCAAGGTAAAGGCTGCTGCCGGTACATGAATGCGAAGACAAGGTGACCATTTCATCCTCCCGGGTTAGGGTTGATTCCTTACCCTGAAAGGTAGATCGGCACCATGTCACAATATGTCACACAGGGAAATGGTCTTGTTTATCTTCATCCGTACCGGCCAGCCAGTCTTCACCGCATGCCCTGAGGCTGGACTTCAGGGCGTCGATAAACTTCCGGCGCAGATCTGGCGGAGCCAGAATCTGCACATGAGGGAGAAAGGAGCAGACCCAGGACAGGATTTCGGTATCGCCAGCCGCACTGAAACAGAGCCTTACCGCTCCGTCTCGCTGAAATTCAAGGCGCTGCTCCGGATGCCAGATCCGTTCGCTGATCAAATGAGCGACGGGCGCGGCAAACAGCAGCTCCACATCCCTGACAGGCCCCTCATCAATCAGGCCGAAGGCTCCTCCTGTCAACTGCTCGACACGATACTCCTCGGGCACCTCAAAGCGTTCACTCAGCACCTCGACGCCCTCGATCCGGTCGACCAGAAAGAGCCGCAGAGCGTTTCGATTATGCGCATAGACTCCGAGATAGAGGGCATTTTTATAGAACAGCAGGGTATATGGATCACAGAGATACTCATCTGCGTCCCGTCGCGCAGGAGCATAGCGTATTCTGCACCGCTGCTGCATCAGCAGAGCCCGCCGCAATTCGGAGAGAATCTGTTTCTTTGTTGAATAATCCTTGAGACCCTGGAACCTTGGAGCTCCCGCCTCGGCGATCCGTTCGAGATGCGCAACGCTGCGCGGCGGCAGACTGGACCGCAACCTGGCAAAAATTGCCTCCAGATCATCCTGGAATGGTGTCCCCTGCAGGAACTCAAGCTGTCCGCGGCAGAGATAGAGGGTCATCAGTTCGTCGAGGGAGAAGGTGATTGGCGGCAGGTTCTTATAACCGATGACAAACCTGTAGAGCACAGTGCCGTCGTCCTGACGTTCAGTGACGAGCGGATAACCGGCATCTGCTATTGCCTGCAGATCACGATAGATCGTCCGGCGCGTAACCTGGCACTCCTCCACCAGTTCCCCAACGGTCGCTCCGTACCTGGCTTCCAGGATGCGGATCACATTGTGCAGACGAGCAGCCTGGCTATACTTTTTAGCCGGCTTTCCCGGGCCACGTTGAACAGTCATCTGAGTTCTCCCGGACAAGAGTGACAGGGTGCCCTTCATGAGTGAAATGGGTGTTCAGGTCATACAACAAAGGGCTGCCGCATGTGCGACAGCCCTTGAGCATACCCAGCCATCCCCCTCTATAACTTCTCAAGATTGCGGACGGCTCCCTTGTCAGCACTGGTCGCCATGGCAGCATAAACCTTCAGCGCCGCGCTGACTTGACGTTCGCGGGTTTGCGGCTGCCAGGCAGAGCCAGAAGAACCAGCCTCCATCGCGGACCGGCGCCGGGAGAGTTCGGCTGCATCGATATCGATATTGATGCTTCGCTGCGGAATATCAATATTGATCACATCCCCCTCCTCCACCAACCCGATGGCACCGGCACTGGCAGCCTCCGGTGACACATGGCCAATCGACAGGCCCGATGTTCCACCCGAAAAGCGACCATCGGTGATCAAAGCGCACGCCTTGCCCAGCCCCTTCGATTTCAGGTAAGACGTGGGATAGAGCATCTCCTGCATCCCCGGGCCCCCTTTCGGCCCTTCATAGCGGATCACCACAACATCACCGGCCTTGACCTGGCCTGTCAGAATCCCCTCAACGGCCGCCTCCTGGCTTTCGAATACCCTCGCAGGCCCTGAAAAAGTGAGGCAGGATTCATCGACACCAGCTGTTTTAACGATACAACCATCATCCGCCAGGTTGCCGAACAGAACCGCCAGGCCACCATCCTGGCTGTAAGCATGCTCCTTGCTACGGATACAACCCTTCTCACGATCCAGGTCGGCGGCATCCCAGTAGCGCGCCTGGGAGAACGCTTCAACCGTCGGCACCCCGCCCGGCGCTGCCAGAAAGCGTTTTTTAGCCTCCTCGGTCGGAGTCGCTGCGATATCCCACTGCTCGATGGCTGCGCCAATCGTTTCCGCATGAACCGTATAAGCATCACAATGCAGCAAACCGGCACGCATCAGTTCACCCAGGATGCCAACGACCCCACCGGCCCGATGAACGTCTTCCATATGATAGTCTGGGGTAGAAGGGGCGACTTTGCACAGGTTCGGCACCTTGTGAGACAGCTGATCGATGTTTTCCATCGTGAAATCGACTTCTGCCTCCTGAGCCGCGGCCAGCAGATGCAGAACCGTATTCGTCGACCCCCCCATGGCGATATCGAGGGTCATGGCATTGCAGAAGGCTTCAAAGGTTGCGATGCTGCGGGGACGGAAGCGCTCCTCCCCCTGTTCGTAGCAACGCCTGGTGATCTCGACAATCCTCCGGCCGGCCTCCAGAAACAGTTCCTTGCGCTCGACATGGGTCGCCAGCAACGAACCATTGCCCGGCAGACTCATCCCCAATGCTTCGGTCAGGCAATTCATCGAGTTGGCAGTGAACATCCCCGAGCAGGACCCGCAGGTCGGACAGGCGGAGCGTTCAACCACATCACAGGTTGCATCGCTGACCGAGTCATCGGCCGCCATGACCATGGCATCAACCAGATCAAGACCCTTTTCTTCTCCATCGAGCAGGATCTTACCCGCTTCCATCGGCCCGCCGGACACGAAAATCGAGGGGATATTCAGCCGCAGCGAGGCATTGAGCATCCCCGGAGTAATTTTGTCACAGTTGGAAATACAGACCAGCCCATCGACACAATGGGCATTCGCCATGTATTCCACCGAATCAGCGATCAGTTCACGCGAAGGGAGCGAATAAAGCATTCCGCCATGTCCCATGGCGATCCCGTCACATATCGCGATCGTGTTGAATTCCTTGGCGATTCCACCGGCTTTCTCAATTTCGCGGCAGACCATTTGCCCCAGATCCTTGAGATGAACATGTCCGGGAACAAACTGGGTAAATGAATTGACTACACCGATTATCGGCTTACCGAAATCCTCACCCTTTACCCCCGTTGCCCTCCAGAGGGAGCGGGCTCCGGCCATTGTGCGTCCCTCAGTCGCTGTTGCGGAACGATAAACTGTCATAATGTCTCCCCATACTCTTGAGTTTGAGATATCAGTAGTAAGCCAGTCGAATTCAGCTTCTTCACTATTTGTTCAGAACCCAACATTAAAAACATTCCCTGTTGGCAAGTCAAGCCTTGAGGGGGCATGATGGAGGCCAACAAACCCTTCCAATCCCTACGACAAAAGCCGTCGCAGGTTCCGACGGCTTTTACCGGTTGACAACATTTCCATTTATTCCCACTCGATCGTTGCCGGCGGCTTACTCGAAATATCGTAGGTCACCCGGTTGATCCCCTTGACCTCGTTAATGATCCGGTTGCTGATCCGCGCAAGGTCGGCATAGGGCATCGGATACCACCCTGCGGTCATGAAATCCTTGGTTTCCACCGCCCGCAACGCCACGACATACTCATAGGTTCGTCCGTCTCCCATGACCCCGACACTCTTGACCGGGAGGAAAACAGCAAACGCCTGGCTGATTTTGTGATAGTGACCGCTCTGGTAGAGTTCCTCAATATAGATCGCATCAGCACGACGCAAAATATCGCAATATTCCTCCTTGACCTCTCCGAGGATGCGCACTCCGAGGCCGGGGCCGGGAAACGGGTGACGCCAGACCATCTGATGGGGCAGCCCGAGCTCCTCGCCGATAGCGCGGACCTCATCCTTGAACAGTTCGCGCAAAGGCTCCAGAAGGCTCAGCTTCATGTAATCGGGCAGACCGCCGACGTTGTGATGGCTTTTGATATTGTGGGCCTTGCCCGTCTTGCCCCCTGCCGACTCAATCACATCAGGGTAGATCGTCCCCTGGGCAAGCCATTTTGCATTTTCGACCTTGTTCGATTCTTCTTCGAAAATGTCGACAAACAGGTTGCCGATAATTTTCCGCTTCTTCTCCGGGTCGGCCTCCCCTGCCAAAGCGTCATAAAAGCGCCGCTGGGCATCAACCCGGACAACCTTGACACCCATATTGCTGGCAAAGGTGGCCATCACCTGATCACCTTCATCCAGGCGCAGAAGACCGTTGTCGACGAAGACACAATGCAACTGATCACCGATCGCCCGGTGGATCAGCGCTGCAGCTACCGAGGAGTCGACACCCCCCGACAGGCCGAGGATCACCTGATCGCTGCCGACCTGCTCGCGAATCCGGCTCACCGCATCTTCGATAATCTGCCCCGGTGTCCAGTGCCCATGGCAACCGCAAATCTGCCGGACAAAGGTATTGATGAAGACGGAACCCTGCGGGGTATGATTCACCTCAGGGTGGAACTGAACACCGTAAAGCTTGCGGTCAACATTCTGGATAGCACAGACCGGAGCATTGTCGCTACATGCAACGACCTCGAAACCGCGTGGCATCGTGGCAACATGATCCCCGTGACTCATCCAGACCGGGCTGTGACCTTCAACGAAGAAGCCGTTGAAAAGCGGACCGGGCTGCCCCAGCGCCCGGAGATCGGCATGGCCGTACTCACGCTTGCCGGCGGGGACGACTTCGCCACCGAAATGGCGGCTCATCAGCTGCATCCCGTAGCAGATGCCGAGAACCGGGATACCAAGTTCAAACAATTCCTCTTCGATCGCAGGGGCGGCGTCCTCATAGACCGATTTCGGACCTCCGGAAAGAATAATCCCGCTTGGAGCGAACTGTTTAATCTCGTCCAGCGCCATATCGTAAGGGTGCAGCTCGCAGTAGACATGGCACTCCCTGACCCGCCGGGCGATCAGCTGGGTATATTGAGAGCCGAAGTCGAGAATCAGAATCTTTTCGTTATGGATATCCGACATTTTTTTCCTTTAACATCCGCAGAATACAGACTGGCAAGGGACCGCTCAGATGCCCTTTTCAAGGCGATAGTTCGGTGCTTCCTGGGTGATCGTTACGTCATGGACATGCGATTCCCGTAAACCGGCATTGGTAATCCGGACAAATTCGCCATTTTGCTGCAGTTCCCTGATGGTTCTGCAGCCGGTATAGCCCATCCCGGCCCGCAGGCCGCCAATCAACTGGTGGATGTTGTCAGACAGCGGGCCACGATAAGGGACCCTTCCTTCGATCCCTTCCGGAACCAGTTTGACATCCGCCTCATCCCCCTGGAAATAACGATCCTTACTCCCCTGCTTCATCGCACCAATGCTGCCCATGCCACGGTACGCCTTATACGTTCGCCCCTGGTAGAGAATTGTCTCACCGGGAGACTCCTCAGTCCCGGCAAACAAAGACCCGACCATGATGATATCGGCGCCAGCAGCGATCGCCTTGGGCAGGTCACCCGAGAACTTGATTCCGCCATCGGCAACCAGCGGAATCCCTGCGGCGTGGGTGACTTTTGCAACATTCTGAATGGCACTGATCTGCGGCATCCCAACCCCGGCGACGACCCGGGTGGTACAGATGGAGCCGGGTCCGATACCGACCTTGACCGCATCGACACCGGCGTCAATCAGGGCCTTTGCCGCCGCCCCGGTGGCAATGTTTCCGGCCATCAACTGCAACTCAGGATAGTCACGACGCACCCGCTTCACGGCATCAAGCACCCCCTGCGAATGACCGTGAGCGGTATCGACAACAATCAGATCGACACCGGCCTCGACCAGCGCGGCGGTCCGTTCTTCCAGATCACCTCCAACGCCAACGGCCGCTCCAACCCGCAGTCGACCGAAGCCATCCTTGCAGGCATTGGGATATTTGCGGACCTTTTCGATGTCCTTGATGGTGATCAGTCCCTTGAGAGCGAAATCTTCATCAACGACCAGCAGTTTTTCGATGCGATGCTTATGCAGGTGATACTTGGCTTCTTCGAGGGTTGTCCCGGGAGGAACGGTGACCAAATTCCGCTTGCCCTTGGTCATAACATTGGAGATCGGCTGCTCCAGATTGGTCTCAAAACGCAGGTCACGGTTGGTCATGATGCCGACGAGTTTACCCGCGCGGGTCACAGGCACCCCAGAGATGCGATACTGCTTCATCACCTCGAGAGCTTCGTATATCTTCTGATCGGGGCGCATGGTGATCGGATCGACGATCATACCGCTCTCCGACTTCTTGACCTGGTCAACCTCGCGAGCCTGTTCAGCCGGCGTCATATTCTTATGGATGATACCCAGGCCCCCTTCTCGGGCCATGCAGATCGCTGCACGGGATTCTGTAACTGTATCCATCGCTGCCGAGAGCAGCGGGATTTTCAGCATTATCTGGCTGGTTAGATGAGTCGTCAGGTCAGCCTCTTTGGGCAGAACTTGCGAATGCGCAGGGATCAGCAAAACATCATCAAACGTCAGGCCAACATGAATCTCGGGGTCTTGCATCGGCATCTCCTCGCATCGGGAAGGGGGATCAGTTTTTAACCGCCGAATCTAGCTGAATCTCCCCCCCCAGTCAAGCGCCAAAAGGCTGATAAAACGCCCCGGTGAAATGCACTTCACCGGGGCGTATCACACCTATTTTCCACTGAGCAGGTAAGCTTCGATGAAACCGTCCAGGTCTCCGTCTAGCACCGCATCCGTATTCCCGGTCTCATGCCCGGTTCGATGGTCCTTAACCATCCGGTAGGGATGAAGGACATAGGAGCGGATCTGACTGCCCCAGGATATCTCCTTCTTGTCCTCGGAGAAGCTTGCAGCCTCTTCTTCCTTCTTGCGCATCTCCAGTTCGTAGAGACGGGCCTTCAACTGCTTAAGGGCCGTGGCCCGGTTCTTGTGCTGGGAGCGCTCGTTCTGGCAGGCGACTATGATTCCGGACGGGATGTGGGTAATCCTGATCGCCGAGTCGGTTTTATTGATGTGCTGCCCGCCCGCTCCGCTGGCGCGATAGGTGTCGACCTTCAGATCCTTCTCCTCGATCTCAATCTCGATGGAATCATCCAGTTCCGGAAAAACGAATACCGAGCAGAAGGACGTGTGTCGTCGGGCATTGGAATCGTAAGGGGAAATTCTGACCAGCCTGTGGATGCCAACCTCCGCCTTCAGGTAACCGTAGGCGTAATCCCCGGTAACGGTAAATGTGGCACTTTTAATGCCGGCTTCATCGGCTGGTTGGTAATCGGTAAATTCGGTCTTGAACCCCTTCCGTTCACAGTAACGCAGATACATGCGCAGCACGATGTCTGCCCAGTCCTGTGCCTCCGTCCCCCCCGCTCCGGCATTGATGCTGAGCAGGGCATTGTTGGCATCATGCGGTCCGGAGAGCATCCGGGCAAACTCCATCTGCCCAATCATTTTCTCCACAGCAGGAAGCAAGGCCTTGACTTCGTCGAGAGCGTCCTGATCCTGCGATTCCTCACCGAGTTCGATCAGAACCTGAATATCCTCCAGCTGTCCGGCAGCACTCTCCCAGTTTTCGACAATCTTCTGCAGGCTGGTCCTTTCCTTCAGAAGATCCTGGGCCTGTTCCCCCCTGTTCCAGAAATCGGGGCGGGCAATCTCGGCTTCCAGTTCGGCGACCCGTTCCTTCTTGGCGGAAACGTCAAAGATACCCCCGTAGCTCTTCCAGGGTTTTCTCCAGGGCAATGACAGCTTCTTTCGGTTCGCGGAACATAGTTGATGACTCCTTGAGATTGATGACGGGATAGCCGCGCAGTATAGCTTAATCGTCTTAAGAAAAACAGCCCTGTTAAGCATGGATCTCAAGCAGTGGGAGATCATCACATAAACAGAAACGGGCGATCGTCCCGATCACCCGCAATTCTACATGCCCGGCCGGCGGATATAAATTTCACGCGCCAGAGAATCGTCGACGGCAAACTGTGAATGACCGACCTTGAAAATATAGCTGGGAAATGTCTGAACCAGATTCAACTCGCTGCCGGGCAGGACCCCCATGCTCATCAGCTTCTGCATCTTCTTTCCGTCACTGGCCGCGAGGTAGGCGATCTCCCCCGCCTCACCCGACTTCAGCTCGGTCATGGGGACAATTCCAGGAGCCCCTTCCCTGCGCGCCTCTTCACAACAGGTGCCCGGTGGTATCGGTTTGCCATGGGGACAGGTGGTGGGGTGATTAAGCAACGTGCAGATCTTGGTATCGACCCCCTGGTGGAGGAGGTGCTCAAACGCGCACGCCTGCTCGTTCCCCTCCTCCCCCTGGATATCGAGGATGTCCATCATCAGCCTCTCGGCGAGACGGTGACGGCGAACAGTCATCTCCGCCTCAGGACGACCTTCTTTGCGCAGGTAGAGGCGGTCCCCCCTGATCTCGACGAACGCCAGCTGAACCAGTTCGGCAACCCCCTCATCCTGGTTCTCGCCCTGCAGACCCAGGTTGCTCAGCAGACAACCGACCTCGTCCCCTTCGACTGTACATATCCAGAGGGATTCAAGAATCTCCTCAGCCTTCGGCGATACTCTCAGCATTTATTTCGAGTCCTTTTCTGAAGGAGAAAGAAACTTTTTCAACAGCTTTCCGGGTACCGGGTTCGCGTAACCGCACTGAGGACAATGTATCTTGCGACACCCTCCCCGGCAACCACCACAGGAATTTTTCTGCTCACCGGGACCGACCTCTTCGGGCAGAAGCTTCCCACAGAAACCGCAATTCATGCCAACAGCCCCGTGCCGACAAGAAAGGTGTTCAACACCCAGCCACAAAGAAATGCCAGAGCAGAGACAAACAGGAAGATCGACAGCGACACGCGCAGGCCACGCTCTTTCTTCATCATCAGGAACTGGGCGATGCAGGGAACAAACAGGGTCAGAGTCACCGCCGCCACAGTCAGCTGGGTCGCGTTCAAAAGACCACTGGTCTGCAGGTCATAGAGTCCGGCGGCACCGAAATCGCGCCGGAAAAAACCGAAGACAAAGGCCGAAGTCGCCTGATCCGGCAGACCGATCGACCGAACCACCGGAGCGAGGATCCCGATCAGACCTTCAAGGGCATTGAGCATCTTCAGCCCCCAAAGGATAAATGACGCCAACAGAAAAAGCGGCAGAATCTCCATGAAATATGATTTCATGCGGGTCAGGGTTTTCACTGTCACATTGCGAAACTGAGGAAGCCGCATCGGCGGCAGTTCCATATAGAAGACCGGATGCTCTCCGGGCATCAGTTTCGCAGCCAGATAGCCGACCAGCAGAAAAATCAGGAGCATGAAGCTCAGCCAGACCATAAGCGCTCCCGGCACATCGGACAACAGACCAAGAATAACCCCGAGTTGGGCACTACAGGGAATAGCCAGGGCCAGCAGCACCGTGGCAATGATCCGTTCACGAACCGTTTCAAGGGTCCTGGTCACCATAGTCGCCATGGTGTCACAGCCGAAGCCGAGCACCATCGGGATCACCGCCCGACCGGAAAGGCCTATCTTCTTGAACACCCGATCAACCAGCATGGCGAGACGGGGAAAATAGCCGGTATCCTCGAGCAACGAAAAGATCAGAAAAAAAGTCCCGACGATCGGCAGAACCAGTGCGACGGCATAGCGGACCCCCAGAGTCCAGAGTCCATACTCACCTGCCACAAGCTCGAACAGCCATTCGGCGCGGACCTGCTGCTGGACAAAACCGACCACGGCCGGGTTGATATGCTCCTCAAACAGGTTTCCCTCAAGAAAATCGACCAGCGTGCCCGCTCCAAAACCGCCAACGAACTGGTAGAGCCCGAAATAGATTACGAGCAGCAGGATCGGGGTGCCGCTCCATGGATTCATGGTCCAACGGGACAGCTTTTCGGCAAAAGGCTCTTCAACATGTTGAGCCTGCGTGACGACTGACCCGAGCATCTGCTTGCAGACTTTTCTTCGTTCCATACTGATCTGCAGATGCAGATCGGCCCGACGTTCGAAAATGATATCGTGGACCACCGTTTTCAACTGCTCGAAGTCGGCCGCACCTTCACCATCTTCAATCATCTGCTCAACATCACTGTCTTTCTGCATTAATAACAAGCTGGTGGCACGTCTGCTGAAGCAGTAGTTCCCCTTGATCATGGCCGCCAATCGGGTCACGTCGCGCTCCAGATCCCTGCCGTAGCTGAAGGTTTTGTGCGGGACCGAGGAATAAGCGGCAATCGCCTGCTGCAGTTCTGCCAGACCCTGTTTTCTTTTCATCACCGCGCCGACGACCGGCACCCCGAGATTCTGCTGCAACCTGTCCAGGTCGATCTCCATCCCTAAGCGCTGCGCCTCATCAAGGATATTCACGACCAGGATGATCGGCAGACCCGCCTCGATCAACTGCAGGGTCATCGGTAGCATCCGTTCAATATTGCGGGCATCAATCACATGCAGCACCGCGTGCGGGGTTTCATTCAGCAGAATCTGCCGTGCGACCCGCTCTTCCTCGGTAATCGGCATGATCGAATACATCCCGGGCGTATCAAGAACTTCATAGCTGGTGCCGGCGATGTCACAGCTGCCACGGGAGACCTCAACGGAGGTTCCGGGATAATTTGAAACGGTCGTATAGGAGCCGGTCAAAACGTTGAACAGGACGCTTTTGCCGACATTAGGACTTCCGACGAGGATGATTTTGGGGGCTACTTGCTGCATATCTGACATCAAACTACTTTCGAACGAGGAAGTCGGCCTTTATTTTCCGACACACTCGGAGCAGAGACCGTAAAGTTCAAGACGATGATTTTCGATGACAAAATTGTGCTGGACGGCAACCTGTTCCTGTAACTTCTCTATTTGTGGGTTTTCAAATTCGATAATCATTCCACAGCGATTGCAGATCAGATGATCGTGATGCTCTTCACCATGAGTTAGCTCAAAACGCCCCTGCCCGTCACCAAAATTACGCTCAACGGCGATCCCACACTCAGCGAAAAGCTTGAGAGTACGATGCACCGTGGCATAGCCGATCCCCGGGTGCTTGCTGCGTACTTTCAGGTAGAGTTCCTCCGTCGACAGGTGGGATGCCTGATCAAGAAATTCCTGGAGGATAATCTTCCTCTGGCTGGTGTTTTTCAACCCTTTTTGTGCAAGGTATTCAGTCAAAACTTTCTGCAGATCCATGGGAGCCCCCTGACATCAGCATGATACGTTGAAAATGGTTTTCAATATACGCATGCCCGACACAACGGTCAAGAAAGAACCACGGCTTCCATCAAGGAATCACCCGGTGAGCAAACCACAACCAGCAACATCCGACAGAATCCAGCGGACCAGCCATCGAGCATAAAAAAAGCCCCGCGGAGTGAACCGCGGGGCTTTTAAGCTTATATTCTAATTGAGCTTAAATCTTTACAATGTTTGCAGCCTGAGGGCCTTTCTGACCTTCAACAACATCGAAGCTTACCCGCTCCCCTTCAGCCAGAGACTTGAAGCCTTCTGCGTTGATCGCCGAGAAATGTGCGAACACATCGGGACCGTTATCCTGCTCGATAAAACCAAACCCCTTAGAATCATTGAACCATTTCACTGTACCTTCTGCCATTTTCTTTCTCCTTGCTTTTCCTCTACGGGAAATTTCTTTGGCGCAGACCCCTTCTGCAACCGTATAAAGTAAAACCACGCATCCCAGCGTGGTTTTCACTCTGCTTGCACTGAAAAAATCTACACAGTTCGTTATAACAATAAAATAGATATCATGGCAATATTGGAAACGCAAGTTTTTTTAAGCATTTTATTATAATTATCGAGATTTACTCAAAAGCAACGACAAAACATCCAGGATAATCCTGCTGCCCGAACTTTACTTTTGCCTGCTCCGCATCTTCCAGCGAAAGATAGTTTCCTACCCGCACCCGGTAGATATCCTGCCCGTTGCTGCTCCCCTGCTGTACGTCTGCAGCACCATATCTGCGTCGGAGATCATCAGCCAGCCGGTATGCATTTGCGGCGACAGAAAACGCGCCGATCTGAACGGCATAGCGGCCGATGTCATAACTTTGCGGAGCCACATAGCTGACCTTGCCGGCCTGTTCCTTCCGATAGCCTAGAGCTTCAACCAGTACCGGCGCGGTCCCCTGCTGCACAACTCCGAGACGCTCTGCAGCTGCATAAGAAAGATCGATTACCCGTCCCGCAACAAATGGGCCACGGTCATTGACCCGCACAACCGTCGTCAAACCGTTGCGCTTATTTGAGACCCGGACATAGACACCGAGGGGCAGCGTCTTGTGCGCGGCCGTCATGCCATACATATCGTAGGTCTCACCGTTGCTGGTCAGGCGCCCGTGAAATTTTCCGCCATACCAGCTGGCAATCCCTTCCTGGCGGAATCCCTGATAGTCCCGTAGCGGATGATAACGCTGCCCATCAACTTCATATGGCTTCTGCCAGCCTTTCAGCTCGCGTGTTTCCGGGGTATCGATCACCCGCGTACGGTGACCACCACAGCCGGCAAGCGCCCCAAGCAGAAGGGCGGACAGCAGAAAAAGAATAAAGTGGACAAGACCAGATCGCAAAACGCCATGACCCCCTGAGACTGCCTATTCTGCCAGGCGGGTCATCTCACGGAAACGCTGATAGCGCTGTTCTATCAGTTCCTCCGGAGAAAGCTTTTCCAATTCCTGCAGATGTTTTTTCAGGTAGCTTTTGACAGTTACCGCCGCAGCCTTGGGATCACAATGAGCTCCGCCGAGCGGTTCAGGGATGACATCATCAATCACACACTTGAGGCTGTCAACATCCTGTGCGGTCAATTTGAGGGCCTCAGCAGCTTGCGGCCCCTTGGCCCCGTCGCTCCAGAGAATGGCTGCACACCCCTCAGGAGAGATAACCGCGTAGACCGAGTATTCCATCATCATCACCCGGTTACCGACGGCAATGGCCAATGCGCCACCAGAGCCACCCTCACCGGTCACAGTGACAATCACCGGCACCTTGAGAACCGCCATCTCCCGCAGGTTACGGGCAATCGCCTCGGCCTGACCCCGTTCTTCGGCGCCAATTCCAGGAAACGCGCCCGGGGTATCAACAAAGGTGAAAATCGGCAGGCCGAACTGTTCGGCCATTTGCATGACCCGGAGCGCCTTGCGGTAGCCTTCAGGGTTGGGCATGCCGAAATTACGATGAACCTTCTCCTTGGTATTACGTCCCTTCTGATGGCCGATCACACAGCATGGCTGCCCGTCAAGACGGGCAAAACCACAGACCAGAGCGGGGTCGTCACGGAAGTTTCGATCACCGTGGACCTCGAAGAAATCTGTGAAAATATGTTCTACGTAATCCAGCGTGTATGGACGCTCGGCATGTCTGGCCAGCTGGGTTCGTTGCCAGCGGGTCAGGTTCGAAAAGATCTCCTTGCGTAACTTTTCCGCCTTCTTTTCCAGCTTATTGATGTCCCCGGTAAAATCAACATTATCCGTTGAAAAGTCCCTCAGTTCACCGATCTTGGCCTGCAGTTCGGCGAGGGGTTTTTCGAAATCCAGAAACTGTTTCATCTATAACTCCTTAGTCACCGGCATGTGAATGTGCCGATATAAATCGATGCTCTATTCATACCATTTTCAGGATATTTTGCAAAACATCCTGACAGAAAGCGCGGATCACCTTGTCAGCCCGATCATGAAAACCACTATTCAAAACTCATAACATTATAGCCGAACAATTTTTCTACCTCCATCATCGCCTCATCGGAAGCAGCCATCTTCAACCGTTCCGGAAGCCTGATGACCGTTTCACTGCGATTGGGGATCACCACATGCAGGCGCACCTCGCAGCCACCGCGATAACGCTGCACGATCTGTTTCAGTGCGCGCAACTGGACATCATTTAGGCCGGGAGTAGTCAGGCGAATATGGACCCGCTCAGTCTGTCGTTCCTTGGCATCTCGCAACAGCTGCACTTCACTGACAAGGATCTTGCAGGCCTCCTCACCGATGTCCGCCTCGCCGGTCACCAGCAACGGCTCCTCCCCCTGCAGCATCTCCATCGCCGCCGCGTAGGTTTCCGGAAAGACAACCAGCTCTACAGACCCACTCAGATCCTCCAGGGTAATAAAGGCCATCCGGTCACCCTTTTTGGTCATCAGTTCCTTGATCCCGGCAACGATACCACAGATACGCACCGTTTCCTTGTCGGTCCGCTCCGGGAGCGCTGCCGCATCGCAGGTCGCCATCCGCTTCATCGAATCACGGTGCCGATCAAGCGGATGCCCGGTGACGTAGAAACCGAGGGATTCCTTTTCGAAGCTGAGCAGTTCCTTTTCGGGCCACTCGTCCATTTCCGGAAGCTGCCCGTAACCGTTGCCGCCGAAAGAGACGACCTCATTACTGCCGAACAGTGATTCCTGGCCCGACTCCCGCTCCCGCTGCAAACGCTGGCCGATATCCATCGCCTCTTCAAGGGCGGCCATAAACTGGGCCCGCTTGCCGCCCAGGGAGTCAAAAGCACCGCACTTGATCAACGCTTCAACAACCTTCTTGTTGACCTTGCGCAGATCAACCCGTTCACAAAAATCCTGTAACGAGTTGAACGGCTTGTTGCGCCGGACGTCAAGTACGGAATCGAGTGCCGCGGCGCCGACACCCTTGACTGCCCCGAGGCCGAACCGGATGGCCTCCTCATCGACCGTGAATGAACGGTCGGAGGCGTTGATGTCCGGAGGATGCACCGCTATCCCCATGGACCGCACTTCACTGATATTCTTGATGACCTTGTCCGTGTTCTCCATGTCCTCGGTGAGCAGCGCGGCCATAAATTCCACCGGATAGTGTGCCTTGAGATAGGCGGTGTGCAACGCCACCAGGGCATAGGCTGCGGAATGGGACTTGTTGAAACCATATTCGGCAAATTTGGCCATCAGGTCGAATACCGCTTCGGCTTTTTTCAGGTTCAGCTTGTTCTCTTCGGCTCCCTTGAGGAAGATTTTCTTCTGCTTGGCCATCTCCTCGGGTTTTTTCTTGCCCATCGCCCGGCGCAGAAGATCTGCTCCCCCGAGGCTGTAGCCACCGAGGGCCTGGGCAATCTGCATGACCTGTTCCTGATAAACGATGACCCCGTAGGTATCCTTGAGAATCGGTTCTAACTGCGGAAAATCGTAGGTGAAGTTTTCCTGGCCCTGCTTCCGCTTGATAAACGAGTCGACCATCCCGCTACCCAGCGGGCCGGGGCGATAGAGGGCCACCATCGCAATCAGGTCCTCGAAACAGCTCGGTTTGAGCTTGACCAGATATTCCTTCATTCCCGATGATTCAAGCTGGAATACACCGGTGGTCTCTCCGCGGGAGAGCAGTTCATAGGTCTTGGGGTCATCGTCACGGATCAGCTTGAGATCGAATTCCCGGTTTTTTACCTCACGAACCAGCCGCACAGCATTCTCTATAACCGTCAAGGTCTTGAGCCCGAGGAAGTCAAATTTGACCAGCCCGATCTTTTCGACATAATTCATCGGGAACTGGGTCACCTGCCCGCCAGACTTGGGGTCGGTATAGAGCGGCAGGTATTCCGACAGCGGGCGGGGGGTCACCACCACACCGGCGGCGTGGGTCGAGGCGTGCCGGGTCAGACCTTCCAGCGCCAGAGCGATCTTGACCAGTTCCTTGACCTTGGGGTCCTTCTCCGCCAGTGCCTTCAGTTTCGGCTCCTGGGCGATGGCCTTTTTCAGGGTGATACCGAGGACATTCGGGACCAGCTTGGCGATCTTGTCTACTTCGCCGTAAGGGATATTGAGAGCACGCCCCACATCACGCAAGACACCCTTGGCGAGCATGGTGCCAAAAGTGATGATCTGGGCAACATTCTCCTTGCCATACTTCTGACGCACGTACTCGATGACCTCCTCACGGCCATAGATACAGAAATCGACGTCGATATCGGGCATCGAGACCCGTTCCGGGTTGAGGAACCGTTCAAACAGCAGGTTATAGGGAATCGGATCGATATCCGTGATGCGGATTGCGAAGGCGACCAGGCTCCCCGCCGCGCTACCGCGGCCGGGACCGACCGGGATACCATGGTCCTTGCCCCAGTTGATAAAATCGGCAACGATCAGGAAATAGCCCGGAAACCCCATCTGCTTGATGCAGTCCAGCTCCGACTCGAGTCGTTGCCGGTAAACCTTCTCCAGGTCTGGATCGACAGCGCGGATCTTGCGGATCTCGGCCAGGCGGGACTCAAGACCAGCACGACTCTGCTCAGCAAGGACCTCATCAAGTGTCTTATCCGCGGGCTTTTCATACTGGGGGAAGTGATAGGTATCAAAATCGAGCTCAAGGTTACAGCGCTCAGCGATCTCGATGGTGTTAGCAATCGCGTCCGGATAATCCTTGAACAGCTCGATCATCTCGTCCGGCGTCTTGACGTAAAACTCTTCGTTGGCGAACCGCATCCGGTTCGGATCATCCATTGTCTTGCCGGTCTGGATGCAGAGCAGAACCTCGTGGGCAAAGGCCTCCTCCCGGCTCAGATAGTGACAGTCATTGGTCGCCACCAGCGGCAGGTCCAGCTCGCGGGCGATCTTAACCAGCCCCTGATTAGCCTTGGCCTGTTCAGGCAGATAGTTCTCCTGCAGCTCCAGATAGAAGCGGCGGTTATCAAAAACCGCGGCAATCTCCCTGGCGCGCTCCAGAGCCTCTTCCGGCTGGTTGAGATTGATCAGGGTCGGCAGTTCGCCGCCGAGACAGGCCGACAGGGCAATCAGGCCTTCGTTGTGCCTGGCCAGAAGTTCCCAGTCGATACGCGGTTTGTAGTAAAACCCGTCCCGGTAAGCTGTTGATATCAGGTGGCAGAGGTTCTTGTAACCGATCAGGTTCTTGCACAACAGAACCAGATGGTAGGACGCTTCGGAAGAACCGCGGGCGTTCCCCTTGGTCAGGCGTGAACCGGGCGCGACATAAACCTCACAGCCGACGATCGGCTTGATCCCGGCAGCCATGGCCTTGGTATAAAACTCGACAGCCCCGAACATGTTGCCATGATCGGTCACCGCGACCGCAGGCATGCGATACTCGCGGGCCCGCTCAACCAGGTCATCAAGTTTGATCGCTCCATCAAGCAGGCTGTACTGGCTATGCAGATGAAGGTGAACGAAGTTTGCGTGTTCCATAATTTACCGGAGAATTGAGCGGGAGCCGGAAACAACCAGCCAGGGCTTGCAATAAAAAAACCGATCCGAGGGTATGATCGGTTGGTTAACCGGAGGTAAATCTACCACCGATGTTTGACGGTGGTCAACCGAAACCGGACTCCTCCAAAGGCCATCCTGTCAGACGGAAAAGCGGTCCCCCCCTTTCCCCTGAAAGTGGCAAAATCCACCGCCTTGCCCCTTTTTCTGCAGCCTGCCAACCCTGCTTGTTTCTTTCTCGCAGAAGAAGACTAGCGACGCAGGAGAGCGGCCCAGCCCTGCAGCTCGGTGAGCTGGGCAACAACCAGTTGCCGTTTTTTTTCATTGACCAGATTTCCTCGTTCATCAAAACTGCCGTCAAAGGCATTGCAGAAGACCTCCGGTTTATTCAGCAAGCGCAGGTCAAGAAACACACAGACCTGGCGCAGATGATATTGAGCCCGCGCCGTGCCCATTCCGCCACCGGCTCCGAGGATCGCGGCCGGCTTCCCTGCCAGGAGCTGATTCTCGGGTTCTCGCGAAGCCCAGTCGAGAGCATTTTTCAGCGCCGGGGCCAATGAGTAGTTGTATTCCGGGCAGGCCAGCAGCAGTGCGTCGGCCCTGGCAATCTGCTCCAGCAGCATCTTCACTGCCGGCGGTTTTTCGCTCCGGTCGGCATTGTAGAACGGGACCTCTGCTAGATTCGCAAGGACAATCTCCATGCCCGCAGGTGCGTTTTCACGTGCATAACGCAACAACCCGAGATTGGTCGACCTTTCCCGGAGACTTCCACAGATACCAAGGACCTTTAATTCAGCCATATTCTCCTCCAGTTTGTTTTCTCGGTTTACTCATCGGAACTTCAATGGACAGGACTTCCGCCTGTCTCAGCCCCCTGCTCTGAACCTCACCGACACCGACAACCCCACCGTAGCCCATACTGTCCTGTTGGGGCAATCAACCGGCCAGCGGAATTGAGTCGATCTCCATGTCCTCGTGGGATGAGTTCCGACGCCCATCCCAGGCTTGACGATATCGACATTGAACACCCGCCGCAGCCCGAAACTGTTCCGTGCCGGGTCGTAATCGTTTACGAAACTGAACTGTATGCCGACTGAGCAGCCAGCCATGATCAGCAAGGCCACCTGAATCCTCCCTGTTGAGGATCCCGGGCATATGCTCTCCCCTTTCACTCTTTAAGGTATCGGTACAGGCCTGTCGGGGATACAGGTTTTGTGTTGTTTTTCAGCAGGTTGAACAATCTCTCCGGTGAAGCCACATCAATTTTATCGGACATTTTCTCATAACCAACTTTTCTCGCAAACGAAGATCCTGTTACGACCCGGGAAAAGCATAGAGTCTCGAATATTGCATGCAGGGCTAAGTGCCGGTACCAAGCTTTTTTAACAGGGCCATCAATTGCTCCTGCTCCGCTTCAGACAGAACCGTCATGACTCTTTCGACAATCTCAGCGTGACGCGGAAAAACCCTGCCAATCAGAGCCTTGCCTGGTGACGTCAGACTGACCCGTACCCGGCGCCGGTCATCATGGAAGCGATCCCTCCGGACCAGTTTTTTTCTTTCCAGGCTGTCTACCACGGTGGTCAGGTTGGCATTGCTCTTGAGGATCTTCGCTCCCAGTTCTCCCTGAGTGAGTGGCCCGAGATGGTAGATCGCCTCTAGAACACTAAACTGGCTCTGGGTGAGATTATCAGGAAGAAGCTGGCGATGAATCTGACCTGTGGTCCTGTTGCTTGCCCTCATCAACTTCACATAGAGGTTGAGGGAGCGGCGCCTGGTTTCTGAAATCTCACCGAATTTCTTCCTCTCTCATTTTGTTCGATATCGAAATTTATGATTTTAAAATAACACTCTTACGGTCACACTTCAACCCCTGGCCAGGCGTAAAGAGAACCGGGTCTTGCTTGACTAGGCAGAACGGGCTATTCAGCAATTGATGCAGAGCCTAATGCGGATCCTTGCGGCAGGCCACGACAAGCTTGTTCGTGCTCCGATGCCATGCAGAACGGCCAAGGACGGTCAGGCCACACTTTTCCAGCAGCAGCATCAACTGGTCCGCGGTAAAGATCTGCTTGTGACGATAAGGTTTGGATGAATAGAGTCGGTTGAGCAAGGCAGGCTTGGACCCCAGGCTGAGCCTGTAGGACCACTCGCTGGCGCGATAAAAAAATGTATCCCGGGACGGAGTATCGAGGAAAAGGTAGCCACCCGGCTTGAGGAGGGCGCAGGCGTCAGCCATGGTCTCTGCCGGGAAGTTGACGTGCTCAAGGGTATCCCACAACGTGACGAGGTCAAAGCTGGCGCTGAAGGTCTTCTGCCAGTATGCATCCTCGACCCTCTCGCTGCGCAGCTCCAGATTGTATTTCTGGCGCGCGAACTCACGGAAAACCTGCTGCGGTTCGATCCCCTGCGGATGCGCCCCCTCCTCTTGAAGAAATGCGGGGAACTGCCCCGCACCCGAGCCGATATCGAGACAGAGCGAACCGGGCAACGCGATATGCTGCTTGACGAATTCAAGGTTTTTCCTGAGCTGCACCCCGTTTTGCGGCAACTGCGCTTCAATATATTTCAGCGCCTTGCCTGTCAGCAGAGGGCCAGGCTGTTCTTCGGGGTAGTCGTCGAGGGCATCGATGTAATGAAAGTCGCATTCCGCGCAGACGTACAGTGTCATCTGCTTCAACTTGTACTTGGGAGCCGCAGCGCTTTGCCCACAGAGCTTACAAAGACGATAATCGTACACAATGTTCGCTTTCAAGGATCTGATTTGATTTTGTTATAGACTCAGCGCTGCAGCATATGTTCAAACGGCCAAATCGTCAATCAATGACTGCACCCGTGCCCATGTCCATGACCGTGACCGTGACCACCGCACACCTGGTCGCCGGTCAGTTCAGCCAGACCCTGTTCGGCAAGGCAGGTCATGTTATCGGCTATGGTAAGGCCTTCGGCCTTATAGACCTTGAGGCCAGACCGGCTGAGACCCTGCAGAGCCCCTGCCCCGATGCCGCCGACCACAATCGCATCCAGAGACTCCCCACCAAGAGCCCGCAGGGGCCGACAGGCTCCGTGCGCATGACCGCGGTCACGGTTACCCATCACTTTCGTTTCACTTGATTCGGTATCGACAACAACAAACATCGGCGCAGAACCAAAGTGACCATAGACCTTGCTTTCAAGGCCTTCATCCTGGGAAACGGGAAAACAGATTTTCATATTGACCTCCTCTTATTATGTGTATATGCACATTATATCAACGGGCAAAATCTAGTCAATAGCTATTTCCCACCTTTTTATGATTGAAACGCTCGCGTTTATCTGAGATGCACAGGGGCGGGAAGGAGCCGAAAAAAAAAGGGCGGGAACATGCTACAGCCCGCCCTGTCATCAGTCACAGATATAACTCTATTTACCAGAAGCTGTGGCCACAGACCTGCGTGACCCTTTTGCAGCTTTTTTTGTCAAGCCAAACAATGCCATCACCGCAGGAACCAGCTGGGCGACAATTATAAGCGCGCAGAAACCGACAAACAGGAGAACCAGGATACCGCTGTTGTACGTTTTTGCCGTATCCAGTGCAAATGCAGGCATGGCGAGCAGGCTCATAGGTAACGTTGCTAGAAATGTTTTCATTCCTTATCTCCTTTTCTGGACTTTGTACTCCTCAATAGCTCCCTGGATCCATTTGTGCCTGAAAGCGAGAAAAACGAAATTCAGTGCTCAGCGACCTTACTCTCGTCGTGCCCGAACAGCCCCTTAAACAATCCAATCAGCATCAGCGCGGCAGGAACAAGCTGGAACACAATGATCAGGGCAAAAAAGCCGACAAATAATGAAACGAGCAGACCACCCTCACCACTTACATTGCTACCTGCAGCAAAAGCAGAAGTAGAAAAAATAGCCATGGCGATCAAGGTATTGCGGACTGTGTTTTTCATAATATCCTCCATGAGTAGGGGAATGGGATGATCTCCCGTAAGTCTTGACATCTTAATGAGCAGTGTTCGTGCCAGACGCAAAGAAAAAAACCTCACGAACTTATAACCACCTGTTTTCAATTTATTTTTTCTCAGGTCCACGGCAAAGCAACCAGATCTGCTGGGTCCTGCTCTGTATATTTGAGACATACAGAAAAAGGATGACGGGATCGCCGGCAAAACCAAGAAAAATGTCCAACCGTCTGTTTTTTTTGAATAATTCATACACCCAAGGAAAAGTATATGAATTTCTGCCAAATATATATTTTATTCATCCAAAAATTACGAAACTTTCATACGCGTTTTTGAAAATGTTTTATTATTTTTTATGTGACTTCATCACGGAACTTGAAGGGAGGAAAGCAATCGTGACGGATAGCAATAGATGAAAAGCGACCTGGCAACAGATCCGACCTTATACCGTGCTGGCTTAAAAAAAGTTCGCACGAGAAGATGGTTTTTATGGATCGTTATTCTCGGCTATCTCCCCGCAATGCTGATGGCCCTTGATTCACCCAACGTACGCACCTGGGTCACCGTTACCTTCTCAACCTGGCTCGTCCTGCTGATACTTGCCGTTGTTCTCGCCTGCCTTGTCCTCTGTCCGAGATGTGGTGAATGTTTTCACACACACGGTCCGACCTTCCTCCCCTTGCGACGCTGTCTGCACTGTGCGCTCCATGTAAATGCCGACAAGAGATCAGCGGAGGAAGATCCTCCGCCAGCAAAGTACGGGAAGAAAACAGCGCTCCGCAAATAATCATGGCATGCGGACCAAAAACCTGGTTTGGCTCACATCATGCAATATTCTCAGGTCATGACAAACGAGCAGGAGACACTGACTCCTCAGGAGTTAAAGGCCGGACTGGGAAAAATTCGGCAGCGGCGCTGGGTCTTGTGGATAGCCATCGGATGTTATCTGCCGGTCATGCTGCTTGCCCTGCAGTCCGCTCAACCGGCGCGTACTGTTATGATCGCCTTCGGTTGCTGGCTTTTCTTTTTAACGACAGCCGTCGTTCTGGTCACCCTGGCCAGATGCCCGAGGTGCGGCAACTGTTTTCACATGAACGGTTATCTGTTTCGCCCGGTACGGAAATGTTTTCATTGCCGACTTCACCTGTCCGCTGAGACAAAGAGGTCATGATCCTCGCACAGGAGTGATTTAGATGCGCATCAAGCTGGTCGTCAGATATACCCTCATTACGAGCCTTGTCCTGCTTGTTGTGATGTCGATCTCCGCCTATCTGCATATCACCAAGGTGGAAAAGTTTTTCGTCGAGAAATTGATTCATGATGCGAACACGTTTTCCGAGATGATCCTTCGCGATTCCTATCATCTGATGCTAGAAGACAACCGCAGCCAGTTACAGCTCATGATTGAGGAGATAGGCAAGGCCGATCCCGTAATAAGCGCAAGAATTCTTGGCAAAAAAGGGGTCATTAACTTTTCAACCGACAAAGAGGAAATCGGCACCGCATTCAGCGAAAACGACGACAGCTGTTCGTTCTGCCATATCCAAGGGTCTAGGGCACTTGTCGATGTTCCCGTCGAGATCAGCAGTCGCCCTTTTACCACCGAGTCGGGCAGAGATGCCTTGCACATCACTCAAGGGATCTATAATGATCCGAACTGCTATACGGCTGCCTGCCACTTCCACACACTCGATGAAAAGAAGATAGGGGTTCTGGACATGGTTGTCTCTCTTGATCAGATGGAGACCTTGACCGAGAACCATACGACAGATGTCGTTCTTTCCACGGCAGCGATGCTGTTTGTTCTCTCCCTTTGTCTGCATTTTTTAACCAGAAGATATATCTGCAATCCCCTGGAAGGCCTGCTGGAACAGAGCCAGGCCCTGGCCGGAGGGGACCTGTCTGCCCGGGTCAAGAACATGCCCAACGATGAACTCGGTGAGCTCGGGCGTTCTTTTAACAATATGGCGGAACACCTGTCCCAGGCACAAATTGAACTGAAAAACTGGGGCAGCACCCTGGAACACAAAGTCGAAGAACGCACAACAGAAATCACCAAAATGCAGGACCAGCTGTTGCGTTCAGCAAAGCTGGCCTCAATGGGCGAACTGGTCGCCGGGGTCGCCCATGAGATCAATAACCCACTGACCGGAATCCTGATGTTTGCCTCATTATCTTCGAAAACCCCCGATCTTCCTCCTCAGGTAAAAGAGAATCTGGATATGATTGTCTCTGAGACCGGTCGCTGCGCCAAGATTGTCAGGGGTCTTCTGGAGTTTGCCAGGGAATCATTTCCTGAGAAGAAACAGGACTCCATCAACCGGATTATTCATCACACCCTGTCGCTGGTCTCGCAGCAGATCATCTTCCAGGATGTCGAAATCACGTGCAACTGTGAAGAGTCGCTGCCTGAACTTGAACTCGATACCGATCAACTCCAGCAGGTATTTTTCAATATGTTTATCAATGCCGGCCAAGCCATGCCTGACGGCGGATCACTGACCATCACCACCAAACGTATTGAAGACTATGCTATGCAGATAATCGTTGAAGATACCGGAACCGGCATCAGTTCAGAGAACCTGGATAAAGTCTTTGATCCATTTTTCTCGACCAAAACCCAGCAGGGCTTCGGCCTGGGCCTGTCGGTCTCTTACGGAATCATCCAGAATCACGGCGGTCTGGTGGATGTACAAAGCAGCGAGGGGAAAGGAACAAGATTTACCATCTTCCTCCCGCTGGAAGGGGACAAGATTTTACAGGAATCAAATGTGGGAGATATCCCCCAGGCTAAAAACAGGGAAGTGCCATCCTGAGCTATCCCTGACATTTACCTAGAAGAATAGATGCCACTGCGTATATGTTAATGGGCAGCATGATCCTTGACTGAGATTCCCAGCTTTTTCAACAGTGCCTGGAAGTTCGGTCTGAGCATACCGGTTTCTTTTGCAGCCTTGGTGACGTTCCAATTGTTCCGCTCCAGAGCGGCATAGGCAAAAGCCTTTTCCACCGGCTCGACCGCCATTTCACGAGCCCTGCGCTTTCCCTCCTTGAGCTCCTCTGCGTTTGTCGGGGCAATGACTTCCTCATTATTCTCATTCGCCCGCTGAGCGCTCGGCAATTCCAGACTGTCACGCTGGATCAAGGCCCCCTGAGCCAGGACAACGGACCTCTCGATGATGTTTTCCAGTTCACGGACATTGCCGGGAAAGTGATAATCATGTAACGCCAGATAGGCGTCGGCTGAAAGACCCTTGATTTCGCGGCCGACATCTTCTGAAAATTTCTTTAAAAAATGTCCGATCAGCAGGGGGATGTCGCCCGGTCTTTCACGTAACGGCGGGAGATCGATGGGGATTATGTTCAGGCGGAAGTACAGGTCATCGCGAAACGTTCCCTCTTCGACCATCTTTTCGAGTCCCCGGTTGGTTGCGGCAATCAGCCGGATATCGATGGAAGTGGCCTTTGTTCCGCCAATAGCGGTAACCTCCCGTTGCTGCAGAACGCGAAGTAGTTTGGCCTGGGTGGTCATGCTCAGGTTGGCAATCTCATCGAGGAACAGCGTCCCACCGCTGGCGACCATGAAAAGGCCCGGTTTGGACTGTGTTGCCCCGGTAAAAGAGCCTCTGACGTGCCCGAACAGTTCACTTTCCAGCAAGTTCTCCGGCAGAGAGTTACAGTCGATCGCAACAAACGGCTCATCCTTTCTCGGGCTGTTGTTATGAATGGCCCGCGCAACCAGCTCCTTGCCGGTTCCGCTCTCGCCTGTCACCAGGACGGTGCTGCTTGTTGGTGCAACCTGAAGAATCCTCTGGAAAACTTTTTGCATCGGTGCACTCTTGCCGATAAAGGTATCCGCAATAGTATCCTCCGGGAGGTTCGCGGAAATAAGCTCGGTGTCCTGATTCAGAAGTCTTTTTTTTATAGCGGCATTCACTTTCTCGACGATCTGGTCCGGCAGAAAGGGCTTGGTCAGGTACTCGAAGGCTCCGTTTTTCATCGCATCAACTGCTGAATCAACCGTCGCGAAACCGGTAATAATGATAACCGGGACATTAGGCTGAAGCACCTGAATCGTCTTGAGGACTTCGATACCGCTCATGAGTGGCATCTTCAGATCACTTATGACGGTGCTGAAGGTCTCTTTTTGCAGTTTTTCCATGCCGACTTTGCCGTTGGGTGCCACTTCGACCTCGTAACCCTCGAGAGTCAGAGTTTGACGGAGCCCTTCCCGGATAACCGCTTCATCGTCAATCACCAGTATTTTATGTGTCGTATTATCGCCCATCGTGATGAACACAGTCCTTTATATCTGGCAGGAGAACTAACAGAACATCCCAGCAATGTCGCATTAACTCTGATACCGAAGACGGGATGCGACATGAAACCACCAGGCCGCTCCAAACGAATCAGACCAAAGCATAACAGTCAATCAGGCTGTCGCAAAACTATTGTGCAAATATCTTGCCATTTCATCGCCAAAAAAGTGGCAAACCGACCTTCCCAAGACACAAATCTGCACCGGTCCATGAATAAATAAAACATCCACCTGAACTTGTCTTAGACATCCGGAAAGGCCTCTGCCTTATGTAAAAAAAGTTAATCTTTTCAGGATACTACGTAACAGTTCAAAATTCCTTAGAGATATTTTTCCAAACCGAAATGTATAGAAAACATATCCACAGGAACTTTTCCGGGCTCACCAGAAAACCATCTCAAGCCAAAAATTATCTTTATTTTCAGCCTATTACAAACAACTCTCGAGTGAGGGTCAGCTTGGCACAGCACCTGCTTATTTATAGTAGTCAACACAGCGCTTTTAAATCTTCAAGGAGGCCATTGTGAAAAAATTAATCCGTAATACTTTTATAAGTCTACTCTGTGCAACAACAACCGCCCCTGTTGCTTATGCTGCAGCAAGCACGAGTGACGATGGGAGTTCCCTGCTGGCTGTTCTCTTTGTCGGCTTCTTTGCCCTGATCGTTGTTTTCCAGCTTGTTCCCGCGATTCTGCTGTTTGTCGGCCTGCTGAAAGGTCTCCTGTTTCATGAGGACACCAGGAAAGAGGAAAAGGTGACGTACAAATAAATTATACACCTGGAGGAAAAAGATGAATGGTCTTCTTATCGCAAACAAAGATCAGGCAGCACGGCAACTGATGGCGAATGCTTTTCAGGAATCGGGTTACCGCATCACAACAACCGATTCTGTGTTGAACGCACTTGAAAAGATCCTTGAGAAATCCATCCAGGTCGTTCTTCTCGGGGGAGCACTTGATGAACAGCATATCGCCAGGTTTGTGCCATTGCTGAAAAAGTGCAATCGAAACCTGTCAATCATTCTCATAGCTGACGAAATGCCGCTGGATCTCCTGCGCAAAATCAGAAAGGAAGGCATTTTTTATCATGCCTTGAAACCGGCAGCGGATGAAGGGTGGGCTGAGATTAGACAGGCCGTCCATTGTGCCTTTGAAAATTACCATCAGCATCTTAATGCCAGACCGACACTGTTCGGCCAGAAATTGCCAGTTCGAGCCGCCAGGACAATTCTCACCTTGCTGACTTTTTAAAGGCGTCTGTCTCTTACGGCCAAGCGACAGAGGGTAGTCTCCTGCGGCACACGAACAGAGTATCCCAGCTCGTTATCGGCCCCTGTCAACTACCCTGCGCGTTCACCTTCATCCTTTACCGATGAAAGAACGTGGCTCCTGCAAAGTGACTCGGAAGAGCCGGCAGGCAACAGCAATTCAGCACGGGATCCCCGCAGCAGAATCACGGTTTCGACAGGTGCCTGCCTCAGTCTGGCATGTTACCTCTGACGACAAAACACGCTCATTATTTTCCTGGCTGCGGGAGAATAGCGCGGAAACTCTTCCCCCTCGGAGCTTTTCCTGAGCTCCCCGGAAATCCAAACATCATTCAACGAACCCATCCGGGCAGCCCTCCGTTTCATCGTTAACCTTAAGAAATACCCCCCACATATTTACACACTCAGAAAGGCCTGAGCAAAGTAATCGGCGGTGGGAGAAAGTCCCTGACTGGGGGCATGAAAAATAAATATTCAATACACAGAAACCGTATATTTTTCCCATACACGATGATTCCTTCATTAATTCAGCAAGTTAAAGTAAAAACAGCCCCCGCCCCTCAACCTTGACTCATCACCTCCGTATAAATCCCACATACACCAAATCATGATCTAAAAAGCCACCCATCCCCACCCGAAAACACAATTCTATTTAAATTCAACAAGTTAGACCTGGCCAGCGAATATCAAGTCGGGTGGCATGGCCTCTGCAATTGCTCTTCTTCAAGAGATAAACATGATGACGGTATGCCTTGAAGAGAATTGAGATGAAGTTACCAGGCGCTGGAATGATTGCCCAACCCGAATCAAGGAGGTTTCCATGCAAAGAACCAGATCGCTGTTAACAGCGTTTGTACTGATGCTTGCGATGGCATCACCTGCACTCGCTGTCGACACCAGCAAAACCTACAACAGTGGCATCCTGATCCTGTTATTTGTCGGGTTCTGCGCCCTGATCATTGTCGCGCAGCTCGTGCCTGCGATCCTTGCCCTATTGGGCATGACCAAGGAGGCAGGCAAAAGGGCGTCATCGAGGAAGGTTGCGGCACCCGCAAAGAGCCGCTGAATCCATTTTCCCGTGAGGTACTGAGATGTTTGATTTCTTTCTGAATGTTGGACAGGTAGAACAAATCTACACGGTTGTAGATTTCTATACCTACATCAAGGGGCTGGAGTACCTGCTCTGCTTACTGTTTTTTTCCATTTTTCCGATATTTTATCGCTACATCAATAGCGCAGATAAAGATTGAGCATCATTCTAGCCATTTACCACATCTAGCCACGGAACGTTTTATGTTCATGGAATCAGGGAAGAAGGAGAAACAATTATGGCAATAAAAAGTAAACAACTTATTTCATGGATGGGAGTGCTCGTGCTCTCCACTGTCCTTGCTATGAGTTGTTATGCAATGGATTATCCAGATGAGGTCGAAATTGACAGTCTGGCAAGCCTGTACGAAGGAGTTGTTTTTGATCATGCCATGCACGTAGAGGCCACCGAAGACTGTGCAGACTGCCATCACCACACGACCGGCACTCAGGTATCAAACGAATACTGTGCGAAATGCCACGATGGCACACAGGAAATGGATATTGTCTCTTGTCAGGAATGTCACTCGGCAAACCCACTCTCCCCGGAAAACCTGCATATCCCCAGAGATGATTACAATTATCATCTCGATAAGCCCAACCTCAAAGCGGCCTACCACTTGAACTGTATGGGTTGCCATCAACAGGTGGCCGGGCCGACGGGCTGTGAAGACTGTCATGCCAAGACTGATGACGGAGAGATGTTCTACCACTCTGGAAAGTACGCCCCTGAAAAGACCGCTCATGAGTCAGGTCATTGATCCTGGCTTGAGTGTCCAGGGGAACATTACAAGGAGAGAAGGTCATGAGTAAAATATCACGTAGAAAGTTTTTAGCCGGGAGCATGGCTGGCGGGGCCGCGGTCATGATGAGCCCAGCCAAAAAAGCTCTTGCTTCCGGATCTTTCGACGGTTTTCCCGATGGGATGGGGGTCCTGGTTGACCTGACCCGCTGCGTTGGCTGCCGAACCTGCGAAGCAGCCTGCAATAAAGAGCAGAATTTACCGGAACCTGCACTGCCGTTTGACGATTATTCTGTTTTCGATGAACTCCATAATGGCCAGAAGCGACGGACAACTGACAAGGCATATACCGTCGTCAACCGATATGAAACAGAATCATCAACCAAACCGGTTTATCGGAAGATTCAGTGTAACCACTGTAATGAGCCGACCTGCCTGACCTCATGTTTTGTCAACGCCTACACAAAGACTCCCGAAGGGGCGGTTGTTTATAACCCGAAAGTCTGTGTCGGCTGCCGGAACTGCATGATCGCCTGCCCGTTCCACATCCCGGCCTATTCATATGACTCCGTCCTTAATCCGGTCATCAAGAAATGCGTCTTCTGCTATGACACCCGGCTGAAAAACGGCAAACCGCCTGCGTGTGTCGAAAGCTGCCCGCAGCAGGTCATGATCTTCGGTAAACGTAAAGAGCTACTGAAGATCGCCCATGAGCGGATCAGAAAGAATCCGGACAAATATGTGGATCAGATTTACGGAGAAAAAGAAGTCGGAGGAACCGGCTGGTTCTACCTCTCCAACGTGCCCTTTGAAGAGGCCGGCTTTGACCAGGACCTGCCGAAAGAACCGATCATCAATAATGTCAAAAGCTTCCTGGCGATTGTCCCGATGGTGTTGACCATCTGGCCGGCCCTGTTTACAGGGTTCCACCTGCTTTCAACCAAGGGGAAAGCTCACCGCCATGGAGATGACAGCAGCCATGATGGGCAGGAGGGTCAACAGTCATGAATAAATTAGCATCCTACGGGGTAAAACCACATGATTCGGCCTTAAAAGAGGATGGCAGAAAATGGAGCCTGATGGAAAAGCTGCTGCTTGGCCTGACCCTTGACCAGTACATGGGCCAACTGATCCGCAACAAGTTCAACTGGGTGCTCGCAGCTATCTTCGCCATCGGCATCCCGCTGATCATTTATCGTTTTTTCTTCGGCCTGGCCTCGGTAACCCATAGTTCTTACGATTATCCATGGGGACTGTTTCTCGGTTTCGGCCTGTTCTGCATGGTGCCTCTCTCTGCATCCGGGTTCATGCTTGGAACTGCGGTGGAAATTTTCGGCCGTCATGATTTCGAACCAATCGAGCGCCTGGCTCTGCTCAATGGTCTCCTCGGCTACTTCTTTGCTGTCGTCTTTCTGCTGGTCGATCTTGGTCAACCATGGCGTCTCTCGTACCCGATGGTCTATTCCTTCGGACCGGCGGCGGTACTATTCCTGGTAGGCTGGCACGTTGCCACCTATCTCTCGGTCCAGATCGCAGAAGTCTCCACTTCATTTTTCGAATGGATCGGCTTCCGCCGCGGCTATGAATTTATCCGCAAAGGGGTCATCGGCCTGACTGTTTCCGGGATCATTCTGTCAACCCTGCACCAGGGCGCACTGGGTGCGCTGTTTGTCTATGCGCCGGGAAAAGTTCATCCGCTCTGGTACTCGGCAGAGTTTCAGTGGATCCATTTCTTCGTCTCTTCGATTCCGGCCGGCCTCTGCATGGTGATCAGCGTGAGCACGATTGTTATTCTGACGATGAAATGGCGCTGTGACAAAAGATTTGTCGACAACCTCGACCGGCTGACGATTGCCCTGGCAAAAGGCGCGGCCATGGGACTGGCCACCTACCTGATCATCAAGCTCATCGCTGTGGCTCACGACAATGAATGGGCTTACTTTGCGACCGGTTGGGGTACGTGGTGGCTGGTTGAAATCATCGGGTTCGTTTTACTGCCGCTGATCATCCTGGCGTACGGCATCCGCAACAGGCTTGTCAATGTCTGCCGGATCGGGGCATTCCTGACAGTCGCAGGGATCCTGCTGAATCGACTCAACACGGCGTTGATCACCTTCAACTGGAAGCTCTATCAGGAGATCCCCCATATCTTCGAGGTGATTATTGCCATCACGATCTTCGCCATCTATGTGGCCACCTATCGTTTTATCCTGAACAGGCTGCCGATACTCTATCAGTTCAAAGAGCAGCCGGTTCTGGCTGAAGCGACGGTTCCCGTGAAAGATGAACGGGCAGCAGAACAACAGCACATTCCGGTAAATGCGTAGCAGAAAGACCCGCCCGGCAGGGGACTCCCTGGCGGGCGGGATGAACCATAAGAATCCTCAGAGCAACTGGAGAGACTCGTATGTTTGATAATCTGATCGCCAGAGCTATCGTTCCGGTCACCATCGCGGTCACGGGATTCGTCATCTTCGGTTGTCTCCTGTTGTATTCCTTCATCAAGGCCGACATGACGACGGAGGCCCTGCGCAACCTCGACAGCTGCGCGAATACTGTCGTAAAGTCAACTCATTATGCCATGATGGAGGATGATCGCCGCTCCCTGCAGAACATTGTGGCAAACATCGGGACAAGGTCTGATGTTGAATTGATCCATGTCTATGACCAGGATGGAAACGTTCGCTACTCCGGGCAGGCTGCGGAGGGCAGCGACAGTCGGACTGCAAATTTCACTCGGCACAATATCTCGCTCGGTACCGAGATCGAGCATGCTGTCGATCATGCAGGGAGACATATTTCGGTCTCGTTACCGATTCTGAACGAAAAGAAGTGCTCGACCTCAGACTGTCATTTTCATCCCCAGGACAAAAGAATTCTGGGACATTTATTCATATCCGTATCCAGTGAGCAGCTGGAGAAAACGCTTGCCCTGCTCAAAAGCCGAATGGTAGTTTTCAGCGTAATGGTCCTGTTCATGACCGTCGGTGGGGTCACAGCCCTGTTGAGGATCAACCTTTTCCTCCCGATTATCAGGCTCGCTCATAATGTCGAGAGAGCAGTTCACGGTGTTCTGGAACACGAGTTGCCCAAGCATGGCAAAAAGCTTGGGAAACTGGACCACCACGTCTACCAGCTCGTCAAGCAGCGCGATGTGGCACAACAGAATCTAAAGGGGACGCGGACCCCGGACGGCTCTATTGATGAACGATCAAACTGACCATGAAGCAGAAGCCCCTCTGCCGGACATAGCTCCACTTCGTGAGCAAGTTTTATCCAAGATTAAAAAGCTCGAACTTCTCTCCAGTACCGGTCTCTGGATTCTTGCTCTTTTCACCGCTCTGAGTATCGGGGCACATCGTAATTTTGATTTTCTCCCGCAACTCAGCGAAGGAATCAGGACCGCACTCGGCGCAGGACCGCCGGTCAAATATATCAACTGGGCCCTGGTCCTCTACGGTTTTTCGGCGATCATCCTGATACTCACCCAAATGGCCAACAACAAGCACCCCAGGGGGGCCCTGGCACATTTCGGCTATCTCGGTGCTTTCTATATTTTTTATCATTTCTCAGGCGGGTTAAGTGACAATTTCTGGGCGGTGTTTGCGGTCGGTTTAACAATTTTAGGGCTTCAAAGCTACCATGTCTGGAACTATTATCATGAAAAAATCCATGAGCAGGCTGAGGTTTTGGAGGAGTTGAATAAGCTTATCGACTAGCGGGGTTCAGCGGAACTCTTAGCATGACCGGCAATAAAGGACTGGTTACAGCGTACCCGTGCTGCAATCAGGAATATTCGATCCATTGATCACATAGCGGGAAATAGAGCGCCGCCCATACCACCCGTCCCGGATCCATGGCACGCATCAGCTCGACATAACTCTCCATCTGCCGCCGGTAATGGTCTTTCTCTCGGAGGACAAATGCCTCCTCAGTCTCCCCCTGTTGCGGAGAGCTGGTTTTATAGTCGATCACCCAGCGAACCCCGTCGGCGATGAAGGTCCGGTCGATAACCGCATGGATCACCCTGCCCTCCACCAGCCCGCTCAGCGCCAGTTCACAGTCGGCCTGCTCATGCCGCTCAAGGATCCAGCGTCCGCGCTGGCTCTCCACAGTTTTCTGTACCGCGCGAAGCGTTCTCTCAAGAGCCACAGGCAACTCAGGCCTGGGGACCCCCAAGGCACTGAGCTGTCGTTCGAGCATCGAGTTGCGCGGTTCAGTATCTCTGCTCAACCAGGAATCAATACCCTGCAGGGCAACCTGTTCCAGCAGAGCATGCACGAGCGTCCCGATATGCCGCCGGGATTGCTGTTCCCAGCCGGTAAAGGGGACATCCTCATCCTGCCCGTCGACATCCGACGCTTTGCCGACATCAACAACCTTCGGCAGGGGAGCGGCAGTCAGTTCCGGCTGCTGCCAGTCAAGCGGCAGGCGCCTCAAAGGCAGAACAATGGATGCCGTCACTTCATTTTCGCAGGCAAGCGCCTGATCGGCAAATTCCGCTTCCACCACCGGCCACAGGGTTTCCAGCAACGAACCACGATCCGGCTTCAGTTCCCCCCCGGCGTTCTCCCTGGCTGAACCGAGCAGGTGAAGACGGTTTCTCGCCCTGGTTGCCGCAACATACAGAAGGCGAGCGGTTTCCAGATCCTGCTTTTCTTTTTCCAGCTTGCCGATCAGTTTATAGATCGGATCCTGTTCGCTGCCGTCGCGTGGTGCAATAGGTGCGAGCAACAGTCCGAACTCAGGATGCTCCAGCCAGCGCAGCAGGGCGGCATCTCCACTGCGCGGTTTTCGGCCAAGCCCCGGGAGTATCACCTGATCGAACTCCAGCCCCTTGGCTTTATGGATGGTCATCACCTGCAAGCTGGCATCTGCATTCGTATCGGGTGCAGAAAAAAGGGTAGCAAGACCCTTTTCCAGGCTGTCCAGAGCAGGGAGGTCCCCTCCCTGTTGCAGGGTTTCGAGAAGGTCGAAGACCAGCGCCGCATCCTCTACCCCCTCATGGTCATAACAGGCCGGTCCGCCCAGTGCCAACCAGCAAGCTTCCACCAGTTGCCGCAACGGCAGCCTTCCGCGCCGCGTCATTCCCGTTTCCAGAATCGGCAGGATACGTCCAACTCTCTTTTTAGCGTCTTCGGATAGCTGCTGTAACCGGTCACTGCTCTGCAGCAGGGTCGGTACGGTGGCACGCGGTGCGCCATCCACCAGTGCGTGCAGATCGACGAGACGCAGTGCACACCAGGGCGCCCGCAGAACGGTCAGCCACGCCAGCCGGTCGCCACGATGCAGCAGGGCCCGGGTCAAGGCGAGGATATCGAGTGCCGCAGGCCGTTCTCCCAGCAGGTCGATATCCTGCGCCTGATAGCTCAAGCCGTTGTGGCGCAGCAGGTGGAGAATTTCCGGCAAATGGGTTCTGCTCCGAACCAGAATGGCGACCCGCTGCGATGGATTCTCTGTCCTGGCCCGCCGGACCAGGTCCACCACCCGATCTGCCTCCGCGCTGTCATCTCGGCCGTTGAAGGCATGCAGGCAACAGGCCGCTCCCGGCAGCACTTCACGCACGGCAACCGCCTCGGCGACCGGCACCGCTCCGCTCGCCTCATCGACCTGCCGCGGAAAGATGGCGCTAAAACTGCGATTGACCCATTCAACGATGCCCTGCTGGGAACGGAAATTACAGCTTAAGCGCAGCGGTTCCAGCAGCACTCCGCTCTCTCCGAGCCCTCTCTGAAAGGTGCGCAGGAAGAGACCAACCTCGGCTTCGCGGAAGCGGTAAATCGACTGCATCGGGTCACCGACCAGAAACAGGGTGCGTCCGTCTCCGTTCTGCCAACCTGCCGTCAGGACTTTCAACAGATCATACTGCAGCCAGGACGTGTCCTGGAATTCATCGACCAGAATATGCTGCAGACCGTTGTCAAGTTTCAGCAGCAGATCAGAGGGGTCATCGACACTGCCGAGTGCCTGCTGTGCCTTGAGGGCGATCTCGGAAAAATCGGCCTGCCCCTCACTGCGGAAGACCAGCCACAGCTCCCCCACCAACAACGGCAACAGTTCGATCAAGGCCTGCAGGACACGCCACTGCCCCTCGCCATAGCGGCAGGTTGGCAACTCACGGGTTTGAGCCAGCCGGGAAACAAACTCAGGAGAACCTTCCAGAGACCTTAACAGTTGCTGCATCCGTTCCTTGGCTGGCTTGTCACTGGTCGGAAAGCCGAGCTTGACATTCACCCCGCCCGGCTTGCGCAGATCCCCGCCGCCGGTCAGCAGCAGATCGGCAATCCCCTGCCAGACAGCAAGATGTTCGACAGCGGCAGCAGGCAGCCAATCCAGGTCGGTCAGACAGAGCAGCGGCCGCTCACCCTGATCCCACAGGTTGGCGGCTGCGGTACGGCCACAGGCCAGCAACTCTTCATGGAAAGCCGCCGGCAGGTGTTCAGCCAGCCCTGCCAAGCAGCTTTCGACCAGCTGCTTCAGCCCCGATTCCAGCAGACAGCGGGAATTTTCGCTTTTAATACCGACCAGATGCCGCAGCCACTGATCGCGCTTGCGGAGCATATCGACCAGCATCTGCTGCAGTCGATCCATCCGGTTATCGAGATGGGCCATCAGCAGCTTGAGCTGATCGCAGCCGGGGTGAGCGGTTCCAAGACGGTTTAACAGGTTTTCTGCAGCGGCAAGGTAGAGCTGTTCCGGGGATTCCGCCAGATCGGGAACCCCACCTAACCGGGTCAGCCACGGCATCCTGCGGACCAGTGATGCGTTGAAACTGTCGATGGTCTGGATTGAGAGCAGCGAGGGGTTCTGCAGCAGGTTCCAGGTGAGGTTTTTATCCTGCTGCAGAGCCTGTCGCGCCAGTTGCCAGGTCAGCAGCCTGTGTGATTCTTCGGGGGGAGTGTCGTCCTGCGCCGATTCCAGTGCCGACAACAGCCGATGCCGCATCTCCGCCGCCGCCTTGCGGGTAAAGGTGATCGCCAGGACCTGCTGCGGCCGATCCACCCGCCCGAGCAACGCGAGAAAACGCTGAATCAGCAGCTCGGTCTTGCCCGACCCGGCTGGGGCCTGAACGATGAACGAGCGACGGGGATTGATAGCAGCAGCGCGCTGCTCCTGATCCGCAATCGGTGCCGGGGTCATGAAACCACCTCCCCGGGTTCGCTCTGATACCGCGCTTCGCCAATCCTGCAGAGCCCGGCCAGATCGCAGTATTGACAGGCCTTGTCATAGCTGACCGGATCGACACGCGCTTCGCCGCTGACGAAATCGGTCGCCAGCTGTTCCAGCTGCTGTCGCCAGTAGCCGAGAAGCTGCATCCAGTCACCAACCCCGAGTTCCTGCAGTGGTTTGCTGTTCCGAACACCCGGAACCTTGGGCAGCAGACCGTCATCACGAGCAATGCCGAGCATCCTGCAGTCACCCCGGCGAACCTGGGCAAATGCGACCCCGTCGGCCTTACTGTCCGAAGCGGCAACGGCATAGATCGGCAACTGGGGTTCCAGCAAACGCTCTCCGAGCAGACCATCAACTTTGCTCATGCCGGTTTTGTAATCGAGAACCACCCGGCTACCGTCGACCAGCCGATCAATCCGATCGATCACGGTGCGTATCTTCAATGGACCGATCTGTTCGAAATGCTCCTGCTCCAGCTCGTGGATCTCGAATGTCGAGCGGGCAGCCTCGACATCGGTCAACCATTCCCCGACCAGCCCTGTCAGCCGATCTTTTTCGAGATCCAGCAAAGTCTCTGCCGGACGGGACTGCCCGGCGAAAATATCGTCAATCGCCTGCTCAACATGATCGCCGATTTTATCTGTCAGCGTGTCCTGACCCAGCTCCAGAAGGCGTTGCTGATTGCCGACATCACGCCAGAAGTATTCCAGGACCCGGTGCAGCAAGTCTCCACGCGTCATGGCATCGATACCGGGCTGGGAGCGGTCAAGCTCGTGGCCGCGCAAACGGTAATGCACGAAGGCCCGAAACGGACAGAGCGCCTGGTCCTTGAGAATTCCCGTTCCGCCTTCGCCACGTTCGCCCGTCAATGCCGGTCCGCGGCTGTCTGCTTCCTCAGCCAGGCGGGTCTCAGGAGACCGCATCAGTTGACGCGGATCGTGAGTCGCAATCAGTTCCAACTCGGCGGGATCAAGAGCAGAGATCAGGGGACTGGGGCGCAGTTCGCAATCCCCCTCGCGCAGGGGGTAACTGAAGACGACATCAGGGCTGGCAGCCTTGAGTCGATCAATAACGCTACGGGCAAAGTCGAGTTCGCGGTCGGCACTGGCATGCGGCATCTGGTTGCAGACCTGAAGGTCAATCGGCAGAAAGGGATTCGGCCGGGCCGGAGCCGGCAGGACATCCTCTCCCATCCCCATCACCCAGAGATGTTCGAAATCGAGTCCAGCCGATTCGAGCAGCCCGACAACCTGAACCGCCCCGGTCGGGGCTTCCAGCTGGAATTCGATCTCCCCGGCCAGTCGCCGCAAAAGGCTCAGCGCCTTGCTCCGGTCCATCGGTCGGCAAACCCGGTCGAGGGAAGCCAGAGCCGGCAGCAGTTTGTCCTGCCAGGCCTTGGCCATCTGATACTCGGCGCTTGACAGGCTGCGCTCGCCAGGCCAGCCGGCATCCAGCAGCAACCTGTCAAAGTGTCCGGCCCAATCACCCGGTGTCCGCCGCGAACCATCCCCCGCTCCCTCGAGCATAGTCTGCAAGCACTTGGCAATCTCATCTGCCCCGGCCTCTGCCTCGGCAAGTTCCGCCAGGCGTTTACACGTGATCATCTGCTGGCGGAAGGAACGCAGCCACACGTCCAGTTTCGCCCGCTGGTCAGATTCAGCCTGACCACCACGCAGGTATGGCGTTCGCAGCAGAAAACTCGCCTGGTCGATCGTCATGCGGAAGCCGGTGGCAAGAATTTCCAACGCGGCATGAATCGGACCCGTCTCGGCCAATGGAGACCCGAGGGACAAGCTGAAAGCGGATTCATCTTCTGCCATGGAGAGCGAAGCCGCCGGATCGATCTGCTCCCGAAATACCCGCTCGATCCGGCTGCGGTGCGTCTGCAGGTCGGGAACGACAATACCGATGGACTCGGCACCCTGTTCCAGCAGGCGCCGTGCCCAGCGGGAAGCCTGCTCGATCTCCTGTCGCGCATCAGCACAAGGGTGTCGATGAATCCGTGCGGACAGATCCACCTCCGGTTGAACATTCCGGACTGTGCCACCATGCTGCACAATAACATCCTCGAGCATTTGCAGCGCCGGATTCGATTGATCGAACCCGGCCAGCAGGACCTGGCCAGGCACCGCCAGTTGACCATTGCGCATGGCGGTAAAAATCAATCCCGGGAGTCCGGCCCGGTCGAGCCACTGATGTTCCTGACAGCGTTGCAGATAACGCTTCTGCCAGCGGAGAAACGCTCTCTGATCCTCGGTCAGGGAAAGCCCGTCAAGCCTGCAATCGTATTCCACCAGCAGCTGATGCGCCTCCTGCGCCTTGCGAGCGGTCGCAGTAAGTTGCAGCAGTTCCAGTTCGCTTCCCGCGGCGTCCTCCTCGATCACCTGCTCCCAGAGACGCAGGGCCGGAAACCCGTCAAGCAGCCGCCAGCTTTCGCCCAACTCGGCCAGGTTCCGGGAAAGCCAGCCATCGAGGCTGACAATCTGTGGGGTCGGCCAGACGCATTTGCCCCGCTGCTGCATCTCTCTGTCGTAGATAGAACGCAGATAACGGGCCAGACGCTTGTTGGAGGTAAGAACCAGGGCACCATCGGCGGCGGCATCGATCAGGCGGGTTTGGACGTTGTTCAAGGAGAGATCCCTCCGAAAAGTGCAGAGCAATACCCGGAGAGTTTACACTTATGTCGGCGAAAGTGGCAATCAAGGAATCTGGAAGATCAAGGAGCCATTAAAAAGCCTAATTACGCCCTATTTTTATCAATTGTGCTTATTATATTATTTTTATCTTATTTATGCTTACTTATACATATTTCCTAACAAGCCCTCTCCCGCGGCTGAGGTGATCTTGACCTTGTGACACTCGCCGGGTCGAACCTGTGCAGCCGGCAGATAGACGGGCAGGTAATTCTGCGAAAGCCCTTTGCGCTGACCGTTATGAATGCCTCCTTCTATAACGACTTCCAGCTCCTGACCGATAAAGGTCCGGGCAAACTCGCGCTGCATGTCTTCCCCCAGCTGGCGCAAGCGCGCCGCTCTCTCTCTGGCGACATGGCCCGGTACCTGGTCAGGCATGTCGGCGGCAGGGGTCCCGGGACGGCGGCTGTAGGGGAAAACGTGCAGATGGGTCGCCGGCAGGCGCCGGATCAAGGCCAGGGTCCGTTCGAAACTCTCTTCGGTCTCGCCGGGAAAGCCGACGATCAGATCGAGCCCGATCGCTGCCTGCGGCTGACGCTGGCGGATGTCGGTCAGCAGTTCGGTAAAGAACGCGGTGTGGTAATGGCGGTTCATCCGCGTGAGGATATCGTCATCACCAGCCTGCAGGGGAATATGGTAGTGAGGGCAGATCCAGTCATTCGCGGCGATATACGCCCGCAGTTGCTGTGGAATTTCAGTCGGCTCCAACGATCCAAGGCGCAGACGCCGCACCGCGGTTCCTGAGCGGATCGCCCTCAACAGCTCCAGAAGCGAGGTCGCCGGGGAAAGATCCTGACCGTAATTGCCGATATGAATTCCGGTGAGAACCACCTCGGCGTGACCCGACTCGGTCAACCTGCCCACCTGGGTGACGACCTCAGCTAGCGCCACAGACCGGCTGCGGCCGCGGGCATAGGGGATGATGCAGTATGAACAGAAGGCGTCACAGCCGTTCTGGATCTGCACGAAGGCCCGGCTGCGTTGTTCAAAACTGGTCAGGGCAAGCGGTCTGGCCTGGTCCGCGCGGCTGATGTCACCGACGGCAATCCGCGGCTGATCTTCATCCAGCGCGGTCAGATGGCGGAGAAAATCTTCCTTTTCCTGGTTGCCGACCACCAGGGCAACTCCCGGCAGAGCGGCGAGGCTCTCGGCATCAACCTGGGCATAGCAGCCGGTCACAACTACCCGGACCTTGCTGTTGAGACGCCGGGCGCGGCGGATCAGGTTGCGCGACTGGGAATCGGTCGCGGCGGTCACCGTACAGGTATTGACAATGACCAAATCCGGCCCCTCTTCAAGTGGCAGATTGCGGTAACCGGCCTGTTGCAGCTGTTCGCTGATGGCGGCCGATTCGAACTGGTTGGTCTTGCAGCCGAGGGTGACAATGGCGAACTGACGGCTCACTTGATCCAGCCCCCGCCCAGCACCCGATCCTCCGCATAAAAAACAGCCGCCTGCCCCGGGGTCACACCGGCCTGCGGTTCGGCAAATTCCACCCGCACCTCATCGTCGGACAGAGGTATCACCTGAGCTTCGACCTCATGGTGGCGGTAACGGATCCGGCAATGACAGGTCAAGGCCGTCTCCGGCAGCGGGATGCTCCAGTTGCAGCCGAATGCGTCCAGGGTGTGACGGGCGAGGTGCGGCTTTTCACCGACAATGACCCGGCGCTTTTCGGCATCGATCCCAACCACGAACAGCGGTTCGGTCCAGGCGATCCCCAGCCCGCGCCGCTGGCCGATGGTGTAGCGGTAGATCCCCTGGTGACGGCCGAGAACCTGGCCGGAGACGTGAACGATCTCTCCATCCAGCCGATGTGACCCGCGCTGTTCCTCGAGGAAACGGACATAATCACCATCCGGCACAAAGCAGATATCCTGACTTTCCGGCTTTTCCGCCACCCGCAACCCGAAACGCGCCGCATGTTCACGGACCTCCGCTTTCGACATCCCCCCCAGCGGAAACAGGGTGTGCGCCATCTGTTCCTGGGTCAGGGTAAACAGGAAATAGCTCTGGTCTTTGCGGTGATCGACCCCTTTGGCCAGATAATAGCGTTCGCCATCCCGCTGAATCCGGGCATAGTGCCCCGTGGCCAGGAAGTCGGCCTCCAGTTCCAGGGCGCGACGCAGCAGCAGCTCAAATTTGAGGGTCTGGTTGCAGAGCACGCAGGGGTTGGGAGTCCGGCCGGCAAAATAGTCATCGCAGAACCGGTCGATCACAAGCTGCTCGAAATCTTTTTCAAAGTTGACCACATAGAAAGGGATATCGAGACGTTCCGCGACCCTGCGGGCATCGTGGACATCGTCAAGAGAGCAGCAACTGCCGAAGCTTTCTCCATGCCGGTCGGTATAGCTGGAATAATCCCAGATCTGCATGGTCATGCCGATCACCTCGTAGCCCTGCTCCAGCAGCAGGGCGGCGGTCACCGACGAATCGACTCCGCCGCTCATGGCGACGACTACTCGTTGTTTTTTCTGCATAATCGGACCTGACACAGAGAAAGAGGGCGCCGTCGGTGACGATGCCCTCCTCTGGGTTCAGCAGCTCGGCAAACGCCGGACTACGCGTGGTTTTCCCGGTAATTCTTGATCGCCTCATGGAGCGCGTCGGCAGCCAGGTTCGAACAGTGCATCTTCTGGCTGGGAAGCCCGTCGAGCGCCTCGGCAACCGCCTCGTTGGAAAGCTTCCAGGCCTCATCCAGGGTTTTTCCGATCGCCATCTCGGTCACCATTGACGAGGTCGCGATCGCCGCGCCGCAGCCGAATGTCTTGAACTTGACGTCCTTGATGATGTCGTCCTCGACCTTGAGAAATATCTTCATGATGTCGCCGCAGGAGGCGTTACCCACTTCGCCGACACCGTTCGCATCCTCTATTTCACCCACATTGCGGGGATTGGAAAAATGATCCATGACTTTATCTGTGTACATGTTGACTCCTCTACTCGTTACAACTCGGGGCGGACCCGAAGTTCACAGGTTATTATGCTCTCCGGACAACCCGGCACTGGTTGCAGGTCATCCGCGCATCATTGTTGTAAAGGGGACTCATCTCCCGCAACCGCTGCACGATCGGTGGCAGTTCCTGCAGGATATAGTCGACATCCTCCTCGGTGTTGTCGGGACCCAGGCTGAAGCGGGTGCTTGAATGGGCCAGCACGACATCGACACACATCGCGCACATCACGTGGGACGGCTCCAGCGAACCTGAAGTGCAGGCCGACCCGGATGACGCGGCGATCCCCTTCATGTCGAAGTTGAGCAGAATCGACTCCCCTTCGATATAAGCGAAGCTGATATTCAGGGTATTCGGCAGTCGCTTATCCGGGTGACCGTTCAACTTGACCTCGGGGATCGATTCCATGATCCCTTTTTCCAGCTTGTCACGCAGCCGACGAACCCTCGGCGCATCCAGTTCCATCGCCTGCCGGGCAATTTCACAGGCCTTGCCCAGGCCGACGATCCCGGCCACGTTGTGGGTTCCGGCACGGCGATGGCGCTCCTGGTGGCCACCATGCATGAACTGGGTCATACGGGTTCCCCGCCGCACATAGATTGCGCCGACCCCCTTCGGGGCACCCAGTTTATGTCCGGAAATCACTGCCAGATCAACATTCGCTTTCTGCACATCCACCGGAATCCGGCCTATCGCCTGAACCGAGTCGGTGTGAAAACGAACCTTGTACTTGCGGGCAATCGCACCGATCTCCTCGATAGGGAAGATATTACCTGTCTCGTTGTTGGCCCACATCACTGAAATCAGGATGGTCTTGTCGGTAATAGCCGCTTCAAGTTCCTGCAGATCAAGCATCCCATCCCGGTCGACCGGCAGATACGTCACCTGGCACCCCTGCTTTTCCAGGTATTCGCAGGTTTCCAGGACGGCCGGATGTTCAACCGCCGTGGTGATGATGTGATTTCCCTTCTCTTTGAGGGCATCGACCGTCCCTTTGAGAGCAAAGTTGTCCCCCTCGCTGCCGCATGAGGTGAAAACAATCTCCGCTGGGGAGCAGTTGATCAGTGCCGCAACCTGCTCACGGGCATTTTCTATCGCCCCCTTTACCGCCCGGCCTGCCCAGTGAACACTGGAGGGATTGCCGAAATGCTCCGTGTAAAAAGGGAGCATCGCCTCCAGCACTTCGGGGCGAACAGGCGTTGTCGCATTGTAGTCCATGTAAATTTTTCTCACCGATGTCTCTCCATTCCTCCAAAAGCTTCAGGGACACCCCCGACATTGCTATTTTCAGTTGATAACCGCCTGCGCCCTTCCCTGGTCAAATCATCCAGGGTCAGCGAGGCGAGAAAAGATCGAATCTGGTCGCCCAACCCGACCCAGACTGACTGGGTCGCACACTGGGAATTGCAGTTGCAGCTGCCGTCGTTCTCCATGCAGGAGACCGGAACCAGGGTCTCTTCAACCGTATCGATAATCTGATCAACGCGGATTTCCGAGGCCGGTCGGGCCAGCACGTAACCACCGCCGGGACCGCGGACACTGCGGACGATCTCGCCGCGGCGCAATTTGACGAACAGCTGTTCCAGATAGTTCAGGGAAATATTTTCAAACGCTGAAATTGTCTTGATCGAAACCGGGCTGCCGTCACCGTTCAGATTGAGGCTGACCAGCGCCCGCACGGCATACTGGACCTTGGTGGACATCCGCATCAGCTCGCCTCCCGGTGCTCTTGCCGCTCATGTTGCGCCAGTTCAGTCTTCAAGCGCTGCTGCTCTTTGGTCAACTCCTTGACCTGGCCCTCGAGAGATCGAATCTGATCCATCATGCAGTTGACCGCCTTGGCCACGGGATCTGGCAGCTTGGCATGTTCAAGGTCGACTCCGGATGTTTTCTCGCCGGAAACGACCACCCTGCCAGGCACACCGACGACCGTGGCGTTCTCAGGAACTTCCTTGACCACCACAGAGTTGGAGCCGACCTTGCTGCCGTCACCGAGAGTAAAGGGACCGAGAATCTTGGCACCGGAACCGACGACGATATTATTGCCCAGAGTCGGATGGCGCTTCTCCTTGGCCCAGGAGGTTCCGCCGAGGGTGACCCCGTGGTAGAGGGTACAGTTCTCTCCAATCTCGGCCGTTTCACCGATGACCACCCCCATCCCGTGGTCGATGAAAAATCCACGGCCGATCTTTGCGCCGGGATGAATTTCGATTCCTGTCAGGAAACGGCCGATATGCGAGACAAAACGGCCCAGGAAATAGAACTTGCGCTGCCAGAGTGCATGCGCTATCCGGTAGAAGATCATGGCGTGAAAACCGGGGTAACAGAAGATAATCTCAAAGACACTCCGCACCGCCGGGTCACGCTCAAAGACAACCTTGAGATCTTCTTTTAACGTTTTGAACATTCGCCATCTCCTGAGAAAAAATCATGCCGAAGGATGTGATATTTATTAGCTTACGGATATCATACCTGATTATTTCTGTCAATTATATATCGGGGTATTTTTGTCAGGTATTATAAACCGAAAGCCTTTTTAAGTTTCAACGAACTTCCTGCTTCAGCGAACTTCGTCAGCGGGGCAGAAATCACCAGGAAAGAGTTCAAAGCTGGGCTTAAAATTCTGCTGTCTTAGCTGTCGACAACTGTATACAATTTGCCTATAATACCCGCGTTTGTTCTGTGTCTATCAATACAACCGCAGACTATTCATATTCATGCAAAGGAGAGAGATCATGCCCGACTTCACCTATCAGGACCCCTTCCCCCTGAGCAAGGACCAGACCAGTTATTACAAGATCGAAGGATCGGAAAAATTCGTCAGTGTTGTCGATTTTGACGGCAAGGAGGTCCTCAAAATTGACCCCGAGGCCCTGACCGTACTCTCCAACCAGGCGATGAAGGACGTCTCCTTCATGCTGCGCCCCGAACACAACGAGCAGGTCGCCAAGATTCTCACTGACCCCGAGGCCTCGATGAACGACAAGGGGGTTGCGCTGGCCTTCCTGCGAAATGCCGAGATTTCAGCCCAGTTCGAGCTGCCGCTCTGCCAGGACACCGGAACCGCCACCGTGGTTGCCAAAAAGGGCCAGCAGGTCTGGACGGGAGGGAACGACTGCGAGCGGATCTCTGAAGGGGTGTTCAAGACCTACACCGAGGAGAACCTGCGCTACAGCCAAACGATTGCCCTTGACATGTATCAAGAGAAAAATACCGGCACCAACCTGCCGGCCCAGATCGATATCATGGCCACCGAAGGTGATACCTACAAGTTCCTGTTCATCGCCAAAGGGGGCGGATCCGCCAACAAAACCATGCTGTTTCAGGAGACCAAGGCGCTGCTCAATCCCGAGAAGCTCTACGACTTCCTGGTGGCCAAGATGAAGACGCTCGGGACCGCCGCCTGCCCGCCCTACCATATGGCTTTTGTCGTCGGCGGCACCTCGGCTGACGCCTGCATGAAAACCGTCAAGCTGGCCACGGCCAAGGAGCTGGATGGGCTGCCGACAGAAGGCAACGAACATGGCCAGGCCTTTCGTGATCTGGACCTCGAAGCGAAACTGCTCAAGGCGGCCCAGGAGCTCGGCATCGGCGCGCAGTTCGGTGGCAAGTACTTCGCCCACGACGTCCGCGTCATCCGCCTGCCCCGTCACGGCGCATCCTGCCCGGTCGGCATGGCGGTGTCCTGTTCAGCTGACCGCAATATCAAGGCCAAGATAACCAGAGACGGCCTGTTCATCGAGCAGATGGACAGCAACCCCGGCCGCTTCATCCCGGAGCAGTATCGCGGCAAGCACAGCCACGGCACCAAGATCAACCTGGACCGGCCGATGAGCGATATCCTCGCTGACCTGACCAAGCTGGAGGTCGGCTCTCCGCTGCTGCTCGACGGGACCATCGTCGTCGGCCGCGACATCGCTCACGCCAAGTTCAAGGAGATCCTCGACTCCGGCAAGCCGCTGCCCGAATACCTGAAAAACCACCCGATCTACTATGCGGGCCCGGCCAAGACTCCGGCTGGAAAGGCATCCGGCTCATTTGGACCGACCACCGCCGGCCGTATGGACAGCTACGTCGATCTGCTGCAGGAAAACGGTGGATCCATGGTGATGATCGCCAAAGGAAACCGCAGCCAGCAGGTCACCGACGCCTGCGCCAAGCATGGCGGCTTCTACCTCGGCTCCATCGGCGGCCCCGCTGCCGTTCTCGCCGAAGAGAACATCAAGAAGGTCGAATGCATCGACTTCCCCGAACTGGGGATGGAAGCCGTCTGGAAGATCGAAGTCGAAGATTTCCCGGCCTTTATCCTGGTCGATGACAAAGGCAACGATTTCTTCAAGAAACTTGGCCTTTAGACCAGACGAACCCGTTCACAGATCAACAACGCGAAACGGCCCGGCCTGACTTCAGGCCGGGCCGTGCCCCGTGACGCTATTCAGGGAGCTGTTCCCCGGTCCCCCCTGCTTCGCTGGGAAGATCCGCGAATTTTGCCAAGCCATCCTTCATCGGATGGACCGTTTCCTGATAATGAACATGGAAGGCGGGATCAAAGGAAAACCCCTGAATCAGCACTGCTGGAACGTCTACAACCCCCATCGCGGGGTGGTCGATGTAGACATGCCCGCCGCAGTTCCTGCACCATTTCCGATTGCTCATTCCCGCTCCCTGCCCTGTCGCGGCGCTCTTGTCAAATCCACTGACCTGTTCAGCTCCTTGAACTATCCTGAAAGACTCTGGCGGCCAGAGGGTGAAGGCATTCAAAGGTCCCGCCGACCACTGTCGGCACGAGCTGCAATGGCAATACGCCATGACTGCCGGTTCCCCGCTCAGAATAAATTCCACATCGCCACAAAAACAGCTTCCTCGATAGCTTTGTCCTTCGCTCATGATCTATCTCCTGTCCGCAGCAAAAAGCCTTGGGTTGACTAGACCCCGTCGGAAAAGTTGACCGGTGATTGCGGCCGACTGTTCACATGGAGCTGAAAAATGTCAGGCCGTGAATAATGGCCAACGACATCCAGGGCCCTTCTGGCGGTCGCGACTTTCCCGCAGTCGATATCGCAATACAGAACCCCGCTTTCTTTCCGCAGAGGACCCGCCGCTATTGCGCCGCCGGGTGCGATAACCAGCGAGTCACCCGGATTCACCCACTCGTCGGCATCAGGGTAGAGTCGGGATTTTTCGGGGAAATCCGCCGGGACATCCGCCCCTTGCATCAGGTTGCCGCAACCGACCACCCAGCATCGCCCTTCCCGGGCGATGTGCTGCAAGGTTCCGATCCAGCCGTCACCGCTGTCATAGGTCGGCGCAACGTAGATTTCCACCCCCTGGGAGTAGATGGCATAGCGTGCCAGCGGCATATAGCTTTCCCAGCAGAGCAGGGTACCGATTCGGCCGGCCGGAGTCTCAACCACCTTCAGACCTGAGGCATCGCCGAATCCCCAGACCATCCGCTCCGGGTTGGTCGGCATCAGCTTGCGATGACGGTTCAGCAAGGCCCCGTCTTCACCGATGACAACGACCGTGTTGTAAAGTGTCGCCTGACTCAGTCTATTGTCTCTCTCCTCGATACCACAGACGACCGTAACCGCGTGCCTTCTGGCCGCCTCGTAGAGGGGCAGCAAATCGTCGGAATCCATATTGACCGCATTGGCCAGCAGACGCTCATGCAACTGCTCAGCCAGCCCCCAGTCACCCCCCGGGCGCAACCGCCAGACCCAGGCGGGATAGCCGGGAACAAAGGCCTCGGTGAAAACTACCAGATTGGCGCCCTCGGCAGCTGCCACATCCACTGAGGCAACCGCCTTGGCGACTGTTTTCTCTTTATCCAGAAATACCGGAGATTGCTGCACCACTGCTACCCTGGTGGTCATTCCTGCCCTCCTTCTCTTTGCCAGACACTTTACTAGCTCTGGAGCTTTTCAAGAATATGATCGATGACCAGGCCATGTTCATGCTGCGGACTGAACAAAATCATCTCGGTGTCCGCATCAGCTCTCACCGTGTGCCCGGGAGGCCAATAGAACATGTCACTGGCGGCTACCGTCTCCTCATGCCCATCGGCGAAACTGACGGTCAACTTCCCTTCGAGGAGATATCCCCAATGCGGCGACTGGCAGAGATCACCATCCAGCCCCTGGAGCAGCGGCGCGATGTCAGTCCCCTCGGCGAGTGAAAAGTACTCCCCGCCGATTTTTCCAAACCCTGTCGCATCACCAAAATCAGTTAGCTGGCGTGCGGTGGCTCCAGGCACGTCAATCCTTACCGGTATGTCTTCTTTCGCGATTCGCATATGTTTTCCTCCGCAGCAAAAGGTTTATAAATTCGACCTGCATTCTCCGGGGTTTCGATGAACGCCCAGCGTCAATGGCAATAAAAAACCGAGCGTACCGGAGAGATGTTCACCCTTCGACAGCTCGGCCATCTTGTCAGATCTGGAGGTAAGATCCGCCGCTTTCCGTGCCTGCCTCTCAGCAGGGTCGGCTTTTCGTGGTCAACGTAAGGTCAACACTAGCAGCTATATATGACCTGTCAAGTCATATATAGTCGATTCCAGGGAATCGCTCCCCAATGACGTTTAAGCGTCACGTTCCTTTCATACAGAAAAGAACTTAACTCCAAGAGGAGTTAGCTCTATCTTCAGAACAGAAGGAGAACTTGAAAAAACATCTGTTGCGTATATCTTTACCAGTAGCGAATAATTTAACAGCGGTTGACACCCGAGAGTCGTCAATCCAGCGATGGAGGTGCAGAGGATGCGAATAATCAGCCTGATGATGTTGCTGTTGCTCTGGTCTGTCGTCCCTTCGATCGGGATCACCATCCCATCCGAGGTTGAAAACGACATGCAATCGATGAACTTCCCAACCTACCCGCAGTCGAGCTACTGTATCGGCACACTCGATATGGGCGTCCGTTTTGCCAGCAACGATACGCCCGAAAAAGTAAGGGTATGGTTCCAGAATAAACTGCCGGGCTGGTCCGTCATGAACCAGTTTGGCACCTGGGTTCTTTATGACGGACCCGCTGATGCGAGCCCACCTGAAGTCATGAGAACGAAACAGATTACAGTCATGAAGAATGAAAATCTCCCCTCCTGGCATGGACTTGCGGCGGACATGACGACCGAAATCATGATGGCATTCCCAAACCAATAGAAGGTGATGTTTATCTTGTGAAATTTTGAGGAAAAACGTCGGAGCGGCGAGGCACTGGAGGAAGGGAGTTATGTATGCCGTCAATGCGGTTGGCCTGCATAACGACACCCTGCTCCGGGGGGAGCAAAAGGTCGGACAAAGATTGACGGCAATGCCTGAACTCAAACGGCCTGGGTATAAACACCTCCCGGGTTGAAGATACCATCAACACTTTTGCCCAGGAGTCCTTCTTCAGAGGCCAGCATTTTTTCGAACTCAGCTACTAGCATCGGGTCAAACTGGGACCCGGAGCAACGCCCCAACTCCTCCATCGCCTGCCTGATGGTCATCTTGCAGCCACGGTAAGGCCGAGAGGAGATCATTGCGTCGAAGGCGTCTGAAATTGTAATGATCCGCGCCAGCGCTGGAATGGCATCCCCTTTCAGTCCGTCGGGATAGCCCGTTCCGTCGTAACGTTCATGGTGGGACCTGATACACTCCGAAATCATTTTGGATTTCGGGCTGTTGCTGGCATTGAGGATCTGCTCTCCCTTGACGGGGTGTGTCTGGACGATCTTGAACTCTTCGGCGGTGAGCGTCTCAGGCTTGTTAAGAATGGTATCCGAGATGCCGATCTTGCCGATATCGTGAAGAATCCCCCCCAGTTCCAGGGCTTCGAGCTGTGCTTTATTCAAACCGATCCGGCGGCCAAGGGCAACCGAGAGAATGGTCACCCGCGAGGAATGCCCGTAGGTATACGCGTCCCTCACATCAAGAGCCATTGAAAGCGACTGGACAATTCCGAAGAAAAAGTTTTTCTGGTTTTGATTCTGCTCGAGGCTGCGGAGCCTGATCGCAGACAGCAGAAAACCGGTAAGAGCGCCGATAAACGTGGGGAGAATATAACCGGCAAGTGGCTTGGTCACGCCAAACAGGCTGCTCTGCAGCGACGTCAGCAGATCCATCGTGATGACGCCAAGGGCCATGGCGACATATGTCGTGGGTGACGAGAAATATTTCTTCATATTCCTTACTCCATCGGCCGGCGTTAGACGCGGTGAGCTCACTCAAAAGCCGATCTCTTCACCATGCCCAGATTCCATGATCAATAAAAAATACCTTTTATTATTAATATTTATTCATCTTGCTTGTCAATGGAATTATGTGCCTTTTTGGGGGTTTCTACCTAGCAAAAGAGAGGCCCCTGACCAGGCTGCGTTCTCTGCGGCAGGGATCAACCAGACCAGGCACGGTAAATGACCCCGTCACCACGCCCGATCTCCGTTTACCGAGCGAACGGGTCCTGCTTGACGGAGACTGTTTCCCGGCTCGGCTCGTGTCCCGGGAAGATCAACTCCTGACCTAGCGGGGTCTGCTCCGGACAGAACATCAGGCTGCCGACCTTCATCGCGTGCCCGCAGGGCCCGATTGCCGGCGGTGTCTTTGGCCACCCTCCTCCCACACAAACGGACCGCCATGAGGTCACAGCGGTCCGTCTGCTGTCCTGCTCTTGCCGTTGCCCACGCGCTAAAGGGTCCGCTGCTCCTTCCTCTGCAGAATTTGAGTCAACTTTTCAGCCGGATCCTTGACCTTGGCCAGGAACATCATCGCGGCGATGACATAGGGCTTGTAGCTGGCTTCAAAATAGAGGGGATCACGATAGCGATCAAAGACCGACGCTGCGACCTCACCCTGTGCGCAGCTGACCCCGGTGATATCTGCCGGCAGGCAGTGCATGTAAAGTGCGCTCTTGTCTTTGGTCAGAGCCATCAGTTCCTCAGTGCACTCCCAGTCCTTGAAGTTGGCATTCTGGGCCAGCAGCTCCTGCTCCAGTGCCTTTATGCCGTCCATATTGTTGTCGCCATAAAGCACGGTACGTTTTTCCATCGCGTTAAACGGTGCCCAGCTCTTCGGGTAGACGATATCGGCACCCTCGAAGGCTTCAGCCATCGAGCCGGTCTTGCTGAATGAACCACCTGCAGCGGCAGCATTTTTGCGCGCCACCTCCTCAACCTCCGGCATCACCTCGTAGCCTTCCGGGTGGGCCAGAACGACGTCCATGCCGAAGCGGGTCATCAGACCAATCACCCCCTGCGGGACCGACAGCGGCTTGCCGTAGGACGGGGAATAGGCCCAGGACATGGCGATCTTTTTCCCTTTGAGGTTCTCCAGTCCACCGAAGTGCTGGATCAGGTGCATGGCATCGGCCATCGACTGGGTCGGGTGATCGATGTCGCACTGCAGGTTGACCAGGGTCGGCCGCTGCTCGAGGATACCGGCCTGGTAGCCCTGCTCCACCGACTCGGCCACCTCGCGCATATAGGCATTCCCTTTGCCGATATACATGTCGTCACGGATACCAATGACATCAGCCATAAACGAGACCATATTTGCTGTCTCACGGACGGTTTCGCCATGGGCGATCTGCGACTTCCCCTCATCCAGATCCTGAACCGTCAGGCCGAGCAGGTTGGCCGCGCTGGAGTAGCTGAACCTGGTCCTGGTAGAGTTGTCGCGAAACAGGGAAACCGCCAGTCCGCTGTCAAAAATCCGTGGGGAGATATTCTCCCTGCGCATCTTCATCAGAATTTCAGCAGTCTTGAAGACCGCGGCAATCTCATCATCGCTACGATCCCAGGTCAGCAGAAAATCGTCGAGGTACATCCCTGCGGAGTCGAGCCCTGACAACTGTCTGATCATGTCTTCGATTGCTACCTTAGCCATAAATTTTCTCCATCATTTTCATTTTTTTAGATTCAAATGGGGTCATCTGCAGAACCGTTACAGCAGACCAACCCGGTCGTTAAATTCATTGATCAACGCATCGATTTCGCTGACCTGATCAAACATGGGATACCAGTAATTATCATGGTCGTACCATTGATCATTCAGTTCCTGGACCTCGCGGCCCTGCTGCTCGATCCAGGTGTAGTACTTGAGGTTATGGATGGTCTTCTTCTCGTAGTAGGAAAGCTCCTTGGTATGATCGATGCCGATGGAACGGATCAGCTCTATATCCCGCTGCGCGTCAGATTCGCTGTAGGCGCCGCGTTCGGCCTCAAGTTCACTGAGCCGCGACCCGTAGAGCTGCATCGAATCGGTGGCAATAGAGACCACATAGTCGTCTTCGGTCAGTTCGTTGTATTTGGCGTACTTGATCGCCGCGACCATGTTGCCTATGCCGGAGATCCCGAGCAGGTCCAGTTGCCCGGCAAGGGCTGCGGAGACGCCATTCTCGATCAGCGCTTTGCGCCCCACCTTTTCGTTGAACAACCTCAGTGCCCGCATCGGGACCTCATCGTCCACCGCCACGGCAAAATCGGTCTCCTTGCAGTTATGCACCCAGGGGACATGCTTGTCGCCGATCCCTTCGATACGGTGGGCGCCGAAGCCGTTGTAGAGAAGGGTTGCGCACTGCAGTGCTTCGGCGGCTACAACCTGCGAGCGGGGGAATTTCTGTTTCAGGTAGTACCCGGCCCCCAGCGTGCCGCCTGAACCGGAAGAGGAGACATAACCCGCATAACGCTTTCCATCGTTCAGATAGCGTTCGAGCAAACTTTCGACCGCGTGACCGGTAACCGCGTAGTGCCACATCGGGTTGCCCATCTCCTCGAACTGGTTGAAGATCTGCAGATCCTGTCCGGACTTGCGCAGCTCCCAGCACTTGTCGAAGATCTCCTTCACGTTCGATTCGCAGCCCGGAGTGGCGATCACCTCCCCGGCGATTTCATGCAGCCACTCGAAACGCTCTTTAGACATCTCCTCGGGCAGGATGGCAATGGCATTGCAGGCCAGCAGTGCGGAGATATAAGCCCCGCCACGGCAGTAGTTGCCGGTCGATGGCCAGACCGCCTTGGTTTTCTGCGGATCGAACTGACCGGTCACAAGACCCGGAGCAAGGCAGCCATAGGTGGCACCGACCTTGTGTGCTCCGGTGGGAAAATAGCGACCGGAAAGCATGATGATGGTCGCTTTGCAGCCGGTCAGTTCCGGGGGCAGCAGGATATGATTCACATCTCCGTAGAGGCCGCCCGACTCCTTCGGTTCGTTCCGCCAGGTGATCCGGTAGAGGTTCGCTGAATGCAGATCCCACAGACCTGTCTTTTTCAGCTGCTCCTTGACCTGCGCCGGGACCTTTTCCGGGTCCCGCATCATCTCGAAGGTCGGCAGGGTGACCCCTTTTGCACGGCAATAGGCAACGTTTTTTTCCAAAGTTTCCGGCTGTAATGTTAAATCGATCACAAGAATATCCTTCTCACAGAATGTCAGTAACAGATGAAATCAAGCGTTCCGGCATATTGATTCCAAGTTGCGCTGTTGCGCTGTCTTTCAAACCATTGCCCGTCGCCAGAACAGTGATTAATGCATCCTGTTCCAGCCGGGGCGAAATTTTCACGAAGCCGGCAAAAGCGGCGGCGCTTGCCGGTTCGGTGAACAACCCGGTCGAGGCGGAAAGCCGGGCCTGGGCCTGTATTATTTCCTTATCGGAGACCGAGATCAGTTCTCCGCCAAATTTCTTGATTTGCGCGAGGGCATGCACACCATTGCGGGGGACATCGACACAGATCGAATCCGCAACCGTCGAAGTCGATTCCGCGGTGAATCTGCCGCTCTCCAGGGCGCGACAGAGGGCGTTCGAAGTCTCCGCCTGGACACCGAAGATTTTCGGCACGTCGGCGATCAGCCCCAACTGCTGCAAATCACTGAACCCCTTGTAGACACCGGAGAGGATGCAGCCGTCACCCACCGAGACGAAGACAACATCCGGCGCACACCCCAACTGCTGATAGAGTTCCAGGGAGACCGTCTTCTTCCCCTCGATGGTCATCGGGTTATAGGCGGTGTTTCGGTTCATCCCCCCATTCTTCAGGGAATATTCCAGTGAGAGGTCGTAGGCCAGGTCATAACTGCCGTCGACACGAAACACTCTGGCTCCGTACTGCAGGGCCTGAACCAGTTTGGCGACAGGGGCATACTTGGGAAGAAACAGGGTTATGGTCTGCCCGGCTGCGGCACCGATCCCCGCCATCGACGAGCCGGCATTGCCGGTCGATGCCAGGGCGATATCCTGAATCCCGAATTTTTTTGCGAAGGCCGAGACCAGAAAGGACGCTCGGTCCTTAAAGGATGACGTCGGATTCGCACCATCATCTTTGATGAACAGCCGTGGGAAACCGAGCTCGCTGCGTAGGTTTTGGGGTTCCCAAAGAGGTGTACCGCCGACCGGCGCTGGCGGGAAGTATTCCCGTTCCACCGGCAACAGATCGAAGATGTCAAACTGTGGATCGACCGAACCGCTCAGTTCAACATCCAACACACCGGAGAGGGGCTGATCTTTTTGCTGCTGCTTGACGCAGTCCGGGCACAAAGTCAGCTGTGGATCGATGCTGAAAATCCGGCCGCACAAACTGCATCGGTAACAAAACTCCATTGTTCCGTCCCTGCAGGAATATCCTATAAATCGAAGTTCCGCCCGTTCATTCAGTTCATCCGCAAGCGCAGCCCCAGCTGAAGCAAAAAATCTCTGGGCTTTGCAGCCAAAGCAGACGAAAAGGGCGTCCAGGTTTTACTGCCTGGCCCCCCCGGAATAGCCGGGGGGGCCAGTTTTGTCTCTGAATGCTACTTAACCGCAGCAAGGAATGCGTTCAACAGCTCTTCACCATCAGCACCGAATTTCTCGATGATCAGCTTCTTGACGGCCGGAACCGCAACCTTCTTGAACTCTTCTTTTTCTGCCGGGGTCAGAGTGTTGACCTCAAGGTTCTTGGAGAGTTCCAGCAGACCACGATCTGACGCTTCGATAACGCGCCCCATGCCGCGACCTGCGACGATCGCCGACTTGGCCGCGTACGCGACAACGTCTTTTTCACTGTCAGTCAGGCTGTTCCAGAAATCGTCATTCATAACCCAGACGTAGGGAGCGAAGATATGACCGCTCAGGGTCAGGTACTTCTGGACTTCCTGGAACTTGGCGAAAGCGATAATCGGAATCGGGTTCATCTGGCCATCGGCCACCCCGGTCTGCAGAGCGGTATAGACCTCGGACCAGGAGATCGCGGCAGGCTGACCACCCATCGCGGTGATGATCGCCTTGTGGGTATCGAGACCCATGGTGCGGATCTTGACGCCTTCCATATCGGCAGGAGTGTGGATCGGCCGCTTGGAGTTGGTCAGGTGGAAGAAACCGCCGGAGTCACCGAACCCGAGGGTATGCAGCCCGGTTTTCTTGTCGATATCTGCAGCCAGCTGCTTGCCGAAGGGGCCGTCAAATACTTCATAGGTCTTGCTGATGTTGGAGAAGGCAAAGGGGATATCCAGAATGCCGATCAGCGGATAAGCCGATGCGAAACCACCGACCGAATGAATACCGGACTGAATAACCCCGGCTTTTACCTGCTGGACGACATCCTTGTCCTTACCCAGCTGTCCGCTGGGGAAGGTCTGCACCATGACCGAGCCGTTGGTCCCTGCTTCCACAAGACTCTTGAACACTGTCGCCATTGCACCGGTCGGGTTGTCGAATGGATCATCCTTGTTCAGATGGTGCAACTTGAGGGTCTTGGCCGCCATAGCGGTACTTGCGATTCCTACGACAGCGAAAAGAGCGATCATAAGAACGACCATCATCTGTTTTACAGCTTTCATTACAGCCTCCTCTCAGGTGTGGCAACTCTGTTGCCGGTTAGTGGTGACACGATGAAAACACAAGGTTCCTCATGCTTCATACTCTCTAAATCACATCAGCAGCCTGGGGATGAACAGGGTCAGGTCATCCCAGAATGCAACCAGGAAAAGAACCATCACCTCCACAATCAAAAAAGGAATCAAGGCATAGCTTATTTTTTCAATCCGTTCCCCGGTCACCGACGACATGACAAACAGGCAGGCACCGACCGGCGGGGTCATCAGGGAAATATTCAACGCCAGAACGATCATGATCCCTGCGTGCACGGGATTCATGCCGATGGTGGTCGTCAAGGGACCCAGCACCGGGGCAAGAATAATCAGCGCTGCGTTGATATCCATGAACATGCCGACCGCCAGAAGCAGCAACAGGATCAGCAGAATAATCACATTGGGATTACTGGAAAGCATCAGGAAGAACGCAGCGATTTTCTGCGGGATCTGCATGAAGGTCATCCACCAGCTGAGAATCGAGGCACTGGCAATGATCAGGAAGACGATCCCGGTAATCCGCGCCGTCCGAATCAGCATATCAACGATATCGGAAAATTTCAGCGCCCGGTAAACGAACACGCTGATAAAGAGCGCATAAAATACGGCGATCGCAGCAGCTTCGGTAGGCGTCACGATACCGAACAGAATCCCGCCGAGGATGATCCCCGGCATCAGGATTGCCAGGAAGCTCGATTTGAAGGCCCACAGGATCCTCATCAGGCTGAGGCGTTCCTTGCTCTTCGGTAGCTTCCAGCGTTTGCCGCAGGCGGCAATCAGGGCCATGCAGAGGATACAGATCAGCAGGCCGGGCAGAATGCCGGCCGCGAACAGTCCGGCGATCGACACCCCCATCAGTGAGCCGTAGATGACCATCAGATTGGAGGGCGGGATGGTCGGTCCGATAATCGATCCGGCAACGGTAACCGCGCAGGAGAAAGGTCTGGAGTAACCTTCCTTGACCATCGCCGGGACCAGGGTGTTGCCGAAGGCAGCACTGTCGGCCACCGCGGCACCGGTCATGCCGGCGAACAGCACCGAGGCAATCATATTCGAGTGAGCCAGTCCGCCGCGCAGGTAACCGACCAGGGCATCGGCGAAGGCTGCCAGCCGCTGAGTGATGCCGGAACGGTTCATGATTTCCCCGGCCAGGATGAAGAACGGCATGGCCATAAAGGTGAAAAGATCTAGCCCTTCGAAAAAGCGCTTGGGAGCCATCACCAGAAAATTTTCCCCGCCGATCTGGACCAGGCCGACGACACCGGCAACCCCCAGGGTAACGCCGATAGGCAAACCGATCAGTATAAAGACAAAAAAGATTATCAGAACCAGGGCCATGTCGGTGTCCTATTGGGTCATCGGGGTGGAAGCCGCTCGCTGCCCACGTAACATGGCAGTAAAGATCTGGAAAGCGGTCAAGGCTGCTGAAACGGGCACTGCCGCGAAGGGTACCAGCATGGTCATGCCGAAGATCGTCGCGTATTGGCTGCCTCCGGAACGGGTCATGTCGATACCGTACCAGGTCAGGAAAAGGAAAAAGCTCAGGCTGACCAGGTCCAGGCTGATCATCAGAACTTTTGCCACGTTGGTCGGCAGGAAACGGTTGACGATATCGAGGCCGATGTGCTCCCGGTAATAAGCGCCGCAGGAGACAGCCAGCAGGGCAACCCAGATCATCACATAGCGGGAGAACTCCTCCGTCCAGGTCAACCCCCAATGCAGGAAGTAACGCTCGACAACCTCGAACCAGATCACCAGAACCATAATTCCGACCAGCAGAGCACAGACCCGCTCTACAACCCAGTTCAGGCGAAAGGAAAATCTTTGTAAAGCGGACAGACTGATCTCTTCCATGGGTTTTTCCTTGTCGTGGGATTTAACTTTTCTGCTCGCGTTCCTCGGTTGCCCCCGGTCCGAGTTACAAGACGATATGAGTCCCTTTGTTCTCCAGAACCGAGCTGACCAGGTTTTCAGCAGAGGTAATGATGGCGCGTCTGCCCCCTCTGCGGAGAAAATTTATCGCAGCCTTCACCTTGGGACCCATGCTTCCACTGGCAAAATGTCCGTCTTTCAGATACTGCTCGGCCTCTGCGGTCGTCATGAATTCGACGGCTCGCTGACTCGGCTTGTTAAAGTCCAGGTAGACATGATCTACGGCAGTCAGGATAATCAACAGATCCGCCGCCAACTCGTTGGCCAGCAACGCCGAGGAGAGGTCTTTGTCGATCACCGCGTTGATCCCGGAGAGGTTGCCCTGCTCATCGGCGACAACCGGAATCCCACCGCCACCGGAGGCGATGACGCAAAGCCCCGCATCCAGCATCGACCGAATTGCGTCAATTTCCACCACCCGCTTCGGAACCGGTGACGGAACCACCCGGCGGTACCCTTTGCCGTCCTGAAAAACAAGCTGCCAGTCGGGATGTTTATCCCGCAGAGCGGCCACTTTCTCTTCCGAATAGAAGACCCCGATCGGCTTGGTCGGATTGTCGAATGACGGATCATCCGCATCGACCTCGACCATTGTCACCAGGGTTGCCACGCATCTGGAGATTTTACGCTCCCTGAACGCGTTGTGGAGAGACTCCTGCAGCTGGTAACCGATCGCGCCCTGGGTGTCAGCAACGCAATTCATCAGCGGGACAAAGTGAAGCTCCCCCGCCTCGAACGCCAGTTCGGAGCGACGCAGAATAAACCCGACCTGCGGGCCATTGCCATGGGTCAGCACCACATCGTAGCCAAGCGCGATAAAATCCGCGATCAGGGCCGCCGTCTCCTGGGCCGAGCGCAGTTGATCGTGAACCTCGTGGTGCCCTTCGTCCTTGATCAGGGCGTTTCCTCCCACGGCAACGACGACCCGTTTGATCATCAGTGACATGTTGCATCCTTTTGGCCAGAGAGATTACTTCACCGCGTATTTGCCGACGTAGAGCGAGGGGATCGCAGCGTACATCGCCGCGGCCTTGACCAGCTCGTCCTTCCAGGTCAGTTCGTTGGGAGCATGGGCCTGGTCTTCATGACCGGGTCCGAAGCCGATACAGGGGATATTATAGCGGCCCATGATCGAAACGCCATTGGTGGAGAAGGTCCACTTGTCAACCAGCGGCTCGGCCTGGAACAATCCCCGGTAGGAATCGACCAACGTCTGGCAGGCGGCGTGCCCTTCATCCAGAACCCAGCAGGGGAAGTAGCATTCGGTCGGGTAGATCAGGCCGGTATAGGAAGGCCGCTTGTAATCATACATGCTCACCTTGCCGCCGGCCTTCTGCACCGACGGCAGCTGGCGGATCTCTTCCAGTGCCCCCTCCCATGTCTCTCCGTCGGTCAGACGCCGGTCGATGGAGATCGAGCAGCCATCGGCGACGGCACAACGGGATGGAGACGTCGAGAAAATCTCGGAGACCGTCAGTGAGCCCTTGCCAAGGAACGGATCATCCTTCAAACGCCCATGCAACTCCTGCAGTTCTGTGAGGATCGGGGCCATCTTGAAGATTGCGTTGTCTCCACGCTCCGGTGCGGAGCCGTGCGAACTGATGCCGTCGACCTCGACGAGAATTTCCATCCGCCCCCGCTGACCGCGATAAATACCCAGCGAGGTCGGCTCGGTTGAAACGACGAACTCCGGGCGGATGTTGCTCTCTTCGATAATGTACTGCCAGCAGAGCCCGTCGCAATCCTCTTCCTGAACGGTCCCTGTCACCAGCAGAGTGTAGTCGTTTTCCAGGCCGAGATCCTTGATGATCTTGCCGGCATAAACCATCGAGGCCATACCGCCCTCCTGATCGCTGCCGCCCCGGCCGTAAATGACTTCGGCATCCTCATAGCCGGTATAGGGATCATGCTCCCAGTTGTCACGGTTGCCGATGCCGACCGTGTCGATATGCGCATCCATAGCGATGAGGTGCTTCCCCGTGCCGATATATCCCAGGACATTCCCCATCGGATCGATCTCGACCCTGTCGAATCCGACCTTCTCCATTTCCTGCTTGATCCGCTGGACGACCTGCTCCTCTTCGCAACTTTCACTGGGGATGGCAATCATATCCCTCAGGAAGGCACTGATCTGCGGTTTATAAGCTTCTGCTTTTTCTAAAATTTTTTCAAAATCAAGCGACATACAACACTCCATTCTTTCGCTGTAAACGGAAAAGTTTTCCTAAGTTTGATTTTCGCAACCACCAGCCAGGATTTTCAGACGGCTCAGACTGCTCTGCCAGTTCGAGCGGATCATCGATTGAGTACGAACGATATCACCTGAACGAAGAGACGCAAGAATCTGGCGATGTTCTTCCACCGAGTCGGTTGCCAGAGAAGACCCTTCGAAATAGGTCACCTCGACCCGGCGGTACCTGATTTTCAAATCCTGGAGGATGCTGATCAGAAAAGGATTTTCAGTACATTCGATATAAATGTCATGGAACTGGGCATCGGCCCGCGAAGCACCGACCGGATCACCGTTCGCGAGGGCTTTTTCCAACTGATCGTTGGCAGCCTCCATCCGTTTGAAATCGCTCTCGGACATCTTTTCACAGGCTTCGCCGATCGCCAGTTCTTCCAGCGTCCAGATAATCGGATAGATCATCACCGGTTCTTCAACCGAGATATCCGTGACCCGCGTCCAGCGATTGGCCGAGGACTCGACCAGATTTTTGTCTTCCAGCCGTCTCAACGCCTCGCGGACCGGGGTCCGACTGACGCCCATCTTTTCAGCCAGTTCCTTGTCGAGGAGTTTTTCACCAGGGCGCAGCTCACCTTCCATGATCCACATCAGCAGAGTACTGTAAACCTCTTCCCTCATGCTGGAACGGCTGATGGGTCTGATTTTCTCAGGAATCGGCATATGGTGGACGATCCTTATTGGGGGGAATGTCTGAGAACAGAGGGATATTGGATGTAATATATCACGTCAATACTAAAGTCAAGAACATATGATTTTCCTTATATTTAACTACGGCTGTTTATCGTGGTATTCGGCTGATTGGCGGAATAGATGCGGGACTCCGGAATATATTCCGAATGCTCCCAAAGCGGCCCTTTAAGCTGCATGGTCAGGGCTTTTATTTTTTTCGCTGCTGGTAGGCCTTGGCGATTCCGGCACGGGAGGTTTCCCGATAAAGCGGAGGAAGGGCCTGTCCCGTCTCCTTCATGACCGCAACGATTTCGTCGAAGGGAATCTTGTGACGCCCGTCGGTGAGCAGGGCAAAATGACAGCAACTCAGCGCCCGGGTTGCTGCGTGGGCGTTGCGTTCGATACAGGGGATCTGCACCAGCCCGAGGACCGGGTCGCAGGTCAGACCGAGGTGGTGTTCAAGGCCCATTTCCGCGGCATATTCGATCTGTTGCAGGGAGCCACCGTGTAGCTTGACCGCAGCTGCCGCAGCCATGGCACAGGCCGTACCGACCTCTCCCTGGCAGCCGACTTCGGCTCCGGAGATCGAGGCATTGTGTTTCACCAGGTTGCCGACCAGGCCGGCCACCCCCAGGGCACGAATGATGTCCTTTCTTTCACAGCCAAGGGTTTCATCGAGATAACGCAGAACCGCTGGCAGGACGCCGCTGCCGCCACAGGTCGGAGCAGTGACAATGGTGCCGCCACAGGCGTTCTCCTCGCTCACGGCATGGGCATAGGCGCAGAGATGACCATCGCGCTGAAAATGCGGGCCGAACAGTGTCGCCTTGCGATAGAAGGATCTGGCCTTGCGGGCGAGTCCCAGTTCCCCCGGCAAAGCCCCCTCGTTGGACAGCCCCCGCTCAATACTGGCGGACATCGCACGCCAGATCTCATCCAGAAACGCCTCTATCCCCTCCCCCTCACAGTGCAGGACGTAACTCCAGAGCGATTCACCGGTGCTGTCGCAGTGGGCAAGGATATCTGCCAGATTGGAGAGAGGGTAAACCTCTGCCGTCCCTTGTCCATCATCCTCCCCGGTTCCGCTCAGGGCGCCGCCGCCGACACTGTAAACATCCTGGGTTTGCAGGATCTTTCCGGACGTATCCAGGGCGGTAAAACGCATGCCGTTCGGATGTTGTGGTAAAACCTCATCCTCCCGCCAGATCAGTTCGAAGCTGCGACCGGAGAAGACCTCTTCAAGGACCCTGTCCGTCAGATGGCCGCGCCCCGTTGCCGCCAGACTGCCAAACAGGGTGACCTGATACACTGCCGCATCCGGTTTTTGCAGCAGAAACAGTTCGGCCGCCCGCCGTGGAGCCATGGTGTGGCTGCTGGATGGCCCGGTACCGATACGATAGAGTTCCCGGATCGATTTCATGTGCAGCTCCTCAGAGTTTTTTGCCAAGCAGGGGGTATTGAAACGCTTTCTATTACTGAGAGTGTCACAAACGGCAGCGGATCGCCACAGCTTTTCACGTGCTCTTGAGCCTGGGATATTTAAGGCGGCGGCAGACCATCAACAGAAAACAGCGGCCAACCGACCGACATCAACAGAGTCGCTGGCGTGAAATTCAGCCCAGGGTGGTGGGCATCCAGATACTCAGATAGCGGGTGATAACCGAAAGCTTGTCGAAAAAGAGCAGCAGTCCGGCAACCATCAACAACACACCGGTAAAAATTTCGACCAGTCGGATATGTTTTTTGAAACGATCGAAGAAGGACAGGAAGGAGTGGAACAACACCCCTGAAAGGAGAAATGGCACGCCGAGCCCGGCCGAATACACCGAGAGCAGCAGCACACCCCGGCCGATACCACCGGAGCTGCTGGCCGTCAGCGCGAGAATTGCACCGAGAATCGGACCGATACAGGGGGTCCAGCCTGCAGCGAAGGCAATCCCAACCAGCAGGGTTCCGATGAAACCTGCGGGCTTGGCTCTGAGATGAACCCGCTTCTCTCCCAGCAGAACCCCGAAGTGAAACAGTCCACTGAGATGGACACCGAACAGGAAGATAAGCACTCCGCCTATTTTCTGCACCACACCAAGCCAGTCACGCAGGCCTGCCTGGAACGAGGAGGAAGCAACACCTGCCAGAGCGCCTAGCGAGATAAAGACCAGCGAGAACCCGGCAATAAAGACCAGCGAATGGAGCAGAACGGTAACCCGGACCCTGACCCCTGGATGGGCCTTCTTCAGTTCGCCGAAGGAGAGTCCGGAGATATAGGTCAGGTAGGACGGAATCAGGGGAAGCACGCAGGGAGAGAAAAAAGAGAGGACCCCCGCGCTGAAAGCTATCCAGATTGTGACGTCGGCACCTGTTCCCATAGCTGATTATCCGGTCCCTGCTAGCCCTTTACCATGAAGTCGAGGATACTCAGAATCCCCTCGTCCATCCAGTCGCGCCCGCCAACGACCCTGGTGACGATCTCTCCCTGACGATTGATGATGACCGTTTCCGGGAACCGGTAGGCGCCATACAACTGCTGAACCCTGGCGTCCTGGTCGAGGAGCACGGGGAAGGTGTACGGGGTTTTTTTCAGGAAATTTTCGACCACGGCTCTGCTGTTCTCTTCCACGTTGACCGCCAGCAGAACAAAGTCCTCGCCGGCAAAACGGCGGGACAACTGCTCCATCGAAGGCATTTCCTCGATACAGGGAGGACACCAGGTCGCCCAGAAATTGACCATGACGATCTTGCCCTTGAAGTCAGACAGGGACACGTTATTCCCCTGCAGATCCTCCAGGGTAAAATCCGGGGCTTTCGGGTTCTCCTGTAGGGCAAGACTGCTTCCACAGAGCAGCAGCGAAACAATCACGAACATGACACTCATTCTGGCAAATATGTTCAATTCTCTTCTCTCAATCCAAATGGTTAAGGGTGACAGGTTCATTCTAACATCAATCAGGGCAGTTCGACCAGATAACCGCGGTTGTTGCGCACCACCAGAAATTCGAGCGGTTCACGCCCCAGTCGCTCCACCATCAACTGATGGAACTGTTCGAGACTTTCCAGTTCGTATCCGTCTAGTTTGGCAACCAGGTCACCGCTCTGGATACCGACCTGATCAGCCGGCGAACCCTGCTCGACAGCGTCAACCAGCAATCCATTGCGCGACTGGCGCAGAGCGAAGCCAAAAACCCTGCGAGTATAGGCCATCACATAGTCATCAGGCAAGGCACTAAACTGGACCTCGATGCTGATTTCATCAAGGCCCCGCAGAAGGCTCAGAACCACCTTGTCATCAGGGGTGTAGGTGGCCAGAAAGGAATAGTAATCCTCCTTCGATGCCAACGTCACGCCATCAATGGCAACGATCACGTCCGCCACCCTGAGGCCGGCCTGCTGAGCCGGGGAAGCAGCGAGAATCTTTTCAACCAGGACGCCGCCCTCTCCCCGTGAGCGGATAAACCTCTCGCCCACCTGGCCGGGCACAATGCCGAGGAAGGCATGTCGCACCCGGCCGTAGCGGATCAGATCGTCAACCACACGCTTCGCCATATCGATGGGAATCGAGAAACCGATCCCCTGGGCCTGCCTGGCAATCGCCGTGTTGATGCCGATCAGCTCGCCATTGATGTTGATCAGCGGGCCGCCGGAGTTGCCCGGATTGATCAACGCATCGGTCTGGATAAAAACCGATGAGTGCCCATGGTCGAGTTGAATCCGCCGCTGGGTCGAACTGACAATTCCCGTGGTAATGGAGTGGCCCAGTCCGAGCGGGTTACCGATGGCGATGACGGTCTCCCCCAGCAGCAGGTTGTCGGACCGCGCCGGGGGCAAAAAGGCAAACTCTTCTTCCCCGGCGATCTTCAGTACCGCGAGGTCGATCCGGTCATCCTGACCGATCAGCGTCGCCTCCAGCTCCTTGCGCCGGTCAGGCAGCGCGACAAAGATCTTCGAGGCTTTGTCGATGACATGGGCGTTGGTCAGAATGTGCCCCGCCCGGTCGACAATGACACCCGAACCGAGGGATTGGGTTTTATAGCTGCGGGGCGGGAGCATCTCCTTGAAAAACTGCTCGAACATCGAGTCGCCGAAACCGAAAAACGGCGAACTCCGTCGTTCAACAATCTGCTCGGTCCGGATATTTACGACCGCCTGCCGGGCCTTGGCTACGGCCTCTACAACCGGAGTGCGGCGCTCGGACGCACCAGCATACGGAGCGGGCAAAACAGAGGACAACAGTACAAAGAGAACCAACAATCGGACCAACTGCAAACCTGACTCAACCTTTCTGCATGTTATTTGATGGAATATTTTTCCAGTCGATAGAGCAGCGTATGCCGGGGGATCTGCAGGAATTCTGCGGCCTTGGTTTTATTTCCGTGGCATCGGGACAGCGCCTCTTCGACGGCTTCACGCTCCAGCGCTTCAAGCGAATATCCCTCTTCGGGCAGGTTAAGGACGCCGGCGGCGGATCGACCGCTGCGGAGGATCCGAGGTGGGAGATCAGCAACAGAGAGCTGCTCCCCCTGGCGCAGGATCAGCATCTGCTCGATAACGTTCTCCAGTTCACGCACATTTCCCGGCCATGCATATTCTCCCAACTTCTCGAACACCTCTCCGGCAACACTGACTCCGGCATCGGCATGATGTTTTTTCAGAAAAAACGTTATCAGCAAAGGGATATCCTCACGGCGCTCACGCAGGGGGGGAAGTTCAATCGGGACAACCGCCAGGCGATAATAGAGATCTTCGCGAAACTGGCCACTCTCCATCGCCTGCTCGAGATCGCGGTTGGTTGCGGCCACCACCCGGACATCGATCTGTTCCGGACTCCCCCCGACCGGCTCGATCACCTGTTCCTGAAGTGCCCTGAGCAGTTTCGGCTGCAAATCAAGCGGCAACTCGCCGATTTCATCGAGAAAAAGGGTCCCGCCGCTGGCCTGGGAAAATTTCCCTACGCGATCCTTCAGGGCGCCGGTGAAAGACCCCTTGAGATGGCCGAACAGCTCGCTCTCCATCAGATCCTTGGGGATTGCCGCGCAGTTGACGGCGACAAAGGCTCCGTCCGCCCGCGATGACCCCCTGTGCAACGCCCGTGCGATGATCTCCTTGCCGGTCCCGCTCTCGCCAGTGAGAAGCACCGACGCCTGACTGGCGGCGACGCGCTGGACCCGCTCCATCAGCTGAATCATCTTGGCGGATCGACCGATGATCTCCCCCTTCACATTGTCTTTTTCCGCCAGGGCATCCTTCAGCCTGACATTTTCCCGCTTCAGTCCACGATATTCGAACGCTTTGGACACCGTCAGACGGAGCTGATCGCGACTGAACGGTTTGGTCAGGTAATCGAAGGCGCCTGCCTTCATGGCGCCAACAGCCTGTTCAACCGTGCTGAATGCTGTCACGATGATCACGAGCACCTGGGGGTCGAGCTGGAGGACCTCTTCGAGGACCTGGTAACCGCTGATCCCGGGCATCTGGACATCGGTGATGACCAGTGCCGGCCTGGTCTGACGAAACAGCCGCAGCCCGTCTTCTCCGTTTGTCGCGGTCACGACCTGATAGCCAGCCTCCTCCAGGGTGAATTCAACCACCCGCCGCAACGAAACATCATCATCTATCAGCAGGACTTTTTCAGCCATCAGCCTCTCCGGTGCCATCTGCAGGCATGACAATTGGCAAACTCAAGATAAATTCCGTTCCTTCACCGACCTGGCTGGAGACCGAGATACGGCCTCCGTGGTTGCCAATAATCCGGTGGGTTATCGCCAGTCCCAACCCGGTACCGTCAGCCTTGGTGGTGAAAAAGGGGTTGAAAATCCGATCAAGCTCCCCTGGCGGGATTCCGCAACCGGTGTCGCGGAAACTGATCATCACCCGATCCCCCTGTGACGACAGATCGACGGTCAAGCGGCCACCCTGCTCCATCGCCTGCAGCGCATTGAGCACAAGGTTGATAAATACCTGTTTGAACTGGCCGGCATCACCGCAGACCTCCGGAACTGGCCGGTGCTGAAAGACCACGTCGATCCCGTTTTTTATGGCCGGCTGGGCGGTCAACTGCAACACGTCCTGCAGAACGCTCTCCGCTGAAAAGCAGGGGCCTTCCCCCTTCTCAGGCTGGGCAAAGCGCAGGAAATCCTCAAGCACCCTGTTCAAACGCTCGACCTCACTGATCAGGATACGGGTGAATTCGGCATAACGATCGTCGGGAGCAAACGCATCCTGCAGGATCTCTGCAGTGCCGCGAATCGAGCCGAGGGGATTGCGGATTTCATGCGCCATCCCGGCGGACAGTTCGCCCAGGGCAGTCAGACGGTCGGCCAGACGCAACTGGTCCTCGATATCGAGAATCAGATCAGCCTGTTCACGCAGCTTGGCATAACTGGCGGTCAACCGTTCCGCGGTTTCTTCGGCCCTCACCCGCTGGGCATGCTCTCTGGTTGACAGCAGCCCGGTCAACAGGCCGATCACGTTGTAGAGCAGAATCTCCAGGTATTGTTCCGGGTGGGCAGTCGGCAGGTTGCCCCACTGGAAGAGGACGTGCGGTGCGTAGAGGCAGGAGACCAGCAGAGCGACTCCCAGGCCGCCGCGAAGGGTAAACCAGAGGCCACCGAAAATAATCGGAATATAGTAGAGTCGGCGCAGGATATCATGCAGGTGCGAATGCTGTGTCGCAGTCATATAGTGCAACGAGGTGATCGTCAGCACCATGATCAGGAGTGCTGAAATCCTGAGCAGAGATTCTCTTTTCAGCAAGAAGTTCTTCAAAAACCTGATTCCTCGCAATAATATAAATGGGACGGGTCACACCAGCCCATTGTTGAATATTCTACAGCCGAATGCAAGTCACCCGCAAGCCAACGATCATGGACAAACTGTCTTTTCTGGTCTATTCTTCTGATTTTTGGAGACTCCATGCCCCTCTTTAGCGACACAGTGCTGATTGTCCTGCCGATCTTCATGGTCATCGCTCTCGGCTACCTGCTGCGTCGTTTAAGGCTTCTGGATGAAGCCTTCATGTTTCAGACCAACCGCCTGGTCTATCTGATCTTTCTGCCGCTGCTGCTGTTCTACAAAATCAGCCAGGCAGATTTCTTCAGCTACTTCAACGGGCCCCTGGTTGTCGGGTCATCGCTGGTCATCGTGATCGGCTTTCTGCTCAGTTACTCCTATGGCGGGCTGCGCTCCTACCCGCCGGCTATCCGCGGCAGTTTCAGCCAGGGAGCGTTCCGCGGCAACCTGGCCTATGTCGGCCTGTCTATCTGCCTGAACGCCTACGGAGATGACGGTCTGACCCGGGCCGGCATCCTGATGGGATTTCTGGTCCCGGTGCTCAACCTTTTCGCTGTGCTGGCCCTGGTGCTGCCAACCCGCAGCGAGCAGCGGCAGAGCGGCCCGCCCCGCTGGCTCAACCAGGTTCTGCTCAACCCGCTGATTATCGCATCTTTTATTGGCCTGCTCTGGAGCTATTTCCGTCTGCCGTTGCCGCTGGTCATGGAGCGTGGGCTGCAGATCACGACAGGAATCACTCTCCCCCTGGCGCTGATAGCCATCGGCGGGTCGTTTTCTTTGACCCGGCTGAGGGGGGACCTGCGCTGCACGGTGCTCGCCACTGCAATCAAACTCCTGCTCCTGCCGCTGATCGCCACACTGCTCCTGCACGTTCTGGGGGTCCGTGGAACGGACCTCGCCATCGGCATCCTGCTGGCAGCAACCCCGGCGGCGACAGCGAACTACATCATGGCCCATCAGCTCAAAAGCGATGCGGAGCTGGCCGGATCGATTGTCATGCTGTCCACCCTCTGTTCAGCCTTCAGCTATACCCTGATCCTGATTATTTTCAGGAGCTTCGGACTATGACGGAACCGCAGGTCTCCGTCCTGATGGCGGTCCGGAATGAAGAACAATTTCTCCCCGCTGCTCTTCTTTCCCTGCAGAGGCAAACCCTTCACGACTGGGAGCTGGTGGTTGTCGATGACGGATCCTGCGACAGAACCCCGGACATCCTTGCAACCTCTGCGCAAGAGGATCAGCGTATCCGCATTCTCAGCCAGTCCGCCGAAGGCCTGGTCAGTGCGCTCAACGGAGGGCTGCAGGCCTGCCGTGCGCCTCTGGTCGCACGCATGGACGGCGACGACATCTGCCATCCGCGACGGCTGGAAAATCAGCTGCAACGTTTCCATGACGACCCCTCGGTAGACCTGGTGGCCTGCGCGGTACGACACTTTCCACGTGGGCAGATCCATGACGGCATGCTGAACTACGAAACCTGGCAGAACGGTCTTCAGGAACACTGCGACATTCTCCGCAACCTGTTTGTCGAATCCCCGTTTGCTCACCCGAGCGTGATTTATCGGCGTTCGCAAGTCCTCGCCGCAGGGGGCTACCTGGAGCGGCCCTGGGCCGAAGACTACGATCTCTGGCTGCGGCTTGCCGAAAGACGGATCAGATTTGCCAGTCTCGCGGAGACCTTGCTCTACTGGAGGGACCGCCCCCGGCGACTGACCCGGACTGCTGCCAACTGTACACTCGCAGCGTTTCGCAGCTGCAAAGCCCACTACTTACGACGCGGCTATCTGCGCAATCTGGATGAAATCACCCTCTGGGGGGCAGGTCACGAAGGGAAGGCCTGGCGGAAAGTGCTGCTGCGTGAAGGGGTCCGGGTGAATCGCTGGATCGATGTCGACCCGCGCAAGATTGGCCAGCGGATTCATGGCGCAGAAGTGTTCCCTCCCGACATTCTGCAACAGGATCCTGCACCGACCCTGATAACCGTCGGAGCCAGAGGTGCGCGGGTCCGGATCCGTGAATGGGCGCACCATGCAGGTCTCACCGAAGGCTCGGATTTCATCTGCGTCACCTGAACTGGCAACCCTGGAGAGAGAATGAGAGCAGATTACAGACCCTTCGAAGTTGGCAACCGCTTCCGCATCGTCCCACCGGATAACCCGGAGACAGTTGATGGTCGCATCAACCTGGTCATGGAGCGGGGCGCATTCGGCTCCGGAGAACATGAAACGACCTGCAGCTGCATAGAGATCATTGAAAACCTGCCTGATGTCGAAGGAGCCAGATTGCTTGATCTGGGGAGCGGCACAGGGATCCTGTCCATCGCCGCGCTGAAACTGGGGGCGGCTTCAGCCTGCTGCATCGACATCGAACAGGAAGCGGTCACTGCCTGTCGCCACAACTGTTCAATGAATAATGTCGCTGACAGGGTTCGCCATCTCTGCGGAACACTCGATCGTCTCGCTGAGGGTGATTTCGATCTGGTTCTGGCCAATATCTACGGGGATATTCTTCTCGAGGTCGCTGACGGGCTTGTCGCACGGGCAAAACCGGGAGCCCGGATCCTGCTGTCGGGGATCCTCTGGGAATATAACTTTGATGTCCGCCAGCGCTACCAGAATTTGGGCTGCAGTCTGATCAAAAACTACCTGCTGGAAGAGTTCAGCACGGTCCATCTCCGCAAGGATTAAATAGAAAAGGGAGGCCGGGGCCTCCCTTGATCGTTGCGAAAGGTGCCGCTCAGAAACGAGCGAAAACGCCGAGATAAGGACCGGAGAAGTCGACATCGAGGAGCAGGTCGGACTCATTGACCTCCAGGTCAAAAATCCGGTAACCGGCATAGATCCCGGTCATCGGGAAGGGGGAGAATTCTAGCTGGGCCTCGGCGTCGACAAAGCTGTTGTCATCGTACTCCATGTAGCCGACCCGCCCGATCAGGCCGATGAAATCTGCCAGCGCCACCCGGGTGCGCAGGCCAAGGGTCGGGATCGGCGCAGTACCGGATACGGACTCTTCCACTGTCGTTGACGTTTCACTGAGACTCGCCTCCCCTTCGATAATCTTAACCGCAACTTCGAATCCCAGCTGCAGCCGGGTCGGCAGGTCATCCAGATTCAGCAGATTGTAGCTGTAGCTGATATCATAGATATCCGCAGAGACATCCCCTTTTACACTGCCGGAGAAGTCCTGACCGTTAAAGGTGAAATCACCGACGCCAGTCCCGGCAAAGCTGATTGGCAGATAATTGAATGACAGTCGCGAGTTGCCGAGCTGCAGCGCGATCTCCGCCGTGACCTCTTGACTGTCGTCGAAGTCGATATCATCGTCCATGTCGATCGAGGTTTCCAGGCCGCCTGAATCTCCGGAAAAAGTACCGCCGGGACTCAAAGTCTGGTAACCGACCTTGAGCGAAACCATTTCATCGGCAAACGCAGCAGCTGCAGAAAACACCAGCAGAGCGACGGCAAGCCATATCGATAGAAATTTCATTTTGTCCTCCCTTGTGAATTTAAGTCTTGGTCAGGATATATGATTTGTATTTTTTCATCAATTAATTTTATTAAAAATGTGATCACGCGAAAAAAAAGGGGATGGACAATGTCCATCCCCTTAACCATCATGACGATTTCAACAGATCAGGCAAGTGACTTGAGATATTCGCGGTTCATCTTGGCGATAAACTTGACGCTGATCCCTTTCGGGCAGGCTTCCTGGCACTCGTAATGGTTGGTGCAGTTGCCGAACCCTTCGTTGAGCAGGGCGTCACTCATGTTCTTGACACGGGCCTTGGCTTCAGCCTTGCCCTGCGGCAGGACCGCGAGCTGGGCCACCTTGGCGCTGGTGTAAAGCATCGCCGAGCTGTTCGGGCAGGAGGCGACGCAAGCGCCGCAGCCGATACACTCGGCGGCGTCCATGGCGTAATCCGCAACCGGCTTGGGAACCAGCAGGGCGTTGCCGTCAGCGACACCACCGGTGTGGCAGGAGGTGTAACCACCAGCCTGCATGATCATTTCCAGAGCAGTCCGGTCAACGATCAGGTCCTTGTGAATCGGGAAAGCACGGGCACGCCACGGCTCAATAAACAGCTCGTCGCCGTCATTGAACTCGCGCATGTGCAGCTGACAGACGGTGGTCCGTTCCTGGCCGCCATGCGGCTTGCCGTTGATCACCTGCGAACACATCCCGCAGATCCCTTCACGACAATCATGGTCGAATGCGATCGGGTCCCGACCCGACTTGATCAGGTCCTCATTGACATCGTCAAGCATCTCGAGGAAGGATTGATCCTCGCTGACTCCTTTTGCCTGATAGGTTTCCAGCTTTCCTTTATCCTGTGGCCCCTTCTGGCGCCATACGTGCAATGTCAGGTCCATTATTTATAACTCCTCACAGCAAGTTTGACGTTTTCGAACTTCAGGGGCTCCTTGTGCAGTTCGGGCTCGACACCCACACCCTTGAATTCCCAGGCACCGACATAAGCGAAGTTTTCGTCATCGCGCATCGCTTCGCCGTCTTCGGTCTGGTGCTCAGTCCGGAAGTGACCGCCGCAGGACTCCTCGCGATGCAGGGCATCCTTGGTGAGGATTTCGGCAAACTCGAGGAAGTCGGCAAGCCGGCCGGCATTTTCGAGCTGCTGGTTGAGCTCACCTGCTTCACCGGTAACGTTGCAGTTGGTCCAGAATTCATCACGAATTTCCGGAATCCGCTGCAGGGCGTGCTTGAGGCTGGCGTCACTGCGCGCCATTCCGACATCTTCCCACATGACCGAACCGAGTTCGCGGTGCAGTTCGCTGACGGTCTTCTTGCCCTTGATGTTGAGCATTTTGTTGATCTGGCCCTCAACATCTTCAAGCGACTTCTTGAACTCGGCGTGATCGTCCTTGACGGTACCGGGGGTGATGCCGGCGAGGTAGTTGGCGATGGTGTTCGGAATGACGAAGTAACCATCAGCCAGACCCTGCATCAGTGCCGAAGCACCGAGGCGGTTGGCGCCGTGAACCGAGAAGTTCGCCTCACCGAGGACAAACAGCCCGGGAACGTTACTCATGCAGTGGTAGTCGACCCACAGGCCACCCATGGAGTAGTGTGGCGCCGGGTAGATCCGCATCGGCCGCTTGTAGGCATCCTCGGCGGTGATCTTCTCGTACATCTCGAACAGGTTGCCGTAACGCTCGCGGATGGTGTGTTCGCCGACGCGATCGATCGCGCTCTGGTAATCGAGGTAGACACCACGCTTGCCGGGTCCGACGCCACGTTCGTCGTCACATTGCTCTTTCGCCGCGCGGGAAGCGATGTCCCGCGGAGCCAGGTTGCCGAAGGAGGGGTACTTCCGCTCCAGGTAGTAATCGCGATCCTCTTCCGGAATATCCCCGGGAGCCTTGTCGCAATCTTCCTTTTTCTTGGGAACCCAGCAGCGCCCGTCGTTCCGCAGCGACTCGGACATCAGGGTCAGCTTCGACTGCTTGTCGCCATGCTGCGGAATGCAGGTCGGGTGGATCTGGGTGTAGCAGGGATTTGCGAAGAAAGCACCCTTTTTGGCTGCCTTCCAGGTCGCGGTGACGCTGCACCCCATAGCGTTGGTCGACAGGTAGAAGACGTTGACGTAACCGCCGGTGGCGAGCACCACGGCATCACCCCAGTGGGACTCGAGCTTGCCGGTGATCAGGTTGCGGACGGTGATCCCCTTGGCCACGCCGTCAACCACAACCAGGTCGACCATTTCTGTACGCGGATGCAGCTTGACGGTTCCGGCCTTGACCTGGCGGGTCAGGGCCGAGTAGGCGCCGAGCAGCAGCTGCTGGCCGGTCTGCCCACGGGCATAGAAGGTCCGGGAAACCTGGGCACCACCGAAGGAGCGATTGTCAAGGTAACCGGCGTAGTCGCGGGCGAAAGGGACGCCCTGGGCAACGCACTGGTCGATGATGTTATTGGAGACCTGGGCCAGACGCCAGACATCGGCCTCACGGGCACGGAAGTCGCCCCCCTTGATCGTGTCATAGAACAGACGGTAGATGGAATCACCATCGTTCGGGTAGTTCTTGGCCGCATTGATCCCGCCCTGAGCGGCGATGGAGTGTGCACGGCGAGCGCTGTCCTGATAGCAGAAGGCTTCGACATTATAGCCGAGTTCGCCAAGGGAAGCCGCACCGGCGCCACCGGCGAGACCGGTACCGACCATCAGAATCTTATATTTACGTTTGTTGGCAGGGTTGACCAGCTTCATGTCGAAGCGGTGCTTGTCCCATGTTTTCTCAATAGGTCCTGTGGGTGTTTTTCCGTCAAGAATCACAATAAACCCCCTATTTCACAAAGCGAACGAGGATAAGGAACGGAATGGCGATATAAGCCAGCCCGAACACAACAGCGACAAGTTTACCAATCCAGACAACCTTGTCCTGGCTCTCACCGTTATTCCAGCCCAGGGTCTGTACCCAGCTGGAAAGGCCGTGGCTCAGGTGCAGGAACAGTGCACACATGGCAACGATGTAGACAATCGCGACGAAAGCTTTCTGGAAGCTCAACACGACCATCGAGAAAACATCGGGACGCATGGCTGCATCCAGCGGCAGTTGATGGGCCGAGATCTCGGGGTTGGTGACCTGCACGGTAAAGTGCAGCAGGTGGTAAATCAGGAATGCCAGAAGGATCAGACCGGTATAGAGCATCGACTCGGCAGCAAAAGTCGTCTTCAGCTTGGTTTTGATCGCATAGCTTTCCGGGTTGGCTCTCCGGTTCTCCATCGACAGTTGCACGCCGAAACCGATATGGACGGCAAACAGGCCCAGCATGACCAGGCGGAAAACCCAGACCAGCGGGCCCAGGCTATGCAACTTCTGTGCATAGATGTTGATGGCATCGGCACCTGCGAATACCGACAGGTTGCCCATCAGATGAACAGTAATAAAACCGACCAGTAAAAGACCGGACACTGCCATCAGAATCTTTCTTCCCACAGTGCTTTTAATCAAATGCATAATTCATATCCCTCGGAATGTGAACTTGATTGTCTGTCAGAGAGACTATCCCGCTGACCCAATCCACGTGCCTAGCATGGGCGGCTCAAAGCCCGCACGCATCCTCCTGAAAAGAGCCGTGCTGTTGCAGCTGTTCCTGCCGTATCGGTACCTCCTTTTGTCGCTTGTGATTGTCAAAACTGGAAACCCTGAAACGGTGCGGCAGCCTGCGAAGCGGGACGATTCCTGCCGGGCGGCCAACCGTGGGTAGTAGAATCGTATACTGTATACTAAATATCGGTACAAATTAAAACAAAAAAAACCCTCAGAACGATGTTTTCTTGTCCGTAAATCAAGGAGGAAAGGGGCTCATCTGCACATAACCAAAGGCTGAAATAACTATTCGCCTAGCCGAGTAAAATCGTCAATAAACATCTGTTCGGCAGACCTGTTTTGCAGCCTGACATCTCCTCTGCAGACGACGTTGGCGCCGAAACGGACATCTCCCTCAATCGACAGGCGCTGGCAGTTGGACATCGATGGCACCCCGGCGGGGAAACGGGCGTCAAAATCATCAATCATCCGGTAAAAACGGCTGTCGAGCTGCACCAGGGGAAGGGATTGACGTCTCCCGGCCCTGGGCACGACACAATACTGTTCATTCAGCTGATAAACATCTGAGCGCACAACAAGCAGATCCTCGGTACTCTTCACCGGAGCAAAGCGGGTCCGCGGCACCCTGATGGCCTGCGCTCCTTGAAACACCGAGATCGCCGACCCCATGGCCGTCTCGACCTGGATAACCGCCGGTGACGTCGTCTCGCGCGGATCGAGATTTTTCCGGTTATAGATGGGGGGCAGGCCGAGGACTCCCTGCCGCTGTTCCAGCACGCGCTTCAGCAGCTCAAGGTTGAGCCACAGGCTGTTCGTGTTGAAATAGCGATGCCGGGCGACATCCTGAAAAGACTCTTCATCCGCCGTCGGGCATTGAGCGGATTCACGCAACAGCAACTGCCCGCCTGGAAAGCGTGCCAGATGCCCCCCCTTGCGATCGGCTTCAGTGCGGTCGGCGACCTCCATCAGGAAAGGGGCCCCCGATTCGGCAAAATAACCCAGGATGGCAATATCCATCACCGCGCCGAGATTGTCCGCATTGGAGACGAAGACATAGCGGAACCCCTCTGCCAAAAGCCTGTCGAGCAGGCCGCTGGTCAGCAGGGCGGCATAGATGTCCCCGTGCCCCGGAGGGTTCCATTCGAGCGCCGGGGTCTCCGGGGAGACCGCCGGCGAAAAATCGTCCTGGCGAATCTTGGGCACCTTGTGCTGGAGAAAATCAAGGGGGAACGGGCCAGCCAGATCGGGGTAGCTGCGCAGGGCGGACAGCGAATCATCACGGGTGCTGAAACTGTTCATCAAGACCAGGGGAATCCCCGCGGCAAGGGCCTGTCTGGCGATAATGTCGAGGAAGGTCAGCCCATCCCTGACCGGCAGCAACGACTTGGCACGGTCGAGTCCCATCCCGGTCCCGAGGCCGCCATTGAGCTTGAGCAAAACCGTCTGCGCAAGCACCTGTCTGCCCTTCTCCCTGAGGCTCTGCGGCAGGGCCTCCGCGTCGGGCAGACTTTCCACCGGCCGGATATCGGCTTCGGGGATCAGGCCGGTTTCACCGTTGAGCAACCGGTTATAGGAATGGGCAAAGGATCTGATGACGACATCGGGGAGTCCTTCAGCTTTCATCTTTTCAGCGAACGGAGCGAAACGCGGATCACCTATCATCAATCTCCCCCGGAGTTGGTTCAAAAGAAGAAACGGCCGGAGCTTTTTGTCGCTCCGGCCGTCACCTATCCATTGCTTATTTGAGGGCCAGAATTTTCTCCAGGCTCTGTCGCAGAATCGCCAGCTTTTCTTCGGCGGCCTTCAGTTTGCCGCGATCCTTTTCCAGCACCTGGGGCGGCGCATTGGCAACGAATTTCTCGTTGGAAAGCTTCTTATGAAAGAAATCGACATCTTTCTGGGCCTTGGCAATCTCTTTGTTGAGGCGCGCCTCTTCCTCTTCGACGTCAATCAGTCCGGCCAGGGGGATCAGAACCTCGACATCGCCGGCCACCTGGGTGGAAGCCTGCCCGGGATGCTCCAACCCGACTCCCACCAGCAGCTCTTCGACGCGGGCCAGAGATTTAAGATAGGTCTCTCCGGCGAGAATTGCGGCAACCGACTCCTCGGATCTGCAGTCGAGACTGACACCGATGCGCCTGCCCGGGGGGACGTCCAGCTCTCCACGGATATTACGGATCGCACGGATCACCTCCATCAACAGCTCCATCCGCTCCACCGCTGCCCTGTCGACGTCGCAGAAGGCAGCGACCGGGTAATCGGCCTGCATGATTGAAAGGGCCGGGCGAGTTCCCGGCAGAGCCTGCCAGATTTCCTCGGTAACGAAAGGGAGCAGAGGGTGGAGCAGGCGCAGCAGCCCTTCAAGCACGGTAAAGAGAACGGCTTGTGCTCTTGTCTTTGCCTGCGGATCATCACCGTAGAGATCATCCTTGCTCAGCTCAACGTACCAGTCGCAGAACTCGTGCCAGGTAAAGGCGTAAAGACTGCCGGCAACATCGTTGAACTTGTATTCGGCAAGGCCCCGATTCACCTCTTCTGCTGTTCTGGCAAACCGGTCGAGAATCCACTGGTCAGCCTGTGACAGCTCGAAGTCAGCCAGACTCGCATTCTCCGGGTCGAAATCCTCGAGGTTCATCAGCGCAAAGCGACTGGCATTCCAGAGCTTGTTGACAAAATTGCGATAACCACCGATCCGCTCGGTGGAGAGCTTGATATCCCGCCCCATGGCGGCAAAGGCACATAGGGTAAAGCGGAACGCATCGGCACCGTACTCATCGACAATGGTCAGCGGATCGATGACATTCCCCTTGCTCTTGCTCATCTTCTGTCCCTGGGCATCTCGAACCAGGGCATGGATATAAACCTCCCTGAAAGGGACCTCGCCCATGAACTTAAGGCCCATCATCATCATCCGGGCGACCCAGAAGAAAAGGATGTCAAAGCCGGTGACCAGGCAACTGGTCGGATAGAATTTCTCCAGGGTTTCGGTGCGGTCCGGCCAGCCCATTGTCGAAAATGGCCACAGCGCCGAGGAGAACCAGGTATCAAGGACATCGGTCTCCTGACGGAGATTCCTGCTGCCGCAGCTGCCGCAGCTGGTCGCGTCCTCCAGCGACACGGTAATTTCATCGCAATCGTCGCAGTACCAGGCCGGGATGCGGTGTCCCCACCAGATCTGCCGGCTGATACACCAGTCCTGGATATTGTACATCCACTCGTAGTAGGTCTTTTCCCACTGCGGCGGTACTATTTTTGTCGCGCCCCCTTCGACCGCGTTGATCGCATCCTTGGCCAGCGGACCGACGGCAACGTACCACTGCTTGCTCATGTAGGGCTCGATGATAGTCTTACAGCGGTAACACTCGCCGACCGCATTGGCATAATCATCGGTCTTTTCCAACAGCCCCTGTGCGTCCAGATCGGCCACTACGCTCTTGCGCGCCTGATAGCGCTCCTGCCCCTGGTAGGGCCCGCCGTTTTCATTGATGATCCCCGACTCGTCGAGAACATTGATGAACTCCAGGTCGTGCCGTTTGCCGATCTCGAAGTCATTGAAATCATGAGCCGGGGTGATCTTTACCGCACCGGAGCCGAACTCCATATCGACATAATCATCCGCGATAATCGGTATTTCACGATTGACCAGAGGCAGCAGCACCATCTTGCCAATCAGGCTGCGGTAGCGCTCATCCTCAGGGTTGACGGCGACAGCGGTGTCGCCAAGCATGGTTTCGGGACGGGTTGTGGCGACCACCAGGAACTGGTCGGACCCGGCGACCGGATAGCGCAGGTGCCAGAGGTTGCCCTGCTTGTCATCGTGCTCGACCTCAAGGTCGGAGAGTGCGGTATGGCAACGCGGGCACCAGTTGATCAAGCGGTTGTCGCGATAGATCAGATTATCCTCATAGAGCCTGACAAATACTTCACGAACCGCTTTGGAGAGCCCCTCATCCATCGTAAAACGCTCACGCTGCCAGTCGCAGGAAGCACCGAGACGTTTCAGCTGGTGGATGATCTGCCCCCCCGATTCCTCGCGCCACTGCCAGACCCGCTCGACGAACTCATCCCGGCCCAGGCCATGGCGATCCCTGCCTTCGGCGGTCAACTGCTTCTCCACCACATTCTGCGTGGCAATCCCGGCATGATCGGTCCCCGGCATCCAGAGCACTTCGTGGCCGGTCATCCGCTTCCAGCGACAGAGGATATCCTGCAGCGTATTATTCAGGGCGTGCCCCATGTGCAGGACACCGGTGACGTTGGGCGGCGGAATCACAATCGAGTAATGGGGCTTGGCCGAATGTTCGTCAGCGTGGAAATCTCCACGCGTCTCCCAGACATCAAACCACTTCTGCTCAACCTGAGCCGGCTCATATCCCTTGGGCAGTTCTGTCTTCATTGCTGGTCCTTCATTGATCGATCGGAGAGGTGATTAAGACATATTCGGGGGACAATAAAGGGGGGAGGCGAGGAAGTCAAGCGCTCCCTGACTCCCCCCGGGGAAGATCATATTCAGCGATGCTGCTACTCGGTGCCTTCTTTAATTTTACGGATTTCTTCACGGATCATATTTTCCGCCAGATCGGGAACCACCTCCCAGGCGATCCGCTCAAGCATCTCCGCGGCAAGTTTTTCGATCAACGGACCAGCCACCTGTTCGACAACCGCCCGCAGATCATCCTCCGCCAGAGAGCTCAGCTGCTCTGCCACGGCGTCCGGATCTCCAGTCGGAGTTGCGGTTTGCCAGATCTGTTCCTCCTGAGCCGCTGCCAGGTCGGCGTCCACATCAGCAAAGGGGTCCTGAGCGGAGGTCTCGGCAACAGGAATCGGCTCATCAGCTTCAGCCTCCGCGAATATCGCCGAACCCGCAAAAGAGTCCGAAGCCTCCAGGGTCAGCGGAGCGTCCGCAGGTCCGGCATCCCCGCCGAAGGGCGTATCTGTTGCCAGCGGCTCCTCGAAAGAAATGCTTTCCATCTCCGGGGTCGCTACAGGCACAGGCTCGACCGGAGACTCCTCAGCAAAGATTTCCTCATCGCCGAGCTCGAAGATATCGTCGTCGGCGAGTTCGAGAACCTCTCCGGAGCGACCCTCTGCAGGGGCTGTCTCCTCAAAAAAGGAGGCTTCCTCCGTCACAATATCTTCATCAAACGGGGTTGCAGAGATCGGCGCCGCCGGTTCTTCCTTGGCAACGTCATCGACCGTTTCGCCCTGCAGGTCCTCCTCTTCAAACGAGATAGAACCCCAGATATCGTCAGACAAATCCGCAACCGGCTCCTCTGTGATAACCGGCTCCTCTGTGATAACCGGCTCCTCTGTGATAACCGGCTCCTCTGTGATA
>JAVVDY010000003.1:154756-224551 GCA_032251255.1 Desulfuromonadales bacterium
ACCGGAGCATGGGAAGGCTCCGGAGCCGCAGCCAGAAGTTCCTCGACCTTTTCAAGCAGGACCTGTGATTCAAATGGCTTGTTCAGCCAGGCGTTCGCGCCGACCGCGCGCGCCCTGTCCTCATCAAAAAGTTCAAAGGTCCCCGGCAACAACAAAAACGGAACATGTTCAAGGCCCGCCGTCTGCCTGATTGCTTCACACAACTGGAACCCGTCCTTGCCGGGCATCGACACGTCGGCAATGACCAGATCGGGGTGTTCCCGGCGGGCCTTCTCCAGAGCCGCGTCACCATTATCCGTTACCAGCAGCTGATAATCTTCATTGGCAAAGATAATCCCGATGACCTTCTGAATCGTCAGGCTGTCGTCAGCCAACAGCAGTTTTTTTGTCATTGATGCCTCCTAGCATCACTGACCCTCGGCAGAGAGGGGCAGATCATCAACAGAGCCAAAGCGTTCTTTACCAAAAGAATTTATTGAAGAGCGTCTATGAACTCTCAGGCCCCCCCCACGGAGAATGACCTGTTGAGATTCTCAATCGCACCATCAGGAAGTTCAGCCTGCCTCCCCGAAAGCGCCCTGCAGCATCCGCCGGCCAGGACGGATCGATAAAGCACCAGGGGTCCATTAAACCGCGCTAAAATTAGCACAGTCTCTTTTTACCTGTCAAGCTTCTCCTAGGGAAAATCAATGGGTTACCGCCCTGTTTTCAGGCCTTCCAGGGTTGCGGAAGAAAAATCTGGCGATAAAGAGCCAGCGCAAAGCGATCGGTCATCCCCGCGATGAAATCTGCGACTGAGGTTTTCAGTGAATCCCCTGGCAGCCTGCGACCGCCATGCTCGAGGAAAACCTCTTCCCTGTCCTGATAATGAAGAAAGAGTTCTCGCAATAAGCGGGAGGCCTTGATGAAATCTCCGTGCACGTGATCAACCTGATAGACCCGGGCAAAAAGCCAGTTGCGCAATTCACAGATCGCTTCATCCATTTCCGCTGACAGGCGGATAACGGCTCCGTCAGCTTTCAGGGACTGCTCAATCAGGTCCCGCACCATCCGTCCGATGCGCCCGGAGTGGCTCGTACCGACAACCTTGACCACCTCCCCGGGAATCTCGGTCTCGCTGATCAGTCCGCCGCGCACGGCATCATCGAGGTCATGGTTGACGTAGGCGATAATATCAGCGAGCCGGACGATCTGCCCTTCAAGTGTGCTAGCTTTTGTCCCCGGAGTTGAAGAGAGCAATGCCCCTCTGCCCTTCGAATGCATGAGGATTCCATCACAGACCTCGCTGGTCAGATTGAGCCCCTGGCCGTCCTTTTCCAGGACCTCTACAACCCGCAAACTCTGCTCGACATGGCGAAAGCCACCCGGCATCAACTCCTGCAGCACCCGCTCGCCGGCGTGACCAAACGGGGTATGTCCGAGATCGTGACCAAGTGCGATCGCTTCGGTTAAATCTTCATTTAGAGAGAGTGCCCGCGCAACAGTTCTGGCAACCTGGGAGACTTCAAGAGTATGAGTCAGACGAGTACGATAATGATCGCCTTCCGGAGAGAAAAAGACCTGGGTTTTATGCTTTAGTCGCCGAAATGATTTGCTGTGCAGGATCCTGTCTCGATCATGCTGAAATACTGTTCTAATCGAACAGGGTTCTTCCTTAAGCTTTCTCCCTCTTGATTCACAGCTCAGAGCCGCGTAAGGTGACAAATTCTGACCTTCCATCTGCTCTATACGTTCTCTTATATTCATTTATGAACAGTCCTTGGTTGAAACGTATCATTCAAAAGTAAATGTAGAGAAAGACATATTCTTAAAATAATGATGAAAATATACCCTCTATTTATAATTTAGTCTTGATTTTTTTACAGAATACGATAATTAAAGTATGATCGGTTAAAAACAAGTATGTTTCTTTATAATCCAGTAACGGAGGAAAATTATGGCGACAGTAATGGAAATGGCAGCGGAAATAATTGCCGCACATGCATCAACAACACCGATGAGCAAAGATGAACTTCTGGCTGAACTGGCTGAAGTCCATGCGGCACTGGCGGCGCTTGAAAAAGGCGAGGAACCTGTAGCGCAAGATGTTCAGGAGGAAGCCGCACCTGCCGTTTCACGCAAGAAAGCCTTTGGTAAAGATAAAATCTTCTGCATGATCTGCGGGAAAGACTTTAAAACCCTGTCCCGCCACCTGAAAACGGCACACGATATGAAGCCGGGTGAATACCGTAAACAGTTCGACATCCCCCGCAGTCAATCGCTGGCCGCCAAGAACTATTCTGAAAGCCGCCGGCAGATGGCGGTCGACCGTGGATTGGCCGACAACCTGGCCAAAGCCAGGGCTGCCCGGGGCAAAAAGAAGAAATAAACTGAATGCGAAATTGACTGACAAAAAAAGCACCCGAACGGGTGCTTTTTTTGTCGATTCTTTCCGATCCCTGTCAGAGCAGCGTGAACGGGATAACACCGATCTCCAGACCGGCGTCGTCCAGCACCTGAACCTTCCAGTCTCCCGTCCACTGGGGCAGAATATTCTTCGATGAATAGGTCCGCCAGGAGGAGGAGCGCACGGGCAGATCGATCCGGGCCATCTCCTTATCCTGGTAGAACCAGACATGGGTGACGGTCGTTTCCCCAGCGGCTCCGTCAATCCTGGTAAAGCAGAACAGTTTCCCCTGCTGCGCCGGATAGCTCTCGAGTTCATCAACGGGAGCATGGTCGACAACCCGGGTCGTGATAACGCCTTCGGCGACAGTCAGTCCGGCGGCGAACCCTGGTGCCACGAGCAACAGCGACAACAGACAAATCAGCAGTATTTTTTTCAACATCATCTCCTCCCTGAGTGATAGACGGCAGTTATGTTGCCCAAAATGCTCAGTTGCTGCAGCCAGAACCGGCTGCCCGCAGGTGTGCCAGAAAACTTTTACCACACTCCGAATCGATTGCAAACAGCTCAGCGATTGTCGCGGAGACATCTGCAAAGCTGCTGCGCACCCCAAGCCCAACGCCCCGGAGCATGGCAGGACTCCAGGCCAGCAGGGGGACAAACTCACGGGTATGGTCAGTCCCCGGAGCGAGCGGATCACAACCGTGATCCGCTGTCACGACCAGCAGATCTTCACTCCCCAGCTGCTGCTGGAGTCGTGGCAACCAGTCATCGAACGCCTCGAGCGCGCGGGCAAAACCGTGAGGGTCGCGACGATGGCCGAAAAGCATGTCGAAATCGACGAGGTTAACAAAGACCAGGCCCCGCTCGACAGCACCTAACGCCTCGAGAGTCCGCTTCATCCCCTCGTGATTGCTTGACGTCGGGAGCGGCACTTCAATCCCGCGGCCGGCAAACAGATCGTTCACTTTGCCGACACTGCAGGTTGCTATCTCAGCCGCCCGGAGCCGATCAAGCAGAGTCGGCCGGGGCGGCGGGCAGGGAAAGTCGTGACGTCTTGGAGTCCGCTTGAAATCTGCCTGACAGGTGCCGACAAAAGGCCGCGCAATCACCCGACAGACATTGTATGGGGCAAGGATCTGCTCGGCCAGACGACAGAGCTCATAGAGCTGAGCGGGAGGGATCAGCTCCTCATGAGCGGCAATCTGGAAAACCGAATCGGTGCTCGTATAGATGATCGGATAACCGGTCAGCAGATGCTTCTCCCCAAGGCGCGTGAGGATTTCAGTGCCGCTGGCTGCAGCATTGCCGAGCACAGGCAGGCCGCTGCGGGCGGTGAACTCCTCGATAACCTCCCGGGGAAAGCCGTTGGGGAAGGTCGCGAAAGGTTGTTCCTGAATCACCCCGGCGAGTTCCCAGTGACCGACCACGGAATCCTTGCCGACCGCACGTTGCCCCATCCTCCCCCAGGCGGCCACCGGGCTGGCGGCAGGGGCAACGCCGGCCAGCGGAACGATATTGCCGAGCCCCATCTGCTGCAGGTGAGGCAACTGCAAACCTCCGACAGCCGTTGCGACATGCGGCAGGGTTGCACAGCCGGTATCACCATATGCGCCGGCGTCCGGCAGGGCGCCGACTCCGACACCATCGAGGATGATCAGCAACACCCGACTGAACATGGACAGGTCAGACCTCTGCCGCTGCGATCTGCCACTGGTGTACGATGGCGACTCCGGAACTGGTTCCGATCCTCGTTGCGCCAGCGCCCAGCATTGCCTGACAACTTGGCAGATCACGGATGCCGCCAGCGGCCTTGACCCCGATCCGGCCGGCCGCAGCCTGCGACAGGATCCTGACGTCCTCTTCACGTGCCCCTCCAGGGCCGAAGCCGGTCGACGTTTTGACGAAGGCCGCTCCGCCGGCAACCACGGCCTGAGTCAATTGGCTCATCACCGCGGGATCCAGGTAACAGCATTCGAGAATCACCTTGACGCACGCTTCGGGAGCAGCCAAAACCACTTGCGCGATCTCCTCGGCAACGCTGTCCAGATGGCCGGCAAGCACCTCGCCGATCGCAATGACCATGTCGAGTTCCGCAGCCCCCTGGGCGGCGAGTTCGCGGGCCTCAAGGATTTTATGCCGGGTGGACGCGTAGCCACAGGGGAAGCCAACCACCGTCCCGACCGCGACCGAAGATCCGTACAGGTTTTTTACGGCCAGCGGGACATAGCGGGGAGGGATACAGACCGAGGCGAAACCGTACTCAACGGCCTCTTCACAGAGCCTGGCAACCTGAGATTCAGTCGCGTCAGGGCGCAGCAGAGTGTGATCGATCTGAGCCGCAGGATTCAGCATGGGCGCGGCACGTCAACTGCGATAGTCGGCGTTGATCCTGATATAATCATAAGTCAGATCCGAGGTATAGTAACTCGCTGCCCCTTCACCCTGGTGCAGTTCAACCGTGACCACAAACTCGCCCTGCTTGAGGACAGCGGTGGCCTTATCTTCCAGTTCCTGTCCGCTACTCAGCCCATTCACTGTCACCGGAACGCCATCGAAGCTGATGTCGATCCGCTCCTGATCAATCTGCACACCGGAATAGCCGACCGCAGCGATAATCCGTCCCCAGTTGGCATCCTCACCAAAAAACGCCGTCTTGACCAGGGAGGAAGTAGCGACGGATCTCGCGGCAATCCTGGCTTGCTGATCATCCACGGCACCGGTCACACGGATTTCAACCAGCTTGGTCGCACCTTCCCCGTCCCGCACAATCATCTTGGCAAGATCGACCAGAACCCGCTCCAGGTGCTGACAGAATTCCGCCTCGGCATCGCTGTCGGCGGCAATATTGACCCCGGCGGCGCCATTCGCCAGCAGCAAAACCATATCGTTGGTCGACGTATCAGCATCGACGGTAATCACGTTGAAGCTCCTGTCGACCGCCTGGCGCAGTGCCCGGTCGAGCCGTTCGGCCGGCAAATGCGCATCGGTCATGACAAAACCGAGCATGGTTGCCATATTCGGATGGATCATCCCCGCTCCTTTGGCCAGACCGAGGATACGATACCCCTGGCCGTCTACCTTTCCCTGCGCAGAGGCAATCTTGCTGTAGCAGTCCGTGGTCATCATCGATTCGGCCGTGAGCTGAGCGGCTTCGCTGTCGAGCTGCTTGACCAGTTGCGGGATTCCCCCGAGCAATGGACCGATCGGCAGTTGTTTGCCGATAACCCCGGTCGAGGCCACAGCGACCAGCTCAACCGGAACTCTCAGCTGCTTGGCAACCAGCGCTCCCATCTCCTGGGCCACGGTGATCCCGGCCTGGCCGGTGCAGGCATTGGCATTACCGCTGTTCACCAGGATAGCCTGGCACTGTCCTGAAGCAATTCGCGGCCGGGTCACGGTAATCGGAGCAGCGACAACCTGGTTCTGGGTGAATACGCCGGCACAGGTTGCCGGAGCATCCGAACAGATCAGCCCCAGGTCGAGTTTTCCTGAAGACTTGATACCACTTGCAATTCCGGCGAAGCGGAAGCCTTTGGGATTGTCATAGATATTCATTGCCGGAATCTCTCCATCAGTTTCGGCCAAAAGTTCAGCTTGTTTCTTCTTCGGGTTGCCGGGTCAGGGAGCGGTAGGTCTCCACCGTCGGCAGCATGAGGCTGAATGCGGTCCCTTCACCCTGCTTTTCTTCGAGGAAAACCTGACCGCGCATCCGGTCGACAACGACCTTGACCAGGGCCAGTCCGACACCCACGCCACAGGGTTTTCCGGTATCTATCTCGCCAAGCTGGGTATACTGGTCGAAGATGATTTCACGCGCTTCATAGGGGATCGTCTCACCATCATTGGCCACCTGCAGCCGGACATAGGGCAGCCCGTCACGCTGCTCCATATCGGCACTGACATTAAGCCTGCCGCCGTCTCGATTGAACTTTATCGCGTTATCAAACAGGGCCGTGAGGGCGATCGAAAACTTCTCGAAATCTCCGAATATCTCCGGCAGGTCCTCCTCAAGGGCAAGCGTCAGCTGCAGATTGCGTTGTTCGATCTGCTGGGTGTGGCCGCGCAACACGCCATCGACCGCCATATCTAGGCTGAATTCTCGCCAGCGCCAGTTTTCCCGCTCCGACTCGATCGAAAACAGGCGCAGCATCCCGGAGATCAGCCTTTCCAGCTTGCCACCTTCCTCCTGCACCTGGCGCAGATAATCCTGCAGATCTTCCTGGGAAAGTTTGTGAAAGAACGTCAGGGAGAGGTCGACAAAGCCGAGCATCGAGGTCAACGGCGTCTTCAATTCGTGCGAAAGGTTGGTCACCATCCGGGTTTTGGCCCGATTCAGCTTGACCAGGTCCCGGTTGGTCCGTTCCAGGGTCCGAGCCTGGAGGCGCAGGTTGTTGACCAGGGTGAAGTTCTCCATGGCCAGAGCGACCTGGTGGGCAATGGTCACCAGCAGGCTCTGATCTTCGCCACCAAACGCTTCGCCGTTGAGCTTGTTGTTGACGTTGATAATTCCGAGCAGTCGGTCACGGGCCAGGATCGGCACCGTCAGCAATGACCGGGTCTTGTAGCGGGCACCGCCGACCAGATCATGGAAGTGACGCTCCTGTTCGAGGTCACGGATCAGAACCGGTTCCCGTGTTTCCAGGACATGTCCGGAGACCCCCTGCCCCGCCGAGACATGGACAGAATTAACCACCTCCTCAGGCAGTCCCCGCGCGGCAGCAATCTTCAGGGTCCCGTCTTTTTCCAGCAGCATCAGCGAGGCCGACTCGACCCCGACCGAAACCGTGATCGAATCGACAATCTGCTCGAACAGTTCCTGGGGTTCATTGTTCCTGTTGGTGGTTTCACCGATCTGCTTCAACAGGATGAGATCCGACATCCGGCGCTGGGCTTCCTGGTAAACCCGGTCCTGGTGAACTTCGGCGCTGTGCGCCGCGAGGCCCTGCGCTGCAGCGGCGAGGACATCGGCCGGCGCACAGGGCTTGAGCAGAAAATCCTGGGCCTTTTCCCGCAGAACCTGTCTGAGGACATGAAAGTCCTGCTGCGCAGAAAGCATCACAACCTGAACCGCGGGGGCGAACTGCTTGACCTGCCGCAGCACCTCGAGACCATCCATATCGGGCAACGTCACACTGCAGAAAACCAGTCCGATCGGTTCGGCAGAGAGGCAGCCGACAGCCTCAGCACCACATCCGGCACGGAGCAGCGGATAGCCCCCCCCCTCCAGGATGGTCTGCAAGCGCTCCAGGTCGGCTGCGTCATCCTCGACGAGAAGGATTTTCACGCTCTCTTTTTCACTGCGTTCAGGCATAAGCACACGGGTTCAGTGGGTTAACTTCCGCAACATCTTTTATATTTCTTGCCGCTCCCGCAGGGGCAGGGATCGTTCCGGCCGACCTTGTCGTCCTCGCGCGTCTTCGGTGACTTGCCTGCAGGCTCCCCCCCACCCATCCGGTTGAGTGCCAGCTGTTGCCGGCGCTGTCGGGCCTCCAGCTCTTCGACATCCTCTTCTCGGGCCAGCTGGACATGGAACAGCTTCTGAACAACATCCTGGCCAATCCGGCCCATCATCTCCATGAACATGCCGTAGGCTTCGCGCTTATACTCTTCCTTCGGGTTCTTTTGCGCATAGCCCCGCAAGCCGATCCCCTCTTTCATATGGTCGATGGAGAGCAGGTGTTCCTTCCAGCGGGCATCGATGGTCTGCAGCAGCAGGATCCGGCTCAGGTGGTCCATCACGGACGGGGTGAAGTCTTCCCGCTTTGCTGCAAGAAATGCATCCGCCTCCGCCTTGAGATAAGATTCCAGGTCTTCCCGACTGACCTTCTGCTGGTCAATACCAGCAAGTTCAGGGACAAAGGCGAATTGCTTCAAATACTCTTCCAGCAGCCGTGGCCAGTCCCAGTCAGCCGCGGAAGTCTTCTCCGGGCAGAAGCTGGCAACGATATCCTCGACCATTTCGTTGACATTTTTGGAAATCGTTTCCGGGATGTCTTCGCCGCCGAGAACCTGCCGCCGCTGAGAGTAGATCACCTCCCGCTGGCGGTTCATGACATCGTCATACTCTATCAGGTGTTTACGGATATCGAAGTTGTGCGCCTCGACCTTCTTCTGGGCATTTTCGATCGCCTTGCTGATGATGCCGTGCTCGATCGGCTCGCCTTCGGGGATGCGCAGTTTTTCCATGACGAAGGCCACCCGCTGGGAACCGAAAATTCTCAGCAGATCATCTTCGAGGCTCAGGTAGAAACGGCTCATCCCCGGATCGCCCTGGCGACCGGAACGACCGCGCAACTGATTATCGATCCGCCGCGATTCATGCCGTTCGGTGCCGAGGATATAAAGCCCGCCGGCGGCAAGGACTTCCTGCTTTTCAGCCGCGCAGATCGGCTGGTATTTTGCCAGTGCCTGCTGAAAGGCCGCTTCGTAATCCTCGCTATTGGCCGCCTCGACCTTGGCCATCATCTCCGGATTGCCGCCGAGAACGATATCGGTTCCCCGCCCCGCCATGTTGGTCGCGATGGTCACCGCACCCTTGCGGCCCGCCTGGGAGACGATCAACGCTTCCCGGCTGTGCTGCTTGGCGTTGAGCACATGGTGAGTCACCCCCCGCTTCTTCAGCAGCGCGGAAAGCACCTCGGATTTCTCGATCGAGATCGTACCCACCAGGACCGGCTGGCCCCGCTTGTGGCATTCGATGATGTCGTCGATCGCGGCGTAAAATTTTTCCTTTTCCGTCTTATAGATCACGTCCGGCTTGTCCTGCCGCTGCATCGGCCGGTTGGTCGGCACGACCGCAACATCCAGGTTGTAAATCTGCTTGAATTCCGTCGCTTCGGTTTCGGCAGTTCCGGTCATCCCCGCCAGTTTTTCATACATGCGGAAATAGTTCTGAAAGGTGATCGTCGCCAGGGTCTGGTTTTCGCTCTCGATCTTGACCCCTTCTTTGGCCTCAACCGCCTGATGCAGGCCGTCGCTCCAACGTCGGCCGGGCATAAGACGCCCGGTGAACTCATCGACGATCATCACCTGCCCATCCCGGACCACGTAGTCGACATCGCGGACAAACAGGGCATGCGCCTTGAGGGACTGGTTGACATGGTGCAGCAGCTCGATATTGCTCGGCTCGTAGAGATTGTCTATGCCGAGCAGTTTTTCGACCTTGGCGACCCCCTGCTCGGTGAGGGCGGCGGATTTGGCCTTTTCATCGACAGTGAAATCACCGGTGTGGCTCTTGACTGACTGACCGATCTTCCCTTCCCGGTTCTCGGTGGTCTCCCCCTTCTGCAGCTGCGGAATCAGCCGATTGACCCGGAAATAAAGATCGCTTGACGAATCGCTGGGACCGGAGATAATCAGCGGAGTCCGCGCCTCGTCAATCAGGATGGAATCGACCTCATCGACGATGGCATAGTGCAGCGGCCGCTGAACATAGTCCTCGAGATCGAATTTCATGTTATCGCGCAGATAATCGAACCCGAATTCGTTGTTGGTCCCGTAGGTAATATCCGCCTGGTAGGCTGCTTTCCGTTCGGCATCGCTGATGCCGTGGATGATACAGCCGACACTCAGGCCGAGAAAGCGGTAAACCTGTCCCATCCATTCGGCGTCACGGCTGGCCAGGTAGTCGTTGACCGTGACAACATGAACGCCTTTCCCGGTCAGCGCATTGAGGTAAACCGGCAGGGTCGCGACCAGGGTCTTCCCCTCACCGGTCTTCATCTCGGAGATCATCCCCGAATGGAGCACCATGCCACCGATCAGCTGAACATCGAAATGACGCATTGCGAGGACCCGCTTGCTGGCCTCACGGACAACCGCAAACGCTTCCGGGAGGAGGCCATCGAGGGTCTCCCCCTGCCCCAGCCTCCGGCGGAATTCTTCTGTCTTCGCCGCCAGCTGCTCATCACTGAGGGGTTCCAGGCCGGATTCAAGTGCATTGATCTGGGCAACAAACGGCTGCATCTTTTTCAGGTAACGATCATTCTTGCTGCCGACTACCTTATTTACCAACGTGCGGATCATATTCTAAAAGCTCCAGAGAAAGAGCCCTGAAACGAGTCATCACTCAAGCAGGGGACTATCAACATAAACGCAGGAAAAACAGAATTTTACTCATTAAGCCGGTCGGCATGTTAGCACAACGGCCTTCGGGGTCACAAGAAAGAAAGGGGGGCGCGGACAGCCAGGAAAGCGGGCTGATAATTCTGAGCCAGAAACAGCGCTGCCACGTTCCGGGAAAACGCGGCAGATGATCTTCGCTCTGGGTAATGGGTAACTTCGATGTTGGTGAACTAGAGGGTATTGCGCGGATCGATCGGAACTCCGTTGAGCAGGATCTCATAATGCACGTGCGGGCCGGTCGAGCGACCCGTGTTGCCGACCTCGGCAATCTTGTCTCCCCGGGCCACTTTCTGACCACGCTTTACCAGGTTTTTGGAGTTGTGCGCATACAGGGTTCGATAGCCGTAGCCGTGATCGAGCACAACGGTCTTCCCGTAGCCGGGAGACGTTTCAACCCGGGCGACAATCCCTTCGGCGGTGGCATAGATCGGAGTTCCCGTGCTGGCCGCGATATCGAGACCTTCATGGCGCTTGGGATGACCGCTATAGGGAGACTTGCGCATCCCGAAATAGGATGTCAACCAGCCCTTGATCGGCCAGCCCTGTGGAGTCGCCCCCGACAGTGACTGCTGATCGTTGAGCAGGCTGCGGATCTCTTCCTGGCTCTGGCGGCGCAGGTCGATCGCCAGCCGCATCCCGTTGATCTGCTTCTGCAGTTCGGTCAGGTTGTTGAGTTCATCCGTTTCCGGCGCCCCGCCAATCCCGACAGGAACATCGCTGGCGTCATTCCCCATGCCATTCAGCATGCGAATTCTCGCGTCTGTTTCGGCGAGCACCACCAGTTCCTGACGCAGTTCGGCAAATTCCATCGCCAGGCGCTGGAACTCCTGGCGCTGATCACTGTTCTCCGCCTGCAGGCGCATCAGTTCGATCTGGTTGGAGTTGAGTACGGTGTAGTCGCTGGCAACATAGCCGGCGACAGCAAGCAGAGCGGCAGAGACGATGAGACAACTGAGCAGCAACCAGCGCGGCACCACCAGGCGGCGAACCTGCTGCCCTGAGTCAGGGATGATCATCACTGTGAAATGACGTGAAGCCAAAGAATTCTCCGTCATAAAAGAAGACAATATGATTAAATTTTAATAATTTAATACAAACTTAATGGGTCTGCGGCAAATTGTCAAGTTTTTTAGCCACCCGGGTCAGCAGCGACCTGACACAACACTCATTAAGCGGGCGATAATATACGAAATGCCGGGCGAAGTACAGACCCCCGCTCGTCATTTTACGCAAAAGAAGAAAACCGGAGCAGGTCCACCTTACGCCCGGGTCACCTTGATCTCCCGCTGTGGGAAAGGGATGGTAATCTCTGCCGACTTCAACGCCTTGAAGACAGCGAGATTGACGCAGTGCAGTGTCTGAAAATATTGATGTGTCGGAACCCAGTAGCGATAACCGATGGCAACCGAAGAATCTGCGAACGCCTCGATCCCGACCTGCGGCGGCGGCTCGCTGGTCACCGCTGGAATCTCCGCGAGAGTTTCGTTCAGGATACGGATTGCCGTTTCCGGGTTATCGCTGTAGCTGATCCCGACGCACCCTTCCACGATCCTGTATTGGCGGGAGTTCTGTAAAATCTCGCCGACAATCAGCTTGTTCGGTATGGTAATGGTGACCCTGTCCTCGGTTTCCAGGAATGTCTGTCCCAGCCTTATTTCCCGGACCACACCGAACACCCCGGCGACACTGATTGTGTCTCCGACGAGAAAAGATCTGCCGACAATGATGACCAGTCCGGCCCCGTAATTTGAGAGGGGACCCTGAATGGCATAGGTCGCTCCGAAAGCAACCGCACCGATGGCCGCAATAAACGGCGCAATCGTAATGCCGAACTTGCCAAGCGCGATAATCACCGCAAAAAGCAGGATCAGCAATTTCACAAAAGAGGCCAGAAATTGACTCAGGGTCACATCCAGGTTCTTTTTCTGGCAGAGTTTCCCCACCAACCCCGCCACCCATCTCCCCGCAGCAAAGCCGATGACCAGAATGATCAGCGCGCCGACCACCTGAAAACTGTAGTTGACGCTGAATTCGATGATCCTGTCGATCACGCCCTGTAACATTGCCAGCTGATCCTCGAGTTCAACATTCATCACTCACCCCGTCAGACAACAAGACTGTTTTTCCCCGTCCTTGAAAGAACCTCCATCCTGTTCGTGAACAGGACGGTCGAGCCAGGCCGAACAATTCCACCCGGCAGAGCAATCGCCGGGAGCGACAAAAAAACTCTTCTCGGGAGATCCTTGCCGAACCGGTGAAAGGAGTTCTCCTCCACCGCTCAGCCGTCTGCCGCCCCGCGAAACAGACAGACGTTGTCGGTCCCGATACCGGCGTTCATCATCTCGGTCAATTCATCGGCCGGAAGCGGTTTGCTGAAGTAATAGCCCTGCATTTCATTACAACCGCGGACCTTGAGGAATTCCATCTGCTCCATGGTTTCTACGCCCTCGGCAATGACCCTCAACCGCAGGCTTCTGGCCATGGCGATGACCGCTTCAACAATCGCCGCATCATCGAGATCCTTGGGGATATCACGAACGAAATCCTGGGCGATCTTGATCCGGTCGATCGGGAAATTTTTCAGGTAACTGAGCGAAGAGTAGCCCGTCCCGAAATCGTCAATGGCGAGATGGATCCCGCGCACACGAAGATCAGTCAGGGTCAGAATCGCCTCTGTGGGACTTTCCATGATCGCGCTTTCGGTCAGCTCAAGCTCCAGGCAATCCGCCTCCAGGCCCGTTTCAAGCAGAATCTCTTCGACCTTGGCGACCAGGCCAGGCTGCTGGAACTGGCGCGCCGACAGGTTGACTCCCAGGCGCATGATCGGAAATCCCTCATCCTGCCAGGCCTTGGCCTGGGCACAGGCCGTTCTGAGGACCCACTCCCCCAACGGAACAATCAGTCCCGATTCTTCTGCCAGGGGAATAAATGTTGCCGGGGAAACCATCCCCCGCTCAGGATGATTCCACCTCAACAAAGCTTCCATCCCGGTCATCCGGCCGGTCTCGAGATCGAGTTGCGGCTGATAAAACAGGATAAATTCATTCAACTTGAACGCCCGCCGCAGGTGGGTTTCGAGGGTCAGCCGCTCGACGGCCTGCAGGTTCATCTCTTCGGAATAGAACTGGTAGGTGTTCCGGCCACGCTCCTTGGCGACATACATGGCCGTATCGGCATTACGCAGCAGAGTTGCCTCATCGATGCCGTCAATCGGGTAAAGGGCAATTCCGATACTCCCCGAACCGAAGACTTCCTGCCCATTCAGATTCACCGGATCCGAGAGGATTTCCAGAACTTTTCTGGCAATGGTCGTGACATCCTGAATCCGATTGACCGACGAGAGCAGAATCACGAATTCATCACCACCCAACCGGGCGACCGTATCGGTTCTGCGAATACACTCGCTGAGCCGGTCGGCAACAATTTTCAGCATCTGATCTCCGACAACATGCCCCAGGGTGTCGTTGATCCGCTTGAAACGGTCCAGATCGAGGAACATGATTCCGGCCTGCCGACCATCGCGTCCCGCCTGGGCCAGAACCTGGTTAAGCCGGTCCTGCAGCAACGCGCGGTTGGGCAGATTGGTCAACGCATCATAATAGGCCAGTTGCTGAATCTTCTGCTCCGCCTGCTTCTGCTCGGTGACATTGTTGAGAACGCAGTGGGTGCGCTGAAACTGGCCGCTATTGTCTGTCGCGACCCGCCCGGTGACCGCGATCGTCAGGTGCGAACCATCTTTGCAGAGCATGTCAAATTCGGCCCCATCGAGAGAACCGTCCGCGATGAAGAGGGGGAATAAATCATTTAATTTCGCTGCCGATTCGGGCGCCATGAAATCACCGAACCAGCGTCCCAGCACGTCATCACGCTGGTACCCGAACATATCGAGAAACGCCTGATTCACTTCTCTGAAGCAGGCCCGTTCATCCAGAGACTGATAGGCAAGCGGGGCCTGCTCATACAACGAACGGAACCGCCCTTCACTGTCACGCAGGGCCTGTTCCGCCTTTTTCCGGGCACTGATGTCGATAAAACTCTCCAGCAACAGAGGCTGCCCCTTGATCTTGATCTCGGTCACGGTCTTCAGGATCGAAAGATTATCCCCCCGGGCATGCCGCAGCAGACACTCCCGGTTATCCATCTCTTTTCCCAGGTCGGTGATGGGACAACGACCTTCCTGGGTCAGGCAGATGGCCTGCCGGCAGCTGACACCAATCATTTCATCCCGGCTCATCCCGGCCATCTGCAGGGCGAGTCTATTGGCATCAACAATGACATGCCGATCCGGGTCGACCAGGACGATCCCGGCCTGCACCGAATCAAAAATTGTCTGCAGCCGACCTTCGGTTTCACGCAGGTCCAGCTCCATCTCTCTGCGTTCAGTAATATCGGTATAAACAAGAACGACCTGAACGACGTCACCCCGATCGTTCTTTATGGGTGCCCCGGTGACATGAAAAGAGCGCCCACCGGAAATAAAATCGGGCTGCTCCACGGTCCAGCGGGTGGCCAACACCTGGTCAAAAATGCACTCGCCGGGTTGATCGTCCGACGAACAGATCACCGTTCGGAAATTTTTGCCGATAACCTCGGGCTCTTCCTTGTCAGGAAAAAAAAGTTCCCGACTTTTCCTGTTGTACGCCTGCAGCAACAGCTGAGCATCGACCACCAGAATTCCGGCACCGGCCGAATCAAGGATGGTCTGAATCTCCCGCCCGGCCAGGGTCAGTTCATCATTGGTTTCCTGCAGGTGGTCGAGGATCTGGGAAAAGGAATCACACACGATCCCGATCGGATCCAGCGAAATGAGGGTTTCATCATCCAGCTCTTCCGGCTTGAGCGGCAGCGTTCCCATGACCCGCAACAGCTGGTTGACCTTGTCGCGGACATAGCGGACCGTCTCCTGATCTTTCACCTGCAGGCGATAATTCTCCTCCCTGAGCCGGTCAAGTTCCTGATCCAGAGACCCCCCCAGGTCCTGCAGAGACGTTTCTTTTTCTGATTCAGCCTGTCCCATATTTCACCCTGCCTGTCCCGAGCAATCCTACCCTGCAGATATCTATTTTCCGATCAGAATCCGGTAATGATCCTGCGTTTTTTTTACCGTCACCGCATACCCCATATTCCTGACCGAGTCCGGAATCGTTGCGGTTGAATCCCTGTTGTCAGTCATAATCGCGAGCTGAACCCTGCCCGTCTTCAATGCCGAACGGTGCGAGTTGACCTCGCGCAGTGCGGTCAGCAGGGTCGAGGGACAGATCTGCCCGCGGATATCAAATTCGATCAGTTCAGCTATCTGCTCGCTCATCAGAAAACCCCCTTATCCATAGCTATCCACCCGACAAGGTCAGCTTATCTCACCACTATTTTTTGCAGAATCCGGCTGCCCACCCAGGCACCGGGCAGCAGTCCGATCAGATAAAAAACAGCCTGCAGGGAAAAGATCGGCAATCCTCCAAGCAGGTGCCAGACATTACAACCGGGAGTCATCCGGCACGCCAGCCCCATCATAACGCCGCCGGCTATGACCGAAACGATCTGTCGCCTGGGCGCCCGCAAATGCACCCTGAACTCACCGAGCCGGATGGCGGAGAAAGCCGAGCCGAGGACAATCCCGACAATCAGGGGATATTGAATGATCGCGACCGCATCAAAGTGGGGTCCGGCCCCGCCGATCAAGGTGAGATCCGAAAAAGGCGGGAGGTAATGAATCGGCTGGGCACTCAGATAGCTCAATCCGGCGACATGCTGCGGGAAAAACAGCTGTTCAACCATGGCGCCCAGCTTCGTATAGGCGGTGGTTATTCCCAGCGGCATGCCGACAAAAACGTAAGACAACAAGCCGATCAGTGCCAGAAACAGTGCGGCCTTCCACGGCTGCAGATAACCTTCGGCCGCAGCACCTCTGGTCCATGGCAGCCCGCGCAGCACCCCGGCCCAGAGTGCAGATACCAGCAGCGCGACCAGCAGAACGGGCACTGTCGGATCGACATCAAGAAGTTGCGGCAGGGTTGCCAGGCCCGAAAAGACCAAGGTCTGGGCAAAAAGTGACGTCCACAAGGGATGAATTTCGGCGTAGAGCACGCTGCCGAAGAGCAGACCGCCAAAAGCGTACAGGCTCAGCAGATTGCCAGAGCCCATCTTGTAGAGGGTGCCGACGACACAGCCCCCGGCGAGAACCATTCCGATGCCGAACAGAAAAGCGCCGATGATGTTCGAGAACGACGCCGGAGCTATCCAGAGGTAGGGATAATCCCTGAGAATGCCGAAGTGACGCGCCAGTTCAAACAATATCATGCTGGCAAAAATCAGCAGGAGCAGAATGCGCAGCATGAAGGCCTGTCGAAACAGGAACAGGTCGCGGAAGACTCCTGCGATACAGAAGTCCGACCGGTGCATCACGAACCCGGCGGTGCCGCCCAGCAGCAGCGAAACAGAAATCACATACAGAGTTGCCGTACTGAGCACCAGGAAACCTCCTTTATCGCTAAATCACGTTCTCAGTATCAGAAAGCCCCATCAATATGAAAAATATGCCTGCAGCAGATACTTAGTTTTTATAAATTAATGGAATTTAAAATAAAATTCAATACAATTTATCACATCCATGTGATGAGCGGTGGCTCATCCACAACCCGGTGGCCGGACCGGAGGATCAAAGGTCGATGGCGAATGCCAGCTCGTCACAATCCGGGAACTTGACACAGTGCAGACAGGCAGCCCAGATCTTGTGCGGCAACTCGGACTTTTCAATTTCGTGAAATCCGAGCTTCTGAAAAAATTCCGGCTGATAGGTCAGGGCGAAGACCTTCGGCAGCCCGAGTTCCCGGGCCTCTTCCAGGCAGGTCTCCACCAGTCTCCGGCCAATGCCCCGACCGAAAAGTCCGGGCCTTACTGCCAGAGAACGTACTTCGGCAAGGTTCTCCCAGCAGATCGCAAGGGCGCATACCCCGAGAACCTCTCCATCTTCCTCGAAGATGTAGAAATCACGCAGCGCATCATAGATATCGGCAAGAGAGCGCCCCAGAAGTTGCCCCTCGGCTGCGTAGCCGAGCAGCAACTGGTGAATCGCTTTTACATCAGGAATACGGGCATGGCGGATCATCTGAGCTCTCCATTCAATCGCTTCGGTTCAGGGCCCTGGAACGGGCCAGCAACTCCCTGGCGTGCGCCAGGGTTCGATCGGTCACCTGGGCCCCACCCAGCATCCGGGCCATTTCAGCAACCCTCTCCTCCCCCTGCAACGGCACCAGACAGGTCAGGGTCCTGCCGGATCTTTCCTCTTTGGTGACCTGAAAGTGCTGATCGGCAAAGGCTGCGACCTGCGGTAGATGGGTAACGCAGAGAACCTGCATTTCCCTTGCCAGGCGGCCGATCTTGTCACCAACCGCTGTCGCCGCGACGCCACCGATTCCGGCATCCACCTCGTCAAATATCAGCGTGTGAACACCATCCCCTTCAGGAGAACTCCGCTTGAGAGCCAGCATGATCCGCGACAACTCGCCGCCGGAGGCAATCTTTGCCAGCGGTTGCGGTTCTTCTCCGGGATTCGCCGAAAGGTAGAATTCTCCCCGCTCCAGACCGTCAGCGGAAGGTTCCGGCAGCGGAAAGAGACGGGTCTCAAACCGCGCCCTGGGCATGGCGAGGTCAGCCAATTCTTTTTGCACGGTTGCGGCAAGCCGCTCCCCGGCCTGCCACCGCCGCCGGGACAGCTCCTTGCCATGAGCGCCGACACGTTCTGCGGCCAGATCGCGCTCCTTCTCCAGCTCACTGCGGTGCCCCTCAACATTATCCAGCAAAGCCAGTTCGTCTTCGATCTCGGCGAGGCGGTCAATGAGCTCAGCAACTGTCGGTGCGTATTTCCGCTGGAGGCTTTTGAGCAGGGCCAGACGATCATCAACCTCCTGCAGGCGGGTCGGCTCAAAAGAGAGTTTTGCAGAATAATCGCGTAATTGTACGGCAACATCCTCGAGAGAAAACTGCGCCGAGGTTATCGTTTCCGCCAGAACGGCCAGGGCCGGATCGACGTGCCGCATCTGTCCCAGATCCGCGGCAACTCTGCTCAATGTTTCGCACACCGCCCCCGCGTCCCCGTAAAGCAGCTGATAGCCGCTGTTGCTGGCCGCGGCAAGACGTTCCGCATTCAGCAGCAACACCCGCTCCTGTTCCAACTCCTCCTGCTCGCCGGCGACCAGGTTGGCGGATTTGAGCTCCTGCTGCTGATAGCGGAGCATATCCAGCCGCTGGTGACGGTCCCGGTCGGCCATCTCCAGCTTGCGCAGCTGCTCCGAAATCTCCTGAAATTGCTGGAAGCTGTGCTGGTAATCCGCCAGCTGCTGCTCATGGCCGGCAAAGCGATCAAGCAGTGCCAGATGGGTTTCGGTCCGCTGCAGGCTCTGATGCTCGTGCTGACCATAGATATTCACCAGCCGTCCGGTCAAATCACGTAACTGCACCAGCGGAACCGGGGAGCCGTTGACAAAAATGCGATTTTTCCCGGAGCGCGAGACGATCCGGCGAACCAGCAGTTCATCCCCCTGATCCAGACCCAGCTCTTGCAAATCCTCCCTGACCAGACCCTCGTCACCCAGATCGAAAACCGCCTCAACCACCGCTTCGTCCGCGCCGGTCCGGATCACCTCACCCCGGGCGCGGCCGCCGAGCAGCAGGTTGACGGCATCGATAATAATCGACTTGCCGGCACCCGTTTCGCCGGTCAGAACATTAAAACCCTCGGCAAAGGAGACATGCAGGGTTTCGATGATGGCAAAATTTTTGATAATCAGATCGGTCAGCATAGAAATTCAGGCGCTCTAAAAAGGGGCGGGAGGCAAGAAAGCTCGACAGGCAGCGGCTCTGTCTTTTCATCGGCAACCCTGTGCCCTTTCCCGGTGGCTACCGCTCCCCCCAGCTTAACTTGGTCCGTAAAATTTCGAAATAATCCTTGCTCGGACTCGCGATCAGCAGGGTTCGGGACGCCGACTTGCGGACTTCGACCAGATCCCCGGGCTGCAACTTGCGACCGACTTGGCCGTCGGCGGTAAAAAAGACCACGTCGTCATCAAACTTGACCTCAATCTTGATCCGCGCATCGTCGGAAACGATAATCGGCCGGTTGGTCAGCGTATGAGGACAGATCGGGGTAATCACCAGGCTGTTGATCCCCGGATAGATTATCGGACCGCCGGCAGCAAGATTATAGCCGGTCGACCCGGTCGGGGTCGCAATGATCAGACCATCCGCCTTGAAAACCGTCAGGTGATCATTGTCAACCGAGGTGTGCATATCGATGATCCGTGCCAGCGCTCCCTTGTTGATCACCACATCGTTGAGGACGGTATATTCCCCCAGGACCTCCCCGCCCCGGAAGATCACCGCATCGAGCATCATCCGACTCGACACCTCGAACTCTCCCCGGATGATCCGCTCAAGCATTTCCGGGAGTTCCGGCCGGGTGATCTCGGTCAAAAAGCCCAGCCGTCCCAGGTTGACCCCGAGGATCGGCACCGGGAGGTCACCAACCTGACGGGCCACCGAGATCAGGGTCCCATCGCCACCGAGCACGATGATCAGATCGACCCGGGCGGGGATCTCATCTTCGGCATAGCCGCGGACCTGGCCGATCTGTTCAGCCAGGCTGTCCTCCATCATCACGGTCAGCTGTTCCGCTTCCAGACGGTCCCGGATATCGACGGCAATCTGTGCCGCGTCAGGGTGGTTTTTTTTAGCGTAAATTCCGACTCTTTTGATCACGGTATTCATTCCAGGACCCCCCTTTAAGGCCGAACCGGGAGAAACTCTTTAACGACAGCCAAACGGCCTCCGAGAGATATCACACCCTTCCAGCAAAGTCTATCACTTTCAACAACTTAGACTATTGTTGCATCCTTCCAGCTGTGCTACATTCGACACTGCAGACACAAACCGCAAAGGGCTGGCATGGACCTCTTCGAACAAACACTGGAACAGAATCAGGACAGCCCGCTGGCTGAGCGGATGCGGCCCCACTCCCTCGACGAGGTCGTCGGCCAGCAGCATCTGCTCGGACCGGGCAGACTGCTGCGCCAACTGATCGAGACCGACCAGCTCAGCTCGGTGATCTTCTGGGGACCGCCGGGGACCGGAAAGACCACCCTCGGTCAGGTGATCGCCAGCAGCACCCGCAGCAATTTTGTATTCTTCTCCGCGGTCCTGCAAGGGGTCAAAGAGATTCGTCAGATCGTTGCCGACGCCCGCCAGAGGAGAGCCCATCACGGCCGCAAAACGATTCTGTTCGTCGATGAGATCCATCGATTCAACAAGGCGCAGCAGGATGCCTTTCTCCCCTACGTGGAAAAAGGGGATATCATCCTGATCGGGGCCACGACCGAGAACCCGAGTTTCGAGGTCAACTCGGCGCTGCTCTCCCGTTCACGGGTTTTCGTTCTGGAACCGCTGGCAGCCGATGACATCAGGGTCCTTTTACAGCGGGCTCTCTGCTCGGCCCGCGGCCTCAAAGAAAAAAACCTGAGCCTCTCCGAGGAAGCCCTGGAGCACCTTGCCCTTGCCGCCCAGGGTGATGCCAGAATCGCCCTCAACACCCTCGAACTGGCTGCAGGGATCAGCACCCGGAAGCAGATCGACCTGGAGACCCTGCAGCAGGCCCTGCAGAAAAAAGCGTTGCGTTACGACAAGGGAGCCGAGGAACACTACAACGTCATCTCGGCTTTTATTAAAAGTGTGCGCGGATCCGATCCTGACGCCGCACTCTACTGGCTGGCGCGCATGCTCGAAGCGGGCGAGGACCCGATGTTCATTGCCCGACGCCTGGTGATCCTGGCCAGTGAGGATATCGGCAACGCCGACCCCCGCGGGCTCCAGGTTGCCATCTCCGCCCAACAGGCCCTGCACCTGATCGGCCTTCCGGAGGGGCGGATCCCGTTGGCCCAGGCAACCAGCTACCTGGCCACCGCGCCCAAGAGCAACGCCGCCTACCTGGGCATCAAGCAGGCCCAACAGGAGGTCCGCCAGAGCGGTGCGTTGGCGGTTCCGCTGCATCTGCGCAACGCTCCGACCAGGCTGATGCGCGAGCAGGACTACGGCAAGGGCTACCGCTATCCCCATGACGAAGAGGGCATTTCGGTGCAGGACTATCTTCCTGAGACCCTCACCGGCACGCGCTATTACAGACCCACCGACCATGGCTACGAAAAAATGATCGGTGAACGGCTCGCCTATTGGGAACAGATCAAAAGCCGGCGGAGGAAAGAGCAGGAATGAGACGAATCGGCCTGTCGCTATCGCTTCTGCTGCTCTGCTGCGGCACGGCTGGCGGAGCCTGGGAGCCCTGGGAGACAACGGCCAAGGCAGAGGCGCAGACTCGCGGGAACACGGAGATCGACCCTCTGCAGCAGCTGGTCCGTTTTTTTCAGCAGAACATCTCCGCGGTGGATGGAGCCCGTTGCCCCATGTACCCGACCTGCTCAGGCTACTCCAGCCTGGCCCTGCGCAAGCATGGAGCACTGATCGGCATGATGATGACAGTGGATCGGCTTTACCGCGAATCGGACCCGCTGGAGCGTCAGGACAAAATCGTCAAGTGGGGTGTCACCCGTTTTTTCGACCCGCTGGAGAAAAATGATTTCTGGTGGGACCGCCCGGACGGCGGAGGCGATTAGGACAACCTTACTTCTTCAGCCTGGTGAACTTTGAGCCTTCCAAGGTCAGATTGTACATCAGCCCCTTGTTATTGAAGACAAAACCGACGATCGGCTCCTTGATGTCGGTGCTGTTGATATCCTCCCCGGCGCCCCACTCGATGAGGGCCACCGAGCCATCGACGCCGGCCTTCCAGCCCGAACTGTCTCGGAAATCCGTCAGGGCGTCGGCGGTCAGAAAAACGATGACGATCGACTTGGACTGGGCGCCGATTTGAAAGCCGATCGAGGCAGCCATGGTACTGTAATAATCGACGGTGCTGCCACCGACGCGCAACGCACCTTCACCGTATTCACCGCCGATCCCGAACCCAGCCTTGATCACGTCGGGGAACACCAGCACCCCCCGGGCCTCCTGTAAAAAATCCGCGCCGCCCTTGACCGTCTCGGCAAAGTGTTTCAGGGTCGCGGTCACTTTAATATCGATCTCTTTCGCCGAAGCGGCCCGCGCCTCACCAGCCGGCCCCAGGGAGAGGACGGTGATCACAACAAGCAGTGTGGACAGCAGAAGACAGTGTCGCGTCAACGTTCTCATTTTCCGCTCCTCCCGGGTGAAGTTGGATTATATCATGTGGTGACCTGACTTTCTTCTGCCAGACAGGGTTTCTGCCATTTCATGTTGCTGAGCAGTCCCGATCGGGCCTAGAATTTAAACCGCCGCATGCTGACACTCATCAGCAGCCCGACCCCGATCATGGTGGTCACCATGTTGGTCCCGCCATAGGAGAAGAGCGGCAGCGGCACCCCCACCACCGGCAGCAGCCCGATGACCATCCCCAGGTTTACGACAATATGCCAGAAGATCATGGCGGTCACCCCCAGGGCGAGGAACATGCCGAAACGGTCAGCAGCGCGCCGGGAGATGTAGATCCCCCAGATAATCAGGAACAGATAGATCAGCAGCAGCAGAGAGCAGCCGGCAAACCCCCATTCCTCGGCAAACACCGAAAAAGCGAAATCGGTGTGACGTTCCGGCAGAAAAGAGAGCTGCGACTGGGTTCCCGAGAGGAACCCTTTGCCGGAAAACCCGCCACTGCCGACAGCAATCTTCGACTGGATAATGTGATAACCGCTGCCGAGAGGGTCTGCCTCGGGGTTGAGGAATGTCTTGATCCGGGCCTTCTGGTAGTCATGCAGGAAGAACCATCCCGTTACGGCGCACCCGGACCCCATAACCGCCAGGCCGAGCAGTGTCGAACGACGCAGGCCGGCAAACACCAGCATCGACACGGCGATAAACAGCAGCATCATGGCCGTCCCCAGGTCGGGTTGTTTGAGGATCAGCAGCATCGGCAGGCAGATCAGCAGGGCCGGCTGCCAGAGTTCCCCCAGGGAGTACCCGAGCGGGTGTGCGGTGCGGCCGAAGATGCGGGCGAGCAGCATGATCATGACGATCTTGATGACCTCGCTCGGCTGCAGGTTGAAGGGCCCGAGATCGATCCAGCGCGTTGCTCCCATGGTTGTTTTACCGAGCAGCAGGACGATCAGCAGCAGTCCGATGCTCACCAGATAGCTGTGGATGGAGAAATGTTCCAGATGACGATAATCGAAACAGCAGATTAGCAAGGCCATGCCGACCCCGCCGCACAGCCAGACCATCTGCTTCAGGTAGATGGGGGTCGCAATGAAATTCCAGCCGGATGTCGAACTGTAGAGATTGGCGATCCCGACTCCGGCCAGCAGAAAGACGGTCAGCAGCAGAACCCAGTCGAAGTGCGTCAGCAAACGGCGATCAAACATCATCATCCCCCACGCTGTCATGACGGGTGACGCTCTGGCTGTTGTCGAAATAGGCCTCCAGAATCGCCTTGGCAATCGGCCCCGCGGCGCTGCCGCCATGCTGTCCGTGCTCGACAACAACGGCTACGGCAATCTGCGGGTTGTCTGCGGGAGCATAGGCGACGAACAGCGCGTGCGGTCGAAACCTGTAGGGCACCTCAACGCCATCCCCGCTGTCCTGCTCCTCCTCTTCATCTGACTTGCGACGAACAACCTGCGAGGTGCCGGTCTTTCCCGCAACCCGCACCGTTTCCAGTCGAGCCGCCCAACCGGTGCCGCGCGCTTCGTTTACGGCCGCTTCAAGCCCGCTCCTGACTGCGCTCCAGGCCTCGGGAGCATATTCGATCTGCCGCACCAGTTCCGGTTCGGCCTGGAGCAGGGTGTCACCCTGCCAGTCTTCGATCCGGCGAATGATTTGCGGTGTGTAGACCTGCCCGCCGTTTGCCAGTGCCGCCGTCATCACCGCCAACTGGATCGGGGTCGCCAGGACAAACCCCTGACCGATCGAAGCGATCACTGTTTCTCCGCCGTACCAGGGGGCATTCAACTGTTCGCGCTTCCACTGCTTCGACGGGATGACCCCCTTTTTCTCCCCGGGGAGGGGGAAACCGACCGGAGCCCCCAAACCGAACTCTTTGGCAGCGACGGCCAGCTTTTCGATCCCCAGATCCAGGCCCACCTGGTAAAACCACACATCACAGCTTTCGCGCAGGGCCTCTTTCAAACCGGTTCGGCCATGACCTTCCTTTTTCCAGCACCTGAATGTCGCTTCACCAAGCTCAAAGCGACCGCTGCAGTCGACCACCCGATGGACGGTTGACATCTTATCGCGCATCGCCGCCATCGCCACGATCATCTTGAAGGTCGAGGCCGGCGAGTAAAGTCCGCTGAGAACCTTATTCTGCAGTGGATGGCGCGGATCGCGCAGCAATTCAACCCACTCATCACTGGCGATCCCGCGGGCGAACAACCCCGGGTCGAATGTCGGGCGGCTGACCATGGCCAACACCTCCCCAGAATGGACATCCAGCGCAACAGCAGCACCGGACTGGTCGCCGAAGGCCATATCTGCCGCCCGCTGCAGCGGCTGCGACAGGGTCAGGTAGAGCTTGTTGCCCGGTCTGGCAGGTTCCATCTGCAGTTGCCGAAGCAGTTTCCCCTTGACGTCGACCTCAACCAGCCGCTGGCCGCGGTGCCCGGTCAGGTAGGCTTCATACTCTTTCTCCAGGGCAATCTTGCCGACGTAGTCGCCGGGCAGGTAATCCTGGAACAGCTCCTGCTCCAGCTCGGACTCGGTCACCTCGCCCAGGTAACCCATCAGGTGAGCGGCTGAGCCCTTTTCGAGGTAGTCCCTTACCGGTCTGACCTCGGTCAGGACACCCGGAAGTTCGAGGCTGTGCTCGAGGACCCGTTCCATCGTTTCCCGGCTGACATCGTGGGCCAGCGGGACAGGGCGATACACTGGAAAGCGGTTCCCCTCTTTCCAGCGATGCTCCAGTTCGGCAGGATCGGCGGGAAGCAGTTCAGCCAGTCGCTGCAGCAGCATCTCACGGTCGGTAACGTCCTGACGCATCACCGAGATGCCGAACGAGGGGCGATTATCAACCAGCAGTTTCCCGTCACGATCAAAAATCGGACCGCGCGGCGCGGCCAGAGAGAGGACCCGGGTCCGATTGCGGATGGATCGCTCATTATAGCGCTCATAGCTGATCATCTGCAGATACCAGAGGCGCAGGATCAGCAGCAGAAAAATCAGCGCTGCCGCGAAGGAAAAGAGCAGAAACCGTCGCTGCACCCGGGGGTGCTCGCTCCACCTGGAATTAAGACCCATGATAACGACTCTGATGAGGCAAGCCGGCCATACCCGACCGCGCGCCGAACTGGGGCTGCAGAACCAGCAGCAGGCCAAGCAGGATGGTCCCCGCCAGCAAATTGACCAGCAGTTGCCCGGGCAACGCTGGCAGCAACACCTGCAGCACGGAACCGGCTTCGGCAAACAGGGTCAGGAAGAAACCGACGAGAAAGGTCTGGACCAGGGTTCCACCAGCGACCAGCAGCAGCAGCAGGGCAGGACTTTCGGCACTCAGACGGGTGACCAGCAACCGCACCTGGAAGAAAATCACCAGGTTGACCACCCCATAAAGACCGAGGGTCGTAGAACTGAAACAGTCCTGCAGCAAACCGAACAGCAGAGCCAGCAGGATCGCCCGGGTGAACGACTCGCTGAGAGCCAGATAGAGCACCAGGATCAACAGCAGGTTAGGCAACAGGGAGCTCGGCAGCAGCCGCGGCAGAACAGTTGTCTGCAGCAGCATGAAGAACAGGCCGATCAGCAGATAGACACTGAGCCGCTTCACTGTCCCGTCTCCTCGTCCAGCAGGACCAGGACTTCTTCGAGATGGGAAAAATCGGTTGATGGCTCTATTTCCACCTGCTGGAAAAGACCGAACTTGCCCTGCTCGGCCAGCACCACCTTGCCGATCACCAGTCCCTTCGGGAAAACGCCCCCCATCCCGGACGTCACCAGCAGATCGCCGACCTGCAGATCGTCTTCGCGGCTGGCATAATCGAGCGAAAGGTTCCCCCCCAGCCCCCTGGCCACTCCCCGGGTCCGGGTACGCTGGATCAATGCCGCGACGGCCGATGAGGCGTCGGTGATCAGCAGCACCCGGGCGCTGTAACTGGCTGTTTTGATCACCCGGCCGACGACCCCTTCGGCGACCACCACCGGCATCCCTTCCCTCAGGCCCGACTCATCCCCCTTGTCGATGACAATGGTTCGCGCCCAGCTGCTGACATCTTCCGCCACGATCCGCGCCGGCAGCGCGGGCCTTTCTATCGTATCGACAAAATCGAGCAGCCGGCGCAATCGCTGATTCTCCAGGCGCACCTCGGAGAGTGCGACCAGTTCCCCCTGCAACTCGCGGTTTTTCTCCAGCAGTCGTCTGTTCTGCTGGCGGGCATCCACCAGCCAGAGATAATTGGTCCACAGCAGACCGACTTCTTCGGTAAAGACATCGACGGCTTTCTGCAGAGGAGCGGAAAGGCTGATGACGCTCCGCTCGAAAAAGGTCGTTGCCCCCTTGTGGCGCAGATTGTAGGAATAAAGCAGCAGAGAACCGACAAGCAGAACTACGGCCAGAACAAGAATGCGGTGGCGTTTGAAAAAATCGCCCATGGCCTACGACCTCACCGGACCCTGAGGGCCCGCACCTGCTAGCGGAACAAAGAAGAGGAGGATCGAGCGATCCTCCCCGGGCACATGATTCGCCGCCCCTGGCAGGGCAGCGTGTTGACGATCAGGAGGAGACGGCGACCTGCTTGAGCAGATCGATCTGGTCAAGCATCGCCCCGGATCCGAGCACAACACAGGAGAGCGGGTCTTCGGCAACCACAACCGGCAGGCCGGTCTCCTCGCGCAGCAGGATGTCAAGATTTTTCAAATAGGCTCCGCCACCGGCCAGGACGATCCCCTTGTCGACGATATCCGCGGCCAGTTCCGGCGGAGTGCGCTCAAGGGCGATGCGCACCGCCTCGACGATCGTGTTGACCGGTTCCGACATCGCTTCGCGGATCTCCGTCGAGTTGATTTCCAGGGTCTTGGGAATACCACTGACCAGGTCGCGGCCCTTGACCTCCATGGTCAGCACTTCGTCATCAGCAGCATAGACGTTGCCGATACCGATCTTGACCGCTTCAGCGGTCCGCTCACCGATCAGCAGGTTGTATTTGCGCTTCATGTACTGGACGATCGCTTCGTCCAGCTTGTCGCCACCAACCCGCACACTCTGCGCGTAGACGATGCCTGCCAGGGAGATGACTGCAACCTCGGTGGTCCCGCCGCCGATATCGACAATCATATTGCCGGACGCTTCGGTGATCGGCAGTCCGGAACCGATCGCCGCAGCCATCGGCTCCTCGATCAGATAGACCTCCCGGGCACCGGCGGATTCCGCCGACTCACGCACCGCCCGCTTTTCCACCTGGGTAATCCCCGAGGGGACACAGATGACAATCCGCGGACGCACCAGGTTCTTGCGGTTGTGCACCTTGCGGATGAAATAGCGCAGCATCTCTTCGGTATAGTCGAAGTCGGCAATCACCCCGTCCTTCATCGGGCGGATCGCGGTGATCGAGCCGGGGGTCCTGCCGAGCATCTCCTTGGCGTCGGTCCCTACCGCCAGAACCTTGCGCTGCCCGTTGATATTGGTCTGCACGGCAACCACGGACGGCTCACTGACCACCAGCCCTTTCCCCTTCATGTAGATCAAAGTATTGGCAGTTCCGAGATCAATGGCCAGATCGTTGGAAAACATGCCCCAAATGGCATCAAAAATATTCAGCATAACTTTATCCTAATCCTCCGCCCGTAGCGGGCCTGAAGCATCTGTGTACCTCCCCATGAAAACTGGCTCACTCTAGCAAACCACCCATGATTTCGCAAGCCTCTTAACGGGAAAAAAATATTGCATTTCAGCGGATTGGTGGCTACCATACGTGACTATTTTGCAGCCTGATTTCAACCTTCATTTCACAAGGAGTCCCCGCTGATGCTTGATTTGATTCGCAAGAAGCAGAAAACACTGCTGATCAGAGTTGTTTTCTGGGTCATCATAGCCGCCTTTGTCGGCACTATTTTCCTGGTCTGGGGACGAGGCCGGGACAGCAACACGGTACAGACATCGGTCGCAGCCCAGGTCAATGAGACAGAGATCACCTACGCCGAATTCCAGCGCAGCTACAGCAACCTGTATAATCTCTACCAGAGCATCTATCAGAACAACTTCACTCCTGAACTCGAGCGGCAGCTCAACCTGGGGCAGCAGGCCATGGAACAGCTGATCCAGGAAACCCTCCTGATCCAGGAAGCCGGGCGGCTCGGAATCAGTGTCAGCGACCAGGAACTGGTCGACTCCATCGCCCAGTATGGTGCCTTCCAGGAAAACGGCAAATTCAGCCGTGACCGCTACCTGCAGGTGCTCAATTATCAGCGGGTCAGCCCCGAGCAGTTTGAGGCGATCCAGATGCGCCAGCTGCTGACCGACAAGGTCCGCGAGCAGCTTCAGCAGGGCGTGACCGTCGATCCCGCCGAAATTGAGCAGACCTACCGCGAAGAGAATGACCAGATCAGCCTTGAATTTGCACGCACAGCGCCTTCCCTGTTCGAGTCGAAGGTCGCCGTCAAGGATGAAGACCTGCAGAGTTTCTTTGCCGACAACCGCGAGCTGTTCCGCCTGCCGGAAAAAGTGTCGCTCCGTTACCTGCAGTTCGATCCGGCCCGCTATGAAAAAGAGATCTCCAATTTCGCCGAGGAAGACCTGCAACGCTACTACCGCCGGACGCTCGACCTGTATGAGGTCAAGGAGCAGGTCAAAGCGGCCCATATTCTGGTCCGCGTCCCCGAAAATGCCGACGAGGCGACCAGCCAGCAAAAGAAGGAACTGGCCGAAACCCTGCTCCAGCAGATCAAAGGCGGCAAGGACTTTGCTGAACTGGCACGGGCCATGTCTGACGATCCTGGCAGTGCGAACAAGGGGGGCGACCTAGGCTACTTCGGCCGCGGGGTCATGGTGGCACCATTTGAAGCTGCCGTTTTCAACATGAAGCCGGGAGAGATCAGCGACCTGGTGGAGACTGACTTCGGCTACCACATCGTCAAACTGGAGGAATATATCGCACCCGGTGTCAAGCCGCTTGCGGATGCGATCGATGACGTCAAGGCCGGTCTCAAAGTTGAACTGGCCCGCCGGCTGGCCTACGAAAAGGCGATGGACGCTTACAACATAAACCGCAAGACCGGCAACCTCGAGGAAGCCGCCAAGAACAACGACCTTGGCATCAAGGAGACCGGACTCTTCGGCAGCGAGGATGCCATTGACGGCATCGGCCGGGAATCGGCAATCAGCAGCGCTTCCTTTGCGCTGGCGCAAGGGGAACTGGCCCGGCCGGTGCAGACCACCCAGGGCATTTTCCTGTTCACCCTGAAAGAGCGGCAGGAAAGCCGCCTGCCGGAGCTGGACGAAGTCAAGGCTGCGGTCGAGCAGGCATACCGCAAGGAGAAGGCGAAGGAGCTGGCCAGTGAAGCAGCGGACCAGCTGCTTGCCGCCGCCAAGGAGCTCGGCAGCCTCAAAAAAGCCGCCGCCAAACAGAAACTGGAACTGGAAGAGACCGATCTGATCAAGCGCAGTTTTGGCCCGTTCATTCCCAAGCTCGGTTCCTCCGAGGAGCTGAGCGAAGCGGCCTTCGAACTGACGGCTGAGCAGCCGCTGGCCGATCAGGTATTCATGGTCAATGACAAATACACCGTGATCAGCCTCAAGCAGTCGATTCCGGCCGACATGGAAAAACTGGACGATGCGACCCGTAAAGAGCTGCAGGATCAGCTCCTTCTGCAGAAGCAGGAAGAGGCTGTCAACGCCAAGCTCAAAGAGTTGCGCGACCAGTCTCAGATTACCCTGGCACCCGAACTGGCAGATCGCTTTGGAAATGGAAGGTCCTGATATGAACACACAAATAGTGACTCAGACCGATTGCCCTGAACTGCAGCTGGTCAACCGCGGCAAAGTCCGCGATATCTATGACCTGGGTGAGCACCTGCTGATCGTCACCACGGACCGGATTTCAGCATTCGACGTCATCATGGCAGAGGGGATTCCGCAGAAGGGCTATGTGCTGACCCAGATTTCCAAGTTCTGGTTCGACCAGATGACCGATATCGTGCCGCATCACCTGATCAGCACCGATATCGAGGACTTTCCCGCGATCACCCATCAGTACCGTGACCAGCTGGAAGGCCGCAGCATGCTGACCAAAAAGGCAGCCCCCCTGCCTCTGGAATGTATCGTCCGCGGCTACCTTTCGGGCAGCGGCTGGAAGGAATACAGGAAGCTCGGATCGGTCTGCGGAATCAAGCTGCCGGAGGGACTGGTGGAGAGCGACAAGCTGCCGACCACCCTGTTCACTCCTTCGACCAAGGCCGAACTGGGCGAACATGATGAGAACATCACCTTCGAGCAGGCCGTCGCGCTCTGCGGACAGGAGCTGACCGAGCAGGTCCGCGACATCAGCATCGCGATCTACGAGCGCGCCCGCAAGGTCGCTGACGCCAAAGGGATCATTATCGCCGATACCAAGTTCGAATTCGGCATGATGGGTGACCAGCTGATCTGGATCGACGAGGCGATGTCACCCGACTCTTCACGTTTCTGGCCCAAGGATCAGTACCAGCCCGGCTCGGCACAACCCAGCTTTGACAAGCAGTTTCTCCGTGACTACCTGGAAACGCTCGACTGGAACAAGCAGGCTCCACCACCGGTCCTGCCGGAGGAGATCGTGCGCAAAACCGGAGAAAAATACCTGGAAGCCCTGCAGCGGCTGACAGGCTGAAAGGCACAACACTGAATCACAAAACCGCCATCCCGGACATCCGGAATGGCGGTTTTTTTGTGCAGGCACCATGTAGCGCAGCACTTCACCGACAAGCACACCCCCCTTTTCCTCTCAACCGGCCGGTGTTTTCAGATTTTCCCGGCGGAAATATTTTTTTAGAATGCCTTTTTATCTGGACCCACTTGTGGCAGAATTTAAATCCTGATCACGCGCTTCCGGAGCCAGTCACCCCCTCCGGAGAGAGACACCTCAAAGGTCGACAATGAAACCCTCAACAAAATACCTGGTATTCATCATTGCCGTCAGCCTGGCCGTTTTCATGGTCGTCATGGGGAGCTTTCTCGGGTCATGGATGAGCCTTAACCCGGACGAGCAGTCCTCGATTGAGGTGCTGTTACCCAAGCTGCTCCCCTACCCCATGCTCGGCGCAATGGTTCTCTGCGTTATTGTCGGGGGCCTGGTCAGCCTGCTGTTCCACTATTACATTACCCCGATCCTCAGGCTCGGAGAAGAAACCAAACTGATCTCGATCGCCAACCCAAACTACCGAATTGTCACCAATGGCGCCAAGGAGATCATCGACCTGACCAACATCATCAACGAATCCGCCGAGGCCTTCAGCAAGCTGCAGACCGATGTCCAGTCCCAGATCAGAGCCTCTCAGACCGAGCTGCGCGAAGAACGGACCCGCCTGGCGGCGCTGATGTCGGAACTTCCCAACGGGGTGCTGGTCTGCAATATCGATGGCCAGATCCTGCTCTACAATGCCCAGGCGCAAAGACTTTTTTCCAGCACCGCCAGGGAGTCGCAGGACGGCTCTGCCCAACTGCAGGGGCTGATCGGACTGGGTCGTTCGATTTTCGGCATCCTGGACCGCGACCCGATCGTCCACGCCTTGGAGCTGCTGAATACAGCGCTGGAAAAGAAGCAGCTGAGCCCGATTACCAATTTCATGATGACGCTGCGCAACGGCCAGTATTTGCGTGTCAATATGGCGCCGGTCTTTATCGAACAGCAGAACAAGCGAAAAATTTCCGGATTCGTCCTCACGCTTGAGGACATGACCAAGCAGATTGAATCGGACACCCGCCGCGACATCCTGATCCAGTCCCTGACAGAGGACCTGCAGGAATCGTTAAGCGAGATTCGCACCTCGATCTCTTCGATCCTCAGCAACCCGGACATGCCTCGTGAGCGCCTCGACGGGTACCGCAAAACCATCGACCAGGCATCGGTCACTATCGAGGCCAGGGTCAACCAGGCACAGAGCAACTATGCCACCCACCTGCACTCACTCAGCAGGCAGGAATTTGTGCTGGCGGAAAACCTGCTTGAAGTTATGGCGAACAACATCAGTGCCCGCTTCGCAATGAAGGTCAAGAGGGTCGCCGATGAAGGGCAATGGCTGATGATCGACAGCTATTCGACAGTCCAGGCGGTCTCCCATCTCGCGGCGCTGCTGAAAACCCGTGAAGATATCGCCGAGCTGGAAATCACCCTGGAGGAGGATGACGCGAAAGTCGCCTTCATGACCATTCTGTGGCCGGGGAAAAAAATCAACCCGCAGCTTCTGGAGGAGTGGATCAACACTCCTTTCGGGACCCAGAGCAAAGGCAAGATCAACACCCTCAAGAGCAGTATCAGCAAACGCAACGGGGAGATCAGGGTCTACCCCGAAGGGAGCGAGACAGCCAGCGCCGTACAGATCAGCATCCCGCCGACCCAGCAGGATGCCCCGCTGCCGCTGCAGACATCAATTGAACACCGGCCGATCTCCTATGAATTCGATCTTTTCCATCAGAAAGGCTGGGAAGAGCTCAGCAAGCAGCGCCTCAGCAAATTGACCTTCGTGGTCTTTGATACCGAGACCACCGGGCTCAACCCGTCTCAGGGAGACGAAATCATCCAGATCGGGGCCATTCGGATTGTCAACAGCCGGGTTCTCTACGATGAAACCATTGATCAGCTGGTCGATCCGCAACGGCATGTCCCCGCTGAATCGGTGGCCATCCACGGCATAGAACCGCACCTGCTGGTCAACCAGCCGACCATAGACAGGGTTCTGCCCCGCTTTCACCAGTTTGCCGAAAATTCTGTTCTGGTCGCCCATAATGCGGCATTCGACATGCGCTTCCTGCAACTGAAGGAAGAAGAGACGGGTATCGTCTTCGACAATCCGGTCCTCGACACGCTGCTCCTTTCGTCGGTCATCCATCCCAACCAGACCACTCATGCCCTTGAGGGATTGGCCGAACGACTGGATGTCCACATCGTCGGTCGGCACACCGCGCTGGGCGACGCCATCGTCACCGCCGAGGTGCTGATCAAGATGATCCCGCTGCTTGAAGCGCACGGCATCCACACCCTGGAAGACGCCTTCAAGGCCCAGGCGACATCACGGTTCGCCAAACAGACCTACTGAGCATGCAGCAGGGCTAACGGACGAGTGTCAGCACTCTCTTGCCCCGTGATTGCAACTGATAGCGAGGCACCAGATCCTGCTCTAGCGCATACTCCTGACCTTTTGTCGACAGACAGAACCGCGCTCCAGCAAAAGATGTTTTTGTGGTGCGGACCACTCCCCTGTGAACAAGGCCATGCAGCGACCGGTCCACCGACTGGGGTTTGAAATAGAGCGTTTTTATCAACATCCGTCGCGACAGCCCCCTGCCCCCAGCCATTGCCAGCTTTCTGAGCAGAATTATTTCGTAATCATCCAGCTGATTATCCCGCCATGAAGGGGTTTCACTGACTTTTCCTTCGATCTGTTTGTGGACGTGCATCACGCCACCCAGCAGGCCGCCAATCGACGCAATCAAACGGTGCAGAACCGGAGAGGTGCCCAGCAGAATGAACAGGGACAGAAAAATCAAAAACATAATCGCCATGGGGTGATCGGTCGGCATTTTCTCACTCCTTGATTCAAAAACTAAACCACTTCAAGCGGATGTCAATCCCGGTCAGCAGGATGATTCGAATAGTGCCTTTCAGAGTGAAAATCTGCTATGGTGTCGGGTCTGAAAATTACCCTTGGGCAATGCGACGGACAGAGGAGGTCGTTTGTGAATAAATACTCTGCAGGGAACCGGGCGGAAGCCTTGACACCGGTCGATCTAAGTGGACAACCGGACTGGGTACAATTCGATGCCCCGTCACTGGTCGGTGCTTCGTTACGATTCGTCTCCGGCGAACCGGATGGCAACCGTTACCGGGTGAGATATTTCCGTGACGACGACCAACGGCTGCAGGCCAGGGTCTGGTTCGGTCCGGAAACCGAAGGCCCGCCGGGGCATGCCCACGGGGGCTCCATGGCGGCAGTGCTCGACGAAGTGCTCGGCCTGGCAGCCTGGGCCGCGGGGTACCCGATTGTGGTCGGCAATCTCAATGTCAGCTTCCGTAACCTGCTGCCGCTGGAGCATGTTGTCACCGTGGAAAGCGAGGTGGTCTCCGCAGAGGGACGCAAGGTGATGGTGCATGGCCGCATCTGCTCCGGCACAACTGTCTTCGCCGAAGCCGAGTGCCTCTGTATCACGATTCCGGAACAACAACAGTCAAAACGTGAGTCACCCAACGGCTGACACTGAAAAGACCCTGAACGGATAAATGGGACATGCTCGCTGACTTTTACTTCGCGCTGCTGATTACAGCACCGATTTTCTGTATCCTCGGCCTGGGGATCTTCTTCAAACGGATCGGCTGGGTCAACGAAGAGTTTGCCAGAATGGGTTCTGATCTTGTGTTCAAGGTGACCCTCCCCTGCCTGCTCTTCGTCAAACTGGTCAAAACCGATTTCAGCAACGGCCTGCCGCTCACCCTGATCGGTTATGCGCTGCTTGCCACCATTCTGCTGTTCCTTATTCTCGACCGTGTCATCGCCCCAAGACTGCGTCAGGTGTCGGACCGCGGGGTCTTCGTACAGGGCGCCTTCCGCAGCAATATGGGGATCATCGGCCTGGCCTACTGCCTCAGTGCCTTCGGTGAGAGCGTTGTCACCACAGCGTCGATCTACCTCGCGGTGATCACCATCCTTTTCAACGTCCTCGCGGTGATCACCCTGTCACGCCACCGGGACGACAGTGCCGGGCAGCGGAATTTCGGCAAGCTGCTGGCAGGGATTGCCAGGAACCCGCTGATCCTGTCGATCAGCGCCGGAATTGTTATCTCCCTGAGCGGTCTTCAGGTGTCCGACATCCTCCTCGACACCGGCGGTTATTTTGCCCAGATGACACTGCCGCTGGCTCTGCTGTGCGCCGGTGCCTCAATCCGCCTGCACGAATTCCAGGCATCCAGGCCGCTCTACTGGGCCACCTCGGCAAAACTGTTCTTCGTCCCCCTGCTGATCACCCTGGGGGGAATCGCCATCGGTCTGCGCGGCGAAGGACTCGGGGTGCTCTACCTGATGAGCGCATCTCCGACTGCTGCCGCGAGTTATCCGATGGCCCAGGCAATGAAATCGAACCACCATCTGGCGGCCGCGATCATCGCTGCGACCACCCTCGGTTCGATGCTCTCCACCACGCTCGGCATTTTCCTGCTGCGCAGCTTCGCACTGATCTGATTTCTGCGCCCACTGCGCAAAGGGGTGGAGCAGGAGCATGCTGAATCACCCTTGTCCCTCAGGAAAAAGGCTGTCTTCGCGTAAACTTGTCACGCCTCTGCCCGTCTAACTCAACAAAGGAGTTTAAACCCACGAAAGGAGACGACAGATGGCCATTAAAAAAACCCTATTGATTCTCTGGCTGATCAGCCTGAGCCTCTGCGGACTGGCGTATGCGCACCATGCCGCCCAAGGGATCGTCGACGAAGAGATCTACGCGATGATCGATGAAATGGTTGCCGACACGCCACACGCGGACCTGATTTTTGAAGATCTTGGCGCGGGGATGACCACGATCACGGTGGAAACAAGAGCCCCGGTGGAGATGGAAAGACTGATCGAGGACGGTCTGTTGACCTATTCCAGCATGCTTGACGGTACGGTGCGGATCGAGATCGATTTTGAGCAGGACCGGTCTGTGGTCCTGACCATCTACCAGCAGGAATAAGCTCCGCCGATTTGCGGTCACCGCAGCAGCAGAGCGGCCTGCCCGGAAGGTTATCTGCGCGTCGAGCGGGGCCGGTTGAAGAGGGCCAGCCCGCTGAAGATCAGGACCATCCCGAGCAGATGATAGCCCTGCAGCCGTTCGCCGAGAAAAAAGATAGCCATCAGTGAGGCGAACAGCGGAACCAGATTGACAAAGAGGCCTGCCCGGTTGGCGCCGACCAGCTCAATCCCCCGATTCCAGCACAGGTAGGCTGCGATCGACGGCAGCAGGCCGACATAGAGCAGACTGGCAGCCACCGGCCAGCTCATCTGCAACGGGTCGACATGAACGCGCTCCCACAGGTAGACGGGGAACAGGAGAACAACGCCGACGGCGAATGTCGCGGTCAGGAAGCTCAGCGGATGGATCGCCGGCCGGTTCCGCAGCAGCACCGAATAGAGGGCGTAGAGGCAGACCGCCAGCAGCATCAGCAGGTCTCCCTGGACAAAGCTGAGCTGCCACACCCGCTGCCACTCCCCGCGCATGACAATGTACGCGGCGCCGAGAATGCAGAGGCAGACCGCCACCAGCTGGAGGCGGGTTATCCGCTCGCGGTAGAGCAGGAAGCTGATCAGCACGATAACCGCCGGCATCACCGACTGGGTGAGGGTGATATTGATTGCGGTCGTGGTTCGCGCCGCGGTATAGAGCAGGGTGTTGAAGCAGGCGATACCGAGCAGTCCGACCTGCAGGATGTTCTTCCAGCCCGACCTGATCCCCGGCCAGTCGCGGGCGACCCTGCGCCAGGTAAAGGGGAGCAGCAGCCCCAGGGCGATCACCCAGCGCCAGAACGACATGGTCACCGGCGGAATCAGCTCGACCACCCCCCTGGCCAGCACCGCGTTGCCCGCCCAGAACAGCGGCGGCAGGGTCAGCAGCAGGTAGGCCCAGCGAAGCCTCTCTGGTTTTCTCTCGCCCCCCATGTTACCCCGGTCGCCGCTCGGCCTGCTGGTGGGCAGGAATGATCAGGCCGTGCGGGCTGACATAGCGCACCTCGCAGTCCAGCTCGAAACCGATCTGCTGCCTGACCCGCTGACGAATCATGCGGACCAGGGACAGCACGTCGCTCGATGATGCGCCGCCGAGGTTAACGATAAAGTTGGCGTGCTGTGGTGAGATCACCGCCCGACCGATGCAGGTCCCCTTGAGCCCGGCCTCCTCAATGATCCGACCCGGAGGGCCGACGGTTGCGTGCATCTCCGCGCTGCTCAGAAACACCGATCCACAGTTCGGCTGCTTGCGGGGGAACTTGTGGCGTCGTTCACGCAGGTCGCAGACCATCTCGCGGCGAATTTCACTGATCTCTCCCCGCTGACACTCCAGCTCCACCTTGACGACCACCGCACCGCTCCCCTGCAGGGCACTGTGGCGATAGGAGAAGCGACACGCGTGATGGCCGAGCTGCTGCTCCTCCCCCTCGGCGTTGACAATCCAGACGCTTCGGACATTCTCGCCGATCCCCTTGCGCCGGCTGCCGCCGTTCATCACCACCAGCCCCCCCAGCGTTCCCGGGATGCCGATGCAGTGCTCCAGACCGCTCAACCCGGCGCGCATCGACAGCCGGGCCAGCTGCGGAACCCAGAGCCCGCCGCCGGCGACGATCCGTTCGCAGTCAAATCTGACCTGCGCCATGCGGGCGCCGATCTTCATCACTATCCCCCGCACCCCGGCATCATCAAACAGCAGGTTGGTTCCCTGACCGATCACCACCAGCGGAATCTCATTGCTGCGGGCGAAACGGACCACGGCCGCCACCTGCTGTGATGTTTCCGGCTCGATCAGCAGATCGGCCGGACCACCGATCCGCCAGCTGTTGTGGCCGGAGAGCGGTTCATCGAAAAGAGTCGCGCCGTTAACGTCAGCAGCCAGCTGCTGCAATGCGCGGATATATGCCGGGGTCGTGGACATGAACAGCCTGTCGGGTTTCGGGTAAACAGGGGGTCATTCTGCTTGAAGAAAAGGTGGCCGTCAACCCGGTTAAGATTCGTCGGGCGGATCACCGAGGGCACAGTACTCGACCTTGACGATCTCCAGTTCAGTAACTCCGCCGGGGGTTTTAAAGGTGACCAGATCACCTTCCGAGGATCCGAGCAGCGCCTTGCCGATCGGCGATATCCAGCTGACATGCCCGCGCGACGGATCATACTCGTCGACACCGACAATACTGTAACGCTTCTCCTCCCCGTCCTCGTTCTCCACGGTGACGGTACAGCCGAACAGAACCCGACCTCTGGCAACCTGCTCCTGTTGCAGCGGATCAATGATCACCGCGTCCTCCAGGCGCTTGGTCAGAAAACGGATTCTTCCGTCGTACTTTCTCAGCGCCCGCTTGGCATAGTGATAATCGGCATTTTCGCTGCGGTCACCATTGCTCGCCGCCCAGGCCGCGGTCCTGACCATTTCCGGACGCAGCGTGTAGAGCAGATCCTTCAGCTCCGCCCGCAGTCGCTTGGCGCAGCCGGGAGTCATGTAGACCGGGGCAGGTTTGTCCGGGGGCTGTATGGGCATTAGGGTCATTCTCCTGGGGGGGACGAGACCTCTCCGGGGTCGGGTTAAGTATCATTCTTTGGATGAACGCGTGCCGTCATCCTGCCGGTCAACAGCTCACTCGGCAAGAATTCCTGACGCACAGGCCTCCTCCAGGTAGTGCTCCACAACCGGCCAGAGCGCCGGAGCCCCGTCCCTGATAGGCAGCATGCGCTGGACAACCCGCGCCTTCTCGATTCCGTGAATCCGCCAGGTCCCGCCCCGCGTGTTGAGGTTCTGCAGCAGCACCTGGAAACGATCGAGGGCATTGGAGAAACGGGCCTCGGGCGACTCCCCGGCCTCGAACTCGTCCCACAGAGAACGAAACTCGGCAGCCAGGTCCTCCGGCAGCAGGCCGAACAGCTGCTCGGCGGCGAGCCGTTCACGTTCGAGCTTGTCCCGGTTCCCCTCCAGGTCAAAGCAGAAGGTGTCCCCGGCCTCAATTTCGATCACATCATGCAGCAGCAGCAATTTCAACGCCTGCAGCTGATCAACCTGCGGCGGTGCATATTCGGCCAGGACCAGAGCCATGCTGGCGATGTGCCAGGAGTGCTCGGCGCTGTTTTCGCGACGGGATTCGTCCATCACCAGGTTCTGGCGAAAGACCTGCTTGAGGTGATCAAGCCGTTCAATAAAAGCGATCTGCTGCTTCAACCTGTGCATGTCAGAAGACATCTGCGGCAAACCCCTGCTCCTTCCGGTGCCCCGGGATCGTGGGGACTCAAGGGGAAATCTGTCCGCCGGAACGGCGCAGCAAAAGATAATGCAGCGCGTACCAGAGGAGCATAACCAGGGCGATAAACGGCAAAACCGGAATAAACAGCCCACTGTCCTGGGCCAAAAGGACAGCGGCAAACAGGGCCACCAGAGATATCGGCAGGTAGCGCCCGACCTGCCCCTGCCGGGCCAGCGTTTCCCCTCTTGTTCCGGCCAGGTTGTCATTGACCCCGTGCCGGCTGGCCACCACCGCAAAAAAAACCACCATAATCCAGTCAGAGACCCCGAACATCGGGATCAGCCCCGCAGAACCGGGGAAGGCCAGCTTGATCAGCACCATGTCAATGAGTGGTGGCGGGCCTTCGGGGGCCAGATAGTACTGCTTGATTTTTTCTGCGAAACCGGCCGTCGGACCGGCATACCAGCTGTAAAAATCTGCCATGGTCATCACCACGCAGACCGGCACAATCTCCCACAGCCGATTGACAAAACGAGCAAGGACGGTACCGACCAGGGTCCCGGCCAGCAGCAGCAAGGCCGATTTGAGCACCGTCAACAGCGGCAGCCAGAGACCCGACGGGGCGAACTGGTTGCTCGCCCAGACAGAGAAGACCAGAGTCCCACCCCAGAACAGGTAAAAGCTCCGGGTCCGCTGTTCCGGTTGCAGCAGAAGTGCGGGCAACAGCAGTTGCACGGCGGCAAACAGCTGCACGGCAATGAAAGCCGCCGGCCACCAGCGGGTCACCGCCGGGAGGACAGACCCGGCCGCCCAGAGCCCAAGCACCATGCCGCCCCACAGCAGGTGACTGGCGACCAGCATGAAGATCAGGCGTCGATTTGCTTTACCGAAGGCTGTGAAGGGATGATCCATAAGGCCTATTATGCCTCGGCCGGGGTCAAGCGTCCAGCGCCAGCTGAGGGGAGGTCACCGGCCGGACGAAACGCCGTGAGCCCTGCAGGGTCAGACTCGCAACTAGAGTTTCTCCACCGCCGCCGCGACCAGGATCTGCTCAACCCGGTTGGCGTGTCCCGCTGTCATCGCCGCGGCAGGAATGAAAAAAAACGCATTCTGATCGTGGTAGAGCAGAAATCCCGGCTCCAGCCTGCGGTAGCAGGCAAAGTTATCCCAGGGCTGGGCATAGCCGGAGTTGCCGCTGCGCACCGAAATCTCCGCTGCGGACACAGAGACCGTCAACTCCTGGCCGAAAAACGGATGCCGGCAGGCTGCGCGCAGCGACTTGAACACCAGCAGATGCTTCGACAGCACGCCGAAAAAACCGGTTGCCAGCAGCAACACGGCAATCGGCAGCGAAGCGTAGAGTCCGCCAAACCCCATGGCCCCGATGACGATGCAGACCACACCCCACAGGTAGCGCAGCCTCAGCGAATGATCGCAGCTATAGTGAGCTTCGAAAAACTGACGCCACAGATCTTTGCTCAGCCGGTAATTGAGAAGAATCGTTTCAGGCATGGCGACTATTTCGAGTTGCTGAGCTTTTCCGCCAGCGCGGCAAAGGGGGAATGGGACAGGGTCGGACCCGCGCCGCGGTCTGCAGCTGCATCACCGTCCCGCTGTTCCTGGACCATGCGGGTATGCTCATGATCGTGGCAATAGATGCAGAGCAGTTCCCAGTTGCTGCCATCGGGAGGATTGTTGTCGTGGTTGTGATCCCGGTGATGAACCGTCAGCTCACGCAACGCCTTCCCTTCAAACTCCCGGGCGCAGCGGCCGCACACCGGCGGATAAAGTTTCAACGCCTGCTCCCGGTAGCCGGCCTCCCGCTGTTGCTGCTCGCGGCGCATTTCGGCAACCAGCCGGTTACGCTGTTCAGCTGAATGCTTTTTGGAGTCACTCATAAGTCCTCTTTGCGCTGACATGTTTCGGGCTTCGTGACCAAAAGGAACTGCTGGACTCTGCCCGTTCAGACCGGCCAGGCCCCACCGCTGCTGAGGGGGGATTCAACGCGTGCCATGGCCACTGATTGCGGACATAGACCGGACCCTTTCTGTGCCCGAAACAGTAGATGAATAGCCGCCGGTTTTCAAGGGATTATTCCCGAGGCGGATACGTACCTGAGCGAAACGGAAGGGCATCACAACCCGGCATAGCGCCCCTACCTATCGGGCCTGACCCGGAAACCGGACTTCTTCAGGGCCGCGGCCAGGTCACTGGCCGGCCGGGACTGTTTTTCGGCCGCTTGTGCGTCCTGTTTTACGCGCTGTTTCTGCCCAGTCGAGCCCGCCAAGGTGGCGGGCGCTTCCTTCTCCAACGGCCCGCTGCGCATTGTCAGGCCGATCCGTTTGCGCTGCAGGTCCACTGAGAGCACCCTGACCTGCACCGACTGCCCGACCTTGACCACCTGGCCCGGATCCTTGACAAAACGGTCTGCCAGCTGGCTGATATGCACCAGGCCGTCCTGGTGGACACCGATATCGACAAAGGCTCCAAAGGCGGCAACATTGGTGACGATCCCGTTAAGGGTCATCCCTGTCTGCAGATCCCCGATCCCGGTGACGTCATCACGAAAGCCGGCCGCGCTGAAGCTCGCGCGGGGATCACGCCCCGGCTTTTTCAGTTCGGCGATGATATCCCGCAACGTCGGCAGACCGATGTCGTTGGCAACATACTGCTCCAGGCTGATCCGCCCGATCAGCCCGGGGTCAGCCAGCAGAGTCGTCAGTTCCACATTGAGATCGTTCGCCATCTGCCTGACCAGGGCGTAGCGCTCAGGGTGGACTGCGGTGTTGTCGAGCGGCTGCTCACCCCCCCGGATCCGCAGAAAACCGGCAGCCTGCTGAAAGGCCTTGTGGCCGAAACGCGGCACATCCAGCAGCTGATCGCGGCGGGCGAAGGCTCCTGCGCTGTCGCGATATTTAACGATCGACTTGGCCAGCGAGCCACCGAGCCCCGAAACAAAGCTGAGCAGCGCCCAGCTGGCAGTGTTCAGGTCGACCCCGACAAAGTTGACACAGGACTCCACCACCTCGTCAAGCGCCTTCTTCAGCGCAGTCTGGCTCACGTCATGCTGATACTGGCCGACGCCAATGCTTTTCGGGTCAACCTTGACCAGTTCAGCCAGCGGGTCCTGCAACCGCCGGGCGATGGAGATCGCCCCGCGCACGGTCAGGTCAAGATCGGGAAATTCCTCGCGGGCGATCTCGGACGCCGAATAGACGCTGGCCCCGGCCTCGCTGACCATCACCACCTGTGCTTTCAACCCCGCCTGCTTCAGGCAGTCCCTGACAAACTGGTCCATCTCCCGCCCGGCGGTACCATTGCCGATCGCCACCATCTCAACATCGTGGAGTTCCACCAGGCGAAGCAGTTCACCGATGGCCGTCTCAACCTGACGGCCGCCGCCGGCATGAGGGTAAATCGTCTTATGCTCCAGAAAGCGACCGGTGACATCAACCACCGCCAGTTTGGACCCGGTACGCAGCCCCGGGTCGACTCCGAGCACCCGGCAACTGCCGGCCGGGGCAGCGAGCAGCAGGTTGCGCAGATTCTCGGCAAAAACCCGGATCGCCTCCTCATCCGCCGCCTGTTTGGCCTGAAGACGCAGCTCCACTTCAATCGATGGGGCCAGCAAGCGGGTGTAGGCGTCGCTGACACACTGCCGCAACAGGTCGTCGAAGCGATTGCCTGCCGGGATCAACAGAGCCTGGAGTCGGCGGAGGATCTCCTCCTCCGGCGCTTCAATCCGCAGGCGCAGCACCTCTTCCTTTTCGCCGCGCCGCATCGCCAGCATCCGATGCGAAGGAATCTGCCGCAGAGATTCGCTGAAATCGTAGTACATCTCGAATTTGCTGACCGATCCCTCCTTGCCTCTTGCCGGCCGGGAACAGATCAGTCCCTCCTGCCAGGTCAGCTGTCGCACCAGCGCCCTGGCATCAGCGGTCTCGGCAAAGCGTTCTGCGAGGATATGGCCGGCGCCGGCCAACGCATCGTCCGCAGTCGCCACCTCCAGTTCGGCGTTGACAAAGGTGTGTGCCAGCTGCAGGGCGGTTTCGCCTTCACCGCCTGCCTTCAGCAACAGCTCGGCAAGCGGTTCCAGACCACGTTCCCGGGCAATCGAAGCCTTGGTGCGCCGCTTCGGCTTGTAGGGCAGGTAGAGGTCTTCCAGCTCCGTCTTCTGCCGGGTCGCCTCGATTTTCAGACGCAGTTCCGACGTCAGCCTGCCCTGTTCCTCGATCGAATTGAGAATCGCCTGGCGGCGCTCATTCAGCTCAGCATGGTAGGCCAGGCGTTCTTCGAGCAGGCGTATCTGCACTTCGTCCAGTTCACCGGTCGCCTCCTTCCGGTAACGGGCAATAAAGGGGACCGTCGCCCCTTCCTTGAGCAGGGCGACGGTCTGTTCGATCTGCCCTTTCCGCAGCCCGGTCTCCTCGACCAGTATTGGTATTATTGTTTCTTCTGATATATCTGACATCGCTATTGAATCCTTAGCTGGTTATTGACCGATTGATGAACTGGCTGGCGATATTACCACAACAGCCGCAGAATTTAACCAATAACGGGCAGCGTTCTACGGCAAGGAACCTTCTTGCCGGATGCATGCAGGGAAGGAATGACCGGTTCTTCACGAGCCGCCGCGAGGATAATTTTCTGCCCATTTTGACCCAGGTCAGGGAATTGCCCCCTTCAGGGATGTATGTTTGTACGAAACCAGACCCTGATTTCGATAAAAGGAGTGACAAATTATGGCAGGATGTAATTGCGGTGGCGGTCACGGGCCAGACGGCGGCCCCTATGCGGAGGGACAGGCACTGGTGGAGTTCGTCGCCCGGGCTCACGGCGGATCGCTGCGAACGCGACCGATCCCCGGCGGCGGACTTCAGACCTTTTGCCAGGGGTGCTCTGCCCCCTTCGTGCTGGAAACCTTTGTCGCCAGCTGTCCGGTCTGCGGCGGAATCCACGCCATATCACCGCCGCGTGCAGCGGATGCGGCCAACATCCAGTACGCCGGGGACGGCTTCCGTCTCGCTGACTGAAAAGGGGTCGCCGTCCCGCCACTTGACAGTTGCGCACAACACCTGTTAATGTTCATTCTACCTAACACGTTGTTCCAGGAAAAAAACGAAGCCCCAAAAAGTTATCGTAAGCCCCGGAATGTTTCCGGGGCTTTTTATATTTGGAACACCAGAGAGAAGGAATGAATGAAGTTTCAGGAGTTTAATCTACACGCCAAGGTTGCCGCAGGAGTTGACGCGGAGGGATACACCACTCCAACCCCGATCCAGGCACAGGGGATCCCCTCGATCATGGCGGGGCAGGATGTCATGGGTCTGGCCCAGACCGGGACCGGCAAGACCGCAGCCTTCGCGCTGCCTATTCTGCACCGGCTGATACAGGGAAAGCGGGGACAGGTCAGGGCCCTGATCGTCGCTCCCACCCGGGAACTGGCGGAACAGATCCATGTCGCCATCGGCCGACTGGGGAAACAGACCGGGCTGCGCAGCGTCACCATCTACGGCGGGGTCAACATCAACCCGCAGAAAAACAAGCTGAAAAGTGGCGTCGAAATCGTCGTCGCCTGCCCCGGCAGGCTGCTCGACCATATCAACCAGGGCACCATCGATCTCTCGAAGGTGGAAGTTCTGGTCCTGGACGAAGCCGATCAGATGTTCGACATGGGCTTCTTCCCAGACATCCGCCGGATACTCGGCCACCTGCCGAAACAGCGCCAGAACCTGCTGTTTTCAGCGACCATGCCGCCGCAGATCCGCAAGCTAGCAGCCGAGGTCCTCAACCGGCCGGTCACCATCCAGGTTGACACTGTCGCCCCGGCGACCACGGTCAAGCATGCGCTCTATCCGGTGGCCCAGCATCTCAAGACGGGCCTGCTGCTGGAACTGCTGCGGCACACCGACACCGAGTCGGTGCTGGTCTTCACCCGCACCAAGCATCGCGCGAAACGGCTCGGCCTGCAGCTGGAAAAAGCCGGTTACAAATCCGCGTCCCTGCAGGGGAATCTTTCGCAGAACCGCCGCCAGGAAGCGCTCGACGGCTTCCGCGACGGCCGCTTCCAGATTCTGGTCGCCACCGACATCGCCGCCCGCGGCATCGACGTGTCGCAGATTTCCCATGTGGTCAACTACGACATCCCCAACACCCCGGAGACCTATATTCACCGGATCGGCCGGACAGGCCGCGCCGCCCGCAGCGGCGATGCCTTTACCCTGGTGAGTGACGACGAAAAGGGGCTGGTCAAGGCGATCGAAAAACTGTTCGGCAGCACCATCGAGCGGCGCACCATTGACGGCTTCAATTACCATGAGGCGGCTCCCCCGAAACAGCCACAGGGGCCACGCACCAGCAGTCCGAAAAAATCAGCACAGGCGAAAGCCGCGCTTGCGGCAACAGCCGGCAAGCCACGCCGCTCCAGACGTCCCAGGCGCCCGGCGGCGATCAAGACTTCCGGCGGCGGGGCACTCACCAGCGCGGGCCGCAGTTGATCGATCCCCGACAAGGCAGCTGGATGAGCGCCTTGTCGGGGAAATTGGCCAGCGACCGGTTATCATTACGTCTGCATTGAGGGATCCATCATGGCGCAGAAACATGCAGACCGGGCCAATGAACAAGGGGTCGAGGTTCCCTACCAGCAGATCCCCCCTGACACCCTGCGCAGGATGATTCAGGAGTTCGTCAGCCGTGACGGCGCCGACTGGGCCGAAGCCGGCTGTTCCCTGGAGGACAAGGTTGAACAAGTCCTCAGGCAGCTGCATGACAGGCACGTCAAGGTTGTCTTTGACCTCGTCACGCAGACGGCGAACCTGATCAGCTGCCGGAGATGAAGCCCCCAGCCGGCGAAAGGTTGCCTTTTTTCTGCCACCTGCCGCCGCTGTCGTATGACCCGTCTGCTCCAGATCGTCTGCAACTCAGCAGCTCTTGCCAAATCACCACCACCTTTTATTCTTAAAGCAGGTCCTGAACTTTCCTTTCTTGAACGGAGCCCCCATGCTTGACCGCCAACAGATTACCAGCAACTGGTTACCGCGCTACACCGGGATGCCGCTCGACAGGTTCGGTGATTACATCCTGCTGACCAATTTCCGTCACTACGTCAACAGGTTCGCCGAGATGTTTAACTGTGATATCCATGGCGAAAACAAGCCGATGCAGTCAGCCACCAACAGCAGTGGGGTGACAATCATCAACTTCGGCATCGGCTCGGCAAACGCGGCCACCATCATGGACCTGCTCAGTGCCATCCAGCCGAAAGGTGTGCTGTTCCTCGGCAAGTGCGGTGGTCTGAAAAGGTCGACCGAGATCGGCCACTTTATCCTGCCGAACGCCGCCATTCGCGGCGAGGGAACCAGCAACGATTATTTCCCCGTCGAAGTCCCTGCGCTGCCCTCGTTCAAGCTGCACAAGTTCGTCTCCGAAAAGATCATCGAACATGGCCACGATTACCGCACCGGGGTGGTCTATTCAACCAATCGACGCATCTGGGAGCATGACCCGGTCTTCATGGAGAAGCTGAAAAAGACCACCAGTATCGGCATCGACATGGAGACGGCGACCATTTTCATCGTCGGTCACTATAACGTCATCGCCCGCGGAGCGCTGCTGCTGGTTTCGGATGTGCCCCTCACCCCCGAGGGGGTCAAGACCGAGGAATCGGATCAGCAGGTGACCCGGCAATGGGCCGACAGCCATCTGCAGATCGGCATCGATGCGATGACGGAGATCGGCGAGAAGGGTGAGAAAATCAAGCATTTTCTTTATTGACGAGGTTCCACTGGGGTAAGCGCCGGATGAGGCTGTTTCTATCGTTCACGGAGAGCCTGGAGATAAAAAAACATCAGCACGCCGCGCAGCGCCGGTCCGACTGACCGTGAGCCCTTGCTATTGCAGTTTCAGCCATTTCCGCCAGCGCGCCTTCCTGAGGACGCTCTGCAGTGCGCCGATCTGCCGGTCCACTTCCTGCTCCCCCCGCCTGATCGCAAGTGCCGAGGTCGAGAAGTCCGCCCAGTGAGTCACCCCGTTCTCCGGCGAGAGGACAAAGTCGGCGGCCCTGAGCTGTTCCCGGTTGAGGGCATTGCGTGCCAGGTAATCGGCGCGGGCGATGACATCGAGCGCATTGCGCGGCTCGCTGAAGCTGCGCAGGTCTTCCCCCACGTCGACGGCGATGACAAAATCGGCGCCGAGCTGACGGGCGGCACTGATCGGGATCGTTTCCGTCCAGCCGCCATCAACCAGCAAGCGGCCGTCAATCTCGACCGGCCTGAGCACCCCCGGCATGGCGCAGGACGCGGCGACCACCTCGCGCAGCCGCCCTTCCCTGAGCACCACGCGCTCGCCGTTCTTCAGGTCGAGGGCAACGGCGGCAAAGGGGATGCGGGCATCGGCAACCGTCAAATCTTCCAGCAGAAAGGCGTAGCTGCTCGCCGCGGGCTTATCGTTGACCAGCGCGGTCTTGGTGACCATCAGGGCGTTAAAGACACCGCGCCTGGCCATTCGGCCGACTTCGGCCAGAATCCCCTCATCATGGGAATCCAGTTCCTTGAAGAAGTTGAAGCCCGATTCGGCGAATTCATCGCTTTCGACATAGGCGGCGAATCGCGCCTTGACGGCGTCAACATCGGGCATGGTGGCGTACATGGCGCCGATCAGTGCGCCCATGCTGGTACCGGTGACGATATCGATCGGCACAGCGTGCCTGATGAGTCTGTCGAGTACGCCGACATGGGAAAAGGCACGCGCCGCTCCACCGCCCAGCGCCAGGCCGACTTTAAACCCTTTTGGCATCAGAACACCTGTAAGTCCGGTTCATTAAAGCCCTAACAAAGAGCGGTGGCAGGTTCCTGCAGCGCGCGACCGGGAGATCTCTGGCAGATGCCATCAAGGTCGTGCCGCCTATCATCCAAGTCCCTTGCACTCAGACCTCGTTCTTATGAAATACATCAAAAAAGACGACACTGTTATCGTTGATCTGGTCACATTTGTCGCACCGATCCTCGAGCTTCTTGCTCGCCTTGCGGCAGATCTCACACCACTCATAGATCAGCCGGTAATCACGTCGACCGACGTACTTCTTGAAGCGGCTGTGGTGCGTTCCGCGCATCCGGCCGTCGGCGTCCCCCGGATTCTGCAACAGACGATCGATCACCTGGCTGATCCGTTTGAATCCGCCGGGATCCTGTTTTCTGATCCGTTCAAGTTTTCCTTCAAAACAGGCCGTCGGGTGATAGGTATAGGTCGACATCGGTCATAAGGCTCCCGGTTTGGGTGAACAGAATCCGGTGCAGGATAGCATGTTTTCAGCCCGTGAGGAATATCGCTAAACAACCCGTGGTCTCCTCCCCCCTTGGGCTCTTGACAGCCGCTACCCGGAGGAATAGACTTCGGCAGTTCTTCGTACACAACCCTGCAAGGAGAGAATCCATGAACAACTGCCCCTGCGGCTCCGGGAACGAATACGCCGTCTGCTGCGAACCGATTATCACCGGCAAGAGCAACGCCGAAACCGCAGAACAACTGATGCGGGCGCGTTACACGGCCCACGAAAAGGTCGCGATCGATTTTATTTTTGAAAGCACCCATCCCGACTATCGCGAAGGTTACGACCATAAAGGGACCCGGGACTGGGCAGAGAAAGCTGAATGGCTCGGGCTCGAGATTCTTGGGACCGCCGCCGGCGGCCCCGGGGATGAAGAGGGGGAAGTCGAGTTCATCGCCCGCTTTCGCAGCAAGGAGGGTGTCCGCAACCACCATGAACGTGGCCAGTTCAGGCGGAAAAACAAGCAATGGCTGTTTACCGAGGGGAAGATGGTCAAGTCCCAGCCGATCAGCGTGACCAAGATTGGCCGCAACGATCCCTGCAGCTGCGGCAGCGGCAAGAAATACAAAAAGTGCTGCGGCTAGAAAACAGGACAATCAGGAAAAAAGGGGCAGCCTTGACCGGGCTGCCCCTTTTTTCCTGCAGCTTCAGCATCTACCTGGGTAGCCCACCCCTGTCCCGCGGAGTGCCGTCGCGGCGAAAGATGTCGGGCAGTTCGATACCGAAATATTTGAGACACAGCAACAAGGTGGTAAGCGCGGCGGCCTCGTCCAGGTTGCCGATAAAAGGCAGGTTGTCGGGGATCATCTCGAAGATGCCGGCACCCGGGTTTAACAGATAGAGCAGACAGAACAGGCCGAGCAGGAAGATTCCAAGTTTTTTCATGGACGCCTCTTTCGCTGTGGGAATTCCCCAATTATAGCGCAAAGGGCTGGCGATCGATGATCAGCGTCCAGCACCACCGGCAGAGGTGACAGTTCCCGGTTCGGGCAAGAGAAATCACCAGAACCGGGTGAGAAGGCAAAATATCGATTGCCCCGCCCCGCCATCAATGCTACAACCTCAACGCATCTTCAACCACAGGGACACGCCCTGTGGTTTTTCTTTATTTTAGAGGACGTTGCCCGACCATGATCAGCGCACATAACGTGGCCCTTGCCTACGGCAAACGGATCATTTTCAAAGATGTCAATATCAAGTTCGTCCCCGGCAACTGTTACGGCCTGATCGGCGCCAACGGGGCCGGCAAATCGACCTTCCTGAAAATTCTCGCCGGCGAACTCGAAGCGGACAGGGGAAGCATCTCGGTCGGAACCGGCGAGCGGATCGCCATGCTGCGCCAGGATCATTTCGCCTTCGACAACGAAACCGTGGTCGATACGGTGATGATGGGCCACGCGCGGTTGTTCAAGGTCAGTGCCGAGCGTGCGGCGATTTACGCCAAAGAGGAATTCACCGATGAGGATGGTGTCCGTTCAGGTGAACTGGAAGCTGAGTTTGCCGAACTGAACGGTTACGAAGCCGAATCGGAAGCAGCGGTCCTGCTCAACGGTCTCGGCATCGGAGAGGAGCTGCTCAGCCGGAAGATGAAAGAGTTGGAGGGGGGCGAGAAGGTCAGGGTCCTGCTGGCCCAGGCGCTGTTCGGCAATCCCGACGTCCTCCTGCTCGACGAGCCGACCAACCACCTGGACCTGAAATCGATCCAATGGCTCGAGGACTTCCTCGCCCGCTTTCAGAATACCGTCATCGTCGTCTCACACGACCGGCACTTTCTCAACCAGGTCTGCACCCATGTGGCCGATATTGACTTCGGCAGGATCAGCATCTATGTCGGCAACTACGATTTCTGGTACGAGGCCAGCCAGTTGGCGCTGAAACAGAAACAGGACGAGAACCGCAAGGCCGCCGACAAGGCCAACGAACTGAAAGAGTTTATCCAGCGCTTCTCCTCCAACGCCTCCAAGGCCAGGCAGGCCACCTCGCGGAAAAAGCTGCTGGAAAAACTGACCATCGAAGAGATGCCGGTCTCCTCGCGCAGATACCCGTTTGTGGTCTTCAAACCCGAGCGCGCCTGCGGTGACGTCATCCTCGAGATCAAGGACCTGGGTAAAACCATCGACGGCGTAAAAGTCCTCGACAACTTCAGCCTGACCGTCGGCAAAGGGGACAAGATCGCCTTTATCGGCGGCGACAGCCTGACCAAAACGACCCTCTTCCAAATTCTCGAGGGGGAGCTGCAGCCTGACAGCGGCAGTTTCCGCTGGGGGGTGACCATCACCCCGGCGTTCTTCCCGATCGACAACGGCCGCTACTTTGACAAGGACCTGAACCTGATCGACTGGCTGCTGCAGTTCGCGCCCACCGAAGGGGAAAGCTTCGCCCGCGGTTTTCTGGGCCGGATGCTGTTCTCCGGTGACGAGGCGAAAAAACAGTCGACGGTCCTCTCCGGCGGCGAAAAGGTGCGCTGCATGCTGGCGAAGATGATGCTCACCGAAGCGAACGCGCTGGTCTTTGACGAACCGACCAACCACCTCGATATGGAATCGATCACCGCGCTGAACAACGGGCTGATCGCCTATCCGGAAGTGATCCTGTTCACCAGTCACGACCAGAAATTTCTCGCCACCGTCGCCAACCGGATTATCGAGTTCACCCCGGGAAGTTACATCGACCGCTCTTTGACCTTTGACGAATACCTGGAAAGCCGTGAGGTCGCTAAAATAAGAGCCGAGCACTTCGGTGGGGAAGCCGACCTCAGGCTCTAGCCGGGGACCTTACCAAGGGAACAACTCATTTTTTCAAAATCCCTACTTGACAATTCCACTAGGTGAGCTAAATATTATAAGTAACTGTCAAATAAAGAAAAAGTTGCCTCAGCGGAAGGCAAAGTTGACTCCGCTGCCGTCAACTGCTCAAAACCGATCGGCTGCAATCTCCCTGACCGATCTCCAACCAGTGAACCTGGCGCAGCCTCTTCCGAGACAGACCAACATCCCGACTTCTCAGGGGTTTTCCATATACGCGGAAAAACAGAGACACCAGGGAGGTTAAACATGGAAGCTGTCGCTACGGTCATTGGTGCATTTTTTCTGTTCCTGGCGGGCATTCCGCTGATCGGCGCCGGCGCCGGACTGCTGCTGCGCGTTCTGCTCCCCTACCTGTTCGGTGGCGAACTCATCTACCTGACAATGAAAACCACCCTGGCGCCGACCGGAGCCTGGTGGGAGCTGGCCGTTCCTTTTTTCGCCTGGGCTGCGCTGGTCCTGGGCACACGGTTGCTGGACAACCGCCGCCACGCCTGGTACGAAGGCCACTGGCGGGCAGTGATCCTGGTCCTGAGCTTCGGCCTGTGGCGCAAAGCTCAGCTCCCCGCCGAGTCCTTCAAGACCTATGAATTCGGCGCCGCTGCCGGCGATTAAAAGGCACCGCTCTCCGCCGTTACGCCAGGAGAAGCAAATCCGGTGGCGGGTTTTCGCTCTGGCATCCGGCGATGAAAAGCGTCCCGCTCAACGGTGAACAGCTCTCGGCAGTGATCCGAACCATACTTGTCGGTTTAACTGCACAGCGGGCGAACGGAGCGTGTCGCTGCGGTTGCTCACCATCTCCGGGCTTCGCCTCCCGGACATTCGACGGCTCCTGTTGCGGGATGCCGTCCATGCCGGCGCCTGTCAAAGCCGACCATCATGTGACTTCACCTCATCCCTCATCGGCGTCAGCGCCGGGGGCCCTTCCAGCGAGACAAGCTCAGCTGCTGTTTTTCTGCCGAAAAGACCGGGGAGGGGTTGACCCGGCAAACAATCCGGCGGCGGCCTGTTGCGCGAGGGCTGTCATTGGGAGAAGTAAGGACAGGGCACTCAGCCCTGCAGGTATCCACACGACATGATATTATTAACAGATGAGCGATGGGGCCGTGGACCTGACGAGACCGGACAGCGGACCGGCTTTCAAATGGACAACAGCTATTCCATTTTACCCCGTAGCAGCAAATTAACGTGTGGAGGTGTCTATGAATACGACGGTGAAGCAGGTACTGGAGACAAAAGGACATCAGGTCTGGAGCATCCCCTCGAACAAGACCGTCTATGATGCGCTGGAAATGATGGCCGCCAAGGAAACCGGCGCCCTGCTGGTCGTAGATGGCGGCAAGCTGGTGGGAATCCTTTCCGAGCGTGACTACGCCCGCAAAGTGGTGCTCAAAGGCTTCTCATCGCTGAAGATCATGGTCCGGGACATCATGACCACCAAGGTTCCCTACGTCACCACGGAAAATACCGTTGAAGAATGCATGGCCCTGATGACCGAAAGCCTCTGTCGACATCTTCCGGTCATTGAAAACGACCAGTTGATCGGTGTCCTCTCCATTGGCGACCTGGTCAAGGCGACCATCTCCCAGCAGAAATTCCATATTCACCAGCTGGAAAATTACATCACCGGCGATTTTACCAGCCGATGAGCAAAATTCTCCCAACAGTCAGAAGAGCCGGACCCGCGGTAGCGGATCCGTCTCTCTTTTTCAACTGAACCTGGTCAGGAGACAGGGGAGATTCCATGACAGCTGCCCGCCCGCAGCGTACAATTGTCAGGAAAGAGATGGGGATCACCCATCGCGAGTTTTACGCCAAGCTCCCTGAGCTGCTCGGCGACACTCCATATCAGCGCGACGGTCAGGTCATCAGGTTCCAGCGCAACGGGAAAACCATCGAAATCTCTCTCGGTGCGGAAGGATTTCGTGAACTCAGCCGCTCAATCCGCCTACCGGTCACCCCTGTCAGCATCTGCTTCTTTGACTTCGACGAAGCCGCAATCAGCAGTTTCATCGAGTATTTCAATCTGAGGTTTTTGAAAGGGGGGGGATAACCCGCGCCCGGTCAGCCCACAATCCCTTCAGGGGGCAAGCTGAACCTTCGCCCCAGCTCGCATAACGGACATTGACATCCAGGTTGGCCAGTACTGCCATATCTCCGGTCGTCACCCGTCCGCCGCCGGGCTGCCCTTCCTCCGGCCCGCTCTTGCTTCAGAGCCGCAGGAACCTGCTCTTTGATGCAGATCCCGAGAAACAGGTCCTTTATCAGCACCCGCACCTGGCTGAGGGCAGGCGGATAAATGGCACATCAGGTCAGGAGATCAGTTTCTTCGGGGGGTGTTTATCATGTTCCCGGACCAGCCGCAGATCAATTTCCCCAGGACATACTTGCCCCCGCAGTCAGACCAGTGCGACAATTAACCCATGAAAACAGATTTTACCACCCATCTGGCCGCGTCATCCCTCTCGACGCTGACGTTCGATAACCGCTTTGTTGCCGAGCTGCCCGCCGATCCGGACCTCCGCAACCAGGTACGCCAGGTCCACCGCGCCTGCTACACCCGCGTTCAGCCGACGCCGGTGGCTGCTCCGCAGCTGGTCGCCTGTGCCTCGGAGGTTGCCGAACTGATCGACCTGCAGGCGGAGGATTGTACAACCGATGAGTTCGTCGAGACCTTTGTCGGCAACCGGCTGCTCCCCGGCATGGACCCCTACGCCACCTGCTACGGAGGGCACCAGTTCGGCCACTGGGCCGGTCAACTGGGAGACGGACGGGCGATCAACCTCGGCGAGGTCGTCAACCGGCGGGGTCAGCGCTGGGCACTGCAGCTCAAGGGTGCGGGGCCCACCCCCTACTCCCGCCACGCCGACGGTCTGGCGGTGCTGCGCTCCTCGGTCCGTGAATTCCTCTGCAGTGAGGCGATGCATCATCTCGGGGTGCCGACCACCCGCGCCCTGAGCCTGCTGCTGACCGGCGAGCTGGTCACCCGCGACATGTTCTACGATGGCCATCCCAGGCAGGAACCGGGCGCCGTGGTCTGCCGGGTGTCCCCTTCCTTCACCCGTTTCGGCAGTTTTCAGATCTTTGCCTCGCGGGGTGAGCTCGACCAGCTCCGGCAGCTGGTCGACTTCACCATCCGCACCGATTTCCCCCACCTGGACGCCCCCTCGCCTGCTGTCTATCTGCAGTGGTTCGAGGAGATCTGCCGCCGCACCGCCGAGATGATCGTCCACTGGATGCGGGTCGGCTTTGTCCACGGCGTGATGAACACCGACAACATGTCGATCCTCGGCCTGACCATCGACTACGGTCCCTACGGCTGGCTGGAAGATTACAACCCCGACTGGACCCCCAACACCACCGATGCCCGGCGGGGACGTTACCGCTTCGGCCATCAGCCGCAGATCGCCCTGTGGAACCTGGCCCAGCTGGCCAACGCCATCTATCCGCTGATCGGGCAGGCCGAACCATTGGAAGCGGGGCTCCAGGTCTACGGAGATTGTTACCGGCAGGGCTGGCAGGGGATGATGGCGCAGAAACTGGGGCTGAGCGGGTTCGATCCGGCCACCGACAAGCCGCTGACGGACGAGCTGGAAAAGGTCCTGACGCTGGTGGAAACCGACATGACGATCTTCTTCCGCAGCCTGGCCGACCTGACTGCGGAGAGTGACCAGGACGATGACAGCCTGCTGGCCCCGCTGCTCGACGCCTACTACCGGCCGGAGGAGCTGAGCGCAGAGCACAGGGCGCGGATCGGCGACTGGCTGCGCGCCTATCTCCAGCGCACCGCCCGGGACGGAGCGGACCACGCGGCAAGGCGCCGGCGGATGAACGCCGTCAACCCCCGCTACGTGCTGCGCAATTACCTGGCGCAACTGGCGATCGACAGGGCGGAGGCGGGTGATTTCGCACTGGTCAATGAACTGCTCGAGGTCTTGCGCCAGCCCTACGCGGAACAGCCGGGGAAAGAGGAATTCGCCCGCAAACGCCCCGAATGGGCGCGTCACCGGGCGGGTTGCTCGATGCTCTCCTGCAGTTCCTAGCTAACGCGCCCCCTGCCGGTTCCTCTCACCAGGGGACCGGCATTCCCATCCTGTGCAGTTTCTCCTTGAACTCAACGGCCTCCCGGGACTCCTTAACGCCCGCCTGCTGTTCCACCAGCCACTTCTTCTCGTGGAGGAAGTGCACGGCCTCATCGCTTCTGCCCTGAGCAAGCAGGGCGACAAGCCTCGTTTCAGGGTCAGACAGATAAAGGCTGTTCAGGCGATAGTCGAGAAACGCCTCCCAGGTGAGCGGAACCCATTTGCTGACGATCTCCCGGCCGATCAACTGAGCGTACTCGCGGATCTCGTACTGCGCGTGTGCATCCATGCGCAGCGCCAGAAAATGCAGCAGGTTGTGCAGGTCGATCTTCCAGTAGGCCTCGGTGTAGGTTGACAGGGGCAGATCCTTGCGCGCCTGCTCCCGCGCCACGCCGGCAGCAAGTCGGTCGTGGTAGAGATCCTTGCTGGCCTGTTGAAAATCAGCTTCTTCCTTGCTGAGCCTTTCTCCGAGAGCAGAACTGATCGCAGCGCCGCTCCCCTGCCTGTTGATATCCGATTGGGTACGCCACTCGTCCGGCCGGGTTGTCCGGCAGGCGTCCACCGCCACGGAATACCGCGTCGAATACTCGTTGACGCTGGCCGTGCGGTGGCGGATCCATTGCCGCCAGCAGTCCATCGGCACCCGCACATGCAGTTTCAGTTCACACATCTCAAAGGGGGTGGTGTGACGGTTGCGCAGCAGGTAGCGGATCAGTCCCCGGTCCTCGCTGACCTTCTTGGTCCCGGCACCGTAAGAGACCCGTGCGGCCTGAACGATCGACTCGTCGGTCCCCATATAATCGATGACCCGGATGAAACCGTCATCCAGGACAGGGACGGTCACACCAAGGATATCGTCAAGATCACCGCTCCGTGGACGGCTTTGAACAGGCTGCTGATTTTCCATAGAGAGCTCCTTCGTATATTTTTAGGGTCTGAGCAGGACCATCGCACGACGTCCGGGGCAGCTGTCTCAGCGTTCACCCCCTGCCGGTTCCGTTCCCCCCAATCGTACATCGAACCGGCGCGACTGGCGACCGCCAAAGTAGAAAAGTTTTCCACGGCCCGTCAGAAGCCCCCAGAAGGGCACCCCGCGGACCTGCTTCAACCGGTCCGTTCAGGTCAAACCGTTCCGAACGGAAAAAACTCCTTCACCACGCTCCCGTTTCGCTATATAATAAATAAAACAGTGTCTCATATTTCACACGGGAGATCATACCAAAATGCCTGATAGTCAGCCGATACAATACTTTAAGCTGTTTTACGAAACTGCCCAGACCATCCTCTCCTCCTCGTCCCTGCAGCTCACCCTCGACACCCTGGTCGAGCGCTCGGCCGCCGCCCTGCGGGTCAAGGGGGGCAGCCTGCGCCTAGTCAACGAACAGACCCATCAGCTGGAGCAGGTCGCGTCCTGCGGCTTGAGCGCGGCATACCTCAACAAGGGGGCCCTGAGCAGCGACCTCAGCGTCCCGGCGGTGCTCTCCGGAGATGTGGTCTGCATTCAGGATGCCTATGACGACCCGCGCATCCAGTACCGCGACGAACTGCGCCGCGAAGGGATCAACACCATGCTCTCGCTGCCGCTCGAGGCGTCAGACAAGGCGATCGGGGTCCTGCGTCTCTACAGCGCAGAGCGGCGTGAGTTCAGCGCGGATGAGATCGAGCTGGTGGCTGCGATGGCCGAACTCGGCGGGCTGGCCATCGCCAATGCCAGGCTCTACGAGACCGAAGGGATCAAACTCTCGACGCTGCTGCAGAATGTCGGCGTTGACCTTGCCGGGCCTCCCGCCGATATTGAGCAGCAGGTCTGCGTCTTTGCCGCCGATCCGGCCGATGCGAACCTCAGCCTTGAGTATTTCCGGGCTCTGCACGAAATTACCCGGGCGATCCTCTCGACCCTCGATTCGCGCAAGGTGATGGAACTGATCGTTGAGCGGGTCACGACGCTGATGAGTGCCAAGGCGGCTGCCCTGCGGCTGATCAACGAATCGACCAACGAACTCGAGCTGCTCGCCGCCAGGGGTCTCAGCGAGCAGTTCCTCAACAAGGGAACGCCGCACGCCGACAAGAGCATCCAGGAAACCCTCAAGGGAATTCCGGTATTGATCGACGACACCAGCAGCGATCCGCGTCTCGAGTACCCGGCGCAGACCGTCGCCGAGGGGATAGCCTCGATCCTCTCCCTGCCGATCATCGCCCAGCACCGTGAGATCGGCGTCCTGCGGGTCTACTCGGCGCACAAGCGGGCCTATACCCAGGAGGACGTTACCTTTCTCTCTGCGGTCGCCGAGATCGCCGGTATCGTCATCATGAACGCCAAGCTCTACGAAAAGACCCGCTATGACCTGTCGTTCTGGGAGACCACGCTGGGCTACCTGGAGGGGAAGAAGGACTGAACCCGGGAATCAGTAATGACCCTTGAACCGGCTGCATACTGCAGCCGGTTTTTTTGCGCAACGACAACCCAGGCGAAGGTCAGCGGTGGAAAGCATGCCACGTTCCGCGATCCTGATTCCCCTTATATGCGGCTGGCAACAGGTCTTCGAGGGTCGCCTGCTGAAGACAGTTCTTGTAGAAAGCGGGTTCGAGCCGCATCGTCAGGCGCTTGAGCTGCTCAAAGGATTCCAGCCGTCCGCAGTGGTGGCGACCGGTTATGGTCGCCAGCTTCCAGACGAATGACAAGTGTGCTGCCGGCACAGGGCGCTTTCTGGAAATCATGGCCGGCTGCCGCCGCAGGACATAGCCCGCTCGATCCACCTGTCCGTGGTCGAGCGGGTCTCGGGGATGCTCGAACGGTTGGGGATTACCGGAGACCTGGTCTTTTCCGGTGGCGTCGCCCGCAATCCGTTCCTCGTTGAACAGCTGGAAAAAAGGCTTGGGGTGCCGGTCCGGGTGCCCGACGCACCGGCGATTGTCGGTGCGCTTGGTGCCGCGCTCCATGCTGAGTGGGAACGGGAGTGCAGAAACGCCATCTGACGGCAGGGATGTGCCAGCCTGCCTGATCAGTCTTCAGGTTTTACAAACAGGGGGTCCAGAAAGCGGGTTTCACCATGCTTATATACCTCAAACGTCGATTCATCCATGTCATATTTTTTTACCGCCGCAGCAAGCCTGGCCGGTGGTTCATCGAGTGGTTCATCGGTTAAAACAAATGTTCCCCAGTGCATGGCTACCGAATGTTTCGACTTAAGATCTAGGTGAATCTGCACCGACTCTTCCGGGTTGACATGGTAGGATTTCATAAACCATCTTGGTTCGTAGCCGCCGATAGGAAGCAGCGCCAGATCAAATTGACCATATTTTTGGCCGAGCTCCTTAAAATGATTCGCGTAGCCCGTATCACCCGCGAAATAGAGACGATGTCCACTCCCTTCAATCACCCATGACGCCCAAAGCCTCCGGAACGTATCGAAGAATGTGCGCTTGCCCCAGTGCTGGCTCGGTTCCGCCGTGAACGTCACGCCATCGATGGTATGGCTTTCTGCCCAGTCAAGCTCGACCACCTGGCTCATCCCCAGATTTATCCCGTCGAACCAGGACTTCATTCCCAGGGGAACCAGGAAGGTTAGAGTCCTCTGGCGATTGTGGATGGCCAGTGCGCTGACCGAAGCGAGGTCCAGGGAATCATAGTGATCATGTGAAAGAATAACGGCGTCAATCTCCGGCAGGTCGCGTATCTCCATAGCAGGCGGGACGACCCTTCTGGGGCCGGCCCAGGATACGGGTGAAGCACGTTCGCTAAAATGGGGATCGGTGAGGAGGTTAAGTCCGCAGAACTGGATGAGAAAAGTTGCGTGGCCAATCCAGGTCAGGGTGGCCTTTTCTGAGTTGCTCCGGAGAAAGGCATGATGTTCGGTCTCAATCTCGAAATGAGCATCATCTGCCGTCGGGATCTCCTTGAAGAACCTCTGCCAACGCCACTTCACAAAGTCCAGCCACCCTTTGTCGTCCACGCAGCAGACATTTCTGAACCCGGACGCTGTGTGGTGCGCCTTGCTTGAATCATAGGCAGGATTGGCCGCACAGGACATCAACAGGCCCAGGGTCACAATGGATGCGATATTGAACCGATTCATCTGTTCACCGATTTGCTTCAGTTTTCTTGCACGGGGTTAAGATCTCTGCTCTTCTCTCATTGTAACACCCTTCGCCCTGCCGGGACTGCAAGGCGACCAGTTTCGGCCGGGGCCAGTAGCGTCCCCTGTCCGCTGAGGGTTATCTCTCTGCGGCAGATCAGCGGTTCCGCGTCTGCTTGCGTCCAGCTCATAATGGCGTATTTGCTGACAGCGACGATCCCGCACAGCCGATCACTTTGCCTGTCGCTTGGGCGGTCGGAAGAGTGTTACAATTCAGAGCAGAAGCTACTGGAGGTGATCATGTCGAAGGATGACCGTCATGTCGCGGTTCCGCATCGTGAGGAATTGCAGACCATCTATGATATGCGGCGACCGGCCTATGATGGAGCGCTGACGGAAACATACCGCGAGGTGCGCTCCCTGCTGGAGAGATACGGCTACACGCCGACAATTAAATACCGGGTCAAACGGTTCAACAATTATTACGGAAAGCTGAAGAAAGTCCTCAAGGATGGCAAGGAGGGGTCTGAAGGCCAGATAACCGATCTGCTCGGGCTGAGGATCATCTGCCCCTTCCTCGAGGACCTGGAGATCATCGAGGGTCTGCTGACCGAGCATTTTCCCATCGTCGAATCGGAAAGGAAGGGGGAACGGAATTCCTTCCGGGAATTCAGCTATGACTCTGTCCACCTGCTGCTCAGCCTGGACCCTTCGGCCATTGCAGAACCGATCCCCCATTGCGGGGCGGTATGCGAAATTCAGTTGCGCACCATTTTGCAGGATGCCTGGGCGGAGGTCGAGCATGAACTGGTCTACAAGTCGGATATCGTCCTGCCCAACGAGTCGATCAAGCGGAAGCTGGCCTCGCTCAACGCCACCCTGACCCTCTCGGACCTGATTTTCCAGGAAATCCGCGACTACCAGAAAGAGATCAGGCATCATGGGCGCAAACGGCGTGAAAGCATCGAAGAGATTCTCCGCGTTCAGGACCTGATCACCCTCCCTTCCCAGCAACCGATGGAGCCGCCATCGACCATGCAGGTCGGTCCGATTTCCTACGCGATGGCGAATGAGCTGGAAAAAATCATGCTCTCGGCACTGAACGCCCATAGCCATAACGAGCTGGAAACCGCGGTACAGCTCTACGGTCGGCTGCTGGAGATGGACCTGGAGAAGCCGATCCGGGCCATGGTCTACAACCACCGCGGCATGGCCTACTTCTCCCTTGGAAACCTGAAGCAGGCGAGCAAAGACTTTTCCCGGTCGATTGAATATGACGGGGCGAGTTTCAGAAGCCGCGCCAACCGGGGACTGGCAAACCGGATGTTACGTAAATTCGATGCCTCGCTGGACGATTACAACCGGGCTCTGGAAATAGACGCCGCCAACCACGAAGGCTATTTCGGCCGGGCACAGACCTTTTACGACCTGCAGCTTTTCTCCAAAGCACTGGCCGACTGTGAAAAAGCGTTGGATCTGCAGCCGGAGTATTCTCCGGCCCGGACGCTGAGGGAACTGATTCACCGGGTTCTTTTCGCCTTCAACAATAAGGCCGAACCGCCAGGAGATTGAGCCCCGACAACGCCTGGGAGGGCTCAACGGCGTGAATCTTCACGGGGCCCTGCCGTTCCGAACCTTTTAGGCCGGGCGGCCGGGAGGCGTCAGCCAACCCGGCCGCTGTATCCGCGCGGAACTGGTGAACAGACAGGCAATGGGGGGACCGGACTCAGTATTTTTTGATGTAGGTTTTCAGTTCCCAGTCGGTGACCGCGGTCCGATAGGAATTCCACTCGCGGGTCTTTCCTTCAAGATATTTCGTCAAGATGTGCTCGCCCAGGGTCTCCAGCGCCAGCGGGTTTTCCCTCAGCGCATCAAGCGCCTCCTCAAGGCTGCCGGGCAGACTCTCAATCCCGGCGGCGGTCTTTTCCTCAAGACTCATCTTGAAGATGTCCACATTCACCGCGTCCGGCACGGCGAGTTTTCTCTTGATTCCGTCGAGGCCCGAATTGAGCATCATCGCAAGCGCCAGGTAGGGGTTGCAGGCCGGGTCCGGGCAGCGCACCTCGGCACGGGTGCTGAGCCCCCGCGAGGCCGGGATACGGACCAGCGCCGAGCGGTTGGACGCCGACCAGGCCACGTAAACCGGGGCCTCGTAGCCCGGCACCAGGCGCTTGTAGGAATTGACCAGCGGGTTGGTCACAGCCGCAAACCCGCGCGCGTTTTTGAGCGTGCCGGCAATATACTGGTAGGCCGTTTCGCTCAGTCGCAGCGGGCCATCTGCGTCGTAAAACGCGTTGCTCCCATCCAGCCGGAACAGCGACTGGTTGGTGTGCATGCCGGAACCGTTGATACCGAACACCGGCTTGGGCATGAAGGTGGCGTGAAAGCCGTGCTTCGAGGCGATCGAACGCACCACCCACTTGAAGGTCACGGTATTGTCGGCGGCGGTCAGCGCGTCCGCATATTTGAAATTGATCTCATGCTGCCCCTCGGCCACCTCGTGATGCGACGCCTCGATCTCGAAGTTCATCGCCTCCAGGGTATCGATAATCTCGCGCCGGCAGTTGATCCCGGTATCCTCGGGATCAACTTCGAAGTACCCCGCGACATCACTGGTTTCGGTTTTCAAACCACCCTTCTCGTCTTCCTGAAAAAGGAAGAACTCGCACTCCGTGCCGACGTTCATGGTGAACCCGAGCTCCCTCGCCTCGGCCAGCACCCGCTTCAGGTTGACCCGCGGGCAACCGGCAAACGGGGTCCCGTCGGATTTGTGGACATCACAGATAATGCGGGCGGCGTTGACACCGTCCTTGACCCGCCAGGGCAGCACCTTGAAGGTGCTATAGTCCGGCTTGAGGTACATGTCCGACTCGTTGATCCGGACAAAGCCGTCAATCGACGACCCGTCGAACATCATCTGACCATCCAGAGCCTTGTCGATCTGGCTGCGGGGAATCGCGATATTCTTCATGAACCCGAAGATATCGACAAACTGCAGACGGAAAAAATGGACATTTTTTTCTTCAATGATCGTCATGATCTCTTCACGTGTCATAAAATCTCCTTGGCAGGTTGAGTTGATCGGGCAGCGCAAAAAAACTCACCAAAAGATTATATCCGAGAAGAGATGACTTGTCAGGGAACCGGCACACGGCCGGGCGTGTTTGTCGGCAGGCTGGATGGTGGGGGGACAGGACGGGCTGACGCGGCGGCGAGGTCAGGCCCGCAGCGCGATTCATTGCCGCAGGCGGAGGGCTCCGGGTCCGCTGTCACGGACCCGGAGCTGCTCCTTGGCTTGACCGCAGCCGGGCAAACCGGCTGCGGTTGTCCATCATCATCAATAGTTGTAACCGGTCTCCGAATGGACCGACTGGTCGAGACCCATCCGCTCGTCGTCTTTTTCAACCCGCAGGCCCATGGTTTTATCCAGGACGAAAAGCAGCACCAGGGTGACGACCACCGCGTAAGCTCCGGCTGCAACCACGCCCACCACCTGCACCCACAGCTGATGCAGGTTGCCGCCGATCAGGCCGGTGGCGCCGACCGTGGCAAAGATCCCTGTGGCAATGGCGCCCCAGGCTCCCCCTAGGCCGTGAATACCGAATGCGTCAAGCGAGTCGTCGTAACCGAAGCGATGCTTCATCATCACCCCGCCGTAGCAGACCAGGCCCGCCGAGAGACCCATCAACAGCGCCCAGCCGGGGGTGACGAACCCAGCGGCGGGGGTGATGACCACCAGTCCCGAGACGATCCCCGACGCGGCGCCAAGGGCACTCGGCTTGCCCGCGTGAATCCACTCGATCAGAATCCACGACAGGGCTCCTGCTGCGGCAGCGGCCTGGGTGGTGGTGAAGGCGAGCGCGGCACTTTCGCCCGCAGCCAGGGCGCTGCCCGCGTTAAAACCGAACCAGCCGAACCAGAGAAGCCCGGCACCGAGCAGGGTCATCGGCAGGTTGTGCGGAGTCATCCGCTCCTGAGGATAACCGATCCGCTTCCCGAGGATCAGGGCGATCACCAGCGCGCTGATCCCCGAGGAGAGGTGAACGACTGTGCCGCCGGCAAAGTCCAGCGCGCCGTCCGCCGCCAGCCAGCCGCCCTCGCCCCAGACCCAGTGGCAGAGCGGATCGTAGACCAGGGTGGCCCAGAGCAGGATAAAGACGCAGTAGGTGGAAAATTTCATCCGCTCGGCCACCGCCCCCGAGATCAGCGCCGGGGTGATGATCGCGAACATCCCCTGGAACATGACAAACACGTAGGTGGGGATGGTCCCCGACAGGCTCTCCGGGGTGATCCCGCTGAGGAAAACGTTGTCGAGGCTGCCGATAAAAGAGCCGGCACCACCGAAAGCCAGGCTGTAGCCGAAGGCAATCCACTGCACACCGATGATCGCCATCGCCGCAAAGGTGTGCATGCTGGTCGACAGAACATTCTTCGAGCGGACCATGCCGCCGTAGAAGAGCGCCAGACCGGGGAGCATCAGCAGCACCAGGGCGGAGGACACCAGCATCCAGGCGGTATCACCGCTGTCCAGACCTTCGCTCGCCAGGGCGGTGGAGCAAAACAGGAGAAAAATGAAAGGCAGGAAAAACAGAGTGCTCAGTCGGGTCATCTTTGATCCTCCGGGATATCGTTGGCGTCAGTGCCATAGCAGAAACATAGCAACCGACGTGCCAGAGATAAATTCTCAAGAATTCAGATAGTTAGAATCCTGCCCAAGAAAGAATGACTAAAAAAAGGGCAGAGATGCCCATTGAAGGAGCACCGGCATCGGGCAGGGATTGCTGCTGCCTGACACTCCGCCGGAGAGACGGCAGGGGCAGAGGAGACGGGAGCATGGGTGGAGGAAGAAACGGGAAAGGTTGACGCGCTCCCCCCGCCAGGATCAAAATGGCGAGCAGGCAACGATGCAGCCGGTCACCAGCCAGCGGAGGGAGAACAACGGGTCGTTCATTGCTGGCGCTCCCCGTTCTCCCCTCCCGCCTTTTGTGCCGCTTGCTTTTGTTGCTGCGGGAGTGGTAAAAACAGGCGCTCGAAAGAACCGTTCGCACCAGCGACCAGCTGATTTTTTTGCATCTCCAGCGGCGTCATCGCCGGGAGAGATTCCTCCCTATGCACATCGAACTCTGGCAGTACGCCATCGTCTTCGTCCTGATCGGGTTTTCCGGTTTCATCGATTCCATCGCCGGCGGCGGCGGGCTGATCTCGGTCCCCACCTACCTGGCGCTGGGGCTGCCCGCGGAGCTGATCCTCGGCACCAACAAGTGCGTCAGCTCCACCGGCACCAGCTTCGCCGTGTTCCGCTATATCAGGAACCGCACCATCCTCTGGAAAACCGTCGGCTACGCCATCGTCGCCGCGCTGATCGGCTCGGCCATCGGCGCCTCCCTCGCGTCCTACCTGTCGCGCAGTATCATCTTCGGCCTGCTGCTCGGGGTCATCCCGATCCTGCTCTACCTGCAGGCCCGCCAGGTCCCGGAGAAGGAGTCGCGCCAGCCGCTCAGCCAGGCCCAGATCAACGTCAGGGCGGCGCTGGCCGGGCTGATTCTCGGCGGCTACGACGGGATTTTCGGACCGGGGACCGGGACCTTCCTGCTGCTGGCCTTCATGCTGCTGCTGCACATGAGCACCCGCGAGGCCAGCGCAAACGCGCGCATTGTCAACTACGCCTCGAACGTCTCGGCCTTTGTCTACTTTCTGATTCAGGGGAAGGTGTTCTGGCCGGTGGCCGTGGTGGCGATCTGCGGTTCGATCTGCGGCAACTGGCTGGGCAGCGGGATGGTGATCAACAACGCCGACCGGGTTGTGGTGCCGGTGTTTCGCTTCGTGTTGACCCTGTTGATGCTCAAATGCGGCTACGACCTGTTTATCGGCTGACGGGCGACACGCCTGCGCAGCCGGGGTGGGTTATATCCGGCAACAGCGGAATCTCCGCCGTGACGATTCAGGAGTCGGACAACGATTCCAGCTCCTTGAGACGTTTCATCTCTTCAATGATAATGGTTTCAAGGCTCGCGATCAGATGCTTGATCTCTTCTTCATTCGCGGATTCGGAGAACCCCATCCCGATCATCATCTCACATAGATTCTTCAGGCGGACGATACTGTCAATCATGAGGACTCTCCTTCCGCGGTTTCGGGGGGCGCCCAGAACAAAATGGAGCCCGATGTTCCTGATGCGACAGCAACCCTTTGCTTTGCCCTTCAAGTTTATCAATCACCGCAACAACTTTCAAACCGCCTGCTGAATCGCCCGGACCCGGCCTGTTTGTCCGCCCCCTCCTCTTCTCAGAGCGCCGCTCCCCCTGCTGTTTTCTGTTGACCGCTCGACGGCAATTCATTACCCTGCCGACCATGATCTGATCGGCCCCCACCCCATTACGGACGCCTTCGGGCTCCGCCACCGCAGTCTTTCCATTCTCGGTGATGACGCTGCCCAGCGACGGGAGTTCATCCTCGTGCCGCAGGGAGTGCTCTGCTTTGCGTTCAGCCGCAGAAGCCGGGCAAGCTCCCTGATCATGCAGCCGCCGCACCGCAAGCACCATAAGGGGACAGATCATGTTTGAACAGCTCCGACGTATCAACCGACGCCCGGAACCCTTCTCGATCTACACTGCTGAAGAGCTCTGGACCGACCCTCACACAGCACAGCAGATGCTGAGCTATCACCTCAACGAAGACGTGCCCCTGGCCTCGCGCACCAGGGAAGCAGTCGACAGCACGGTCGACTGGCTGCGGTCCCGTTTCAATCTCGGCACCGCCACCAGCATTGCCGATTTCGGCTGCGGTCCCGGACTCTACACCAGTCGCTTCGCCAGCACCGGCGCCGAGGTGACGGGTATCGACTTTTCAGCCAACTCGATTCGCTACGCACGGGACTCGGCTGCCCGGCTGAAGCTCAAGATCAGCTACCTGCAGCAGAATTACCTTGAATTCAAGAGCCACCGGCAGTTCGACGTCATCTGCATGATCATGTGCGATTGCTGGGCGTTTTTCGCCGCCACCTCAAGGATGGCGGAGCCCTGTTCCTCGATGTCTATTCGCTCAACAGCTTTGCGCAGCGCCACGAGCAGGCAGTTTATGAATTCAAGCAACTGGACGGGTTCTGGTCGGCGGAAGATTATTACGGGTTTGTCAACACCTTCAAGTATGACGATGAAAAAGTGGTGCTTGACAAGTACAGCCTGTTTGAAAAGGACCGCTCGCGGGAGATCTACAACTGGCTGCAGTACTACAGCCTGGAAGCCTTGACCAGGGAATTTGCCGAAAACGGATTCAGCATCAGGGAGAGCTATGCCGATACGGCCGGAACGCCCTATAGCCCAGAGGCACCGGAGATTTCCGTAATTGCTGCAAAGATGGGGGGCTAGGCAAGCTCGTTGAACATGCGAGGTCAGTGCAGCGCGTCATCACCACGCCGGACGGACAGATGCCCCAACCCGAAGTCGCTGCGGGGGCCGTTCATTTGCGCGGAAACGTCGGCGTCGCCCCAGGGGGAACCGGCATCGTCGCAACCCTCTCCCGGGCGACGAGAACTCCGGCGGCGATGATAAAGGCGGTCCCCACCAGCATCCAGAGGTCCGGGGTCTCCTGCCAGGCCAGAAACCCGATCAGACCCGCGAAAACGAGACCGCTGTACCCCAGCGGCGACACCTGGGAGGCCGGCGCAAGCCTGTAGGCCCGCGCCAGGCAGAGCTGGCCGAGGTTCCCGAGCCCGCCGACGGCCAGCAGCCAGAGCCACACCGGGCCGGAGGGCAAGGTAAAACTCCAAAGCATGGGCAGGCCCGACATCAGGCTGGCCAGCAGCGCAAAGAGGATGACGATGCGCAGCCCGGGCTCGCGGCCGGAGAGTTTTTTCACCGAGGTCAACGCCAGGCCGGCGATCAACCCGGAGAGCAGACCGGCCAGGCCGGCCAGCGAAGCGACGGCCGCACTGGGATGAAACAGAAAGACCATGCCGATCAACCCCAGCAGCCCCGACAGCTGCCGGATCCGGGTCAGCTTCTCCTTGAGCCAGACAACGGCAAACAGTGACACGAACAGCGGGGACGTATAGTTGAGCAGCACCGCATCGGCCAGCGGCAGATGACTGATGGCGTAGAAGTAGAGGTACATGGCGGAAATGCCTGCGCCCGCCCGGAACAGGTGCAGGCCCGGATGAGCAGTGCGCAAAGTCAGCTTCTGCTTCAAGGCCAGAGGGATCAGCAACAGCAGGCCGATGAAATTGCGGAAAAAAACCACCTCGATCTGGGGCAATTCCCGGCTGGCGACCCGTGCGCAGGCGGCCATCAGCGCGAAGCTGACGGATGAAAGGAGCGCCACCGCGACCCAGTTCAGAGAGAGTTTGTTCATGCGAGGATCCCACGGAAGGTTGGTGGAAAAACCCTTTGACGGCATTTTTATCCCAGGAGATGGTGTACTCCTGCTTTGCCTTGAAGGCAAGCGAAATGCTGGCGGTCATGTTGCATCATGCCGTCCGGATGATCGCCGACCGGAACCCGTCAGGAACCGGAACAGCGGATCGGCTGCGCTTTTTTTGCCAGGAATTGAACACCCCCGCCCCAGAACACGACCTAACGACTTGACAACGTCCCGTTTTGGCGTCTAATGAAGAAAACAGGATCCCTGTGAATCTCCTTCATTATTGTTGAGGTCGCCATGAGAAAAAACCTGGGCCGGAATCACGCAGAACGAGGCTGCATAGCGCTCGATGAAGAAAGTGTGCTCCGTTCCTGCTGCCGTGCAACAATCCTGGTATTTTGCAGTCTTGCTGTGGCGGCAGCCCTCTCCGGATGCGGGGGGAGCAGCTCCGGCGAGCATGTCGTAAACGGCTTCGACGACTATCGCTTGAGCATCACCGGCCCCGAGACGCAGAGCAGCGCCGATCCAGACTATCAGCACTGGCTCAGCGACGAGGGGTGGTACCTGGAGGGGGACGGATTTCTGCCGCCCGGCACCACCTGCCTCCGGCGCACATGCCTGGACTCAGACGGCTTCATCGAATCAGCCTGGATCGGCGAGCATGAACTGACCTGGGTGAACGAGACCACCGGCGCCTCGGGAATCATCAGTCAGGGGAGCAAATTCGAGAGTTCCCTCTGGTGGGCATGTTATTGCGATACGCCCCCTCAGTGGTCAGCCTGGGTGCCGATCGTGCCCGGCCTGAACCGCATCGTCGTGACCCAGAGAGCCGGAGGCCTGGTCCAGCAGGACGCGGTCGACGTGACGTGGGAATAACGACCATGCCGGGGGAGGCATGGTTCAACAGGAGGGAATGACCTCTCAGGGACGGGGAAAGGGCGCTGTCCTGCCCTGATCCGCAGCCCATCCTCAGGTCGTCCGCTTTTTCTCGATCCGCACGTTATCGAAATTGGTCGCCCGCACTTTTTTCGCGGGGGCCGCCTTCTTCCGCTTGACACAGTAGTCCTTATAGGAGAAGTGCTTTACCTGGGCCGCCCCGTTCTTTAATTTCGCGATCGATTCCCGTTTGGCGCGGGCAAAAGCGGCATCAATAGACTCACTGGGGCGCGGAATGAAGTAGTCATCCAGCATCGCAGCGGCGTCCTTTTCAACAGGAGTCGCCAGCTGCGCTTGCGGTCCGACAATCTCGAGATATTTGTCCATGTTGAGGAGATTGATCGCTTTGGAGATGGCTGTCTTCTTATGGATGAGCTCCATCTTGGCCTTTTCGAAGGCCGTCTTGGTTGCCTCGCCGGTCTTCAGCCCCAGGTGAGAATTCACGGCGCTGCGAAGCTCGGGATGGTTGTCTGTGTACATAAATCCATTCGTTGGGTGTAACTATTCAGCACCCTTTTCGATCAGATGCTTCAATTAGTGGCGGCGAGGGT
>JAVVDY010000004.1:0-212927 GCA_032251255.1 Desulfuromonadales bacterium
TTCCCATGCAACATTATCTCCTAAAAATGTTGCACTTGGAAATTGAGCGCGCCGGGTATATAAAGTCAAGATTTTCGGGCTTTTATCTCTTTCCGTTGGATATAAAAACTGATACTATTCGTCATACGCCGGCAACGTCCACCCGCTGAACGGACTGTACCCGCAGGAGGGATCATGACCTGGACAGACTTTCTCAATTATCTGGAACATTTTCGCACCGACAGGGTGCTTGAGCAACTGGCCGCCTGGAACATCGACGAACTCAGTTCTAACCCTTACGTTCTGGCCGGCTTTGCAGTCGCCATTGGCATCACCTACTTGATCGGCTGGAAAACTACCTCCGCCTTTCTTGTCGGCATCGGCGGCTTCGCTCTGGCCGTCTCCTATACTGTCAAGCAGGGGACCGGCATCGAAAGTGTCGGAGGAGGATTGCCGCTCTTGGTCGGCAGTGGTCTGATCGTCGTGATCATCTTTATCTACCTGCTCTTCATCAAGGCTGAATAAGCACCATTCTCACCCCCAAGAGCTGCCATATTGACCTCACCCTCCAGCTTGGTGCAGAATGAGGAACCGGTCCACGCCCGTGAACGGGGATCGCCCTTTTATAAACCCGGCAGCCAATTCCAAGCCCGCCTGATTATCATTACGTCTCTGGAGGACCCATGAAAAAACGCGACATCATTCTCCTGATTGGAGCCCTGGCCATCATTCTGTTCCTGATGGCAGCACCTGAGGAGACCACCAAGCGGGTCCCCGCTGACGAAAACCACCAGCGCTTCTACTCACTGGTCAAAGCGGAAGGGAAGAAAGCGGCGGAAAAATTCTGCGAGGAATGCCACAACGAAGAGCAGGTCGCCTTTCCGGCGGAACACCCGCCCAAGTTCCGTTGCCTGTTCTGTCACAAACTGGAAGAATAATGCCATAGCCAGGCAGACTCCGTCCGGGAACAGTCAAGTCGCCCGGGCGGAGTCGTGATCCATTTCTCCGGGCGGTCAAACGCCTCCCGACCGACCCTGCTTAAATCGCACCAGACAGCCCCCCAGGACAATCAGCAGGAGAGTGAGCCCCCCCCCTGTCAGCCCGCTGACAGCAGCCCCCGTAGCCACTCTGCCTGCCCCCCCGTCCGAGCCATGAGAGCCGCTGTGAGGGAATCCGTAATCGGGCAACAGTGACGTCTGCTGTTGAACCCACTCAAATACCGACGGGTTTTCAGCCGCTGTGACGCTCAACCCATGGCCGCCTGCTGCGGCCTTCTCCATCGCCCACTCAAGGCCATCTGGCCGGCTGGAAGCGAAGCCGGACAGCAGACCGCCGCACACCATGGCCGCGACCAGAAGCGGGACAAGCAGCTGCCTGGCGGAGCCCCCCTGCGCAGCCTGGCCAGGCATATTCAAGGTAAAAAAGTCCGGGCGCGCCTTCCAGATCAAACCTAACACGAATGCGGTCAGCCCCCCTTCTACTAGGCCTATCGCCAGGTGGATCGGCTGCATCAGCAGGAGGAACGACGCGAACGGAAGATCAACCCTGCCGGAGAGGACCGTTTCCGCCACAACCCCGCAGGACCCGAGCTGCAGACCGACAACCGCAGCGACCAGGCAGGCCAGCATCAGGCGGCCCCTGCGAGGCGTCTGCCCGGCCAGTGGACGAAAAACCAGCGGATAGGCAACAAAACAGGTCGCCGCCCCCAGGTTGATGATGTTGCTGCCGAGCGCCAGCAGACCCCCGTCAGCAAAAAAGAACGCCTGGACCGTCAGCACCGACGCCATAACGATAAAGCCGGCCGCCGGGCCGAGCAGGACAGCGAGCAGCAGCCCTCCCCCGATATGCCCGCTCGATCCGGTTCCGGGGATGGTGAAGTTAATCATCTGGGCAGAAAAAACAAATGCGCCCAGTACGCCCATCAGCGGAACCGTACGATCATCGAGCTGCCGCTTGAGTTGTCCCGAGCAACGGGCGATGGCACCCGCGGCGAAAGCCCACATGACGCCACCAACTGCTGGGGATATCAAGGCATCGGCCATGTGCATCGTACAGAACTCCCGGAAAAGAGATCCTCGGAAACTAAATCGTGTGACGATTTCAATATTCGTGTAACGAAGTCTAGCACCCGGAATGCCACGGGTCAAGAAACAACCCCCGTTTTTTCAGGCAGTTAAACGCATACGCAAGGTTTTGGGGAGTTCTGCTGAGCAGCCTATTCGGTGATGCCGCGCAATTTTACATCAGCGACATAGTCAGCAGCCAGACGGGAGAAATCCTGCAGTGTTTTGGTCGGGTGGGGCACCGAATCGTGCAGACGTGCATCAAGGGAGTGCTGCGGTACGAACTGCTGGAGGACCCACAGGCGGGCGCCTTTAATCGAGATGCCCATAGCCCTGATATCCTCCGCTTCGACAAACCGAGGCACGCAGGTGGTGCGAAATTCGTAATCGCACCCTGCGGATCTGGCCAGATCGATGGTTTCAAGCAGGGGAGTACTGTCGACGTAACAGCCGTGCAGTTCCGAATAACGCTTCGGCGAAGTTTTCAGATCGATCGCCAGATAATCGACCAGCTGCTGCTCCAGCAGACGACGCAGCACCTCCGGCAAGAGACCGTTGGTATCGAGCTTGATCTGCAGATCGAGATCTTTCAACTGCCGCAGAAAGGACTCCAGACCGGGGTCCAGGGTCGGCTCGCCACCCGAAACCACCACCCCGTCGATAAATCCGCAGCGCCGCCGCAGATCAGCCAGCAGATGCTCAACTGGGTAGTCCGGATATTGCCCGGGGTCGAGAACCAGGCCGGGATTGTGGCAATAGGGACACGTGAGGTTGCAGCCGCCGCTGAAAACCAGGGCGGCCAACCGGCCGGGGAAGTCGAGCAGACTGGTCCCCTGAAACCCTTTGATACGCATAATCCGTTGCTCTTAGTCGTTCTTTTCCTTGCCTACGACATATTCGGAGCGATCCTTGAATTCTTCCTTTTTGCCCCGGTTCCACTGCTGAACCGGCCGGAAAAAACCACAAACTCTCGAATAGACTTCAGTTTTTGCATCACACTTGGTTGCCATTAGTTTCCCTCTCTTCGGCGTAAAAACATGTCACCTGCCACTGCCGCCGGGCAGTGCGGCTAAGCCGCCTTCCCCTCTTGATGGTGGGGGCAGGCAAAATGTTCCCCGGAAATGTAACCATGGACCGGGCAGATGGTAAATGTGGGGCTGAGCGTAAAGTAGGGCAGATGGAAGTTCTCTGCGATCCGCCGCACCAGGAGCCGGGCGCTGTTCCAGTCCTCAAGCCGCTCCCCAAGGAACCCGTGGAAGACCGTGCCGCCGGTATAGAGGGTCTGCAGCCCGTCCTGATGGTTGAGCGCCTCGAAGATATCCTCGGTGGTCCCCACCGGCAGCTGGGTGGAGTTGGTATAGTAAGGCTCATCGGTTCCGGCGGTAACAATGTCGGGGAAACGGGATCGGTCACGGTTCGCCAGCCGGTAGCTGGTCCCCTCCCCCGGGGTTGCCTCGAGGTTGTAGAGATGGCCGGTCTCCTCCTGGAACGCCTCCAGCTGCTTGCGCATGAAATCGAGGGTTACCTGGGCGAACTCATGCCCCTCTGCCGTGTCGATTCCGGCCCCCAGCAGATTCTGGCAGGCTTCGTTCATGCCGATCAGGCCGATGGTGGAGAAATGGTTGTCCCAGAAGCTGCCACTCCGCTCGCGAATTCCCAAGAGGTAGAACCGGCTGTAGGGGTACAGCCCCTCCTCGGTAAAGCGCTCCAGCTGCTTGCGCTTCAGTTCCAGAGACTGATGCGCCAACTTCATCAGGTGGCTGATCCGGGTGAAGAAACCGTTCTTGTCCTCGGCCTGATATGCGGCCCGCGGCAGGTTGATGGTCACCACCCCGATCGAACCGGTCAGGGGGTTGGAACCGAACAGGCCGCCCCCTCGCCGCCGCAGCTCGCGGTTGTCAAGTCGCAGCCGGCAGCACATGGAACGGGCGTCCTCCGGGTCCATGTCTGAGTTGATAAAGTTGCTGAAGTAGGGGATGCCGTAACGCGCGGTCATCTCCCAGATCGGCTGGAAACGGGGGCTGTCCCAATCGAACCCCTGGGTGATGTTGTAGGTCGGGATCGGGAAGGAGAAAATCCTCCCGGAGGAATCCCCCTCCATCATCACCTCGCAGAAGGCCCTGTTGAGCATATCCATCTCATCCTGGAACTCGCCGTAGGTCCGATCCATCAATTCCCCCCCCAGGACCACCGCGTCGCTGGCCAGATTCGAAGGGGGCATCATGTCCATGGTGATGTTGGTAAAAGGTGTCTGAAAACCAACCCGGGTCGGCACGTTCATGTTGAACACAAATTCCTGGATCGACTGCCGCACCTCGTTATAGCTGAGCTTGTCGTAATGAATGAAAGGGGCCAGCAGGGTGTCGAAATTGGCAAAAGCCTGGGCTCCCGCCGCTTCGCCCTGCAGGGTGTAAAAAAAGTTGACCACCTGCCCCAGCGCAGTGCGGAAATGCTTCGGCGGGGCACTCTGGATCTTGCCGTAGGCCCCGGTGAAGCCTTTCAGCAAAAGATCCTTGAGGTCCCAGCCACAGCAGTAGACGGAGAGCATCCCGAGATCGTGAATGTGATAGGCCCCCTCACGATGAGCTTCGGCGACATCATCCGGGTAAATCTTGTTGAGCCAGTAGTTGCTGGTGATATTTGATGCGATGTGATTATTGAGGCCCTGCAGCGAATAGCCCATATTGGCGTTCTCGTTGACCCGCCAGTCTTCCTGAACCAGGTAGGAATCGATCGCTTCGATCGACTGTTTCATGAATTCGCGGGTTTCGCGCAGACTTTCGTGCTGTTTCCGGTAGAGGATGTAACACTTCGCGGTTTTTGCGTGACCGTTCTCGATCAGGATCTTCTCGACCAGATCCTGTACGTTTTCGACAGTCGGAACGCGGTCATCCTTGTAGAGGACCGCAAGGATGCCACTGACCTGGCGGGTTATCTCGGCCGCCTTTTCCATGTCCTGGCCGCCGACCGCAGTGACCGCCTTGACGATCGCCTGGGCGATCTTCCCCTCTTCAAAAGGGACCAGCCGTCCGTCCCGTTTGCGGATAAACTCTACCATCAGCACCCTCCTGCAGAACCAAATTCCCAAAAAATGTCTCACAGAACCCGACAAGCGATACAGCCGCTCTAACCAGGCATTAAATCGGAAGAAAATGTAGCACACCTTTTCTCCCTAATGAAAGGCAAAAAACACAACATCTAGGGATTTTTTTCACCCGAACACACAACATGTTGTAAGCCTTCTGTGCGCAACCTGTGGACAGAAGCAACCAAACCGAAACGATTCCGCCATCTTCCTTGCCCTGCTCGACGCGCTGTGTTAAATCAGTCTAAAGCCTGTTCCCAGCTCCGGGCGCTGCGCATTCATTCGCGACCCTACGACAACTGAACACGACAGGAAAGGAGCAGACATTGTCCGAGTTGAGCCGTTTCGGCATCTCCATAGACGGGCAACTGCTGCAGCGCTTCGACAACCTGATCCGCAAAAAGGGTTACGTCAATCGCTCCGAGGCCCTCCGCGACCTGATCCGTGCCGCCCTGGTGGAGGACGAATGGGGAGATGCAGACCAGGAGACAGTGGCCACAGTCACCCTGGTTTACGATCACCACACCCGCGACCTGGCTGACCGCCTCACCGAGCACCAGCATTCTCACCATGAAGAGATCGTCTCGACCCTGCATATCCACCTGGACAAGCACCACTGCCTGGAGGTTGTGGTTATCAAAGGCAAGGCCCTGCGGGTCAAAAGACTGGCCGATGAGCTGATCGGCACCAAAGGAGTCAAACACGGCAAACTAGTCACCTCCACCACGGGACGCAACCTGAGATAACCCAGGACTAGGAACAACACCTGTCCATGCGGGGACAGACTGCAGCCTTATTGAACCTCGAACCCAGAAGAAGCCATGTCACGCATCGAATCAGCAGCTCTTGCCCTCGGCACCCTCGACTCCCTGGCTTACCGCGACAGCTGGGTCCATCGTCTTGACCCAAGAGCCAAGCTGCTGACGACCCTGATCTTCATCATCACGGTCGCCTCCTTTGACAAGTACAGCATCTCCGCCCTGCTGCCATTTTTCATCTTTCCTCTGATCCTGATGGCAGGCGGCCGCCTGCCATCCCGCGTTCTGCTCAGCAAGCTTCTCCTCGTCGCACCATTTGCCGTCCTGGTCGGGATGTTCAATCCGCTGATCGACCAGCAACCTCTGCTGCAGATCGGGCCATGGACCGTCTCGGGCGGCTGGGTCTCCTTTCTGTCAATTCTGCTGCGCTTCAGCCTGACCGTCAGCGCTGCCCTGATCCTGATCGCCTCCTGCAGTTTCCCCGGGATCTGCATGGCCCTGAACCGACTCGGCGCACCCAGAATATTTACCGTTCAACTGCTTCTGCTCTACCGCTACCTGTTCGTGCTGAGCGAAGAAGCGATCCGACTTGTTCGCGGCCGGGCACTGCGCTCCGGTGACAGGCGCGGCTTGACCCCCAGAGTGGTCGGACAACTGCTGAGCCAGCTGCTGCTGCGCACCCTGGACCGCTCGCAACGTATTCATCTTGCGATGCTCTGTCGCGGCTTCGACGGCAACATCCGGGTGAGACGAACGCTCTCTATCGGCCGCCGGGAAATTCTCTTCCTGCTGGGATGGAGCGGCCTCTTTCTCCTGCTGCGATGCTACAATCTTCCGCAGCTGCTTGGCCAACTGGTCACCTGAAAACGGTCCCCCATCAAACCACGAAGAGATTATGAGCCATCACATCGTCGCAGTCGAAAACCTCAGATACAGCTACCCCGACGGGACCTCCGCCCTCAACGGGCTCTCCTTTCTCATCCACCACGGAGAGTCTGTGGCAATCGTCGGCGCCAACGGTGCAGGCAAGTCAACGCTGCTGCAACACCTGAACGGCTACCTGACGCCGCAAGACGGCCGGATCCTGATCGGTGACTTGCCGATCAGCAAAGCGACACTGCGCAATATTCGACGGACGGTGGGAGTGGTGTTTCAGGATCCGGACGATCAGCTGTTCATGCCAACGGTCTTCGACGATGTGGCGTTCGGCCCCTTGAATCAAGGGCTGCCGGTGGAGGAGGTTGAGCGGCTGGTAGCAAGCGCGCTTGAGGATGTCGGCGCACTGCATCTCAAGGATCGCCCTCCGCACCACCTGTCAGGCGGCGAAAAGCGGGCGATCGCGATCGCTACTGTGCTGGCGATGAAACCGGACATCCTGGTGATGGACGAACCGGATACCGGCCTCGACCCCCGCGCCCGGCGGCTGCTGATCAACCAGCTGAAACAGTTCAGGCACACCAAGATCATCGCCACTCACGATCTCGACCTGGTCCTCGACCTCTGCGAGCGAACGATTGTCATCCATGACGGCAAGGTGATGACGGACGGAAAAACTGAGGACGTTTTTATCGACAAGGCCCTGCTGGAAAAAAGCCATCTGGAGCCTCCCCTGCGGATGCAGGGATGCCCGAGGTGCGGCGAGGCATCTTTCACACCCTGAGTCGACCGTTCACTTCCGGGGAGACCTGAAGCCTGTTCTTTGGCCTTCAGCCGGGGGCCGAAGCAGCGCCGGGGGAACCTGGGCCTCGCAGGGAATTTTGCTCTGGCACAGCCCGCAGGGGGTCGCACCTGTCCCGTAGGTTTGCGTCGCGTAAGGAGTGGTTGCTTCCCGGATGTAGGTGAAGCAGGCCTGTTTGTCATGCCCTTTTTCGGGCGAAATCGCGGTGACCGGACAACGCCCCGCACAGACCCCGCAGGTTCCCCTGGCGTACCAGAGACACCAGGCCTGATGATCGTCGCCATAGGCCCGCTCCGTTACCGGAAGATCGATACGCGACACCACCGACCCGAACCGGACCGCCTTCCCCCAGCGGGTGATCATCCCGTCTGAAAGGCTGAAGGTGCCATGCCCGGCAATAAAGGCGACGTGCCGTTCCGACCAGTTCGAGGCGAGACCGAAACGCGCCGATTGCTGGTAGCCGAATCCGGGCAGACGCTCGGGCGCGACCGAGAGGAACCCCGCACTGCCGAGAGCCTCGGCCAGATGCAGACGCAGCTCGCAGTTAAACTCTTCACCATAGTATCGCGATCTTGCCCAGCGTTCGCTCGGCATGCTGTTCTGCCGGCCCTGGTCGGCGCGGGTCGCCGGCGTCTGGGGCAGGACATAGCTGATCACCCGCAGTTCCCCGGCGGAGACCGGTGCATCGGGGAAGGCCAGGGCATAGGCCTCTAGGGGTGTCCAGAGGAAAGGACCGATCATCTCCTTGATACGGTCAAACAGTGGGTCGTCCCCCCGGGCTATCGCGACGTGCGGCTCGCCCCATGCCTTCTCACCGGAGTCAAGGTGCAAACTGTTGCTTGGAGCAGTCTCCCAGAAGTCGTGGACAATCGATTCGACTTGATTGATGGAATACATGGCGGACCGCTTTCGAGTTCGGTAAAAATGAGTCGTTCCCTGGCAGCTTTCGCCAATCTACATCAGCTATGAACCGAGGTCAAAGACGTGAGAGAATCACACCACTGCGCCGTGCCCGTTCTTGCTGCAGATTGACTATCGATTTATCATTGCCTTTTGCCGCAATCTCTCTACAATGCGCTGACTTTTGCAAAGGGGGGCAAAATACTCCCCTGAGAGGTTGTAACCTTTTGATATCAGGTTAGTATTTAAAGACATGTGAGACCAAGAGAGGCATCAGCAATGATCCACAATCAGCAGCCGGTGATGGGCTGGCGCGAATGGATGGCACTTCCAGATCTGGGACTGCCCGGTATAAAAGCAAAAATCGATACGGGTGCACGCACCTCGGCGTTGCATGCTTTTTTCGTCGAGACCTACCGTGACGGCGGAAAAGAGCTCGTTCGCTTCTGTGTTCACCCGCTGCCCGGGAACAACGAGCTGGTCCGGGTCTGCCATGCCGAAGTAAAAGACTGCCGGCGGGTAACCGACTCAGGGGGGCATGCGGAAGATCGCTATGTCATCGAAACTGATGTGCAGATCGCCGAGTACAGGTTTCCGATTGAACTGACCCTGACCAATCGTGATACGATGAAATTCCGCATGTTGCTCGGTCGCAGCGCGCTGCAAAAAATAAATGTCCTGGTCGCACCGGACCGCTCATATCTCCTGGGGCCGTCCTTACGCCACGTTTACAAAACTTCAGCCAAGGAGTCCCAGGGATGAAAATAATTGTACTGTCACGCAACCAGAAACTCTATTCCACCAGCAGGCTGGTCGAAGCCGCAACGGCGCACGGCCATGACGTGCGGGTCTGTGACCCCCTGCTCTGCTATATGACCATCGCCACCCAGAGGCCGACGATTCACTACAAGGGAGAGGAGCTGAAGGGGGTTGACGCCATCATCCCCCGGATCGGTGCCTCGATCACCTTCTACGGCACGGCAGTCGTCCGCCAGCTGGAAATGATGGGGGTCTACAGCATCAACGAATCGGTCGCCATCAGCCGTTCGCGCGACAAATTACGCAGCATGCAGCTGCTGGCCCGTAAAGGGATCGGCCTGCCGGTCACCGGATTTGCCAACTCGACAAAATACACCAAGGACCTGATCAAGCTGGTCGGAGGAGCCCCCCTGGTGATCAAGCTGCTGGAAGGGACCCAGGGGATCGGGGTTGTTCTGGCAGAGACCGGGAAAGCGGCGGAGAGCGTTATCGAAGCGTTTCGAGGGCTGAAAGAAAACATTCTCGTGCAGGAATTCATCAAAGAGGCCGGTGGTTCGGATATCCGCTGTTTCGTCATCGGCGACAAGGTGGTCGCCGCCATGAAGCGCCAGGGGGCAGAGGGCGAATTCCGTTCCAACCTGCATCGCGGCGGCAACGCCAGCATTGCCAAACTGACCCCCGAAGAGCGTTCTACCGCGGTACGGGCGGCACGGATTATGGGTTTGAATGTCGCCGGGGTCGACCTGTTACGCTCAAACCATGGACCGGTGGTGATGGAAGTCAACTCCTCTCCCGGGCTAAAAGGGATTGAGGAAGCAACTGGAAAGGATGTCGCCGGAATGATTATCAAATTTATCGAAAAGCAGGCCAAGCCCGGCAAAACAGGCACCAGGGGAAAAGGATGAAACAGAAGCTGGCTTTTGAGCTCGGCGGCACCAGGATCCCACCCGGCGGTCGTGCAACGGTTGCCCTGCCGATGGCCCGGCTCTATTCACACAATGAAATCACCTTGCCGGTGCACATCATTCATGGACGCAGTGTCGGACCGATCATGTTCGTCTGCGCCGCGGTCCACGGTGATGAAATCAACGGTGTCGAAATGATCCGTCGGCTGCTCAACATCAAGGCACTCAACAGCCTTAAAGGAACCCTCGTGGCTGTTCCGGTGGTCAACACGTTTGGCTTCATCCAGCGCGCCCGCTACCTGCCGGACCGCCGCGATCTGAACCGATCTTTCCCCGGCACCCCCAAAGGATCCCAGGCCGGACGCCTGGCTCACCTGTTCATGACTCAAATCGCCAACCGCTGCGATTTTGGAATCGACCTGCATACCGGTTCCAATTTCCGCTCCAACCTGCCCCAAATCCGCGCCTCTCTCGATGATCCGCAAACACTTGAGCTGGCCTGTGCGTTCGGGGCTCCGGTCGTCGTTCCTTCAGAACTGCGCGAGGGCTCGCTGCGCGAGGCCGTTGCCGCCATGGGAAAACCGGTGCTGGTTTTTGAAGGGGGGGAAGCTCTGTATTTCAATGAAAGTGTTATTCGTACCGGCCTGCAAGGCATCCTCAATGTCATGCGACATAAACGGATGCTTGCCACAGGGCGCAAACGAAAAGCAATTGAACCGATCATCACCGATCGGACCAGCTGGGTCAGGGCAAGCATGAGCGGAACCTTCACCCGCACCGTTAAGCAGGGGGATCTGGTAAAAAAGGGCCTTCTGCTGGGGCTTTTAAGCGACCCCCTCGGGGATGATACCGAAGAGGTTCGGGCACCCTATACCGGCGTTGTGATCGGCCAGTTGAATCTGCCGCTGGCTCACGAAGGGGATGCCCTGATCCACCTGGCCAAGGTCCCCGACGCTGATGAAGCGGAAGGCGCGCTTGATGAGTACACCTCTGCACTGACCGAAGATGATTTCGGACTGGAGCGTTAGGGGGACGAGAGGAGAAACGAGATGAAGTCACTGCTGCATCCGTTTGAGACGGTCACCTCGCTGTTCAGGAGCACGCCAAAGGAGATTGGCCTGCCCCCCGGGACGCTGATCCATGTCGGCAAGCAGAAAATGGAGCGGCCGTCGATCTCCTTCATCGACTACGATGAGGAACACTTCACGGTCGAAGAGGACGTGACCCTCGAGCGGTGTCTTGCTTTCAAGACGACCGAAAACGTCAGCTGGATCAACCTTGACGGTATCCATGACATACCCACCCTGGATGCATTCGGCAAAGCCTTCGATCTGCACCCGCTGGCCCTGGAAGACATTCTCAATACCGGCCATCGTCCCAAAATCGAAGATTTTGAAGGATATCTGCTGGTCATGGTAAAAATGCTCGAATTTGAGGAGAACAGCAATCAGATCAGCGCTGAGCAGGTCAGTCTGGTCCTGACCAGAAACAACGTCCTCAGCTTTCAGGAAAAATCGGGCGATGTCTTCAATGGTGTTCGCGAGCGGCTGAAACGTAAAAGTGGCCGGATTCGCCAGCGGGGTCCCGACTATCTGACCTACGCCCTGCTCGACTCGGTGGTTGACAGTTATTTCCATACCCTGGAGAAGATCGGTGATCGCCTGGAGGCGCTGGAGGAAGAACTTATCAGGCAACCGACCCAGGACACCCTGCAGAGGGTTCATCAACTGAAAGGGCAACTGATCTTTCTGCGCAAATCAGTCTGGCCGCTGCGCGAAGTTGTCAACTCGTTACTGCACGATGAATACCCGTTGATTCATGATTCAACCCAGGTTTTCCTGCGCGATCTCTACGACCACAGTGTGCAGATTATCGATACCGTCGAAACCTTTCGGGACACGGCCACGGGACTGGTTGACCTGTATATGTCAAGCATCAGCCACCGGATGAACGAGGTGATGCAGGTCCTGACCATTATGGCTTCGCTGTTTATTCCGCTGACCTTCATTGCCGGTATCTACGGGATGAATTTTGAGAACATGCCGGAATTAAAATACGCCTGGGGCTACCCCGCGGTCTGGCTTCTCATGATCCTCTGCGCGGGCGGGATGCTGATCTATTTCAAGAGGAAAAAATGGTTCTGAGCAAGTATCTGCAACTCCTGCCCCTTCTGCTCGCCTTGCTGGTCCTGCCTCTCCCTGCTGCAGCCGCCAGCGACCAGGCCAGCCCCTCAGCGGCAGCTGCCGCTGAGCTTCCCAGCCTCAGCGAACTGGGCACGCGGTCGGCCCGCCTCGCGGACTTCCTCGAAAAGTCGACTGCCCGCCTGGAGTCTATGGCGGATATCGATTCGCTTGTCGGCAAACGCCAGGAGCTGGCAGACAAGGTTCAGGAGTTGCAGCGGCAGATCGCTGCTCTGGGGGCGCCTGAGGAATGGTATATCGAACGGCTGACCCAATATAATGACCAGTTCAATCTCGCCGGCAAGGCCGCTGAACAGATCAGGATGGACTTGGCAGGCCGGCAGAGGGAAGTTGAGGGCATCAGAGCCCAGCAGCAAGAAGAGCAGGCCTTCTGGAACAATTGGCGTGAGGAGCTGAAAACACGGGGCGACAGGGTACCCGGAAACATCTTCACCCGGGCAGATGCCCAACTGGCCCAATTGGCGGTCCAGCTGCAGCGCGGCACCAATCGGCTGACCCAACTGCAGGAACAGGTCAGTGCCGTTGAACACAGCGTCATCGAGACGCAGGACAGGTTTTCCAGGGCACTGCTGGCGTTACGCAAGGCGACCTTCCGGAAAAACTCCTTTTCCTTTTTCTCCCCTGATTTTTATCGGCAATTCACCCCCCAACTCTGGAGTGAGATGCGGTCCGGGCTGCGCAATGGCGTGGCGGTCGACCTGGAAACATTGAAACACAGCAGCTGGGCCTACCTGCTGTTCCTCTTTGTCCTGATCTTTTTGGCCAAGGGGATCGAGCAATCCCGGGACAGGTTTGCAGAAGCAGAAGAGTGGCAGTTTGTCTTCGCTCATCCCTGGGCCGCAGGCAGCTTTATTGCCTCCATAAGTGTCGGCAACCTCATTCCGGCCCCTCCGGCTATCGTGACCTTCGCGCTGCTGGCTGTTGGCGTAACGGGCGCAGCCGTCCTTGCCTCCGCGCTGATTCACCATCGTCAGCAGGCGGTTATGCTTCTGGTTGCCGCGTTCTTTTTTCTGATGACTGCCGCGTTGCGCTTCATTGCCCTGCCCCAGCCCCTGTTCAGGATCTACCTCGCACTGCTTGCCCTGGCGGCGATTCCGCTCCTTATCCAGCAGATCCGGCTGGCGAAGCGGAACGCAACGACAAAGGGCGGGGCTTTCTTCAGAAAACTGATGCGCGTCGCTGTCGTGGTCCTGTTTTTTTCGTTTGCCGGCCAGGCAACCGGATATGTCAATTTCTCCCTCTGGCTCTTCCAGGCTGTTTTTGATTCCGCAATGATCATCCTGTTTGTTCATATGGGGCTGCGCCTGGGGCAGGGAGGCATCAGCTTCCTGTTGAATCGCGAAACCCTGGCGAAATACAAGTTCTTCAGAAAATATCGCCAGGACGTGGCTGAAAGACTGGGGGTCATCCTCAAACTCCTGGTGTTCTTTTTTGCCTTTCTGCACCTGCTGCCGATCTGGCGGGTATTTGGCGGACCCCGGGCGGCATGGGATTTCCTGGCCGATTATTCCATCACGTTCGGCGAAGTGGAGATCAATCTGCAGATGGTCGGCCTGGCGGCTGTCTCCCTCTACCTGGCTCTTCAGCTCTCCTGGTTGTTGCAGGCCCTGTGCGAAACCCAGGTGTTCTATCGCAAGGCGGTTGACCGGGGAGTCCGCGATGCGATCAAAAAGCTTATTCATTACGGGGTTGTGCTGGTGGGATTCCTGGTGGCGCTGAGCTCGCTGGGGATGAACCTGCAGCATTTCGTGGTGATTCTCGGTGCCCTGGGTGTCGGCATCGGCTTCGGCCTGCAGGATATCGTCAACAACTTCCTCTCGGGGATCATTCTGCTGTTCGAACGACCGATCAAGGTCGGCGACGGCATACTCGTAGATGGCGAGTATGGCACCGTCAAGACCATAGGGCTGCGCTCAACCGTCGTCGAGACTCTCGACCAGGCCGAACTGATCGTTCCCAACTCGCAGATGATTTCCCAGAAAGTAACCAACTGGACCCTTTCGAACCGAAGAGTTCGCATCGTCATCCCGGTCGGCGTCGCCTATGGGAGTCCCGTCCCTCAGGTGCTGTCGATACTGGCAGAGGTTGCGGCGCAACATTCAGAAGTGCTGGAGGATCCGGAACCTTCGCCGATTTTTATTTCCTTCGGTGACAGTTCGCTCGACTTTGAGCTAAGGGCCTGGATCGAAAATATTGACGGAAGGCCCCGCATTAAAAGTGAGTTATTGCAGCAGATCGATAATCGTTTCCGTGAAGAGAAAATTCAGATTCCTTTCCCGCAGCGGGATCTTCATTTGCGTTCAATCGATTTGCAGGGCACCCCGGAAGCAGAGTCAACGTGACGTCTAAGGCGCACGCTGTTTTCGGCAACGGCATAGTGACTTTGCCGATTTTCTGGATCAGCGCCCTTGCGACCTGACAAAACCAGGCGGCCAGCCCGATATTTCGAGCTGGCCGTTCGCTTGATCGGTTATGGGGACCAAGGCCCCAGGGGGGGCTTCTACTGTAACGGAAAGATATTTCTTGCCGTCTTGGCGAAATTACCAGGCATATTCCAGGCGCATCCTGCCGAAGCAATAGCTGTAGGCCTCTTGCGTGTCGTCCGCCGACGTACAGCCGAGTCGTGACACAAGCTGGATGTGATCATTGAACCATCCCTGCAGAGAAAGCTCGCCGTGGTAACCGCTCTTGTTCCGTGCTCCATCATTGAAAGGCTCAACCCGTTGTGCGCCGGGCCCGGCCAGCAGCTTCACGACCCAGTTATCATCAGCAAACGCTTTTGCATAACCGAACAGCAGGAACCCGTCAACGAGCGTTTGCGGTGAAAAATAGTCCGGGCTGTCCTGCTCGGAACGCAGGACACGCCCCTTGATCTGCAGATTGACACCGGGCAGCTGTTCCGGCGAATAAATAACGCGTCCGATGCCGCCTCTCTTGCGGTTGTCATCGCTAAAATACTGGGCGATATATGCACCGGCGAGAGTCAACCGGTCGTTCAGTCGGTAATCGGCCGAGGCGACGTAGCTGTCGACGCTGATATGCCGGCGAACGGCACTCACCGAATCGACCAGTGTGCGCTCGGCGGAAAGTTCAAAGTACCAGTCCTCATTCAGCTGACTGCTGAGAAAAGCTGCGGGCAAGGCTGGCGACCAGTCCTCCCCGTTGAGGAATTCACAGCCCAGCTGCATGCGCCAGTTTCTGCCCGGGCGGCTGTCGAGCCGGAGCCGTCCGACGTTGAACGTTTCACGTTCGCCCGGCTCGGAATAGGTGCGCTGACCGCCGGCGAATTCAACCTCCGTCCTGCCCGGTCCGCTGAATGAATCCCGGTAGCCGGCAAAAACTCCGAGGGACCGTGCATCGTCACTGTCGCTCGATCCGCTGACCTCGGTAAAGATCCGCTCGGCATAACTCGGTGAGCTGATGCCGAGAACAAGCAGAAGCATGAGGAACCGGATCATTTTGTCCCCCAGCTTTTCTTGAATCGCAGCAGCTCAGAAATGTACCCGGCCAGACTGGCCGGTGACATGATGGCCTGGTAGGTGAGCATATAGAGCAGCATGCCGAGAATGTTTTTGCGCACCCTCAGTCCGTGGCTGCGAAAGATGTTGCGCTGATGGTAATACATGATGGCGTTGATCAGAATCATCAGCGGGAGAAGGTACAAAGTCATGATCCCGACCAGGGTATAGACCTTGAAGAATACCGCAGCAATCAGCCCCGGCAGGAAGAACAGCAGAAAAGCCGCATCCAGATAAGGGAACAGCAGGTTAAAAAAAACGAACGGCGAATAGGGCCGCAGCTTCAGGAGGATACCCGGATGGTGCTTGAACGCCTCGATCAATCCCCGCGACCAGCGTTGCCGCTGACGGAAAAACTGGCCATAGGTCTCCGGCACATTGGTGAAGACAAAAGCGTTTTCGGCATAATTGACGCGGAAGTTTTTTTTGTGCAGAGCCCAGGTCAGGACAATATCTTCCCCCACGGTATTTTCCCAGCCACCAACGGCCTCGACCGCGCTGCGCCAGTAAGCCGAGAACGCACCCTGGGCGACAAGGGTCCCCTGGTAGAGTGATTGAATCCGCTTGACCACCGCGATGCCAAGAAAATAATCCCATTCCTGCAGGCGTGTCATCAGGGAATTGCGCGAATTTTTCACCAGCACGGTCCCTGCGACCGCGGCAGTGTTCGGCGGACCGTCGATCAGGTTGGTGACAAGGCGCGCCAGGCTGTCGCGATACATGCTGGTGTCGGCATCGACTGTCACGAGGATGTCATGACTCGCCGCACCCAGGCCCATGTTGAGAGCTGCGGCCTTCCCCTGGTTGGGCAACTGATCCAGGCTCCGTATGACCAGGCGGGGAGAACCGCACAACTGCTCTCTGGCGCGTTTGATTTCGGCTTGCGTCCCGTCCTGGGACCCGTCGTTGATGACGACGATCTCAACCAGTCCGGGGTACTGCTGGCCGGCGACGGACTGCAAAGTTTCGAAGATACAGTCCTGTTCATTGTAGGCGGCGATCAAAACAGAGACCGGCGGCAGGGTTTCATGGCTCTGGTAGATGGGCCGGCGATCAAGGAGCAGGCCGGAGATCAGATAGGCATTGGCCCACCCGGGGATGAGCGCCACGCCAATGACAATCAGCAGGGCCAGAGGAAGACCCATGATTGTTGCCAAATCCCCGATCCAGGGCAGCGCGAGAAATGTACAGAAAATCAGCCATGAACTCGACAGAAGAACAGCTATCGCCATTTTCGCGCGCATCGGCAGGTACAAGCGCCTGTATGGCTGACGATTCTGTGAGGTCCGGCGGCTTCTCCCAATATTCTGCTTCATACAATAACTCAAAAGCTAAAAAGTGCCTTCCATTGCCAGAAACCTAACCGAGTATTTAATTGGCACAATATAATTAAAATTATATTATTAAACAAAGATTGTCAACCTAAAACGGAAAAGTGGGTCTCATTTCCAGGACGTGAATATCATTGCCAGAATCGTGGCCAAGCAGGAGTGAGAACCCGGAGGCTTCGAATGAATCGTTGCTTGAATGGCGAAGGGGAGTGCCGGCCGTAGCCGTAGTCTTGCTGAAGTGGAACTTGCGCTCGAAAAGACGGGGACGCCGCTTGCCAGGTCCGCACCTGATCCTCTTAAGCGGCGAAGCCCCGTCTGGATAATGGGCTTTGCACTGGCTGATCGCAGAGCAATTTTTTTTTGGGGGGGGAGATACCGAAAAAAAGGGCGCCATCTTCTCCGATGGCGCCCTTGCCAAAACCTGCCTGTTCCTTCGTCTCAGGGCGAACGCCGCTCCACCCCAGTGTAGCTCTCGCTCCCCCCGGGGACTCTCAACACATCAACGCCCAGCGTCGCCCAGCCGCCCGAACGCTCGAAGCGCACGATCTGCTCCGACGAAATCAATTTCTTCAACTGATGAGGCCGGACAAGCTGCTGTTGTCCGTCCTTGTATTCCACCCGGATCATCATAGATCTTCCCTCCCGACAAATTATAACAACCTGTTTAATTAACCAGATAATCGATTTTTTTGCAATTCTCGGGCAACCGGGGAAAGATTATTTTCTTTTTATAATTCAGCGAGATAGAGACCTAGCCCTCTCTCAGGGCGAGCAACAGCTGGCGAAAGGTCATGATATCCCTTGCGCGCTTCATCCGCCCGAGATCGCGCTGCAACTCCTGATCGGGGATAAAATTGAGCAGATCTTTTATCTTCATCAGGGTTTGCCGTTCCCCACAGAACAGCTCCTGGTAGCGGGGCAGCAGATCGTCGAGGAACGCAAACAGGTCCCGGCGCCTCTGCCGCTCATCCACCTCCGGGGAGAGCTCTTCGCGCAAACGGCGAAACAGGAGGGAATCAGCCAGCGCGCCGCGCCCGAGCATCAGCCCGGCGGCATCGCTGCCGGCCAGGATCTCCCGGCCCCGCGCCGCCGTGTTGATATCGCCGTTGGCGATGACCGGCAGCGTTGTCCGGCTGGCAACCTCGGCGGTAATCCGGTGATCTGCCTCCCCTGCGTACCGCTGTTCGACAGTCCGCGGATGCAGAATCAAAAAATCGAGTCCGGCATCCTCATAGATCGGCAGCAGCTGGAAAATCTGCCGATGATCATCATATCCAGCCCGGCACTTTACCGAGAGGCTGCCCGGCATCGCTTTACGCAGGGCATGCAGCAGCTCGGCAAGCTTCCCCGGGTCGCGCAGCAGTTCTCCACCGGTGGCTCCGCTGGTCATTCTGCCGTAGGGACAGCCGAGATTGAGGTTCAGATATTCTGCGCCGGCGTCCTGGACCATCCTGGCTGCATCGGTCAATGCCTCGACGCCGTGACCGATCAACTGGACCACCAGCGGGACCGGGCTGCCGTGCCCCCTGATATCATCAAGATCGGCGCGGGCGACCCGCTTGCGCGACTTGGCCTGCACCCGCACAAACTCGGTAAAGACAACATCCGGGCTGGATCTCTCGATCATGCAGGCACGCAGCGCCCGGTTGGTGAGGCCCTGCATCGGCGCCAGCATCAGCACCGGAGAGTCGCCCGACCAGGGCAGACGTTTCATCGCTCCTCCTTCGGCCGCAGCGGCTCGAGCAGCGGCTCCAGGCCGTTGACCTTGATCTCGTAGATCGCCAGCAGGCGCTGACCGAGCTGTCCTTCCGGCAGCTGGTTGCGCACCAGCCAGACCACATAGGGTTCAGGCAGGTCGACAAGCAGCCGCCCGGCATATTTCCCGTAAGGCATCCTGGTCTGAACCAGCAGACGCAGTTCGTCGGGATCGGTAGCAAGGAGTTCAGCCATATATCATCCCTCCATCGCCGCCAACGCGTCCAGCAGACGCTGGTTCTCTTCAGCACTGCGCACCGCCACCCGCAGGAAACGGTCATCGAGGGAAGGAAAATTGGCGCAATTGCGCAGCAGAAGCCCCTCCTGCCGCAGGCGGGCGCATAAGGTCGCTGCGTCCGGCCAATGGCCTGCAACGCGGAAAAGGAGGTAATTGGCGACGGATGGAAAAACCGTGAACGACAACTGCTCCAGACCTTCTTTCAACTGATCACGCAAACGGGGAATCTCGGCCAGGGTCAGCTGCCGGTAAGCCGCATCGTCCAGACAGGCCCTGGCGGCGGCAAGAGCCAGGGTGGACAGGGTCCAGGGCAGGCGTTCCGCCGCCAGTCGCTCCATGTCACCGGCGGGTCCCGCCAGGTAGCCGACGCGCAGCCCGGGGATGGCGTAAAACTTGGTCAGCGAGCGGAGCACGAAGAGATTTTCGTGTTTCGTCACCGCATCAAGCAGGGATTTTCCGGGGGCAAAATCGACAAAGGCCTCATCCACCACCAGCCGACAGGCGCCCAGTCTCTCCGCCAGCCCTCGCAGCAGCTCCGGCGCGACGGCGACCCCGGAGGGGTTGCCGGGATTGGCCAGCCAGACCATCTCGGTATCGGGGTGGAGAGCGGCCAGCAGCTGCTGCGGATCGAAACGGAAGGCATCCTCCGCGCTGAGAGGGAACGTGTCGATGTGACTGCCCGCCTGCCGCAGTGCAGGCGCATATTCGCTGAAAGCCGGATCGACGATTAGCGTCCGCCGTGGTCGCAGGGCGCGCGGCAGAAGGTAGATCAGCTCGGTCGATCCGCTGCCGGGCAACAGGTGCGCTTGCGGCAGGTCATGATGGAGAGCGAGCTCCCGGCGCAGGGAGTGGGCGTCAATTTCTGGATAATCCGCAATCCGCTCCAGGGCTGCGAGGATTGCCTGACGGACCGACGCGGGGATCCCCAGAGGATTGATACTGGCGGAAAAATCGAGAAGCTGCTCCCGTGACAGCCCCAGCTCCTCTGCGGCCCGGTCGACTCCGCCGCCATGTCGTGGGCGGCTCATTGAAATATCCCCAGCAGCAGGGCGCCGATCGCCGCGGCGAGCAGACTGCTGGCGTAAAGCAGGCGGATCATCCGGTGATAATGGTTCACGGTCAGCTTTTCATTCGCATCGCCAATGGTCGCCTTGTCGAACCGCTGGCCGAAATAATCCGCCGGGCCGCCCAGCTGCACGCCAAGCGCTCCGGCCGCCGCGGCTTCAGGCCACCCCGCATTGGGGCTGGCATGGTTTGCGGCATCGCGGAGCATGATCCGGAATGCCCCGCCACCATCCAGACCGAGAGGAAAGGCAGTCGCCACCATCAGCAGCCCGGTCAGGCGTGCCGGAATGAAGTTCAGCATGTCATCCAGGCGCGCTGCTGCCCAGCCGAATTCCCGGTACTTGTCATTCTTGTAGCCGACCATCGAATCGAGTGTATTGGCCGCCTTGTAAAGCAGCGCAAGGATCGGCCCGCCGACGACCAGATAGAAGAGTGGGGCAACCACGCCGTCGGAGGCATTCTCGGCCACGGTTTCCAGGCAGGCCTTGAGCACCTCCTCATCGCTCAGTTGCGCGGTCTCCCGGCCGACTATCATCGACAGGGCCTGGCGCGCATCATTCAAATCTCCCCGCTCCAGAGCTTCGATCACCAGCGCGCTCTCCCGATGCAGTGAGCGCAACGCCAGGCAGTTCCAGCCGATCCACAGGGTCACCAGCCAGGCCAGCCATCCGCCCAGAGCCGCGGCCAGCTCCAGGGCGATCAGCGCAGCGAATCCGCTGATCGCCAGCACCAGCAGCACCAGCACGGCGCCCGCCGCCTGAAGGGGTTTCAGGTCGTCACGCAACCAGGCCTCCAGACGGTTGATCAAGCGCCCGATCCAGATGACCGGATGCGGCCAGCCGCGCGGATCGCCCAGGCACAGGTCGAGCAGCAAGGCGCCCAGCAGAAGTCCGGCCGTCATGCGTGCCCTCCCGCGGGCACCAGCCAGGAACAGATCTGGTCCATGTCGAGATGCCGCTCGAGATATTCGGCGAGGCGCTCAAGTTCCGAATCGAGCAGCCTGTGGGTCGAATGAACGGCTGGCGCTGCCCCCCGGCCGGCACGCAGCGGAGCGAGGGTCGCCGCACGGACCCGGTCGTCATCGAAGAACCCGTGCAGATAGGTGCCCCAAACCCGCCCGTCGGCGGAGACTGCGCCATCATCCAGGCTGACCGGCTCGCCAGAGCGGCTGACCAGGCGCAACAGCGGGCGACTCGTGACCCCGCAGGTCGATTCCCCGGCGTGGATTTCATAACCGCTGACCCGGTCGAACCCACCGAAACCGGCGACCGCAGCGGCCCCTTGATGGAACCGGGCTTCAACCTGATGGGTCTGTTTCCCGGGCTTCAGCACCGTCTCCACATCGAGCAGACCCAGCCCTTCCCCCTCGCCACGCTCAGACTCGACCCGTTGCGGGTCGCTGATCCGGTTGCCGAGCAGCTGGAACCCGCCGCAGATACCGATCACCCGCCCGCCCGCCGTATGGTACGCGCGAACAGCGGCATAGAGGCCGGAGCGATGGAGAAAATCGAGATCAGCCAAGGTGCTCTTGGTTCCCGGCACGATCAGCAGATCGAGGCCATCGACCTGCTCGGGGCGCTCGACATAACGCAGCGCCACGTCCGGCTCTCGCTCAAGCGGATCGAAATCTGTGTAGTTGGAGATGCGCGGCAGACGCAGCACGCCGACCTGCAAACCCTCTTTGGGTCCGTTGTTTTTTCGCGCGAGGGCCACCGAATCCTCTTCCGGCAGCTGCAGGTCGAGCATCGGCACGACCCCGAGAACCGGCAGCCCGGTACGATCCTGGATCGCCGTGAGGCCCGGTTCAAGCAGCGAGGGGTCGCCACGGAACTTGTTGATGACAATTCCGCGCAGCTGGGAACGCTCTGCCGGGGAGAGCAGCTCAACGGTGCCGACAATTGATGCGAAGACGCCCCCCCGGTCGATATCGGCCACCAGAATCACCGGTGCCTCAGCCAGCGCCGCGGCCCTCAGGTTGGTGATATCGTGTCTCATCAGGTTGATCTCGGCGATACTTCCGGCGCCCTCCAGCACCACCAGGTCGACCTGGGAGGCAAGGCGGCGGTAAGACTCAGTCACCCTGGCGAACGCTTCGGCCTTGTAGGCATGGTACTCGCCGACGCTCATATTCCCCACCGGCCGACCGTGGATAATCACCTGCGAACCGGTGTCACTGTTCGGCTTGAGCAAGACCGGGTTCATATCCACATGTGGCTCCAGCCGGCAGGCCGCCGCCTGCAGCGCCTGGGCCCGGCCGATCTCTCCGCCGTCCGGGGTCACCGCCGAGTTGAGGGCCATATTCTGTGCCTTGAACGGCGCCACTAGATATCCCCGCCGGGTCAGCGCCCGGCACAGCCCCGCAGCCATGACGCTCTTGCCGACATCGGACCCGGTGCCACCGACAAACAGGGCCCGGCAGGGTGCCGCCGACGCTGCTCGCAGCTCGAGGGTTTCCTTCCCCGCTATCCTTGTCGCATAGCCACGCGGGGTCACCATTCGACCGCGGCTGTCAATGCGCGTCGAACGGTTCCCGATGATCACCAGAGAAAACATATCGATCTCTTGATCGGCCATTCTCTCCAGGTCGGTGACCGTCACCTGCTCCCCGGGCCGGCAGGCATTGCGGACGATCCCCACCGGGGTCTGCGGAGCACGGTGGCGCAGCAGGATCTCCCGCGCTTCGCCGATCTGAGTGGTGCGGCCGCGGCTTTTCGGATTGTAAAGAGCGACGACCAGATCGGACCGCCCAGCCGCGTCGAGGCGCTGCCGAATCAGCGTCCAGGGGGTCAGCAGGTCGGACAGGGAAATGACCGCAAAATCATGCATCAGCGGGGCGCCAAGACGGGCAGCGGCGGCCTGCACCGCTGAGACTCCCGGCACCATCTCGATGTCCAGCTCTCTGCCGTCGAGCAGTTCCAGAACCAGCCCGGCCATCCCGTAGACACCGGCATCTCCTGAACAGACCAGTGCGACCCGGTGCCCCGCCGCGGCAGACGCCAATGCCAGCCGGCAACGCTCAACTTCCTGGCGCATGCCGCTGGAAAGCCTCTGCTTGCCTTCGATCAGTTCGGGGATCAACTCAAGATAGGTTGTATAACCGGCCACGACATCAGCATCGACAATCGCCGCACGTGCCGCCGGAGTCATATGTTCAGCGCTGCCGGGACCGATCCCGACAACCCAGAGTTTTCCGTTCATTCATATGGTCCCAAGAAAAACGTCCCTCCTCCTGCAAGCCGGCCGGAACGGAGTTATTATGGTGCGGATCGAGTGGCGCGACACCTCTTTTCCCGCCCGCAAAACATGCCCGCGGAGCAGCGTGGCCAGAGGACCCACCCAGAACTATAACCCTTTGAAATCCTTTATCTCAGCTACCGCCAGGGTCACATTGCCACTCTTCTGTTTGCGGATCAGCAACGGTCCCCCCCGGGCACCGAGAACCGCAGCGGGCTCACAAACCCCCTTGGCTCCAACGGCTTCGAGAGCATGCGCCGAGGGGGGGCTGGGCACCTCCACCCGGTTGAGCTGCTCGGCCGGGAAATGAACGACCTGCAGCTTATGCCGCTCGGCAAACTCATTGATCCCGGCTTCATCACGCTTGGCATCGATCGTTGCAACCAGCCCGATACTGGCAAACGCGAGGAACGCCTGGGGCAAGCAGGACTTCACCACCGCTTCAATTTCATCTGCCGAGGTTCCGCGGTTACAGCCGAGGCCCAGCACCAGGTCGGGAGGCCGGATCGCCAGCAGAGCGGTGCGATTCTCCATATTGGGCAGATAGCGATTGGTGACGAACACCCGGCCCGGGGCATCCGAATGGATCGCATCGGCAAACGAGTCGTAGAGTTCAACCCCCGGCACATCGAGGAATCTGTTGGCAATCAATCGCTTGCGATCGACCAGGGCAATGGTTTCCCCTTCGAGCAGCAGGCGATTGAGGGTTCGCAGATGGGCAACCGGCTGTATGCCCATGCCGGCGTCACGGGCCACCTGATCCCAGGCGGGCAGATTATTGACGTCAGTCGCAGTGGTGATCACCGCCTGCCCGCCGAGAATTTCAGCCAGTTCCTGGGCCATCCGGTTGGCTCCCCCGAGATGACCGGAGAGCAGGCTGATGGCAAAATTTCCCGCTTCATCCAGGACCACCACTCCCGGGTCGAATTCCTTGCCGCGCAGGTGCCCCGCCAGCAACCGCACAACGATGCCGGTGGCCATGACGCAGACCAACTGCTCCGTTCTGGCGAAGAGCCGGGGGAGCAGCTCGGCCAGCGGCTCCGAAAAATAATCACAGCTGTCCTCGTGATAGAAACGTGTCGGCAGGTAAACCCGTGCCTCCAGCAGTTCCTCGCCCAGCTGCCGGGCCAATTCGGCACCACGATGGGTTATCGCGACAATGGCAATTTTCATGGACACATTGCTCCGCGCGGAGAGCGGCGAAAGACGAGAATCGCGACTCACAGAGGTCAGCGCCGGTAACCGTGGGAGAACTCCGGGTCATAGAGCTTGGACTTCTCCGGCACCCCTCGCCGGCGTGCGGCCAGCACTTCACCGACCAGCACCAGGGCCTGGCGCCTGATCCCCGCTTTTGCTACCTTGGCGCAGATCTCGGCCAGGGACCCTTCGATGATCTGCTCATCCGGCCAGCTGGCCCGGCTGACCACGGCGACCGGTGTCTCACCGGTGAACTGGTTTCCGGCCAGCAGCTCAGCGACCAGCGTCTCCATCATCCCCACGGACAGGTAGAGGGCAATCGTGCCGCCGTTGGCGGCAATGCGCGACAACTGCTCCTTTTCCGGAACCGGGGTCCGCCCGGCAAGCCGGGTCAGGACCAGGGTCTGGGAGACGCCGGGCAGGGTCAGCTCCTGTTTCAGACTGGCCGCCGCGGCAAAGGTTGCGGTCACGCCGGGGATGACCTGGTAGTCGATCCCGGCCGCGTCGAGTGCTTCCATCTGCTCCTGGATCGCCCCGTAGAGAGCCGGGTCGCCGGTGTGCAGACGCACCACCCGCTTCCCGGCGCGACATCCGGCCAGCAGAATCTCCAGGACCTGCTCGAGGTTGAGCGGGGCACTGTCATGGGCTTCGCAGGCGGCCGGGCATTCGTCCAGCAGGGCCGGGTTCACCAGCGAGCCTGCATAGACCACGACATCGGCCTGCTGCAGGGCCCTCACCCCTTTCACGGTGATCAGCTCAGGGTCGCCCGGACCGGCACCGACAAAGAGGACCTGACCCGGCGGGAACATTTTCGCTGCCGGCATCGCTCAGTCTTTCACCGCAGTCAGAATATAGACCGGGTTGTAGGCCTCGAACATCTTGTAGTCGGAGAGCGGCCGGGTCCGGGAGATGTTCACCGCCACCACTTCCACCTGGTATCCGGCGTTGCCGAAGTACTCGTTGGCGGCGGTCAGGGTATCAAGGGTGATCGCGTTGAGTACGATTCGTCCATTGCTGGCCAGTCGCTGGTCCACCGCGTCAAGAATGTCCCAGAGGTGCCCGCCTGAGCCGCCGATGAAAACCCGGTCGGGATCCGGCAGCTCATCCAGACATTCGGGTGCCGTCCCTTCCACCAGACTGACATGCCGGGTATTGAATTTGAGCAGGTTCTCCTTGATAAACTGGCGGCATTCCTCGTTCCGCTCAACAGCAAAGATCCGTCCGTTGGGCATCAGGTGATCAGCCTCGATACAGATGGAACCGGACCCTGCGCCGATATCCCAGAGGCACATGTCATGACGCAGTTTCAACTTGGCCAGGGTGACCACCCGGATCTCTTCCTTGGTGATCAGCTTCTTGACGGTGACGAATTCATCATCGGGAATGCCAAGGGTCGGGATATAGTGACTGACCCCGGCCTCATATTCCTTGATCAGCAGCAGCACATTGAGCGGTGCGGCGTCGATCTCGACCAGCCCCTTGATGTCGGTGGTGCGGATCCGTTCCTGCTCGGTCCCGAGGTCCTCGCACAGATAGGCGCGGTAGCCACTCCGCCCGCGCCGCATGATCTCCGCGGCAATCGCCGCCGGGGTGTTCACCTCATCGGTGAGGATGGCCGCCTTGTCACTGGCAACAATCCGATCCACCGCCTCCTCCAGCTGCCGCCCATGGGCCGAGACGAACACCGCATCATCCCAGGGCTCACGGATCTTGGCAAAAGCGTACTGCGCCGAGGTTACGTTGGGCAGGAATTCAATCAGCTCATCCGGCAGATTGCGCAGCAGATAGCGGCCGATACCGAAAAAAAGCGGGTCACCTGACGCCAGCACGACCACCCGACAATCTGCTGATTGGATTGTTTCAACCACCGCGGCAAGATTCTTATCGATATTGACCTTTTCGCCACTGAACTCAGGAAACAGCTCGAGCAGACGTTCCGCACCGAGCAGCAGATCCGCCTGACCAATCAGTTCCTGTGCCCGCGGGGTAAACCCCTCCTGTCCGGCAATTCCGGCTCCGATGACATGAATCGTCTTCATTATGGCCTCCCTTAAGGGACATCTGGTGCCGCCCTCTCCCCACCAGGGGAAGGGTCAGCAGTTTTACTGAAAGTTTTTACGATCTTCCCCTGGTAGTCCACCAGTTGAATCTTTACCCCGGCAGCCGGTAGCTGCTCGCGCATCAGCGCCAGCGCCCGTGCGGCAACATCGCTCACCAGTGTCGATTCGGCGCCGAGAAGCTGGTAAACCTCTCGCGCCGTATGAGCCAACTCTAGCCGCTCACAATCTCCAGCGTCAAGATCGATCTCCTCCCCCCAGGCCCTTAACCGGTCCAGATCGAGCTCGGCATTACGCGCATGGGTCTGATGGTGACCACAGGCAATCTTGACCAGCTTGGCAAACTGGGCCGCCAGGTTTATCTCCGGCACCCCTTTGCGATGACAGGCCTCAAGACAATAGCCGATAAAATCGCCCATCATGATATAGGCCTCTTCCGGCAGATTTAACTCCCGTGCGGCCAGCTCACTGGTCCGGCCGGTCGAGAGCACCACTGCGGGGACCCGCGCCGCAAGAGCCACGTCCAGCGCCACATCAAGGGTATCGGTCCAGGCTTTGTGTGAAACCGGCCTGACGACTCCGGTGGTACCGAGCAGTGACAATCCGCCTACAATCCCGAGACGCTCGTTCAGCGTCTTCTTCGCCCGCGCCACACCATCCGGAATCGACAGCGTCAGCTGCAGAGCCTTCCCGTCGGGGATCTGCGGAAAAACCGAGCGGACCGCCTCAGTGATCATCTGCCGGGGAACCGGGTTAATCGCAGGGGCACCGACGGAGACCGCCAACCCCGGCTTGGTGACCTGGCCGATGCCGATCCCCGCGGCAAGCTCCAGATCCTCCTCCCGCCGTGCGACCCAGCGAAGTTCGGCGTGCACTTCGACGCCATGGGTGACGTCCGGGTCGTCGCCGGCATCCTTGACCACGAAGCAGTGCGCACGCTGAGACGAAAAGGCCTGGCCGGCGAGCGCGAAGCGGGCCAGGTCTCCCGCCGGCAGCAGCAGCTCGACTGAGGCCAGCGAGCCACCGTCGCGCAACAGCAGCGCGGCACCCAGGCTCGCCGCGGCGGCGCAGGCCCCGGTGGTATATCCGCTACGCAGCTTTTTGCGCCGCGTCATCCCTCCTCCGCCATGATCATCAGGGCGTTAAGAACTGCGGCGGCAATGGCCGAACCGCCTTTGCGGCCCGTGATCGTTATCCAGGGAAGATCGGTCGCCAGCAGCGCATCCTTCGACTCCACGGCACCGACAAACCCGACCGGAACCCCGACGATCAGGTCGGGCTGCACGTCCCCGGCCTCGACCAGCCGCAGCAACTCGAACAGCGCGGTCGGGGCGTTACCGATCAGGAAGATGGTACAGCCTTCCGCAACCCCTTTGCGCAGGGCAAAGGTTGAACGGGTCAGCCCCGCCTCCCTGGCCTCAACCGCGACCTGCGGGTCGGCGACATGGCAGAAGGCGCTGCCCCCCAGTTTCGCCAGACGGGTCTTGTTTACCCCTGACAGCACCATGTTGGTGTCACAGAGAATTTTTGCGCCTCCGCGCAGCGCGGCCAGGGCTTTTCCGATCACCTCAGGCGAGAACCGGGTCCGTTCCACCAGCTCAAAATCGGCGGTGGTATGGATGATCCGTCGCACCACCGGCCACTGCTGCTCATCGAAGGGGTGGGGCTTGACTTCGCTGTCGATGATACGAAAACTTGCGGATTCGATCTCTTCAGGGTTGAGGATGGTTGGTCCGGTCTCTCTCATTTATCAAACCTTATTATACGGCAGAATACTCCTAGATTTTATCCCCGCACAGGTCATTTTTGAACAGCTCCCCCGCACCGCGCGATGCACAGAAATCTCCGCACATGGTGCACGTCTTCTCATCCTCCGGGATCCGGCTGGCGCGGATGGCCCTGGCGTCCTCGGGGAACAGCGCCAGATCGAACTGACGCTGCCAGTCCAGGTCGCGGCGGGCCTTGCTCATCTGCTTGTCCCGCTCACGGGCTTTTTCCGGGTACTTGTTCATATCGCCGATATAGGCCGCGACCTTGGCCGCCTTGACCCCATCGATAACATCCTGCTCGTTCGGCAGAGCCAGGTGTTCGGCCGGGGTAATGTAGCAGATCAGATCGGCCCCGTAACGGCTTGACTGGGCGCTGCCGATGGCCGCCGTAATATGATCATACCCCGGGGCGATATCCGAAGAGATCGGGCCAAGCATATAGTAGGGGGCATCTCCGCTCATCCGTTTCTGCAGCCGGATGTTGGTCTCCACTTCATCCAGCGGCATATGACCCGGCCCCTCGACCAGCATCTGACAACCCATCTCGCGACCGAGTTCCGCCAGTTCACAGTTGATCAGCAGTTCCTGAACCATGGCCCGGTCATGTGAATCATGGATCGCGCCGGCGCGCAGCCCGTTGCCCAGCGATAAAACCGTATCGTATTTCTTCAAAATATCGACCACCCGGTCGAACTTTTCATAAAGGGGATTTTCGCGACGGTTCGCCATCATCCAGGCGACCATCGACACGCCCCCCTTGGAGACCAGCCCGCCGTAGCGGTAGCCCTGCTTGCGCAGGCGTTCAATGGTATAGAGGTTGATCCCGCAGTGGACCGCCATGAACGCCATGCCATCGGCACACTGCCGCTCGATCAGGTCGAAGAGCAGCTCTTCGTCCAGCTTGTTCGGATCGCCATACTTGCGGGCGGCCTCGCAGAAGGCCTGATAGAGCGGCACATTGCCCACCGGCAGGTCGACGGCGGCAATCACTTCGCGCCGCACCCGGTCCAGGTCGCCACCCACCGAGAGTTCCATCAGGGTGTCGGCGCCGGCCTTCTGGGCTGCTTGCGCCTTGCGGACTTCGCCAGCGTAATCGACGATGTCCGAGGAGGTGCCGATGGACGCATTGACCTTGGTCGACAGACCTTTGCCGATTCCCACCGCCTGCGGCTTGCGGTTGTGATTCCAGGGGATGACGATGGTCCCGGCGGCCACCTGATCACGGACATAAGCGAGCGGCAGCCCCTCCCGTTCTGCAACCTGCGCCATCTGAATTGTCGCAACGCCCTCTCGAGCGGATTCAAGCTGGGTTTTCAATTGACTCTCCTCGGTTAGGTTGATCGTGCAGCCAGGCCCCTTCAAAATCCTCTGCGGCGACAGGTCCGCTGGTCTTCTCAGCCCCTTTGGGCCACACAGCAATTGACAAAGTTCTCCGCCAGCTGGGGATTACTGGCAAAATGCAGATGGACATAGGACCCGAGCACGTTCCGGTAGCGATACCCTTCCCGGCCGAGTTCTTCTCCATCCCGCCGACCGAGGCGGTAGCAGAATGGCAGATCCGCGCCTCCATCGACGTCCGAATAGTGAAATTCATGGCCACGGGCGCGGGTTCCGGCCGGGCCGAGCAGGGTGTCGTGCAGCAGCTCGACCGTGCGATAGCCGAGCGCCCTGCGTTTCGGCAGCATCCGGACATCCAGAGGAAAGACTCCAGCCAGGGGCAGGCCATTTATAGCGCGACAGAGCAGCATGAAACCGCCGCACTCGGCATAGATCGGCATCCCGGCTTCAGCCACATTGCGCACCTGATCCAGCAAGCGATGATTGGCGGAGAGTTGCTCCGCATGAAGTTCCGGGTACCCGCCTCCGAGGTAGAGACCGTCCAGTCCCTGCGGAAGCCCGGCGTCCTCCAGCGGCGAGAAAGGAACCAGTTCAGCTCCCGCCTGTTCCAGCAGTTGCAGGTTTTCCGGGTAGTAAAAACAGAAGGCCCGGTCGCGGGCGATCCCGATCCGCACCCGCAGAGGTGACGGTTCCTTCGCCTGAGGATCACTTTCGACCGGGACAGCGGAAGTGGCCGCGCTTTGCAGCAGCAGGTCCAGATCGAGATGGTCTTCGACCCAGCTGGCCAGTTGCCCGACAAAGTCCGTCTCCGGCTGGAGATCCTCGGCCGTAACCAGCCCGAGGTGACGCTGCGGCAGCTCAATCTGCTCGCGGCGGGGCAGACATCCGAGCAGCGGCGGCAACCCCGGGGTCGACTCGATCGCCTCCTCCAGCAGCTGCCGATGGCGCTTACTGCCAACCCGGTTGGCGATCACTCCGGCGATCTTCACCTCCGGGTCGAACGTGGTGAACCCTTTGACCAGCGCGGCAAAACTACGTGCCTGCGAGCGGGCATCGACCACCAGCAGAACCTGCAGTCCGAGCCATTTGGCGATTTCGGCGCTGCTCCCCTGCTCGCTGCAGCCGCTGATGCCGTCGAACAGTCCCATCACCCCTTCTGCCAGGGCAAAATCGGCTGAGACGCAGCCTTCTTTAAAGATCTTGTGCACCTGCTCTCGACCGCACATCCAGCCGTCCAGGTTATGGGATGGCCGACCGCAGATCAGTGCATGATGGCCGGGATCGATGTAGTCCGGACCGACCTTGAACGGTGCCACAGCGTAACCGCGGCGCCGCAATGCCGCCATCAGTCCCAGGGCCAGGCTGGTCTTGCCGCTACCACTGCCGGGCGCGGCAACCAGCAGTGCGGGGATATGTCGCTCCCGGTGGATTTTCATCCGTTCAGCTTTTTCACCACGGCAATGCCGTCGGGATAGTAGTCGATCAGGTTATAGCAACCGTAATCCTGCTCGACATGAAACATCCGGATCAACGGGGCGCCGATGGCATCGAGCAGAATGACCCGGTTGGTGCCGCCATGGCCGACCAGGACAATCTCCTCGCCCGGATGCTGCTGCAGAATCCCGGTTAACGCTGTCCGCACCCGTTCTGCCATCTGCAACAGGCTTTCGCCACCACGAACCCGGTAATTGACCAGATCATTCAATCGCGCCTGCCACTCCTCGGGGTGATCGGCCATCAGCTGCTGCCAGGTCTTCCCCTCCCACTCGCCGATATTCAGTTCTCGCAGCAGGGGGTTCTGTTCAGGAATCAGCCCATGAGCCCGGCCGACCAGTTCCGCCCCCCAGACACACCGCTTCAGGTCGCTGCAGAAGATCGCGGACAGGGGCCTGTTTTCGAGCAGGCTCTGCAAACGACGGTATTGCTCCCGTCCCAGATCGGTCAATGCAACATCGGCATGGCCGTTGTACCGTTTCTCTTGATAGCCTTCCACCTGTCCGTGACGCAACAGGTGCAGTCGTGTTGGTTCCATCAGCAGGCCCTTCAGTAAACCGCCAGGATCAGCAGCAGGGTCAGGACTTCCACGATCTCGGTCACCGCTCCCAGCACGTCGCCGGTCACTCCTCCGAGGCGGACTTCGAAATAGCGGATCAGCACCATGGTCGCCAGCCCGAGCAGGAAAACCAGAAAGACCCCTTTGAGCCAGAACAGGACCAGCGAGGCGATCAGCAGGGTCGCGGTGGCACGTAAGAATTCCGGCTGATCAACATTGTCGACGAACGCGCCGCCGGTGCCCCCTTCCGAGCGGACATAGGGGCAGTAGCAGGCGAGACAGACCTGCATCCAGCGACCGGCAGTAGGCATGAAGATCAGTGCCGCGCTCTTCATCTCCAGCGGGATCTGGTAAAGGCAGAGGTACTTGAGCAGCAGCACCATCACCAGGCCGACCACCCCCATGGCCCCGACCCGGCTGTCCTTCATGATGCGTAATGCGCCCTCCCGATCCTTGCCCCCCGCCAGCCCGTCGATCAGGTCGGCGACGCCATCCAGGTGCAGCGCGCCGGTGATCGCAATCATGATCAGCACCAGCAGGCAGTCGAGCACCGCCCTGGGAAGCAGCGAGTCGAGCAGCCAGTTGACAACCACCAGGGTCAGGCCGATGGCCAGACCGATAGCGGGGAACAGGCCCATGCTGCGTCCCAGCCGTTGCGGGGTCATCTCGACATCGCTGGCCACCGGGAAGATCGTGAGAAAGGCTCCGGCCGTGCGGAAATCGTCCCAGTGCTCTCTCATTGCTGCGACCCTTCGGAAACGCCGGCCTCGTCAAAGGTCAGGACTTCACGATAAACGCGCAGGGCTCCCTCGATCAGGGTCATCGCCAGCGCTCCGCCGGTCCCCTCGCCGAGGCGCAGGCCCAGATCGAGGATCGGCTGCTGGCCGATCCGCTGGAGCATATGACGATGACCGATCTCCACCGACTGGTGTGCGGCAAAGATATAATCACGCACATGCGGGTGCAGCTCCGAAGCAATCAGCGCCCCGGCGGTGGAAATAAACCCATCCACCACCACCGGCACCTGCTCGGCGGCGCAGCCTAGGACCAGACCGGCGATGCCGCCGATTTCAAACCCACCGACCTTGGCCAGCACATCTACCGGATCGGCCGGATCAGGCTTATTCAGCTCAAGACCCGCGGTTATAACGCGAATTTTATTTTCCAGCGCGGCATCGTCGATGCCGGTGCCGCGATGGGTCACCTGGTCAGGGGGCAGGTGGGTAAACGCGGCGACAATCGCCGAGGACGGCGTCGTATTGCCGATCCCCATATCGCCGGTTCCGACCAGATCAACCTGATTCCCTTTCAATTGTGCCGCCAGCTCGACGCCGACCTGCAGCGCCTGCAGGGCCTGTGCGCGTGTCATCGCCGGGCCCTTGGCGAAGTTGGCGGTTCCCGGAGCGATTTTTCTGCGCAGCAGGCCGGGCATGTCGTCGAAATCCTCCGCCACCCCCATGTCGACCACCTGCACTTCTGCCCCGGCGTGCCGTGCCAGCGCATTGATCCCTGCTCCACCCTCGATAAAATTAAGCACCATCTGCGGAGTAACTTCCCGGGGAAAAGCGCTGACCCCCTCCTCCACCACGCCATGGTCTCCGGCAAAGGTGCAGACCAGCTTGTGACGGATATCCTCGCGGCCGGTAATCGCAACAAATCGCCGGGCGAACTCTTCAAGACGCCCCAGCGAGCCCTGCGGCTTGGCCTGTCGATCGATCCGTGACTGAACTTTCGCCTGTGCCTCCGCGGAGACCGGCTGAATCCGCGCGAGCACCTTCTGTAAATCAAACATGTCAGCACCCCTTGCTGGGTCAACGACAGAGAAGCCGCCGGCCCCTCTGTTCATCAGAATGACGTCCTGTTTTCTACTTCAACCTCAGCGGCAACCCGGAGACGACCAGCCACGCTTCATCGGCCGCCGCCGCCAGTCTCTGGTTCACCGCCCCCGCCAGGTCGCGGAAACTGCGGGCCATGGCGTTCTCCGGAACAATCCCTGAGCCGAGTTCATTGGAGACCATGTAAAGCGGTGCGGGCAGTGACCCCAGCAGGGAGATCAGCCTCTCCACTGCTGCCATTATCACGTCATGCTCCTCGTCGAAGTGAAAGAACAGATTACTCAGCCAGATGGTCACACAGTCCAGCAGCAGTGCTGATTTTCCATCAGCGGCCCGTGTCAACCGCTCGGCCAGCTGCAGCGGTTCTTCGAGCAAGACCCAGCGCTCGCCCCGTGCCAGGCGGTGTTGCGCCACGCGATCCGCCATCTCGGCGTCCAGCACCTGGGCAGGGGCAATGTAAAGCAGGTCTCCCGGGTTTTGTTCCGCCAGCTGCTGGGCAAAACGGCTCTTGCCGGAGCGGGCACCGCCGGTGACATAGATCAGTCTCCCCATCGCTAAAACTCTATCCCCCGCCGGGCTGGCAGACCGTCATCGAACGGGTGCTTGTCCTTCTCCACCCGCGACACCAGCTGCGCCAGGCAGATCACCTCAGGCGGAGCATTGCGCCCGGTCAGCACCAGCTCGGTCCCGGCGGGGCGGTTGCGCAGAAGGTCAAGGGCGTCCTCAAGCGGCAGATAATTCTTGTGCAGCACGTTGTTGAGCTCATCAAGGACGACCAGATCGTAATCTCCGGTCATGATTTTTTCGCGGGCCAGCAGAAACGTCTCCGCCGAATCCCGGGCAAAATCAGCGCCCGCGTTACGGTCATAAACACCGCCCAGGCCCGCCGTCAGCATGGCGAATTTCGGCTGCTGCTGGAGAATTTTCAGCTCACCGCTCGGTGGATCGACCGGCTTGAGAAAACGGACCAGCAGGACCCTCATCCCCTGCCCCAGGGCCCTCACCATCAACCCTGTTGCGGCCGTGGTTTTGCCCTTGCCTTCGCCGGTATAAACCTGGAGAATTGCGTCTTTCATCCCTGTTCCTGATCAGCAGATCGGTTTTATTGGCGAGCCTCGGGAGCCCTTCCGTGGGAGGCCCGACCCCCCTGGGCGAAACAGAAAGACCCCGATACCTGCGGCACCGGGGTCAAAGAGTTCTCACCTCCGGCCCTCTCCCGCGAAAGGGTACGGTCAGGAACTCTTCACGTCGAAGGTTCCGGTTCCGGGCAGGTCTCCTGGCTTGTGGGTCAACTTACTGATCGGCCCTTCCCGTCCATTAAGGATGGTGGTCTTGCCAACGTTCATCGCCACTTACAGTTGCGGGGCAGCGAGGGATTTCCACCCTCTTCCCTATTCTTCCACCTTGGCTGCTGCGCCGGTGGACACCCGAATGATATGTCTGTTCGTTTGTAGCAGAGGGCGTCCCATTTTGCAATGCAGGACATCCGCCGACTGCTATTCTTCCAGATCCAGCGCCGCTTCGATCAATTCCCAGACGTCCTCCGTCCCCTCTTTCGAGAGCGCCGAAAAAAGGGTGAACGCATCACGCGGCAGGCCGGTTGCTTCGACAATCGGCCGGATCTGTTTTTCCCGCTGGCTGCGGTTGACCTTGTCAACCTTGGTGATGACCGGGATGGTCGGTACTTCGAATTCCTCCAGCCAGTCGAGCATCTGGATATCCTCCTCGCGCGGAACCCGGCGGATATCGAGAATAAAAACCACGGCCCGCAGCGTTTCTCTCATCTCCAGGTAGGTCCGCATCATCGGTCCCCAGTTTTTCTTGACCGAAAGAGGGACCTTGGCGAACCCATACCCGGGCAGATCGACAAGATTGAAGGCACCGTTGATGTCAAAAAAATTCAACAGCTGAGTCCGTCCGGGGGTTGAAGACGTACGCACCAGGCTGCGACGGTTGACCAGCACGTTGATCAAGGAGCTCTTGCCGACATTGCTGCGACCGGCAAAAGCGATCTCAGGCAACCCTGCCGGGGGATAGTTGCTCGGTCGCGTGGCGCTTTTAATGAATGTGGCGGAAGATACTTTCATCTGCCTGAGGACTCCCATGGGGTTGAAGTTTTAGAACAATAGACCAGTTGGCCGGTCTTGGCAACAATCAAGGCTCTTGCTGCGGCCATCCGTTATCGCACCTTTTCTTGGCATGAGCAGCAATAAAGTACATGCAATTTTTCTCATACAGGGTTATGATGTATACTTGTGAACAGGCAAAGATGAGCAGCTCGGTCATCTTTACGCAAGAGCACCTGAACCTATCATTTCATCATGGAGGAGGCATCAATATGATCAGCGGAAAACTTCAAGATGCGATTAACGATCAGATCACCTTTGAGATAGCATCCGGCATCATCTACAAGGCGATGGCGGCTTATTTCGCCAGTGAGGACCTGCCCGGATTTGCCAGCTGGATGGAGACCCAGTACAAGGAAGAGCTGTTCCACTCGGAAAAGCTGGCGGCTTACGTCAATGACGCCGGTGGGCGGGTCAGGTACCTGGCGATGCCCGCTCCCGAGAATGACTACGATTCACCGCTGCACGCGTTTCGGGCGGCACTTGAACATGAGCAGTTGGTCACCTCGCGGATCAACAAGCTGATGAGCATCGCCAAAGATGAAAATGATTTCGCCGCCCAGATCTGCCTGCAGTGGTTCATCACCGAACAGGTCGAGGAAGAGGCCTCCTTCGGTCAGATTATTGCCGAACTGAAGCGGATTGAGGGTGACGGCCGTGGCCTGATCATGCTCGACCGGGAACTTGGCCAGAGGACATTTACTCCCCCCGCCGGGGAATAGGTTGTTGTTTTTCATTTAAATCACAGAGGAGAGAAGAAGATGAATAACGCAGATGTCATGAATGCCCTGAAGCGTTCCGTCCAGACCGAAAAGAACGCTATGAACTTTTACCAGATTGCCGCCAGTCACATGACCGACGAAGGCGCGATCAGGACCTTCGAGCTGCTGGCCCGTGAAGAGCGTGAGCACGCCGAGCAGTTTTTTGCAAACTACGAAGGTGACGATATGCCCTCCTTCGAAGAGTTCATCGACGCTCCGCCAGACAACGAGTCAGACTGGCTGTCCGAACTGGACAAGACCCTGCTGGCTGACTTCAGCGAGCGCAAGGCGATGGAACTTGCGATGGAAAAAGAGCAGAACCTCGAAAAGAGCCTGCGCGAGATGGCGGCCAAGATCGACGATCCTGAAGTCAAGGCCGTCTTCGAAGCCAACGCCAAGTCGACCCACAACCACTATGTCATCATCGAGTCCGAATATGCCCGCATCATGGGCATGGTTCATGAGACCGACATCGACACCTTCGTTCGCGAATAGTCGAGCGCGTTTCCTAGGTTCACAAAACCCCGCCTTTACCGGCGGGGTTTTCTTTTTTCAACGATCAGGTCATGACCGCTTGGGGCAACCACCCTTGCCGCGGCAGCCTTCTTCCCCCCGGCACGTCCTGCCCTGCATCTCACAACGCTCCCATTTCGGGCAATCTTCAGCGGCTTTGCAGCTCGTCTGGTCACAATCCTGCTTCGGGCAGTCATCGCCACCCAGGCACTTCATATTTTTCCCACAAGCCCGCTCATTCATCCCCTGCCTGTCGCAGCACCACATGCCTTTCGCACAACCAGCAGCCCCGGTACCTGTCTCGCCGGTGCTCCCTACAAACTCGCGCCGGACCCTGTCGCTCAGCACCAGATAGTCCTTTTTCAGCTCCAGCATCTCGTTACGCAGCCTGTTGATTTCACCGACCGTGGTGCTTTCCTTGCTCCAGGCCGCACGGATCTCTTCCTGCTTGGCCCTCAGTTGCTGCTCAATGGCAGCGTAGTCCGCAGCGTATTCGTCCTGAAAGTTTCCGGGGGCAGGCTCAGCGACATCAATCTTTTGCGGGCAGTTGCTGCACTTCAAGTCAGCCTTCCCAGCGATCCCGGTTGTCGCTATCAGGCCCAGGGCAGCAATCAGGGAAAGGATCAGGATCAGCTTTTTCATCGAAGGAACCCCTCTTCTGGAAAGTCTTGTGTCGTCAGCGAAACACTATACAGAAACGCACGTATTTCAAGAAAGTGTCATTTGATCAGAAACGGAGAGAAAGGCAGGTTAGCCCCCCATCGAGCTTGGTGTATTCGGAAATGTCAATTTCGATGACCCGCTCCGCGAGGGGCTCCAACTGAGCACGGACCCGCGGGAAACCAGCGGGCATGAGGATGCTGTCGTTGATGCGCAGGCAGTTGGCCGCAACGGAATCTGCTGCATCGACCGGCAGGATGTCGAAACTGGCAAATTCCCGTCGCTCAATGAATTCCCCCGCCGCCAGCAAGCGGTTCCCTCCTATCCAGGTCACACCGGTTTTCAGGTGCAGGAATTCCGTTACCGGGACAGTTGAACCGGCCAAGCCGTAACGCTGCAGAATCGCGACCAACTGCCCGGCACCGGACGGGTTGGTCCGGCGGGAAAGGCCAATATAGACGTGTTCGCCGATCTGCATCACGTCTCCACCGTCCAGGGTCCCCGGCGCGGTGATCTGTTCGATCCGCGAATAATGCCGCGCCAGGACCGGGCGGATGCCCTCTATCTCTGCCAAGCGCGACGGGGCCGCCGGTCGGGTAATAACCGCGCATTGCGGGGTCAGCACCGCGACATCTTCAACAAAGGTGGAATCGGGACAGGCCTCATCTGCTTCGAGAACCTCCACCTGCAGCCCACAGGCCTGCAGGGCGAGAGTATACTGGTGGTGCTGAGCAAGCGCTTTTTCATAATCCGGTGTCCCCAGGTTGGCCGCGGTGATTCCGGAGACCATGCTGCGCCCGGGAGTCCGTACTATGACTTTGGAAAACTGGTTCATACTAACCTCTCCTGTGATGCCCTCAAAGAACAGAACACACCCCCGAGTCACAAGCAGATCATCTCATCGACGGCCCAAACCGGAATTGCTTCAATATCGTTTTTATATGTTCCGGATGCGCTCAATGAAGCACTGATCACAGATCCGAAGCCGGTACGATGCACCTGCTGAGGCTGCCCAGGGTTTTTTCTTCAACCCTGCAGCAGGAGAATGATATGTGTATCATGTCAGATTAACAGTAGACAGTTTTTTAATATCCGATAATCTCTGAGATGGGCATTGTCAAAAAGGGCTGAAGCGACACTAAAGGCAAATAACGAAGCTCGGAAACTCATTGAGCGAACCTGCCCGCAGTCACTAAGCTGCCTGCCTCCCGGGAGATTCGCCTGCTAAAGGTTCTGCCATGAAGGAAGTTACTGCCAGAGATCCGGACTACCAGGCCCGCGTTCGAACCAGCTTTGAAAAGCAGGAGGCGATGAAGACTGTCGGGGCGCAGCTGGTTAAAATGTCTCCAGGAGAAGTGGTGATTGAATTCCCCTTTGATCACTCTCTCACCCAACAAAACGGATACATCCACGCGGGAATCATCACTACTGTCGTTGACAGTGCCTGCGGCTATGCCGCCTACACCCTGATGCCTGCGGATTCGGATGTCCTGAGCATTGAGTTCAAAGTGAACTTTATGTCTCCCGCGAAAGGTGAAACATTCAGGGCGATCGGCAGGGTAATGAAATCGGGGCGAACCATCACGGTGTGCAGCGGCGATGTTGTCGCGATAGAAAATGGCAGAGAGACCTTTGTGGCGACCATGCAGGCAACCATGATCTGTCTGGTAAACAATTAAAAAACACCTGCTCTCTTTCGAATATGTCATGATGCGGAAAGCGAACTCCAGATTGACATCTCCGGACATCCCGACCTATTGAGAACAAAGGAGTAAACTAGTGGATTTCCAGCTTCTCTACTGGCACTGGCTGGCCTTCGGCATGCTGCTGATCCTGGCTGAACTGTTCGTCCCCTCGTTCACCATCATCTGGTTCGGCCTGGGAGCCCTGCTGGTCGGGCTGCTCGCCTGGGTCGGGATAGAGCCCGCGCTGCAATGGCAGCTGCTGAGCTGGATTCTGCTCTCGGCGGGGCTCACCGCCGCCTGGTTTCGCTGGATCAAGCCGCTGTCCACCGACCGGACCAAGGCCGGCCTCGCCCGCGAATCGATGATCGGCGAACGCTGCCTGCTGATCAGGCTGCCGGCTGGCGACGACTCCCGCGGCGAAGTGCGCTTCAGCATTCCGATGCTGGGCGCGGAAACCTGGCCCTGCCTGCTCGAAGGAAGCGCCCAGGTCGGAGACACGATGATCGTCAAGGACGTTATGGGCAATGCGGTTCTGGTCAGCCGGGCAGATTCCACAGCCTCACGTTCCAACTAATTTCAAGGAGATTTAATTATGGCGGGTCTGGTTCTGGTTGTCGTCTTCGGCATTCTGGTCATTTTCACCATCGCACTCGGGGTCAGGATCGTGCCCCAGGGGAGCAAGTATGTCGTGCAGCGGCTCGGCAAGTATCACAAAACCCTCAACCCGGGACTGAACATCGTCATCCCCTATATCGACAGTGTGGCCCACAAGGTTTCCACCAAGGACCAGATCATCGACACCGCCCGGCAGGAGGTAATTTCCATGGACAACGCGGTGCTCGAAGTCAACGCGGTGGCCTTCATCAACGTCGTCAGCCCGGAAAAGGCCGTCTACGGCGTCGAGGACTACCGCCTCGGCATCCAGAATCTGGTGCAGACCACCCTGCGTTCGATCATCGGCGAAATGAAGCTGGACGACGCGCTGAGTTCCCGTGATCAGATAAAAGCCAAACTCAAGACCGGCATTTCCGACGACCTCTCAGACTGGGGGATCACCCTGCGCGGCGTGGAGATCCAGGACATCAACCCGTCGGCCACCATGCAGCAGGCTATGGAAGCCCAAGCCGCGGCCGAGCGCCAGAGACGGGCCACGGTAACCCGCGCCGAGGGGGACAAGGAGGCGGCAATTCTCGAAGCCGATGGCCGCCTGGCTGCGGCTGAACGCGATGCCAAAGCCAAAGAGGTGCAGGCAACCGCCTCGAAAAATGCCATCCAGGCGGTGCTGGGCGCCGCCGGACAGGAGAAAGCCGACCTGGTGGTAGGCTACCTGCTCGGCGAGAATTACATCAAGGCAATCCAGCAGCAGGCCACCAGCCCCAACGCCAAGACGATCCTGCTGCCGGCCGATCTCCAGGCAGCGATCCGCGGCATGATCGGTGGATTGACCAAGTCGTAAAGCGCCCACTGACACACGAAAAATGTGTCACATTCAACAGAAGGCGTGCGGAATGAGATGATATGGCGAGCGATTTTTTACTATTTATCTCTCCTTAAAAGGCAGCACCTCAGTTTGAAACGTTTCCGCAAACGTCAGGGTAACGGGAGGATTTATGGCTGCATACCTGATCGGACAGATTACCGTGAGAGATTCCTCTCTCTGGCAAAACTATGTCGCCGGAGTCGCAGAATCCCTGGCGTCTTTTGACACCAGAATAATCTTCCGGGGGACCCGCTCGGCAACCCTCGCCGGCACGAACGACCGCGATCTGGCGGTGGTCATCGAATTCAGCGACCAGAAAACCCTGCAAAACTGGTTCAACAGCGACAGATACCAGGGGCTTATTCCCCTGCGCGACCGGGCCGCGGATGTCGTTATCACAACCTACGAAGCAGACTGATGACCGGGAAACTGTTCTGGAGCGACCCCTGCCTCACGATCCTCGATACCACCGTCAGGGCCGTTTCTGGCAACAGCGTCACCTTGCAGGAGACCATCTTCTACGCCTGCTCCGGCGGACAGGAGAGCGACAGCGGGACCATCGGCGGCTCCCATGGATTCTCCTGAAACGGAACAACATCGGCAGGGGCAAGGAGCGGATCGAGGTGTATCTAGACTGCCAGACGCATCCTCCCAACAGTCGTTGTCATTCGGTATACTGGCGGCAGGAGGTGACGCTATGAATGAGCACGAAAAAATCAACTATGTCGAATTCCCCACCCATAGCATTGACGCCGTCAAAAACTTCTTTGAATCCGTCTTTGGCTGGTCGTTCACCGATTATGGTCCCGACTACACTGCCTTTTCCGACCAGGGACTGGACGGCGGCTTTTACCGATCAGACAAGTCATCCCTGACCGCCAGTGGCAGCGCGCTGATCGTTTTCTACAGTAAAGACCTGGAGCAGACCCAGGCGAAGATTGAGGCGGCTGGCGGGAGCATCATCAAACCGATCTTTTGCTTCCCCGGCGGCAGGCGTTTTCATTTCACTGACCCCACCGGGAACGAGTTCGCGGCCTGGTCGGACATCGGTGGATAACAAAGAAAAAGAGATCAGGCTTAAGGATCTAAGTCACAACAAATTTTCATTGGGTCTGGGGAAAGATCTCTAAAAAAAATAACGCCGCAACCTCATCTGAGGCTGCGGCGTCCCTTTTGCGTCAGTAGATATAAATCACCCTTGGGACGACATCCGGCCAGGCCCGTAGATCGAGCGCAGCACCACCTCGACCTTGCTGCCGACCGGTGGCATCCGATCCCAGTTGATCCGGTAATAGTTGACCGTGGTCTTGAGCGGCAGCACATTGTCAGTGATGATGCCACCGTTGCAGTCGGAGGGGCAGAGGATGCAGCCTGAGGGGAAGCTGATCGCCTCGGCGGTGCCGTGATAGACGAAGTGCGGGGTGTAGGGCTTGATGACCTCCTGCCCGCCGACTTCGATCTTCTCCTCGATGAAATCCTCGATGGCCGCCTCGACGATCTTGCCGTCCTTGATGAAGCGGATGGTGCAGATGATCGGGTCTCCGTCCAGATAGTCGTCGCGGGTGGTGGTCGGCTTCAGGCCGGTGCGCTGTTTGACCTCTTCCATCGGGATCTGGCGGCGCGAGGTGACGCCGAGCTCCTGCAGCGAGACGTCGATATCGCGGCGGTCGACTTCGGTGGTAAAAATGAAATAGGACTCCATCTTGCCCCCCCTGGCGCCGAAGAAGCCCTGAAAACGCCGGCCCCAGTCGAGCACCGAGGGTGCGGCACCGTTCTTGGTAACGGTCGCCGAGATGCGCAGTTCCTTGTTCTGCTGATCAACAACCATGCGATCGCCACCGCCCCTGACGATCTTGGCATTTTTCTGCTGTTCCGCCGCAGCAAAAGCCTTGCTGCCGGGGATGGTGCTCAACCCGAGGACACCGAGCCCCATGACCTTGAGGAATTGGCCACGATTCAAACCACGCTGGCTGCCGGCCTCATCCTGCGCCTGATCACCGACCAGCACTGAATAGGAATCTCCACTGCAGCAGGAACAACCTTTTTCCGTTTTTTCAGTCATCTTTTACTCCCTTGAAAGACTGTTACGTTAGATGAACAGGCTTGGTATCAACATCAATATGGCAATCCGAACCAGCAATCCGCAACCCATCAGAACTGAGGTTTGTGCCAACGGAACCCGCAACACCCCGGCCAGCAAAGGCATCACCGGTAAGGGCAGCCAGGGCAGCGCGGCCGCCACCGGAAGACCGAGGGTCATCAGCCGGGAGCGTCCATTTTTCGGCGGCCCCGTCTTCCCGTTACGCAGCAACGGACGAATATCACCGAGCAGGAACCTGGCAAAACCGAAGGAGAGAATACCGGTCAAGAGCATGCTCAGGTAACTGAACAGGAGTCCGACCGTCAGTCCCTGGGCGCCAACCTGGGCGGTGACCAGGATCGGTTTGGAAAAGGGGAGCCAGAAGCCCTGGAACAGGTTTGCCAGCAACAGCAGTACAAATCCGTCAAGGCTGGCACCCATCGGCTTGAAATACTCGGTGAACAGCTCCAGATTGGCGGCCTGCAGGTTTTTCAGCAGGAACATCAGGTGGAATTCGGCAGTATAGACATGGGCATTCACAGCCCAGAAGTAGTGATTGACCAGAAAGATCCCGGCTCCGAAGACCAGGGCGATTCCGGCAAAGACTGCCGTTTTTACTTTCAGTGATTTTTTATAAGAGTAGCCGGGACGCGAGAGAGCGGCCTCTTGCGCGCGGGCCTCACGCTTCGCCTTGTAGCGCTTATGAAACATTGGCATCAGCGTGACCAGCACCATCAGTCCCAGCCCAAGCAGGAAGGTCGACGAAATTTTTCCGCGGATGACATCGAGCAGCGAACTGGAGAAGGTGATAAAGGCGATGGTGCCGGGCAGCATGAACAAGAATGTCGCCAGGGCATAATGGCTGAACTTGACCCTCGTGAGACCGAAGGCGTAATTGAGCAGATTGAAGGGAAAGAGTGGAATCAGCCGGGTGAAGGCGACCATCTTCCAGCCATGCTTCTCCACCTGTTCATCCAGATGTCTCCAGCGCGGGCTTTTCAGCTTGTTTTCGATCCAGCCGCGCGCCAGGTAGCGGGAGACGAGAAAGGCAACGCAGGCCCCGACGCTGGCTGAGGCGATGGTGTAGGCCACTCCCATGACCGGACCGAAGAGGATCGCACCAACGATTGATATCGGCAGACCCGGCAAAAACAGCGCCGGCGCAATGCAATAAATGGCCATGTAGATGATCGGTGCCAGAACGCCGTAGCCCTCTATCAGCGCGCGCAACCTCTCCTGCTCAAGGTATTCTGTGACACCGGTGGCCCGTACCATGACAATCGCACCAATGATGAAGGCCAGGATTGCAACCTTTTTCAGCAGCCCGCCCTTGACCTCTTCGCCGGCGGTAAACGTCCGTTCGCGGGTGACGACAGCGGCGACGCTGCTGCGCAGCTCTTTTTTGACTTTGAGCCGGTTGAGATAGGTGAACGGAGCCCTGGAGACCTTGGCTTTATCAGCCATGGCGTCTTCCGGGGCAAAGACCAGATCGAGGATATGATTGGTCGGGCCGTGGGCGCCAAGAAAATGGGCACACCCGGTACAGTAGGTCACCGTCCGGCTGCCATCAGCTTCGCCGGCCCGCTTCTTGGTCCAGCCTTGCGCCAGTTCGGGTGAAAGACATCCGACCGCGCCACCCTCTCCGCAGCAGAGAGTGGTCTCGCGCGAATGCCTGGTCTCGATGACGCTCAGTCCCTTTTTCTCTGCCAGGCTGCGCACGGCATCATGCACTGGGCCGGAAAAGCGGGACACACAGGGATCATGGACATTGACCGTGCCGGAGACCTGGCCGCTATCGGGCAGTTCACCGGCATCAAGCACTTCGTAGATGGTTCTGGTTTCAAACTCGGGACCGTATTCGCTGAAGACCTTGTCGCAGTTGGGGCAGGCCACCAGTATTTTTTTGATGCCGTGCTCGACCAGAAACTGCTTCATCTCTCCGAACATGGCGAGGAAGTAATCCTCCTTGCCAAGATCGTGGGAAGGTTTGGTGCAGCAGTCGAGAACAATTCCGGCATTCGGAACGCTGCGCTGAAGAACTTCGAAGGTCTTCAGCGTCTGTTCCGGACGGGTGCCGGTCAGTCCACAGCCGGGAAAGAATATGGTATCGCAACCTTCGGGCAAAGCGTACCAGCTGAAACGCTGTGACGTCCCCTTCTTTTCATAGCCCTGTAGCCCCTTGTGTTCCGGGTAATCCCCTGCACCACGTTCAAAGGTCTCGCGGCGCATCTCCAGGAACATCGCTACCGGGTCCACATCATCTGGGCAGACTGCGGTGCAGAGTCCGCAGAGGCTGCACTCAAAGGGTAGTCCGAGGTGGTAATTATCGTCCGGGTCGTAGGCGTCAGCGATCTGCTTGGGATCACCATAGTTTTTCAGGAACTGGCATTCGGCGACGCAGCGCTGGCACTGGGTACACTGACGATTGACCTGCTGCAGCTGTTCCTGCAGGGCAGGCCGCCGCGGCCCGGGCATAACAGTGGCCGCATGGAGATTGGTCTTCATTTCTCATGATCCTTGAACAACAGCAATCCTCCTGAACCAAAAATCCGGTTCAGAGAGCAAAAAGCATCTTCGCCACCAGCAACCCTTGCCTGATGGTAAGGCAGAAGATAGCGTCATCCTGCAACTTCATTCTCTGCCGGTATTCAACAAGATGATTCTTCGTACAGAAGAAATTCATCACGTTTCAACAGTTTCCCGACCAGTCTGAAAAGCTGTTGAGATCGACATGCAGCACATGGCTGCCGGCCGGCTGAAGGTCGGCAAGCGCACCATCCCGGATCGCCAGCTCAACCGGTTCACCACACTCGCTGCAGCTTGAGCTGATCGACACATCCTGGCGGAAAGCATAGGCCGCGCCCATGGCATCAATGGCACACATGGCGTGCAAATCCCGCCCATCGGCCAGGCGCACACGGTGCCGGGTGGGTAGAGCTGAAACCGGGTAGATAAAGAGAATCTTTCCCGCGTCACGAACCAGCACCCGCTTGTCGATCAGTGCCGGATAACTCCGTTCAAGATCCAAGCCGGCCAGCTCAGGCAATCGGCCAAGGTCATCCTCCTGAAGAGGTTGCCCGTGGTTGATCATCAGGTTCATCAACGCCATCCGCAGCTTGTTTTCTTCCTGATCAAGCCGGCGGCTGAGCCTGTCAACCGCAAGCATTCCGGTTGAATTGTTGAACTCGAAGATTTCCATTCGGGGCAGAGCTTCCTTGGCATCGAGATGAGACGAACCGATTATCCGGGAAAACCGTAGAGAATACCAATCGGTTATTTTTATTCATCCGATAGTTGCCATAGTCATTTCCAATACCTGGAAGGCTCGGAGTAAAGGCGCCCCGTTCGGGGCGATGTTGGTGACGACGACACCGCGGCTGGAGAGACCTTTACCGGCAACGCCGGGAATCCGCATTTTCAGACCTTTGAGGTCCTCGAAGGTGTTGATTTCCTAGCGGAACCAGGCGTCCTTCTCCGGCGCAATCATGTCGAAGGGCATGGTGGCTGATGAACATGGTATTGATGTCCTGCCCTTTCCAAGGGCAGGAGGCGGAATGGCGTATTTCAGACTGACCGGCGTTGACCATCTCACCGAAAGTGATCTTCCGGTCCGCCAGGGCCATATAAGTGTGGCAGAAGCAGCGGGGCCCGTCGCATATGGCTACTGCGGGTCGAAAAAGTCAAGGACAAGGGTTGCCCCCCCCCCCGGAGTTTCTTCAATTCTCACCTGGCCGCTGTAGAGCCGGACGATCTTGCGCACCGTGGCCAGTCCGATACCGGTTCCGGAAATTTTCTCAGCGCTGCTGCCCCGCATGAAGGGCTCAAAGACCATCTCCCGCTCATCGGCCGGAATTCCGGGGCCATGATCGCGGACTACCAGGCGGCTGCAACACCCGAAATGGCTCCCTTCGATCTCAATCTGCGGCCGGTCACCCGCATAGCGCAGTGCATTGGTCAACAGGTTGCGAACCAGATCGGCAAGTAACGACTCCGGAACATACACCGCCGGCAATTCACCGACGATCACTTTGCCCTGAGCTTTTAAGATATCGACCGCCAGCTCCTGGATCACCTCCTGAACAACGCGGCTCGTCGAGACCGCTGCAGCGGGACGTTCCAGCTGTCCGACCCGGGCCAGTGCCAGCAGGTCCTCCAGCAGGTGGAGCATTTTCTTCCCGGACTTGGCGATCTCCTCTAGACACTCCTGCCCCACCGCATCGAGGGACTCGGCATAACGCTCCTGGAGGAACTCGGCAAAACCGATCACCGGGGTCAACGGTGAACGCAGATCATGGGAGACCGTTGAAACAAAGGCATCGAGCTCCCGGTTGGCCTGTCTAAGCCTTTCCGCTGTTTCCAGTCGTTCGGAGATATCACGGCAGACTCCCAGTTTCTGGGGCGACCCGCTCCCCTGGGGGAGAGGGGAATGGACAATTTCAAAGGTCTGCCCCCGCCCTCCCATCTGGCGTTCCTGAATAACGGTTTCACCCTCCGCCGTCAGCGGCAACGGACAGTCCTCACAAGGACCATCAATGCCATGGAGGACGGCATAGCAGGGCTTGTTTTCCACCGGGCCGAGCAGCTCGCGCATCGCCCGGTTGATGTAGCTGATGCGAAAATCACCGGTGCAGATATAGGCCGGGTCGAGCATCCCGTCGAGAACCGCACGCAGGCTCGTCTTTTCCTGTTCCAGCTCTCTGGTCCGCTCGGCTACTGCGGTGCGCAGCCTGACGGCACTCTGGCGTAAACTCCGCTCCAGCTGCTTCTGGCGGCTGATGTCGACAAATGCCTCGATGCCACCGATCACCTCACCTGCGGCGTTCCGTAGCAGATCGATATTCTTGCTCAGGGTGATCCGTTGTCCGGCCCGGGCTAAGATCGTGCAGGAGACACCGGTAATCGGCTTCTCCTTCTCCTCCTCAAACAATCCGCATTTATTGCCGCAGGGGATCCCCTCCAAAAACGAACAGTGCTGGCCGACCGCGTCTTCGGCCCGGTAGCCGGTAATCCGTTCGGCTTCGGCATTCCAGTAGACTATCTGCATCTTTGTATCGACCAGGAACAGGCCGGTCGGAATCGTCTGCAACAACTGCTGCAGGGGGTAAGCGGCCAGCAGCTCTTTTGCCTCAGGGTTCATGCCTTCTCCCGTCTATCGATACCAAGCCAGCTACGCCAGCTCAGCAGATTTCAACTGCGCGCGGCCCGACCGGCAACCACAACCCTGACCTCCGCGGCCCCCGCTTCCAGCAGAGCTCGGCTGCAGGCCGCTGCGGTCGTCCCGGTGGTCATCACATCGTCAACCAGCAGGATTCTCTCTCCATTTAACTGGCTGCGACAGAGAAACGCACCGCGCAGGTTACGTGTTCTCTCGATGGCCCGCAAGCCCTGCTGCTGGGGGGTATCGCGAACCCTCTCAAGCAGGCGACTCACCACCGGCCTGTTCAGCCGACCAGCCAGTTCACGCGCCAGCAGCAGCGACTGGTTGTAGGTTCGCCGGCGCAACCTCAGATTATGCAGGGGGACCGGTACAATGATATCCGGATTCACGGCCGGGTCAAGCGCCCGATACATCAGCAACGCGAGCGCCCGATCGAGGTAGTGCCCCTGTTCAAACTTGAAACGGTGAACCACTTCCCGCAGCCCCCCCTCATAGAGCCCTGCCGAGTGGACAGAGAGGAAGGGTGGCAGCGCACGACTGCACTCCCCGCAGAGGTGTCTGGAGCCGTCGGAGGCAGCAAATGGAAGTGCGCACCGAGGGCAGCGCCCAGATGGCAGCGGCCGAATATCCCGGGTGCAGCGATGACAGAAGGGGGATTGGGTGATCTGCGCAAGAGTTTTCTGACAGAAGGGGCAGGCCGGCGGAAAGAGCAGATCGAAAAAACCGTGCACTTCAGTTCGCAGCCAGCCCGACATTCCCCCCTCCCATGGCAGCCTAGACGATCAAGGTTGATCCCGTCATCTCGGCCGGTTGCTCCAGGCCGAGCAGGTCGAGAATGGTCGGTGCCAAGTCGGCGAGGATCCCATCCCGCAGGCGAACTGCACATCCCTGCGCTCCGACCAGAATAAGCGGAACCGGGTTGCTGGTATGAGCCGTATGGGCTCCGCCGTTACGGTCTTTCATCTGCTCGCAGTTGCCATGATCCGCAGTGATCAACAGCTGGCCTTGCGCATCCAGCACAGCGGCGACGACCCGCTCGACGCACTGGTCGACCGTTTCCATCGCAGCGACGGCTGCACTGAGAACACCGGTATGGCCAACCATATCCGGGTTGGCGTAGTTGAGCACGATCAGGTCATAGCGCCCGGCGGCGACCCGTGCGACCACTTCGTCGGTCACCTCCACCGCGCTCATCGACGGTTTCTGATCATAGGTCGCAACCTCTTTGGGAGAGGGGATCAGAACCCGGTCTTCACCGGGCCAGGCCTTCTCGACCCCGCCGTTGAAAAAGAAGGTGACGTGCGCGTATTTCTCCGTTTCAGCAATCCGCAGCTGGGTCCGGTCGGCGTCGGCAAGAACCTGTGCCAGGATATTGTCGAGAGGCTCGGAAGGAAAAGCGACCGGAAGGTCGAGGGTCTCGTCGTATTCGCTCATGCAGACGTAACCGGACAGGGCAGCCATGCGCCGGCGCGAGAACCCCGTAAACGCAGGATCAGCAATGGCGCGGGTCATCTCCCGCGCCCGGTCGGCCCGGAAATTGAAGAAGACAATCCCGTCACCATCCTCGATATTGCCGGCATCTCCGACCACCCACGGATCGACGAATTCATCGGTCTGCTGTGCCGCATAAGCGCTTGCTATCGCCTCCGCTGAGGTGGCGGCGCGCCGCCCCTCGCCAGCGGTCATCGCCAGGTAGGCCCGCTCGACCCGGTCCCAGCGGTTATCGCGGTCCATCGCCCAGTAGCGTCCGGTGATCGTCGCAACCCGGCCAAGACCGATGCGATCCAGCTCTGCCTCCAGCTCTGCCAGATAGCCAGCGCCACTGCTGGGTGGGGTGTCGCGACCGTCGAGAAACGCGTGGATACAGACATCGCGGAGACCGAACTGTTTTGCCAGACGCACCAGGGCATAGAGATGGGTGTTATGGGAATGGACCCCGCCGTCTGAGAGCAGCCCGAGCAGGTGCAGCTTGCCCTTGCTGGCCAGAGCCCGCTGGCAGATGTCGACCAGCACCGGGTTCCGGGCAAAGGAGCCGTCCTCGATCGCCAGACTGATCCGGGTCAGGTCTTGGTAAACAATCCTGCCGGCACCGATATTGAGATGGCCGACCTCGGAGTTTCCCATCTGGCCATCGGGCAGACCGACATCACGTCCGGAGGCGCCAAGCCGCGAGTTGGGATACTGTTCGAGCAACCTGTCGAGAAAAGGCGTATCCGCCAGCCTGGCGGCATTGTCTTCCGTGGCCTGGCTGATCCCCCAGCCATCGAGAATGACCAGGGCTACCGGTTTTTTTCCCATCGCCTGCCCTACCTCTGCCCGTGGGGAATGGCTTTCTGTTCCGGCGGCCGGGCTTCCTGAATCTGCTGACGCTCGGGCAGGACCAAGCTGTCCCAGGCCCCGCAACTCGGGCAGCGGCTGAGCCAGGTGCCGTGCGAAGCGGCGCAGCTGCTGCAGACGAACCCGAGGTTGAGATGATTGTCGATCCCCAGTGCCTGCTGATACTCGGCCAGAGCCTCATCAATTTTATTGCGGCGCCTGTTGGCCTCGGCCAGAAGCAGGTGCAGCTGGCGGAACTCTACCCCGGCACTTTCCACCGCATGGAGCTGCTCCAGGGCTTCATCAACCATCTCCAGGCGCAGGCAGAGGCGGCCCAGGTATAGCTTCAGCAACAGGTCCTCATTATCCTTCTGCATCTGCGCGCGATAAAAACCGAGCAGCGCGGAAGGATCTTCGGCGCTCATATAGAGGTCCTCCAGGCGGCTGAGAAAGACACTCTTCTTCAGCACCCGGTAACCCTCCTGATACACCTCTGCGGCATCGGCACTCCGCTTCAGACGGCGATAGGCATCCCCCAGAGACACCCGGGCAGGGGTAAAGGCGGCGTCCTGCTTGATCAGTTCACGGAAGGTATTGGAGGCGTCTTCAACCTCACCGCTCTCCATGGCCTGTGAGGCGACCTCGTAACGCAGCTGAAGCAGCTGCTGCTTCTCGCTGTCGGCCTTGGGCCCCGCTGACGCGGCCTTGACGATACGTTTCTGCAGGCTGAGAGCATCCTGCCATTCCCCCTGTTCGATATGCAGATCGCGCAGGGCACGGAGAGCCTTGCGGTTTTCACTGTCGCTGGCCAAAAGTTCGCGATAGACGTCTATCGCGTCGCTGATGCGACCGGCCTCGGCATAGGTGGCAGCCAGCTTGAACAGGACCTCGACACTCTTCGGATCCAGGTCTCGGGCCTTGAGCAGAAGATCAATCGCCTGGCCCACACTCCCTTCCTGCAGGGCCACGCTGGCCAGGGCCAGGTAGGTATCTGTCCGACGGGAATCCCGATCAAGAGCCTTCTGCAGCAATTGACGTGCTTTTTTCAGGTCTCCCGAGAGCAGCCGCGCCACACCGTCACGGTAGATGGCACCGATCTCTTCTTCTTTTTTCTGCCTGCGGTTGCGCCGCCACTGGCCGAGCGACAAGGCTCCAATGCTGAGGATATGGACACCGTTCCCGAGCAACAGGCCGATCAGCACGGCAGTGATCAGGATAATCGGCGCCGGGAAGGTAACGCCCTGATCGGCAGTAATGTAGACCGTGATATCCCCCGGATTAATGCCCCAGAAATAGAGAAAACAGAAGGCGAAGATGATAAAAACAAACATGAACAGGGCAATCTTGACCATGGCATCTCTCCAGACATCATTGACCGCAAGCGGCAATGGCAGACAGTGGGTTATTCTCCGAATTTCTCCACTTCCGACTTACATTCAACACAGTAACGGGAAAATGGACGGACTTCCATCCGCCGCGCGGGGATTTCCTCCTCGCAGCGAGCGCAGAGCCCGTAGACGCCCATATCCATCCGCTCCAGGGCGGCGTCGATATCCCGTACCCGGGCGCGCTGGGTTTCGCTCAAGTTCATCAACACTTCTTGAGTATAGCTGTTGGAGGACATATCGCCAATATCAGGAACTCCATCCTTGCCCAACTCCTGCGATGCCGCATAGGCTTTCAGCGAGTCGGTGACAAGTTCCTCCCGCATCTCCAGAAGGCTTTGTCTTGCTGCATCCAGTTGTTCTTCGTCCATCTTGCGGTTCCCTCTCACTCGTTTTTTTGATTGTAACCTTTATTGGTTATGATAGGGCTCGTTACGCAGAATCGTGCTGCTGCGATAAAGCTGTTCCAGCAGGAACAGGCGAGCCATCTGGTGGGTAAATGTCATTTTCGACAGGGAGAGCAGCAAATTTGCGCGCGTTCTGACCTCCGGGGCAAGGCCATACGGACCGCCGATCACCAGACACCAGGGGCGCCCCCCGTGCAGCATCTGCTCGCCAAGCATTTCCGCAAACCGTTCCGACCCGAACTGCTTCCCCCGTTCATCAAGGACAACAACAAATGCCTGCTCGGGGACTTTAGCCAGAATCCGCTCCCCCTCACGGCGCAGCAGGCTGGCAGTATCACCCCGCCGTCCCCCCTTCTCTTCCTTCAGCTCGATAATTTCCAGGGCGAAATGGCGCTTGAGCCGCGCGGCATACTCATCCGCGCCCTCCTTGATCCAGGTCAGCGAAAGCTTGCCGACACAGATCAGGCGGATCTTCACTCCTCTTCCACTCCGGGAATCGGCACTCCAGGCGCCTCACTCCAGAGGCCTTCGAGATCGTAAAAATACCGCACCGACTCCTGGAAAACATGAATCATCACCTCACCATAGTCGAGCAGCACCCAGCGGCCTTCATTCATCCCCTCGACAGCCAGGGGAAAGGTCTGATGGTCTTGTTTCAAGCCGACCCGGATCGCCTCAGCGATCGCCTGGACCTGGCGATCTGAGCGACCGGTCACAATCAGCAGATAGTCGGTCAATGACGACAACCCGCTGAGTTCCAGCAAACGCAAATCCAGCCCCTTTTTTTCCAGGGCATAGTGCGCTGCAGTCAATGCACATTCTTTTGCTTGCAAGTGAATTCCTTCAGTTCGACGGCGCTGCCGCCGTGTAAAGATGATGGCAGGCGATGCAATCGATCACTGCCGCAGGCACCAGACCATCGATCGGCTCTCCATCTGCGACCGCCTGGCGGACTCTGGTGGAGGAGATATCACGGCTGGTGTGAGAAACAAAAATCACCGTAAACCCTGCGTCATGGCGCAGTTTTTTGGCGTCGGCATCATAGCAGAAGCGATCTGCGATAGCAACCGGAAGCAACTCACGCGGATCTCCGGAGAACCCGGGCCTGGCGGTCACAACGATGTGAGCCAGTTCGAAGAGCCGCGGATAGGATCTCCAGGAGCCAACCTCGCGAAACGAGTCAAGCCCCATGATAAAAAAGAATTCGTGCCCGGGATATTGCTCGCGCAGCAGCTCAAGGGTTGTAACCGAGAAGCTTTTACCGCCGCGGCGCCCTTCCATATCGCAGGCCAGGAACCGCTCATCCCCGGCTATCGCCGCACTCACCATCTCCAGGCGCTGGGCAAAAGAGACCTCCTCGGCCAGGGATTTGTGCGGCGGATGGCAGGTCGGGACAAACCAGACCTGATCGAGTCCGCAGGCCACCATGACCTCTTCGGCAATATGCAGATGACCGAAGTGAATCGGGTTGAAGGTCCCGCCGAGAATGCCTATCTTCATCACCAGCCGCTATCCCCCCTGACTAACTCCGGACCTGTCCCTCTCCCAGGACAACGAACTTACGGGTCGTCAGATCTTCTAGCCCCATCGGGCCGAAGGAGTGCAACTTGGTGGTGGAAATGCCGATCTCGGCACCCAGTCCGAGCTGGTTCCCATCGGAGAACCTGGATGACGCATTGACCATCACCACGCTCGAATTGATCTCCCTGAGGAACCGTTGCGAAGCCGCGTAATCATTGGTGACGATCACTTCGGTATGCAGCGAACCGTACTTCTGGATATGCTCGCGCGCAGACTCGAAACCGTTCACCACCCGCACTGCCAGAATCAGGTCCAGGTACTCCTCGTACCAGTCCTCTTCCGTTGCTTCCTTCATCTTCGGGACATATTTGCGGGCCTCGTCACAGCCGCGCAGCTCAACCCCAGCCCGCTGCATCGCCGCGGCAATCTGCGGCAGGAATTCAGCCGCAACGTCCTGATGGACCAGCAGGGTTTCCATCGCGTTACAGACGCCCGGGCGCTGGACCTTGGCATTGAGACAAATCTCTTCCGCCATCCGCAGATCTGCAGCAGCATCGACATAGGTATGACAGACACCCTTGTAATGCTTGATCACCGGAATCCGCGAATTCTCAGCAACAAAACGGATCAGCCCTTCGCCGCCGCGCGGGATGATCAGGTCGATCTGATCTTCCAGTTTGAGCAGTTCGGTGACCGCATTCCGGTCACTGGTGGTCACCACCTGCAGGGCCGCCTGCGGCAGCTGCATCGACCTCATCACCTGCTGGAGAATGTGTCCGATCGCACTGTTGGAATGAATCGCTTCGGAACCTCCCCGCAGAATCACCGCATTGCCGCTCTTCAGACAGAGTCCGGCCGCGTCAGCGGTGACATTGGGGCGCGATTCGTAGATGATGCCGATCACCCCGAGCGGTATCCGCCGTCGACCCACCTGGATTCCGTTGGGCCGCAACCACATCCCGGTCACTTCCCCCACCGGATCCGGCAGCGCCGCCACTTCCCGCAACCCGTCCGCCATCCCCCTGATCCGCTCCGGGGTCAGCTCCAGCCGATCGACCATGGCTGCGGCCATGCCCCGGGCGCGCGCCGCTTCGAGGTCCCTGAGATTCTCCCGCTGGAGGATGTCCCGCTGAGCCTCAAGCTGTTCCGCCATGTTTAACAATAACTCGTTCTTGACCCCGGAGGAGAGATTGGCCATCACCTGCGCCGCCACCTTGGCGTCCTCCGCCAGAGCCAACATTTCGTCATAAATGCTCATTCCTTATCCTCCTCTGCCTCTGCCAGGGTCAAAACCAGGTCATCTCGGTAAATGATCTCATCACGATATTTGTAGCCGAGAATCTTTTCGATTTCCGCGCATTGCTTGCCGGCAATCTGCTCCAGTTCCGCCAGGGAATAGCTGATCACCCCAATGGCAAAATCATCCCCGTGGCGGTCAGCGAGACGAACCGCATCACCCCGCTCGAAATTTCCCTCTATCTGGCAGATCCCGGAGGGGAGGAGGCTCTTTCCCTGAGAGACAACGGCCCGGTAGGCGCCGTCATCGACCAGCAGCCGGCCACGGGGCTTCTTGGTGAAAGCGATCCAGCGTTTTTTCGCCGCCAGCTTGGACTGGGCCGGGAGAAAGTAGCTGCCGACCTCCGCCCCGGCAAAGACCTGCCGCAGAATCCCGGGCGTCCGACCGTTGACGATCAGGGTACTGACCCCGGCCAGTCCGACCCGCTTGGCGGCCTGGACCTTGGTCGACATCCCCCCGGTGCCCAATGTCCCCCGCGCGTCACCGGCCAGCGCCTCAATTTTCGGGGTGATCCGCTCGACCAACGGAATCAGCCGGGCTTCGGGATTGGTGGTAGGATCGCCATCATAGAAGCCGTCCACATCTGAGAGGATGACCAGCAGATCCCCTTCTATCAGGCTGGTCACCAGCGCCGACAGGTTATCATTATCACCAAAGCGGATCTCCTCAACCACCACCGTATCATTTTCGTTAACGATCGGCGTTACCCCGTATTCAAGCAGGGTGGTCAGGGTATTGCGTGCGTTAAGATAGCGGCGCCGATTGGAAAGGTCGTCACGGGTCAGCAGAACCTGTGCAACCATCCGCTCATGCTTGAGGAAGGTTTCCTTGTAGGCCCGGATAATCCGTGTCTGGCCGATGGCCGCTGCTGCCTGTTTCTGGGGGATCGTCTGTGGTCGGCCGACAATACCGAGTTGGCCCTTGCCGGCCGCCACGGCCCCGGAGGACACCACGATCACCTCCAGGCCCCGCTGCCGCAGGGCGCACAGGTCATCGGCGATCGCCGTCAACATCGGCAGGTCCAACCCGGCCTCAGTGGAAATGACACCGCTGCCGATTTTGACAACCACCCGTTTCACATGGGAAAGAAGAGCGCTGCGCATATGTCCTCAATGAAATCTCATCGGTTAATAAAGTCGTGTAAACTTCGCAGATTAGCGCCCGGGGGAGGGCCTGTCAAGCAGTCTCATTACGGCCTTCGCGCCGCCTGTCCAGCTCGTCGCCAACCGCATGCACAAGCTCTTTCACCCCTTCTCCGGTCACCGCGGAGATCTGGAAGGTCGGATAACCGAGAGATTCAAAATGGGCCTTCAGGGACGCTGCCTCCTCCCGAACTTCCGGTATGTCGATTTTCGTCAGAACGACCAGTTGCGGTTTCTGCGCCAGCGACTCATCATAGCGCCTGAGCTCGTTGTTGATCAGCTGGAAATTATCGAGGGCGGACCCTTCCTGCATGCAGGAGAGATCGACCAGATGGAGGAAGAAGTCGGTTCGTTCGACATGGCGCAGGAAGCGCGTTCCCAGCCCATGCCCCTCGCTGGCCCCTTCGATCAACCCGGGGATATCGGCCATCACCAGGGTTTTGTACCCGCCATAACGGACCACGCCCAGGTTCGGCACCAGGGTGGTAAACGGGTAGTCGGCCACTTTCGGCCGGGCTGCCGAGACAGCCGAGATCAGGGTCGATTTCCCGGCGTTGGGGAGTCCCACCAGGCCGACATCGGCCAGCAGTTTCAATTCCAGCCGCAGGACTTTATGCTCCCCCGGAATTCCCGGCTGGGCGTGGCGCGGAGCCCGATTGGTGCTGGTACAGAAACGGGCATTGCCACGCCCACCCTGGCCACCCTTGAGAAACAGGATCCGCTCCCCCGGCTCGATCAGATCGGCCAGCAGCTCATTTGTCTCGTCATCATACACCAGGGTCCCCGACGGAACCCTCAGCTCGAGGGACTCACCGTTTTTGCCGTGCATGTCTTTGCCGAGGCCCGGCGCACCGTTCTGGGCTTTATAATGGCGCAGGTAACGGAAGTCGAGCAGGGTTGTCAGGGCGTTATCGACAACAAAGTAGACGTCCCCTCCCTTGCCTCCATCGCCGCCGTTCGGTCCTCCCTTTTCAACGAACTTTTCCCGCCGGAAAGAGACGCAACCGCGTCCGCCGTCACCCGACCTGACTTCAATTTTGACCTGATCAACAAACTTCATTCTTTGCTCCCGTCATCACCCGCTGGTGACAACCTTCGGGATTGGCGCGGTGGCTGATATCGCCTTATCCCGAGTAAAACAGAAAAAACCCGGTACGCACTGGCGAACCGGGTTTTTTCAAGCTGTTTCCAATGAGACGACTCAGGAAGCGTAAACGCTGATATGCTTACGTCCCTTAGCCTTGGTCTCAAACTTGACCTCACCGTCGATCAATGCGAACAGGGTATAATCCTTGCCGCAGCCAACATTGGTGCCAGGGTGGAAGGTGGTCCCCCGCTGGCGGACCAGAATCGAACCGGCGGTCACTTCCTGGCCGCCAAAACGCTTCACCCCGAGACGCTTACCAGCGCTATCGCGGCCATTCTTGGAACTACCGGCAGCTTTCTTATGAGCCATGAGTCAGCCTCCTTAAGCTTCGATTGCCGCGACTTTGAGTCGGGTAATGGGTTGGCGGTGGCCGTTTTTCTTACGGTACCCTTTGCGCCGCTTGGATTTGAAGACGAGTATTTTCTTGTCTTTTTCCTGGGCAACGATCTGCGCCTTTACCTTGGCGCCTGGTACGAGAGGTGTTCCGAGTTTAACCTCTGCGCCACCGACCATGAGGACTTGGTCCAGCTCGATGGTATCACCCACCGCGCCTTCGACCTTCTCGACCTTTAACAGGTCGCCTTCGGAAACTTTGTACTGTTTTCCTCCGGTCTTGATCACCGCATACATGTTTCTACTCCTTGGTTACAGACTTCATTCTTCACAGCAGGCGAATTCCGCTGCAACGGCGGACTATAGATTGACCGGCCGCTTCTGTCAAGAGAAAAGCGGTCAAAACCGTCAAATGGCAGCTTTCGACCAGCCTACTGTTTCTTCTTTTTCTTTTTCTCTTCCGCCACCGCTTCCCGCCCCTTCAGGCCTTCAGCCTTGCACATGTGGTCTTTCTTTGTCGCCGCAGCGCCACACTTTGAACATTGGAATCTGGCGTCCTCTTTCTTGACGCCAGATTCACCTTTCAGACACTTACCCATTAGGTTCCAGCTCCATAGCCCTGTACACCCTCAGCCGAGCGCAATCTCAAACTGTTCGAGATGAAAACCCGGCCGGGAGTTGATCGCAATATGCCGCCCGTGGCGACGCTCCAGCTCATCGATCCCGGCCCGCTCTTCATCAACCAGCAGTCCGGCGACATCGGGATGGGTCAAAAGAGTGATCCGGCCGGCCGGCATATCCGCGAGTTCTCTCTGCAACTCGCGCAGAATTTCATAGATAACCGTCAGCGGGCCCTTGACATAACCTTTCCCTTCGCAGTAAGGGCAGGGTTCACAGAGCGTCCGGCCGATGCTCTCGCGCACCCGCTTGCGGGTCATCTCCACCAGTCCGAGTTCACTGATCTTGAGAATATTGGTTTTGTTCTTATCGTTGCGCAGGGCCTCTTCCAGGGCCGAATGCACTTTTTCGCGGTGAGCCTCTTTCTCCATGTCGATGAAATCGATAATGATCAGCCCGCCGATATTACGCAGTCGTAACTGAAACGCGATCTCCCTCACTGCCTCCAGGTTGGTCTTGAGAATGGTATCTTCCAGGTTGTGTTTGCCGACATAGCGGCCGGTATTGACATCTACGGCGGTCAGCGCCTCGGTCTGCTCAATGATGATGGAGCCGCCGCTCTTGAGCCAGACTTTGCGCCCCAGAGCGCGGGAAATCTCGACCTCAAGACCGAAGGAATCGAAAATCGGCTCAACCCCGTCATAGAGTTCGATGGAATAATTCAGCCGCGGCATGAAGGTACGGATAAACCGGACGATCTTGTCATATTCCTCGCGGGAGTCGACCACGATCCGCTTGACCTCCTCGGTGAGGATATCACGCAGAACCTTGCTGGTCACATCCAGGTCGGAGTGAATCAAACTCGGCACCTCCTGCTGGTCAAGATCCCGACTGAGGTTGTCCCAGAGGCCGACCAGGAAGTTCATGTCGGAGCGCAGATCCTCCTCGCTCTTCCCTTCGGAAACCGTCCTGACAATAAAACCGGTGCCGTCAGGCCTGATCGCCTCAACAATCTCCCGCAGCCGCTCCCGTTCCTCTTCGCAGTCAATTCTTCGGGAAATCCCGATATGGTCAACCGTCGGCATGTAAACCAGATGGCGCCCGGGCAACGAGATGTGCGAAGTGATCCGCGCCCCCTTGGTCCCGATCGGCTCCTTGGAAACCTGTACCAGCAGCTCCTGCCCTTCGCTCAAGAGGTCCTCGATCGGCGGAAGCGCCGGCAATTCGCTCTCCCCCTGCTGCTCCGGAGACTCCTCTTCGCCATCGATGGATCGGGCAACCTCCTCCATCTCGTCAAGCACATCGGCGACGTAAAGAAAGCCGGCCTTCTCCAGACCGATATCAACAAAAGCCGCCTGCATCCCGGGCAGGACCCGGATTACCCGGCCCTTGTAGATATTTCCGACAATTCCCATTTCCCGCTCGCGCTCGATATAGAGCTCGGCGATGTGCCCTCCTTCGAGCAGAGCCACACGGGTCTCATGGGAGGTGGTATTGATTACCAACTCCTTGGTCATGGTTAACTCTCCAATCCAGTCTGCGAAATATATAAACGTCTAAAATGTGAACACCGCATGCGGTGTGTTGATCTAGTTGAGCTCGATGGCTGTTTTGCAGACACCGAGCTTGCGCACCTGCTCCACGTCCAGTTCGAGCAGCTGAGCCGCCATCTGCAATGGACTGCCTTTGACCAGGGTCAGCTCCAGCTCGCCTTCGAGCAAGCGCAGGTCGACCAGGTCCGGGCGCAGGTCGCTGCGCACTTCGCGGCCTTTCTTGATTTTGATCAACGGGATCTCTTCTGCAGCGAGAAAATCGCTGATCCGCCGGGGCATATCCTCAGGAGCCGGCGACGGCAACGGCATCCGGTAAATACTCCGGGCAACCGCAGCTGAAGGAGACGGACTGCGCCAGTCGATGACCGTCCCTTCAAGAATAGTAAAACCTTGCGGCAGCTGCCGGTTGAGCGCGGTAACCACCTCGCGGGCATTCGGCGGCTGGTAAAGTTCGATATCGACCAGCTCCGCATCGCTCTCCACCCCGAGGGGCAGCGCCTCCAGGTAGGACACCTTCGGCGTCGGGTGAAATCCCTGGGAAAAACGCACCGGCAGACCGGCGCGACGCACCGCCCGCTGAAACATGGTCAGGTACTCGAGATGGCCGACCATCCGCGCCCGTCCCCGCTTGCTGAGCCGCAGGCGAATCTTGTAGCGCCGGGTCTCGTCGTCCGGGTCGGGAAGCGCTTCCTTTGCCTGTTGCGGAGCAGCGAACTCAAGCGGGCATGCCTCCACCAGCTGCATCCGCAGCGTCTCAAAATCACAGACTCCGCAGCCATGGCAGTTGCCGTCGCGACAATCGGGAGTCGCGTCTTCGCGGAGCGCCCGCTGGCGCTCCTTGCGGAAGAACTCCTTGGGCAGCCCGCAGTCAATATGATCCCAGGGGAGGATTTCATCCTCCTGACGCTCACGCAGATACCAGGACGGCTCAACTCCACAATCAGCAAATGCCTGCTGCCACAGCTGGAAATTGAAATGCTCGCGCCAGCCGTCGAAGCGGCAGCCGAGAGCCACAGCCCGCTCCAGGACCCGGCCCAGGCGCCGGTCGCCGCGGGCGAAGACGCCTTCAAGAAAGGAGAGTTCAGCCTCGTGATACTTGAAGCGCAGTTTCTTCTTTTTCAACCCGTCGCGCAGCAGGGCCTGCTGCCGAAGGATCTGTTCCATTCCGATCTGCGCCTCCCACTGAAAAGGAGTATGCGGCTTCGGCACGAAGGTCGAGACGGCAACGTTGACATCGGCTCCGCCCTGGGTCCCTTTGCCGCTCCGCTTGACCTGCGCTGCCAGCTCAATCAAAGCGTGCAGGTCCTCCTCGGTCTCGGTTGGCAGCCCCATCATGAAATAGAGCTTGATCAGTCGCCAGCCGAGCTCATAGGCGCTACGGGTGGTCTGCAGCAGGTCCGCCTCGCTGATCCCCTTGTTGATCACCGCGCGCAAGCGTTCGGTGCCCGCTTCGGGAGCGAGAGTAAAACCCGTTTTACGAACCTTTTTGATCTCCTCCATCAGTTCGGGGGTCAGCGAACCGACCCGCAGGCTGGGGAAGGAGACTGCCACCTGGTCCTCGGCATAGCGGGCCATCAGCCCCTGCATCAGCGGCTCAATGCAGCTGTAATCGCCGGTCGACAATGACAGCAGCGAAATCTCCTCGTAACCGGAGTTCTCCAGCGCCTCATCGATCAGGGCCGCGATCCGCTGCGGGCTCCGTTCACGTACCGGACGATAGATGTAGCCCGCCTGGCAGAAACGGCAGCCACGGGTACAGCCGCGGGCGATCTCCAGCGCAACCCGGTTGTGGACCGTCTGCATGAAGGGGATGATCGGGCGGGTTGGGAATTCCGCCCGGTCCAGATCAGCGAGGAAACGCCGACGAACCCTTGGAGACTCGCCCTCCTGCGGCGACAAGGCACTGATCCGGCCATCATCATGATAGGCGACGGAGAAGAGTGACGGCACATAAACGCCGTCAATTCCTGCCAGCCGCTGCAGCAGTTCGGCGCGCGGCAGGCCCTCTTTTTTTGCCTGAAGAACCGCCTGGCACAACTCGACGACCGCCTCTTCCCCGTCACCGATCACCGCACAGTCAAAAAAATCGGCCAGAGGCTCCGGGTTAAAGGCACAGGGGCCGCCGACCACAACCAGCGGAGACTCTTCGTCGCGATCTGCGCGGCGCAGTGGCAGGCCTGCCAGCTCAAGCATGCCGAGCAGGTTGGTATAGCTGAGTTCGTACTGGAGGGTAAAGCCGATGATATCGAAATCAGCCAGCGGCAGGTTTGACTCCAGAGACCGGAGCGGCTCCCGGTGCTCCCTGAGCCACTCGGTCATGTCGGGCCAGGGCGCGTAAACGCGTTCCGCCGCAACCCAGTCGAGACGGTTGAGGATATGGTACAAAATCGGAAAACCGATATGGCTCATGCCGATTTCATAGACGTCGGGGAAAGCCAGGGCAATCCGCAGATCGACACTTCCCGGGGACTTACAGATACTGCCGAGCTCCCCACCCAGATAACGGGACGGGCGACTGACTGCGGTCAGCGCTTCCAACTGTTTCATGGCTGTCTTCTATCTTAATGCAAACGTCTTATAAAAACCGGATTCAATATTGCGAACTAGAAAGGATAGCATGCTTCTTGCTGGCGGGGGAAGAGCAACTGCTTCTTGTGGAAAAACTTTTTCTCTCTGCCAGTTACCGCCCGTCGTCGCTCCACATCGAGTCCATCGAGAACTGTTCGCGCAAACGCTCTTCGGGACACTGCTCCATAAATTCCTGCCGGGAAAAATCGAATCGATACTCGTTACAGTACTCATGAAGAATCTTGTAGGCGGCATTTATCCGCCGGATTCTCTCAGGATCCGAGCCATCGTCATTATCGGGATGGTGGCGTCGCACAAGCTGGCGGTGACGCTCCTTCAATTGGCGCCACGTGACCCTTTGCGGCAGGTTGAATTCGGCCAAAGCATCCTGGAGTTCCCGGTAGGTCATAGCGACTCCCCATACACATCCTGAATCAACGGTTCGGTACGATTATAGCGCAGGCGGGCGGGCAGCGACAGGGCCATTTCACCCCTGCGGATAATTGACAGTGAACCCGCTTCAGCATAGGATGGCCCTTTCGTCAAATTTCTCCAGCAGGGGGCTCCCTTGGCCAGACAGAAGACCTTTTTCACCTGCCAGCAATGCGGCTTTCAGAGCCCGAAATGGCTCGGTAAATGCCCGGACTGCCAGCAATGGAACACCCTGGCCGAAGAGTCTCCGGTTTCGCCGGCGGCTCATGGGCGCAGCCTAGCGTCCCCCGGCCGACCGCAACGGCTGCTGGAGGTCGATGGCCGGGAAGAAGATCGCCTGAAATGCGGTATCGGCGAACTTGACCGCACCCTGGGCGGCGGCGTCGTCTCCGGTTCGCTGGTCCTGGTCGGCGGCGACCCCGGTATCGGCAAATCGACCCTGCTGCTCCAGGCGGTCGATCAGCTGGCCCGTCGCGGCAAGGCGCTCTACGTCACCGCCGAGGAATCCGCGCGACAGGTCAAGCTGCGCGGAGAACGGCTCGGCATCAACGCTGAAGACCTCTATCTGCTGGCCGAAACATCCCTGGAACAGATCCTTCAAAGGGTCACCGAATTGCAGCCGGACTTTCTGGTCATCGATTCCATCCAGACGATCTTCACCAGCAATCTGGAATCGGCGCCGGGCAGCGTCAGCCAGGTACGAGAATGTGCCGGCCGGCTGATGTTGCTCGCAAAGGGGGACGGCCTCCCCACCTTCCTGGTCGGCCACGTCACCAAGGACGGTGCAATCGCCGGACCGAGAATGCTTGAGCATATGGTCGACACGGTCCTCTATTTCGAAGGTGATCCGGGCCATCCCTATCGTATTCTGCGCGCGGTCAAAAACCGCTTCGGGTCAACCAACGAAATTGGCGTCTTCGAAATGAAAGAGGAGGGGCTGACCGAAGTCAGCAACCCGTCAGAGCTGTTTCTGGCCGAACGCCCGGAGAAGAGTGCCGGCAGCGCGGTGGTCCCGACGCTTGAAGGGAGTCGACCGATCCTGGTTGAGCTTCAGGCCCTGGTCTCCACCAGCTCGTTCGGCACACCCCAGCGTACCGCTATCGGCATGGAGCACAAACGGATTGCTCTGCTGGTTGCGATCCTCGAAAAAAAAGTGGAATTTTCCATCGCCGGACAGGATATTTTCCTCAACGTCGCCGGCGGGGTCCGGCTGGAGGAACCTGCGGTTGACCTGGGAGCGATCGCCGCGCTCGCCTCAAGCCACCTGAATCGACCCATTGAACCCCGGACCGTCATCTTCGGCGAAATCGGTCTGACCGGAGAGGTCAGGGCCGTCTCCCGCCCCGAGCTCAGGGTCCGCGAAGCTGCCCGACTCGGCTTCAATCGCTGTGTTCTTCCCAAAGGAAACCTGAAGAACCTGGAGCCACCGCAGGGGATGGAGCTGATAGGGGTCCGCCACACCAGCGAAGCCCTGGACGCCATTTTCGACTGACCCCATGGCCGCTTGCAGCAAAGAGGCCGATCATTACCGCGAGCAAGGCAGCTGTCGATTGCTATTTGCAAATCTGCTCTGATTTGCTAGTATTCACGGATTTAACTGCTTGCATGGTGGCCTGGATGAACGTCACAGAGTTCAGCATACGTAAGAAATTTCTTTTCCCTCTGGGGCTGGTTTTGCTTCTCAGCATTATCCTGCTGGTCCTCTGCATTCTCCAGCAGCAACCACTGGCCAAGATCCTGATCCTGACGACAGTGCTCGTCCCGGTGGCCATTCTTTTCGTCGAGAGCAGTCTGCGGCGAGTCAGGCTCGAAGAAGAGGCCCTGATCGTCCAGAAGCTGTTCCGCAGCAAGCGCCTGGTTTATACCGACATCACTTCGGTCGACACGGTCCGGGTCAAACGACGGGCATTTTTAAGTATCAGTACAGAACCCGATTTTGTTATTCTGTCAAACAGCTATGCTGATTTTGCTGTGCTGCTTGAGGAACTGCTGAAAAGAGTCCCTGAATCGGCGATCAGCGCTGAGACCCGTCAGCTTGCAGAAGCTCCGCCAACCAAGAGCGGTGATATCTTTTCCGCCTGGCTGGCAGCCGGACTACTGCTGCTGATCCTTTATGCACAGTTGGGGGGAGAATTTTAACTCTGTTTTAGGTTACTAATAACCTTTGCCAGATTTTCGTCAGCCGGACGTATCCCCGATACGACAGCCATTGAACTTTGAGGTTGATCATGGATAAAAAACAACTGAATGAATTCAAAGAGTTGCTGCAGAAGCAGATGAATGAACTGCTGCAGGAAGCGGGCAAAACCGTCTCCGACATGACGGAAGAAAAAACCAACTTTCCCGATCCCACCGACCGGGCCAGCCTTGAATCGGATCGAAACTTCGAACTGCGGATCAGGGACCGGGAGCGCAAGCTGATCGGCAAGATCCGTGAAGCCCTTGAGCGGATCGATGATGGAAGCTTTGGCGAATGCGAGAGCTGCGAGGAGGAGATCGGCATTGAGCGACTGAAAGCTCGACCGGTCACCACTCTCTGCATCGACTGCAAAACAGAACAGGAGCGCCAGGAACGGATCAGCTGAGCTGACCTCCCTTCCGGGCTGCTCCCCTGGCCAGCAGATATCCTCTTCCCAGTGCAAGGGGCCGGCGAGAACTCGCCGGCCCCTTGGCTGCGTTTTATCCGTCCCCCCCTGCGGAAAAGGAATCCTCTAGGCCTGCCAGAGTTCTCCCGTGAGAACATCACAGCAGGTCAATTCCCGCCCAAAGCCGGCACCGGTATCCAGACTGATTTCCGCTTGAGTGTACAACGGCCTCGCGCAGGGGGTGTGCCCATGCACCACCGTCACCCTCTCGCCATCGATCTGACACGGGGCGAACGTGCGACGCCACAGCAGCTCGAATGGTCCGCGCTCTGCCCCCAACGGGTCCTCCGGATCGACGCCGGCATGGACAAACAGAAAACGCCCGTATCTGTAAAAAAGAAGGGTCCTTCTGAAAAAATCGACATGCGCCTGCGGAATGGCCCGGTAGAGGACTTCCACACCATGCTCATCCCCTGCGCCGCAACTATGCCCGTAACTGATCAGCGTCGCATCCCCGCCGTTTAATGCATGCAGCATGACGGCCCCGGGTGGCCACTCCGGAGTCCCCGAATAACTCCGCAGCGGATGCCAGTCCCCCATCAAATGAAGTTCGTAAAGGGCATCGAGCAACATCTGTTCATGGTTGCCGCGCAGGAAAACGACCCGGGAGCAGTTCCGCCGAAGCCTGATCAGCTTATCCACCACTCCCCTTGAATCAGGGCCACGGTCGATATAGTCTCCCAGCATAACCAGCTGATCTTGCGGTTGCGGGCGGACCTTTTCCAGCAGCGCAACCAGCCGCTGAGACTGCCCATGCACATCTCCGATCGTCAACAGACGCATGAGACTTCCATCCCGAGGCAAACCAGGTAAACCCTTCTCCCCGCCACAGCATCGCACAGAGAAGCCAGACAGCCAGCACTGCCTCGCTCACCTCAGCTGCAACTAAAACGGGACCGCAACAGTTGTCACGATCCCGGATCTGGCTAAAAGTTTTTTCGCGTTTCTGTTACGGTCAGGACGCTCTGCGCTCGACCCCCTCCCAGCCTGGATTCGGGCCAGCCCGCAGCCGGGCATTTTCCCGTTCAATATCGATCCAGCCGCTCGACCGTTTGAACTTTTTCACCCGATGATTGGCAACCAGCAGATCGAGAAGATCATTACGAACCATATCATAGTCACCGTTCGGATACATGACACGAATCATCATCTCGGGCCTCCTGAAGTTTTACCTAGGATATCACAGACATGGGAGATTGCAATGCCCCGGGCCGTCCGGCAGGAGTGCCTTCACCAGGTCAAAATGCCGCAAGAAGACCCCGGTTATGCCGCTTCAGCAGATCCGCGGCAGCTGCTCCCCGGCCAGCATCTCTATGGCCCGCAGTCCGCCAATCGTCGTGCGCATCATCACCCGGCCCGTCGATGCTGCCTCCACTTCGCCGATCACCGCCGCCCTCTCCCCCTCCGGTCGGCGGTGCATGGCGGCCAATATTTCATCGGCCCGCTGCGGATCGGCAAAGACCAGCAGCTTCCCCTCGTTGGCGACAAACATGGGATCAAGTCCGAGGATGGCGCAGGCTCCGGCAACGGTTGCGTTGACCGGTAGGTCCTTTTCCTGCAGGCAGATATCGACTCCCGACTGCAGGGCAATTTCCTTCAGCGTGGTGGCGATTCCGCCACGGGTCGGATCACGCAGCACATGGATGGCCCCATCGAACTGTTTCAACAGGTCGCTGACCATGCCGTTCAAAGCGACACTGTCGGTCGCAATCTCTGACTCCAGCTCCAGCCCCTCGCGGCTGGCCAGGACCGCCATACCGTGGTCGCCGATGGTCCCGTTGATCAGCACCTTGTCGCCGGGCCGCGCCCCGCTCCCTTCGATCCGCAGGTCATGATCAAACACGCCGATTCCCGAAGTGTTGATAAAAACCTTGTCGGCTTTGCCGCGCGGGACGACCTTGGTATCGCCGGTGACGATTCTCACCCCCGCCGCTTCCGCAGCCCGGCGCATCGAATTCAGGATGCGGCGCAGGTCTTCCAGCAGCAACCCCTCCTCAAGGATCAGTCCGACACTGATCGCCAATGGGCGGGCACCGCTCATGGCCAGATCGTTGACCGTGCCGTTGATCGCCAAGTCGCCGATATTGCCGCCAGCAAAAAAGATCGGGTCGACCACATAGGAATCGGTGGTGAATGCCAACCGGTTGCAATCCATCCCTTCCAGCACCGCGGCATCGTTCTGATCTCGCTGCGTGACCCCGGAAAGTGTCGGGATAATCAGTTCATCGAGCAGCTGGTGGCCGAGCCTGCCGCCACTGCCGTGCCCGAGCAGGATGATATCGTTGCTCACAAAAACTCCTTAAACAGACCTGTCATCTCACCTGCTGTCAGGCGTGCGCCCCGGGAGAGGAGAGCAACAACGCCGGATGACGAGCCCTCAGCAGCCATATTTATACTCCGCCGCACACGTCCCTTCGCTGCTGACCATGCAGGCCCCCACCGGGTTTTCAGGGGTACACCCCCGGCGAAACAGCGGGCAATCCTTCGGTGACACCTTCCCCTTGAGAATTTCTCCGCAGAGGCAGCCCTTGTGCTCCTGCGGCTCCTCGACCGCTACCGGCAGCTGCCGTTCGGCATCGAAAGCGGCAAATTCCTCACGGATCTGCAGCCCGCTGCGGGGGATCGGACCGATCCCCCGCCAGTCGGCATCACAGGGCTCAAAAACCTGCTGCAGAATTTCCAGGGCCCTCAGATTCCCCTCCGGTTTGACAATCCTTCGGTATTCATTCTCCACCTCAGCGAGGCCGGCAACCACCTGCTGAGCCAGCAGCTGAATACCGCGCAGCATGTCAAGGGGCTCGAAACCAGTCACCACACAGGGCACCCGGTACGCCTCGACCAGCGGCCGATAGGCCTCCGCACCGATCACCGCACTGACGTGTGCCGGACAGAGGTAGCCAGCCACCTGAAGATGGGGATCGGCGGTTAAGGCCGCCATCGCTGCCGGCATTGTCTTGTGGCCGCAAAGCACAGCATAGTTGACCAGCCCGAGCCTTGCAGCCTCCAGAATAGAGCCAGCGATGGTCGGCGCCGTTGTCTCGAAGCCGACCCCGAGGAAGATGACCTGCTTGTCGGGATTTTTTGCCGCCAGCTTGACCGCATCAAGCGGAGAGTAGACGATCTGTACAGCAGCGCCCTTCGCCTTTTCCCGCAAAAGGCTGCTGCTCGAACCTGGCACCCGGATCATATCGCCGAAGGTGGCAATGACGACCTCTGGCTGGCGTGCGTATGCCACCGCACGGTCGACGTACCCGATCGGCGTGACACAGACCGGGCAACCCGGCCCGGAGACCAGCCGGATCTGCTCAGGCAGCAGGGAACGGATACCATGCTGGTAGATCGACATGGTATGGGTTCCGCAGACCTCCATCAGGGTCATGCGGCCGGCGTAATCGGCCACCTCGGCAGAAATCGCTTTCAACATGGCTGCGGCCATTTGCGGATCGCGATATTCACTGCTGTACTTCACGGGTCGAGCCCCCCGCCGGCATCGAGTACCTGGCGAAAGATCTCCAGGGTTTTCTCCGCCTCGACCGGATCTATCTTCTCGATGGCAAACCCGGCATGGATCAGCACATAGTCTCCGACCTCGACATCATCGAGCATCATCAGGCTTGCCTCACGGCGCACCCCGTCCACTTCGCAGACGGCGATCCCGGCAAGGATTTCTGCAACCTGCATCGGAACGGCTAAACACATAAAAACTCCTGAGATCAGTTTTCAAGCCAGATAAGCACCCCGTTCTGCGTCACCTGTCCTGTGATGCCTTTTTCCTCGCGACCTGCTCACGCAGCCACAGATACCAGTTCTCGAGACCTTCGCCGGTGTAGCAGGAAATCTCGAAAATACGGATCTCCGGATGAACCCGGCGGGCATACTCCCGACACTGTTCCATGTCAAAACGCAGGTGCGGCAGCAGATCAATCTTGTTGATCAGCAGCACATCACTGGCGCGAAACATCTGAGGATACTTGAGCGGCTTATCTTCCCCCTCGGTCACCGAGAGCACGGACACCTTGAAATCTTCCCCCAGGTCAAAAGACGCCGGACACACCAGGTTGCCGACATTCTCGATCATCAGGATATCTGTCCTGGCAAGGTCAAAGTGTTCGACGCCGTGCCCGACCATGTGGGCATCCAGGTGACACCCGGCGCCGGTGTTGATCTGATGAGCGGGGACCCCGGTGGCGGCGATCCGGTCCGCATCGTTACTGGTCTGCTGATCCCCCTCCAGCACCGCAAACCCGAGATCGCCCTTGAGTTCAGCAAGTGTCTGTTCCAAAAGGGTCGTCTTGCCTGAACCGGGGGAGCTGACCAAATTGAGGACAAGCAGGCCGTACGCGCCAAATTGTCGGCGATTCCCGGCCGCCAGTCGATCATTTTTGGCCAGCAGGTCTTCTTCGATCCGTACCGTTTTCCCCGACGGGTGCTCTTCGTGATGATGGTGGTGATGGCCGGGAGCGGCACAGCCGCAATCGATGCACATATCAGTCTATCTCCATTTCCTTGATCCGCAGTTCCTCGCCACTCAGCTGCTCGCCAGCAGCGCTGTTACAGACCGGGCAGTTGTCAAAATAACTTTTGAGTTCATATTCCTGGTGACAGTCACGGCATCTGGCCCGTGCCGCCAGCTGCACAATCTTCAGTCGGCTCCCTTCCAGCAGGGTCTCCCGGCAGCAGGCATCGAAGCAGAACTCAAGTGCTTCCGGGAGGACTCCGGCGAGGGCTCCGACCTCGACAGTCACCGTAAGAACCCTCTTCGCTCCCTGCTCCCGGGCATTCTTTTCAGCGATCTCGACGATACTCTGGGCAATCCCTAGTTCGTGCAAAATTTTTCCTTTACAGCCGGGTGGGGTCACCCACCAGTGAGCGGCAACGACTGTTTAATATAATAACGTAAACGCATCCACAACAAACCACTTTCATGTATAAACAGCGAAACGGTGCATCGATCTCTTGTGAATGACTGAAAACGGCAGCTAAGGAGCATGGATCCTAGGGATCGGCAATCCACAGAGGGAAGATGACGGCCTCGGTAGCGCTGCCAGAGAAGAACTGCAGAAGCGCCGGAGCCTGTACAGAATGGACTGGCTGATGGCGGCTGTGGCGGAATCACGCTGCTTCAACCGAAACTCTGGCCAGAAAGCGAGAGCTTTCCCCCGGTTAAACAGGCGCGGCAGAACTGCAGAGCTGAGCAGGTGATTGGAGGTTGGTTCTGGAGGCTCACTCCGGGATGGCCTCCAGTTCTTCCCAGCGCTGGTAGTAACCGCGGAGAAGATCCTCTATCTCCTGCAAGCGCAGTTGTGCCGCACTGATTGCTGACCCGTCCCCCTGCTGATAAAATGAGGGCTCGGCCATTTTCTCGTGCAGATCGGCCTGTTCAGTTTCCAACAGTTCGATCATTCCCGGCAGCTCGATCAGTTCACGCTTTTCTTTGAAGGTCAATTTCCGCGGCCGCTCCACTTTCGGTTTCTGCCGCCTTTTATCCGCTGAGGGCTGCTCCTTGCTGACGGCCTTCTGCTGCTGCATCAGCCAGTCATCATACCCCCCGATCGATTCCGTAACGGCACCGCTGCCGTCACACACCAGGCAACTGGTCACCAGGTTGTTGAGAAAGGTCCGGTCATGGCTGACCAGCAGCACCGTTCCCTGAAACTCCATGATCAACTCTTCAAGCAGGTCGAGAGTCTCCACATCCAGGTCATTGGTCGGCTCGTCAAGGACCAGCAGATTGGCCGGCCTGGTGAACAGCCGTGCCAGCAGCAGCCGGTTGCGTTCCCCGCCTGAGAGGACCTTGACCGGAGTCCGCGCACGCTCCGGGGAGAAGAGAAAATCCTGCAGGTAGCCGATGACATGCCGCGGCTTGCCTCCGATCAGAATCTGGTCCTGCGTTCCGGCCAGGTTCTGCTGCACGGTTTTCTCTTCGTCCAGCTGTTCCCGCAGCTGGTCGTAATAGACGATCTGCAGATTGGTCCCCTGGCGGAGGGTCCCGTCGGTCGGCTCAAGTTGACCGAGCAGCAGCTTCAGCAATGTCGATTTGCCCGCCCCGTTTGGGCCGATGATGCCGATCCGGTCGCCACGCATGATCCGCACGGACAGTTTGCCAATCACCTGATGGTCACCGTAGCTGAATGAAACCCGGTCCGCCTCGGTGACCAGCTGTCCGCTCCGCTCGCCGTTCTGCAGCTGCATGCGCACCTTGCCGGTCCGCTCTCGCCGTTGATTGCGCTCTTCGCGCATTTTCTGCAGTGCACGCACCCGCCCCTCGTTTCTGGTCCGCCGGGCCTTGATCCCCTTGCGGATCCAGATCTCCTCCTCGGCCAGTTTCTGGTCAAAACGCGCCCAGGCTTTCTGCTCGGCGTTGAGCAGCTCGTCCCGGCGCTGCAGGAACTCATCGTAGCCGCAGCGGAAGTCATAGAGCCGCCCTCGGTCCAGTTCGACAATCCGGGTCGCCAGCCTGCGGGCAAACATCCGGTCATGACTGACGAACATCAGGGTGGTGCGCAACCGCAGCAGGAATTCCTCCAGCCAGGCGATCGTGGCAATGTCGAGGTGATTGGTCGGTTCGTCGAGCAGCAGGATATCCGGCTCGCTGGCCAGCGCACGGGCCAGCAGAACCCTCCGTTTCATTCCACCGGAAAGGGTGGCGACATCGGCGTCGCCGTCCAGCTGGAGATGGGACAGGATCAGGTTGATGCCATGCTCCTCCTGCCAAACGTCAACGGTCGACCGGTCGGGACGAATGATCTCGCGAACCTTGCCGCGCAGAAGAGCTGGGACTTCCTGATCGACCAGAGCGACCCGCAATCCCTGCTGGCGATCAACAACTCCGCTGTCGGCGGGGAACTGCTGGTTAATCAACCGCAGCAGGGTGGATTTACCTGCCCCGTTGCGTCCCAGCAGGCAGATCCGGTCCCCTGCCTCAACCTGAAGACTGGCCTGATCGAGCAATTTCGGCCCGCCAAAGGCCAGGGTAATATCTCTTAAGCTGATTAATGCCATACGGACCTGAACTCTACTAAGAGAAAGATGTGGCTGGGAAAGCAGGAACCCCTCCATGAGTGAAAAATAATAACTATTTCACTTGAACTGTCGGGAACCAGAGGTAATCTATACCTACACTACTTCACTCAACAATAAAAAAACATATTACGATAAGGAGCTCGTCATGAAAAAGCTCGTATTATGGGTTCTAATTTCGGCATTTGCGCTTTCGTTGACGGCCTGTGCCGGCGGCTTGACCAGCGAAAACATCAGGGTCAAATGCCCCTCATGTGGTTATGAGTTTGATGTCGACAGGCATGGTCACTAAGCTGGCGAACAGTCCGTAGAGGACATTTCAACCCATCACCGAACCGAAAAACAGGCTAAGCCCCCCTTTCACCGGGACTTAGCCTGTTTACTGTTCATGGTCGATGGCAGATCAGGGATTCAGCTCGTAAATCACAACCGTTGAGCGACCTTTTCTGATCAGATTCTCCCTCTGGTATTGCATCAGGGTAACCAGTTCCACCTGGCCATCGTTATCCGCATCGGCCAGGGCAAAGTCGACCAGGTAGCCTTCCTGGTCGACAGTCCGCCAGCGTTCCTGCATCGCAAATCCGTTCCAGCCCAGGGCGACGACCCGACTTTTCTGATAGGTGCGGAACCGTTGAAGCGTCCTGTTCCCTTCGTTCTGGGCTGAGAGAATGTCACCACCGGCGGTTTTCAGCAGACGCTGCTGGACATACACCGGGGCAACCAACTCCGGACCATTGGGGTCCGTTGCGTAGAAGCTGACTTTAGAGCCGCCAAAGTAATCACTCGATTCCCACTGGTCGTCTCCCGTGGCCGTGATCACTTTCAGATAGTCCCCCTTGGTCAGGTAGGCATAGAGCTGCTGCCCCTCAGCTTCAGCAAGGGGTAGAAAGCTGAAGACATTGACCTCTTTGGGAAGGGGAACGGCCCTTCCTTCCGTCACGTCATGACCGGAACGAAGCACCCGGAACATGTTTTCGCTATAAGGGTCATCCCCTTCCGCAACAGGTTGCGCCAGCAGCGTCTGCCCCTCACCAGGCAGTTCCCCGACGCGGAAAAACCAGGGGATGCCGGAGATTGTAATGTGATAGCCGCCGTTGCTGAATTCGACCACCTGCGAACTCAGCTTGTTGCCGCTGGCCCCACTCAGGTAGAGTTCGGGGAACCCGTTGCCGTCAAGGTCGATCGCATCGACACTCAACAGCGAGGTGCCCCTGGCAAACTCGACCTTCGCCTCCTCGGTCAGCGTCCCCTGAAGGATTTCAGCGATCAGCAGATACTCTTCCGTGGCAATCGCGGTCTCCTGGCGACCGTCCCCATCAAAATCACCGACTGAGAAACCGACCTGGTTGCCACGCAGGTTCGGCCCCATCCAGAGGCCGCTCTCCTGTCTGGCCTGCTTGATAATGGCCGGGGCTTGACCTTTCTGTGCCGGTTCAACAGCTGGGACAATCCCTGCAGTCGGAATGCCGACAGGGCCTGCCGCCGGGCTCATAACTGGACCACCCGCCGTCGTCGGCGCAGCAGGGACAGGCGTCTCGGCCGGAGGAGAAATCAGCGCGGGCGCCTCGCTCAGGAAAGGATAACTTTTCAACAAAGTCCCGGCGCTATCCTTGACCACCAGCCGATTCCCCGCCATGCCAAAGACGAGCAGAGCAGAAACATCCGCTGACTCGCCCAGCCATTCAAGATGCGGCAACCCCGCCTTCAATTCGTCGGCAAGGTTGCTCGGCAATCCTTCGATCCGGGCCGCGACCTGCTCAAACCGCTTTACACGGTCACCTTTCTGCGGGGTGATAGCAGCGCTCAACAATCGGGAATAGGCATAGCCCGCCTTCAAGCGGGTCACCCGGAGGAATCCTCTGGCCCGGTCGAGGGAACCGAGAATCTCCTTGGTCACCGGGTGAATCACCTTCTCTCCCGGTTCCAGAAGGGTCAGGATATCCCCTTCACGCAAGCCCTTTGAGGCATCCAGATCGACCAGGTACTCCTGATCGACCGGCATGATGACATAGCCGTCCAGAGGGGCAAAATCACCGACCAGCGACTCTGGAAGTTGAGCGAAGCCAAGCACCGGAACGGAGAGAAAAAACAGCAGGCTGAAAAAGACAAGTCTATTCATTTGACACCCTGAGACGTTTACGGGTTAAGGAAATCGTGTGATGAAGCTGTATTCTAGCGGGATGAGAAAAAAATGGAAAGGCTGAAGCGGCAGCGCAGACAAAAAAAGCCCGCTGCCGAAGCAGCGGGCTTTTTCATGTAGCGTGCGTCGTTTCTAATCGTGGATTAGAAGTTGACGAACAGGCCGGTACCAGCTTGCAGGATTTCGTCGTCGAGAGAATCAACGTCGATGTACTCAATCTGAACGCCCAGACTGGTGTTGGCCATAACAGAGTAGCTGCAACCAACGGCCAGAGCCATTGCGTCGTCATCAGCGATGTCGTCATCTTCAGACTGCAGGAAAGCCAGGGAACCGGAAACGGTCAGGTCATCAGAAGCCTTGACGTCGCCGAAGACGCGGAAAGCCATGACGCCTGCGTCACCGAAGATGCCCCAAGGACGACCAGTACCGATCTGCTCGTTGTCAAGGCCGGTACCGATGGCGAACAGGGGATCCCAGCCACCGAAGTCGTTACCGAGGATATCGTACTTGACGTCTTCGTCTTCACCAGGCGAGAAGAAGAACTGACCACCGACGTTGATAGTTTCGGTCGCAGCCATGGACGCTTGCAGCATCAGGTTGGTACCAGCAGCATCGGTATCTTCAGTGGCATCGCCCATGAAGAAGTCAACTTCACCGTAGAGAGCAACGGCGTCGAGGTTGTAGTCAAGGGTCACACCAATGACCATCACGTTTTCGCCAGCGTCGCTGACGTCAGTCTGACCAGCAAGATAGATGCTGGAAGCATAGCTCTCACCTTTGTGGCCAGCCTTGATACCATAGTAGTAGGAATCGGTGCTGCTCTCGCCGCCGCCGTCGTCGTTGATCATCCAGAAAGCGGTGACCGGGATGGCGCCTTTGTAGTTCAGGGTCAGGCCGTTATCCTGTGCGTCGAAACCGGAGTTACCGAAAGCGAGGTACTGCTGACCTGCACGCAGGTGCAGGTTGCCGGAAGCGATGTCAAGATGAGCGCGGTCCCACTGGTTAGCGTTGGAAGCAGGGAGACGACCGGAACCAAAACCGGCGTTTGCACCCCAGTTTGCTTCGGTGACGTCGGTACGGAAGGTGACGCTGACGCCTTCAGCGATGGAGAACTTGCCGCCGATGCGCAGACGCTGATCCGCCCAGCTCTCGGTGGTATCGCCGCCATCATCGATGTGCCAACCACGGACACGCATTTGACCGGACAGACCGAGGCGGTCTTCAGCCATGACAGGGGCCGCAACAGCGACGATCGTCAGCAGAACGATCATAATCTTCAGAAATTTGCTCATTGGTGTTACCTCCTTTAAACAGTTGGGTAGATTGCCGAACAGTTCGGCGTGACAATAAAACCTTTACTTACCATCCACATCAAACTCGTAACCGCAGGCCGGACATTTGACCCGCAGCGGATCACCTGCACCGGGATTGGCACAGGCAGTGACCAGTAAAAGTGAACATGCAGCAAGGATCGGAACAAGGTACTTCATACGGATGGGGCCTCCTTGCAAAACCAGGTCATTCAATAAAACAGCGCGTCGTTCTCCGCCGGCGCAGAGGGCAGAAAGCAGATCGCGAATTCATACCGTGCAGTATCAGTGCCAATTCTGACAGATCGTTTCAACAACCTGCCAGCCCAGTGAAATCCACATCAACAGGGAAATTGATGGTTGAATTCCAGGTCCCCATACGGGATTCTTTGTGGTGTGGTTAAAACACCACGCGGGTATTACTGTTGGTTTTATACCACAGAGCGCAGAATTGCAAATCCTTAATCGCCCTGCAGCATTTTATCAATCAACTTCTTCAACTTGCCCGCCGGGAGCGGGTCGCCATCGCGAACAACCCGAAAGTCCTTGTCGATCAACAGCAGGCGCGGGATAACATATACGTTGTAAGCGCGGTGCGCCGCCCCCTCATCCAGCACGATCGCCGTGGGCTCATGGTAGCCGGCCTTGGCAAAATACTCGGTGACTGAAGACTTCGATTCGTCGATGAACACATCGATAAATCTGACACCCTTCTCCTCCAGGTATGTCTGTAGCGAATCGATCGCCTTCCCCTGGGTCTTACAACTGGGACACCAGGTCGTGCCGATTTTGAGCAGGATCGGCTGCCCCTTGTAGGCGGAGAGCCTGAACTCCTCCCCTGCCAGCGTCACTCCCTGGAAATCCGGGGCCGGCTCACCGACAGATACGGCATAAGCCGAAATGGCGCCAAGGACTATTAAACCAGCTATAACTGCGATTGCAAGCGTTCGCTTCACGTTTTCACCTCCCGGGGCCAGCACCGTACCCATTGTATGGGGAGGGCCCGACAGGGTCAAGCGGCCTGCTGGTCCGAGCCGGTGTTTTGAATTTTCAAACTCAGTATATTTTTATCGAAGACTATGTCAAGAAAAAATTCCATGCCACACTAAAAGCATTTGAATTAAAAGGGATATTTTGACATATAACAGCGTTTGAATATCCTTGTCAATGTTTGCCTGGCTGGCAAATTTCGGTCAGCACACCGCCACTTGTCTTCGGGTGCAGAAATGCGATTCGACTGTTATGCGCACCTTTTCGCGGCTGCCTGTCTATCAGGCGAACCCCCCGGGCATCGAGATCCTGCAGTGTCTGTTCGATATCCTCTACCTCGTAAGCCAGGTGATGGATCCCCTCGCCATTCTTTTCCAGAAATTTGGCGACCGGCGAATCCACCGCTGTCGGCTCAAGCAACTCAATCCGACTTTCTCCGACCTTGAGGAAGGCAACCCGAACTTTCTGCTCAGCGACCTCTTCGGTCCCCTCAAAAGTCATTCCGAGGGCATCACGATAAAACGGGATTGCGGTTTCGAGGTTTTTTACGGCGATACCGATGTGATTAATTTTTTCGGTCATGAAATTTACTCCTGATTTGTTATCCGCAGATTAGCGGCATGTTCGCACAGCATTAGCCGCCAGGACAGATTCACATTCAAGGCCTCCTGAAAGCCTCCAGCAACCTCTGCGCCGCCGCCCCGGGGGTCGTGATGCCTTCACTGACTCCCCGCTGGACCTGCTCCAGCAAACCGGCGACATTTTTGTCACGCAGAAACGTATCTTTCAGGCCATCCAGCAGCAGAGTCCACATCCAGTCTGTATTCTGGAGCCGTCTCTTGTCGAAGAATTCGCCACTCCCCTTCATCGCTGCCTCGTACGCCATGATAGTCGACCAGACCTCGGCGATCCCCTCCTTATGGAGGGCGCTGCAGAGCAATGCCGGCACCGCCCAGTTCTCGCTTTTCGGCCTCAACAGATGAAGGGCGTTCAGGTACTGCCGGCGAGCGAGTTCCGCACGTGGCCGGTTTTCCCCTTCCGCCTTGTTGATCAGGATCGCATCGGCGATCTCCATGACCCCCTTCTTGATGCCCTGCAATTCGTCTCCGGCGTTCGGCAACTGCAGCAGCAGAAAAAAATCGACCATGGAGGCAACGGTGACTTCCGACTGACCGACTCCAACGGTTTCGACAATAACCACGTCATAGCCGGCAGCCTCACAGACCAGCATGGTTTCGCGGGTTTTCCGCGCAACACCGCCCAGGCTGTCACCACTCGGAGAGGGCCGGATAAAGGCATTGACCTCCCGGGAGAGCAGTTCCATCCGGGTCTTGTCCCCGAGGATGGAACCGCCGGAGATCTGCGAGGTAGGATCGACGGCAAGGATCGCGATCCGCTTCCCCTGGCCCACCAGGTCCATCCCCAAAGCTTCAATGAAGGTACTTTTTCCCGCCCCGGGGACACCGGAGATGCCGATCCGGATCGCATTCCCGGAGTCGGGGAGGAGTTCGTCGAGCAGACTGACCGCCGCACGGGAATGATCCGGGTTGCGACTTTCGATGAGAGTGATGGCCTTGGCCAGCGAGCGAAGGTTCCCGGAACGGACACCATCGGCGAGTTGCTTGATTTTGAACAAGTTGGCAACCTTGAAGTCAGCCGCGGGGAGCGCCATGGCGCTCCCCGCGGCTGACAGAAATAAAGTTATTTCCCTTCGATGGCGTCCAGTGTCTGCGCTGCCGAAATCGTGATCGGCGTCCCCGGGCCGAAAATCCTGGCGGCACCGGCAGCATAAAGCTCGTCGTAATCCTGACGCGGAATGACCCCGCCGCATACTACCGCTATATCCTCGGCGCCCAGCTTTTTCAGCTCGGCCACCAGTTGCGGCACCAGGGTCTTGTGTCCAGCGGCAAGACTGGAGACACCGACGACATGGACGTCATTTTCCACCGCCATCTTGGCCGCCTCTTCCGGTGTCTGGAACAGCGGGCCGACATCGACATCAAAGCCGGCATCAGCATAGGCCGTGGCCACCACCTTGGCGCCCCGGTCATGACCATCCTGACCCATCTTGGCAATCAGGATGCGCGGACGCCGCCCCTCCCTGACTGCGAAATCGTCTATCCGCCGCTTGATTGCGGCAAAGTCCTGATCTTTTTCTACCACGGATCCGTACGCTCCAGATACCAGCCTGATTTCTGCCCGGTGACGGCCGAAGACCTTCTCCATGGCGTCTGAAATTTCGCCCACCGATGCCCTGAGTCGGGCGGCCTTGACCGACAGGGCCAGCAGGTTCCCTTCCCCATTTTCACATGCCGCTGTGATATCGGCAAGGGCTTGCTGACAGGCCGCCTCATCGCGTTCGGCACGCATCTTCTGCAACCGGGCGATCTGTGATTCGCGCACCGCGGTATTGTCGATATCAAGCACATCAATCGGATCTTCTTTGGCCAACTGGTACTTGTTGACACCAACGATCACGTCACGGCCTGAATCGATCGCCGCCTGCTTTTTGGCCGCCGACTCTTCAATCCGCAGCTTCGGCATGCCCGATTCGATCGCCTTGGTCATTCCGCCCAGCCCTTCGATTTCATCGAGAATCTTCTGAGCTTCTTCGATCAGCGCATTGGTCAGGGATTCCACATAGTAGGAGCCACCGAGCGGATCGACGACGTTGCAGACACCCGATTCTTCCTGGATAACCAGCTGGGTGTTGCGGGCGATCCGGGCGCTGTGATCGGTCGGCAGGGCGATCGCCTCGTCCAGAGCGTTGGTATGCAGTGACTGGGTCCCCCCCAGCACTGCGGCCAGGGCTTCCAGGGTGGTCCGGATGACATTGTTGTACGGATCCTGCTCGGTCAGTGACCAGCCGCTGGTCTGGCAATGAGTCCGCAGCATCGAGGATTTCGGATTTTTCGGCTTGAATTCCTCCATCATCTTCGCCCAGAGGAACCGCGCGGCACGCAGCTTGGACGCCTCCATGAAAAAGTTCATGCCGATGGCAAAGAAGAACGACAGGCGCGGCGCAAAAGCGTCGACATCGAGCCCCTTGGCGATCGCCGAGCGGACATACTCCAGCCCGTCGGCCAGGGTAAAGGCCAGCTCCAGGGCATTGTTGGCGCCAGCTTCCTGGATATGGTAGCCGGAGATCGAAATCGAGTTGAACTTCGGCATCTTCTGGCTGGTGTACTCGATGATATCGCCGATGATCTTCATCGACGGTGTCGGCGGGTAGATGTAGGTGTTACGAACCATGAACTCCTTGAGGATGTCGTTCTGGATGGTCCCGGCCAGCTTGTCTTCACTGACCCCCTGCTCCTCTGCGGCGACGATGTAATTGGCCATGATCGGCAGGACCGCGCCGTTCATGGTCATCGACACCGACACCTTGTCGAGGGGAATCTCGTCGAAAAGGATCTTCATGTCCTCGACCGAATCGATGGCCACCCCGGCCTTGCCGACGTCGCCGACCACCCGCGGGTGATCGGAATCGTAACCGCGATGGGTCGCCAGGTCGAAGGCCACCGACAGCCCCTGCTGACCGGCCGCCAGGTTGCGCTTGTAAAATGCATTCGACTCCTCGGCGGTGGAGAACCCGGCATACTGACGCACGGTCCAGGGCCGCCCGGCATACATGGTCGCCATCGGCCCGCGGATAAACGGCGCAAATCCGGGAATGGTATCGGTATGCTGCAGGCCGGCCAGGTCTTCCGCCGTGTACAGCGGTTTGACCTCGATCCCTTCCGGGGTGACCCACTTGAAATTGGACAGGTCGTCGGTCTTCTTCTCTTTCTTGGCCTGCTGCTGCCAGTCGGCAACCGTCTTTTTGTCGAAACAGCTCATAGGCGGATCCTCTCTGAGACTCTCTCCGTTTTAGAAGTCATGGGTCGCGGTAAATTAAGTATTCTGCAAGAAGCGTTGTCTATCCATGTCCGGACTCGTGCGGGACGACAGGACGTCAGCTCCGGACGAACGCCTTAACGGGTGACGACGGCCAGCACCTGCACCGTCTCGCCATCGCGGGACAGCAGTCGATGACGAACCGAAGAATCAAAATAGGCGGCATCCCCTTCTTCAAGGATAAAACGCTCATCATCCAGAATCAGCTCCGCCTGCCCCTTGGTGATCAGCAGGAACTCTTCCCCCTCGTGGCTGTAGAGGGTTTCCTCCTTGGCCCGCTCGGACACCGTCAGCAGAAAAGGCTCCATCTTCTTGTTCCGCTTGCGGTAGGAGAGAGTTTCGTACGTATAGCCATGCCCGGTGCCGTCTTTCGAGATCACCCGACTGACCACCCTGCGATCATCCTTGCGGACAATCTCATATTTGGTCACCGCCTCACCCTCTTCAAAGAAAAAACTCATCTTGACATCGAAAAAGCGGGCGATTTTCGACAGGGTCGCAATCGGGGGGGAAACATTATTGTTTTCGATCTGGGAAATCAGCGCCGGCGAGAACCCGGTTTCGTTGGCGACATCCTGCAGGGTCAACTTGCGTTCCTTGCGGAGATTTTTAATTTTTTGACCGATTTCAAATTCCATAAATGTCGGATCCCGGGTACAATTCGATCGTGGGGGGCGAGCCTGAATCCGCCATGCGGCTCAAACGATTCAAGGTCGCTCACACACGTCCAGAAAGGAAATAAAAAAGGGTTTTACGTCCGAACGATATAGCTGGCATGGTAGAAAATGTCAACTATAATATTTATCAGCGATAAAAAGTTTTAGTGCAGCTAAACCTGTTTCACTGGGGGTAAAGTCGGCCGCCGAGAATTGATCTGCCCGATGCGACGGCGACTCGCACCCTCACCCATTGAGCGGTGTAACGCCAGCCCTCAATTTCAACCAGACTAAACTTATATCCGCGACGACATTTCGAACCAGGAAACGCCACCTATGACCGGCAAAGAGCGTCGTAACATAATTCTACAACTGGCAGCGGCCAACGGTGGCATCTCCGTCAGGGAGTTGACCGAACGGTTCCAGGTCTCCAGGATGACAATCCACCGGGACATCCGGATGCTGGGCCGGACCGGCCAGTTGAAGCGGATCCACGGTGGCGCCCTGCCCGGTTCGCCGGCAGCGCAGATCCTGTATGACGCGCTCTGCAGCGCCTGCCACACCGCAGTCAAGCATCACCAGCGCTACCGGCATCAGCTGCCGGCCAAGCAGCAGACCCTTTATTGCTGCGCCGGCTGCGGACTCAAGGCCCAGCTGCAGCAGCCCGGGCCGGGTGAGTATTATGCCACGGACCTGATCAGCGGAAAGAGCATCCCGGCCGAAGACGCATACTTCCTGATCCGCAGTTCCTCGGCGCCCTGCTGCCAACCATCGATTCTGACCTTTGCCGATGAACTGGATGCGGCCAATTTCCGCTCAGGGTTCGGCGGTGTCCTCGGCCGACTGCCTAAAACCCTCGCCTTTCTCCGCACCGAACAGAACCTGCGCCACCCCAACTGACCCCTCTCAGAACCGGACATCAAAGAAAAAGACTTGACAATCACTCACCGGGCATTATTATTGTTTTCGTTGTTAGCACTCATTGCGTTTGAGTGCTAACAACGAAAACAGGGAAGAGATACGGATGTTGCTGCCTCGGACAGACGCGGTCTCTTTTCTGCATTTTTCACCCGACAGCAATCGGCCACGAGGCCACACTTAAGAACTTGAAAGGAGTTGCACAGATGAAGATCAGACCACTGCAGGACCGTATCATCGTTGAGCGTATCGAAGAGGAAACCACCACCGCAGGTGGCATCATTATCCCCGATACCGTCTCCAAGGAAAAACCCCAGGAGGGTAAAGTTATCGCAGCCGGCAAAGGCAAGGTCACCCCGGAGGGCAAAATTCTGCCCCTCGATGTCAAAAAGGGTGACCGGGTGCTGTTCGGCAAGTATGCCGGCAGCGAGATCAAGGTTGAAGGCGTTGAATATCTGATCATGCGTGAAGACGATATTCTGGGCGTTATCGAGAAGTAACCAGCCGCTTGACAGTTTCGACAAATAATTACGGAGGATATAGATATCATGGCTAAAGAGATCAAATTTTCGCAGGACGCACGTGGCAGCATTCTCGAGGGGGTCAACGCACTGGCCAACGCCGTTAAGGTGACCCTCGGCCCCAAAGGGCGAAACGTCGTTATCGACAAATCGTTCGGCGCTCCGCTGATCACCAAGGACGGCGTCACCGTCGCCAAGGAGATCGAACTGGAAGACAAGTTTCAAAACATGGGCGCCCAGCTGGTCAAGGAAGTCGCTTCCAAGACGTCTGATGTCGCTGGTGATGGCACCACCACCGCGACCGTCCTGGCCCAGGCGATCTACCAGGATGGCGTCAAGCTGGTGACCGCCGGTCACAACCCGATGGAAATCAAGCGCGGCATCGACAAGGCAGTGACCGCTGCGGTTGAAGCACTGCAGAAGCTGTCCAAGCCGGTCGTCGACCACAAGGAAATTGCCCAGGTCGGCACCATCTCAGCCAACAGCGACGAGACCATCGGCAACATCCTCGCTGAAGCCATGGAAAAGGTCGGCAAGGAAGGCGTGATCACCGTCGAGGAAGCCAAGTCGATGGACACCAGCCTCGAGACCGTCGAAGGCATGCAGTTTGACCGCGGCTATCTCTCACCTTATTTCGTCAGCGACGCTGAGCGGATGGAGGCGGTCATGGAAGATGCGCTGATCCTGATTTATGACAAAAAGATCAGCACCATGAAGGACCTGCTGCCGGTCCTCGAGCCGGTCGCCAAGCAAGGTCGTACGCTGATGATCATCGCCGAGGACGTTGACGGGGAAGCCCTGGCGACCCTGGTCGTCAACAAGCTGCGCGGCACCATCAACGTTTGCGCCGTCAAGGCCCCTGGCTTCGGCGATCGCCGCAAGGCCATGCTCGAAGACATCGCGACCCTGACCGGCGGCCAGCTGATCTCTGAAGAGGTCGGCTTCAAACTGGAAAACGCCACGATTGACATGCTGGGTACCGCCAAGCGGATCGTTGTCGACAAGGACAACACCACCATCATCGACGGCGCCGGCGCCGAAGAAAAGATCGAAGGCCGCGTTAAGGTGATCCGTGCCCAGATCGAAGAAACCAGCAGCGATTACGACCGTGAAAAACTGCAGGAGCGCCTGGCCAAGCTGGTCGGCGGGGTTGCCGTGGTCAAGGTCGGCGCTGCGACCGAAACCGAAATGAAAGAGAAGAAAGCCCGTGTTGAAGACGCCCTGCACGCGACCCGTGCTGCGGTTGAAGAAGGCATCGTCCCTGGCGGCGGCGTCGCCTACCTGCGCGTCCTCAAAGACGTCAAGGCGCTTAAACTGGAAGGCGAGCAGACCTTTGGTCGCGACCTGGTACTGCGCGCCCTGGAAGCGCCGCTGCGCCAGATTGCCATCAACGCCGGCAAAGAAGGTGCCATTGTGGCGAACAAGGTACTCAACGGCAAAGGCTCTTACGGCTTCAACGCGGCGGCCGACGTCTACTGTGACATGCTGGAGGCCGGCATCCTCGATCCGACCAAGGTGACCCGCAGCGCCCTGCAGAACGCTGCCTCGGTTGCCGGACTGATGCTCACCACGGAAGCGATGATCGCCGAAAAACCCGCCGAGGGTGGCGATGCTATGCCCGCTATGCCTGGCGGCATGGGCGGCATGGGCGGCATGGGCGGCATGGGCGGCATGATGTAAGCCGAGCTCCATTCCCCTCTTTGCACAAAAATGAGCCCCGTCGGCAGCAGCCGGCGGGGCTCGCTTATCATCAGGAGCGGCAGCCGGCAGCCCCTAGGAGACGATCCACCTGAGGCAATCCTCGCGCTTCGCCGGTGGTACGTCCAGACTGAACTCCCGACCTTCTCCCAGAAACAGAACTTCGACCCGGGGCGCATCCTTGCCCTTGCCATACGAAGCTACGATCCCGGCCGCCAGCTCGCAATCCGTCTCATCGGGCTGACCGCAGAGCAAACCGAGCGGTCCGGAAAAATTCCTGCAGCGCAGGCGCAGCCCGCCATCCCCCAGCAACCGCTCCATTGCATCATTATCCGCCTGATTGCGGCCGAGAATCAGCTTGGACTTAGCGGACAAACGGAACTGCCTGCCGACCTTGAGCAGTTCCACATCGCTCACCGTTGAATCCGGGTCATGCTCGAGCTGATCACGCAAGCGATTGGAGAAACCGACCTCGGTCAGCAGGCACCCGCCGCCGGAGGAGGGAAAATCAGCATAGCCCCATTCCCTGGCGTAACGCTGCTGTGGCTTGCGGGAGCGGCCCTGAATGTCCAGCAGTTGTGCGCGGTCGACCAGGCCCGTTTCTTCCATTGAGGTAATCGGCAGGAGCTTCGCGCTGAGGGGCCGCAACACCTTGTCGGGAAAGCCGGAGTAGTTGGCCACCGAGCGCAGGGCATTGGCATTCTGGCTCATCGGTCGCTGCCCGAGCACCTCGCCGGAGAACAGAAAATCGAACCCCTCGCGCTGCATAATTTCGCCGGCCAGGCGGAACATCATGGCATGACAGTCGATGCACGGATTCATATTACGGCCATAGCCGTATTTTGGATTTTTCACCATCTCCAGATGCACGTCGCCGATATTCTCAACGATCAGCGGAAAACCGATCCGTTCTGCCGCGACTCTGGCCTTTGCGGCACCGAAGAAAGGAGTGACGAAGGAGATGCCGGTCACTTCAACCCCCTGGCGCAGTAATGTCATGGCGGCCAGGGTACTGTCGAGCCCTCCGGACATCAGACCCAGTGCTTTAGTCATTTAATTTCTCCATATCTCTGATTTAACTTACCACCCACCTGCAAAATAACACGGTCCGGTTTTTCAATTCAACGCATGCTCCGGACATAAAAACAGGGATGCAGCTCCGACGGAACGGCACCCCTGTCATAAATCAATCGAGAAACTGAAAAGAATCGCCTCAGGCGTCCTTCCCCTGATTCTTCTCTTCGTCCTTCTTTTCGATCTCTTCGACCTTGGCCTCTTCGATGTCGTCGGCGTCACTCATCCCCTTTTTAAAATTCCGCAACCCCTTGCCGAGGGAACCACCGACCTGAGGCAGCTTTCCGGCGCCGAAGATAATCATGACCAGCACGAGAATAATCAACAACTCCTGGGTGCCCAATCCGAACATAACTGAATCTCCTCCGTATTTTATCCGTCAATTGAAGCTTGTCGTCTGTTGTCATGGCGGCATCGGGCCGCCGCGCAGAGAATCGTAAAGATACACCGGTCCGGGAAAAAAGACAATCTATGTCGTTTCCGTATACGCCGCCCTGTGCATCTTTACACATCCAGCGACCCCTGTTTTTCTTCTGCCAACTGTTGCATAATAGCCCCGTCGGATGAACATTCTTTTCCCCCGGCACTTTTAGACATTCTCATTTCTATCCAAAAGCAGGGAACCGATGGCCATCAAGGTAGGCATTAACGGATTCGGCCGCATGGGCCGTCTGGCATTGAGAGCGGCATGGGACTGGCCCGAACTGGATATCGTCCAGATCAACGAGATCTCCGGTGGACCCCGGACCGCCGCGCACCTGCTGGAGTTCGACTCGGTCCACGGGCACTGGCAACGGCAGATCAGTGCCGATGAGACCGGCATTACCATTGACGACACTCACCTCCTGTTTACCGAAGAAGTCGCGCCCGGCAGGATCGACTGGGCGAGCAGCGGAGTTGATATCGTCATCGAAGCGTCAGGAAAATTCCGCACCCCCGATCTGCTGCAACCCCATTTTACCGCCGGGGCCAGCAAGGTCATCGTCGCCGCTCCGGTGAAGCAGGACGCCCTCAATATCGTCATGGGGGTCAACGACCACCTCTATCGACCGGAGCAACATCACCTGCTGACCGCGGCGTCCTGCACCACCAACTGCCTGGCACCGGTGGTCAAGGTCCTGCATGAACAGATAGGGATAAAGCATGGCGTGATCACAACGATTCATGACATGACCAACACCCAGATCGTGGTCGATGCCCCTCACAAGGACCTGCGCCGGGCCAGAGCAGCCAGCATGTCGCTGATCCCGACCACGACCGGCTCGGCAACCGCGATCAGCCTGATCTACCCGGAACTGCAAGGCAGACTGAACGGCCATGCGGTTCGCGTCCCGCTGCTGACCGGGTCGATGACCGATGCCGTCTTCGAGATGCGCCGCAATGTCACCGTGGACCAGGTCAACCGGCTGTTCCGCGAGGCCGCCGAAGGCAAACTGAGGGGCATTCTCGGCTATGAGGAGAGACCGCTGGTCTCCATCGACTACAAGAGTGATCCCCGCTCGGCGATTATTGATGCCCTCTCGACAATGGTTGTCAACGAGACCCAGCTGAAAGTATTTGCCTGGTACGACAATGAGATGGGCTACGTTCACCGGATGATGGAACTGTGCAGAAAAGTTGCAGAGAGCCTCTGAATGACTGCTCTGCGCAATTACAGCATTGTCACCGGCGCCTACTGGGGCTTCACCCTCACCGACGGCGCGCTGCGCATGCTGGTCCTGCTCCATTTCCACGCCCTGGGCTACGGCGCGCTGCAGATTGCATTTCTGTTTCTGTTCTATGAATTTTTCGGCATCCTTACCAACCTGGTCGGCGGCTGGCTCGGCTCTCACTGCGGACTGAAGTTCACCCTGTTTGCCGGCCTGGCCTTGCAGATTATCGCCCTGACCCTGCTGGCCTTCCTGCAAGCCGACTGGTCCACAACGATTTCCGTCATTTACGTGATGACCGCGCAGGCGCTCTCGGGTATCGCCAAAGACCTGACCAAGATGAGTTCAAAAAGCGCCATCAAGCTTCTGGTCCCGGCGGAAGCAGAGGGGATTCTGTTCAAATGGGTGGCCATTCTCACCGGTTCAAAGAACGCGCTCAAAGGAGCCGGCTTCTTTTTGGGCGGGCTGCTGCTGGGGTGGCTGGGATTCCGCTTCTCACTCCTGGCGATGGCGGGGGTCCTGCTGCTGATCATCATGGTTGCCGGTATCGCCCTGCCCAGGCAGATGGGGCGGGCCAGGGGCGGGGTCAAATTCAGCCACATCCTCTCCAAAAGCCGCAACATCAATCTGCTCTCCGCTGCGCGGATGTTTCTGTTCGGCTCGCGGGATGTCTGGTTCGTGGTTGGGCTGCCGGTTTTTCTCGCTTCGAACCTCGGCTGGAGCCATCCGCAGGTGGGCGGTTTCATGGCCCTCTGGGTCATCGGCTACGGCGCCGTCCAGGCCTTCTCGCCAAAGTTTCTGCGCTCTTTTCTCGGCACCAGGCTGCCACACGGCGGCACGGCCAGCCTGGCAGCGTTTGCCCTGGTCCTGCTGACCGCACTTATTGCGGCCGGCGTTGCCCTGGGCCTGCCGGCCTGGCTCACGGTGATTGTCGGACTGACGCTGTTCGGCATCATCTTTGCCTTCAATTCGGCGGTCCACTCCTATCTGATCCTCGCCTATACGGACACGGAGAATGTCGCAGCGGACGTTGGATTCTATTACATGGCCAACGCGGCAGGTCGGTTGGGAGGCACCCTTCTCTCCGGGCTGATGTTCCAGAGCTTCGGCCTGACCGGCTGTCTCTGGCTGTCAGCCCTGCTGCTGGCCGCAGCAGGTGGCCTGTCCCGCCTTCTGCCGCGCAGAGAAATCGCCACCCCCTAACGCAAACAGCGAAGGCGGGAAAACCCGCCTTCGCTGCAAAGCCGTCAATGCCGGACAGGACTACCCGGCTGCTCTCCAGCCGTTTTTCCATTCCAGTGCGGCGCCGCCCTCCTGTTCCGCGTCAGGAAGGGTGGAAACCGCCGCATCAGCGAGGCTGAAGCGGCTTAACAGCTCCTTCATCCTGACCGCCTGGTTGGAAAGCTCCCTGCTGATCGCCGAGCCTTCTTCGGCTCCAACCGTATTCTGCTGGATCACCAGATCGATCTGGCTCAACCCTTTGTTGACCTGCGCAACACCTTCCGCCTGCTCCTGGCTGGCGACAGCGATCGCTGCGGTCAATTTTGAAGTCTCGGTGACTTTTTCCAGGATTTCGCAAAGGGCTTCCGCGGTCTGCTCGGCGATTCTTGCCCCGTTTTCAGTCTTCTGCACCGACCCTTCAATCAGCTCGGCCGTTTCACTGGCCGCCTTGGCACTGCGCGCCGCCAGGCTGCGCACCTCGGCGGCGACAACCGCAAATCCCTTGCCGTACTCGCCGGCCCGGGCCGCTTCGATTGCCGCATTCAGAGCCAGCAGATTGGTCTGGAAGGCGATCTCGTCGATCACCTTGATAATCTGGCTGATGTTCTGTCCTGCCTCGCTGATTTCCCCCATCGCCTTGACCATTGCCTGCATCTGGCCGTTCCCCTCATCCGCAGTCAGCTTTGCTTCCGAAGACAGCTTGTTGACCGCAGTTGCATTCTGGGAACTGCGTTGTGATTGCCCGGCAATCTCGTTCATTGAGGCACTGACCTCTTCCAGCGAAGCGGCGGATTCACTGGCCCCCTGGGACAGTGCCTGGCTGCTTTCTGCCACCTGCACGCTGCCACTGGCGACCTGCTCGCTGCTGATCAGGATTTCCGTCAGCACCTCGTTGAGTCGCTCCCTGGTCTCTTTCAATGCCTGGCGAATGATATCCTGATCATCCTTGGGTTCAATTTTCACGGTAAAATCGCCGGCAGCCATTGCCTGCATGGCGCCGACAAAATCGTTCTGCAGATCATCGGCGAAATTGTTCAGGGCGCGGGCCATCGAGCCGAATTCATCACTCCTGCTGCCAAGGTCGAGTCGCGCACCAACCCGGCCGCCGCGTAAATCCCGGGCCATGCGGACGGTCTTGTTGAGCGGAATCACCAGACTGAAGGCAAAATAGGTAAAGATCAGCCCCATCACGACAAGGGTGACGATGAAAATAGTCTTCAGGTCTACTTCCGCCTGCCGGGTTGTTCCCGCCAGCACCCTGCGGACCTCCTCGGCCTGAAGTTCCGCGGCTTCCAGTCCGGCAACGACATTCTGCTTGCCGGTCGCCACTTCGCTCATGCTCTTGGCAGCCAGTTCCTTGAGATTTATGGAGATGAAATTGTACATGCGCGCCAGGGCGACGGCGATCTCCCCCTGCAGGACCTTGTATTCCTGACTCCTGGTATCAAGGGCATAGAGCTCCGGCAGCTCAAACTCGATCAGGGCTTCAATGTCGAGGAAGTTATTGACCGTCACTTCCGCCAGGGTCTTCTGCGTCCCGTCGATCAGGCGGTCACCTCCGGGAACCTTGCGGACCAGTTCGGCTTCCCTGGTCAAATCCTGAGATTCCTGGAGAACCTGTTCAGCCGTGATCCCGGTGTTGTGCCCTGCGACAATCAGATTCATCAAGCGGATCAGACGCCGATTCAGGTCACCAAGGGCAAGCGCGCGGTCCTCGCTGGCCAGAGCCTGCTCGTAGGTTTCGACAATCTGGGCGCGCACAGCCGCTTCCCGTTCCAGGCTCTCCCGGGCACTTGAATCGATGTTCAAAATCGCCTGGTAGCCAACCCAGCCCAGCAGAGACAGACCGATCAGCCCCATAAGACCGATCAGTCCGACCTTGTAAAATAACCTGAAACGAAAAAAGGGTGTTGTCTGGGATGCCATATGCGTCACCTCGATAACATAATAATATTAAAACCCCTCCCGATGGTGCCGGGCAATACATTAACGATCTCACATTAATGCAATAAATACACCAATTTGTTGTGGTTTGTTTTTAAGATTTCATGGAAAATGCCAAAATTTCCCATAAATACATGTTTTTTTAGGGGTAATAAACATCGGGATTTTTTATAAAAAGCCCGGATTTCGGAAGAATTTCTTCTAATGAACCTTTTAGGGATGTTGCGATCAGGCCATAAAGCGAAATAACGTGGTGATAATACAACATCGGGGCAGTCATGACGGCCGATTTACGTCATAGCCAATTGCGCGCCATCCCGGGTGCGCATGAAAGGGGGACAGGTCCAGCGGGGTTGCATAGGAGAGGGCGGAATCGGGGTAGAGAAATTTCAGGCTGGCGCATCTCCTGGCAAAACGTCCATCAGCAGATCCAGAATGTGGCAGACCCTGACATCTGCACCGGCATGATTGAGACTGTCCTGCAGCTGCATGATACAGCCGGGACAATCGGTCGCCACCATGGCAGCGCCGCTTGCAGAAATATGCCCGGCCTTCTTGGCCCCGATTTTCTTACTGGTCTCATAGTGGTAGACAGAGTAGGTGCCACCCAGGCCGCAGCAGCTCCCGGCGGACTCCATTTCGACATAGTCGACCTGCGGCAGGGCCTTGAGAATGGCCCGGGGCTCCCTGGTGATGCCCCGTGTCCGCAGGTGGCAGGGGTCGTGATACGTCACCCGGACCTTCTCAGCAGGTGCCGGCAGTGCCGCCAGTTTTTCCGGCAACCCCTGCTCGACCAGGAAAACAAAGATATCCCTGGTCCTCTCCGCCAGATCAGCGTATTCGCCCTCTAGGTCCGCATAAATCTTTCCGAGCCCGGCATTGCAGGAAGCGCAGGCGGTCACAACAAAGTCGACCGGCCGCTCAGTCAGCGCCTTGAGGTTGCGCGCGGCCAACGCCTCAACGACATCACCTGACCCGGCACTGACGGCGGGCAATCCGCAACACCCCTGCCCGGCGGGAATAATCACACTTACCCCGATAAATTTCAGGGCCCGCAACAGTGCCTCACCGATAGCCGGGTACATGTAGTTAATCCCGCAACCGGTAAAGAAGGCGACGGTCGGCTGACCAGGCTGCCCTTCGATGACTTCCGGATGCTGTTCACGAAACGGCTTGGCGGCGATCGGCGGCAGGGTCCGGTCAGCGGAGATGAAGGGGGCGGGAAAACGCAGCCTCAGACCGCTGTCTTCGGGGAGTTTCTTGAATAACAGGCTGGACAGCACCCCGCCGGTCTTGGCCAGGGTATTCATCAGTGACGGGTTCTTCAACACCGTCGTCAAACCTTTGCCGAAAGCTGAAAGCCCCTTCTGCGCTGCAATTTCGCGGCGGGCGGCGGCGACGATCTCTTCGGTCGGGACCTTGTTGGGGCACTGCGCATAACAACTGCCGCAGAGCAGGCACTGGGACATGTCCTCGAGCAGCTTCTTCTCGAGATCGATCTCACCATCGAGCAGGGCTCCGGCCAGAGCCACCTTGCCCCGGGCGACCCGGCCCTCGTGCTTTTCGGCACCGAACACGGGGCAGTGCGCCCGGCAGGCCCCGCACTTGACACATTGCTCGATCTCTTCCCGGTAATCTTGCAGATTCTTCAGCTTCTTCATTGCGCCATAAACAGGTCTCAGGAAAGTCCCGCAGCCTGGTCCTCCAGGAAAATCTTGCCCGGGTTGAGGATGTTATTCGGATCGAGCGCGCGCTTGATCGTCTTCATGTAGGCAATCGCCCCCCCGGAAAGCTCCATCCTCACGTAGGGGGCCTTCATCACCCCCACGCCATGCTCACCACTCATGGTGCCGCCGAGTTCGAGAGCCCCCTTGAAGACATCTTCGATAGCAGCATCGGCCCGCTCCTGCTGGCCCGGAACCTTGCTGTCGATCATCACGTTGACATGGATGTTGCCGTCACCGGCATGGCCGAAATTAACGATCGGAACCTGATGTTTTTTCGCGATCGCCTCGACCTTGCGGATCATCTCCGGAACCTTGCTGCGCGGTACGCAGATGTCTTCGTTGAACTTGTCGGGATTCACCTTGCGCAGTGAAGCCGAAACGGACCGCCGGACCTGCCAGAGCGCCTCACTTTCCTCGGCTGTTTCGGCGATCCGGGTTTCCACCACACCGAGCGGCTGAACAATTTCCGCAATCCGCGCCGCCTGCCTGCTGATCACCTCGGCGTCGCCATCAACCTCAATGATCAGCACCGCCTGGGCCTGCTCGGGCAATTCGAGATCGGTGGCCTGGCGAACGCAGTCAATCGTCGCTCCATCCATGAATTCCAGCGTGGTGGGAATGATCTTGCCGCGGATGATATCGGAAACCGCCTGCGCCGCACCATCGATGGAGTCGAACAGAACCAGCATGGTCTTCTTCGCCTCCGGCAGCGGCAACAGCTTGATGATGATCTTGGTGATAATCGCCAGAGTCCCCTCGCTGCCACACATCAGCTTGGTCAGATCGTAGCCAACCACGCCCTTCATCGTCGCGCCGCCGGTGCGGATAATGTCACCGGTGGGGGTGACCACTTCGAGGCCGAGGATAAAGTCCTTGGTCACGCCATACTTGACACAGCGGGGGCCGCCGGCACATTCGGCGACGTTGCCGCCCAGGGTTGAGAATTTGAGCGACGCGGGATCGGGGGGGTAGAACAGCCCGACCTTTTCCACCGCCTGCTGAAACTGCTCGGTCACCACGCCCGGCTCGACCGTCGCCACCAGGTTGTCCTCGTCGATCTGCAGAATCCGATCGAGACGGGTCATCACCAGGACGATCCCCCCCGCGGTGGGCAGGCTGCCGCCGGTGAAGCCGCTTCCGGCACCGCGCGGGAAAACCGGCACCCGCTCGGCATTGGCCATCTTCATGATCAGACTGACCTCTTCGGTGCTGCCCGGATGGACCACGACGTCAGGCAGAAACTTCCGCTGGGTGGCATCGTAGGAATAACAGATCAGGTCGGCTTTTTCCGTCGAAACATACTCCTTGCCGACGATCCCCTGCAGAATCTTGATAATGCGCGCATCAAGCATGAAAAATTTCCCCTTCGGACCAGAAACGGGCGGAACAAAAGCAGGCGAGGCACGAAGACGACCAGCAGCCGTCTCCGCGCCCCGACAGTTCATTATCCAACAAACCAACCCCGAATGTCCAGACTCAGGATGACCTGATCCGCGGCAGGATGGTTCCACCCTCAGGGATCATCACCGTCTTCGGTTCATCGGGCAGAGAGGACTTCGCCATCTCCAGGGCGGCCGACAGGTTTGCCGCCTTTTCCATCCCCATACTGCGGGTCTGCTCCTCGCTCAGTTCGCTGACCAGGATCACCCTGAAGCGGCGGGCCTTGGCCAGGGTGGCGTGCGCGGTCTGCCCGTTGATCTGGTAATCGGTACGCAGAGCAGCCTCAAACTCGTCCAGATCCTGATAACGGAACCAGTCGAAAAAGGTCGGATGGCCGAACCCGTCCGGACAGGCCGCCAGCAGGATCACCGTCCCCCCTTCGCGGACCGCACTCACTCCATAGTCGAGAGCCTTCTGCGACTGGATAAAGTTGATGTCCTTCGGCTGGCCGCCGCAGGAGATAATCGCCAGGTCCGCCGCTTCGGCCAGGTCGACCTGATAATTCTCACGCACCAGCTCACAGCCGGCCAGATGAGCCTGTTCCAGATCTCCGCAGAAGACCCCGAGCAGTTCCTTCCCCGCTGACAGTACCGTGTTCAGCAGGAAGTCCGGCTTGACCATGCGGGCCGCCTGCAGAAGGTTCATATGCACCGGGTTACCGTCCAGCACCCCGGTCACCGCACGGGGATGCTTGCCGCCCACCTCCGGCGGGTTGAACACGGCAAAATGGCTGGCCATGCAGGTTGCGCGTGAGGCCACCCCCGGCACCAGCCCCTTGCGCCCGCCGCCGAACCCGGCGAAATAATGAAAGCCGACCGTACCGGTGACAATCACCCGGTCCGCTTCCACGACCCTGCGGTTGATCAGCACCGGTATCCCGGAGTCTGTCGTCCCGAGGTCAACCAGCTGATCCGGATCGTCACACTCGTGATCGTGGACCGCAATCCGGCCATAGAGGCTGCCAAGAATCTTGCGATGCTCCTCCCCGGTCTGCTTGCGGTGGATCCCCAGGGCGATGATGATTTCGATCGCCCGATCCTCGATCCCGATGCGATTCAGTTCCTCAACCAGGATCGGCAGATAGTGTTCGCTGCCGGTATAGCGGGTGATGTCGGAGGTCACGATCGCCACCCGTTCCCCCGGACGACAGAGCGCGGCGAGCGGCGGGGTGCCCAGTGGGCTGGCGAGCGCCCGGCGAATCAGGGTTTCCGGGTCAGCCGTCGGCCCTGTTGTTGTGGTCAGGAGCCGGGCATTGCCGAGCGGGATTTCCCAACAGCCGGTGCCGTATTTCAATCTGACAGTTGTCATCTTCACTTCCCGATCGAGGTTCTGCTCATGTTACAAGGATCCGTTCACCAGTTCAAGCGGGGGAGGCTCACGTCAACCGTTCCGGCCGCAACCGCTTTACTACGACCCCGGCGGCAAGAATCAACAGCGAAACACCAAGGCCCGAGTAGAGCGGCGGGACAGCCTCCAGCCCGAACAGCCCGCAGCCAATCACCACCGAGGGCGCCAGGCAGATCGACACAACGCCGGCCCGCGCCGAGGTCCGCTCGGCAAGGAACACGGCAAACAGCAACGGCAGGCACAGGGTTGCGCCACGCAGCCCCATGGAGAGGAAGCTCCAGTGCATGATCGCCGAACCGAGGTTGAACAGCAGCAGGACAAAGGCCAGCAGCACCACGGCCAGGGTCACCATCCGCATCAGTGGCAGGTCATCAGGACCGGAGATCCGGTAGCGATCGATGATATCGACCTTGAGCGTCGTCGCCACCCCCAGGGCAAGCCCGGAGGCAGTGCCCACCGCGGCGATCAGCAGGGCGGCAAACGCCACCCCGGCAAAAACCGTCGGCAACTGATTGAGAATAAAGGTCGGCAGTGCCAGGGCGCTTTCGAGCTCGGGATTGATCTGGCGCATGTAGAGCCCGACCAGCACCCCGAAGAGCCCGAGCGGGGGGATCAGTGCCGCACTGAGCAGCGCGCCACCCCGGGCGGCAGAGGTATCCCGGGCGGAAAAAACAGCCTGCAGGTAGGTCTGGGTCGAGATCACCCCGACCAGCATCGACACCAGATCTGAAATCCCCTCGCGCACACCATAGCCGAACAGGCTGAACCAGGGAGATGCCGGGAAGAAGGATCTCAGCTCCGCCCAGCCGCCGCTCAACCGGTAGGCAATAATGCCGGCGCTGAACATGGTCAGGTAGAGGAGCAGCAGCTTGACCAGTCCAAGCAGGCCGGCCCCCTTCATGCCGCCGCTCAAGGTGAACAGCGCTACCAGCCCGGTTGAAATCAGGGCACTCCAGAACAGCGAAAGCTGGAACAGAACCGCCAGAATCGCACCGCAGGCCAGCAGTTGGGCGACGATCTGGACAAACATGCCCAGGGCCGAGAACATGCTTGCCACCACCCGGGCACGCTCTCCATGATAGCGGGCGATGAACTGGGGGATGGTTTCGACCTGTCCCCGTCGCAACGGAACGGCGAGGAACAGGCCGAGAAACAGACAGGCTAGGCCGGCCCCGAGGGTGAACCACCAGGCGGAGAGACCGTAGAGAAATGCGAGCTGAACAGTACCGATGGTTGAGGCACCACCGACGAGAGTCCCGGTGATCGCTCCCGAAACGTGCCAGCTGCCGGCCTTGCGGCCGCTCAGGGAGAAGTCCTGACCGCTGCCGGCACGCGATTTTCCGCCCAGCGCCAGGGCAACCATAACCAGCAGGGTGAGCAGAAACGTTCCAATGAACACGAAATGGTTGCCCATCGCCTAGCCGGTTGCCCCTAAAAAGCCTTGACCATACCGCCATCGACCATGATCGCACTGCCTGTCACATAAGAGCTGGCCTCCGAAGCAAGAAAGGCGACCACCCTGGCAAATTCAGCCGGTTCACCGTAGCGCTGCAGGGGGATGTTGCCCAGCGACTCCCGCTGAATCTCCTCACGGGAGATCCCCCGCTTGTCCGCCTTGAGCTGGTCGAGGTAGGCGGTGCGGTCAGTGGAGATCCGCCCCGGCGCCACCGTATTGACCAGGATGTTGAAGGGAGCCAGCTCCTCCGCCAGACTTTTGCCCAGCCCGAGCAGGCCCATGCGATAGACGTTGGAAAGGATCAGTCCGGGAATCGGCTGTTTGATCGACGAGGAGGTGACATTGATGATCCGTCCGCCCCCCCGCTTGAGGTCCGGCAGTACGGCCCGGATCATCCGCACATAACTGAGCAGGTTCAGCTCGAAAGCGGCCTGCCAGGCTTCGTCATCATGCGCGTCGAATCCGCCGCCGGGCGGTCCGCCGGCATTGTTGATCAGGATATCGACCGGACCGAGGCGCTCGCGGGTGACCTGAACCAGCGCCTCAATATCCTCAGCCCGGGTAATGTCGCAGGGCTGGCACTCGACCCGCACCGCAGCCTGCTGCCTGATCTCATCACGGGCGGCCAGCAGCGCCTCGGGGTCCCGGCTGGTCAGCATCACATCGCAGCCTTCCTGCGCCAGCTGCATGGCGATTGCCTTGCCCAGGCCCTTGCTGGAGGCAACCACCAGGGCAATTTTCCCGTTTATTTTCAAATCCATCCGTTTCCTCCTAGGCCGCTACGGCAGAACCCTTCTGCCCAGCCTTCCAGTTCAGTACAAAAATCGCCAGCAGGATAACCAGACCGACCGAATGAATCAACACTGTTGTCGGCCAGAGCAGTGCCAGCGCTGTCCCAAACACCAGCAGTCTCAGGAAAGGATTCAGACGGGTTTCCATAAAACCCTGCAAAGCCGCAGCCATGGCGTAAAGACCAAACAGGGCAAAGAAGAAGATGGTGAAATCCTCGGCCCAGGAGCCGCCGATAAAAGGGGTGTAAGCGAACAGCAGCGGGATGACATAGAGCCCCTTGGCCATCTTCCATGACTGAAACCCGGTTGCCATCGGCTTGGTGCCGGCGATGGCCGCGCCGGTAAAGGCGGCCAACGCAACCGGCGGTGTCACATTCGAATCCTGGCTCAGCCAGAAGATGATCAGGTGCGCCGAAAGCAGGGCAAAGGTCATGGTGTGCTCACTCAGCACCGCTTCGCGCACCATGCTTGCCATATCGACCGGAATCGCATCGATGATTGCCCTGGCCGCTGCGGTGGACATCGGGTTACCGATCTCGGCAAACTTTTCCGGGGTGGCAATCATGAAAATTGCCTTGGCGGTCTCGGGGATCTGGCCGTTGACCAGGGCATCGACCAGCAAACCGTCGGCAATCAGCCCGTGCAGCGCCGGTGCTGAAAGGGTGCCCAGAACGATATATGCCGCGGTCACCGGCAGACCCATGCCCAGCACCAGCGAGGCCAGTGCGATCAGGAGAATGGCAATGATCATGTTGTGACCGGCCCATTCGTTGATCATCAGCGAAAAGGTGTTGCCAACCCCGGCGGTGGCGATAACGTTCACGATCAGGCCCACCGAACAGAGCAGAATCGCGGTCATCACCATGTTCTGCGCTCCCAGTGCCAGCGCTTCGATGATCGCCTTCGGGCCCATTCGGTTGGCACTGAACCAGGACGCAACCACCACGGCGATGATACTGAACCCTGCGGCATAGGTCGGAGTAAAGCCGTAGATCAGCAGACCGATCAGCACCCCGATCGGCAGCAAAAAGACGATGCCGCCCTTTTTGAAGACCTCAAGAGCGGAGACCTTTTCTGTATCCAGCGCATCGACATGGCTGCGTTTGGCCTCGATACGCACGAAGAAACCGACGGTGGCAAAATAGAGAATGGCCGGAAGAATACTGACCAGGACAATGGTGTTGTAGGAAATCTGGGTGTAGGTGGCCATGACAAAAGCGCCGGCCCCCATGATCGGCGGCATCAGCTGCCCGCCGGTCGATGCCGCAGCTTCCACACCGGCAGCAAACTTGGCCGGGAACCCGGCGCGCTTCATCAGAGGGATGGTAATGACCCCGGTTGAGGCGGTATTGGCGACCGCCGAACCGGAGATAGTGCCCATCAGGCCAGAGGCCATGACCGCGACCAGACCAGGGCCGCCGACCATCCGGCCAGCCACAGCCCGGGCGAGGTCGATCACGAACTCACCCGCCCCGGAACGGAGCAGGAAAGCCCCGAAGAGGATGAACATGAAGACATAGGTCGAAGAGATGCTGGCGATCGTCCCGAACAGGGCGTCATCACCGTAAACACTGCGGAACAGGATCGTCTCCAGGCTCAGTCCGGCAAACTTGAAGACGCCGCCGATATGCTCTCCCCACCAGGCGACGTAGCTGAGCGCGGTCAGTATCAGCACCGGGATAAACCAGCCTGCCACCCGCCGGGTAAATTCCAGCGCACAGAGAATCAGGATGATACCCGCCAGCCACTCTGTCGGCACCAGCCGCACCCCGCGCGCATAGATGGCGTCCTCCATGGCAATCAGGTAGAGAGCCGAACCCGCGGCAAGCACACCCAGCAAAACATCAAGCGCGCGCCAGCCGAGCCCCCCCCCTTTGCGCAACGGGTAAACCAGTGCCGCAATCAGGGCAAATCCAGCAAAGTGCAGGGAATTTTGCCACAGTGACGAGAGCACCGACACCACGTTAAACCAGATATGCATCAAGGACACGGCCACCCCTAAAACGAGCAGCATGCGGGTCGGCTGGGGGCGGACTTCAGGTTCGATTTCTACAGTATTCATTGCCGGGAACTCCGAAACAGGTGCGGCCGCCCGGTAAGGGACGGCCGCAGAGAGATGCGATTACTTTGCAATCAGTCGGGCGGGAATCTTGACCCCGACTTCCTGATAATACTTGGCGGCCCCCGGGTGCAGAGGCATCGGCAGACCGGCTATGGCCTTCTCCACCGACATCACCTTGGTGGCCCCATGAATGGCGTTGAGGAACGGCAGATTCTCATAAATCGACTTGGTAATCTGATACACGGCGTCTTCGTCAACATCAGCCCGGGCAGCCAGGAAGTTGGGCTGGGCAATCGTGTTGATGTCCTTGGCCTGGCTCGGATACGTCCCGGCCGGAATGACATAACGGGTCCACAATTCCATGCCACCATCGGCCTGCTTCATCTGCTCGTCAGTAAAATCGAGAACCACGATGTCATCACCCATATTTGCCAGCGCTTTGGTCACGGCACTGACCGGTGCTCCGGCAGGGGTGCTCATCCCGGCGGCCTGACCATTCTGCATCGCATCGGCCGAGGGACCGTAACCGACATAGATCAGATTGAAGTCCTTTTCGACATCGGCGCCGAGATTCCCCAGCAGCACGGTGTTGGACCCGAGGGTTCCAGAATTCTTCTTGCCGAGCGACAGGGTCTCGCCCTTCATGGCCACCATGTCACTTGCTGTGCCGGTCTTGGCGAACTTCTTGTTGATCGTGAAGTGCTCGACATTCTGCCACAACATGGTCACCGCGCGCAGGTTGGTCTGCGGACCTTCCGCCTTGATCGGCCCGGTCCCGTTCCAGGCATATGCCCCGTAAAGGCCCTGGAGAATGGCAAACTGGACTTCATTTTCACGCAGCAGCTTGATGTTCTCGCCGGAACCGGCAGAATTGATCGCCGACATGCCGATCTTCTGCTGCGGCTGCAGCTTGACCTTGACCAGTGTCGACAGGGCGACGCCGACCGGATAATAGGTTCCGCCGGTCGAGGCGGTGGCCATCAGGTAGCTGCGCTCTTCGGCGGCCTGCACATCGGTAGCAACCGCTCCGAACAGCATTGCGACCGCAGCGACGATAAAAGAAAACTGTCTGATCCGCTTCATCATGTCTCTCCTCCTCATAAAGTGTTTATCGAGTTATCCAGAATTGGATAGATCCCCTTGAACATCTGATTCAATATCGTTAGGCAAGGGGCGTGCCAGAGTAAATTTTAGCGGGAAAATATCGTTTTACTCCCCCCGGAAGGATATTTTCGGCATTTTTTTGCTCATCCCGGCAGGCTGATCGGCAAAATCCTGCCGAAAAAAGGTCAAGTATAGTCCTTTCTCTCAAGCCCGTAACGGGTCATTTTTTCATTCAGGGTCCGGCGTGGCAGATTGAGCTCTTCCATCACCGACTGGACATCACCCTTGTGCCGGAGCAGTGATTGCTCGAGCAGGCAGCGCTCGTAGCGACGCAGTTGATCATGCAGCGTCTGACTCTCCTGGACCTGGTCAGGTTGCCCGGGCAGGCCAAGGATCGAGGGTAACCGCTGCGGTTCCGGCAACGTCGAGAGAATAAACCGTTCGGCGATATTCTTCAGTTCGCGGACGTTCCCCGGCCAGTCGTGCCCCATCAGCAGCCCCGCATCGCGCTGCTGCAGCGGCACCGCCGGACGGCTGTAAGCAACTGCGGCCTGGGCGATGAAATAATCGAACAGCAGCAGGATGTCTTCCCCCCGCTCGCGCAGCGGAGGCACCTTCAGCTCAACCACATTGATCCGATAGTAGAGATCCTCGCGAAAACGTCCTGCGGCACACTCATCCAGCAGAAGCTTGTTGGTCGCGCTGATCAGTCGCACATCGAGCGGTTGCGCTTCGTTGCTGCCGATCCTCATGACTTCGCGCTCCTGCAGTACCCGCAAAACCTTGACCTGCATCGGCAAAGGCATCGAGCCGATTTCGTCGAGGAAAAGCGTGCCCCCCTGGGCATATTCAAAGCGTCCGATCCGTCTTCTGTCTGCACCGGTAAAGGATCCCCGCTCATGTCCGAACAGCTCGCTTTCGATCATGTTCTCCGGCACCGCGCCGCAGTTCACCGCCACATAGCGGGCCTTTTCCCGGCGGCTGAAAGTATGCAGGCAGCGGGCGACGACCTCTTTGCCGGTTCCGGTTTCTCCCTGGATCAGTACCGGCGCATCGGTGTCGGCGACATCGAGAATTTCCTCGCGCAGCCTGCGCACCCCCGGGCTGTTGCCGATCAGCTGCTGCTCGATGCCTGCCGACCCCGCCAGCCGGCGCCGCAGGTCGCGATTTTCCATCACCAGCCGGCGTTTCTCACAGGCCCGCTGAATCACATCGAGCAGACGCTCCGGTTCGTACGGCTTTTCGATAAAATCGTAGGCCCCCTTGTGCATCGCCTCCACCGCCATCTGGACATCGCCGTGGGCGGTGACCAGCACCACCGGCAGGTCACGGTCAAGTTCATTGAGGCGCTGAAGAAAGGTCATGCCGTCCATTTTCGGCATCTTGACATCGGACACCACGACCCCATCGAGATCGGCACTGATCCTCTCCAGCGCCAGCGGCGCCGCCGCGAACATCTGCACCTGATAGCCGGCCAGCTCAAGCCACTGGCCTGTCGCCGCCCGCATATCCGCATCGTCATCAACCAGATAGACGCTTCCCCACTTCTCGGTCATTCCTTCGCCCCTGTTCTATCAGTCTTTGCCAGCGGCAGCCTGACGATAAAACTGGCGCCGCCCTGTTGATTGTTGATCGCCCGGATTGTGCCACCGAGATCGGTGACGATCCGGTAAGAGATCGACAGCCCCAGCCCCAGCCCCTTGCCAACCTCCTTGGTGGTAAAGAAAGGATTGAAGAGCTCGTCAAAATGCTGCTCTTCGATTCCCGGCCCACTGTCGATAATCTCGATCTCGGCCATTTCCTCATCTGTCGTCAGCCTGATCTGCAGGCTGCGCCGGGTCACCTCGCGCATGGCATCCACGCCGTTGCGGATCAGGTTGACCAGGACCTGCTCGATACGCCCCCGATCGCCGCTGACGAGGACCGGGGGCCGCGGCACGTCTTTCTCCAGCACGATCCCCGCTTCAGCGAACAAGGCAGCGGTCATCGACAGTGCCCCGGTCAGGCAGGCCTGCAGTTCCACCCGCTCATTCTGGCGCGGCGTCTTATGGGCGAAAATCTTCAGCTGGGCGGTAATCGCGGCCATATGATCGGTGATCCTGGTCACCTCGGAGAACGTTTCGTGCGCCTTTTCCTGCTGACCACGATCGAGCAACAACCGGCCGCTGGCGGCATAGGTTCGCATGGCGGCGATCGGCTGATTGAGCTCATGCACAATCCCCGCCGCCATCTGGCCGAGCGCAGCCAGTTTACTGGTCTGCACCAACTCCGCCTGTGCGTCACGCAGGGCCTGTTCCGTGCGGTAATGCTCCTCAATCTCCGCCTGCAGGCGGAGATTGATCTCCTTGGTTGCCTCGGCCTCCCGCGCCTTGAGCCGGGATGCCTGCTTCTGCCGCCGCTCGCGCAGATACATGCCCAGCGCCAGGATCAGCAGCGCCGACGCGGTGCTGATCGCAGCCAGAGCCTGTACCCTTTCGCGTACCGGTGCCAGAGGCGCAACATGAAGAATCTTCCAGTTAAACCCGTTCAGGTTTCTGGACAACATCAGATAATCCTTGCCGTCGGCACGAACGATCCGCTGTTCCGCGCTGATCTCCCTGATCGTCCGGATCGGAGAAATCGGCAGGGGCTGGTCCCCATACTGGCGAGCAGCATCGATCTTTTCCCGCTGCTCCGCGCTCAGGGGGGCCAGGGTAGTATATTTCCATTCTTTGCGGCTGGACAGAAAAAGGATTCCGTCCGCATCGCTGACCAGGACCGTCTCCCCCCCCTCATGCCAGTCATCCTGCAGCGGTGTCAGATCGACCTTGACCACCACGATGCCGAGGAACTCTCCCCGGCGACTGACCGGCTGCGACATGAAATAACCGGGGCGACCGGTCGTCGCTCCGATGGCGAAGAAACGGCCCGGATTTCCCGCCCGCGCATCGGTAAAGTACGGCCTGTAGCCATAATTATGACCGACGTAACTGAGCGATTCCTGCCAGTTGCTCGATGCCAGAGTATTCCCCATGGCATCCATGACATACAGGGCGTCCGAACCGGCCCAGCGATTCAAGGATTCAAGATCCAGGTTCAGCTGCTCGACGTTATCGCCGTGAGTCAGGACCCGCTCCACCCCATCGTTGCGCGCCAGCACGTAGGGCAGATAAACCAGCCTGTTCAGAGCCCCGTTCAGCGTCCCGGAATAGAGGGTCAACCGCTCCCGGCCGGTTTCGGCAAGAGCGCCCATTTCACTTTCGTGGACCCAGCGGGTCACCTGCCAGATGACGACCACCGCGACAGATATGCCGATCAGCAGAAGCCACCCTGAGGTCATTTTTTTTACCAACCGTACCATCCGATACTGAACCTGTTCAGCTGAGAGCGAAACGCTCTGTTGAGTCGTGGATATTCCCTATTAGCAAATAGGCTGCCATCTCTTATGATAAGTCATCATTTTTTCTGTGCCCATCAAATTAAAGGGCAATTGTCCCTGTATCCAACTCGTCCCGATCCGGTATGGTTGTGCCCAGGCAACCAGCAACGTTCCCGCGTTACGGATCTCCTTGCAGCCTCATGCTCGGCTGTGATAAGAAGTACGATTATTTTTCCATTGCACCATCACCTTCTTGCTGGAGGGACACCACACATGAATCTCGAAATTCTGCCGATTACCAATCCCAAGCCAAAGATCGAAGACGAAGCGCAACTGACATTCGGCAAGTCATTTACCGACCGCATGTTTGTTATGCAATATAACACCGGCCAGGGATGGCATTCGGCACGCATTCAACCTTATGCCCCGTTCACTCTCGATCCGGCAGCCATGGTCCTCCACTACTCTCAGGAAATTTTCGAAGGACTCAAGGCTTTCCGCCGACCCGACGGCAAGGTCGCGCTGTTCCGTCCGGGCGACAATGTCACCCGCTTTAACCGCAGCGCCCACCGGATGTGCATGCCGGAGGTCGATGAAAAGTTTTTTCTCGATTCACTGCTTGAATTGATCCGTCTGGAATCGGACTGGGTTCCCCAGAGCGAAGGGACCAGCCTCTACATCCGGCCGACCATGATCGCCACCGAACCGATGCTCGGCGTGCGCCCGGCAGACCAGTATCTCTGTTATATCATTCTCTGCCCGGTGGGCGCCTACTACAAAGGGGGCATCGCTCCGGTCAAGATCTGGATTTCCGATCATTACGTGCGCGCCACCGAAGGGGGCACCGGTGAAGCCAAGACCGGCGGCAACTATGCGGCCAGCCTGTACGCCGCCAAAGAGGCGGCGGAAAACGGCTATGATCAGGTTCTCTGGCTCGACGCCAAGGAGAAAAAATACGTCGAAGAGGTCGGCAGCATGAACATGGTCTTCCTTTACGATGGCAAGATCGTCACCTCGCCGCTGCGCGGCACTGTGCTCGACGGAATTACCCGCCGCTCGGTGCTGACCCTGTGCAAGGAGATGGGCTACGAAATAGAGGAGCGGGCCCTGTCGGTCGACGAGGTGATGGATGGGGTGGAAAGCGGCCGGCTCAAGGAAGCCTTCGGCACCGGTACCGCGGTTGTCATCTCGCCGGTTGGCACCTTCTGCTACAAAGGCAACTGTGTCAGCTTCGGCGGGGATGAACCGGGAGAACTCACCAGGACGCTTTACAAGACCCTGACCGACATCCAGTACGGCCGGCAACCCGATCCCCATGGCTGGGTGACGATGCTTTAAGCGAATCAGTCTGCAGAGCGAAAAGAGCCAGCCGAGTTTTATCGGGTGGCTCTTTTCGCATCTGCTGGATAAAAAGATCAACCTTGCTTGCTGCCCGGTTTAGCAATCGCCCTCTTAAAGTGATTCGCAGAGAGATCTGGTGTTTCTCTGGCGCGCTGACCGGATCGCAACACCGTGACGGAGGACCTTCGGGGAGAGGTCAGTCTCCGGGACGAGAAATTGCTGTACTAAGTGCAGCAAGTCCACTGCCAGGAATTGACTGCGCCAAAGAAACACATGCTCAGCCTCATTGACTGTCCCGCAGCCTGGTATTGGGCTTCGCGATATTTTATGCTGTCAGGCATTGCTTTCGTGCGTTATTACAAGCCCACGGGCAAGGGATTCTATCCCCAGCTCCTGACCGAATGGAGACCCGGCATGATCCACCCCCTCCGAAGCTCTTTGCTGGCCTGCCTGTCGCTGCTGCTGGCAGCAACAGCCTTTGCGGCGAATGCAGACATCCGGGTCGTCGATGATTTCAACGCGGGCCTGGATCCCCGCTGGGAAACAAAAAAATTCAACGGGCAGACGGACTACAGAGTCGTTGCCCTGGGAGAGGAAAAGGTGCTGATGGCACAAAGCGAATCATCCGCTTCTGCCCTGATCCTGAAAATGCAATACGATCTGCGCGACTATCCCGTTCTCTCCTGGCGCTGGAAAACAAACAATATCCACCCCAAAGGAGACGGTCGGACCAAGGCCGGCGATGATTACGCGGCCCGGGTCTATGTCGTTTTTCCGCACTGGTTCACCCCGATGACGCGCAGTATCAATTATATCTGGGCCAACAGGTTGCCTGAGGGATCATCCATACCCAGCCCCTATACAGGGAATTCGATCATGGTCGCGGCGCAAAGCGGCCCTGGGAAAATTGGCCAATGGGTCATGGAAAAGCACAATGTGTGGCAGGACTATCGCAGAATCTTCGGTGAAGATCCGCCCCCGGTCGGAGCGATCGCCATTATGACCGACAGCGACGACACCGGTGGCAGTGCCCTCGCCTGGTACGATGACATCCGCATTGAAAAAGAGCGGAAGCATTAACCTCCGGACGTTGAATCATTCACCTCCGCATAGCGGAAACAATCGACAAGGTGATCGTTGACCATACCCACCGCCTGCATATAGGCATAGCAGATCGTCTCACCGACGAAGCTGAAGCCGCGCTTCTTGAGATCCCGGCTCATCGCCACCGATTCGGGGGTACTCACTGGGACATCGGACAATTGCTCCCAGCTGTTGACGATGGTCCGATCCTTGACGAACGACCAGATGTAGCGGTCAAAGCTGCCGAATTCCTGCTGCACCTGCAGAAACTGCCGGGCATTGGTGATCGCAGCCTTGATCTTGAGCCGGTTGCGGATGATGCCCGGGTTCTGCAGCAGTTCCTCAATCTTTCCTTCGGAGTAGGTGGCGACTGTTTCCGGATCGAAGCCGTCAAATGCCTGCCGATAGTTGTCCCGCTTATTAAGGATGGTCGACCAGCTCAGCCCCGCCTGAGCTCCTTCCAGAATCAGAAATTCGAAGAGGAGCCGATCATCATGCACCGCAACACCCCACTCCCGGTCATGATACTGTCGATAAAGATCGCTTGATTCTGACCATGCGCACCTTTTCATAGCTATTCCACCCTTAAAAGAGGGACACTCCCCAATTTTTGCCTATTTTACCGATTCCGCGACCATCGGGGTCGTCATCAAATTGCCCCATTCTGACATCGAGGCATCGTAGAGCCGGTGACCTGAATAGCCGAGCAGGTCCAGCACCAGGCTGCCGATCGTCGCCCGGTTCCCGGACTGGCAATAGGTGACAATGGTCTTTTCCCGGGAGAGGCCAAGCCTGTTCAACAGAATCTCGAGTTCGCCCACCGGCTTGAAATAACGCGCGCCACCTTCGCAGGGCGCCTCAGTCAACAATTCGGACCAGTCCAGGTTCAGCGCGCCGGGGAGATGGCCCTGCCGGAGGTTCTCAGTCAGCTCGCTGCCGCTGAACTCTCCCGGCCGACGGGTATCCCAGAGCTGGATCTGCGGATCCTGATAAGACCGCTGCAAGTCCTCCAGACCGATCAGGAGCGAAGGCTGGCAGGCAATGTCGATATCACTCCCGGGAACCGGCGCTTCCGCACGGCTGGACACCGGCAGGTCCTGTTCGATCCAACCACGCCAGCTGCCATCCAGAATGCTGACATTGGCCAGGCCGTAGTAGCGACAGACCCAGCGGAAACGGGCGGCAAAAAGGCCGAAATAATCATCGTAGATGATGTAATGGCGGTCGCGGCGCAACCCAAGGTGATCGCAGAGGGCGGCAAAGTCATCCGGGGCCATGACATGCGGGGTGCGCTGACCAGTGTCATCGAAACGCTTCAGATAGGGATGGATGGGGACATGAAAAGCCCCGGGGATATGTGCCTTGAAATAGGAATCCTGCAGCCAGGCGTTCTCAATAACGCCAACTGCGGGATTATCGAGGTTGTCATAAAGCCACCGGGGGCTGACCAACGGAGGGATCTGCATCGTAAAACCTGACGTAATAAAGGAAAATAAGTGTCTCAATTTATACTAAGCCCCCAGCCAGCAGAAGCCAATAGCATTTGAGACATCTTGACAATTTACGTCACCACTACGGCATTTCACGGCATATGAACGGTATTCGCGTCCCCACTATCGCTCGCATTTTATTTATCTTCGTTCCCCTGAATGGCTGTTGACACACTATTTAAGGGGGTTTTAGAAAAAACTCCCATGAAAAACCTCTAAAAGGCATGGATAATGCTTTAACCCGACAATATTACTGCTACTATTTTACAGGAGGAGCCCATGTCTAAAAATCTCAGGTTGTTTTTTTCTTTCCTGCTGATGACTGCCTTCACCGCCGGCGTCGCAAGCACAGCCGCCCTTGCAGCCGAAGAGAAAAAGCCGGTCAAGCAGGACCCGGCCCTGGTTATCTCGCTGGAGGAGCTCGCGAGCCTGGTGGATAAAGGTCCCGAGGAAGGCAACTACCAACTGATTGATGCCCGTCCGGAAATCAAGTTCAGTGCCGGCAGCATCCCCTCCTCCATCAACATTCCCAAGCCTCTTCTGCCCCAGAATCTCGACAAATTGGCCAAGGACAGGATGCTGATCTTCTACTGCGGTGGCACCGCCTGCAAGCTGAGCCCACAATCGGCAGAGATCGCCATGCAGAACGGCTTTACCAACGTCAAGGTTTTCTACGAGGGGATGCCGGCCTGGATCAAGGGGGGCAACTACAAGATCGTAGAGCTTGACCATGTCAGGAAGCAGGTCATGGAAGGGGGCCAGGAACCGTTCCTGTTGATCGATGCGCGTCCGGCGGTCAAATACCAGAAGGCGTTCATCCCGGGCGCCATCTCTCTGCCAAAAGCCGAATTTGAGCTGAAGAAAGGGATGCTGCCTGCCGACAAATCGATTCCCCTGGTCTTTTACTGCGGGGGCTACACATGCAATCTGAGTCACAAGTCCGCCAGAGCCGCCCTGGAGATAGGCTATACCGACGTTGCGGTGTTTGCCGCCGGCGAGCCGGTCTGGCGTGATGCCGGCCTGCCGCTCTGGGGGAACGAATCAAGTGGCGTTGTCGCCAAGGTCAAAAAGGAAGGTCTCCCGGAGACCATCTCCCCGGAAGAATTCACCAAGCTGGCCTCCTCCGGAACCATCCAGATCGTCGATGTCCGTGACCCGGAGGATTTCGCCAAGGGGCATATCCCCGGCTCGATCAATGTCTTTGACGAAGACTTCATCTTCAAGCAACAGGAGTCAATCGCCAAACTGGCGACAGATCGGCGCATCGTGCTGGTCTGCACTACCGGCGCACGCAGCGGCAGCAGCTACTACGCGATCCTTGACGCTCCCGATTTTCCCAACAAGGGGCAGGTGCAGTACCTCGACACGGAAGTCGCCTATATGGCCGATGGAAGTTTCGTCTTCGCCCAAAAGTAGCAGGTCAGAGCAGAACAAGAAAAATGGCTGTTCCCGATAGGAACAGCCATTTTTCATAAAACGAGCGATCAGATGGAAATCTCGTCCGGAAAATCGTCGGGGGAGAACCAGTCATTGTCGATAAAATCCGAATCCGTGATCTGGGTCAGTTTCCGCTTCATAAACTTCCCTTCGGCTGAAGCGGCCAACGTGCCATCCGGCAGGTAAAGCTCCCCCGTCCCTTCAAATAAGCGACCGCGATCCTTGGTGATCCGGCCGACAGCCTTCAGCTCCACCCCGTACGGTATCGGTTTTTTATATTTCACCTTCAACTCGACGGTCACACCGAACGTACTCTGGTCATGAAAGATCATAATCGCCCGACCGATGGTTTCATCAAGAATCGTCGCCGCGATGCCCCCGTGGGTCACATTCGGGTAGCTCTGGTGGAATTTCTGCGGGGAAAAGACCGCGACGACTTCGTTATTCTCGGTTTCGTGAAAGCGGGTTTTGAGACCGAAATCGTTTTCAACCCCGCAGACCATGCAGTCGCGGGAGATGTTCTGGGTGGATTTGATCTTGTGGTTCATGTGACTGGGTCCTCTTAAAAAAACGTGTTCAGATCGGCAGGTCGCGTCCAGCCGCTCCCGACTCTAAGCGTCTGCTTCTTCGCCAAGTCCAGCAAAGTCGATCAACAAGGCACTTGCGATGAAGGTATCCAGCTCCAGCTGACGAAAGCCGAGCAGTTTTTGGGCAAACTCTCCCAGCAGATCGAACTCCCTGGCGAACGTCTCGCGAAAGGGGTAGCGCAGCCCCTTCATCTTCAGGGGATCACGCTTCTTGAAGTTGAGCGTGCAATACTCGTCGGAAAAAGACTCCCCCGAGCAATCGATGTTGGGCAAACCGTGCAGCCGGCAGGTCATCGGGCGGTGCGCATAGACCAAACAGCGGCCATCGGTTGAGAGCAGTGGACAGGGGGTCGGGTCATCCTCGGGCATCTCCTGCCAGTCCTCATTGGGTAGGCGGTTGAGAATATAAGGATGTCGGAACTCGGGCCAGGCGGTCTGCAGCTCACCGACCCGCTGCTGCGCCTTGCCCAGCACATCTTCCCTGGTCTGCGCATCAAGCAGCGCGAAGCCATCCTGCAACAGACGGGCATCGAGCAGGCTGATCTCAAACAGTCCCCGGCAGCAGGATGAACAACCGGCGTGGCAGGTGATCTGCGCTCCGGCATGCCGGATACAGTCAGCGAACCAGGCGTCCATCTCCTCAAGGAGTCCCTGATAGCGGGTCAGAAGATCCTGCATATTCTGCTACCTCCCCTTCAATTCCAGCACGTTCAACTGCTCGTCCCGCAGGTGGGTCAGGATCGACTCCCCGTCCGGCGCGACACGAAACTCGCCGAACCTGGCGGACTCGTAATCCCCGGCATGCCCCTCCTGGAAAAAATACGCATTGGTCGCGAACTTGGACTGGCCGTTGCGGATCCGGTATCGCAGCAGCAGTTCATCTCCAGCCAGCGGAGTGCCATCTGCAAAGCGGACAAAGGTCGCGACACCCCGCGCATCGGGAGCGACCACCAAGTGACCGTCACCGAGCTCCAGCAGGTCCTGGCCGGCAAACGCCTGATTGGCCAGCTTAAAGCGCAGCGCCATGTAATCTCCCTGCATCAGGGAGCGGGGATCGACGGGGGCCAGCTCAAGCAGCACCACGCGTCCGCTGCTGAGCAGCTGCTCACGCTGGTAGATCGTAAAATTGATGGCGCCAAGCAGCAGCAGAGTCGTGACGAGCAGGATAATTCTACGCATCGGCGCGCCCTCCCGCACCTGCAGAAGGGAGCCACAATCGCAGCAGCAGGCGGGCGGACAGCAGCAGCACACCCATGCCGATCAGCAACAGCGATTTTTCCAGCAGAGTCGATTCCAGCAGATAATAGTAGTTGGAGATAAATCCGCCGCAGGCCAGCAGCCCGATGCCGATCAGGATCCGGTTGCAAACGGCAAAGCCGATGATCAGAATCAGCAGCGCCTGCCCGAGCCCCGGAGCAAAGACCGCCGCTGCGACCGTCACAGCCGTCGCCGCCAGGACGGTGACCCCGGAGCGGCTGACAACCGCCACCTGCATCCGTCTGAGCAGGGCAATGACCACCAGCGTGAAGACCAGCAGGATCAGGCCTTTGTCCAGCCAGGGGGCATTCTGGGAAAACCAGCTCTCCCCGGCCGAGCGGGTCCACCAGATCCAGCGGCCCCAGAAGATGCCGTTCTTGCAGTAAAGCATTGACAGGGCCAGCCCGTAACCGACCGGGCGGCAGATCTCGCCGAACCTGACCCAGCGGACATCCTGCATCCACACCAGGGCGAACCCGGCGGCAATCATCCCGGGCGCCAATCCGTAGAGACCGGCGCTGTGCATCGCAAAAGTCAGCGCGAGCGCCCCAGCCAGGCTGGCCAGCACCCGATAAATGAAGTTCGGCATGAAGAAAACCAGCAGCACTTCAATGACAAAGGTCGCAGTGTAGACAAGCGACTCCCTATCCTCGAACAGTTCGAAGAGTCCGAAGACCAGCATCATCTGCCCGGCCAGACCGACCGCCAAGCCGACCTGGCTGAAAAAGTCACTCTCCGGGTTCCGGCTGAAAATCAGGTAGGCCACGCCGCTGACCAGTGCACCGACCACCAGCGCGGCCAGCGCACTCTCCATGACGAAGGCGAAACCGGCTGCGACGAACCCGAGCAGGAACAGGGCTCCGATCCAGCCAGCGACACCGAGCATGGCCCGCACGTACCAGGGCGACTCGGCCCCGCCCACCCCAGGGAGCTCCCCCTGCGCCAGTCCGGCATCCTGCAAACGTTGCCACAAGGCGCGCCGGGAAAGAGAGGTCATGATGTCTCCTCCAGCGCGATCGTTTTCAGCCACATGCCCCCAACTGCCGACAACCCGATCACCACCAGGCCAATAAGCAAAAAACTCCCCTCGCTACCATTGTCAAACAGCATCCACCGCCCCAGCCATGTGGTGACGACAATAATGAGACTCAACACCCCGCCGGCCAGGACAAAGAGATCCCTTATTCTGCGGCGATAGACCAGGTAGGTGACAATCAGCCAGGCGAGATAGCAGATCGGCCCGGCGATACCGAAATCGCGGAAATCGAGGATCGACCAGATCGCCAGAACCGTGACCAAGCTGCCGCTGGCAACCGCCATCACCCGCAGCGGCCAGCGTTCGCACAACCACGCAACCTGCCGCTGGGCTGCAAACTCCCACAGACAGAGGATAAGAGTATTGAAGAGGAAGAAGGTCCAGAGCATGGTTTCGCTGCCGAACAGGACACCGGCAAATCCCAGGAACCGGGGAAAGGTCTGGAAATAAAGCAGCATCGACAGGTTGACCAGCCCGACCCAGAACAGCAGCAGCGCGCCGAAGCGGCCGATCACCACCCAGGGGATGATCATTGCCGCCCATATGGTGAACAGCTGCCAGGGATCAGCCCCGGTCTGATAGGTCTGGCCGACCAGCGCAAGCAGTGTACCGATCAGGGAGGCAGACACGAACAGTGCCACCTTGCCGGACAACCGATCAAGACCCAGCTTCCAGCAGATTGCCACCGCCACCACGAGACAGAACTCCACCAGCCCGAATTTGGCATAGCGGCCCATCTCCTGCCAGTTGTAGGCAAAGAAAAAGACCACTCCCGCCGCCATGAAGAGCGCCCCGAAGCAGAGCATCAGGCGGTCGATGAACTGTCGCCAGTTGGTTGAGGACGGTTCCGCATCGGCCCGGCGAAGGGCCTCGGGAAGAGACGCTTCGTTCAGGTAGCCTTGCTTGGCCCATTGGAGGATTTGTTTACGACTGGAACTCAATACATTTCCTTCTCACGTCTGCGCGACAATAAATACTGCTTTGTTCTTCGCCGGTTGCCACTGGTAGTCAATCATAAACGGAACTATAACCCAACAAAAGGTTTTCGTGCCAAATTGCATAACTTGAGCCTGTGCATCAAATTACGTCGTATTAATCCCTAGATAATTCAAGATTGAGTTGCTGGGCAACCTATAGGAATCGAGTAAAGGAACGGCCAGCCCGATTTTCAGAGCTGGCTGTTTCAGTTTCCGATTATGGGTAATAAATAGGAACATTGGGGCTGTGGTGGTTTCACAACTCAAGATCTTCAACGTTGCCGCATCAGTGGCCGCATGGTCGCCTTGAATTATAATTGGTGGTCACTCTTTACGCGACGGGTTCATCCGGAAAAGCATCACGAAGCGATCACCAGCCGCCCTCTCATGCTCCAGGCGGTCGTCAGACAGACAAGTCACTCCGGCCAGGCGAACGTAACCATCAGCAGAAGCCACGCCAAAGCACACCTTGCGCAAGCTGCGATGCAAGAGTTGGCAGCCTTTTTAAAGCATATTGCGCAAACTGCAGAGCAGTTGAGGCTAATGGAACGAATCGAGTTTATTGCGATGCGGGCATTCAGGAAACTGCTCACCTCGGCAACCCCATTGTCTGTTTGTAAATGTCTCCAGGCACCCGGGAGAAATTGGCCAACTGCCATTTTTAGTATAATGGCTCTCAAAGCAAGATGGTGCACCTCTCGCTTAAAATCATTGCACTCATTTCTTTTTGAGTGTCTTCATAATTGGGAAGGCGGTGGGTCTTGCCCCTGGTCTTTTGGCAAAGGAACAACGCCGGGGAGTTTTTGATGGAGGGCAAGTTTGGCGAGCAGATGGGCCGAAATAGGCGCGGTGATAAACAGAAACAGGCTGACTAAAACCTCATGAAGGCTGAACCCCTCGCTGTGCAAACTAAAAAACAACGCTGAGGCCAAAAGGAGACAACCAACCCCAAGGGTGGTGGCTTTGGTCGGGCCATGCAGACGGGTGTAAAAATCCTTGAAGCGCACCAGGGCTAAAGAGCCAATGAAGGTGAACACACCGCCGGCGACCAGTAGCACGGCCAGCAATGTTTCGCTGAAAACACTCATTCGATAATGTCTCCGCGCAAGAGAAATTTGGCCAGAGCGACGGTGCCAACAAATCCCATCAAGGCGATCAGAAGGGCGGCCTCAAAATAGAGCGGACTGGCAAGCTGGATCCCCAGCAACACCAGCAGGGCGATGGCATTAATATACAGGGTGTCAAGGGCGAGAATTCGGTCAGCAGCGCTGGGGCCAATCAACAAACGCAGGGCACTGAACACTATCGCGCCGGCCACCAACACAAAAGAGAACCAAACAGCCAGGGTCAACATTCGAAAATCTCCTGTAATGGGCTTTCAAAGCGCTGTTGAATTCCGGCCACCAGGGCCGATGGGTCTGCACAGTCGAGGGCGTGGACAAGAAGTTCGCGCCGATCTTTTGAGAGCCGAGCCGAAACCGTCCCCGGAGTCAGGCAGATGATGTTGGCCAGCAGACTCAGAGCCAGCTCATGGCGCAGTTGCAACGGCACCACCACAAAGACTGGTCGCAAATTCCTGGGGCCCATCAGAATCAAACGCGCAACCGCCAGATTAGCCAGTAAGATTTCAACCAGAAAACGTCCAAAAAAGACCACCAGCCGGCCGGGACGCTTAATTATTACCGTATTCGGCCAATAGGCCTGAGTATAGATTGGAATGACCCACCCCAGAAACAAGCCGAGGAGAATCTGCCCCGGCGCAAGGCTGTTGTTGAGCAGCAACCAGAAGCTGACCAGAATAGGCGTTAACAACGGATGAGGTAGGAGATTGCGCCTGTTTTTCATCAGCCGCCCCCTAAGACTGCTTGTATATAATTTGCGGGCTCAAGAATCTGTCGAGCGGTGTCCTGGGTAAATTCCAGGGCCGGCCCGGCCGCCAGGGTCAATATGAATATCAGTATAAGCAATCCGGCGATTGCCGGCACCTCCCAGAGACTGGTGACCAGCACAACACTTTTTCCACCGCGAGGCAGAGTCATGGGGCCGCTGGCAGCAAGAAAAATCTGGTTCCCCCCGCGCGCAAGGGCAATCACTGCAGCCAGGGCCGTCGTCAAAATCATCCCCCAGACCAGGACCTGAGGCAGCGCCTTCAGAATCAAGAGCTTGGCAATGAATCCTGAAAAGGGCGGTAAACCGCTGATGGCCATGGCGGCGAGAAAAAATGTCCCGCCCATTATCAGTGGCTGTGGTAGATCACCATCGGCGATCAACTGATCGCCGATGACCGGACGGCAGCGCCGCAAAGCGCCTGCACACAAAAACAATGAGGCGGCAGCAAAGGTGCTGTGGGGAAGATAATAAAGCCCTGCTGCAATGCCTCCCGTACCGCCGGCGAAGGCGGTCAAAAGGGTGCCGACGGAGAGGATGATCAAATAGGCCGCCAACCGGCCAAGTCTGGCCGCAGCCAAGGCACCAGCAGCGCCGATGAGCAGAGTCAACAGGGCCAATGGTAGCAACCAGGGCAGATAAAGGTCAGCCAGTGATCCGGCACTGCTGCCAAATACCAGGGTGCTCATGCGCAAAATTGCGTACAGGCCGATTTTGGTCATGATCGCGAACAAGGCAGCGATCGGAGCACTGGTTTCGGAATAGGCAGCCGGCAACCACAAATGCAATGGCATGATGCCCGCTTTTAGGGCAAAAACTACCAGCAACAATAAACCGCCGGTGCGGGCCAGGGCCAGTTGGGAATCATCTAAACCGGCCATCAGTTGGGCCAGATGGGCAAAATTCAGACTTCCGCAACTGCTGTAAATTAGCCCTGCGGCTAGCAGAAAAATCGCCGACCCCAGCAGATTCAGGATGACGTAATGCAGACCAGCACGGGTGCGTGGTCCCCCGCCGCCATGCAGCAGCAGACTATAAGAAGAGATCAGTAGCACCTCAAAAAACACAAACAGATTAAACAGGTCACCGGTAACAAAAGCACCAGAAATTCCGAAAATCTGCATCTGAAACAGAACATGAAAATACCGCCCCTCGCGGTCACCGCCAGCCAACGCATAAATCAGGGCACAAAGGGCCAGCAAGGCGCTAGTCAATAGCAACCAGGCCGCAAGGCGATCAACCACCAGCATAATTCCGTAAGGTGCCGGCCAGTCCCCCAGACGGTAGACCAATTGCGTGCCCTCAGCGACTGTCCGCAGTAGCAGCAGACCTAAGCCAACTTGAACCACACTTCCGGCCACAGACAGCATGCGGGTCAAGCGCTGTGCCCTGCGCGGCAGGAACAGCAGAAGAATCGCCACAGCCAGGGGCAGTATGAGGGGAAGAATCGGCCCATGGGCTGTTATCATGGCTGTTCCCCGTCAACATGATCGTTTCCCAGTTCAGCCTGGGCGCGCAGGCTGAGCATGATCGCAAAGGCGGTCATGGCAAAGCCGATGACGATCGCCGTCAGCACCAGGGCCTGGGGCAAGGGATCGGCGGGACTGCTGACCGCACTGAGCACCGGTGGCTGGCCGATCACCAGCCGGCCTGTGGCGAACAAAAACAGATTGATGCCGTAAGACAGCAGCGTCAGGCCAAGGACAACGCTAAAAGTGCGGGCCTGCAGCAGCAGATAAACTCCGCAGCCACTGAGCAGACCAATGATCAGAGCGATCAGGATTTCCATGTTTTTTTCTCCCGCACCGCTGTTGATGACCTAAACAGCCCCAGATTGATAAGAATAAGCAAGGTCGCGCCGACCACCACCAGATAAACCCCCAGATCAAAGGCCATGGCCGAGGCCAGCTCGAACTCACCAACCAAAGGCAAAGACCAATGGCCAAAGGCCGAGGTCAGAAAAGGTCGACCAAAGAGCCAACTGCCTAAGCCGGTGAGCATGGCAACCAACAGGCCCCAGACGATCAGTGGATGGGTCTGGGCAGCCGGCAAGCGTTTCTTGGTCCAGACTACGCCATTGGTGAGATATTGCAGGATCAGGGCAATCGCCGTGACCAGCCCGGCAATGAAGCCACCGCCCGGAAGATTATGTCCGCGCAAAAATATGTAGACCGAAACTAACAAGGCCAAAGGCAACAACAGCCTTGAGAAGGTTGCCATTATCAGGGGATATTTGTCAGGGTCAAACGGACGTCCTTGAGCATCCTGTTCCAGACCTTTCAATTTCAGGTTCTGCATCAAAGCAAAAATTCCCAGGGCGGCAATTGCCAGCACACTGATCTCTCCCAAGGTATCAAAGCCACGAAAATCGACCAGAATCACATTGACAATGTTGTGACCGCCCCCGCCGCCGATACTGTTGGCTATAAAATAGTCCGAAATGGTCGTTGACCGACGGGTCATCACTGCAAACGCCAACAGGCTCATGCCCGATCCGACCAGCAGCGCAAGCAATCCATCACGCCAACGGCGTGCTGGACTGGATTCCTTGGGGCTTTTCTGAGGTAAAAAATACAAGGCCAGCAGTAGCAGAATCAGCGTGACCACTTCGACCGCCAGCTGGGTCAGAGCCAGATCGGGGGCCGAAAACTTGACGAATATCAGGGTCATAATCAATCCAACCGCACCAGTCAAGATCAAGGCGGTCAGGCGTTGTCGATGGCCAATGGTCGCCCTCAGTGCTGCCGCAGCCAACACCAGCGTCATGATCAGGCTGACCGCATCGACGGGCAGTAAAGCTGGCAGGTTGGTCAAAACTCCTGGCCCAGGCAGCATGCCAGCGACCCCAAGGCACAGGGTGGCGCCCACCAGCAGCGATACTTGTTGTTGCAGGGAACTGCGATCGATAAAATTGGTGATATGCGCCGCTCCGGCTAAAATTTTTGCGAGCAACGCTTCAAAAATCTTGCGCCCATCCAGCCGTCCCTCAAGGTGCGTGTGTAAAGCAAACAGGGGCTGGCGGCCAAGGTAGATGAGCAGTCCACCCACCAAAGCGATCAGACTCATAAACAGGGCAGGGCTGAAGCCATGCCAGATCGCCAGATCATGTTCCGGTAACGGGCCCTGTAATACCGCACCGGCTGCCACGTCCAGAATCGGCTCGACACTGTACTGGGGAACAATCCCGATCAAAAGGCACAGCAGCACCAGGATCTCGACCGGAATCTTCATGAAACGCGGAGGTTCATGGGGGATTTTAGGCAGGTTGACCGGCTCGCCATTAAAAAAAACATCATGGATAAACCGCAGAGAGTAAGCGACTGCGAAAATTCCGGCCAGGGTGACAATCGCCGGCAAGAACCAGCCAAAACGCATTTGCCCGCCGACGCTGACAGCCTCTGCGAAGAACATCTCCTTGGATAAAAATCCATTTACTAAGGGGACTCCGGCCATGGCCGCTGTAGCTACCATCGCCAGAATGGCTGTGTGGGGCATGGAATGCCACAAACCATTGATGCGCCGCATGTCCCGCGTGCCGCATTCGTGATCGATAATCCCGACGGACATAAATAAGCCGGCTTTGAAAATCGCATGATTGATCAGATGAAAGACCCCCGCCACCGCGGCCAAGGGCGTGCCGATGCCGAACAAAGCGACAATCAAGCCCAGATGACTGATGGTCGAATAGGCCAATAACCCCTTGAGATCATGTTTGAACAGGGCGATCACCGCCGCTAGCAGTAAGGTTATCAGACCGATGCCGCCAACCCACCAACTCCAAAACAGGGTGCCGGAGAGCACCGGAAACAGCCGCGCCAATAAAAAAACCCCAGCCTTGACCATGGTCGCAGAATGCAGATAGGCCGAGACCGGCGTCGGCGCCGCCATGGCGCGAGGCAGCCAGAAATGAAAGGGGAATTGGGCCGATTTTGTAAACGCGCCCAGAAGAATCAGCAGCAGCATGAGGGGATAATTATCTGCGGCACGAATCGCATCGCCACGCAGCAGAATTGTTGTCAGTTCAAAGCTCCCCGCCATCTGGCCAAGCAATACAAACCCTGCCAGCAGTGCCATCCCGCCGGCACCGGTTATCACCAGAGCCAATTGAGCGCCGCGTCGCGCCTCGGAATCGTGACGCCAGTAGGCAATCAACATAAATGAGGCCAGGCTAGTCAGTTCCCAGAACACCAGCAGGATAATAAGGTTTTCCGCCAGAACCACGCCCAGCATGGCTCCCATGAAGAGCAGCAGCAGGGCATAGAGGCGACCGAGACTGTCTTTTTCGGACAGGTAATAACAAGCGTAGATAATCACCAAGGCTCCAATTCCGAGGATCATCTGCGCAAATAACAGCCCTAACCCATCAAACCTCAGCGTCAGGTCAATGCCCGCCGCGGGTATCCAGGATAAGTATTGAATGCTGGCGGCACCACCATAGATTGCAGGCGCCATGGGTGCTAGGCACAAAGCCGCCAGCAAACAGACACCCAAGGCCGTAAATGTCCCCCATTTCCGGCTGCGGCGTGCGATCCAGAAGGTCAGGGGCGCACCGCAAAAAGGTGTAAGAATGGCAAGCATCAACGACATGAGAAAACTCTCAATAAGCGTACGGTGGCAGGGCCTATGCGTAACATCGATCTTCAATTCTAATGGAATTGGCCCCCATTGCCCAGATCAAAACGGTAGCAGCTATATTCAGAAATGGCTTACTGGCGCACGATGCGGAAGGTCGAAGAGATGCGGAGCTACGCTCCATCTTGTACGCAGATAACCCAACTGTTATAGTTCCATAAATTTATTTGGTTTTTAAGTTGTCAATCAGCCAAAGGTTAAGAGGTTACCCAAGTTTTTCCTCATTCAGTTATTCTTTTCTGAAAGCGAATTGAAAGGGTTGCAATGGAAGAGTTCAATTCATCAAATGAGCCGTTGATTCACAATCTTCAAAAAATTATCCGTTTTTCAGTACGAGTGTTGGCAGTATTAATGACGGCAGTCATCCTCTGGGGGGTCGCCGATGTCTGTTGGGTGCTCTACCAGAAGCTTGTTCAGCCACCAATACTGATGCTGACTATCAATGATATTCTTGCCACTTTCGGTGCTTTCATGGCGGTTTTGATCGCCATTGAGATCTTTGTCAACATCATCGTCTACCTTCGCGATGATGTTATTCACGTCAAAATTGTTCTGGCTACGGCACTCATGGCCATCGCCCGGAAAGTCATCATCCTTGATTTCGATGAAATTACCCCTGACTACGTTTGGGCGACTGCTGGCGTGACTTTGGCGATGGCCATCGCCTATTGGCTGGTGGTCTATTATACAGAACAGCCCAGCCCACGAGGAAAGAAGGAATATATAGATGCTGAAAAGTGAATCGTTGGTTCCGAGTCACTGGAAGGACTCAGCGTCGTAGGATTAACATTGTAGTGGCCATTATTGCGGACCTACCTCAGTACCAAGAGTCTTTCCATGCAAGAACTTTTGAGTTGATGTAGAGATAATGTCGCTCAAATTCCTAGCGATCGATCTTGTAAATCCTACTATGTTATTATTGAAATCAACTTTCTCGTGAGGATCTGCTATGGAAAGATTTAAGAATATTCTCTTCGCTTCCTCTGGCTCTTTGTTCTCACGTCCGGGGTTCACGCGACCCTCGCCAATGTGGCACTGGCCTGTGCCATCCCACTGAACAATCCTCGAGATAAAAACCATTCGCCGGTGGAAAAAGTAGAACATGCCTGCATCCTTGGCTCAGTTTTCTGATTTTGCCCGTGTTCGCCTTTGCCAAGGCCGGCATCCCGCTGGGGATCATGCTCGGCCTGGCGCAGATGCCGCAAGGGAGCACCACCAGGCATCTGCTGGGAGTCGCAGCCCTGTGCGGCATCGGCTTCACCATGAGTATCTTCATCGGCGGGCTGGCCTTCGAACATGTTGGCGGTGACGCTACGAGCTACATCCTGACTCACCGGCTCGGGATCCTGAGCGGATCGATCATTGCCGGAGTCCTCGGCTACATGGTTATCAGGACCGCGCCGGCCGGTCAGGCCGCAGCGGTTACGGAACCGGTTGTTGAGCCAGAAGAGGGGAGCGGGGCGACCGGCGAAGAGCAGCAGCCTGCGGGGATTGCCCCGCGGGGTTAACTCTTAGGCCATCCAGCTAGGGAGCGATATAGATCATATAGACGCCACCCGCCAGCACCAGCACCCCGCACACTTTCCGGAGCACCAGCCCGCCCCTGGAGCCTTCGTTCCAATCCAGGTAGCGCTGCACCAGCCCGGAAAATGTCCCGGCCATAACGATCACCGCACAGTGCCCGACCCCGTAAGCCAGTAACAGCAAAAGACCATATGACAGATCGGCAGCGGCGAGGCCGAAAGTGACGCCGAGGATCGGCGCCATGAAGGCGAAGGTGCAGGGACCGAGGGCGATGCCGAAGATCAGCCCGAGCAGGAAGGCGGCCAACAGGCCTTTCTGCTTGAGCCCGACCGGACCCGGTGCGGACCACAATTCAGGGAGCACGCCGAGCAGGTGCAGCCCGGTGACAAGGAAGATCCCGGCGACCAGGTAATTGCCGACGCTGCCGACATCGCCGAGCATCCGCCCCGCGGCGAAGGTGGCAGCTCCCAGCAGGGCCACGGTGATCAGGATGCCGATGCCGAACAGACCGGAGATGGCGAACGCACGGCGCGGTGCGATCTGCCCCTGACCGTTGACGAAGGCGACGATGAGCGGAAGGCTGGAGAGATGACAGGGGCTGAGCAGGATACTCAGCACACCCCAGGCCAGCGATGCGGAAATCGCCACCAGCGGGGCGCCCTCTACCGCCTGGCTCAATGTAATGAAGAGTGATTCCACGCCGGTCAGCCGATCAGTTGAAATCGTAGCCAAGCTCTTTCCACTTGGCGAGGATCTCTTCTTTGCCGTAGAACCCCTGGTGCCGGAACAGTTCCTGCCCATCGGTTCCGTAGAAGATCTGGGTAGGGATCATCCGCACCCCATAAGGCTTGGCCGCATCGGGATCTTTCCAGACATCGATAAAGTGGACATCCATCCTGCCGGTGTACTCCTTTTCCATTTTTTCCAGGATGGGAGCCATCATTTTACAGGGAACACACTTATCCGCGCCCAGGTCGAGCAAGCGTGGCAATGCTCCCTGTTCCCCGGCCGTCGTCCACTGCGGCTGGGAGAGGCCTGCCAGCAGAAGGAGTCCGACGATCAGCCATTTTTTTGTTTGCATGAATACCCTCAACAGACAGCGTCCTGTTCTTCGTAGACCCGGCGGCACCGTTGCCGGCCGGGCTATGATAACATAGCGGCTCAGTCAGATCCGACCGCCGAATCATCCCTGGTCTCTTCCTGCAGGTGATATTTTTTACGCAGTTGCTCAATCCGCTGCTTTTCGGCCTCCAGCTTCGCCTCGTCTCTTGCCGCCCGCCGGTTGGCCTTGCCCAGCTTCTGGCGCGACAAGGCCAGTTCCTGGTAAAGCGTGTCAACCGCCTCCTCTGCCCCCTCCTGCTGACGGGCATCCAGCAGCGACTTGAGGATCTTCTCGACGGTATCGTTTGCCGCCAGCACTTCCTCTTCGGCCAGCTTGACGCGTTTCTGCGCGGCGGCCAGGGCGTCCTCGGCTTCGGCCATCACTCCGGCGGCGCCCTCCTCGGGTTCGGCATCCAGATCGATGTGCTGAGCAGCGAGGACCAGCGCGACCAGCGGCAGCTTCGGCAGCAGTTTGCCGACCGACTCACCGGTACTGTCGATGATCTGTCCGGCCTTCAAGGCCAGCGGCAGGAACACCAGGCTGGCGTCAGCGGAATATTCAATGATGGTGTCGCTGGTGCTGTCCTTGACCACCTCGGCGGTGGCCCTGATACGGCCCTGCTCCAGTTCCTGCTTGAGGTCTTCAATCGTCGCCGCGTGGCCGTCGTCCCGCACCGCAGTGAGGACCCGCAGCCCGGCTTTTTCCCAGAACGGCGATCGGGTCATCAGGTAGGCCAGCAGAAGCATCAGCGCCCCGCTGCTGCCCTTTTCATACCAGACATCGATGCGGCGACGGTCTGCGGCCGTCTCCTCCAGCAGCTGCCATTCCTCCTCCCCGGCATCGAACAGCACCAGATTGTAGCCGAGCCGCATGGCGATGCGCAGGTTTTTCCCGAAACGCTTAAGCTCCTCGGCAAAAAACTGCTGGGTATAGATGCCGTGGTGGTTGAGCAGGATGGTATTGGCCCGCAAGGGGCCGACGCCAAACGATTGCAGCAGCAGAGAGCTGCCGACCTCGAAGCTTGGCGCATTGATCACCAGCGGAAAAGCCTGCACTGAGCTGGCGGCAATATCATCGTAGAGTTCGTCCTCGGCCTCTTTTTTCTGCCTGACCTGCTGCGATCCGCTTCCCTCGAGGATGCGCACCATGGTCGTCAGGCCGCTCCCCCCCTCGAGCCAGGCCGCGAACTTCAGCAGCCGCAGGCGACGTTCGCGGCTGTCGGAAAAGGCCAGGACGTAGGGTCGCCAGTCACGCGGGTGCTCCAGGTCGCGCGATACCTGGAGCAGGTGTTCACGGACCTGCTGCAGATGGTAGGAGCGGCGGCTGTCGGCCCAGCGGCTTTTCCGGGAGGTGCGCTGCAGATACTGATAGAGACCGTACAGCACCGCCACCGCCAGCGCGCCCGACTTCCAGTCGATCGCCAGCATCGCGACCAGGCAGACCAGGGCACCGGCCAGGCTGGCCCGCTGGTGAAACCACCTGAAGCGCGGCCGGAACGAGGGGCTGGAGGCCCTGGCCTCGAAATAGGTCGCGTAGTTGAGCAGTCCGTAGGAGATCAGGAAAAACATCGCCACCACGCTGGCGATCAGGTTGAGGTTTCCGAGGCTGACCGTCAGAACAGCGATGGCTGACGCCAGCAGCACTCCGCGCCGCGGATTGTTGGACGCTCCCTCCCCCCTGGCGAAGGGATTCAGCAACGGAAAAATCTTGTCCGCGGCGAGTGACTGCAGAATCCGCGGTGCGCCGAGAAAGGAGGCCATCGCCGAAGAAAGGGTCGCGGCAAAGACCCCGGCGACAATCAGCAACGGCAACCAGGCGACCCGGTTCATCGCCTGGTAATCGCCGACCAGCAGGTCCTGCGGCAGGGTCCCGGCAAAGAACAGGGCAGCGGCGAAATAGACCAGAATCGAAACCCCGACGGCGAGGAAGGTTCCCAGCGGCAGACTCTTGCCCGGATCGCGCAGATCCCCCGACATGCTCACACCCTGGGTGAAACCGGTCACGGCGGGGAAAAAAACCGCAAACAACACCCAGAAACCCGGGGTTTCGGCTGCCGGCTGCCAGTTCGCCTGAAGCAGCTCGCCGTCCCACAGCAGGACTCCGCCGAGAAAAAAGGAGCACAGTGCCAGGCCGAGAATCGCCATGACCGCATACTGGAAACGGGTCGCCCAGTCGGCGCCCTGCCAGGCGAGAACAAAGAGACCGGCGATGGCGATCAGGGCAACGATCTGCGCAACCCCGCCGCCGGCGCCGAACAGTCCGGCGACCACCTCGCCGAAGCCGATGCAGTAGAAACCGACCGAAACCGACTGGGCGAGAAACAGCACCAGGCCGAGAGCGCCACCGAATTCCAGCCCCAGGGTGCGGGAGATCAGGTAATAGTCGCCGCCGCCGCGCACCGTCAGGTTGGTGGCAATGGCCGAGAGGGAGATACTGGTCAGCACCGAGATCGCATTGGCGATCAGGATGATCAGCAACGCTTGCTGCAGGCCGGCGGCGCCGACCACATAGCCGAGCCTCATGAACAGGATGATGCCGAGGATGGTCAGGACACTCGGAGTGAAGACCCCGGCGAAGGTGCCCAGCTTGTTGTTCTGCCCTGCGGGGTCTCTCTGTTCAGTGCGGGTTTTCATGTCTCTTCCCAGGAAAGGTGACGGGACGCAGGCTCAGCCAGTCAAAAATTCTACTCCACCCGGAGGTGTTTCGCTATGAAAAGAAAGACGAACAGCCTGCTCTGCGAGAGTCTCCGATAAGTTGACAAGAACCGTAAATCCCGCCGGACCCTTGCCGCGGCCCCACACGGAAGTCGCAACAATGTTATCCCTTTTCGCCTGTTTGGCAAGCCTTTATCCGTCTGCCTGAAAGATCACCAGGAGCCGCTGAGTCCGCCTGCACCAACACGCAATACTCATTTTAAGCACCAATCAACTCAAACGAATACTGGCGACCCGCGAAAAATCGGCCAACCGTATACACAAAATCATAATTAGCTGACATTGTTTGCATTTTTGCCATTGGTAAGACCAATGCTCCCATCTTCAGGTCATGGCACGCATCATGCAAACAATTTATCTCCCCGGCAACAAAGCCTCCGGGATCATCCAACTGAGATCACATCCACCCTGCTACAAGGAGCATGAAACCATGTGCCGCATAGGAGCGATCAAGAGTCGCAATTACACCCATCCGAGCAGCGCCCTGCAACTGATGCAGTCGCAGCAGAAAGGGCATGACAACTCGGGCTTCGCCATGGTCATGCAGGACCTTGGCGGCATCTTTGCTGAGTACAAGCACCTGCCGACCCTGTCGATGGCCTGCACCGACGAGGGCATCCGCATCGCCGAGGACATCCTCCACGAAGCCGGTTTCCTGCGGGTCCTGCAGTGGGCCCCCGAAGTCAACGATCAGCCGGATCTCGATATCAACGCCATGCCCAACTACGTCTTCGAGACATTTTCCTATCCGCGCCACATGCGCAATGCATCCCAGCGGGAAAAGGAAGACCTGCTGCTCGACACCCGTCTGCGGCTGCGCACCGCTCTGGAGGATGACGAACAGGGCTTCGTCTACTCGTTTTGGCCCGACGTCATCACCCTCAAGGAGATCGGCGATCCCCGCGACATCGGCACCTACTTCAATCTGTGGGAGGCCGATGACCGCTTCACCGCCAAGGTCATCACCGCCCAGTGTCGCCAGAACACCAATTACGACATCGTCCGCTATGCCGCACACCCTTTTTTCCTGCAGGGCTATACGGCGCTGGCCAACGGCGAAAACACCTTCTACCTGAAGAACAAGGAATTCCAGCAAGGGCTGCATCGCGGCTATATCGGCTTCGAGTCGGATTCGCAGTGCTTCCTCTACACACTGCACTATATCCACCGTGAGCTCGGCTGGCCGCTGCACTACTACAAGCACGTCGTGACCCCGCTCCCCTTCGAGGATATCGAGCAGCGCGAAGACAAGAAGCAACTTCTGGCAATCCGCCAGTCGCTGGCCCACCTGGAAATCAACGGCCCGAACACCATCATCGGCCTGCTCCCGGACAACACCATGTTCACCTGTTGCGACGCCAAGAAACTGCGCCCGGTCGTTATCGGTCGCGATGAAGAGACGGTGGTCATCTCTTCGGAAGTCTGCGGCATCAACGAAGTCCTGCCGGACCGCGACTGGGAGACCGACATCTACCCCAACGAGCGCGAAGTGGTCATGGTCAATGACGATCTGGAGGTCCAGCGATGGAAACAATGAAACTCAACGACATCACCGCAAATGACCTCCCGTGGAAGATCCGCTACGACGCCAGCCGCTGCACCCTGTGCGGCTCCTGCGTGGCGACCTGCTCCTTCCGCGCCATCGAGCCAAAAGTCGAACGGCGCCGGATGGTCTTTTCCGAAGCCAACTTTCCCGAGCCCAAGCAGCGCTTTTCGGCGGTGCCTGTCATCCGCCAGGCCAAGTCGATCAGAAATTACTGCCGCGGTTGCGGCATGTGCGAGAAGGTCTGCCCCAACGACGCCATCAGGCCGGGCCGCAACCCGGACACCCGCCACCCGATCGTCACCCGCTGCCTGGGCGGCGATTCGATCAAACGGGGTGGACGGAAAAACCTGGAAGGAAGCACCCGGACGCTGGACAAGATCCGCGTCGGCCGCATCTCGCAGATGACCGATCCGAGCCTCGATGCCCAGCGCCACACCTTTGACCTGCTGGCCCCTTTCGGCAGGATTCTGCCTCCCCAAAAGCTGCCCTTTTCCACCGACATCAACCAGCAGCTGCAGAGCAACGAGACCACTCCGCCGGTCAACTGGATCTACCCGGTGATCATCGGCGACATGTCGATCGGTGCGCTCTCCTGGCGGATGTGGGAAGCGGTCGCCATGGCCACCGCCTACCTCAACGAGGAATGCGGCATTCCGGTGCGCATGTGCTCCGGCGAGGGCGGCGTCCCGGTCCGGCTGCTGAAGTCGAAATACCTCAAGTACATGATCCTCCAGATCGCCTCCGGCCACTTCGGCTGGAACCGGATCGCCAAGGCGATGCCGCACATGATCGAAGATCCGGCGGGCATTCTGATCAAGATCGGCCAGGGGGCCAAGCCGGGCGACGGTGGCCTGCTGATGGCCCAGAAGGTGGCCGAGCACATCCAGGCGATCCGTGGCGTGCCGAAAGCCGATCTGCTTTCCCCGCCGAACCACCAGGGGCTTTATTCCATCGAAGAGAGCGTGCAGAAGATGTTTCTCTCTTTCAACGCCGCCTTCAAGTTCCGCGTGCCGGTGGCGATCAAAGTGGCGGCCAGCGCCACCAGCGTCAGCGTCTTCAATAACCTGGTGCGCGATCCCTACAACATCGTCGGCGGCTTCTTCCTCGACGGCATCGACGGCGGCACCGGCGCGGCCCACGAGGTCTCTCTCGACCACACCGGTCATCCGATCGTCAGCAAACTGCGCGACTGCTACCTGGCCGCGGTGACCCAGGGTCGCCAGGGCCAGATTCCACTCTGGGCGGCAGGCGGCCTCGGCAAGACCGGAGATCTCGCTGCGGACGCGTTCAAGATGATCGCACTGGGCGCCAACGGAGTCTTCACCGGCAAGCTGATCCTGCAGATGGCCGGGTGCATCGGCAACGACCTCGGCCGCTGCAACGCCTGCAATACCGGCCTCTGCCCCGCGGGCATCACCACCCAGGAGCCGCAACTGGCCCACCGCCTCGACCCGGAACGGGCGGCACAGAACATCGTCAACTATTTCCTGGCGATGGATACCGAGTTCAAGAAGCTGATGGCCCCCATCGGCAACTCCTCCCTCCCCGTGGGCCGCTCCGACGCCCTGGTCTCCACCGACCAGTCGGTTGCCGATCGCCTGCAGATCCAGCACGTCTGTTAGGAGGACGACAACAATGCCAGCTGAAATCACAGGATTTGACAAAAACAATAAACGGATCTCCACCCAGCAGCTTCTGCAGCAGATCTATGCCGCCCTGGAGCAGGGGGAAACCGAATTCCAGGTTCTCTCCTCCGGGCATCACAATATCGGCGGACCGCTCTGGACCGAAGACGGCACTCCGCTGAAATTCCGGGTCAAGAACCCCGGCCAGCGGGTCGGCTCGTTCGGCCTCGACGGAACCCAGATCATTGTTGACGGCCCGGCTCCGGCCGATGCAGGCTGGCTGAACGCCGGCGCCGAACTGATCATCAAGGGTGACAGCGGCGATACCACCGCGCACTGCGCCGCGGCGGGCAAAATCTTTGTCGCCGGCCGGGTCGGGACCCGCTCCGGCTCGCTGATGAAACACGACCCGGCATACGAGGCGCCTCAGCTCTGGATCCTCAAAAATACCGGCTCCTTCTCCTTCGAGTTCATGGGCGGCGGCATCGCCGTGGTCTGCGGGGTCGACTGTGAGCAGTTCGATTCGGTTCTCGGCGACCGCAGCTGCGCGGGGATGGTCGGCGGCACCATCTATGTCCGAGGACCGGTCAAGGGACTGCCCGATGATGTCTGGCTGCTCGATCTGGACGACGCGGACCGCGAGTTTCTGCAGCAGGGCCTGCCCGACTTCCTGGAGAAGATCGAACGCCAGCACAAGCTGGAGGAAGTGAGCGATCTGAGCCAGTGGAAGAAGATCGTTGCCCAGACCTACGAGGAGCGCCGCAAACGCCATGCCATGCGGATCAGCATGCGGGAATTCCGCCTCAACAAGTGGGTCGGGGACGGCGGCATCTTTGGCGACGTGGTCACTGACGACTACAATCATGTTGCCGGGCTGGTCAACAGCGGTGACGACCGGCTGAAGGTTCCACACTGGCAGAACAAGGCGTTCTGCGCGCCCTGTGAAGCCGCCTGCCCATCATCGATTCCCACCCAGGACCGGATCAACCTGCTGCGCGAAGGCAAGTACAGGGAAGCCGTCGAGCTGGTACTGAAGTACTCACCCTTCCCGGGGAGCGTCTGCGGCGAAGTCTGCCCCAACCCCTGTATGGACGCCTGCACCCGCCAGTACATCGATCTGCCGGTCTCAATGCAGGCCCTCGGCAAACTGTCGATCGAAGCCCAGTCCCCGGAAGCGAAAGCCGACAGCGGCAGGAAGGTCGCCGTCATCGGCGGCGGCCCCGGCGGCCTTTCAGCGGCCTGGCACCTGCGCCTGCTGGGGCACGGCGCGACGGTCATCGAGGCGGACAAGGAGGTCGGCGGCAAGCTGCGCCAGGTCATCCCCAGCGATCGCCTGCCGGCCGACACCCTCGGCAGTGAAATTCAACGGGTCAAGGATATGGGCGTCACCATCCAGACCAACACCCCGGTTGACAAAGAGATGTTCCAGAAACTGCGCGAGGATTTCGATGCCATCGTCATCGCCTCCGGCGCCCACAACCCGGTGGTGATCCCCTTCCCCGGACACGAGCGACTGGTCAAGGGGCTGGAGTTCCTCAAAGATGTCAACAACGGCCTCAATCCCGCCGTGGGTGACAAGGTCGTCGTCATCGGCGCCGGGAACGCCGGCATGGACGTCTGCCTCGGGGCCTACGCGATGGGCGCAAAGCAGGTCACCGCGATCGACATCCAGCGCCCGGCGGCCTATAAAAAGGAGATCGATCACTTCACCGCCCTCGGCGGAAAAATCGAGTGGCCGGTCTTTACCGCGAAAGTGGACGAGAAGGGGCTCCATACCAAGGACGGCCGCCTCCTTGAGGCGGACACTATCATCATCTCCATCGGCGAGCGCCCCGACCTCTCCTACATTCCGCGCGACTGGCTGTCTGAACGGGGCATGGCGGCTGTCGATGAATGCGGCCAGCTGGCCAAGGCAGCCGGTGTCTTCGCCATCGGCGACACCATCGAACCGGGGCTGCTGACCCACGCCATCGGCCACGGTCGTGAAGCGGCCGAACAGATCGACGACTTCCTCGCCGGCAGGCAGCTGACACCGAACAAGAAGCCGCCCATGATCTCCCAGTCCTGCCTGAGCAAAGAGCTGTTCCGGCCACACAACCGCAGCCGCTTCAACTTCACCGACGCGACCAGGGAAACCAGCCGCTGCATCTCCTGCGGGACTTGCCGAGACTGCGGCATGTGCCTGGAAGCCTGCCCCGAAGGCGCAATCCGCCGCGAACAACCCGCAACCGGCTTCGAATACATCTCCGACGACCATCTCTGCATCGGCTGCGGCATCTGTGCCGGCATGTGTCCCTGCGGGATCTGGGGGATGGAACAGGTCGTCTAAGAGCCAAACTTCATCAGGCAACAAAAAGGGCGACCCCGGCCGGGGTGGCCCTTTTTGTTGCCTGCGCCCCTTTCCGGCCCACCCAATCAAGTACTCACTCTGAGAAGAAAAGAAACTCAAAAAATCCGATTAATTCGCACTCCAGAAACCCTCTTGCGACAGCATGCGCGGGGCAAGAGGCATGTGATAATCAGCATTTGCACACTTTCTATGCACTACTTGCCTACTAATTATGCAGATGGCACAGTAATTGAATAAGACATCTTTTGTATTTGACAGTCAAAATCTTATCGTATTTTGCATTTGTTTATTTTTTATGCAAAAAAAACCAAACCCAGGAGGAAACCATGTCACCATCCATTGATGAAAAAATTGAACCCATCTACAAGGAAGTTCTCGACCGCAATCCGGGCGAGATCGAGTTTCATCAGGCCGTCAGAGAAGTCCTCGAATCACTGGGCCCGGTCCTGGTAAAACACCCGGAATTCGCTGACCACAAAATCATCGAGCGGATCTGCGAACCGGAACGGCAGATCATCTTCCGCGTTCCCTGGGTTGACGACAACGGCAGCGTCCAGATCAACCGGGGCTTCCGCGTTGAGTTCAACAGCGCCCTCGGTCCCTACAAGGGAGGCCTGCGCTTCCATCCGTCGGTCTACCTCGGCATTATCAAGTTCCTTGGCTTTGAGCAGATCTTCAAGAACGCCCTGACCGGCCTGCCGATCGGCGGTGGCAAAGGCGGCTCGGACTTCGACCCCAAGGGCAAATCGGACGCTGAAGTCATGCGCTTCTGCCAGAGCTTCATGACCGAACTCTACCGCCACATTGGCGAGCACACCGATGTCCCGGCCGGTGACATCGGCGTTGGCGGTCGCGAAATCGGCTACATGTTCGGCCAGTACAAGCGGATTACCAACCGCTGGGAAGCCGGTGTACTGACCGGCAAGGGCCTCGACTGGGGTGGCTCTCTGGTCCGCACCGAGGCCACCGGTTACGGCGCGACCTTCTTTGTCGATGAAATGCTCAAGGTCCGCAAGGATTCATTTGACGGCAAGGTCTGCACGGTCTCCGGCTCGGGCAATGTCTCCATCTACACCATGGAGAAGATCGCCCAGCTTGGCGGCAAGACCATCGCCTGCTCCGATTCCAACGGCTACATCTACGACGAAAAGGGGATCGACCTGGATCTGGTCAAGCAGATCAAGGAGATCGAACGGCGCCGCATCAAGGCCTACACCGATGTGCACAAGCACGCCAAATACATCTCCAAAGGGAACATCTGGGAGGTTCCCTGCCAGGTCGCCATGCCCTCAGCAACCCAGAATGAAATCAACGGCAAAGACGCGGCACTGCTGGTCAAGAATGGCTGCATCGCAGTCGGCGAAGGCGCCAACATGCCGACCACTCCGGAAGGGGTAAAAGTCTTTATTGATGCGGGCATTGCCTACGGTCCCGGCAAGGCCGCCAACGCCGGCGGCGTCGCAACCAGCGCCCTGGAGATGCAGCAGAACGCCAGCCGCGACTCCTGGACCTTCGAATACACCGAAGATCGCCTGCGCCAGATCATGAGAAACATCCACCAGACCTGCTATGAAACCGCCGAGGAGTATGGCGCGCCCGGAAACTATGTCACCGGGGCCAACATCTCGGGCTTTATCAAGGTCGCTCACGCGATGGTCGCCTTCGGCGTCATCTAATCCCCACAGGGAACCTGACGGGCCCGTGAACCTTTTTCACCAGAGGTCACGGGCCCTTTGTCTATCCGGCGCAGGGAAAACCGATGGGCCAGACGGCTGCCACAAGCCCCTTGCCGTTCTCTGCTGAAAAGGGCAGACTGCATGAATCATGGCTTTCGGGCCGCTCAACCATAACCTGCAATGGAGAGACGGATGCAAGCAACGGAGCGGATATCAACGGGCTACAGCGGGCTGGATGAAATCCTCGACAGCCTGCGGCTCGGCGACAACGTTGTCCTGAAAGTCGACTCGATTGACGACTACCGCTACTTTGTCGGCCCGTTCATCGACCAGGCGCTGTTGACCGGGAAAAAAGTGGTCTACATGCGCTTCGGCGACCATCCCCCGCTCATCGAACCCTCCCCCCGCATAACCACCTATAATTTTGATCCGCGCCAGGGATTTGAATCCTTCGCCAGCCGGATCCATAAGGTCATCACCGAAGAAGGCCGGGGGGTTTTCTACGTATTCGATTCGCTTTCCGAGCTGCTCTCCGCCTGGGCCACCGACCACATGGTCGGCAACTTCTTCCGGGTCACCTGTCCCTACCTGTTCGAACTGGACACGGTCGCCTATTTCGCCCTGATCCGCAAGCACCACGCCGTCCGGACTATTGAACGCATTCGCGAAACGACCCAGGTCCTGATCGATATCTTCAAGCACGATGGCATGCTCCATGTGCATCCGCTCAAGGTCTGGCAGAGGAATTCTCCGACCATGTTCCTCCCCCACCGCAAGCAGGGAGAACAGTTCATCCCGCTGGCCAACAGCTTCGAGGCGACACAACTTCTGACCGCGGTCTCATCCCATCAGCAGGACAGCACATCGCGGCAGCTCGACCACTGGCATCGTCTGTTCCTTCAGGCGGAACAGCTGTACGAGGAATCGGCGACCGATCTCGAGCAGGCCCATATGGTCAAACATATCTGCCGGCACATGATCGGCAGGGAGGAACGAATCCTCTCCCTCTCGATCAAGCACTTCACCCTGCGGAATTTGCTGGACATCAAATCCCGGGTCATCGGCACCGGGTTTATCGGCGGCAAGGCCCTCGGCATGCTGCTGGCCCAGAACATCCTGAGACAAGACACCAGTCTCGACTGGGAGAACCACCTTGAAGCCCACGACTCGTTCTTCGTCGGCTCGAACGTCTACTATTCCTATATCGTCCACAACGGCCTGTGGCGACTCTTCATGCAGCAGAAGACGCCGGAGGGCTACTTCACCGCCGCCAGCGAACTGCGCAGGGAAATGCTGCTCGGCAGTTTCCCGGACACGATCCGGGAGGGCTTTTATAAGATGCTCGACTACTACGGCCAGTACCCGATCATCATCCGCTCCAGTTCACTGCTGGAAGACGGTTTCGGCAACGCCTTCGCCGGCAAATATGAAAGTTTTTTCTGCGTCAACCAGGGCAGCCCAGAGGAACGCCTGGAACAGCTGGAAGAAGCGATCCGCAAGGTCTTCGCCAGCGCCATGAGCGAAGATGCACTGGCCTACCGGCTGCAGCGGGGGCTGGACCAGCAGGACGAGCAGATGGCCCTGCTGGTCCAGCGGGTGTCAGGTTCTTACCGCCAGCATTACTATTTCCCCGAACTGGCCGGGGTTGGCGTCTCCTACAACACCTTTGTCTGGGACAAGACCATGGATCCGCGCGCGGGAATGCTGCGTCTGGTTCTGGGGCTTGGCACCAGGGCTGTCGACCGCACCGAAGGTGATTATCCGCGGATTGTCGCCCTCGACGCACCACTGAAAAGGCCGCATCAGGGCTTCGAGGACACCCGCAAATTCTCCCAGCGGGACGTCGACCTGCTCAACGTCAACGAGAACTGCATGCAGACGGTATCCCTGCTCGCCCTGACCGACCAGAAGATCGACATCCCCTGGCGGCGCTACGCAGTACAGGACCGGGAGACCATGCAACTGCTGGAACGTCGCGGACAGAAGAAGGATATCTGGCTGCTGACCTTCGACCAGCTCTTTGCCGACACTCACTTTCAGAGATTGATGCAGAGAATGCTCAAGGTGCTGGAAGACGCCTATGAATACCCGGTCGATGTCGAATTTACAGTCAATTTCACCAGCGACGGGGTGGCCAAGATCAATGTTGTCCAGTGCCGCCCACTGCAGACCAAAGGGACGGAAACAGAGGTAGTCATCCCTCGCAACATTGCCGGAGACGAGACTTTTTTCCGCAGCGAAGGGAATTTCATGGGGGGCAACATCTCCCAACCGCTCAAGTGGGTCATCTGGGTCGAACCGGCCGAGTACAGCCGCCTGCCGGTAGCTGAGAAACACGAGATTGCCCGCCTGATCGGCCGCCTCAACAAACGCATCGCCGACAAAAAGGACAGCCCGACCATGCTGCTCGGCCCCGGCCGCTGGGGGACATCCACCCCGGCGATGGGCGTGCCGATCACCTTCTCAGAGATAAACAACCTGACCGCCCTGGCGGAAGTCGCCTTTACCAGCGGCAACCTGATGCCGGAACTCTCCTTCGGCTCCCACTTCTTTCAGGATCTGGTTGAAGCGGAAATTTTCTATCTGGCGCTTTTCCCCGAGCACAAGAACTGTTTCCTCAACAAAAGCTGGTTGCAGAAACAACCGAACTCGCTGGAGGGACTGCTGCCCACCAGCGCCCACTATAAGAAAGTGGTCAAGGTGTTCCGCGTTCCGGAGAAGAACCTGCATCTGATGGCCGACGTAGTGTCACAGCAACTGGTCTGCTTTCTGCAGACCTGATACTGGCGAGCCGGACGAGGCACGGCCTCGGCGACGGCAGAAGCCCTGACAGAGTCCGGGCCGACAAGCGATATGCGGAACCAGAAACAAAAGGGCGGGACCGACTGGTCCCGCCCTTTTGCTCGTTCAAAATCTAGATGGCCTATTCCAGCGGCACACCCATCTCCTGCAGATAATCGCGCGCATCACGGTTGCCGGCGTAGGCCGCTTCGCGGATCATCTTGATCCCGAGATCCTGGTCCTGCTCACCGCCTAGGCCCTGCAGGACCATGTAACCCAGGTCGAACTTGGCCTTGTCGAAGCCCTGGTCGGCCGCCAACTGCAGCAGTTCCCGTCCCCTGGCCAGGTCCTCCTTGACCCCTTCACCGCGGATATACATGAACGCCAGGTTATACTGACCAAGGGAGTGGCCCTGATCGGCGGACTTCCGGTACCACTTGACCGCCTCTTCGAGGTTCTTCGGCGTCTGGATCCCGGTTGAATAGAGGACACCCAGCTGAGCCTGGGCTTCGGCATCACCCTGCTCGGCTTTCTGCTGCAAACCTTCAAGCTCGATCCCCTTGAACCCGGCAACCGGCAGGGCCACAGCGAGCAATCCGCACAGGACCAGAACGGCCAACAGTCGCTTCATCTTGAGCTCCTTTTGAAATCGGCACGGGGAACCAGCAGAATTGCGGCCTCCCCGGAATCGACAAGATAGCCCAGCCATCACCTGCGGGCAAGCGGAAAAGCAGCTGTTCCCCCGGCCGGTTTTCCGCTAAACTCGAGGCACACCGAAGGAGCCCGAATGACGCTGCGAGCCTTGATAAGCGCACTGGAAAACGATCACAAGCTGCGTAGAATTGCCGCCCCGGTCAGCCCCGATCTGGAACTGGCAGCGATCACCGACCGCGTCTGCAAAGCGGCCGATGGCGGCCCGGCCCTGCTGTTCGAACGGGTGGACGGCTGCCTGTTTCCGGTGGTCACCAACCTGTTCGGCACTGCCGAGCGTACCGCGCGGGCCCTCGGTGAATCCTCGCTGGCGTCATTCGGCAAACGGCTTCGGGCGAGCCTCAAGCAGGTCGCAGGGCGAAATGCCGCGGAGCGCCTGCACAGCTTGCTCGCCGCCGACACCCTGCAACCGGTCGTGACTGACCGGCCACCCTGCCGTGAGGTTTCCGCCCGGCCCGATCTGTCGATCATCCCGGCGCTGAAGTTCTGGCCGCAGGAAACCCTCCCCAGCCTCACCCTGCCGCTGGTTTTCACCGCGGACCCGGTCACCGGGCGACAGAACTGCGGCATGTACCGGATCCAGATTCACGGTTCCGCTTGCGCCACGGTCAACTTCGGCGAGCAGTCGGGAGGAGGCAGGCATCTGCAGGCCTGGCGCGAGAAGAATCAGCCGATGCCGGTCGCCATCGCCCTCGGCGGCGACCCGGCCCTGATCTGGGCCGCCGGTGCTCCACTGCCGGAAGAGTGCGATGAACTGCGCATGGCCGCCTGGGTGAGCGGCAGAACCCAGCCCGTCACCAGGGGAGTGAGCCAGCCGCTGCAGGTCCCCGCTGATACCGAAATCGTCATCGAAGGGGTTATCCATCCAGGAGAAACCGCAGCCGAAGGGCTGTTCGGCAACCACACCGGCGGCTATGTCACCAATCCTGCCGCGCCCCTGTTCCGGGTCACCGCCATCAGCCACCGCACCGCTCCCGTCTGTCCGGTGACCCTGGTCGGCCCACCGCCGATGGAAGACTGTTTCCTCGCCAGGGCCAGCGAACAACTGCTGCTGGCGCTGCTGCGGAGCGACCACCCCCAGGTTCGTGACCTGCACATGCCGCTGGAGACAATCTTCCACGGCTGTGCCCTGCTGGCCGTATCAGGGCTGGAAGAGGGGGAAGGGGTCGAACTGCTGCGCGGGCTCCGCAGCACAAGCCCCCTGCGAAAAGCCAGGCTGCTTGTGCTGCTTGATCGGGATATCGACATCCGCAACCCCTCGCTCAGCTACTGGCGGGTCATCAACCAGCTGGAGGAAAGCCGGATTCTCACCGATCAGGGCCGGATCAGCATCGATGCCACGGGGATCGATCCAGCCCGACTGGTCGAACATCACCGGGAAACGCTGGAGCTGATCTCCCGCCGCTGGTCGGAATACGGCCTAGAGTGAGAACTCGGCCCACACCGGGCAATGGTCGGAGGGTTTTTCCATCGCGCGGATCCCGTAGTCGATCCCGGCGGCGACGCAACAGTTCGCCAGCGGCTCCGTCGCCAGCACCAGGTCGATCCGCAGTCCCCGCTTCGGTTCCTGGTCAAAACCCCGTGAGCGGTAGTCGAACCAGCTGAAGCGATCATCCACGTCAGGGAACTGCTCCCGGTAGGTATCGCGCAGGCCCCAGTCGGTGACCCGCTTCAACATCTCCCGTTCCTCCGGGAGAAAGGAGCACTTGCCGGTCTTCAGCCAGCGCCTGGCGTTGTCGGCGCCGATCCCGACATCGCTGTCGAGCGGCGCCACGTTCATGTCGCCGATGACCGCCAGCAGGTCCTGAGGGTCCGCCGTCCGCTGCAGCCAGTCGTGCAGGTTGGCATAGAACTGCTGCTTGTTGGGGAACTTGAGCGGATGGTCGCGATTTTCACCCTGCGGGAAATAACCGTTGACCACCCGCAGGCTGCGGCCGTCGCCCAGGGGGTAGCGGCCAATCAGCAGACGCCGCTGGGCATCCCCGTCCTCTCCCGGAAATCCCCTGGAGACCTCCAGCGGAGCGGTTTTCGACAGAAGCGCCACACCGTAATGGGCCTTGCCCCCGTGATAAGCAACCTGATAGCCAAGGGCCTCAATCGCCTCAAGCGGAAACTCGCTGTCATGCACCTTGGTTTCCTGCAGACCGACAATGTCGGGCTGATGGGCATCGATCAGCGCTTCGAGCTGATGCAGCCGGGCGCGCAGGCCGTTGACGTTAAAGGAGATGATTTTCATAGACAGAACTCCGCAGCAAGTTTATGCGATCAACAGGCAAAAACGATGGGCCCCGTTCGTTTCTCTCAACCGAAGGACAAATGGATCCCCAAAAGTAAGGATTTTCTTCTCTTTGTGCCCCGTGTCTCCGCAGTGAGGAGAAAGCATCCCCTATTGTCATCGGCAGAGATACGCCTGGATCTCCTCGATGAACTCAGCCCCGTACTTCTCCAGCTTGTGTTCGCCGACGCCATTGATTTCCAGCATGGTTTTCGCATCGGTCGGCAGAATCGCCGCCATCTCCGCCAGGCTGGCATCACCGAAGACCACAAAGGGAGGAACCCCGGCCCGGTCGGCGATCCGCTTGCGCCGGCCGCGCAGCAGATGGAACAGTTCCTCGTCATAGTCGAGGCCGACGACCTGCTTGCGGGTTCTCTTGCCGGCGGCGACCGGCTTGACCCGCGGTCTCGCCAGGGTCACTTCGGCTTCGCCACGCAGCAGCGGGCGGGCGTTTTCGGTGAGACGCAGCACGGAGAAGTTGGCGATATCCTGTTCCAGATAGCCGAGATGGATCAGCTGGCGCAGCAGGTGGCTCCACTGGTCCTGGCTCTGCCCGCTGCCGATGCCGTAGGTTGACAGCCGGTCGTGCTGCAGATCGAGCAGCCGCTGGGTTTTCGCGCCGCGCAGCACGTCGATCACATGACCGATGCCGAAGCGCTGGTCGACCCGGTAGACGCAGGAGAGGGCCTTGCGTGCATCCTCGGTGGCGTCAAACGTCTCCGGAGGATTCAGGCAGATATCGCAGTTGCCGCAGTCGTCATCGAGCCGTTCGCCGAAATAGCCGAGCAGCACCCGCCGGCGGCAGGTGGTCGACTCGGCGAAACCGACCATCGCATTCAGCTTGTGAATTTCGATCCGGTTCTGCTCCGGGTTGCCCCCCTTTTCGATCAACCCGCGCGAGATGGCGATGTCACCGTAGCCGAACAGCAGCAGGGCCTCGGCGGGGAGCCCGTCGCGACCGGCCCGGCCGGTCTCCTGGTAATAACTCTCGATATTTTTCGGCAGGTCGTAATGAACCACAAAGCGCACGTTCGACTTGTCGATGCCCATGCCGAAGGCGACCGTCGCCACCACAACCTGCAGGTCGTCACGCAGGAAGGCGTCCTGTACGCTCTTGCGATCCTCCGCGCCCATTCCGGCATGGTAGGCTGCCGCCCTCACCCCTTCCCGGGCGAGCTTCAGGGCGACCTCCTCGACCCGCTTGCGGCTCAGGCAGTAGACGATCCCCGCTTCATCGCGCCGGTGGTCGAGGAAAGCCTGCAGCTGCAGGAACGGTTTCTGCTTGTCCATCACCGTGTAGCGGATATTCGGCCGGTCAAATCCTGCAACCACGCAGCGGGCCTGCTGCAGGTTGAGCCGCTGGAGGATATCCTGCCGCGTCTGTTTTTCCGCGGTGGCGGTGAGGGCGATGATCGGCACCTGCGGAAACTGATCACGCAACTGTCCGAGCTGTACGTATTCCGGGCGGAAATCATGTCCCCACTGGGAGATGCAGTGGGCCTCGTCGATGGCGAACAGCGCCAGAGTTAGCTGCCTTAACCGTTCGAGAAAGGGCTCGCTGAGCAGGCGTTCGGGGGCGACATAAAGCAGGTCCAGCCCCTCACCATGGAGGCGGCCCAGCACCTGCCGCGATTCTTCAGCGGAGAGAGAGGAATTGAAGCAGGCGGCCCGCACCCCGTTGGCACACAGGGCGTCGACCTGGTCCTTCATCAGCGAGATCAAGGGAGAGACCACGATCGCCACCCCCGGGCGGTGCAGCGCCGGAATCTGGAAACAGAGCGACTTGCCGCCACCGGTCGGCATCAGCACGAAAGCGTCCTCGCCGTTGATCAGCCCTTCGATGACCTCCTGCTGGTAGGGGCGGAACTGGCTGTAGCCGAAGGTGGCCTGGAGGGTTTGGTGGATATTTTGTGTCATCAGTTCTGTTTTCTCTATGGAAGTTTAGGTTCAAGACCGGCGGGTCCCGGCCCGCCAGCCGGCGTCATTTTCTTTGTGTCGCAAAGAAAACGATGCAAAAGAAACTCTTTCTATTGCTGTCGCGAGACGGCGGTTCTGCGTGGGACCGGCTGTGGTCGGATAAACCGGAACCGGAACCCGTCGCTGTCGCAACAAAATGCTAAAGGCCCCGGCTCGCTACGCTCACACGGGTTAACCGGTGGCGACCTTTTTTCATAGGGTCCGGAGACAAACGGATTAATCCTGGTGTGGAACTTAAAGCGCCTGATCCGCGCAGTATTTTCCATTGCACCCACGGAAGGCCCGTTTAACCCATGGAGCAGCTTGCTGCTCGTTGGGGCCGTTCGGTTTTATTTCCATCAGCGGACAACGGGTGATTGTGTTTATCCGACCACTCCTGTTCCTGATGAAGCCGGGAAATCCCGCGACAGAAATAGAAAAAGCGCTTTTCTGCTTACTCTTTTGTCGCTCAACACAAGAGTAAGGCGGAGTGCGGGGCCGCGACCCCGCGACCATAAACCGGCAACGCCGCAAACACAGCCCAGCGCCTGCAGAGTGTAGCACAGCCACTCCCACTTCAGGCTTCCGCCATAATCACCAGCGACACCGCGCCAGCCACAACCCCAGCAGCACCAGCCCCCCCGCGCACACGAACAGCCAACCGAGCCCGAGCCACTCCCCCACCAGCCCGAGAACCAGCGATCCGGTGAAGATCCCGCTGTCGATGCCGCCGGTGAAGATCCCGGTGATCTTGCCACGCACCGCATAGGGTTCATGGCGGATCGCCATGGCGTTGAGGGTCGGGAAAATCAGCCCGTGGCCGGTGCCGAACAGCAGACCGGCGACAATCAGCAGCAGATTCCCGGTCACCAGGGGGAGCAGCAGCAGGCCGGCAACCGCCAGCCCCAGCCCCCAGGGCAGAACCTGCCTTTCCCCGACCCGGTCCGCCAGCCTTCCGGCAAAAAACCGGACAGCAACCGCCGCACCCGAATAGGTCATGTAGTAGAGCGAGATATGCCTCAGGCCCCGCTCTTGGGCAAGCGGCGCGACAAAGTTTCCGGTGGCGGCCAGACCGACACCGAAGACCATTGACAGCCCGCCGACAAGCATGAACTTGCGCTTTTTGAGCAGGGCGAAAAAGGTAGGGGCGTCCTTCACCAGGTGCTGCTCAGGGTGGTCCGTCACCTTGAGGGGCAGGTGGAGAAAAAATGCACTGGCGGCCAGGGCCGCTGCCGTCAGAAAAAAAGCGCTGAACCCGAACCGTTCCATGATCGGCTCGGCCAGCGCCGGGCCGATCGCCATACCGATCAGGCCGGAGACCCCGAACATGCCGATCCCCTCGTTGAGCCGGCCCTCCGGGATGATATCGGCGACAAAGGTGAAGACGGCGGTGAAGCAGATCGCCAGGCCAACGCCATGAACGACCCTCATCACCAGCAGAGGAGAGTAAAAGTGTTCAAGCGGTCCGCTCAGCAGCAGATGGAGCAGGGGCATCAGGGTCATGACGACGCTGCCGATGGTGAAGCAGCGCTTGCGCCCCAGCCGGTCGATCATCTCCGCTATCCACGGCCGGCAGCCAGCGGACGCCAGGGCAAAAATTCCCATGATGACGCCGATCTCCCGCTCGCTGCCGCCGCGGTCGGTGATAAACAGGGGGAAAAGAAAAAACGTCGTAAAACTGGAGACCATGCACAGATTGGCCAGAAACAGCGCGATAAATGCCGGGGTATAGAGGGGCTGGCGGGACTTCATGAGGCGAGGGCAGCTCCCTGCAGGGTCAAGAGGGCGACGACCAGATAACGCAACCCCTTGCCGCCGGCCACCAGCAGGCAGAAGCGGCCGAAGTGAACCTTCAGCAGCCCGCCGACCAGACAGAGGGGATCACCGATGACCGGCAGCCAGGAAAAAAACAGCGACCAGCTGCCGTACTGAAGGAAAAGATTTTCGGCGCGTTGACGCCGGGCCGAGCTGATCCGCAACACCCTGGCGGCCAGCCAGTTGCTGCCGAGCCGGCCGATCAGATAACTGCTTGCCCCGCCCAGGCTGTTTCCCGCCGTCGCGACCAGGACCGCCGCGGTGGCGTCCGTCCCCTGCAGCAGCAGAGCGACCAGCAGCCACTCCGAGCCAAGCGGGATCAGCGTCGAGGCGCACAGGCTGAGCAGGAAAAGCGAAACAAGGCCATGATCGGTGAGCAGTTCGGGCATGATCCGGCATCATAGCAGAGCCGGCGGCGGGACAGAAGGGAATAAGCGTGAATTCTCCGCCAAAAGCCTTGTCCCGCAGAGTGTCAGGGTGTAAATTATTGAGTTCAGCCTGAACAGTGTCATTTTCCCCGAGGAGTCGCAGAGAAGAACATGGTCACGTCCGCCGTTTTCGACAAAACCAGATCGTTGCTGGAGATGATCAAGTTCTCCCACACGGTCTTCGCTTTCCCTTTCGCCCTGATGGGGGTGGTGCTGGCGTCGCTGGCCAGCCAGGCGCTGCCGGGCTTCAGCGAAATTTTCTGGATCTGCGTTGCGATGGTCGGCGCCCGCAGCGGCGCCATGGGGCTCAACCGGCTGATCGACGCGCAAATCGACGCCGATAACCCGCGCACCGCGGAGCGGCATATCCCGGCCGGCAAGGTCAGCCTGCGCGAAGCGTGGATCTTTGTCCTGGGGTCCCTGGCGGTGTTCCTGCTGGCGGCCTGGATGCTCAACCCGCTCTGCTTCAAGCTGGCGCCGGTGGCGATCGGCCTGTTCGTGCTCTACGCCTACTGCAAACGGTTCACCGCCTTGGCCCATGTGGTGCTGGGGATCTGTCTCGCCGCCGCACCGATCGGCGCCTGGATCGCCCTGCGCGGCGACCTCGGCCTGCCGGTGATATTTCTCGGCCTCGCGGTGCTGTTCTGGGTGGCCGGCTTCGATATCTTCTACGCGCTGCAGGACGTCGACTACGACCAGGCCAGGGGGCTGCACTCGATCCCGTCGAAACTCGGCGTGGAGCGCTCACTGCAGCTGGTCCGCATCTTCCACTGCCTGATGCTGTTCTTTCTGCTGCTGGTGCTGCCCGGCAGCGGCCTCGGCTGGATCTATTTCGCTGGGGTCATCGTCGTTGCCGCGATGCTCTACTATGAGCACCGTCTGGTCAAGCCGGACGACCTGTCGAAACTGGATGCGGCTTTTTTCAACATGAACGGCTACATCAGCGTGACGATCTTTGTCTTCACCCTGACAGATGCGCTACTCTGAAGCCATGAAGGATTTCGTTGTCGGCATAACCGGGGCCTCCGGTTCGATCTACGGCCTGCGGCTGATCGAAGAGCTGCTGAAGAGCGGCCAGCGGCTCAGCGTCCTGCTGAGCAATGCCGGGCGACAGGTGCTGGCCTATGAGACCGGGCTCAGTCTGGCGGAAAGCCCGCTGGAGTGCAGGGCGCAGCTGCGCCGCCACTTCTCCGCCGGAGAAGAGCTGCAGCACTTCGCGATCAACGATTTTTTCGCCCCGATCGCCAGCGGGTCCAGTGCGCCGGATGGGGTCGTTATCTGCCCCTGCTCCATGGGAACAGCGGGCCGGATCGCCGCGGGGCTGTCCGACAACCTGCTGGAGCGGGTGGCTGACGTTGCCCTCAAGGAGCGGAAGACGCTGCTGCTGGCCCCCCGCGAAACCCCGCTCAACCAGATCCACCTGGAGAACCTGCTGCGCCTCTCCCGCGCAGGAGCGCAGATTCTGCCGGCGATGCCGGCCTTCTACCAGCAGCCGCAAACGGTCGACGACCTGGTCAACTTCGTCGTCGGCAAAGCCCTCGACAGCCTGGGGGTTGATCACCAGCTGTTCAAGCGCTGGGGGGCGGACCGCTGAACAACCTGAGCCGAGACTGAAACTTTTCACCGGATGAACAGAAGGTAGCTTGATGTCAGACCTGTTGAAAGAACTTCGGAGTAAAATCGACAGCGGAACCCGGATCAGCGAGGACGATGCGCTGGCCCTGTTCGAATCGAACGATCTGCTCGGCATCGGCGAGCTGGCGGCGCTGGTTAATCGCAACAAGAACGGCGACAAGGTCTTCTTCAACGTCAACCGCCACATCAACTACACCAACGTCTGCGTCAACCGCTGCGCCTTCTGTGCCTTCTCCAAGGAGGAGGGCGAGAAGGGCGGCTACACCCTGGCGCTCAAGGATATCCGCACCCGGGCGATGGAGGCCGCCGATGCCGGCGCGACGGAAATCCACATGGTCGGCGGACTGCATCCCGACCTGCCCTTCGAGTTCTACCTGGAGATGCTCGAGTCGATCAAGCAGGTTCGCCCGCAGCTGCACATCAAGGCCTTCACCGCGGTCGAGATCGATTATTTCTCCGAGGTTGCCGAGCTGAGTATCGAGCGGGTGGTGGAACGCCTCAAGCAGGCCGGCCTCGACTCGCTGCCCGGCGGCGGGGCGGAGATCCTCGGCCAGCAGGTGCGCGACCGGCTCTGTTCGGAGAAGATTTCCGGCGACCGCTGGCTGGAAGTCACCGAGCTGGTGCACGGCGCCGGGCTCAGGAGCAACGCCACCATGCTCTTCGGCCATGTCGAGCAGTACAGTGACCGGGTTGATCACCTGCGCCGGCTGCGCGAGCTGCAGGACCGCACCGGCGGATTCCAGACCTTCATTCCGCTGGCCTTCCAGCCGGAGAACACCCGTATCCAGGGCGCCACCGGGGTCGGCGGCGTCGACGCCCTGAAAACCCTGGCCATCAGCCGCCTCTATCTCGACAACTTCCAGCACGTCAAGGCCTACTGGGTGATGCTCGGCCTGAAGATCGCCCAGGTCGCCCTGGCCTTCGGCGTCGACGATCTCGACGGCACGGTGGTGGAGGAGCAGATCGGCCACGACGCCGGGGCCGACTCGCCGCAGGCGCTGAGCAAGCAGCAGATCATCGGGATGATCCGCAAGGCCGGCCGCATCCCCGTGGAGCGGGACACGCTGTATAACGAAATACGCACCTATTGAGCCGTTATGTTGGAAAAAATAGCAAAGAAAATTGAGCACGGGAAACAGCTGACCCGCAAGGACGCGCTGTTTTTGCTCAGCGAAGCGGAGCTGCTGGCAGTCGCCAGGCTGGCGGACAATATCCGCCGCAAGAAGCACCCCGACAACCGGGTGACCTTCGTCGTCGACCGCAACGTCAACTACACCAACGTCTGCGAATCACAATGCAAGTTCTGCGCGTTCTATCGCACTGCCGAAGACGGCGACGCGTACCTGCTCGACTATCAGACGATTTTCGCCAAGGTCCAGGAGCTGGTCGAGCACGACGGGACCCAGCTGCTGATGCAGGGCGGACTGCACCCGACGCTGACGATCGAATGGTTCGAGGAGCTGTTCCGCCAGCTCAAAGAGCGTTTCCCCCGGGTACAGATCCACTCCCTCTCCCCGGCCGAAGTGATCCACGTCGCCAGGCTCTCCGGGCTGTCGATGAAGAAATGCCTGCAGCGGCTGCAGGTGGCGGGGCTCGACTCGGTGCCCGGCGGCGGCGCCGAAGTGCTGGTCGACGATGTGCGCCGGGAGATTTCGCCGAACAAGATCGGCTGGAAAGACTGGGCCGCGGTGATGGAGCAGGCGCACAAGCTGGGGATGCGCACCACCGCCACCATGATGTTCGGCTCCAAGGAGTCCCCCGAGGACATCGTCGAACACCTGTTCCGTGTCCGCAACATCCAGAAGAAGACCGGCGGTTTTACCGCCTTCATCCCCTGGACCTTCCAGCCGGACAACACCGAGCTGGGGGGCGAAACCGCCAGCGGCGTCGAGTACCTGAAAGTGCTGGCGCTGTCGCGCATCGTCCTCGACAACGTGGAGAACATCCAGGCCAGCTGGGTGACGCAGGGCGCGCGGATGGCCCAGGTCGCGCTCTTTTTCGGCGCCAACGACCTCGGCGGCACCATGCTCGAGGAGAATGTCGTCGCCGCGGCAGGGTGTTCGTTCCGCATGTCAAAGGATGAGGTGATTGAGCTGGCCCGCGGGGCGGGATTCATCCCGGCGCGGAGGACGACCGAGTACCAGGTTTTGGAAGAGTACTGAGCATTTAACTTCTAAAACCGGCGGGTTGCGTCCCGTCAGACGCCTTACTCTTTTCTTAAGCTAAAAAAGGGTTTCTTTTGCTTCCTGTTCTTTGCGTTCAAAGAAGAGGAAGGCGGCCGTCGGTTCGCGAACCGGCGGTCTTGACCTTGATTTTAAAATAAGTTCAATCCGGAGATAAAAACAGGAGACCCCATGCTTCCCTTGAGAAAAAACATCGCCGCGATGGCCGGCTACGTCCCCGGCTTCCAGCCGCAGGAGGAGGGCTGGATCAAGCTCAACACCAACGAGAACCCCTACCCGCCGTCGCCCCGGGTGGTCGAAGCGATCGCCCGCGAGCTGGGACCCGACGGGGACAACCTGCGCAAATACCCGGATGCCGCCAGCCGCGAGGCCCGCAGGGTTGCCGCCGGACTGTACGGCTTCGACCCGGCCTGGGTGATCATGGCCAACGGCTCCGACGAGCTGCTCAACAACCTGATCCGCGCCTTTGTCGATGCAGGTGAAGAGGTCGGCTACGTCCACCCTTCCTACTCCTATTACGCGACCCTGGCCGAAATCCAGGGGGCACGGATCCGCACCTTCGGCCTGACCGACGATTTGCGTATCGCCGATTTCCCCGCGCGCTATGAGGGGAAGCTGTTCTTCCTCACCAGCCCCAACGCCCCGCTGGGTTGTGCCTTCGACAACGCCTATATCGAGGAGCTGGCAGAGCGCTGTGCCGGCATGCTGGTGGTCGACGAAGCCTATGTCGACTTTACCGGGGAAAACGCCATGCAGCTGGTGAAACAATACCCGAACCTCATCGTCACCCGCACCTTCTCGAAAAGCTATTCCCTGGCCGGGATGCGCCTGGGACTGGCCGTGGCTCAGCCGGAGGTGATTATCGCCCTGGACAAGATCCGCGATCACTACCACCTTGACCGGCTGGCCCTGGTGGCTGCAGCCGCGGCCCTGGGCGACCAGGACTACCTGCAATCGACCGTCACGCGGGTTCGCGCCACCCGCGACTGGTTCAGTAACGAACTGCGCAGCATCGGCTACCAGATCATTCCGTCACACGCCAATTATATTTTTGCCGTTCCCCGGGACCGGAACGGCAAGCGGGTCTATGACGGCCTGTTCGAGCGCAAGATCCTGGTCCGCTATTTTTCCGACCCGCTGCTCGCCCACGGTCTGCGCATCTCCATCGGCACCCGCGAGGAGATGGAGGCCACCCTGACGGCGATCACCGAGATTGGTTGAGGCGGGAGCTTGAAGCCTGACGAAAAGCCCTTTAGCCACGCATCTGCCCCCTTCGATCCGCAGCAGATATCCGCTGCGTTGCTCGCCTGGTACGGAGAATCGGGTCGTGATCTGCCCTGGCGGCAGACCCGCGACCCTTACCATATCTGGCTGTCGGAGATCATGCTGCAGCAGACCACCGTCGCTGCGGTGATCGGCTACTACCGGCGCTTTCTGGAGAATTTCCCCACGGTGGGACATCTCGCCGCTGCGCCGCAGGAGACGGTAATCGACCTGTGGGCCGGGCTCGGGTACTACGCCCGGGCGCGTAACCTGCATGCCGCCGCGCAGCGGGTTGTGGAAGATTTCGGGGGGGTCTTTCCCGCAGACCTGGCCGAGTTGATGACCTTGCCCGGGATCGGGCGTTCGACTGCCGGGGCTATTTCATCACTCGCCTTCGAGAGGCGGGCGCCGATTCTCGACGGCAATGTCCGCCGGGTCCTCTGCCGCCTGTTTGCCTGGCAGGAAGCGCCGCGCTCGAGCCGTGCGGAGAAGCAGCTCTGGTCGTGGGCTGACCTGCTGACCCCCGAGCAGCAGGTTCACGACTATACCCAGGCGATCATGGACCTGGGGGCGACCGTCTGCACGCCCCGCTCCCCGGCCTGTGGTTCCTGTCCGCTGAGCAGTTTCTGCCAGGCCCGCAGGCAGGGGATGGAACAGGACCTGCCACTCAAGCAGGTGCGCAGGACAGTCCCGGTCCGCACCGAGGCCGCCCTGCTGCTCTGCCGGGAGGGCCACTATTTCGTGCGCCGGCGGCCGGCCAGCGGCCTGCTCGGAGGACTCTGGGAATTCCCCACGATCAGCGTCCCGGAGGGGGCGCAGCCGGCACAGCAGGCGGCCCGCCTGCTGAGGGACCAGGGCGCCTCCGGCCGGCTGCAGGGCCTCGGCAGAATCGAACATCTCTACAGCCACTTTAGGCTGGAATTACACCTGTTTCATGCTAATCTTGCCGGGCCGCTGCTGGTCAATGAAGAGGCCGGGGACTGGTGCCCGGCGGATGAACTGGAAACCCTGGCTCTGCACGGAGCCCATAAAAAGGGGCTGACGCTCCTTGGAGGATAGATGCCTTTAGCCCCGATCCTGACCGACAGCCGGGCTGTCGCCGACTTTGCCGAAGAGCTGCAGCAGTGCCCGGTGATCGCCGTTGACCTGGAAGCAGACTCGATGCACTGCTACCAGGAGAAGGTCTGCCTGCTGCAGGTTTCTACCCCGGAGCGAACCCTGCTCATCGACCCGCTGGCTGAAGAGATCGACCTTTCGCCACTCAAGCCGGTGCTGGCAAATCCCCGGATCCGCAAGATTTTCCACGCCGCAGATTACGATATCCGCTGCCTGGCCCGCGATTTCGGGATCGAGATCAACGGCCTGTTCGACACCATGATCTCCTGCCAGTTCCTCGGCGAAGAGAAGGTCGGCCTGGCCGATGTGCTGAACAAGTATTTCGGCGTTGAACTGGACAAGCAGTACCAGCGCGCCGACTGGTCGGAGCGCCCCCTCAGCGAAGGGATGATCCGCTATGCGGCGGCGGACACCGCCCACCTGCACGGGCTGGTTGAGCTGCTTGAAGACCAGCTGCTCAGGAAGGGGCGGCTCGCCTGGGTGCTGGAGGAATTTGCCCTGCTGGAAAAAGCCCGTTTCGCACCGAACGACGGTCCCCTGTTTCTCCGCTGCAAGGGGGCCGGCCGGCTCAATCCGCGGCAACTGGCCGTTCTGGAAGAGTTGCTGCAGTGGCGTGACAGCGAGGCCCGCCGGCGCGACAGGCCCCTCTACAAGGTGATCGGCAACAAACCGCTGCTGGACATCGCGACGGTCCGCCCGCAGGGGCGCCAGGGCCTGCTCGGGATCGAGGGGGTGCCACCGCGGCTGGTCGATCGCTTCGGCAGCGCCCTGCTCAAAGCCGTCCGCCGGGGGGAACAGCTGCCAGAGGACCAGCTGCCGGCCTTCCCCCGGAACGAACGGCGGGTCAAGGACCCGGAAGCGGAGAAGCGGATGCTGCTGCTCAAGGAATGGCGCAAGGAAGCCGCCGCCGGGCTGACCCTCGACCCGGGGGTCCTGATCAACAATGCGGCGCTGGAGGAGCTCTCCCGCTGCCGGCCGAAAACGTCCGGAGAGCTGTCGGCCAGCGGCATTCTCAAGAACTGGCAGGTTGAGGTGCTGGGCGAGGGGATTCTGGCGACGCTCCGCAGCTAGGAGGGGCTGACCCCCTACTCCCCGCCGGCTTGCTAGTCCCCTGTCGGTTCGGTCATCCGCTCAGGATCGAGCAGCCGATCGACTTCGCTTACCGGCAGGAGATTCTCCGCCAGCAGCAGTTCCCGTATGGTCTTCCCTTCCGCGTAGGCCCGTTTGGCCAGCTCCGCCGACTTGTCGTAGCCGATCGCCGGCACCAGCGCGGTGACCAGCGCAAGGCTGCGATCGAGCAGCTCATCGCAGCGGTCACGATCGGCCTCCAGCTCCTTGAGATAGCGCTCGCTGAACAGGTCAACCACGTTGCCGAGCAGGTCGATGCTCTGCAGCAGGCTCTCCGCCATCACCGGCATCATCACGTTCAGCTCAAAATTCCCCGACAGGCCGCACAGGGTTACCGTGGCATCGTTGCCGGTGACCTGGGCGCAGACCTGCATCACCGATTCGGCCAGCACCGGGTTGACCTTGCCCGGCATGATCGAGCTGCCCGGCTGCAGGGCCGGCAGTCTCAACTCGCCGATGCCGCAGCGCGGTCCGCTGGCGAGAAACCGGATATCGTTGGCGACCTTGAACAGGCTGACGGCGCACCCCTTCAACGCGCCGCTGAGAGCCACCAACCCGTCCTTGGCGCCCTGCGCCTCGAAGTGATCCTCCGCCTCGCGAAACTCCATGCCGGTCTCTTCGGCGATGCCGGCAATCGCCAGTTCGGCAAACTGCGGATGGGTATTGATCCCGGTCCCCACGGCAGTGCCGCCGAGGGCGAGCTCACTGAGCCCCTCGGCGGCGGCCAGCAGGCGTTCCCGGGCCAGCTCCAGCTGGCGCGCATAACCGTTGAACACCTGCCCCAGCCGCACCGGGGTCGCATCCTGCAGATGGGTCCGCCCGATCTTGAGGACATCGGCGAATTCTTCGGCCTTGAGCCGCAGGTGCACTTCCATCCCCTTCAGGGACGGCAGCAGGTGGTTGTGCAGCTGCTCGACACAGGCGATATGGATGGCGGTGGGAAAGACATCGTTGCTCGACTGGCCGAGATTGACCTGGTCATTGGGGTGCACCGCCTTGCCGCCGATCTGTTCACCGAGCAGCTGCGCCGCCCGGTTGGCGATCACCTCATTCATATTCATATTGCTGCTGGTCCCCGACCCGGTCTGGAATACATCGACCGGGAAATGGCTGTCCAGTTCGCCGGCGACAACCTCCTGGGCGGCAGCGATGATTGCCCCGGCGATCGGCCCCGGCAGCAGGCCGAGCTCGCGGTTGGCGCGTGCCGCATACTGCTTGACCAGGCCGAGGGCCCGCAGCAGGGGGCGCGACAGGGGCCGCCCGGAGATGGGGAAATTGGCCAGGGCGCGGGCGGTCTGGGCCCCGTAAAGCGCGTCGTCCGGCACCTGCATCGGCCCGAGGGAATCCTGTTCGGTTCGGTATATGTTCATCGCTTCTCCTCCGGGGGAATTCGCTCTCAAAGATAGACGAATGATATCAGACACTTGACAACTGTCAATGAAAAGCCTTTGAGCCTTTCATTCCCGCAGCCCATGGGCTAGAATGCCCGGCATGGAAACAACCGCCCTGCTGCTCATCATTTTTTCGGCGTTCATGCATGCCCTGTGGAACCTGCTGGTCAAGCAGAGCCGCGACAAGACCATCTTCATCTGGTGGATGTTCGCCATCTCCTTCTCGATGATGAGCCTGATGGGGCTGGCCGCCGGCCAGGTCCTGCCCCCCCTGTCGCTGCGTTACCTGCTGCTGGCAAGCTCGGCGGCCTGCTGTTTTGTTCTCTACCACTGGCTGACCGGCCAAGCCTACCGTGACGGCGACCTGTCGATGACCTATCCGCTGGCCCAGACCGCGATGCTCTACGTGCCGCTCTGGGGGGTGCTGTTCCTCAATGAAAGCCTGACATTGATCGGCCTCTCCGGTATCATGCTGATCATCGCTGGGGCGTACTCCATCCAGCTGAAAAAGCTGAGCAGCGACGAAATCTTCCGGCCGTTCAGGAACCTGAACAATCGCTCGGTCCAGTCGGCGCTGTGCGCCGGTTTCATCTACTCGGTGGGCGCGCTGATCGACAAGGTGGGCGTCAATACCTATTCAGCCTTCCACTTCACCTACGTGCTGGTCTTCTGCATGCTCTGCATCATGAGCCTCAACCTGCTGCGACCCTGTTACCGCGGGCGGGTGCTGGCCGAATGGCGCAACAGCCGCACCCTGGTGATCTGGTCCGGCCCGGTCATCCTCGCCTCCTACCTGTCCTTCCGCTTCGGCCTGCAGATGGCGCCGGTGAGTTACGCGGTTCCGGTCCGCCAGGTGAGTCTGCTGATCGGTGTGCTGATCGGGATTTTCTGGCTCGGTGAGAGCTTCGGCAGGATCCGCCTCGCCTCGGCGGGCCTGATCCTGTGCGGCGTGTTACTTGTCTGGCATGGCTGACCCGCATGACGGCCCCGGCACCTCGGCAGAGAGGCCCCAGTCAGAGACCGGCAGCCGCGCAACCCTTTTTCCTTTTTGGTGATGACCATGAAAAACCTGGCTAATTTTCTCTTCGAAGTCGGCATGCTCAAACGCACGCCGCGGACCGGTTTCCAGTTTCTCGGCTCCGGTGCGGAATCGGTCGCCGAGCACAGTTTCCGCACTGCGATCATCGGCTATACCCTGGCCCAGATGGACGGCTCGGCAGACGTCGGCCGGGTGCTGCAGCTCTGCCTGTTCCACGATATCCCCGAAGCGCGGATGGGCGATCTCAACTATGTCAACAAGAAGTACCTCCAGGCGAACGAAGCAAGGGCGGTGGAAGATCTGGCCAGGCAGCTCCCCTTCGGCGAGGACTACCGTGAGACCCTCGAGGAATTTGCCGCCGAGCAGAGCCGCGAGGCACAGCTCTCCCACGACGCCGACCAGCTGGAGATGATCCTGGCCCTGAAAGAGTACAAGGACCTGGGCAACCGCTACGCCGACGAATGGTATCCCTTTGCCTTTGAACGGCTGCAGACCGACATCGCCCGGCAGCTGGCGACGACGATCTGGGAGACCGATTCGACCCGCTGGTGGTTTGACGGCGATGCCGAGTGGTGGATCAAGGGGAAAAGATAACCCCGCCGCCCCTCCTGCGGCCGCCTGAGCTGCCGAACGGAACGCCGCGCAGCCGGGAAGAATCGCCGCAACCCTTGACGCTCAGAGGCAGAAGTGTTATCAACACAGTCGGCTTCACGACCATGACCCTTTGGAGAATAAAATCATGCTCGATATCAAATACTTACGCTCCAACCTGGAGGATGCGAAACAGGCCCTGGCCAACCGCGGCGGCGGCATCGATCTTTCCGGGTTCAGCCAGCTGGACGAGCGGCGCCGGGAGTTGCTCAACGAGGCGGAAGCCCTCAAAGCGGAAAAGAACAAGGTCTCGGCGCTGATTGGCAAGACCAGGGACAAAAGCCAGGTCCAGGGGGAGATCGCGCGGATGAAGGAGGTTTCGGCGCGCATCAAGGAGCTGGACGATGAGCTGCGCAGCGTCGAGGAGCAGTTGAGCGAAATCCTGATGGGTGTCCCGAATATCCCGCACAGGAACGCCCCGGTCGGCGCGAGCGAAGACGATAACGTCGAGGTTCGCAGCTGGGGTGAAAAACCGGCATTCCCCTTCGCGGCGAAAGCCCACTGGGATATCGGCGAGGGGCTGGGCGTGCTTGATTTCGAGCGGGCCAGCAAGCTGTCAGGAGCCCGCTTTGCCCTTTACACAGGCGCCGGGGCGCGGCTCGAGCGGGCGCTCATCAACTTCATGCTCGACCTGCATACAGAACAGCACGGCTACACCGAGACGCTCCCCCCTTTTCTGGTCAACCGCGACTCGATGACCGGGACGGGCCAGCTGCCGAAGTTCGAAAGCGATCTGTTTCATACCGAGGATGTCGATCTGTTTCTGATTCCGACTGCCGAGGTGCCGGTGACCAATATCCACCGGGACGAGATTCTCAATGAACGCGACCTGCCGCTTTGCTACACCGCCTACACCCCCTGCTTCCGCAAGGAGGCGGGGTCACACGGACGGGATACCCGCGGCCTGATCCGTCAGCACCAGTTCAACAAGGTCGAACTGGTCAAGTTTGTGCGCCCGGAAGACTCCGATGCCGAGCTGGAAAAATTGCTGAACGATGCCGAAAAGGTCTTGCAGCTGCTGAAGCTCCCCTACCGGGTGGTCGACCTCTGCACCGGCGATATCGGCTTCTCCGCGGCACGCACCTTCGACATCGAGGTCTGGCTGCCGGGGCAGCAGTGTTACCGGGAAATCTCCTCCTGTTCAACATTTACCGATTTCCAGGCGCGCCGCGCGGCAATCCGCTTCCGCCGGGAAGGTGGGGGCAAAGCGGAACTGGTACATACCCTGAACGGTTCGGGGCTGGCAATCGGTCGTACCTGGCTTGCTATCCTTGAAAACTATCAGCAGGAAGATGGATCGGTGATCGTCCCCGACGTTCTGCGCCCCTATATGGGAGGGCTGGAAAGAATAGAAAAGTAGCCGGGAAGTTGGCTGAAAAAGTGGTTTCCGCTTGCATTTTAGCGGAATATTCGTTACAAAAATTCCGCGTCTTTAAATGATCTTGCGCGATAATTACGGAGGAGTGGCCGAGTGGCTTAAGGCGGCGGTCTTGAAAACCGTTGAACGAAAGTTCCGTGGGTTCGAATCCTACCTCCTCCGCCATTAGAAAACAGAACAAACCGGGACTGACAAAAACAAAAGATTCGGAGAGGTGACCGAGAGGCCGATGGTGCTCGCCTGCTAAGCGAGTGTACGTGAAAGCGTACCGAGGGTTCGAATCCCTCCCTCTCCGCCATTTTGTTTTTTTTCATTTAAAGGTTTGCGTATGGCCAAAGTTCTTCTGTTGCTGATGATCGGCCTGCTGACAACAGGGGAGTATCCCTGCGGCGGCGGGCAGATGAGTTTCGCAGCAGAGGCACATGCCAAAACACCGCCATCCGGCGACCCCCTCAGAGTCGTGATTCCAGGCGACGTCAAAGGCCAGTGGAAATCTGTCGAGATTTCCGTCCTTGACCAGGAACTCAGCTCCGAAACAACCTATACCATCAACATCGGCGAAACGCTCCTGGTCCCGGGCTCCACCCTGAAACTCAGGGTCGACACCTTTCTGCCCGCTTTTATCATGAAAGGCAGCCAGATGACCTCGGCGTCCAACGAGCCCAGAAATCCGGCCGCCTATGTGGTCATCGAAGAGAACGGGGAACAGGTTTTCGCCGGCTGGCTGTTCAGCCTGTACCCGGATGCCTGCGCGATAAAAAATCCGCGCTACGGCTTTAACCTGGCCGGATACAACAAGCACCCCTGAAACAGCAAAAAAAGGTTGACAAACACCCTACAAATGAGCGATAAATCTCGTCTTTGCGCCGCTAGCTCAGCTGGATAGAGCGTCTGACTACGGATCAGAAGGTCGGGAGTTCGAATCTTCCGCGGCGCGCCATAAAAAACAAAGGGTTACAGATTTTAGTCTGTAACCCTTTTTGTGTTTAAGCTACTCTCAGCTCTGACCTGACTCCACGGGCTTGGCCAACCCTATACTGAGCTCACGGGCTTTCTTGCTCACAGGGGAACGCTTCCAGCTGGGCCGCCAGAACGAGCACCGAACTGTCCTTATCCAGATCGTCTTGATGTTTATTCAAATAGTTGAGCACAATTCTTGCCTGTTGCCCCAGGGTGATGCCACCTGGGATGCAGTACCCGGCATATGTCTCCGGAATAAATTCCTTGAACAGAATATTCATGTCATTGATCCCCCTGATTTGACCGAAACAGAAACCGACCCTTACGAAATCGGTTGCTTCCTTGCTGGTCGCCTGCTGGCAGTTATCCAGCAGCACATGGCCATCAAACGTCAGCTCCTCCGCCGGCAGAGCATGATGGGACAGCAGGACAATCAGGAGTGCCAAAATCGCTTGTTTCATTTTTCCCTATCGTGACGAATCATCAGGAATTCACGGGGATACTTACTCTTTTACGCAGAAAATGTAACACATTGACCGATAGCTGTCTCTAGCAACCCTTTGGCTGCGGCTGATTCGACTCTGGTTTTCTCGACCCTGCTGAGCTATAAATATTCGAACGGCCCGGTGCGGATTCATCCGCAACCCTCAAACCCTCTCTATCTGGCACTATGAATGGACCCACAGCTTGACGAACAATTCATGCGCGCCGCCCTCGCGGAAGCAGCCATCGCCAGATCCAAGGATGAGGTGCCGATCGGCGCGGTGATTGTCCATGCCGGGCGGATTATCGGGCGTGGCCATAACCTGCGCGAGACCAGCAACGATCCCACCACCCACGCCGAGATGGTGGCGATTCGCCAGGCGGCGGAACAGATCGGCCACTGGCGCCTGCTCGAGACGACCCTCTACGTGACCCTGGAGCCCTGTGTGATGTGCATGGGGGCGATCATCCTCGCCCGGATTCCGCGGCTGGTCTATGCCAGCCGTGATCCGCGCGCCGGAGCGGTCGGCTCGATCTACGATTTTTCCCGGGACGAGCGGTTCAACCACCGGGTCGAAGTCACCGAAGGGGTGCTTGGCGAGGAGTGCAGCAAGCTGCTGAGCGGATTTTTTCAGGAACTTAGGGCTGGAAAAAAATCGCAAAAGACATTATAAAGAGGCTCCGCACGAGTTTGATCCCCACGGAGGGGTGTCCGAGCGGCCGAAGGTGACAGACTCGAAATCTGTTGTGGCGCAAGCCACCCGGGGTTCGAATCCCCGCCCCTCCGCCATAATAGCAGCAGGGCGTTCCGATGAACCGGAACGCCCTGTTTGTTTTTTCACTCGATCTTCTGCTGTTCCTTGGAATAGCCTCCCCGCCCCTTTGGACGTCGCGGCCCCCGCCTGCGTTTGCGCGGCCGTTTTTTCTTCTCACCTCCTGACGGCGGCTGGGTGGGGCACTTGATCGCCTCAGCCCAGACATCGACATGTTCTGCCAGTTCCGGCTTGACCTGCGCCCAGAGGCTGAACAGTTCCAGCGAACGGGGGGTGAAGGGGTGCTCCAGAAAGCGCCGCTCGCCGCGCAGTCCCCGTCCCCGGGCCATGCGGAAGCAGCCGACCAGCATCTCCCGCGCCTGATGCCTGATCCCCTGGGCGATGCTGAAGTAGCGGCAGTGGGGAATGATGATCTCGTTGGCGATATGCAGGGCGGTGGTGATATGGGTCTCTTTCTCGACCGGGCACTCGCGGAAGAAGCGATTGAGAAACAGCGCGGCCATGGCGAACGATTCATCGATCGCAACCCCCGAGGCAGTCCGCTCGTCCACCAGCTGCAGCAGCTGCAAGCTCGCCTCGTCGCCCCGGTATCCGCCGAGCAGATGCGGCAGCAGCCCCAGCTCCCGGCTCATGCGCAGCACCTTGGCGGAGACCTTGTGGCGGTAGAGCTCCATCAGCTCCTCACGGATCCGTGCCGGCGAGGCATCGGCAATCAGCGGCGCATGTGCCTTGATCACCTGCAGGATCTGGTCATCGAGTGAAAAATCGAGGCGCGCGCAGAATTCCAGGGCGCGCAGCATGCGCACCGGATCCTCGGCAAAGCGGACCTCGGGGTCGCCGATCACCCTGATCCGCCGCCGGGCCAGATCCTCCAGACCGCCGACATGGTCGATGACCGAAAAACTGCCGATATCGTAGAACAGCGCGTTGATGGTGAAATCGCGACGGTAGGCGTCCTCGCGGGGCGTGCCGAAGACATTCTGGACAAAGTGGAAATGCTCGTCGGGATCGTCCGGCAGCTCTTCCGCATCGGGGTGGCGGCGGAAGGTGGCGACCTCGACCAGCTTGTTGCCCTGAAAACGGATATGGGCGAGACGGAACCGGCGCCCGACCAGGAAACAGTTGCGGAACAGCCGCTTGATCTGCGCCGGGGTGGCGTCGGTGCCGACGTCGAAGTCTTTCGGCTGTCGGCCGAGCAGCAGGTCGCGCACGCTGCCTCCCACAAGATAGGCGAGAAAACCCTTGCGGTGCAGGCGATAGAGGACCTTGAGCACGTCCTCATCGATCTGCGTGCGGGATATGCAATGCTGGTCACGGGGCATGACCCGCGGCAGATCCATCTCCTGATGTTGGTCGTTTCTTTCTCTCTTCATATCCCCATTCACCCTTTTCGGCTGCCGCACTATAACAGATCGAACTCCTTGAAACAAAGGAGGAATACTTGCACAAACCATTCATAACCACTATGGTGATCGGTGCAACCTGCCGGTGCAGGGGAATTGGACCTTTTCCACCGAGCCCCCCAGCCGGCGCAGCCTGAAACGCGTACCCTTTTTATGGAACCGATCGATCTGCTCGTCATCCTGGGAGCCACCGCGGGTGGCAAAACCGGTCTTGCCGTGGCGGCCGCGCGCCGCTGCAACGGCGAAATCATCTCCGCCGACTCCCGCCAGGTCTACCGCGGCATGGACCTCGGCACCGGCAAGGACCTGGCAGAGTACGGTGACATCCCCTACCATCTGATCGACATTGCCGAGCCCGGCAGCGAATACAACGTCTACCAGTTTCAGCAGGACTGCTTCAGCGCACTCGAGGATATCCGCTCCCGCGGCAGGACCCCGCTGATCTGTGGCGGCACAGGCCTCTATCTCGATGCCGTACTGCAGGGCTACCGTTTGATCGAGGTCGCGGAAAACCCTCAACTGAGAGACGAACTTTCCCGCTGTTCGGAGCAGCAACTGCGCGACAAGCTGATCAGCCTGAAACCGGAACAGCACAACCTGACCGACCTGGTGGAACGGGACCGCCTGCTCCGGGCGATCGAGATCGCGGTCGGCGAACGGCAGAACGCCAAGCAGCCGCCCCTGCCTGCCCTCAGACCGATTATTTTCGGTCTGCGCTGGCCCCGCCCCGTCCTGAGGCAGAGGATCGCGCTACGCCTACAGCAGCGCCTCGCCGCGGGGATGATCGAGGAAGTGGCCCGGCTTCATGCCTCCGGCACCTCCTGGCAGAGCCTGGAATTCTACGGCCTGGAATACCGCCTCATCGCTCAGCACCTGCAGGGGCAGCTCAGTTACAACGACATGAAACAGAAACTGCAGAGCGCCATCGGCCAGTTCGCCAAACGCCAGGATACCTGGTTCCGCCGCATGGAGAGACGCGGAACCCCGATCATCTGGCTGGATGGAGAGCGGCAACCGCTCGAACAGCTGCTGGCCCACCTGCAGCAGGCTGGATTTCCTGGCGGGGCTCTTTGATGAGCGTTTTCCCCGACTCCCTGCAGCGTTACCGCCGCAAGCGGATGGTTACCGGACCCTGGCTCCTCGAGGGGGACCTGGGCAAACCTGCGGCAGCGGCAGTCGTTATCCCTGCCCTCGCCGAATCGGACTCCCTGCCAGGCACGTTGCACAGCCTCGCCGCCAACGATTTGCAGCTGCTCCAGCGCACGCTGATCGTCGTGGTCGTCAACCATCGCGCAGACACGGCCTCAGACCTTCAGCAGGACAACCTGAGGTGTTTGGCCCGGCTCCGGCAATTCCCGGCTGACGGGCTGAGGCTGGCCTGGGTTGATGGCTGCTCCCCGGGCAGGGAGCTGCCTCCAGGCCAGGGTGTCGGCCTGGCGAGAAAAATCGGCTTTGATCTCTGCCTTGAACGGCTTGACTGGCGACAGCCCCCGTTTCTGGTCTCGCTCGATGCCGACACGCTGGTTGCGCCGGACTATCTCACCGCGCTGCACCAGCATTTCGCGACAAGCCGATGTGGCGGCGCGGTCATCCCCTTCCGTCACGACAGAGGACCATCCGCCGCCCATGAAGAGGCGATCCGTCTCTATGAGCTCTACCTGCGCAGCTACACCTTCGGGCTGAAGCTGGCCGGCTCACCCTACGCCTACACCAGTATCGGCAGCGCCTTTGCCTGCACCGCGGCAGCCTACATTCAGGCGGGCGGGATGAACCGCCGGCTGGCCGGGGAGGATTTCTATTTTCTCCAGCAGCTGAACAAGACCAGCGGCATCGAAGACGTCCACGGCACCCTGGTCCTCCCCTCACCCCGAAGCTCACTGCGGGTCCCTTTCGGCACCGGTCAGACGGTCAGCATGTTGAACGAATCCGGCAAGACGAACTTCAGCTTCTGCGCCCATTCGGCCTTTATTCTGCTCCGGCAATTTCTCGAGATTGTCGAGCACGGATGGAACCTGCCAGCGGAACAGCTTCTTCTCCAGGCAGCCTCACTGGACAACAGGTTGCGAAACTATCTGGACGGTCGTAATTTCACCGCAGCCTGGAGCCTGTTACAGAAAAACCATCCAGGGAAAAGCCAGTTTCTCCGCGGCTTTCACGGCTGGTTTGACGGACTTCGCACCCGTCAGTTGTTGACCATCCTCAGCGGCGACGAGACATCTTCCCCGCGACAGCGGATCAATGATCTTTTCAGGTGGGGCGGCCTGCCCCCCCGGGACCTGGAGAGCGAACAGCTTGCCCTGCTTGAACAGCTGCAGGGCATCCCTGCCTCCCTGTTCACCACCGCACCATAAAAAAAGGCCCTCCGCAGTGGAGGGCCTTTTTCAGTACAATTTTCAGCGGTCCTAGAATACCGACAGCTTCGCCAGCTCCATGACCGGGCCGGGAAGGACGCCGAGAATCAGTACACCGGCAATCGCAATCAGGATCGAAACGACCGTGGCCATCTCCAGCTTAACCCATGAGTAGTCCTCGACCGGGTCGCGGAAGTACATGTAGACCATGACCCTCAGGTAGTAGTAGAGGGACACGGCGGAGTTCAGCACACCGATCACCGCCAGCCAGATGTAGCCGGCCTTGATCGCGCCGGCGAAGATGAAGAACTTGCCGGTAAAACCGGCTGTCGGCGGCAGGCCCATCAGCGAGAAGAGGAAAATACACAGGGCAACACCCAGGAACGGGCGCTTATAGCCGAAGCCGGCAACGCCGTCGAGGGTCAGGTTGTCCTCGCCCTTCTTGCCGAGCAGGACAAGCACGGCAAAAGCGCCGATGTTCATAAAGGTGTAGACCAGCATGTAGAAGAGGATGCCGGAGAATCCGACCGCATTCCAGGCCACCATGCCGACCAGAGCATAACCGGCATGGGAGATCGAGGAGTAGGCAAGCATCCGCTTGATGTCGCGCTGCGAGATGGCGATGAAGTTACCGATGGTCATCGTCAGCACAGCGAGAATCCAGAACAGCGCCGACATGTCGGTCTGCATCGAATCAAGGCTGATGTAGGTGACCCGCATGAATGCGGCGAAGGCCGCTGCCTTGGGTCCGGCGCTCATGAACGCGGTGATCGGGGTCGGAGCGCCCTGGTAGACGTCGGGGGTCCACATGTGAAAAGGCGCCGCACCGATCTTGAACAGGAAGCCGATCGAGAGCATGGCCGCGCCGCCAATCACCATCGGGTTGGTCGCAGCATCGGGCATCGCCGCGATGGCCTGCGCGATCCCGGCAACCTTGGTCGTGCCACTGACACCATAGAGCAGCGCCACGCCGTAAAGCATGAAACCGGTGGAGAAGGCGCCAAGGAAGAAATACTTGAGCCCCGCCTCGTTGGACCGGAGTTGACCGCGAAAGAACCCGGCCAGCACGTAGAGCGAAACCGACAGAACCTCGAGACCAAGGAAGATGGTCATCAGATCCGTTCCAGATGCCATCCACATCGCCCCTGCAGTGGTGAAGAGGATCAGCGGGTAGTATTCTCCCACCGGATAGCCCTCACGGTGCAGGTAGCTGTCGGACATCAGGATGGTCAGACCAGCCGCGATCAGAAAGGTGATGTTGAAGAAGGTGGCGAAGTTGTCGAGCACCACACTGCCCGCAAATCCTGCCTGCGGCTCATTCCAGGCACCGATTGAAACCAGTCCGGTAATGATCAGGGCGACAACGCTCAACCAGGCAACAGGGGCGGTCCTGCCACGCTCCAGAAAAACTGAGACCAGCAGTAGGACCATGCCAAAGCAACAGAGGACCAGAGAGGGCATGATAGCCTGAAAATTCACACTCTCCATGGCGATTTGCGCCAAATTTTCCATCGAACAGCTCCTCGGGAAACCGTGTTTATATCAATCGGTATTATTTAAATTCAATCAACTGTGCCACGGCCGGTTGCTCGACCTGTTCAACCAGGGCAACCTGCTTCGACTCCATCTGATTCAGCAACTGCTCCATAGCCGGGTTCATCTTCTCGAAGAAGGTGTTCGGGTAAACACCGATCCAGAAGACGAACAGAATCAGGGGCAGCATGATGACAATCTCGCGAGCCGACAGGTCGCTCAGATTCTCATTGGCCGGGTTGGTGATCTTGCCAAACATGACCCGCTGGTACATCCAGAGCATGTAAACAGCAGCAAAGATGACCCCGGTGGTCGCAACGACCGCGTACCAGCGCAGACCGCTCTCAAACGCACCCATCAGTGCCAGAAACTCGCCGACAAATCCATTGGTACCGGGCAGGCCGATGGACGAGAAGGTGATGATCAGGAACACCGTGGCGAAGATCGGCATCTTGTGCGCCAGGCCGCCGAACTCGCTGATCAGACGGGTGTGACGGCGCTCGTAAATAAAACCGACGATAAGGAACAGTGCGCCGGTCGAGATCCCGTGGTTGATCATCTGGATCATGCCGCCGGCCATGCCCTGCATGTTCATGGCAAAGATGCCGAGCATGACGAAGCCGAGGTGGGCGACCGATGAATAAGCGACCAGTTTCTTGACATCCTCCTGCATCATCGCGACCAGAGAGCCGTAGATAATGCCGATCACCGAAAGGGTCGCGAGCAGCGGGATGAAGGTCTGCAGTGCGTCAGGGAAGAGCGGCATGGCAAAGCGGACATAACCGTAGGTCCCCATCTTCAGCAGGACAGCTGCCAGAATGACCGAACCTGCGGTCGGGGCTTCCGTGTGCGCGTCAGGCAACCAGGTGTGCAGCGGGAACATCGGTACCTTGATGGCGAAGCTGAAACCGAACGCCAGGAACAGCCAGTACTGAGCCCCGGCAGGAATCCCCAGCCGGTAGAACTCCTGGATACCGAATCCGTTCATCGGTGCGCCGGACTGAACTGCATAGTAGTAAACGAAGATGATCGCCACCAGCATCAGCAGAGATCCGACAGCCGTATAGATAAAGAACTTTACCGCTGCATAGATCCGGTTCTTTCCGCCCCAGATGCCGATCAGGAAGTACATCGGGATCAGCATCAATTCCCAGAAGATGTAGAAGAGGAACAGATCGAGGGAGATGAAGGCTCCGAGCATGCCGGTTTCAAGCAGCAGCAACAGGGCCATGAACCCCTTGATGTTCTTCTCAACCGCGTTCCAGGTCGAAAGCACCGCAATCGGCATGATGAAGGTGGTCAGCATCACCAGCCAGAGGCTGATCCCATCGACGCCGATGTTGTAGTTCATCTGGAAGTAGTTGCCGATATTGATCCACTCGTGGAATTCACGATAGTGCATGCCGCCGGAGACGGTGAACACGTCGTTGAACGCGAGGGGCAGGCTGAGCACAAACGTGATCAGGGTTACAACCAGCGTTGTGCTTTTCAGCAGGGGTCCGTTCTCCCGCGGAATAAAGAGGACAACCAGCATCCCCAGAATCGGGAAGAAAGTCATTAAACTGAGAAGATTATCGGCCATGTGGAATCGCTCCTTGTAGCTATATCTTTAATTCGCTGCCGAATTGATTAACCAAAAACGTAGTAGCCGACAATGACGACCACACCGACCACCATGGCCGCTGCATAGTTGTGCAGGAAACCGGACTGGGTGAAGCGTAGACCGGCAGACAGTCCTTTCACAACCCAGGCGGTGCCGTTGACCACGCCGTCAACCACACAGACATCGAACCCTCTCCAGAGGAAGGTACCGATCTTTTTGGTGGGATTGACGAAGAGGAAGTCATACAGCTCATCGATGTACCACTTGTTGAACACAGCCTGATGCAGGCCGGAGAATGCCGCAGTGAACTTGGCAGGCAGCTCGGGCTTCTTGACATACATGTAAATGGCCAGGCCGATACCGGCAAAGGCAATCAGCACCGAAGCGGTCATAAGGGCATACTCGGTCGCATGGGCTCCGTGAGCTTCAATCTTGTACAGTTCCTGAGCGTGGGCAAAAACCGGCTCGAAGAAATGGTGGATATGATTCGCGCCACCAAGGATTGCCGGAACACCGACATAACCACCAACGACGGCGAGGAAAGCCAGGATCATCAGCGGGATGGTAATGGTCAGAGGCGACTCGGGGATATGATCCTTGGCGCGAGCATCGGTCTTCTGCTCACCCCAGAAGGTCATCGCCACCAGGCGGAACATGTAGAACGCGGTCATCCCGGCAGCAATCGCGCCGATCAGCCACAGCCCCCAGTGTCCGCGGGTCGAGCCGAAGGACCACCAGAGAATCTCATCCTTGGAGAAGAACCCGGAGAAGAGCGGCACACCGGCAATCGCAATCGTCGAGATCAAAAAGGTGATGTAGGTAATCGGCATTTTCTTGCGCAAACCACCCATGTTGCGCATGTCCTGCGGATCGTCATGCAGGTGCGCGTGATGGTAGCCGTGGTGCATGCCATGGATGACTGAACCGGAACCGAGGAACAGACAGGCCTTGAAGAAGGCGTGGGTCATCAGGTGGAAGATACCGGCGGTAAAAGCACCGACACCCATCGCCAGGAACATGTAGCCGAGCTGGGAAACGGTGGAATAGGCGAGAACCCGCTTGATGTCGTTCTGGGCAAAACCGATGCTCGCGGCGAAGATGGCCGTCGCCGCACCGACGATGGCAACGACCATCATGGTGGTCGGTGACATGGCGAAGAGGATGTTCATCCGGCCGATCATGTACACACCGGCGGTCACCATGGTGGCCGCGTGGATCAGCGCGGAAACCGGGGTCGGACCTTCCATCGCGTCGGGCAACCAGGTGTAGAGCGGGATCTGAGCCGACTTGCCGGTCGCACCAAGGAAGAAACAGAGGGTCACAACCGTAACCAGCAGCCCGCCGCTCTGCAGCAGGTGGGCATTTTCGGAAATCTCTACGAAATTCAGGGTCCAGACGCCTTTGCTGCCGAGCGCCCAGAACAGGGTCAGCAGACCGCACAGGAAACCGAAGTCACCGATCCGGTTAACGACAAACGCCTTCTTCGCGGCATCACCGGCGCTCTTCTTCTCGAAGTAGTAGCCGATCAGCAGGTAAGAGCAGAGGCCCACGCCTTCCCAGCCGATGAACATGACCAGGGCATTGTTACCAAGCACCAGCATCAGCATCGAGAAGCAGAACAGGTTCAGATAGCTGAAGAACCGGTAGAACCCGACTTCACCGTGCATATAGCCGATGGAGTAGAGGTGGATCAGCGAACCGACCCCGGTAACGACCATGATCATCACGGCTGACAGAGGATCAAGCAGAAAACCCCAGTCGACCTGGAGATTGCCGATCGTCATCCAGGAGGCGACGGTCTCCTGAAAGACCTTTTGTTCCGAGCCGAGCAGGCCGAAGAAGTTCTGGCAGGAAACCAGGAAAGAGGCGAAAATCGCCAAGGTCCCGATGCTGCCGATGACCTTCTCGTTCTTGATCTTCTTGCCGAGCAGGCCGTTGATAATCGACCCCACGAGCGGGAAGAACGGGATGAGCCACAGATTGTTGTACATCAAACTCTCCTATTTGCTGAATAACCCGATAGGGATATGCGAATCACCACTTAAGCAGGTTGAAATCGTCGACTTCGATCGATTCCTTGTTGCGATAAAATGCGATGATCAGTGCCAGACCCACCGCAGCCTCAGCCGCAGCAACCGTCATTACAAAGAAGACAAAGATCTGTCCATCCATGTTGCCGAGATGGCGGGACAGGGCAATGAAGGTCAGGTTGACCGAATTGAGCATCAATTCAATGCACATGAAAATGACGATGGTGTTTTTCCGGGTCAGAACACCAAAGGTCCCGATGGCAAACAGAATCGCTGCCAGAATCATGTAATGGTATACGCTAATCATCATCTATCTCCCGATCCGATAATTCTCGGTTAAACTTTGCGCTTCGACAGGATTACTGCGCCGACAATAGCAACCAGCAGCAGGATCGAGGCGATTTCAAAAGGCAGCAGGAACTCGGTAAACATTGCCTTGCCGATCAGCTCGGTATGACCATAGTCCTCGACCACCTGCGCGGTCACGGTCCCCACCTGCTTCGTCACTGAACCGCCTGCTATGAACTTGGCAGCGATGAGGAAGAGGAGAAAGCCGAGGCCGGTGGCCCAGATCAGACCGTGGCGGTAAACGCTCTTGCCGACGGAACCGATGTTCAGCAGCATGATTACAAAGACAATCAACACCATGATTGCGCCGGCATAGACCATGATCTGGATCGCCGCCATGAACGGGGCGTCCAGCATCACGTAGTAAACCGCCAAGCAGAGAAAGGTGGTGACCAGGCAAAGAGCACTGTTAACCGGATTTCGGCATTTCGTGACAAAAAATGCTGAAAGTACCGCAACCAGTGCGACCAGATAAAAAAGCAAAGCTTCCATGGATTCGCCGCTCCCTTTCCCTAATTAATTCTTAAGAAGACGTTCTTTGTCGAAGTTGAAATCTTCCCGCTTGTAATTCGCCAGTTCGTAGGCACCGGTCATCTCGATGGCCTCAACCGGGCAGGCTTCCACGCAGTAGCCGCAGAAGATGCAGCGGAGCAGATCAATTTCGTAAACCTTCGGGTATTTTTCGCCCTTTTCGTTCTCAGCCGATTCGACGGTGATACACTTCGCCGGGCAGACCGTAGGACACAGATAACAGGCCACACACTTCTCACGGTGCTGTTCCGGAACCAGCCGGTGCAGACCACGGAAACGCGGTGACATTTCAAGCTTCTGCTTGGGATAATCGACGGTTGTCCTATTCCCCGGGAGCAGGTGCTTCAGCGTTATACTCAAGCCTTTGGCAAATTCTTTAAACATAACTATCCTCTACGCAACTTTGGCTTACTGCCAGAGAAGAACCACGAATCCGGTGAGCACAATGTTGGCCAACGACAGGGGCAACATCACTTTCCAGCCGAGGAACATCAGCTGGTCATAACGAACCCGGGGGAAGGTTGCCCGGACCCAGATGAAGAAGAACATGAACGCGAAGACCTTCAACAGGAAGTTGACCGGGCCCCAGAAGATGCCGCTCCACCCGCCGAGGAACAGGGTCGTGGCGATCGCTGATACAGTGATCATGTTGGCATACTCGGCCATGAAGAACAGCGCATACTTCATCGAGGAGTATTCGGTACAGAAACCCGAGACCAGCTCGGTTTCAGCTTCCGGAAGGTCAAACGGAGTCCGGTTGATCTCGGCCATCGAACCGACCACGAACAGGGCGAACGCCAGCGGCTGGGAGAAGATATACCAGTTGGGGATGAAACTGAGGGCCTCGATTCCCCACAGCGGCTCCATCTGAGCCGCGACTATGCCCCGCATGCTGAGCGTCTCGGAGAGCATGAACACGGCAATGATCGAAAGGCCTGCCGCCAGTTCGTAGGACACCATCTGCGCCGTGGAGCGAATCCCGCCGAGCAGGGAATACTTGCTGTTGGAAGCGACACCGGCCAGGACGATCCCGTAGACACCCAGCCCGGCCATCGCCAGGATGTAGAGGACGCCGACGTTGAGATCGGTAATCTGCAGCGGGACGATGTAGTCGCCAATCACCAGGTCACCGCCGAAGGGGATAACCGCCACCGCGATCAGCGAGGGGCCAAGCAGCATCATCGGCGCCAGGATGAAGGCGAACTTGCTGGCTTCCGCCGGGATGATGTCTTCCTTGAAGAACAGCTTCAGACCATCTGCGATAGGCTGCAGAAGCCCCTTGGGGCCTGTCATGGTGGGACCCATCCGGGTCTGCATGCGGCCGATAACCTTGCGCTCAACCCAGGTCGCGTAAGCAACGATCAGCATTGTGACCGTAAAAGCCACCAGTATCTTCGCCAACATGGCGACGGTGTACAGAATTGGGTTGTTTGAGAGTGTCACTACCTCTGGCGTCATGACCATCCTCTTCCTTGATGTCTATGGCATTACTGCCGATTTCAGCCGGGATGATGATCCGCATCCCTGCATTTCAGAATAAACCGCTAACTGCTTAACCGATCTGGACTGGAATTGCTGCCTGTCCACGATAAATCTTATTCAACTTGAGCGCGCCGAAGTGATAGGGAGCGAACAGCACACCTTGCGGCAGGCGACGGTCAATCTTGGCCTTGGCCTGGATCTCCCCGGCTTCCGTCCGCAACTTGACCAGGTCCCCTTCCTGAATATTGAGCGCCTTGGCGTCCTCGCGGCCGAACTCGATATAGGCTTCGGCGACGACGGCCTGCGGCCCCTTGGCATGGGTCGAAACGGTCCCGCTGTGATACAGGGCACTGCCGACCAGCAGCTGGTACTCCGCATCGACCGGCTGGGCGCCGGCCACCGGGACCAGGTTGCGGGTAATCGGCGTCAGGATGTCGCCACCCCAGACATAGCCCTGCGGACCGACCATCTCCAGGTCGATTCCACGGTACTGATCTGTCGCGGCACAGAGCTGGACAAAGGCTTCGGCCGGTGCGGCCGCCGCGGCCTTGCCGAAACCGGCGAGCAGGCCCTGTAGAATGGCAAAATCGGTCCGCGCCTCGCCCGGCGAGGGGACAGCGGCACGAACCCGCTGCAGGCGTCGTTCCGCGTTGGTCACAGTGCCATTCTTTTCGGCAAAAGAAGCTGCCGGAAGGACCACGTGTGCCTTCTGGGCGGTCGGCGACATGAAGATATCCTGGACGACCAGGAACGGGACCTTGCCGAGCGCCTGCTCGACAGCGTCACGATCCGGGTAGGAGGAGAGCATATCCTCGCCGACCACGTAGAGCGCCTTGAGCTGATTCCCGGCCGCGGCAGCCAGCATCTGCTGAACACCCATCCCTTCGGCGCCAGGCAGGATTCCAAGGTCGATCGCCCCCTGGCTGTTGCTCTTCTCGCCGCAGAGGTAAAGACCGGAACCCGGGCGGCCGGCAATACCGGTCAGCAGCGCCAGGTTGGCCGCCGCGATGCCCAGTTCCTTGCTCGCGGCCGTATAGGGCAGACCGTAGGCAAGCAGGATGGCGGCATTCTCTGCTGCGGCCAGTTCACGGGCTGCAGCCTTGATCGCCTCGGCATCAACGCCGGTCACGGCAGCAACGCTTTCGGGGGCATAATCGGCTAGGGCGGCCTTTAATTCCTCGACACCGGAGAGGCGTTCGGTTCTGGCCAGACCCTCATCAAGCAGGACCCGAGCCATGGCATTGAGAAGATTGACTTCCAGGCCCGGCTTGTGCAGCAGGGTCCTGGCATGGGGCAACTTGGTGAACTTGCCCCGCTTGTCGGCAATCACGCTCAGCTTGGCATTGTTGCGCCGTACCGCCTGATTGACCACCATGCCGAAGACCGGGTGGGTCTCGTAGAAGTCGGAACGGATCGACAGCACCGCATCGCAGTTTTCCACCTGCGGGAACGTCGCTGTGGAGGCCTTCAGTCCTAGGGTCTGCTGCAGTCCCTCGGTCACGCCCTTGTAGCATTCGCCACCCGAATTATCGAGGTTGTCGGTGCCGATTGCCGCCGCAAGGTTCTTGAGCAGGAAAAGCTCCTCGTTGGTCAGTCGTGCACCGCTGATCACACCGGCCGCGCTGCCGGCCTGTTTCAGACCTTCGACCGCGGCAGCGAGCGCCTCGTCCCAGCTGGTTTCAACCAGTTCGCCATCTTTACGGATCAGCGGCCTGGTCAGTCGCTCTTCGCTGTTGACATAGGAGTAACCGAAACGGCCACGGATGCACAGGTTGCCGTCGTTGACCCCGGTTTTGTCGTTGAAGCGGATCGTTTCGACCTTTTTGTCCTTGGTCCCGAGAGTGATCGTACACCCGTTGCCGCAGTAGCCGCAGACAGAGTCGACTTCTTTGAGCTGCCACGGACGGGCCTTGAACTTGAACGGACGGGGCAGGATCGCCCCCACCGGGCACATGGAGACGCACTGGCCGCAGAACTCGCAGTTCAATCCGCGGTCGAAGGCGGTCGCGATCTTGGTCTCAAAGCCCCGGTTGATGAACGAGTAGGACCCGTACCCGACGATCTCGTCACAGACACGGACGCATTTTCCGCAGAGTACGCAGCGGTTCATGTTGCGCTCGATCAGCGGATTCACTTCATCCGTCGGCAGGTCGAACTTCTCCCCCTCGAAGCGATTGGTCACCACTTCATACTCGTAGGACAGGTCCTGCAGGTCGCACTCGCCCCCCTTGTCGCAGACCGGGCAATCGATCACGTGGTTGACCAGCAGAAACTCCAGAACCGTCTTGCGGACCTTGACAATCTCATCAGAGGTCGTGGTGACAACCATCCCTTCAGTGACCGGGGTGGTGCAGGAGGGAATCAGACGACCCTTCATCTGTTCCACTTCGACCAGGCAGATCCGGCAGGCACCGTAAGGGAGAAGTTTCTTGGCATAGCAGAGAACCGGAATGTGGACTCCTGCCTCACAGGCCGCCTCGTAAATCGTGGACGTCTTGCTGACCGTTACTTCTTTTCCGTCAATCGTCAGATTAACCATCTTGACCTCGTATTAACTAAAGCAAGGGATCGACTAATCGATAGCCATGAAGCGGCAGGCGTCGTAACAGGAGGTGCACTTGGTGCACTTCTCCAGATCGATATAGGCCACCTTGCCTTTTTCCCATTCAATTGCATCCACCGGACAGACCCGCGGGCAGATACCACATTTCTTACATTTGTCTTCGATAACCCGGAAGTGCAGCAACGGCTTGCAGGAGTGGGACGGGCATTCCCCTTCCTTGATGTGGGTCTCGTACTCATCGCGGAAATAGCGAATCGTCGAAAGAACCGGATTGGGAGCCGTCTGCCCAAGACCACAGAGGGAACTCTTCTTGATATCGTAGGCCATATCCTGGAGCAGTTCGATATCCCCTTCCTGGCCCTGTCCCGAAGTGATCCGCTCAAGGATCTCGAGCATGATCTTCAGACCGATCCGGCAGGGGATACACTTGCCGCAGGACTCGACCCGGGTAAAGTTGAGGAAGAAGCGAGCAATATCGACCATGCAGGTGGTCTCGTCCATAACGACCAGCCCGCCGGATCCCATCATCGCCCCCGCCTTGATCAGCGAATCATAATCGACTTCAGCATCCAGGGCGTCCGCCGGCAGACAGCCGCCAGAAGGGCCACCAGCCTGAACCGCCTTGAATTTGCGGTTGTTGAGGATCCCGCCACAGACATCGTAGATGACCTCTTTCATGGTGGTCCCGGCAGGAACCTCGACCAGACCGGTATGCTTGACCTTGCCGGTCAGAGCGAAGATCTTGGTCCCCTTGGTCCCTTCCGTCCCGATCGCGGAATACCAGTCGGCGCCGTTGTAGAAGATATAGGAGACGTTGGCAAAGGTCTCGACGTTATTAATATTCGTCGGCTTGCCCCAGAGGCCTTTGACCGCCGGGAACGGCGGACGGGGACGGGACATGCCACGCTCGCCTTCGATCGAGGCCATCAGCGCGGTTTCCTCCCCGCACACGAACGCACCGGCGCCCGCCTTGATCCGCATGTCGAGCGGACGCGGCAAGCCGAGGATGTTCCTCTCGCCTAGGTAACCTTTTTCGTAGCAGGTATCGATCGCCATCTGTAGACGCTTGATCGCCAACGGGTACTCGGCACGCACATAAACGTACGCAAAGGTACAGCCGATGGCATAGGCGCCGATCATCATGCCCTCGATCAGGCCATAGGGATCGCCTTCAAGAATCGAGCGGTCCATAAATGCACCCGGGTCGCCCTCGTCGGCGTTGCAGATCAAGTACTTCTGATCGCCGGGAGTCGCCTTGGCAAACGACCACTTGACTCCGGTAGGGAAGCCGCCGCCCCCGCGACCGCGCAGCCCGGATTTTTTGACTTCCTCGATGACTTCATCCTGCGTCATCTTTACGGCTTTTTTGATGCCGTTGAACCCCCCGGTCTCGATGAACTGATCGAGGCTTTCCGCATCAATCGTCCCGCAGCGCGAGAAGATGATCCGCTGCTGCTTTTCGAGGAATTTCTGATAGTAGGGACCTGCGACCTTCTTCTCGATCGGCCCCTCGCCGAGAATGTGCTCGTCGACAATCTGCGGAACCAGCTCAGGGGTTACGAAGTCGTAGGTCACCGGGTCCTTGCCCGGGAGGCAGACGTCCACCAGCACGTCATTGGCGCAGAGGCCACGGCAACCCGTGCCGTTGATTTCACAGCGCCCGCCAACCTGAGCCTCAACGCCCTTCTTTTCGAACTCCTGCTCAAAGGCCTTGGCGACGCTTGCGGCTCCAGACGCGAGACCACCGGTGCCCGTGCAGATCAGAATTTTTATTTTTTCAGCAGTTTCGGACATAAATCTATCCTCAATACCAGCGCGGCGAAGGGTTGAATCAGCCCATTGCCTTGTATTTTTCGATGACCTCGTCCGTTTTCTGGACAGTGATACTTCCGTAGGTCGCGTCATTAACCATGATAACCGGCGCCATACCACAGGCCCCGATGCAGGCTACATATTCTGCGGTAAACAGCAGATCTTCTGTGGTTTCGGCATGGCCGATACCGAGTCGTTCCTTGATCGTATCGCCGATTCGGCCAGCCCCTTTAACGTGACAGGCGGTTCCCATACAGACACGGATAATATATTTACCGCGTGGCTCCAGATGAAACTGGGCATAAAATGTCAGGACGCCATAAATCTGACTGGCGTAGACGTTCAGGCGTTCAGCGGTCAGGTGGACCGTCTCCTCGGGAATATATCCGTACGCTTCCTGAATTTCCTGCAGCACCGGCATCAACGCACCGTGCATATCCTGGTACTTGTCGATGACCTCGTTGGCTGCGGTCAGGTCGATTTCCTCTTCCTGGACCTGCTGGGCGGTTTCAGTCATGGTGTCCTCTTCTACCTGCCTAAAAAGTTAACGGTCGATTTCGCCGAGAACGATGTCAAGGGTACCGATAATGGCAATAACGTCGGCCAGCAAGCGCCCCTCGACCATCTGCGGCAGCGCCTGCAGGTTGACAAAGGACGGCGGACGGATCTTCATCCGGTAGGGCCTCGGAGAGCCATCGGAGACGATGTAGTACCCCAGCTCGCCCTTGGGCGCCTCGATGCCGACATAGACCTCGCCCGGTTCAACCTCAAAACCCTCAGTGATGATCTTGAAGTGATGAATCAGGCCCTCGATCGTGTTGACCACGTCTTTCTTCGGCGGCGGGACGATTTTCGGACAGTCCGCATGCACCGGGCCGGGCTTCAGACGGTCAAGTGCCTGATTGATGATCCGGCAGCACTGGCGCATCTCGTCGAGGCGGGCCTTGTAGCGGGCGAAGGTGTCACACTCGGTGCGCACCGGAATGTCGAAATCGTAGGTTTCATAGCCGCAGTAAGGCGCGTCGCGGCGCAGGTCCCAGTCAACCCCGGAGGCGCGCAGGGAAGGACCGGTGAGGCCGATATCGATGGCATCTTCGGCGCTGATAACGCCAACGCCCATGGTCCGCTTCTGCCAGATCCTGTTGCCGGTCAGCAGGCCTTCATACTCATCGATATGGGCAGGCATGGCGGCAGCGTAATCACGAATGATCTGATCCACGCCATCCGGCAGATCTTCGGTCACGCCACCGATCCGGATGTAGTTGGAGGTCATCCGGGCACCGGCGACCTTCTCATAGATGTCGGTGATCACTTCGCGCTCACGGAACGCATAAAGGAAGACCGTCATAGCACCGATATCCAGGGCATGGGTCGCCAGCCAGACCAGGTGGCTCTTCAGGCGAGTGAGCTCTGCCATGATCACGCGGATGACATTGGCCCGCTCCGGAATCTTGTCGGTGATCCCGAGCAGCTTCTCCACCGCCAGACAATAGCCGAGGTTGTTGCTCATCGGCGCCAGATAATCGAGCCGGTCAGTCAGCGGGATCACCTGATTGTAGGTCCGGTGCTCGGAAAGCTTTTCGGTACCGCGATGGAGAAAACCGATGTGCGGGGTTGCCTTCAGTACCACCTCGCCATCCAGCTCCAGGATCAGCTGCAACACCCCGTGAGTCGAGGGGTGCTGAGGTCCCATATTGATGGTCATCTTTTCGCTCAATGCCATTTTATGCCTCGTCCGTTTAAGGATTTATCTCAATCGTTCAGATATTTATCAGGAAAGTCGACCCTGGTAAGGCTCACGATCGGGGCCCTGTACCGGATAATCTTTGCGCAGCGGGTGCCCTTCCCAGTCGGCCGCCATCAGGATCCGCCGCAGGTCAGGGTGATTATTGAAACTGATCCCCATCAGGTCCCAGCATTCGCGCTCGGGCCAGTTGGCCGTCGACCAGACACCGCTGACGGTATCGACATTGGCGTTCTTTTCATCAACCGCCACCTTCAACCGCAGGCGCTTCTTGGTGGTGATGTTGTACAGGTTATAGACCACCTTGAAACGAGGCTCCTGGCCGAGGTAGTCAACACCGCAGAGGTCGCAAAGGAAATTGTAGCCACATTCGTCCCTGAGGAACGTACAGATCTCGACAATCCGGCTCTTCTCCACCGTGACAGTCAGCTCGCCGCGAAACTCGGTAACGTCCTGCACATCCGAGGAGAATCTTGATTTCAGTTTTTCAACACTTGCTTGATCGCACATTGTGTTCATCCCTGTATCTGTAAGTGTCGGGCGTTATGCCTCTTTGACCACGTCACCAATACCGATGGCAGCGCCGAAGGAATTACGCTCCGCCATGATCTTCTCCTGCAGCTTCATCAGACCGTAGAGGAGACCTTCGGGGCGGGGGGGGCAGCCGGGAATATAGACATCGACCGGCAGTTCCTCATCGATCCCCTGGAGGACGCTGTAGGTATCGAAAACACCGCCAGACGAGGCGCAGGCACCCATGGCAATAACGTATTTGGGCTCAGGCATCTGCTCGTAGACGGTCTTGATGACGGGCAGCATCTTCTTGGTCACCGTACCGGCGATGATGATGACGTCAGCCTGGCGCGGAGAAGCGCGGAACAGCACACCCATGCGGTCAAGGTCGAAGCGGGCAGCACCGGTCGCCATCATCTCGATCGCACAGCAGGCCAGACCGAACGTCATCGGCCAGAGCGACTTGGCCCGCGACCAGTTGACCAGCTTGTCGAGACTCGTTGTAAAAAACCCGTTACCGAGGGTTTGGTTCTGCTCTACTCCCATTCCAGAGCTCCTTTTTTCCATACATAGATAAAACCGACCAGGAGGATAACAATGAACACTCCCATCTCGATAAAACCGAACATCCCCAACCGCTTGAACATGACCGCCCAGGGATAAAGGAAGACCGCTTCAATATCGAACAAGATAAAGAGCATGGCGATGATATAGAACTTGACCGAGAACCGCTCCCGGGCAGTCCCGATCAGGGGCATGCCGCATTCATAGGGGGCAAGTTTGACTGCACTCGGCTTCTTCATCCCGATCAGTCCGGACATAACCACCGAGCCGATGGCAAATGCGACGGCGATACCGATGAGCACTAGTATCGGTAAATAGTTATCAAGCATAAGAACCCGCTCCTTCCAATGAAGAATGACACCTTGCGGACGCAGACGGACCTTTACCGTTTACGCCACAGCGTGTCGAAAATTAGGCTATTTGGACCCGATATGTCAAGGAAAAAATACAGTATACTGTATGCAATCTGGGGAAGGCATAACGACGGTTTAAGTGCCCCTTATCCAAAAGATTTTATCTCCTGACTTGTCGGCGTGAGCCTCGTTTTTGCATCTTATAAATGGTTCAGATCGGGGCATCCTGCAAATCAAACAATGTTTTCTTTTGGGCGTCATTTTCTCAAGCCCGGCACGGGAAAATAACCCTGTGGACCGATCAACCGGACAGGTCGGCAATCAGCGGAGGAGCGAATCGGCAGACCGCGCCAGACGGGGTCCAGTCTCAATCAATCCGCGCCAGCAGCTCCTGCAGCTGGCGCCCATCAAAATCGTAGACCTCCCTGCAGTATTCACAGGTGACCTGCGCCTGTCGCTGCTCCTGCAGCAGGGCCAGCAGCTCCGGCCGGCCAAGTCCGACCAGCATCTCTTCAATCTGCGGTCTGCTGCAGGGACAATAAAACTGCAGCGGAATTTCCTGCTGCGCGGCGCAGGGGATCCCGCGGAAAAGCTCGGCCAGGATATCGCCGGCTCTTTTCCCCTGCCTGATCAGGGTCGTACTCGGTGGCATCCTCCGTAACCGGTCCTCGAGACCTGCTATCTGATGGTCATCACCGGGGGGCAGAGCCTGGACAATAAAGCCACCGGCCGCCGCCACCGATCCGTCGGCCGCCAGCTCAACCCCCAGGGCAACCGAGGAAGGGACCTGTTCCGAGGTTGTCAGATAATAGGCTAGGTCATCGCCGACCTCACTGCTCTGCAACTGGACCATGCTGCGATAGGGGTCCTTCAGGCCAAGATCCTTCCAGACGTGGAGGAACCCTGCCCGGCCGATCGCACCGGCGACATCGAAACGGTCCTCCCGCGGCGGCAGGTTTGCCTGCGGCTGCCGGACCGAGCCCCTGACCCGGCCATTTGCATCGGTTTCGACGCTCAGCTTGCCGAGGGGACCGCTCCCTTCGATGACCAAGGCAAGCCGCTGGGCACCCTTGAGCAGGCAGCCCAGCAGCGCTCCCCCGGTCACCAGCCGGCCGAGGGCGACCGTCGCCGTCAAGTCGGTCTGCTGCCTGCGGCAGACCTCGGTCACCAGCTGGGTGGTGACCGCTGCCATGGCGCGAAAGTTCCCATCCCTGGTGACAATCCGGACCAGGTGGTCCCCTGCGATTTCGTTCGTACGACTTGTCTGCTGTGCGCTATTCATGCTTCAGCCGGCCCTCCGCATCCCGCATCTGCGAGTTGATCCGCCCCGCGGAAACCGCCATGACCAGCCCCTGTACCGCACCGATTTCAGCCTCGCTGACCCGCTGTGACCTGGCAACGCCAAGGTAGTGCGCTGTTCAGGGCTCACAACCGACAGCCATTGCTGCCGCCAGCCCGACCAGGGTCCGGGTCTTGTCATCGAGGACAGAATCGCGCATTGCGTCGTAAAAATTACGGAAAGCCTGTCCATGTTCCGGTGTCAGCATTTTTTATCCTCCGAGACGCTCAGGGTCAAAACGGTTCAGTTGCGCAAACGATAACCCCGGCCGATCAGCCAGGCCGCCCACAGGAACAATCCCAGCGCCATCCCCCCGCTGACCGTGAAGGCGGTCAGAAATTCGATATCACCCACGCCGAGGATGGCATGGCGGAAACCATCAATCAGGTAGAGCAACGGATTCAGCAGGGACAGCTTGGCCCAGAACGGCGGCAAAATCGAAATCGGGTAGAAGACGCCCCCCAGGTAGATGAGCGGCAACAGCAGAAAATTGCTGTACATCGACAGGGTGTCAAAATTATGTGCATAGATGGCTGCAATCAACCCGAACTGGGCAAACAGAAAGCTGGCCACGACCGCCATCAGAATGGCCAGTAGCGGTGCGGCCCAGGGCAGCCCGGCAAACAGGGTTGAAATCAGCCAGACCACGGTCCCGACCAGCAGGCCGCGCAGCATCGATGCCAGGGTGTAGGCAAGAATGAACTGCGGCGGGCTGAGAGGGGCCACCAGCAGATCGACGATCCCTCCCAGGTAACGCAGCATGAACAGCGAAGAAGAACTGTTGGCAAAGGAATTGTTGATCACTCCCATCAGGATCAGGCCGGGGATGACAAACTGGGCGTAGCTGAACCCCTCCATGACGCTCAGTCGCTCCCCCAGCGTCGCGCCGAAGACGAACAGGTAGAGCGACGCGGTGATAATCGGCGTCAGCAGCGTCTGGGACGCCACGCGCCAGAACCGGAGAACCTCCCGGCGGAGCAGGGTCCAGAACGGCAACCAGCTGTGGAAGGTCCCCTGTCGGTAGTCGTTAGGATACATGGCCATTTTTCCGCCGGTTTTCATCAATCCCGGTCAGCTGCAGGAAAACCTCTTCCAGACGACTCTGCTGCGTCTCCATGTCGCGGATCGACAGGCCAAGTCCGCACAGCTCCCGCAACAGGGCCCCGGTGGTTCCATCCACCGGCAGATTCAGCAGCAGTTCCCGGCCTTGCCCCTCCAGCACGGGCTGGTAATGCGCAAGCTGCTCCGGGGGTTCCGTCAGCGGCCGATCCAGCCAGAGCCGCACCCGTCGCCGGGACAAGCGCCTGACCAGCTCGCGGGTCGGCTCCAGGGCAATCAGCCTGCCGTGGTTCATGATCGCGATCCGGTCGCACATCTGCTCCGCTTCCTCGAGATAATGGGTGGTCAGCAGAATCGTCGTCCCCTGGGCATTGATCTCGCGGACAAAATCCCACAGCCCGTGGCGCAGCTCAACGTCAACGCCGGCGGTCGGCTCATCCAGGATCAGCAGGCGCGGGCGATGGATCATTGCCTTGGCAATCATGAAACGGCGCTTGAGGCCACCGGAGAGCTTGATCATCACCTTGTGCAGATGCGGGCCGAGGCCGAGACGCTCGATCAGCATCTGCCGCCAGGCCGGGTCATCCTTGACCCCGTAATAACCGGCGTGGAGCCTGAGCGCCTGATCTACGGTGAAGAAATTGTCGATGACGATCTCCTGGTGGACCACCCCCAGCATCCGGCGGGTCAGACGATAATCGCGACGGTTGTCGTAGCCATACGCCTGGATGGATCCGGAGCCGATCCGGGTCACCCCGGCAATCATATTGATCGTCGTGCTTTTCCCCGCTCCGTTCGGCCCCAGCAGACCAAAAATCTCCCCCTGCCGGATGGCAAAACTGACCCCGTCCACGGCAGCGACACCGGCAAAGGACTTGCATAGATTTTCAATGCTTAAGGCAATTTCCATCACGCGACTATACAACTTGAACCCTGTGCTGACAAGATGTCAAAACTGGACATTTGGCGAAAGGCAGGTTAATTGTTGAGAGTAACGGAAAAATGTGCGGAGACCCCTCCGCCCTGCGCCGAGGAGGCCCTGTGCAGACCTTTGACCTTGAGGACCACGAATACATCGAGCTCAACAGCCTGCTGAAGCTGACCGGCCTCTGCCCGAGCGGAGGCATCGCCAAGCTGCTGATAGCCGACGGACTGGTCAGCGTTGATGGGCAGATTGAACTGCGCAAGCGCTGCAAAGTCCGCGCAGGGCAGACCGTCAGCTATGACGGTCAGAACATTCAGGTTGTTCGCCAGGAGAATTGAATTCAGCCGCTCACCAGAGAACAGGGGGAAGGGCAGATGCCGCAAATCGATCGGGTCACCACCAGAGGGGGCGACAAGGGGAAGACCAGCCTTGCAGATGGCAGTCGGGTCGCCAAGTGTGCGCAACGGGTCTGCACTTATGGAACCGTCGACGAGCTTAATTCCAGCCTGGGGCTGGTTCGCTGCGAGGAACTCCCGCCGGGGTTGATGGAAAAGATTCTGAATCTTCAGAACGAACTGTTCGACCTCGGCAGCGAACTGGCAACCCCGTCCGACAGCCCTGAAGCGGAACGGGTACCGAACATCCGCCAGTATCAGATTGACCTGCTCGAGTCCTGGCTCAACGAAGCGAACGCCCAGCTGCAGCCGGCTAAAAACTTTGTCCTGCCCGGCGGCACCCGCGCCGCCGCACAGCTGCACATTGCCCGGACGGTGGCCCGGCGGGCCGAGCGGGAGCTCGTTGCATTGATGGAGGAAGACGCTGGGATCAACCCCTGCTGCCTCAAGTTTCTCAACCGCCTCTCCGATCTCTGCTTTGTCTGGGCTCGACTCTGTAACGATCGGGGACGGGAAGATATCCTCTGGCAGCCGGGACCACACCGCTGAGCATCAGCTGACAACGTCGGGGCGGTAGCCGCCCTCCTCGAGCCGCTGAAGAATCTCCTCGATATGTTTCGGGCCGCGGGTCTCCAGCTCCAGCCGGACTTCCGCCTCACCGATGGGCAGCATGGCGTTGTGCCGATCATGGCTGATCTGAAAAATATTGGCCCCCAGCTTGCTCAACAGGCCGGACAGAGCGGCCAGCGACCCGGGCACATCGGCCATCTCCAGGCGCAGCTTGAGATAACGCCCCTCGGCCAGCATTCCCCGTTCGACCACCCTCGACATGGTCTGAACATCCAGATTTCCTCCGGACAGAACGCAAACGGTCAAGCCCTGATGAACGGACTTGTCGGTATAGAGCATCGCCGCCAGGCCGACGGCTCCGGCCCCTTCGACCACCATCTTGCCCTTCTCCATCAGGTTGACAATCGCCATGGCGATGTCCTCTTCCTGGACCGTGACAATCTCATCGACCAGCTCTTCGATGACCGGAAAAGTCTGGGTGCCGATCCGTTTCATCGCGATACCATCCGCCAGCGAACAGGCCGAGTGGAGATCCACCGGTGCCCCCTTCTGCCGTGCCTTGCTGGCGCAAGCGGCACTTTGCGCCTCGACCCCAACCACCCTGGCCGTCGGGCACAGGGTTTTGACCGCGGTCGCGATTCCTGAAATCAGGCCGCCGCCACCGATCGGCACCACCACAGTCTCCACTTCAGGCAGGGCATGGACGATTTCCAGGCCAACGGTCCCCTGTCCGGCCATAATCAACGGATCATCAAAAGCCGGGACATAGAGCAATCCCTTTTTCTGCGCAAGCGCAAGGGCCTTTTCGGCGGCCTCGTCAAAGCTGCCGCCATGGATCATCACCTGTGCCCCGTAGCCGACAGTGGCCAGCTCCTTGGCCAGGGGGGTGGATTGCGGCATGACCACAGTGCAGCTGCAGCCGAGCAGGGCCGCGGAGAGCGCAACCCCCTGCGCATGGTTGCCGGCGGAAGCGGTAATGACCCCCCTGCGCAGATCCTCCGCAGACTGGCTGGCGAGGAAATTATAGGCGCCGCGGATCTTGAAGGAGCCTGTCCTCTGCAGGTTCTCGCATTTGAAATAGAGCGGGGTGGCCAGACGGGCCGAATAGTAGGGAGAGTGGATCAGTTCGGTGTGGCGGAAGCGGCCTTCCAGGGTTGCCGCCGCTTTTTCAATCTGGTGAAAATCAAGCACTTCTCAACCCTCCCTCAGTTTCCGGGTCGACACAGTTCAGGCGAATGGAAAGCACCATCGGATACCTCGGCATTATAGCACATCGCTCCGACCGCCGACCCCTTCCCCCGTGTCCGAGGGGTGCAGACGCAGGCGCGTGACCTGCCAGCGACCCTGGCGATATTGGTCCCGTTCCGACTGCGCAGTCCTTAAACCAGCACATCTCCCCGGGTCTCTTCATCATAGATCAGCATCAGCGTCTCTGCATTGAACGGACACTGATACGTGTGCTCTGTGCCGTCTTTGCCTCTTCTGGTCCGTTCAATCATCTCACCTTTGCGGGTCTTGACCCGCTCAATCCCTGCGACACCCCAGCGGAGCAGTTCGCGCCACATCTGCTCTTTATCGAGCAGCTCATAACCGTCGATCTCCTGATCTTCCGTTGCATGGGTGAAAAAGCTGTTGAGCAGTTCATAATCCGCGAAGTCGTTCTCCTTACGCCACCAGCGGATAAACTCCCTGCTTTCCTGTGGATGCATGCAGATCTCTCTGACAATATCGTTCGCTCTCATGGTGTCCCCCTTTCTATGAACGAGCCCCCTGCTATTTCATTATAACACCCTGAAAAACAAACAGAATTGACCTGGAAGATGAAAAAAAGCGGGACTGTCGATGACAACCCCGCGGTCAGTGGTGATGGTCCATGTGGCGCTTTGCTTGTTGCCTAGCAAGCAGTCCCACTGCCCAAGCGCCTGTCTGCCGCCAGAAGCAGGGCAAACTCTTCAGCCGGAAGCGGCTTGCTGAACAGAAATCCCTGGATTTCGTCACAGCCGGCCTGCTTAAGAAAACGCAGCTGCTCTGCCGTTTCCACGCCCTCCGCAATCGCCTTCATCTTCAGGGTCCGTCCCATGCCGATAATGGCCTGGGTGATCGCCTCTTCCTCGTGACGCAGCGTCAGGTCTTTGATAAAAGAACGGTCGATCTTCAAACGATCTATCGGGAACCGCTTCAGATAGCTGAGGCTGGAATAGCCGGTGCCGAAATCGTCGATCGCCAGGGACAGACCCATCTTTTTCAACGTGTTGAGCAGATCGATCATCTGTTCGGCATCCTGCATGACCGCACTCTCGGTCAACTCCAGCTCCAGCAGGCCGGGAGCTAACCCGGTTTCCTCGAGCACCGATTGCAGATGGCTGCTGAAGTCGGCATGGTGCAACTGCTGCGCGGAGATATTCACGGCAACCTGAACCGGGCGCAACCCCTCCTGCTGCCACAGGCGGTTCTGACGGCAGGCGGTTTCAATGACCCAGGCTCCGATCGGCGCGATCAGCCCCCGGTCCTCCGCTACCGGGATGAACCGCCCCGGAGGAATCTCTCCTTTCTCCGGATGGGTCCAGCGGAGCAGGGCCTCGGCGCCGACGATCCGGCCGCTGGCCAGGTCGACCTGAGGCTGGTAACAGAGGTGGAATTCCCTGTTGTCCAAAGCGCTCTGCAGGCTGTTTTCCATCTGCAGAATATCGAGTGCCCGGGCATTCATGTCCTGGGTGTAGTAATAGTAGCTGTCGCGCCCGGCGGCTTTGGCATGATACATGGCCGCATCGGCATTTTTCAGCAAACTGCCGACATCGGTGCCATCATCGGGATAGACGCTGATGCCGACGCTGACAGTCACGCGCAGCTGATAATTGTCAATCGTGTAAGGCTGGTTGCCAAGATCGAGGATTTTTTTGGCGACCTGAACCACGCATTCCCCCTCCTGCAGGTCGGGCAGCAGGAGGACGAACTCGTCACCCCCTATCCGGGCAACCGTGTCCCCTTCCCGGATACAGGTCTGCAGCCTCTCGGCGACCGCCCGCAGCACCTTGTCACCGACCGAATGGCCGAGGGAGTCGTTGATGTTCTTAAACCGGTCAAAATCCAGGTAGAGGATAGCGACCCGGTCCCTGTTGCGGTGAGCCCGGGCAATGCTCTGGCTGAGACGATCCTGGAGCAACAGCCGGTTGGGCAGACCGGTCAGGGGGTCGTGGTGGGCCAGGAACTGGATCTGCGCCTCGGCCTTTTTCCGTTCGGAGATATCGCGGAGAATCCCCTGGGAATAGAACTCGTTGTCCAACTCAATCAGCCGGGCACTGACCTCAACCGGGAATTCACTCCCGTCCCGCCTGAGAAACATGGCTTCAAAGAGGAGAGAGCCTTCCTTCTGCAGCCGCTGCTGCTCTTCGATCGACAATTCTTTTTCACGGGCCGGGCGCAGGTCGCTGATGTCGAGGCCCAGCAGCCCCTCGCGGGAAAAGCCAAAGGCCTCTACCCCGCGGTTATTGACTTCGACAATCCGCCCCTCGGCATTGATCAGCAGGATTATGTCATTGGCATACTGGGTCAGCGCGTTGAAACGCTGCTCCAGTGCCTGCCGCTCCAGTTCCGTCCGGTAATGCCCGGCCAGATAACTGGCGCGCATTTGCCGCCACCAGTGAAAGGCGGTCACCCCGGTGGCAACAACAAAGGCCAGGACCACCCAGAATACGTTGCGGGCCAGATCGAATATCGGGGCATAAATCTCGGCAATATCCATCTTGGTGACCAGGAACCAGGGGCTCCCGTCAACTTTTCGCACGACAGACAGAACCGGGATGTCGCGGTAGTCGAGGTGCTCAATGACCCCTTCCTTGCCGGCCAGGGCGAGGCCTGGAGGGGTCTGCACATTTGCCGGCGGGGCGAAGTGTTCGCCGGGATTTTTGGCGATGTGGCGCCTCCCCGCAAGGGTCACGATCCCCTCCCTGTCCGGCCGGAGCAGGATCGACTCCGCGCTGGCGGAACGGTTCGGCCAGGTTGCCACGATCGGGTAGAGGTAACGCTCCGGGTCTATCCGAAAGACCATGATCGAGGTGGTCTTGAGCGTCCCGTTCATGGCATCAGCGCGCAGCGGAATATAAAGATCCTGGTGCACATGGTCAGAGTTGTCGGCATCATATGCCCAGTATATGTTGCTAAAGACACTCTCTCCCCCCTCGACCACTTCCTGCAATAGCTGCGGATTCAGGTTGATATGAGCGTCCGGATCATGCCCCGCCCCCACCTTGAGCAACAGCTGTCCGTCGACATCGAGCAGCAGCACCTCATGCAGGCGATGCGCCTTCTGCTGGTCGGTCATGCGGGTCTTCAGCTTGCTGTAGATATCATTGCCCGGCATCCCCTGCCTGATCCACATGCCGATCTGAGCGGCCAGGATGCGGTTGTTGCGGACCAGCTCCGCGTCCCCCGTCTTCTCTTGCCGCCACTGGAGCAACTGCTTCACTTTGAGGTCGGCAATCGCCTCGAGTTCATTCTGCCGATCTTGTTTGATCCGCAACTTCTGGTGTTCAAACATTTGCCAGCCGGCGACACTGATCGCCAGGGCGATGAGAACAAAACCGATCAGGGCAATCCAATGTGGGACAGGCGTGCCTTTCCAGACACCTTGGGAGATGACGCGGGAAAAATATGCGGGAACCAGCCGGGAGCTGTCGTTCTGCTCAAACAAGGGAACAGTCCTTTAAAATCCGGATTGACAATTTCTTTCGTCGGAACGTTATGCAGCCCCCCAACCGCAAAAAAGTAGAAACCTCTAATCTTGTTTACTGCAAATTAGTGCCCTTTGTCAAACCCTATCAGCCGGAAATCATAAAAATATCGGTATCGCCCACCGGCACGGAATAATATGCCAACTATTCAAAAATCAATATGTTTTACCGGTTAAGGCCTGCCGCTTCGGCCTCAGCATGGCCAGCGCATTCCCCCCCAGGATCAGCAGCAGGCCGGCGAAGGCCGGAAGATTCCACCGGTACCCCTCGGCCACGGTTGAAATTCCCAGCGCGACAACCGGAAAAAGAAGTGTCACATAGGCCGCCCGCCCTGCACCGACCCGGCCGATCAGGGTCAGGTAGCAGCCGAAAGCGATCACCGAACCGAACAGCGACAGGTAAGCCAGTGCGCCCAGGTATTCGAATGAGAGGTCAAACGACAATGGCGCATGGGCAAGCCAGGCCACCAGAAACATGAACAGGGCCCCGTAGCTCATCCCGTAGGCATTGGTCTGGACCACAGGCAGTCGGTGCTGCTGGTTGCGGGCTGACACGATATTCCCCAGCGACGCAAGATATGTGGCCAGAACGCAGAGCAGCAGGCCGTAGATCCCCCGGTCACTCAGATCGAAAGCAGCCAGTTCCGGCCAGAAAAGCAGCATCAGCCCGGCAAGCCCCAGTCCTCCGCCAGCAAGAACCCGCATTTCCACCGGAGTTTTAAGAAACAGGCTGCCGTTGATCAGGTTCATGATGACGATCAGAGAAAAGACGACGGCGGCCAAACCGCTGGTAATATGCAGCTCGGCCAGGTAGAAAAACAGGTAGTTCAGGGCAAAAAGCAGAACCCCCTGCAGGGCCATGAACAGATGGTCCTGGCGTGAATAACGCATCGGCAGGCGGGCGAGCAGGCACCAGCAGAGCAGCAGGAGCGCGGCGAGGGTAAAACGGTAGGCCACCGACAGCATGGGGTCGACGGCACCCAGCTGATATTTAATCGCCAGCCAGGTCGATCCCCAGATCAGGATCGTGACGGTGTAGAAGGCAAGATTGGCCATCGGGGCTCTTTCTGCGCGGCGCACAGCGAAGAGCCCCGACGAAAAGTTTCATTCGTGGCACTACCCCTGCACGTATTGGGGGCTTGTTGCTCCGTGAATCAGCTCACGGTGAATCGTCGTCACTTCCTTGAACGTCCAGAGGGCTCCACAGTGACCACACTCGATCAGATTGTGGGCGTAGCCATCAGCATGGGTATCGATCTGGGACTTTTCCTTATGGGTACACACGGGGCATTGCAGTTCCATTTCAAACTCCTCTTCTCTCATATGTTAAAAATTAACAAATAAGAAAAGAATGCTCCCCCGTATACGGGATGTCAAGGAAAAATATCACTAAAACAGTGTGTTATGAAGCTTTAAGGGGCTATCGACCGATGTGGTGGAGGCTAATTCCAGCGCTCCCGTCATCAATTCGTGCGCCAAGGCGCCCAGGGTGGCCACAGCCCGCTCAACCTCATCGCACCAGAACGCGGCATTGAGCCGGATGCAGTTCTGATATTTGCCGTTTGCTGAAAAAAGCGGCCCCGGAGCGAAGGTAATCCCCGCTTCGCGGGCACGCTCGTAGAGCCTGATCGCACTGATCGATTCCGGCATCTCAAGCCAGAGGACAAAGCCACCCAGCGGACGCGAGGCCCGGGTTCCGGCGGGGAAATAGCGCCCTACTGCGTCCGCCATCTGCGCGACCTTGCTGGCATAGACCCGGCGAATCGAGCGCAGGTGGTGATCATAACCGCCGGTGGCGAGGAATTCGGCGATGGCCAGCTGAGGAGGGGTCGCGGTGGCGACATTCGCCAGCATCTTGCCCCGTTCGATCTGCTCCTGGAAACGGCCGGCGGCGATCCAGCCGACCCGGTATCCGGGGGCCAGGGTTTTGCTGAAGGAGGAACAGAGCAGCACGTTCCCCTTTTTGTCGTAGGCCTTGGCCACCGTTGGCCGCTTGTCGGAGAAGGAGAGATCGCCGTAGATATCATCCTCGATCAGCGGAATGTCGTACCGATCCAGCAGGTCAACCAGCTTGCGCTTATTCTCGTCGGGCATCTGGCCGCCGAGCGGATTATTGATGTTGGTTATCACCAGGCAAGCCGAGATCTGCTCCCGATTATGCTCCAGGGCATAGGCGAGGGCCTCCAGGCTGATCCCGTCACGGGGTGACGAAGGGATTTCCAGGGTTTTGAGCCCCAGGTCCTCTATCTGCTGTAGAAAATTGAAGTAGATCGGCGTCTCGATGAGGATCGTGTCCCCCGCCTTGCAGAGCGCCCGCAGGGACAGCACGACCGCCTCAACGCAGCCCGAGGTGATGACAATCTGTTCCGGGCTCAGGGTGCAGCCTGACAGCAGGGTCCGCTGGGCGATCTGCTTGCGCAACCGCTGACATCCCGGGGGAAGCTCGTAGGAAACCGACTGGGTCCGGAAGCGGCGCGATTCACTGGACAGCATCCGGCTCAACTTGTCTATCGGCAGCAGGTCCGGGTTGGGGAACGCGATGCCCAGCTGGTGCAAGTCCGGGTTGCGCTGATCCTGCATCACCATCTGGTAGACCTTGCCCAGACTGACCTCGGTCGGGCGCAGCGCAGGCTGATCAACCTGAGGTTCCGCCGGGACCTCGGGCAGGCGGGCGCGGACATAATATCCGGACTGGGGACGCGCCTCGATCAGACACCGATCCTCGAGCTGGCTGTACGCCTCCTTGACCGTGTTGATACTGACACGCATCTGTTTGCTCAGCTTGCGAATCGACGGAACCCGGTCACCGGGGCGCAAGGTCCCGCGCTCGACCAGAAAAGTGATCCGCGACGCCACCTCCTCGTAGAGAGGAATCCTCCTCTGATGCTCCAGTCCGGTTCTCAACATAGCCATCACCCTAACGGCTGAGCGCAGATTAAAACAGATACAGTCTTCCTCTTTCCCCATGGGCACACTTGCTGAAAATATAATCTGTGTCGGTCACAATAGTAAAGAAGTGTATCTGGACCCATCTCTTCGCCCGGGGTTAAATAGCGCAACCGACAACGAACGAAGCTGACAGGGCTCACGGCGAAAGGAGCGCGGGATGGAAATTCTGCTCAGTCAGGGCGAACTGCTGGATCTGGGAGACAACCTTAAAGGACTGACTATTGTATGCCGCTCCGGATGCTGCTGGCTGACCCAGACAGGAGATCCTCGTGATTTCATCCTGCGCCGCCAGGCGCAGCTTGAGATTCAGAGCAGAGGGCAGGTGGTCGTAATGGCGACCAGTTCATGCCGTCTGCAACTGACACCGGCAAAGAGTTCACAATTTTACTCCGCTCTGCTGGCAACCTTGAAGGCATCCGGTGAACGACACCTTCTGCCGGCACCGCGGCTCGAGAGCGGGACCGGGTCATGCCCGGTCCCGGCCGCGACGACCGTCGGCAAAAACCGCTGACCCAATGGCCGGGGTCTGCTAAAATACCCGCATCGCAGCCTTCGCCCCGCTCGGCAAGAAGGCATCATGCAGAGACCGTCCTGCGGGCGCGATCTGCCCCTGCACGACAGACAGCAGCCATCAGGGAGTTTCCGTATGCATGTTATCGTTGACCTGTGTCTCGTTCCACTCGGGGTCGGAGTGTCCGTGTCCCGTTACGTCGCCGCCTGCCAGGAGATCCTCGAGCAGGCCGGGCTGAAAACCCGCCTGCACGCCTACGGCACCAACATCGAAGGGGAATATGACGAGGTGTTCAGCGCGATCCGGCGCTGTCATGAGCAGATTCACCAGATGGGTGCCCCGCGGATCACGACAACCATTAAGCTGGGCAGCCGGATCGATCGGCAGCAGTCGATGGACGATAAAATCCGCAGCGTCGAGGACAAACGGAAGGGCTGAGCAGGCAAACCGGTGGCGGGGAGCAAATAGATATTCAAGCTGCCAGCCTTTTTCCCTGGCAATGGTTTCCAGAAGTTCGAGGAAAAGTCCGCACAACTGCGATGAGTCCCCCCGTCCCCACTCCCGGATTATGCAGGACACCATGGACCGTGATTAGAACCGACGAACCAAAGCGTGTTCGGCGACCCTCACATGCAAGCGATAACTCATTTTTTTAGAATGAATTTAATATCGAGTTATGCAAATACCTGAATGTTTTTAACGGCAACAAAGAATGGAATGATGGGGCTCAGACAGTGGAAAAACATCGGTGGGACAGCTAACGCCTCTTTAACCGGCTCAGCTCTTCCTTCAGCTTCAGATAGCTGGCCACTCGTTCGCTTGAAAGCTCGCCTGTTAAGCGGGCCGCACAGACGGCACAACCCGGCTCGGATTGATGGCCGCAATTGGAGAATCGGCACTGCAGCGCCAGCTCTTCAATATCGGCAAAAGAACCGGCAAGATCCGTCTCCTCGCCCCAGAGATGCAGCTCTCTCATGCCGGGGTTATCCATCAGAATGCCCCCTTCCGGCAGGACAAACAGCTCGCGGTGGGTTGTCGTGTGACGCCCCTTGCCCACAGCCTCGCTGACCTCGCCAATCTTCTGCCGGTCCTCACCAAGCAGGCCGTTGATGATGGTCGACTTGCCAACCCCTGAAGACCCGAGCAAGGCGAGGGTCCGGCCACGGACAAGATAGGTTTTCAACACGTCAAGCTGCTGAACATCGAGGGCGGAAAAAACATGGACGGGGACTTCCGGGGCAATTGACCGGACCTGGGCAAGACAGCTATCCGGGTTGTCACACAGGTCGGCCTTGTTGAGAATCAGAACGGCCTGGGCACCGCTGCCGGCCACAAGGGTCAGGTAGCGTTCGATCCGCCTCAGGTTGAAATCCCGGTCGAGACCGCTGACAATCATGACCAGGTCGACGTTGGCGGCAATGACCTGCTGTTCAGCCCTTTCCCGTCCTTTCCCTTTGCGACGACCTGGCAAGTTGCGGGCAAACGAACTGGTCCGGGGGAGAATGGCATGAATGGTTGCCCGCCCCTCTTCTCTCTGGGCCTCAATGGCGACCCAGTCCCCAACCACCGGCAACTCACTCCGTCCGCCCGCCCGGTGGCGAACCTTGCCGGCGAACCTTGCCGTCAACTCCTGCCCCAGGCAATTGACCCGAAAGAAATTCTTCTCCCCGCGAATCACCCGTGCGGGAAGGAATCCTTTCTTCTCAAATGGAGCGAACTTTTCTGCAAAATATGGGCTCCAGCCCAGTTCTTCCGGTTTCATGGCGGCACGATATCACGAATGTCGACAGCCTGTCATGGTCGAAAAAACCGCGCTTGACCGGTCAATTTTACAGTATTCGGCAAAACAGCCCGCAGATCTCCAGCAGCCGTTTCGGCTCCCCCTGTATCAAGTTGACCATTTCGGCATATCGCGTCCACCGGATGCCAGCAGACATTCCCCTACAGAGACGCAGCAGCAGCTTTCGGTTTCCACATTAATTAACTAATTATTATATATTGGATCTATATTGACATCTGGTATTTTCTTCGGTAATCTGCCGCGTAATTTTTTACAATATTGCTCTTATTTCTTTTTTATTCTCTGGGCTATTTTCTTCAGAACGAAAAAATAACCCGTTTTTACTGCGGAAACGCCTGGCGTTTCAATTCCACAAAAGGAGATGTAAAATGAAGAAGATTGTTGGATTTATGCTGGCCGCCCTGATGGTTGTGGGGCTGATGGGTGGCGTCGCCATGGCCCAGGACGAAGAACTGATGCAGGACTTTGTCAATCTGGAAAAAGTTTACATTCCACCGCTGTTTTTCACCAACCAGGGACCTGACTACATTGCTCCGGCGCAAATGACCATGAACAAACTCATCAAGGAGTGGAACGCTTTTTACACCAAGTACTACGACTACAAACCTGACTATGCAAACTGGCAGAGTTATTTCGATGCCATCGATACCGCCATCAAAGATGCCGCCACCAAAATCGATGGCACCCCGGCTGCTCACGAAGTTCTGGAAGCCGTTCGCGCCACCATGCTCGACCTGCGGCCGAAAAACGGATTCCCGAAATTCATCACCGACAAGATGACCATCTACCATGACCCGATGGAGCATATTGTCCTCACTCTGAAGAATGCGACCGCACCGACACCGGAGCTGATGGCAGAGCTGGCCTTAACCCTCGAAGAAACCCAGAAGGCCTGGAGCGACGTAGAAAAATGTCCGGTTGACGCCGGGCTGTGGGGTTTTTCAGTTCAGCAGATGAATATGTACTACAACATGCTGCAAGCCGAGCGGGACGCCCTCGACGCCTTTGCAGCAGCATTCGCCGCCGGTAATTTTCCGCTGATGAAACAGACCGGGACCCTGGCACTCAAGGGACCCTTCGTCCAAGCCTACAAGTTCTTCGGTGCGTTCCCTACAATGCAGTAGATTATCAGTAACATAGAAAAAAAAAAAGAGCCGCTCCTTGCAGAGCGGCTCTTTTCAGTTCGAAGCAGTAATAACTGTCTATTACCGCATCAGCAGAAGACTGAGCGCCATCACCAGCATCCCCGCCAGCAGCCCGAGCAGACTGTCATGCCCCTTGCCGTAAGCCCGGCTGGTCGGCAGCAATTCATCCAGGCTGATATAGACCATGATCCCGGCCACGCCGCCGAACAGAATCCCCATCACCTGCGGAGGGACCACATCTGCCTCGCCTCCGACAAACAGGCGAAGCCCCAGATAAGCGATAATCGCCCCGACAGGTTCGGCCAGGCCGCTCAGGCAGGAATAGAAATAGGCCTTCATCCGGCTGCCGGTGGCGTAGTAGATCGGCACCGAGACGCTGATCCCTTCGGGGATGTTGTGCAGCGCGATGGCGATGGCGATCGGGATGCCGAGGCTGGGATCCTGCAGCGCCGCGAGAAAGGTCGCCAGTCCCTCGGGAAAGTTGTGGATCCCGATGGCCAGCGCGGTAAAAAGACCCATCCGCAGCAGTTTGCGTTCATGTGCGCCATGATCATGCAGCTGGGGATTCTCTGCGGCGATCGCCTCAAAGTCCGGCACCGGCGCGTTCTCGTCAACGAGTGGCGCCCGTTCGGCCTCGGCATGAACCTCGTGGGGATTTTCCGCGGAAGGGATGAGATTGTCGATCAGGCCGACCAGCAGGATTCCGGCAAAGAAGGACCCGGCATTGACCCAGTGGCCCAGCGGGTCACCGTAGGCCTCCTCCAGCGCGATCGCGCCCTTGGCGAGGATTTCCACAAAGGAGACATAGAGCATCACCCCGGCGGAAAACCCGGTCGAAATCGACAGAAACCGGTAGTTGGTCCGCTTGGCAAAAAAGGCGATGGTACTTCCAACCCCTGTCGCCAGACCGGCAAAAACGGTTAAACCCAATGCAAACCAGACACCACTCATAGCCTCAACAGCCTCACTTTCCGGTCACTGCTTGTGTATCCGCGGGCGCCCTACCGGGTTCGCCCTGATGCGCATCCGTAACCGCTCTTCGAGCAGCCTGACAAAGCCCTCACTGCCGAATGGCCGACCGTTGCTGGTCGCTTTGCGGATAGCGTTGTCGATGTAGCTGTTGCTCTCTTTGGCAAACGCCCTGAACCCTTCCCTCTCCTCCGCTTTCAGCCATTCGCTGCTCGCAAAGCGAACCTCATGGCCACCCAGGAGAAGCGCCGCAGCACTTGACCAGGGGTATTCTTCCGCCCTTTTCACCCGTCCGGCCTTGACCGGGTTATTGATAATATAGCGGACAACCGCCCACAAGTAATGGTGAGCATCGACCGCACAGGAAAAGAAACGGTTCTGCCAGACCCGCCCGCTAGAACCGTACTTGCGGTTGAAGTACTGGGTATAGACCTGGTTGGTCAGCCCGATCCCGCGGGACAGGGCGGTGCCGCTCGGCGGAACGGCAAGGAGATGGAGATGGTCATCCATCAGGCAGTGCGCCCAGATCTGCAGGTTATACCTGCCCGCGTAATCGGCGAGCAGATCAAGATATTTACACCGATCATCATCGTCGAGGAAAACGGCTGTCCGGTTGTTTCCGCGCTGCGTCACGTGATGAGGGTAGCCTTCCGCTACGATTCGGGCAATTCTCGGCATAGATGCAATTTATGCGACGCCAGGCGATCTTACAAGCAGAATAAACCCCACCAGACGAAACGGCCGGCCTGTCATGGACAGGCCGGCCGGCTTTGTAACGGAACAATCAGGAAACGGAATCAGGCTTTGCTGATGGTCACCCCCGCCCGGTTGCTCCCGTCCTGGAGCAGCTGCTGAATTCCCTGCTCGGTGAAATGGTAGGGAGCAAACAGCAGGCCCGCCGGAACGGATTCGCTGAGGACGACTCGGCCGAACGCGACACCTGTCCTGGAGCTGAGCTTGACCGCCTCCCCGTCCTTGATCCCAGCCACCGAAGCATCTTCCGGATTGATTTCAATTTTCCCTTCGGCGACCAGTTCAAGCTGCGAATCGGACCAAGTCGAGGTTGTCCCGAAATGGAAAATCGATTTGCCGCTGAGCAATTGCAGACCTTCCACGGGCTCGGAACCACTGACCGCCCGATACGTAAAGCTCTTGTCAGCAGGGCTGAACGGCTGTTTGAGACAGGGGCGATTGCGCTCGTTGCCGACAAAACAGATATCACCGTACAGTCCGGAGAGTCCGCTGACTTCGCTGAGGATATCGGCCCTGCTGAAGGTCAGCGGGGTCCTGGTCAGGCGGGCATAGAGATCAGCAAAGATCTCCCAGTCCTCACGGGCATCCCCCACCGGGCGGATAGCACGTTCCAGCGGCCGGACACGATGATCCAGCGAGGTCACGCTGCCGTTCTTTTCCGCGAACGTCGTCCCGGGCAGAACCACCGTGGCCAGCTCGGTCAGCTCGTTCGGCAGGATATCCTGGACCACCAGGCAGTCGACTTTCTCCAGCGCCTTGCGCCAGCGTGAGGCATTGGGAAAGCTGAGCGGATTGGTCGCAGCCAGATAGAGGAACCGCACCTGCCCGTTTTCAATCCCCTGCAGGATTCCGTCGGCATCCAGCCCGCCTTTCGGCAGCTCGGCATTCCATGCCTTACCGAACTTGCCGCTGTTCTCTGCGTATGGCAGGTAGCCGGGCAACGCCTCAGGGTAGACACCCATGTCGAGCAGGCCCTGCATGTTCCCCTTCTCATCGAGCGGGAACAGCCCGCCAGCGTCACCCCGCAGGGCGCCGGTGAGGATCGCCAGATTGGCAAGCGCAGCCGCCTTCTCTTCGCCACGCTCGCTTTTGCTGATATCCGCACCGAAAATCAAGGCAACCGTGCTGGCCTTGCCGAGCATTTGCGCGGCGTCTTCAAGCTGCGCCAGCTCGATGCCGGTCGCGGCGACGGCCTGCGCCAGATCAACGCCGGCCAGATGACTCTTCAGCTCGTCAAGGTTGCCGACCATCCGGTTGAGATAATCCTCATCAACCAAACCGTTATCGACCAGCAGGCGTCCGAGAACATTGGCAAGGTCGATCTCGCTGCCGGGGCGGTAGTTGAGGAAGCTGTTGGCAAAGCGCTGCAGCTTGACCTTACGCATATTGGCAAGGATCAGCTTGCCGCTCTTGCGACGGGTGGCTTCCTGGATTTTCCAGTCGATTGCCGGTGCTTCCGCGGTCGGGTCGGCACCGAACACCAGCACCGCTTCGGCGCTGCCGATGCTGCTGATCAGGTTGCTGGCACCGTGCAGGCCCAGCACGCTGTCAAGCCCCTTCAGCGCCCGCAGCGCACCGTAGCGGGCTTCGGAATCGATATTGTTGCTGCCGATGGCGGCCCGGAACAGCTTCTGAAACAGGTAGTTTTCTTCGTTGGTCAGGCGTGGCGAGGAAAGCCCGGCCACCGCACCGGCACCGTGCTTGCCGACAACCTGCTCGATCGCATCGGTGACATGGCTGAGGGCGACCCCCCAGGATGCCGGCTGCTGATCGACCAGCGGGGCCCGAAGACGCTGCGGACTGTTGATATAACCGTAGCCGAAGAAACCGGCGGTGCAGAGATTGCCGTTGTTGGTCGTACCCTCGTCGTCGGAGGTGATGCGGAAAATCTCACCGCCCTGGACATTGAGGTCGATCTGGCAGTGGCTGCCACAGTGGGTGCAGACCGTCGGCACCTTGCGCAGGGCCCAGGGGCGCGCCTTGAATTTGAACGGCTTGGAGATCATCGTCCCGGTCGGGCAGACGGAGACGCAGTTGCCACAGAACTCGCAGCTTTCCAGGTCCTTGTCGATGAAGGCCCGGTCTCCCTTGTCGTTGACGAACAGGGAACTGGCCCCGACCACCTCGTGGCAGACCTTGACGCATTTTTCGCACATCACGCAACGGTTCGGCACCTGCTGGATCAGCGGCCAGTGGTCGATGGTCTCGGGATTGACATCTTCCGCCCTGAACTCCTGGCGATTGACCTCGAGTTCATAACAGGTGTTCTGCAGATCACACTCACCACCCGCGTCGCACACCGGGCAGTCGAGCGGGTGGTTGACCAGGATCAGCTCCATGATCTGCTTGCGGATTTTGGTCAGCGCCTCCGACTGGGTGGTCACCTCGATCCCGTCCTTGACCGGGGTATTGCAGGCGGTCATGGTTCGCTCAATCCCCTTGATTTCCACAGCACAGACCCGACAGGCACCGGTCGGAGAAACCTTCTGCAGCCAGCAAAGGGTCGGAATCTTGATACCGACCTTCTGGGCGGCTTCCAGGATTGTCGTTTCGGCAGGCACACTGACCTGTTTGCCGTCAATCGTCAAACTGACCATATCTATTCACCTCAAAAACCGGCGGCAGGACTCTCGCGAGAGCCCTTCCGCCTTTGCTTGATTGATTATTTTCAGACTGCAATCATCGAGACCCGGTAGCAGCGCAGGCACCGTTCGGCTTCCTTGACCGCCTCCTGATCGCTGAAGCCGAGTTCGACCTCATTGTAGTTGCCAGCGCTGGCCCGTTCCCGGCCGTGGATTTCATGCTGATCGAAGCGGCCGATCGCATCCAGCCAGGACACCTTCTCGTTCTTGTCATAGACCCCAAGATGGCTGAGGATATCCTCGTGGAAGTCATCGTCGGTCAGGTAGGCTTCGCCCTCCTCGAAGTAGCGCTGGATCACCTTGGCGGCCCGGTGGGCATTGCCGACACAGGCCACCACCGTCAACGGCCCGATCTCGGCATCACCGGAAGCGAAAACGCCATCCATGTCAGTCAGCAGAATCCGTGAGAGCGGGTTGCCCATGCTGTCGTTCAGGTCACGCCCTGCAAGGTTCTTCTGCGGCACAAACTTGGTCACGACCGTGTTCCAGCGGGTGATCTCGATGCCGGTCTCTTCGCTGATAAAGCTGAGATCCGGATCCTGGCCGATCGCCGGAATCAGAGTGTCGCACTCGACGACAAACTCGCTCCCTTCGACCGGTTGCGGCCGCCGCCGCCCCGAATCATCCGGCTCACCCAGTTCCATCCGGACACATTCGACCCCGGTGACCTGCCGGTTGTCATCGACAATGATCCTTTTCGGCAGGACCAGGAACTCGAACTGCACGCCTTCCTCGTCGGCCCCGTCAACTTCCCAGACATCCGCGGGCATCTCCTTACGCGTCCGGCGGTAGAGCAGCACCGACTCCTCGGCGCCCTCACGCAGGGCGACCCGCACGCAGTCGATGGCGGTATTCCCGCCGCCGACGACGCAGACCTTCTTGCCCATTCCGGTCGGCCTGCCCATGTAGGCATCACGCAGGAACTCGATCCCGCCGGCGAGGAAGCCGTTGTAGCCCTTGTCCTCGCCCTCGATCCCTGCGGGCTTCGACTTGTGCGCACCGGGTGCAAGCAGCACGGCATCATATTTCCGTTTCAGCTCCATCAGCGAGATATCCTCGCCGACCTTGGTGTCGTAGATGATCTCGACGCCCATCGAGCAGATGATATCGATGTCGCGCTGGAGGATATGCCGCGGCATCCGGTAAGCCGGGATGCCGACCGCGATCATACCGCCGCCGAAACCTTCCGGCAGTGCTTCATAGATGGTCACCGGATAGCCTTCCAGGGCGAGGTAGTAGGCGGTTGTCAGACCGGCAGGACCGGCCCCGACAATCGCCACTGACTTGCCCTTGCGGGGCTTCGGCTGCATCGGCGGGGTCTTCTGGTGCTGCCATTCGTAGTCGGAAGCGGTGCGCTTGAGCACCATGATGTTGATCGAGTCGTCAACATTCTTGCGCCGGCAGGCCGTCTCGCAGGGGTGCGGGCAGACCCGGCCACACACGGCCGGCAGCGGCATGCTCTCGCGGATGACCGACAGTGCCTCGTCGTAGCGATAGTCCTTGATCGCCTCAATGTAGGCGGGGATATCGATATGGGCCGGACACTTGTCCTGGCAGGGCGCGGTCAGCTTGACCTTGTACTCGGCCGGTCTGGGTCGTCTTTCGCCGCGGATATAGGCGAGATAGTCTTCGCGGAAATATTTGACCGTGTCCAGGACCGGCACCGCAGAAGTCAGGCAGAGGGTGCATTTACAGTTCTGCAGCAGGCTGGCCAGCGCTTCGATCTCAGCCAGGTCCTTCTCCTCACCCTCTCCATTGAGGATCCGCGCCAGGGTATCCTGCAGCACCCGGGTCCCCTTCTTGCCGGGCGAACACTTGGCGCAGCAGTAATCTTCCTGAACCCGCTTTGCGTATTCGGCCGCCATGGCAACGACATCGACGGCCGGGTCAGCGACGATAATGCCGTCCCAACCCATGAACGCTGCCATCGACCGTTCGCCATCGAACGTAACGGGGAGTTTTTTCTGGACAATCTCCGACGTACCGTCGCCCCCCTGGCGGTTGTCGATGATCTCTCTCCCCCAACTGGAAAATACAAGCTGACCCAAATTGACCTCCTATGACCTGCTTCGACCTTCCCCGTGAGGAAGGTCGAAAAATCCTGAATCGGCGATAAGTTCCCGATGTTCTAACTGTTTGCAATAGTTACAAATCGTATACAGTATGCAGTTGATAACATAAACGACAAGCCGAAATCAAGGCTATTTTTCCCGCGCAAACTGCTTTTCACAGGAGCCAGACGGCCCGAAAAACCGGAGATTATTTCGCAGTTTCCGGAGCGGGAAATGCCGGCGGTGGCGACTGGATCATCCACATGCCCCCCCCGCTGGAGGAGGTCTCCATCCGCCGCCATTGCTGAGTCCAGCGCCACTCCCTGACGGTGACCGAGGGGAGCAGGTAGTATTCGACCAGCAAAACCGCCTCGGCACGCCCCTCTGCCTGGTTCAGATCGACCTCTTCGAAGCTGACCTCGACCATATGCAGGTCCTTGTTGCGGGGAAACTGATCAAGAAACGCCTCCCGCTCTGCGGTGCCCAGAAACCTGGAGGCTCCGGGGAAGTCCTGCCAGCGCATCGCCTCGGCAAAGTGTTCACTCATGGTGACGAAATCGGATCCCAGTTCGATCGGCCGGGTACAGGCCGACACCAGCAGCAAGAGCAACAGCATGGACACAGGCAACCGTTTCAACATCGGGCTCTCTCCTTAAGCAGTCCTCTGACCGGACCGGCTGAACGTTTTTTCCTTGAGGCCGTTCCTCGATTCATGTTATTTCCGCATGAATTTCGCGATAACCCGGGGACAGGCTGTGAAAAAAATTGAGATCTACACCAAGGACTACTGCCCGTTTTGCCACCGGGCAAAACACCTGCTGGCCGACAAGGGGGTCGCATTCGTCGAGTACGAGATCAGCGACGACGCGGCCAGGGCCGTCCAGATGCAGCAGCGGGCGCAGCGGCATACCGTTCCGCAGATTTTCATCGATGACCAGCATATCGGCGGCTGCGACGATCTCTTCGCTCTCGAACGCAGCGGCCAGCTTGACCCGATCCTGCTGAACAACTGATACCCTGTCCCTCCAGCACGGTTTTTTACCTGCCGCCACGCGATGCCCTGTCGTCTGCGGCAAAGAAGGGATCCAGCCGGCTCAGCAGCTGCCTGAGGATGGCTGCTGTCAACCCCCAGATCTCATGGCCATCAAGCCGATAAAAGTCAACCGGAACGACGCGACCCTTATGCTGCCAGTCCTCCTGGTGGTAAACCTGCGGATCGCATAAGCTCTGCAGCGGCAGTTCGATCACCTCGTCAATCTCTCCATAATCGATGCGATAGGGGTAGGGGTGGGTGAAGCTGCCAACGTAGGGTGTGACCAGGTAGCCATGAACGGAAGCAATATCATCCAGCTGGCCGAGGCAGGTCACATCAGCGGCAACGATCCCCATCTCTTCTTCTGTCTCCCGCAACGCCGTCTGCCAGAGATCGGCATCTCCCGGCTCCGCACCTCCCCCCGGGAAGGAGATTTCACCGGCATGCTTCGGCAGGTGTTCGGTGCGCCTGGTTAAAAGCACCCAGGTTTCATCGTGGCGCTGGAACAGTGGCACCAGGACGGCGGCCGGCCTCAGCTGCTGAGCCTCAAGCGAGCGCGCCGGATGAATCGCCAGGTATTGGGAAATCTCATCGAACGGGGACATCAGCTGCGCCCGCGGTTGCCGTTCTCCTTGAGAGAGGCGATGGTCGCCGCGTAATCGTCGGTTCCGAACACCGCGCTCCCGGCGACAAAGACATCAGCTCCTGCTGCGGCAATCCGCTCGATGTTGTCGATCTTGACACCGCCGTCAACCTCCAGCTCAACCTCCAGCCCGAGTTGGTCGATCCGCTGCCGCAGCGATGCAATCTTCGGCAGGCAACTCTCGATCAAGGACTGGCCGCCAAACCCGGGGTTGACCGTCATCAGCAGCACCAGGTCCAGATCCGGCAGGATCATGTCAAGGGCGGTCAGCGGGGTGGCCGGATTGAGGGAAACCCCGGCCCGCTTGCCGAGCGAGCGGATCAGCTGCACCGTCCGGTGCAGGTGGATGGAGGCCTCGGCATGGACAACGATAATATCCGCCCCCGCTTCGGCAAAGGCGGGGACATACTGGTCAGGGTTCTCGATCATCAGGTGGACGTCGAGCGGCAGCCCGGTCACCGGGCGAACCGCATCCACGACCAACGGCCCGATGGTGATGTTCGGGACGAAATGTCCGTCCATCACGTCGACATGAACATAGTCGGCGCCGGCTGAGTCAATTGCGCGAACCTCATCCCCTAAACGGGCAAAATCAGCGGACAGGATCGAGGGGGCGATTTTAATCATCTGCTGTCTCCAGTGGGCTAGGGCGAAAAGCGTTCGCCGCAGGAGCGCCGAAACGCAATAAGAGTCAGAGTCGTCCCAGAGACGCCACGCCTCCGGGTGAGTCGTTATCTTCTTCGCAGCCGGGCGGCAAAGAAGGCATCCATTCCATCGTGGCGATGCGGGAAGGTGTGCAGCATGCCGTCGGGACCGATCAGCTCGCGCCAGTGCTCCGGCACCGCCTGCCCCAGGCCGTCAAGTTCATACTCCTTGTGCCGGGCCAGAAAATCGGCCACAACCGCCGTCGTCTCGCTGGTCGTAAAGGTGCAGACCGAATAGAGCAGCACTCCCCCCACCCGAACCAGCGGTGCGACCTGGTCAAGAATCGTCGCCTGCAGGCCGGCCAGTTCCCTGGCATCCGCCGCCGTCCTGTTCCAGCGGCTCTCCGGGTTGCGGCGCAGAACCCCGAGACCGCTGCAGGGGGCATCGACCAGAACCCGGTCAAAGCTCTGCGGCTCGAGGAATTCCGGCGGTTCAGTCAGGTCCCAGGTCCGCGCCTCGACAGCTGTGCACCCCAGCCGGTCAGCACTCCGCCTGATCAGCTCCACCCGATGCGCATGCTTCTCCAGCGCCAGAATGGGGCTGCGATTTGCGGTCAGCGCTGCCAGATGAGTGGTCTTGCCGCCGGGCGCTGCGCACGCGTCCAGAATACGCATCCCCGGCTGGGCGTCCAGCAGGTGCGCGATCAGCATGCTCGCTTCATCCTGAATCTGATACCAGCCGTCCTCATCCCCGGGCAAATCAGCCCCCGAGCGCCTTTCGACAATCACCCCGTCCGGCGCATAGCGGGCCGGGCGGGCCAGATGGCCGGTCGCCGCCAGTTCCGCAAGCAGGCTGTCCCGGTCGGTTTTCAGCCTGTTGACCCGCAGTGCATACGGTGCCTGTCCCGCCAGGGCTTCGCCGAAGGCCCGCGACTCAACGTTCGGGAACTGGCGCAACAGCTCCTTGGCGAGCCAGCCCGGCAGACTGCAGACATGCTGCAGGTAAGGCTTGATCTGCTCCGGGGGGGGCCAGGGGATCTCCTGGCGCATCCGTTCAAGCCCGCGCAAGGTCCCGTTCACCAGCCCCGCCACCCGCTCCATGCCAAGCTGCCTGGCCAGCATGACCGAAGCGTTTACCGCGGCATGCGCCGGGACCCGGTCAAGCTCGAGCAGCTGATAGGCCCCCAGGCGCAGCAGGCGCAGCACCCCCGGCTCCAGCCGCCGTAACGGCTGACGGGAGACCTGGTCGAGGGCAAAGTCGAGCCGCCCACGCAAGCGCAGCGTCCCGTAAACCAGCTCCGTCACCAGCGACCGATCCCGCAGGTCAAGGGTGCTGCGCCTCAACTCTCCGTCGAGAACCAGGTCGGCGAACCCCCCTTCGTCCACCCGGGTCAGGATGGCAAAAGCGAGCCTGCGCGGTTCAATGCCCTGCCGGTTATCCGCCAATTAGAGACGCATCCCTTCCAGGCGCCTGATCCGTTCTTCCATCGGCGGATGGGTCGAGAACAGCGCCCGCATTCCTCCCCCCTTGAGCGGGTTGACGATGAACATGTGGGCCGTCGCTTCGTTGACCCGGGCCATCGGCGCCATCCGGTTGGCACCTTCCAGCTTCCGCAGGGCATTCGCCAGGGAGTGGGGATTGCCGCACAGGCGCGCGCCGGTCTGGTCGGCGCCGTATTCACGCGAGCGGGAGATCGCCATCTGCACCAGCATGGCTGCAATCGGGGCGAGGATCATCATCGCGATCATCGCAACAGGGTTGCTGTCTTCGTCGTCCCGGCCGCCGAAGATCATTGCCCACTGGGCCATGTGCGCCATGTAGCTGATCGCCCCGGCGATTGTCGCGGCAATCGAACCGATCAGGATATCGCGGTTCTGGACGTGCGCCAGTTCGTGGGCCATCACTCCCATAAGTTCCTCCCGGCTGAGGATCGTCATGATCCCCTGGGTTGCCGCGACAACCGCGTGTTGCGGGTTGCGGCCGGTGGCGAAGGCATTCGGGGTCGCCTGGGGGAGGATATAGACCTTGGGCATGGCCAGGTTGTTGCGCCTGCAGAGTTCGGCAACCACCTCATAGAGGGGGCCGCTCTCGACCTGCTGGCCGCGATACATCTTGACCACGATCTTGTCGGAGAACCAGTAGGAGCCGAGGTTCATCACCCCGGCCATGATCAGGGCGAAGAGCGCCCCGCTCTGGCCGCCGATAGCACCACCGGCGCCAACCAGGACCAGAGTCAATAATGTCATCAACATGACAGTGCGTAGCGTATTCATCTGTCTTTCCTTTTCGCGTTGCGTCGTTGTTGCTGGCCGACCTGGATCATCAGGCCGTCCTGGGGATTACATATTGGGTCAGCGCCCGCTCCACTTCGGGAAGCACGATCCGGGTATTGAAACAGGGCCCACTGGGGCGCCTGTTGAGCACGCCGATCACCGGCAGCGGGTAGGAGTCGCGGATTCCGGACGTCAGGTCACGCTCGCAGGCGACCGCGATGATCAGTCCCGGCCGTTTTTCGACGATGATCTTGCGCGCCAGGGTCCCGCCGGTGGCCACGGCCATATCGATCCCGAACGTCTGGGCCAGCTCGAGCAGCCCCTTGATATCGCATTTCCCGCAGCGGATGCACTGCTCGACGTCGCCGGTGATCTTGATCGCGCAATCGAACAGCTGGATGCAGTGCGGCAGCAGGATCAGCGTTTTCTCCGCAGGGACCCGCAGGCGCTTGGTGTGCACCAGCTGATTGTTCAGGGCGATAAACGACTGCCGCAGCAGATCCTTGTCGATTCCGAACAGGCGGCCCATGCTGATGATGGCGGGGAACAGGTACTTGACCACGATCCGCCGCAGCCCCTGCAGCAAAAACAGGTCGCGCCCGGTCAGCAGGGTCAGGATCAGCAGCGACAGCCCGCCGATAATGACGAACGCCAGGGTTCCCAGCACCACCCCGAAGACCAGCGGCAACGACGGGTGAATCTCGGTGAGGCCGATACTCGGCACATACCAGAGCAGAAACGCCAGCAGCAGCACCAGCCCGCAGGCCACGCCGAGCAGGAGAATAAACAGCCGCTTGCGCGGCTGATCGATTGAGTCGCCCATTTGCTGTGTCAAAGAAACTACTCCAGTCCGGTGCCGACCGGCAGCTCACGGCCGCGCAGGAAATCCGCCGCCGCCAGCATCCTGCGGCCGGGCAACTGCAACCGCCCGACCACCAGCGCGCCGCTGCCGCAGGCGATCCGCACCCCGTCGGCATCCGCCGAGAGCACCGTCCCGGCAGGACCGTTGAGGGTCTCATCGACGGACGTATCTGCCAGCTTGAGCACCTCTCCGGCCAGGTGGGTATACGCTCCCGGCCAGGGGTCCAGACCGCGCACCAGGTTGTGTACTGTCCGTGCCGGCTGCTGCCAGTCGATCAGCCCGTCCTCTTTCTTCATCATCGGCGCATAGCAGGTCAGGCTGTCGTCCTGCTTTTCCGGCTGCAGCGCTCCCGCGCAGAGCAGCCTCAGGGTCTCCTCCATCGTTTCGCGCCCGAGCACCGCCATCCGGTCGTGCAGCTGACCGGCGGTTTCATTCTCACCGATGGGCAGACTCCGCCTGACCAGCATGTCACCGGTGTCAAGGCCGGCGTCCATCAGCATGGTGGTGATTCCCGACTCTGTTTCGCCATCGACAATAACCTTGTTGATCGGCGCCGCACCCCGGTACTTCGGCAGCAGCGAGGCGTGCACGTTGATGCAGCCGTACCTGGGGATGTCGAGAACCGCCTGGGGCAGGATCTGGCCGTAAGCGACGACCACGATCAGGTCAGGCTTGAGCGCCGCGAGTTCTGCTACCGCCTCGGGGCTGCGCAGCCGGGTTGGCTGGAACACCGGGATGTCATGCTGCAGCGCCAGCTCCTTGACCGGCGGCGCCGCAAGCTTCTTGCCGCGCCCCTTGGGCCGGTCCGGCTGAGTATAGACCCCGCAGAGGTTGGCCCCTGCGTCGATCAGGCCCTGCAATGTACCGACGGCAAACTCGGGCGTCCCCATGAAAACGGTACGTATATCCTGTGGTGTCATGCCTCTTCCAACTCCTTCTGCTGCAGCATCTTCAGGTATTTTTTGCGGAACATCGATCGCTTCAGCGAAGAGAGCCGGTCGACAAACAGGGTGCCGTCGAGATGGTCAATTTCATGCTGGATCGCCACCGCCAGCAGGTCGTCCGCATCCCGCTCCAGGGTCTGCCCCTCAAGATCCTGGTAACGAAGCCTGACCCGGGCACTGCGGGCGACCCTGGCAAAATAGCCGGGCACCGAGAGGCAGCCTTCCTCCTCCATGCAGTCCCCCTCACGGGCAATGACCTCGGGGTTGACCGCAACGATCAGGTCGGCCGGCTCCTCATGCCCGGAACAGTCGATGACCACCATCCGCTTGAGGACTCCGACCTGAGGGGCCGCCAGGCCGACTCCGGGAGCATCGTACATGGTTTCCGCCATGTCCTCCGCCAGCTGCCGCAACTCCGCGTCGAACGTTTCCACCGGAAGCGATTTTTCCTTCAGCAGCGGATTCGGATAGTGAAGAATCTCCAGTAATGCCATATCTACCTTTCCACGATCTCATTTCTGCACTGAAAAGCAGAAAAGGCCTTCCGAAGAAGGCTCATTTCCCATGATACGTGGTGTGATCAAATCAGTCAACAACAGCCAGACAATCAATGCCGGAAGAGGAACGGAAAAGGCCCGCCGTCCCCGGACAGGGTCAGAACCAGACCAGCTTTATGGCGAAGATGACCACCACGATGATCACCAGGCGCCTGATCCAGTCATGCCCCTTTTCCACCGCCAGGTGCGAGCCGATCCAGCCGCCGGCGGAATTGCCGATCGCCAGGGCGATGCCCAGCGGATAATTGACCTGGTCATGCCAGATAAAGACCGCCATGGCGATGATCGTGTAAAACAGCACAACAAAGACCTTGACCGCGTTGATCTTCACCAGGTCGAGGCCGTGCACCAGCAGGCCGGACATGATCAGGAAACCGACTCCGGCCTGGATAAAGCCCCCGTAGATACCGATCAGGAAAAAAGAGAACAGCAGCACTGCCGTGCGCAGCGGGGTCATGTGCTGCTCATCGACCTTCAGCCGCTTGTTCGGATCGAAAACCATCAGCAGGATCACCCCGATCATCACCACGGCCAGGATCTGCCTGAACAGCTCTTCACTGATGTCGATGGCCAGCTGGGCGCCGATAACGCTGCCGATCAGCGCCGGCACCGTGCAGAGCAGGGCCAGCTTGGCCGGGAACACCCCCTTGCTCTTGAACCCGCCTACCGCCACAACGTTCTGGCAGAGAATCGCGATCCGGTTGGTGCCGTTGGCGACCGGTGCCGGCAGGCCCATGAAGATCAGCACCGGCAGGGTCATCAACGACCCCCCCCCGGCCAGGACGTTGAGAATCCCGGCGACCACGCCAAGCCCGGCCAGCAACAGCATCTGCAGAATGTCCATCATCTCTCTCCGAGCAGCTCGCGAATCACTTCGCCGGCCATGGTCAGGCCGAACATGGGCGGAATATAGGACGAGCTGCCGAGGATAACCCGCCGGTCGTCACAGCTCCACCGTTGATCTTCTTTGTTCGGGCAGACGCAGTTCTCCGCGCAGACCGCGGTCTCGCCACTGAGGGGGCGGAACTCTTCGGTGGAATAGACCACCCTGACCCCCCGCTCGATGCCCCGCTTGCGCAGCTCCCGGCGGATAATCCGCGCCAGCCGGCACTTCGTCGTATCAGCAAGGTCGGCCACCGCCAGCCGGGTCGGATCGAGCTTGTTGGCCGCACCCATCGAGGCGATGACCGGCAGATTGCGCTCCCGGCAACTCTGGATCAGGTGCAGCTTGGCGGTGATGTGGTCGATGCAGTCGAGCACGTAATCGTAGCCCCTCCCGAGCAGCTCGTCGCTGACCGTTTTTTCATAAAACATTTTCAACGGTTCGACCTGCACATCCGGATTGATCGCCCGGCAGCGCTCAGCCATCGCTTCAACCTTCGGCCTGCCGATGGTGCCGTCCAGCGCATGAATCTGCCGGTTGACGTTGGTCACGCAGATATCGTCGAAATCGACCAGCGTCAGGCGCCCGACCCCGGCTCGCGCCAGCGCTTCGGCGGCATAGCTGCCGACCCCGCCGACCCCGAAAACCGCGACCGACGCGTTTTTCAGCCTGGCCATGCCGTCACCGCCGACCAGCAGCTGCATCCGGCTGAATCTATGTTCCCGCATTGTTCTTTCTCACTTTTTCTACGGGCCTAAGCGCCCGTGTCCGCGGCCCAGCATCTCGGAGGCTTCCATGACCACCATGAAGGCCTGCGGATCGTTGTCGCGTATAATATCGCGCAGCAGGGTGATGCGTCGCCCCTCGACGACGACGAAGATCATCGTCTTCTTCTCGTCCCGGTGGAGACCGGTGCCGCTGAGAACGGTTCCCGAACTGCCGAGATGGCGGATAATCTGCTCGCTGAGCTGCTCGACCCGCTCGGAGACGATATGAACGATCTTCTCCGACGGCGCGCCGGTCAGCACCATGTCGATGCAGCGGGCCGTCACGTAGATGCTGATCAGGCTCCACAGCGCCCGTTCGATATCCTGGAAGACGATCCCGGAACAGACGATGATCAGCATGTCGATAAAAAGAATCACCTGCCCCGGCTTGATGCTGCTGCGGAAGGAGACGATCCGGGCCACCGCGGTCGAGCCCCCCGCCGAGGCGTTGCCGCGCAGGATCAGGCCGACCCCGATCCCCACCGCAATGCCGCCGTAGAGCGTCGCCAGCATGGTGTTGTCGCTCAGCGCGCCGAGCTGCAGCACCTCGGCGAACAGATCGACCAGCAGCGACGACACCAGAATGGCAAACACCGTCCGCACGGCGAACAGCCCGCCCAGGTAACGGAAACCCGCCAGCAGCAGCGGCACATTGATCGCCACCATCAGGACCCCGGCCGGCAGCGCCGTCAGGTGATGGAGCAAAATCGCCATCCCCGGCGTTCCGCCGGTGGCGATCCTGTTGGGGATCAGGAACAGCACCACGCCGAGCGCCAGGGCCGCCGAGCCGAGCACGATACAGGCGGCGTTCTTCAGTTCCGCACGCGGATCGATTTTCGTCATGCGTTTCATATTCCCAGCAGGGTTCGGGCGTTGCCCGCCGTGACCTGCATCGTCTGTTCAAGCGACCAGCCCTTTAGCCCGGCCAGCCTTGCGGCCACATCGAGCAGGCCGAGCGGCGAACCGACCATATCCGGGGCGTCGGTCTCGAGCAGCAGCGCCTCGTCCGGCAGCGCCAAAACCGCCTGCGGCAGCTTGCGCGCCGATCCGCGCAGCAGAACCGGCCCGACGCCGATCTTCACCCCGAGTGCGGAAAGCTCCAGGGCGGTCTGCACACTGCCGGAGAAGCCGTGCCAGACGCCGCCGACCCGCCGCCCGATCTGCAGTTCGCGCAGCACCTCGAGCACCCGCCCGGTCGCCTTGCGGCAGTGGAGCAGCACCGGCAGTTCCGCGTCCAGGGCAATCTGCAGCTGCTCGCGGAAAACAGCCTCCTGGGCCTCCAGTGGGGGTCCGGCCACCCCATCCAGCCCGATCTCGCCGATCGCCACCACCTGCGGCTCGCGGGTCAAGGCACGCAACTGCTGCGCAGCCTCCGGCGACCACTGTCCGGCATAGGCCGGGTGCAGGCCCGGTGCAAGATACACCCCCGGCAGCTGCCGCGCAAGCTCCAGCAGGCGCGGCCAGTCGCCGGACCGCACCCCCGGCATCAGCATCCCGCCAATTCCCGAGGCCAGCGCCTGTCGATACAGCTCTTGCGGGGTTTGCCGCCACTCCGGGGCCAGCAGATGGATATGGGTATCAAACCAGGGGCGCATCAGCGAATCCTACAACCTTTGCCCGCTCACAGCAATGACCGGGAGAACCGGACATCACCCATGTTAAAGGATGGCAGGCAAGGCCCGCCTAGAAGAGCTTGCTGCCGACCTTCGCCTTCACCGCGGGAGAGACAAAGGTCGCTTCGCCGCTCTCAGCGCCGGGGTACTGGACACCGAGGATCAACACCTCCGAAACAACCTCGCCCATCCGGCGGGGGGGAAAGTTCAGGACACCCAGCACGAGCCTGTCTTGCACCTCGTCCGCAGGGTGCCGGGTAAAGCGGCCATAGCTGACCCGCTTTCCGTATTTGCCGAAGTCAACCGTCATCTTATAGGTCGGCCTGGATGTCCTCTCTTCAAAAGCAACGTCGACAACCCGGCCCACCCGGATATCCAGCAGCGCAAAGGATTCGTCAAAGGACACTTCCGGTTTCGTTTCTTTCATGCGTCAGCCCCGCTCTGCAGATTGCTCCTACAGGTTCATTCCCCAATATGACACACCACGGCCAAAACCGTGCCCGCAAATTTCCGTCCCGGGAGACCTTCTTCACACCATGTTGCCGCCAACAGCTGACGCCGTTTTTGTCCAAAAGACGACACGGCAAGGGGGGAAGGGATCAGCAAGGAACCGCCCTCATCGCACCCGTTCCCTGCCCACGGAAAAAACCGGCCGGGAAAATTGAACCGGCCATTCCAATATCTCGATCCCCGTGGTATATTGAAAACGTGCCTCAATAGCAAAAGGGGCGCCTCAAATGTAAAGGAGGAAGCTGGTTATGCCAAGCTCTGAACCACCAGACTCGTTGAGGAAAGCCGAATCAATCTAACGCTAGACAAAACCAGGATCGCAGTTGTTGGGTGATCCAATAAAGTGCTCCCCAAGGGAACACGCAAAGAAGGTGACATGATTGCAAAGCGCCCCGATAATCTCCGGGGCGCTTTGATTTTTTCAAGCGTCTCGCAATTGCATACCTCACCCCAGCCAAACAAGTGACCTGACCGGAGTCGGACAGGTCGCGACCAACCGGCACTTTTCTTCTTGCTGAGCCTGGGGTTACTTCCAGATAGTCAATCCTTCTTCAGTCCCTTCAGCCTAACGAAGAAATAAGCCTCGAGCCTTATGAGTCGGCTTGATTGATTTGTTGGAGCCTGTAGCCTTATTGACTGCATCCCCTGAGGTCGATTGCCCAGACGTCAATGACTTCAGCACCCCTCGTGAGATAATAACAATCAAACAAATTGATGGTCGGATCGCAATGGGAAGTCACAAGCTCCAAGACTGTTCCAATTGCGGGTAACTCGACTTTGTCGGAACAGATAACTTTTCCGTACTCATCACCGAACCAGTCGTATACCATTCCCAAGTGTTCTGATCCAATGACCGCCGGTACGCCCCCATGCTTGTAGAGTGATTTCAACCCAGCGTCCACCGTAACAAAGCCCTTTTGGTTTCTACTGACGACAGTCGTGAGTAATCGTAAGGCCGGACCAAACGACGCAAATCGTGTTGAGTCCTCAGCCGATCCGATGGCGAGATACTCCATATCCATGCATGTGTAAGATCCAACCTGGAGTTCCGTTACTTCCGGAAGAGCGATATCCATGTCAAACGTTCCTGTGCCGGAAGAGCTGAAGATGGTGCAGGACTCCACGGTGGCCCGCAGTTCGCGAATCACAGAAACAGCTTCCCCCAGGCATTTGAGTGAAGCGGTCCTTCTGGCATCATACGAACGTATGTGTTGAACCTGGCCAGCGTATGCCTGGATACCCCTAAGGCGTAGTGAAGGGCGGGAAAGAATATCGTCGGCCAGTTCCAACGCATTAGAGGGTCTTACTCCAGTCCGATGCAGACCGACATCCACATCAAGGAGTACGTCCATAGACTGTCCTCTTTCCCGCAATTCAGCATCAAGCAACGCAATGCTTTCTCGGTGATCTACGACGGTCATCAAGGAAGGATCCTTGACCAATATGTCAACAAGCCTCTTGATTTTCTTCGGCGTTGCCACCGGTCCGGTGAGAAGGATTCCGCTTAGACCGGCCTTCTGTAACGCCTCAGCTTCAGAAACCTTTGCGGCGCAAACGCCACATGCCCCGACTTCAATTTGCCTTTTCGCCAGTTCTGAACATTTGTGGGTCTTGGCATGTGGGCGCAAGTTCTTGCCTGTGCGGTTGGCAACGGCCTGCATCTTCTGAAGGTTGTGTTCCAGGACATCGATATCCAACACCAGGCAAGGGGTGTCGAGATCGAACTTGTTTTGCACCGAGGTGTTCATCCGTATTCCTTTGGTTCCAACGTCGCCATCAGCGACCGCGAAGAGGCGGGCGCAAGCCCGCTTCGAAGGGGTCCGTTGCATGGGCTGGTTAGAGTGCACTGCGCGAGTCTCAGTGTGTCGACGGCGCCGCGCACATTAGCGCCCTTCGGGAGCAATCCGAATCAGACGCTTGCCGAGATTCTCGCCACGATAGAGACCGGCGATCGAGCCCGGCGCGTGCTCGATTCCGTCGAGTACGTCCTCTCGATAGTGAATCCGCCTGGCGCGCACCCAGCTCTCGAGCTCCCGCAGTGCGTCGGGAAAGCGGTGAGCATAGTCAAAGATGAGAAAGCCCTGCATTCGTGCTCGCTTGACGAGGAGATGCCGCTCAACCCGAGGCCCCTGGGGTATCGGATCCCAGCTGGCAACCGAGGCGGTACCGCAGACCACGACTCGGGCGCCCACGTTGAGGCGGCGCATGACGGCGTCGCTGATGTGACCGGCGGTGTTGTCGAAGTAGATGTCGACGCCCCCGGGGCACGCGGCATCGAGTGCCGACTCGAACTCGCCGGCCTTGTAATCCACCGCCGCGTCGTAATTGAACTCCGTGAGGCAAATGCGCACTTTGTCTGCTCCGCCGGCAATACCGACGCTGCGACTGCCCTTGATTTTGGCGATTTGACCGACACACGATCCGACCGCCCCCGCCGCGGTGGAGACAACCACGGTCTCCCCCGGCTTCGGCTGGCCAATTTCCAGCAGTGCGAAATAAGCGGTCAGGCCGTTGAGGCCGAGGACGCCGAGCGATGTGGAGATGGGCAGGCCCGTCGCAACGACTTTGCGCTGGATCGTCTTGGCGTCCACCGCGGCGTAGTCCTGCCAGCCGAACATTCCGGTCACGTAATCGCCCGGGTGGAACTCGGGATGTCGCGACTGCTCGATACGCCCCACCGCAAGCGAACGCATCACCGCACCAAGGGCCACAGGCTCGGAATAGTTCGACACCGCGCTGACCCACCCGCGCATCGCCGGCTCGACTGACAAGTAGATATTGCGCACGAGAACCTGACCATCCGAAATGTCGGGTACGGGCGCGTCGACGATCTCGAAGTGCTCCGCGTCGGGGATGGCAGATGGCCTCGATTTCAGTCTGACTTGGCGATTCGCGCGATGGTCCATAGTTGGATCCTTGGATGCACTCTAACGGTTCATGATAGCCGGCGGCGACGTAAAGGCTCGGCCACCACCGCAATTTTAGATTTTGTTTTTTCAATTTTGCACAGACGTATTTTCCGTCCGGTTGATTTAGTGATTAGGCCACGTTTGAAGCCTGTTTACCTTTCATTGTGAATTCTTCGTGACTTTTTGTTCCAATTTCTTTGTGATGATATTCTTTAAGAGTCCTCCTGATATAAGGGGCAATGGAATACCATTCCGCATTTGGATCCCGAAGAGATGCCTCATGTTTAAACCAAGTCATGACAGATAATGCCGGCGCATTGGGCAACATCTCTTTGATGGAGGCCTCTGTAATTCGATCAAGATAACAGAGCGGGAGAACCCAGCTTTTTTCAGTTGGTGTCATCCATCTTGTCGTACGCTCGTAAAATTGCTGGTAAAAGCTGACACTTCCACCTCTTGCTTCACATAGTAGTCTGACTAGAAATGGATAACCTTGTGACTCCTCCATAAGCTTCGGAATGTCAGTCTCTGAGTATCCACTTTCAAGAAACATCTGATGAGCAATATGATCTGGAAATTGTTCTAGTCGAATTGTCTCTCTAACAAGGTGGGATAGGTGATGCTGAAAAGATATGTGTGCATCGGAAAGGGTGTCACGACCAAGAATGATTATTGTTGAATGAAAATTTGCTTGTTCGAGAACTGGCACTAGTGCTGTTGTCACAAAATTAATGATAGTTTTTCCAAGAATTTCAAAATCATCAATTATAAGAAGGAGCCTGTCTAAACCCTTAATCGGGGAGTGGGTTAGGCGAAGACGGTCGTATCGCTGATAGCGATTTAATATTGCACATAAATCAGCCAGCAATTCGTCCGCACTCAATCTGAATAAGTCTGTCTTTAAACTTTCTCGATAAGTGATGCCAAAAACATCTTTGACTCTGCCGGGCAACCAAGAGGTTTTTTCGATTTCCTTTAGGGCAGCCAAGAGATCGATTGCTTCCTCAACTCTTTTGTCGACACCTAGCTTCTGTAATGAGTCGAAGTCCAGGTACTCTCTGGTTTTAGGAATAGACTTGTTAAGTACACTTCCCCCACGGAAAATCCAACTTGCGGCCTTTTTGACATCGTCTGGGCTTGCAGATTTTTTCACTGCTTCGTTGACCGACTTAGTTAGCACCTTGTGTTGTCGCACAAGGTCTCGTGCATGAGGAAAGTAATCATAATCAGATTTGCCATGAGGTACAGTCCTCGGCGCAAATTTTCGATCATAGAGTGCCATAAAATCGCCAAGGATTGATGGGTCAGAACCGTCAATTTTGATTTGCAGGTACCCCTTTGATACGGGTTTTATGTTGTCCAAAACCTGGCTTAAGAGATATGTCTTACCAATACCTCCGTAACCAGAAATGCCAAAAATATCCACCTGCCCTGATTTCGCTTCAGAATTTAACCAGGTTGTGACCGTTCTAAACTCGCTCGGGCGGGAAATGTGGATATTCATTTTCAGAAATCTCTCTTTTTGGCCTAACGGTTCATGATAACCGGCGGCGACGAACTACCCGAACACCACCGCAATTTTAGACTTTGCTTTTCAATTTAGCGCAGACGTATTCTCCGTCCGGTTGATTGGTTTGTTAGAGGTCTTATCAATAGGGTGCAAAATCTCGTAGTTCAACGCTTCCCCTGTGTGCAACTTCTTCTAGCTTGTTTGTAATTTTTTCAAAATCATCCTTGCAGGTCATTAATGCAAAGTCTGATATTAATTGCTCTGACTCTTTTTCTTTGAAATATGGTGAACATATTCTTATGCAGTGGTCGAAATATTTAACAACAGATTCGCTGTAAAAAATGCGGAAAAAATGAAATAGACAAAATAGGAAAAGTAGTGTTGAGCCTAGTGCAAGTTTATGTGTCGCATTTGTTGTATCTTCAAGTAGGAATTCTGTAAATTTTTCAGAAACGTATTTATCATATTTTTCTTCTTTTATATTTTCAATTTTTGCAATTTCTACAGCTTTTTTCATGTATCCTGCATGTCGTTCTCCGCGCTCACTTAACTGATTCACGTACATTAATGGTGTAAAAATGAACACAAAAATTAAAAATGTAGTTATTTTTAGTAAGTGATTTTTGTGACCCTTGCTTGCTTCGTAATAAAGTTTGTCTTTAAGTGACTTTATTCCAAGAGATGATATTCGAACAACAACGTTTCCAAGTTTAGAGACAAGGGGGCCAAGTATTAAGTTCCAGAAACCACTTCCCAGTGCTCCAAGGAAGATTGTGCCTAAAATTCCTGCAATCCAAGCAAGGGGGGATGGAATTTCTGTTAAATTCATTTTTGACCTCTAACGGTTCGTGATAGCCGGCAGCGACGAAACGCTCGAACAACACCGCAATTTTAGATTTTGCGTTTCAATTTAGCACAGACCTATTTTCCGTTCGGTTGATTAGTTTGTTAAGTGGCTTGTAACTATTCAGCACCCTTTTCGATCAGATGCTTCAATTAGTGGCGGCGAGGG